>JARAXD010000059.1:0-8445 GCA_033793685.1 Streptomyces sp. ME19-03-3 | reverse complement strand
TCTGTTTCCGCAGACCCGACCGGAATGCTGCCGGGGGTGCGGGGATCGCGGTTGCGTGACCGGAGACCACCTCACTATCGATGTCCTGCGGTACCCGGGATTCGTACTGCTCGCCCGGGCGATCCTGATGGCGCTCGGCTCCTCCGTTCTTCCCTCGGTGATCATCTGCTTGCATACAGGGGGACTGCGTACTACTGGTACTGCGTGTACTGCTGGTGATGCGAACTGCTCGGTGGCCTGCGACAGCGCCACTCTTCGGCAGCCGGCCCCGTTGCCCGTCCTGCGTCTGCTCTGGCGTGGAACCCACTGCCGAATTCCCGGTGCGCGCGTCCGCAGCCCGACGCCTTCACCGAGGTACTGCCC
This sequence comes from Streptomyces sp. ME19-03-3, assembly GCA_033793685.1. Taxonomy (GTDB): domain Bacteria; phylum Actinomycetota; class Actinomycetes; order Streptomycetales; family Streptomycetaceae; genus Actinacidiphila. The sequence goes on along the minus strand of JARAXD010000059.1, from coordinate 8,082 downwards.
ACTGACTTCACTGCTGGGTACTGCGAACTGCACTTACTGCAGGTACCGCCACTGCGTCAACTGCAGTACTGCTCATGGCAGCCCCTGATCACTGCGGGCCACCCGGTCCGGTCCCAGTCCCGTCGCCGTCCTGCAACAACCCTGGCTTCGAGACTCCGTAACCGCACCGTCCTGCGAACTGCAACTGCGGGTACTGCTGCCTGGTAGTTCGTCTCTGCCAGGCCCTTCTGTCTCTCTGGGCTACGAGAGAAACAATAACCACACCGCCGCCCAATGTCTACTCCGGCCAACACAGATTTTGGGCACCGGACGGTGAGGTAATCGGCGGCGACAGCGACGTGGACAGGGTGTGAGGCGCCGGCCCCGGCGGCCCGGTCGACGACCCCCGGCCACCGCACCCTGCCGCCGTCCAGACGGTGAACCCCGGTCCCCACCTGCAGCCTGGCTTCCGGCGGGAGCGGCGCGGACACGGCCACCTGGGCGAAAAGGGTCCCAGAGCCCCCCTTCGGCCTCCCATCGCCATACATGACATATATGGCTGCTCATAGGATCTGCCGCGTGAGTGGCGGTTACCTGTAAAGCGGCTACCGTCCCGGCCGGGACCCGCGACGGGCTCCCGGCCAAGCCGTTTCATCCTCCGAAACCGAAAAGGCGCCGTGATCCCCTCTGCCCGGCCGGACCCCGCGGCCCTCGCCCGACGCGCCGTCCTCGACCACCTGCTGGGTCTCGTCGCACGGTCACCGCTGGCCGATTTCCTTGTCCTGCGCGGCAGCATGGTGATGCCGGCCTGGGTCGGCGCCGCCGCCCGCGAACCGGGCGACCTCGACTGGATCGTCCCGCCCTCCCTGGGGGTGCCGATCGAGCCGCTCCACCCGTACCCGTACGTCGACGAACTGGCCACCGTGCAGCAGTGGCCGGAGGCCGCCGACGGCGCCGCCCGTCCCGAGATCTGGACGGACGAGGAGTTCGGCACCGGCGGGCAGCGGGCGCACGTCCCGCCCGAGGGCCTGCACTGGATCGTGGACCCGCGGCCCGAAATTTCCGACGGCCCGCCAGGCGAACTGCTGGCACTGGTCCGGGCCCACCCCGACGCCGCCCCCGGCGTGCGTCTCGATGCGGAGGGCGCCCGGGAGGGACGGCAGTTGGGCCTACGCACAGTACGACACCCCCGGCGTGCGCCTCGTCGTCCCCTGGCACGCGGAAGGACTGCCCCCGGGCGAAGTGAGCCTGGACTTCGCCCGCGACGAGCGGCTCCCGGAGGCCCCCGTCCTGACCGCCGTGCCGCGGGGCGACGGCGGCCCCCCTGCCGTGCTGCTCACCTCGAGCCGCGCACTCTCCCTCGCCTGGAAGCTGCTGTGGCTCCAGGCCGACGCCGCCGCCGGGGGCCGCGCCCGGGGCAAGGACCTCTACGACGCGGTCTTCCTCGCCGAGGCGCCCGGCACCACCCTCTCCCCGCGCCTGCTGCGCCGGGTGACGGCCCGCGGACCCGGCCACCCGGCGTCGGCGTCCCGCCTCGCCGAGGTCGCCCCGCACTTGGTCGACTGGGACGCCTTCCGCGCCTCCCACCCCGACGTGACGGGCACGGCCGCGCAGTGGCTGGCCCGTCTGTCGCGGGCGCTGGACGGTGTTGTGGCGCCTCGTCAATGACCTGGACGACCGGTGCACGAACCACCGCCCGGCCTGCCGCCCGGGACCGAGGCCCATGACGAGATACCGCGGACGCGCCGCTGGTCCGGCCGCCGGGGTGGCTGCGCGAACCCGGCCGCCTGCGGCGCACGCGGGCCCTCGTCCGGCATCCGCGCCTCGTGCCGGGGCGCCGCGGAAAGCGGGAGGCGCGGTCCGCACCAGGGCCCCGGGGCGGGGGAAGCCGTCCCGCTTCACCCGGTGGCGGCAGGTGAGGACGGTTAGCATGCCAGGAGAACGTGATCGCGGTTAAGGAGGCGGGCCACCATGGCGGACGACGTCACGATCCCCGGTATCGACCCCACGTCCAAGCCGAGCGGCGACGGGTGCGCCGACTGCGGCGCCGGCCACGGGCCCGGCTGGTGGCTCCACCTGCGCCGCTGCGCGCAGTGCGGGCACATCGGCTGTTGCGACTCGTCGCCCTCCCAGCACGCCACGCGGCACGCGCGGGAGACCGGCCACCCGTTCATCACCAGCTTCGAGCCCGGCGAGGACTGGTACTGGAACGTCGAGACCGAGGAGTACTACGACGGTCCCGCACTGCCCCCGCCCAACTCCCGTCCGGACAACCAGCCTTCCCCGGGCCCCGCGGGCAAGGTCCCCGCGGACTGGCAGGCACGGCTGCACTGACGGCGCCCTCTGCCGCCGCGGGCGCGACCGCCCGACCGGGCCGGGGAGTTGTTCCCGCCGTCCACGACGACGCGGCAACCCGAAGCCGGAGGGCGGCAGGTCGTCCGGGGCGAGCAGCGGCGCCCGGCGCGGCTCGTGTGCCGTGGTCCGCGCCGGGCGCCGGCGGGATCGGTACGGCGGGATCGGTACGGCGGGACCGGCCGGCGCAGGGGGCGCAACCTCGCCGGCCGGTCCCGCACGCGTGTACGCGTGCGGGACGGTTCAGACCCGCCCGGCCGCAGGCGCGGGCAGGGCGATCCGCTCTTCGCCCGCGTACACGTTCATGGAGGTGCCCCGCAGGAAACCGACGAGGGTGAGTCCGGACTCGGCGGCGAGGTCGACGGCGAGGGAGGACGGCGCCGACACGGCGGCGAGGACCGGTATGCCGGCCATCACGGCCTTCTGGGCGAGCTCGAAGGAGGCCCGCCCGGAGACCATGAGGATCTTCCCGGCGAGCGGCAGCAGGTCCTGCTGGAGGGCGCGGCCGATGATCTTGTCCACGGCATTGTGGCGGCCGACGTCCTCGCGCAGGTCGAGCAGTTCGCCGTCGGCAGTGAAGAGCGCGGCCGCGTGCAGACCGCCGGTGCGGTCGAAGACCCGCTGCGCGGCGCGCAGCCGGTCCGGCAGCGCGGACAGCAGTGCGGGCTCGAGCCGCAGCACGGAGGGGTCGCCGATGGGCCAACGGGCGGTGGTGCGTACGGCGTCGAGGCTGGCCTTGCCGCACAGGCCGCAGGACGACGTCGTGTAGACGTTGCGCTCCAGCGTGATGTCGGGGACGGGGACACCGGGCGCGAGGCGCACGTCGACCACGTTGTAGGTGTTGGACCCGTCGACGGTCGCGCCCGCGCAGTACACGATGTTCGCCAGTTCGGCCGCGCCGCCGAGCACGCCCTCGCTGACCAGGAAGCCCGCCGCGAGTGCGAAGTCGTCGCCCGGAGTGCGCATCGTGATCGCGAGTGGCTTGCCGTTGAGCCTGATCTCCAGTGGTTCCTCGGCGACCAGGGTGTCCGCCCGGTGGTCGACCGCTCCGTCCCTGATCCGCAGTACCCGACGTCGTTCGGTGACCCGTCCCATGTCGATCAGTCCCGGTTCTGTACGTGCTGGAAGCCGTATCGGCTCTTGATACAGAGGTTGCCACGGGTGACCGCGCCGTAGTCCGGCGAGGTCGCCTCGACGAGTCCGCCGGCTCGGGGGTTCCGACCGAGGGAGACGAATACTGTGTACAGTATTCGTCTTGCGCCGGTCAAGGGGTCGTAAAAGTCCCCGCCGACCGGCGGTGCGCCGAAGCCGGACCGCCCGCCGGCCCGGGTCGTCGAAGACTCGCAGCTCACCGGCGCGGGTGTCGCGCGGAGTGTGACGCGCCTCACGGCGCGGCCGCGGTGTCCGCCGTGGCGGCCGACGCACGTAGACTGTAGACGAAAGCCAATTCACCCCGGGAAAGGTTGGGGGCCTCGATGCTGTCCAGCGGGCTGTCACAGGGATCCGTGCCCAAGCTCCAGCGTCCGGGACCCCTGCGCGAGCAGGTGTACGAGGCGCTGCTCGAGCTGATCATCACCCGCTCGCTCACCCCCGGCCGGCACCTGGTGGAGACGGAACTCGCCGGCCACCTCGGGGTGTCCCGGCAGCCCGTGCGCGAGGCCCTGCAGCGGCTCAACACCGAGGGGTGGGTGGACCTGCGCCCGGCCCAGGGGGCCTTCGTCCACGAGCCCACCGACGAGGAGGCCGACCAACTCCTGGTCGTCCGCGCCCTTCTGGAGACGGAGGCGGCCCGCCTCGCCGCGGCCAACGCCACCTCCCAGGGCCTGGAGCGGCTGGAGGAGCTGTGCGAGGCAGGGGAGGCGGCCGTGGCCGCCGACGACGTGGACGCGGTCGTGGCGGCCAATGCCGCCCTCCACGCGTGCGTCATGGACATCGCGGGGAACGCGGTGCTCGCCGAACTCGCCCGGCAGGTGGAGCGGCGTGTGCGCTGGTACTACACCCCTGTCGCCCGGCAGCGCGGCATGCAGTCCTGGCGCGAGCACCGCGAGCTGATCGCCGCCATCGCGGGTCGTGACGGTGAGCGGGCCCAGGAGGTCATGCGCGCGCACACCGAGCACACCAGGACCTCCTACCACCAGCGGTCGCAGGAGGAGTGACTTCGGCCCCGCCCCGCGGGGCCCGCGCGCCCCACCCGCCGGCGCCGCTCAGAGCAGCGGCTTGCCGTCGAAATACCCGAGCCGCTCCCGGTACAGCTCCACGTTGACCCCGTTGGGATCGCGGATGTAGAGGCTGTCCTCCACGCCCCGGTCGGGCCCGAGGTAGTCCGTCCCGGCCTCGTCCAGCCGTCGCCTGGCCTCGGCGAACTGCTCCGCGGTCACCGACAGCGCCAGGTGCTGCAGCCCCCCGATGGTCTCGTGGTGCTCGGGGTGCTCGTGGCCGGGGAAGTCGAAGAACCCCAGCAGGTTGTCGTGGCCGATGTCGAAGAAGAAGTGGCTCGAGCCCGCGTAGTCCCGGTTCTCGACCAGCTCCACCAGCGGGAAGCCCAGGAACTCCTGGTAGAAGCGGATGGTCTCCTCGACGTCCCGGCAGATGAACGCCACGTGGTGCACCCCCGCCGCCCTCGTCGCCGGTCGCGACCCCGGCTGGTGCAGGTACCTCCCGCGCAGCTCCTCCCGTCGGGCCCGTACCGCTTCCAGCTGCTCGCCCTGCGGCTCACTCATGATCGATCCCGCCTCCTCGTACCCGCGCAAAATGCGGTGCGCCGGAAGATATACCCGATTAGCCTCCGGCCATGGTGTCCCTCGACCGGCTGGTCGCATTCGCCGTGGTGTCCCTGGTGCTCGTGGTGATCCCCGGGCCCAGCGTCCTCTTCGTCATCGGTCGCGCGCTCGCCCACGGGCGGCGCGTCGCGCTGACCTCCGTCGCCGGCAACACACTGGGCTCGTACGTCGCGGTGGTCGCGGTCGCCCTCGGCGTGGGCCCGGTCGTCGAGCGCTCGGCGCTGCTGTTCGCGGCCCTGAAGCTGGCCGGCGCCGCCTACCTGGTGCACCTGGGCGTCAAGGCGTTGCGGCGGCGCGGGGACCTCGCCATGGCGCCGGGGGACGCGGGGGCGGCGCGCGGCGTGCTGCGCACGCTCGGCGAGGGCTTCGTGGTCGGGGTGTCGAACCCCAAGACGATGGTGTTCTACGCGGCGGTGCTGCCGCAGTTCGTCGACCGTCCGGCCGGCCATGTCACCGTGCAGATGCTGCTGCTGGGCCTGGTCTTCAACGCGATCGCCCTGGTCTCGGACAGCACCATGGGCCTCGCGGCCGCTGCGGCGCGTTCGTGGTTCGCCCGTTCCCCGCGCCGTCTGTCGCTGGTCGGCGGTGCGGGGGGACTGGCGATGATCGGTCTCGGGGTGACCGTCGCCGCCACGGGACGTGCCGACTGACCGGCGTCGCGCTGGTTAGGCTGGTCGGATGGACGACGGACACGCGGACGACACGGCCGCCCTGCAGCGGCTGCGCCACCTGCGCGGCAGCATCGACAACCTGGACGCGGCCCTGGTGCACCTCCTCGCGGAGCGCTTCAAGGCCACCCAACAGGTCGGTGAGTTGAAGGCGGCGCACGACATGCCGCCCGCCGATCCGCGGCGCGAGGCCGAGCAGATCGCCCGGTTGCGGCAGATGGCCGAGGAGGCGCACCTCGACCCGGCCTTCGCGGAGAAGTTCCTGAAGTTCATCGTCGAAGAGGTCATCCGCCACCACAAGGCGATCGCCGCCGACCGCTCGGCCTGAACGCCGCGTGGGCCTCAGTCGCGGCGTTCCACGACTGGGGCCCACGTCATGCCGGCCCGGCCCCCGGGGGCCGGTCGTCACATCGGCATCCCCCTCCGCCACGGGAAGGCGCCCGGGACGCCGCGGGGGACAGGAGGAGCACCCGGGCCCCGGCACGAGACGCCGTGGCGGAGCCGGGTGCTCTCCGGCGGTCACGTCAGAGCGTCTCCCTGCTGATCGGCCGCGGGTTGGGCTTGATGTCCTTCTTCCTCGGACGTCCCGGCGGGGTGAGGAACAGCGCGACGAAGCCGGCGAACAGCGAGATCGAACCCGCGAGGGTGAACGCCCCGCTGTGGCCCCAGTGCTGGACCACGAAGGCGCCCATGCCGGAGCCGAGCAGCCCGGAGACCAGCTTGGAGCTGTAGACCAGGCCGTAGTTGGAGGCGTTGTTGTTCTCGCCGAAGTAGTCGGCCGTCATCGCCGCGAACATCGGGAAGATCGCGCCGCCGCCGAACCCGGAGATGGAGGAGAAGATCAGGAACAGCGGCAGGTTCTTGATGTCGGCGGACCACAGGATGCCGTACTGCGCCAGGCCGAGGACGATGCAGACGAAGATCAGGCACTGCTTGCGGCCGTAGCGGTCGGACAGCCAGCCGATGACGCCGCGGCCCGTGCCGTTGACGATCGCCTTCAGGGACATGGCCGTGGCCACGATCCCGCCGGCGAAGCCCGCCTCGTCGCCGATGTCGACCTGGAAGGCGATGCCGAAGATGTTCACGCCCGAGGTGCACAGCAGGCAGAACCACATCAGCGCCACCCGGCCGGTGCGCCAGGCCTCCGCCGGGGTGTACTGGCGGACGGCCGGCGGGTTCTTCTCCAGGGCGCGGCGGGTCCGCGGGTCGTCGGGCGCCTTCAGCGGGTCGACGTCGGCCGGCCACCAGTTCTTCGGCGGGTCCTTGAAGAAGTAGCCCGCCACCGCGACGGTCACCGCGAGGAGGACACCGACCGAGACCAGCACCCACCGGAAGTTGGTCATGTCCATGTAGCCGGTGAAGAGGAAGACGAACGGCACCGAGCCGTAGGCGAAACCGCCGTTCACGAAGCCGGTCTTGCCGCCCTTCCGCTCCGGGTACCACTTGCCGACCATGTTCACGCAGGTCGCGTACACCATGCCGGCGCCCATACCGCTGAACATGCCGAAGCCGATGTACGCGACGATCACGTGCGGTGCGTACGCCAGCGACAGGTAGCCGAGGAAGGTGCCCAGGGCGCCGAGCATCATCGCCGAGCGCGCCGGCAGTTTCCCGGACTCGCGGAGCTTGCCCGCAGGGAAGGCCACCGCCGCCTGGAAGAACACCCAGACGCCGAGCATCCAGAAGATGTGCAGGCTGCTCCATGCGTGTGCGGTGTGCAGCGTGTCCTCGGCGGACGCGAACGCGTACTCCGCCGAGCTGATGCCCATCATGCCCACCCACGGCAGGATGACCATCCACTTGCGCTTGCGGCCCATGATGTCCACGTCGGTCTCGCCGACGCGGTACACCCGCCCGTTGCGGTCGGTCACCTCTTGGTAGGTGACGGGCTCTCGGGCCGTCGATGTCGTTGACGCCATTGTCATGTTTCCCCTGCCTCGAAAGAGTCTGGCCAGCGCCCCCTGGACCTGGGGCCGGCACGGGTCGGTCTCGGTGGAGACCGACCCGTGCCGGCCCCCGTGCTCTTTTCGTGCTGTGCGGCGGACCCGTCCGCGTGGTGCTCGCGGCCCGGCCCGTCACGGGTGGTGCGTCGGTCAGGGCGGCGCTGCCGCCCCGGCCCACCGGTGGACGGTGCCGTGCACCGCCACCGGTTGCCTCGTGGTGTGCGAACCTACGTCCTCGCGTCCCCTGGCGTGGGTCATCGGTCAGATCACTCCCTGTGCCTTGAGTCCTGTCAACTCGTCCTCGGTGATGCCCAGTTCTGTGGTGTAGATGGTGTGGTTGTGTTCGCCGAGGAGGGGTGA
>JARAXD010000058.1:0-9310 GCA_033793685.1 Streptomyces sp. ME19-03-3 | reverse complement strand
AGCGTTCCGAGGCGCGGATCCGCGAGCTGCGCCAGGAGGCGGGCACCGTCTTCCTGGTCAGCCACAGCAACGGTTCGATCCGCGACACCTGCGACCGCGTGATCTGGCTGGAGAAGGGCGAACTGCGGATGGACGGGCCCACGGACGAGGTGCTCAAGGCCTACGAGGAGTTCACCGCCAAGTGACCCGGGGCGGGCGTACGCCCCGCACCCGGAGCGGACCGAGGCCCGTCCGCCGCGGGGACGGGCCGCCCGGCGGTCCCGGCGCTTGTTCCCGGCCCCGCGCGCGGTCGGTGCCCTGTCCCTGCCGACTCGCCGCGGCGCCCTCCACGGCCCCGACGGGGACCGGTCGGATACGCCAAGTGAGTGGGCGCGCGCCCGGCGCAACCGCGGCGCGCGGTGTGCGGGGCGAAAGGGGCCGATGATTTTCCCGGGATTTTACGAGACATCGGGGACGGCCCCCCATGGTTTGTGCGTTGCTGCTTTCGGATCGACTTCGGGCGCCCCCCGGCGCATGCCGGAGCGGGTCCGCGCCGTAAGCTGTAGCGGTACTCAATCGCCGGATCTTGGACGATACGTCCGCAGAGCCGGTTCGCGTGCGGGGACGGGCCGGAGCGGGAATTATAGGAGCGGCGTGTCCGAAATTGGGTGTAATGGGCTATCGGTGTAGAACGGGGGATGTGACGGAAATGGCGCTGTGGATCCCTGGGGAGAAAGCACCCACCGCCCACACACCGGGACGTCCAGGGTGACCGCTGTCAAGCCCGAGACGCAGGCGGTCGCGGCGCCGGACCCCCATTCCCGTGCTGTCCTCGACAAGGCGGCCCGCGAGAACTTCCCCGTCGCGCCCTTCTTCGTACCCCGTTCCTGGCGCGCGGACCTGATGGCGGTCTACGGCTTCGCCCGACTCGTCGACGACATCGGCGACGGGGACCTGGCCGACGGCGGGCGCACCGATGCCGTGCGTCTGGGACTGCCCGCCGAGGCCGCCACCGACCGCATCGCCATGCTCGACGCCTTCGAGGCGGACCTGCGCCGGATCTTCGACGGTGGAGACGTCCGCCACCCGCTCCTGCGCGCGCTGCGGCCCACCGTCCGGCGCCACCACCTGACGCCGGAGCCCTTCCTCGGCCTCGTCGAAGCCAACCGACAGGACCAGGTCGTCCGCCGCTACGCCCGCCACGAGGACCTCCTCGCCTACTGCGAACTGTCGGCGAACCCGGTCGGCCGCCTCGTGCTCGGCGTCACCGGTACCGCCACGCCCGAGCGGGTCCGCCGCTCGGACGCGATCTGCACCGCCTTGCAGATCATCGAGCACCTCCAGGACGTGGCCGAGGACCTCGGCCGCGACCGTATCTACCTGCCCGCCGACGACATGAAGCGCTTCGGCGTCAACGAAACCGATCTCACCGCCGCGACCGCGGGCGCACGGGTGCGCGCACTGGTTGCGTACGAAGCGGAACGCGCCCGAGACCTGCTGAATGAAGGCACCCCCTTGGTGGGTAGCGTCCACGGCAGGCTCAGGCTGTTGCTCGCCGGGTTCGCCGGGGGAGGCCGCGCCGCCCTGCGGGCGATCGCGGACGCGGGGTACGACGTGCTGCCCGGGCCGCCGAAGGCGGGCAGGCTGAGCCTGCTGCGCGAGGTGGGGTCGACATTGCGAAGAAAGGGGTGAGCCGGACCGTGAACGGCTCCGACCGCATGTCCGGACCTGTGCTCGCGGCCTACCGCTACTGCGAGGTCGTCACCGGCCACGAGGCCCGGAACTTCGCCTACGGCATCCGGCTCCTGCCCACCCCCAAGCGGCAGGCCATGTCCGCCCTCTACGCCTTCTCCCGGCGGGTGGACGACATCGGTGACGGCGACCTCGGCCTCCCCGAGAAGCAGCGGCGGCTCGACGCGACCCGGGCCCTGCTCACCCGGATCCGGGAGGGCGCGGTCACCGCGGACGACACCGACCCGGTGGCCGTCGCGCTCGCCGACGCCGCCCGGCGCTTCCCGATCCCGCTCGGCGGGCTGGAGGAGCTGCTCGACGGCGTCCAGATGGACCTGCGCGGCGACACCTACGAGACGTGGGAGGACCTCGCGTCCTACTGCCGATGCGTCGCCGGAGCCATCGGCCGGCTCTCGCTCGGCGTGTTCGGCACCCTGCCCGGCGCCCCGGGCGGCGAGCGCGCCGCGGAGTACGCGGACACCCTCGGCCTCGCTCTGCAGCTCACCAACATCCTGCGGGACCTGCGCGAGGACGCCGCTGACGGCCGGACCTACCTGCCCGCGGACGACCTGGCGAAGTTCGGCTGCTCCGCCGGGTTCCGCACCGCCACACCTCCGCCGGGGTCCGACTTCGCTGGCCTGGTCGAGCACGAGGTCAAACGGGCCCGCGCCCTGTTCGCCGAGGGGTACCGGCTGCTGCCCATGCTGGACCGCCGCAGCGGCGCCTGCGTCTCCGCGATGGCCGGCATCTACCGCCGCCTCCTGGAGCGCATCGCCGCCGACCCCGAGGCCGTACTGCGCGGCCGGGTCTCGCTGCCCGGGCACCAGAAGGCGTACGTCGCGGCGCGCGGCCTCGCCGGTCTCGATGCCCGGCGTGCCGCCAGGAGGCGCCTGTGACACCCGGCGCACCGGCGGCGGGCGCCTTCGGCCGCACCGCGGAACGCACGGCGACCGGGCCGGGGGCGGCGGCGCGCCGGGAAACAGCGCCCACCCGCCGCCGTGAGGCAACGTGCGCCGTACCGGCGGCGTCACTATCGGCGTGGGCGCATCGCGTCCCGCGCCGCGGCACCTCGAGGAGGACTCATGGCTGAGCGCACCGCCGTCGTGATCGGCGGCGGGCTCGCGGGTACGACGGCGGCCCTCGCGCTGGCCGACGCCGGTCTGCGGGTCACCCTTCTCGAGGCCCGTCCCCGGCTGGGCGGGCTCGCCTTCTCCTTCCAGCGCGGTGACCTGACGGTCGACAACGGTCAGCACGTCTTCCTGCGGTGCTGCGTCGCCTACCTGCGGTTGCTGGAGCGCATCGACGCGGCCGACCTCGTCACGCTCCAGGACCGGCTCGACGTGCCCGTGCTGGACGTGGCGACCCCGCGGCCCCGCCTCGGCCGGCTGCGCCGCGCGGGCCTGCCCGTACCGCTCCACCTGGCCGCGAGCCTGGCCACCTACCCGCACCTGTCCCTGGCCGAGCGGGCGTCCGTCGGGCGGGCCGCGCTCGCGCTGCGCTCGCTCGACCCCACCGACCCGGCGCTGGACGCCGTCGACTTCGGCAGCTGGCTGCGCGAGCACGGCCAGTCGGCCCGCACCGTCGAGGCGTTGTGGGACCTGGTCGGCGTGGCGACGCTCAACGCCGCGGCCGACCAGGCGTCACTGGGCCTGGCCGCCATGGTCTTCAAGACCGGGCTGCTCTCCGCGCCGGGCGCCGCGGACATCGGCTGGGCCTCCCGGCCGCTCGGCGAGCTGCACGACGACCGGGCCCGCACCGCCCTGGACAAGGCGGGTGTGCGCACCCTGCTGCGCGCCCGCGCCACCTCGCTCACCCGTACGGACGCGGCCGAGCCGGTACGTTCCCGCGACGAGGCCGGCCCGGGGGACGCCGGCCCGGTGTGGGAGGTCGAGGCCGAGACCGGCCCCGGGCGCGCCGAGCGCTTCACGGCCGGCGCCGTCGTCCTGGCGGTGCCGCAGCGCGAGGCCCACGGCCTGCTCCCCGCCGGCGCCCTCGCAGACCAGGAGGCGCTGCTGCGCATCGGCACCGCGCCGATCCTCAACGTGCACGTCGTATACGACCGCCAGGTCATGCGCAAGCCCTTCTTCGCCGCCCTGGGCAGCCCCGTGCAGTGGGTCTTCGACCGTACGGAGCACTCCGGCCTGACCGGCGGCGGCCAGTACCTCGCCCTGTCCCAGTCGGCGGCCCAGGAGGAGATCGACCTCCCCGTGGCCGAGTTGCGGGCGCGCTACCTTCCGGAGCTGGAGCGGCTGCTCCCCGTCGCGCGCGAAGCTTCCGTACTGGACTTCTTCGTCACCAGAGAGCGGACCGCGACCTTCGCGCCCACTCCCGGTGTCGGCGCCCTCCGGCCGGGTCCCCAGACCCGGGCACCGGGCGTCTGGCTCGCCGGTGCCTGGACCGCCACCGGCTGGCCGGCGACGATGGAAAGCGCGGTCCGCAGCGGTTTGCAAGCCTCCCGAGCAGCTTTGACCGCACTCCGCCATCCCTTCGACCCACGTACCTTCGCAATCGAAGGCATGGAGCCGGTATGAGCATGACCAGTGCAATCAGAGGAGAGAATGTGACCGCTGGCAACGAGCAGATGACCGCGGGCGTCGACAGAGGAACCGTGACCGCGCTCCTGGAGCGCGGCCGGGAGCTGTCCACGCCGGTGCTGCGCGCCGCCGTGGACCGCCTCGCACCCCCGATGGACACCGTCGCCGCCTACCACTTCGGATGGATCGACGCCGCGGGCAACCCCTCCCACGGCGACAGCGGCAAGGCCGTGCGCCCCGCACTCGCCCTGCTGTCGGCCGAGGCGGCGGGCGCCGCCCCCGAGGTGGGCGTGCCCGGCGCGGTCGCCGTGGAGCTGGTGCACAACTTCTCGCTGCTGCACGACGACCTGATGGACGGCGACGAGCAGCGCCGCCACCGCGACACCGTGTGGAAGGTGCACGGCCCCGCCCAGGCCATCCTGGTCGGCGACGCGCTCTTCGCCCTCGCCAACGAGATCCTGCTCGAGCAGCGCACCGTCGAGGCGGGCCGGGCCACCCGGCGGCTCACCGCCGCCACCCGCAAGCTGATCGACGGTCAGGCCCAGGACATCTCCTTCGAGCACCGCGAGCGGGTCACCGTCGAGGAGTGCCTGGAGATGGAGGGCAACAAGACCGGTGCCCTCCTGGCCTGCGCCTGCTCCATCGGCGCGGTGCTCGGCGGCGCCAGTGAGGCGGACGCCGACGCTCTGGAGGAGTACGGCTACCACCTCGGCCTGGCATTCCAGGCCGTCGACGACCTGCTCGGCATCTGGGGCGACCCGGCCGCCACCGGCAAGCAGACCTGGAGCGACCTGCGCCAGCGCAAGAAGTCCCTTCCGGTGGTCGCGGCGCTGGCTGCCGGGGGCTCCGCATCCCAGCGCCTGGCCGAACTCCTCGCCGCGGACGCGAAGGCCGCGGACGCGTCGGACCGTCAGGACGTCGAGTCCTTCGACGAGGAGGAGTTCGCGAAACGGGCGGCGTTGATCGAGGAGGCGGGCGGCCGGGAGTGGACCTCCCGGGAAGCCCGTCGGCAGTACGCCACCGCGATCGCCGCACTCGACAAAATGGACATGGCCGCTGAAGTTCGCCGTAAGCTCGTGGGCCTGGCGGATTTCGTGGTGGTTCGCGAGAAGTAACGACGCACAACTGGAGCGCAGTACGTCGCCGGCCGGGCGCGCGTGACGGCCGACGGCAGCCCCAACACCGCAGACGGAACGACTGTGCAAAGGGGAAGCCATGACAGCGACGACCGACGGCGGTCCCGGGGGCGAGGCGGCCCGCGGGACACCCTCGGCCAGAACGAAGGCCTCGGGTGCGATCCCGGAACCGGCGTCAGGTAGCGGGCCCCATGCCCTCACCGGCCGCACCGAGGAGCTCGCGGCCGAGGCCGCGCGCCGGGCCGCCGGCCACCTGCTGGACCTCCAGCATCCTGACGGCTGGTGGAAGGGCGACCTCGAGACCAATGTCACGATGGACGCCGAGGACCTGCTGCTCCGTCAGTTCCTCGGCATCCGGGACGAGCGGGTCACCGAGGCCGCCGCCCGCTGGATCAGGTCGCAGCAGCGCGAGGACGGCGCCTGGCCCACCTTCCACGGCGGGCCGGGCGACCTGTCGGCCACCGTCGAGGCCTACGTCGCGCTGCGGCTCGCCGGCGACGCTCCGCAGGAGCCGTGGATGGCGGCCGCCTCGGCCTTCGTCCGCGAGCGCGGCGGTATCGCGCGGTCGCGGGTCTTCACCCGGATCTGGCTGGCGCTGTTCGGCTGGTGGCGCTGGGAGGACCTCCCGGAGCTGCCGCCCGAGCTCATCTACCTGCCCAAGTGGGTTCCGCTCAACATCTACTCCTTCGCCAGCTGGGCCCGGCAGACCATCGTGCCGCTGACCATCGTCGGTGCCCACCGGCCGGTGCGGCCCGCCCCGTTCGCCCTCGACGAGCTGCACACCGATCCCGCGCTGCCCAACCCGCCGGTCCCACGGGCGCCGCTGTCCAGCTGGGACGGGTTCTTCCAGCGGGTCGACCGGGCCCTGCACGCCTACCGCAAGGTCAGCGTCCGCCCGCTGCGGCGGGCCGCGATGCGTTCGGCGGCGCGCTGGATCATCGAACGCCAGGAGAACGACGGCTGCTTCGGCGGCATCCAGCCGCCCGCCGTGTACTCCGTCATCGCGCTCCACCTGCTCGGCTACGACCTCGACCACCCCGTGCTGCGAGCCGGACTCGAGGCGCTGGACGCGTTCGCGGTCTGGCCGGACAAGGACACCCGGATGATCGAGGCGTGCCAGTCCCCGGTCTGGGACACCTGCCTGGCCACCGTCGCACTGGCCGACGCCGGGGTCCCCGCCGACGACCCGGCACTGGTCAAGGCCGCGGAGTGGATGCTGGAGGAGCAGATCACCAGATCCGGCGACTGGGCCGTGCAGCGGCCCGGTCTGCCCTCCGGCGGCTGGGCGTTCGAGTTCCAGAACGACACCTACCCCGACATCGACGACACCGCGGAGGTGGTCCTGGCGCTGCTCCGGGTCGACCACCCGGACCCTGAGCGACTGCGGGCCGCGGTCGACCGGGGAGCGCGCTGGAACATCGGGATGCAGTCGAAGAACGGCGCCTGGGGCGCCTTCGACGCCGACAACACCAGCGCCTTCCCCAACCGGCTGCCCTTCTGCGACTTCGGCGAGGTCATCGACCCGCCGTCGGCCGACGTTACGGCCCACGTGGTCGAGATGCTGGCCGCCCTCGGCATGGAGAACGCTCCGCACACCCGGCGCGGGATCGACTGGCTGCTCGCCGAACAGGAGCGCAGCGGCGCCTGGTTCGGCCGCTGGGGCGTCAACTACATCTACGGCACCGGGTCGGTGGTCCCGGCTCTCGTCGCGGCCGGCCTCCCGGCGGGGCACCCCGCGATCCGGCGGGCGGTGGGCTGGCTGGAGTCCGTGCAGAACGAGGACGGGGGCTGGGGCGAGGACCTGCGCTCGTACTCCTCCGACGAGTGGATCGGCCGCGGCGAGTCGACCGCCTCCCAGACGGCCTGGGCCCTGCTGGCCCTGCTGGCGGCAGGCGAGCGCGAGGGCGAGGCGGTACGGCGCGGAGTGCGCTGGCTGGCCCGGACCCAGAAGGAGGACGGGTCCTGGGACGAGCCGTACTTCACCGGCACCGGCTTTCCCAGGGACTTCTCCATCAACTACCACCTCTACCGGATGGTCTTCCCGCTCACCGCCCTCGGGCGCTACGTGCGCGGTGAGCCGTTCGGCCGGCTGCGGAAGGAGATCTGATGGGGCCGTCCGGCCCACCCCTGCTCATCGTCTGCGCGCTGCGGGTGGAACGGTTCGCCCTCCGCGGCGGCGACCGCAGCCGTGCGGTCGGTCCGGTCTCCTTCGTGCGGACGGGCATGGGGCCGCTGGCCGCCGAGCGAGCCGTCACCGCCGCGCTGCGCGACCCGGCCCTGGACGGTGCGGCAGTCCTCACCACCGGCTTCTGCGCCGGTCTGGCCCCCGGGACACGGCCGGGCGACGTGGTCGTCGCCGACGAGCCGGGTGACGGGGGCGCGCTTGCCGCCGCCCTCAAGGCGGCAGGACACACCGTGCACGTCGGCCGGCTCGCGGAGTCGGACCACGTCGTACGGGGACCGGAGCGGGCAGCGCTCCGGGCCACCGGAGCCGTCGCCGTCGACATGGAGTCGGCGGCGATGATGCGGGCCGCGCTCGCCCGGGGGCCACGCCCGGTCGCCGCGGCCCGCGTGGTCGTCGACACGCCCGAGTTCGAACTCGTCCGGGTCGGCACACTCCGCACGGGGATCACCGCTTTCCGCGTGCTGAGGGACCTTCTTCCTGCCTTTCTCGATTGGCACCGCTCTACCGCGCTCCCCTGGAGGTGAGCTAGATGGCCATGCCGCTCCGACAGTCCATCAGGGTCGGCACCTATCTCTTCGAACAGAAAGTGCTCCGCAGGCGTGAGAAGTTCCCGCTCATCGTCGAACTCGAGCCACTTTTCGCGTGCAACCTCAAATGCGAGGGCTGCGGGAAGATCCAGCACCCGGCGGGTGTGCTGAAACAGCGCATGCCGGTGGCGCAGGCCGTGGGCGCCGTTCTCGAATCCGGCGCCCCCATGGTTTCGATCGCCGGTGGTGAACCCCTGATGCACCCTCAGATCAATGAGATCGTGCGTCAGTTGGTGGCGAAGAAGAAGTACGTCTTCCTCTGCACCAACGCCATGCTGCTGCGCAAGAAGATGGACGAGTTCACCCCCTCGCCCTACTTCGCCTTCGCCGTGCACATCGACGGACTGCGTGAACGACACGACGAGTCGGTCGCCAAGGAAGGCGTCTTCGACGAGGCTGTGGAGGCGATCAAGGAAGCCAAGCGGCGTGGTTTCCGGGTCACCACCAATTCGACCTTCTTCAACACCGACACCCCTCAGACCGTCGTCGAGGTGCTCAACTTCCTCAATGACGACCTGCGGGTCGACGAGATGATGATCTCGCCGGCCTACGCCTACGAGAAGGCACCCGACCAGGAGCACTTCCTGGGCGTGGAGCAGACCCGCGAACTGTTCAGGAAGGCGTTCTCGGGTGGCAACCGGCAGAAGTGGCGGCTCAACCACAGCCCCTTGTTCCTGGACTTCCTCGAGGGCAAGGTCGACTTCCCCTGCACCGCCTGGGCGATCCCCAACTACTCCCTGTTCGGCTGGCAGCGTCCCTGCTACCTGATGAGCGACGGCTACGTGACCACGTACAAGGAGCTCGTCGAGGACACCGACTGGAGCAAGTACGGCCGCGGCAAGGACCCGCGCTGCGCCAACTGCATGGCGCACTGCGGCTACGAGCCGACCGCCGTCCTGGCCACGATGACCTCCCTCAAGGAGTCCATCAGGGCCACCCGGGAGACCGTCACGGGCAACCGCGGGAAGTGACGTCGCGATGACAGCTGTCGAGCCCGTTCCGCTCGGCCTGCCCTCCGTACCGGCCCGACCGCTCGCGGAGCGCCGCCCCTCGCGGCGCATCCAGGTCGGGTCGGTGGCGGTGGGTGGCGACGCCCCGGTCTCCGTCCAGTCGATGACGACGACCGTCACGGCCGATATCGGTGCGACGTTGCAGCAG
>JARAXD010000057.1:0-9895 GCA_033793685.1 Streptomyces sp. ME19-03-3 | reverse complement strand
AGAAACCGACAACACCGGCCTGCCAGCCGAACTCACCGCATAACGTCAAAGAAGAGATCACCGAGTGGCCGTCGATACACCACTCCAACGGACGTGACCCCGGGATGCCCAGAGTCGGCAGTGTCGGCAACGCTGCCGGCACAGACCTTCTCCGTCAGTCAGACGATAAGTGGCTAATGTTCTGTTAGCTCATGCCGGCGTGTCCCTGCGCGCATGACAGCCGGCTCTCGGAGGCGTCGCCCGAAGGGTGGGGCATCGGCGCCGGCGGGCCAATCCGGTCGGACTCGTGAGCCGACCTCGTGAGGGAGTCGAGCCGGCGCCGATGAATAGCGAGCGTTCGTTAAATTTTTCCCCCAGGCCTGTCCTCACCAAAAGCCAGGAGAACGGCGTACGGCTCCAGGTCAGCCGAGGGTCTGCGCGCTCTGCTGCCGGGAAGCGTTGCCAATGGCCTCCATCAGCACGTGGCGAGAATGGGCGTAGGTGAAGTCGGGGGCTGTGCGGGTGCCTTCGCGCAAGTCTCGTCCCAGGTGGGTGTAGAGCGCTGCGACATTCCTGGCGGGACCGACGAGGCCGTCGGGGATACCGGCGGAGTACTCGGCGGGCACCTCGAGCTTGGACACGGTGGCGTCGTCGCCGAAGCCGGCTTCGAGGGTGAGGTCGGTGACCTGGATGTTGCCCCAGGGGGCGGTCAGGACGATGTCGCCGTCGGTGCCGTTGATCTCCCAGCGGAAGTTGTCGCCGCGGGAGGCGCCGCCGCGGTAGAAGACCGAGGCCGCGGCGCCGTTCTCCAGGGTGCCGATGACCGAGATCTGGTCGGCGGCGGTGACGGGGAACACGGTGTTGCCGTCGTCGGTGACGGTCACCTCTGTGCGGCCGTGTACGAGGTTGGCCGAGAGGTGGGCGAATTCGCCGAGAGTGACGTTGAGTGCGTCGATGGCGTGCAGGGCGGCGCCGGACAGGGGAGTGGCGCCCTGGGACTCGTCGTACCAGTAGGTGTGGGCCTTGGTGGTCTGCCCGTTCCAGACCATGCCGGAGGCGACGAGGGAGGTGCCGATGACCCGGCCGATCCTGCCGTCCTGGATCAGGTCGCGCACGTAGCGCAGCTCGGGGTGGAAGCGCCCCTGCAGCCCGATGGCGGTGCGCACGCCGGCGGCGTCGGCGCGCTGGGTGAGCTCGGTGGCCTCCGCCAGGTTCAGGGCCAGCGGCCATTCGCTGTAGACGGTCTTGCCGGCGTCGATCGCGGCGGAGATGAGTTCCCGGTGGTGGGGGACCTTGACCGCCACCACGACGATGTCGATCCCCGGGTGGGCCAGCAGCTCGGCGTGGTTGTCGTAGGCCGCCTCGACGCCGAACTCCCGCACGGCCGCCTCTGCCGACTCGCGGCGGGAGGTGCTGACGGCCCGCAGCGTGAAGTCGGGCAGCGCCTTGAGGGCGGGGATGTGGCTGATGGAGGCCCAGCCGCCCGGGCTGCCGCCGATGATGCCGACACCGATGGTGCTCATGTTGTCACTCCTGTGTTACGGGCCCTGTGGGCCGAGGGGAAGATGGGGGTCGGTACTACTTCTTCGGTGCGGCGGACGGCGTCCAGTTGGGAACGGTGTCCACCCGGAAACGGGACAGCACGGTGCTGGAGATGTACCAGTGGCCGTGGATCCGCTGATAGGTGTCGCGGTACTCGCCGTAGCCGTGGAAGCCGTTCTTGTAGCTGGAGCCGGCCGGGAAGCTCACGTAGTCCTCCATCGCCCAGATCGCGGTGGCGCGGTCTCCGTGCACCTGGATCTCGGGCAGGAAGCCCTGGTGGGCGGTGGGGGCGTTCCCCAGGAGCGCTGCCGTGTT
Organism: Streptomyces sp. ME19-03-3; assembly: GCA_033793685.1. Lineage (GTDB taxonomy): Bacteria > Actinomycetota > Actinomycetes > Streptomycetales > Streptomycetaceae > Actinacidiphila. Next base: position 8,059 of record JARAXD010000057.1, on the reverse strand, counting down.
CTCGGCGAGCTCCTTGCCGCTGCTGTACTTCACGCCCACGTCGATGGTGGGGTGGGCGGTGAAGAGAGCGGCCAGCTTGGACCACTGCTTGCTGTCGAGGTAGCGGAAGTAGCGCGCCTTCACCTGGCGGATGTCCTCGATGTCGGCGAGCCGCTGCACTGTGGCCGCGTTGTGTGCCGCGGCGGACTGCGCCGGATGGTGCGCGGCGGAAGCCGGCTCGGAGGCCCAGGCGACCGCGCCCGCGCCCCCGCCGGCCAGCAGTGCGGCCGCGGCTGCCGCGCCGACCACACGCGAACGCCATACGGAGGGGGTACGGGATTCCTGCTTGCTCATGCTGTGTCCTTTCGGCGCCGCATCGGTGCGCGGGCGACGGTCGTCGAATTCCGGGCCTGTGGGCCACCGACGTGGCGCTCACCGGGGAAGCGCCGCACTACCGGTCGGTTGCGACCCGGCCACGTCAGCCAGTGAACCTTATGTGGAACGTTGCGTCAAAAAATCGAGGAGGTCGCTGCCCCGGTCGCGAGGGAATGTGTAGCGATCGTTACATTCGGCGAGTCTCCACGAGGCCGTCGGGGACAGCGCGGACGACCCTGTCGCACTCGACGCGCCCGCGCACGTCGCTCGCGCAGCCAGTCCACCGGCCACCAGGCCGGCGTGCGACCGACAGGGGTCAGGACGACCGGTCGACTCTCGTGGACCTACGCGGGTGTCGTGTCGGCGGCCTTGGCGGCACCCGCGAGGCTCTCCCCGGGCGCACGCCCGCCGGTCTGCCCGACGCGGGGAATCAGGAGGGCGACGGCGGAGGCGGCGAGAGCGGCGAGTGCGAGCGTGGCGAACGCCCAGATGTAGCCGCTTTCCGCAGGCAGCCCGCCGGGGAGTGTGTGCGCGGTGATGATGTTGCCCACAATGGCGGTGCCGAAAGCCCCGCCGATCGTCCTGATGTTGGCGTTCATGCCGGTGGCGGCCCCGGTCTGGTGCGAGGGGACGGCGTTGATGATCAGTGAGGTCATCGTGGCGAACGCCAGGCCGAAGCCGAAGCCGATGACGGCCATGGCGACGAGGACCACCGCGTATTCGCTGTGGACGAATGCCAGGAGTGCGAAGCCGACCGTGCTGATCAAGGTGCTGCCGAGGAGCAATCGCCGGGCGCTCAGCCGCGCCGACACCTTCGCACTGATCAGTCCAGCGACGAACATGGCGACGGTCATGGGCAGGTTTGTCAGGCCTGCCTGTGTCTGGCTGACGCCGAACCCGTACCCGGCGCTCGAAGGCGTCTGCACGAAGTAGGGCAGGGATGCGAGCAGGGCGTACATCCCCAGGCCGAACAGCAGGGCGATCGCGTTGGTCGTCCACACCGCCGGGAGGCGCATCATCCGCATGTCGATCAACGGGCTCGCCGAACGGCTCTCCACCCTGATCCATGCGACGAGGAGGACAGCCGAGGCGATCAGCGGTGCGATGACGCGCGCAGTGCTCCAGCCCCAGGTGGATCCCTGAGCCAGAGGGACGAGGAGGGCGACCAGCCAGGCAGACAGCAGGAAGGCCGCACCCCAGTTGACAGGGCCGGGCTGACGGTGGGGCGAAGCGGGGATCAGGCGGTGTGCTCCGGCGGCGGCCACCAGGGTGACCAGACCCGGGATCCAGAACAGGGCACGGTAGCCCAGGGCGGTGGAGACCGGACCGGAGAGCACGGCCGCAAGGCCGCCACTGACGGCGTACAGCGCGGAGAGCATGCCGACCGCCCTGGGCACTTGCTCCCGGGGGACCGCATCCCGGATGACGCTGAAGGCCAGTGGCACCACCCCGCCGCCCGCTCCCTGCAGTACCCGGCCCACGATCATGACGCCGACATTGGGGGAGGCCGCGGCAACGAAGGAGCCTGCCGCCAGGATCAGCAGCGAGACGACGATGACCCGGCGCTTGCCGATCCGGTCGCCGATGCGTCCCAGGATGGGGGTGAAGACCGCGGCTGACACGAGGCAGCCCGTCATCACCCACGCGATCATGTCATGGGTCGTGCCGAGATCTCGCTGAATTGTCGGCAGCACGGGGCTGACCAGGGCCAGGACCAGGGCATAGGCCATGACACCTATCACCAGTACCGCGAAGAGAAGTCCCGAACCCGACTGGTCCGGCTGGTGTTTGGACATGAGGTCTCCGAAGAGTGGTGGTCAGCACCGTATGGTCGTCCGTGCAGGTGTGTCGGGATGTGTTGCGGCATGCCGTGAACCGTGAGCCGGGGGGAAGGAGGGGCCGGTGACCGGCGCCCTCCCTCACCGCTTCCCGAGAGAGCGATGACGCGGTCCCCCGGCCGGTTCTCGAACGCGCTCCGCCGGTCAGCCGAAGACGGCCCGCGGTTCCAGGTGGGCTTCCAGGCCGTAGACCCCGTTCTCGCGGCCGATACCGGACTGCTTGAAGCCGCCGAAGGGCGCGTTCGGGTCGCCCGGTGCGCCGTTGATCATCACCTGGCCTGCAACGAGCTGGCCGGCGACGGACCGGGCCCGCTCAGTGTCGGCGGAGAAGACGTAGGCGCGCAGGCCGTACACGGTGTCGTTGGCGACTTCGATCGCCTCGGCTTCGTCCTGGTAGGCGATGACGCAGAGGACAGGCCCGAAGATTTCCTCCTGGGCGATCCGCATGTTGTTGGTCACGCCGGTGAAGACCGTGGGCTGGACGAACCAGCCCGCCTCCAAACCGGCGGGCCGCCCCTCGCCGCCGACCAGGATCTGGCCTCCCTCCTCCTGGCCCAGGCGGATGTAGCTCTGAACCCGTTCGAACTGGGTGCCGCTGATCAGCGGGCCGATGACGGTGTCCGGGTCGTTCGGATCGCCGACCTTGAGGGTGGGCACGATGGCCTCGATGGCCGCGTGTACCTCTGCCAGACGGCTTGCCGGTGCCAGGATGCGGGTGCCTGCGTAGCACGCCTGGCCGTTGTTGGAGAAGCCGACCGCGAGAGCCGCGGGAACGGCCGTGTCCAGATCGGCGTCCTCCAACAGGATGCTGGGGCCCTTGCCGCCGAGCTCCAGAGTCAGCCTCTTCATCGTCGGCGCGGCATTGCGCATGATCGTCTGGCCCACGGCGGTCGAGCCGGTGAAGTTGACCTTGGCCACATCTGGATGCGTGGTGAGGACGTCGCCGATCACCGAACCGCGGCCGGTGACGATGTTGACCACGCCGGCCGGAACGCCCGCCTCGTCGAAGCACTCGGTCATCAACTGCGTCTGCTGAGCGCTCAGCTCGCTGGGCTTGACCACGGTGGTGCAGCCGGCGGCGATGGCGCTGGCAACCTTCGTGGCGACGAACGCCACACTGTAGTTCCACGGCGTGATGATCGCGGTGACACCGATCGGCTGCATGGTGACCACGGATCGCCCGCCGGGCCGGGTGAACTCGTAGGACTCGAGGGCGTCCGCCGCCGACGAGAAGGCATGTGCCGCCAGCGGCATGGAACGCTCCACGAAACTCCGTGGGCCGCCATACTCGTTGATCATGGCTTCGGCCAGTTCACCCGCCCGCTTGCCGAAGACTTCGCCGAGCCGACGCAGGAGTGCGATCCGCTCGCCCTTGCCCGTCCGCGAGAAATCGGCGAAGGCCCGCTTCGCCGCTGCCACCGCGGCATGCGCGTCGACCTCGTCCGCGAGACGCACCTGCGCGATCAGCTCTCCGGTCGCGGGATTGGTGATGGGGCTGAGTTCGGTCCCGTGGGGGGTGACGAATCGCCCGTCGATGTACACCTGATGCAGTTCTTGCATCGTAGTTCTCCACTTCTTTCCGCGTGGACGCGTGTTTCGGTTTCGGCACGTGCCGTGCGGCCGCCCGGCGGCGCCGACCTCGCGTAGCCCGGCGGCGTCATGGGGCACCGGCATCCGGGGTTTGATGAACAGAGCGGTAAGCGGTCCTGCTGCGGGGGCCGCAGCAGGGCCGGGCGACGAGAGCGGCCCGGCGCCACCCCGCACACGAAAGCTTCGGGTGGCGCCGGCCCTGTGCTGCGGCAGCACCGCGCGCGGCGCGGCGTGCCGTGTCAGCGGATGTACACGCCGCCGGTGCCGCGCTTCTGGTAGCCGAGGTGGCTCCGCTCGATGCGGATGGCCTCCATGATCGTGTAGGCGTGGTACTTGGTCCACACCGTGGCGCCGGCCAGCCGCTCGGGCCAGGTCTGACCGTTGGAGGTCACCTTGGTCAGGGTCTTCTCGGTGGCGTAGTTGGTCACCGAGTTGAACCGGTTCTCGGCACCGATGAGGACCTGGTCGGCGTTGAGGGTGCCGCGGAACGCCGAGACGGCCTCGACGGTGCTGCTCATCTCGGCAAGCGCCTCTTCGCTGAACGTCAGCACGTCGTGGAAGTACTCGCGCGCCGCTTCGACGTCCTCGCGGGTGCCGTAACGGGTGATGTGGCCGCCGATGAGGGCCTTGAAGTCATAGTCCAGGATCTGGTCGTGCGCCTCGATGAAGCCGCTGATGTTCTCCGAGGCGTCGCAGTGACGGAACGTCACGGAACCCGGGCTCACGATGTCGATCTTCGTGAGAACCTTCTGCTTGGGGGCGTAGATGAAGATGTTGCCGGGGGAGTGGTTGGCACCCTTGTAGGCCAGTTCCAGCTTGACGCCGCCCACCTCCAGCGTCGACTCGGTGGAGAAGGTCTCGGTCGGCAGGGGGCGCAGGGGGTCGGGGAAGCGCGCCAGCAGTTCGCGGGTGATGTCGTGCGCGACGATCTTGACATTCGGGCCGAACATGGCCGCTGCGCCGATGTGGTCGGAGTGCCAGTGGCTGTAGACCACGTGCGTGACCGGCTCGTTCGTGACCGACTCGATGGCGGCCAGCATGTTCTCGCCCATGGTGGGGGGCGCGTCGATGGCGATCACGCCGGCGTCGGTACGGACGAAGCCCGCGTCGTAGCCGCTGGGGCTCGTCACCCAGTAGACCCCGTCCTCGAGCTCCTCGACGTGGTAACCGAGCTTGTAGAAATCCGGGTTGCTGAAGTGTTCCGGCTTGAACTGTTCGGGCATCGGCGGGTGGCCCTCAGGGGTCGCCTTGGGGAAACCGAACTGGTCGTAGGCGTAGAAATCGCCGTACTTGCTCATCTTCTCGTCTTTTCGTCGTAGGTATTCTTTGACTTCCGCGTGTGAGCTCAGACGCTCGCGATACGGAGGACGGGCTTGATGACACCGCCGCTCGCCGCCTCGGCGAAGGCGGCGTTGATGTCCTGGAAGTCGTAGAAACGGACCAGGCGGTCGAAGGGGAATCGTCCGCTCCGGTACATCTGGAGGAGCCTGGGGATGAACTGCTGGGGGATCGCGTCGCCCTGGATGATGCCCCGCACCGTCTTGCCGCGGGCGAGCTTGGCGACCGGGACGCTGAGGCCGGGAGCGTGCGCCACCAGCCCCGCCTGGCCCATCGGCGCCAGCGAGTTCACCGCGTGTTCGAGCATGTCGCTGCGGCCGGTGGTGTCCAGGATGTAGTCGACGCCTGTGCCCGTGATGCGCATGAGTTCCGCGGTCACGTCGGCCGTCGCGGCGTTGAGCACCTCGGTCGCGCCCAGCTCGGCTGCCAGGGTGAGTCGGTCCGGGTTGACGTCGACGCCGACCACGGGAGCGGCTCCCGCGACGCGTGCCGCCATGATGGCGGCGAGACCGACCGCGCCGGTGCCGAAGACCGCCACTGACGCGCCTACGGGGACCTGGAAGGAGTTGAGAATCGCGCCGGCCCCGGTCTGGAGGCCGCAGCCGAGCGGGCCCAGCAACTCCAGCGGCAGGTCGGTCGGCACTTTCACGGTGTTGCGTTCCGTCGCCAGCACATGAGTGGCGAACGCCGACTGGCCGAAGAAGTGCCCGTGGACGCCGTCCTCCGACGCGGAGCCGCGGCGCCATCCGCTGGTGCCGTCGAGCCTTGCGCCGGAGAAGTTGGCTGTGAAGGCGTTGTCGCAGTACGCAGGTGAGCCGGTCAGGCACCGTTCGCAACGGCCGCACGCCTGATAGGACATGACGACGTGGTCGCCCGGCTTGAGTGTGGTCACGCTTGACCCCACCTGCTCTACGACACCGGCGCCTTCATGGCCGAGGACGATGGGCAGCGGGGCGGGGATGTGCTGATGCCAGACATGGGCGTCGGTCTGGCAGATGCCAGTCGCCACCACTTTGACGAGTACCTCGTCGTGGCGCGGCTCGTCGAGTTCCACGTCTTCCAGCCGGAAGGGCGTGGAGGCATCCGTCACGACAGCGGCTTGAATCCGCACGGAGGAGTCCCTTCTCTCGTCCCTATCCCCCGATAGTTCGACAGTATCACGACTGTAGAACTATCGAACTATGGCCTCTGGGGAGCGTGGAGGGTGATGCGCAGAGCCCGTTCCCTCGAAGAGCCGTGGGGGTCGCGGTTGTCCCCCGGGGGGCGATTCCAACGGTGGGGCTGGGGTCTTCGCCGGTCAAAGGGGGGATAATTCGCTAATGATTGGTTAGCGCCCACCGGGACGGAAGGCGCCGCGCCGGCTTGACGGGCCGGTGCTGTCTGGTGCGGCCGTGGCAGTCGCGTGAACGTGACACCGACGCGACGGGAGCGACGGTGATGGGCGCAGCGGGCTGACAGGCAGGTCGGTGAACAGCGGCGGGCCGGCGGTGCGGGGGCGGATGCACGCGCCCTGCCGGTAGCGGTCATCGTGAAGTGCGGAATACCACGGCTCGGCCGCGGACTGCTGCGCCAGTCTGTGGGCGTATGGACGCGCCGCGTGCACATGTGGCGGACCCAGCTGGGCCCTGCGTGGGGACTGTGCGGCGGCGGATCCAGGGCGCCGCACGAGCTTTGCACAACCGCTGCGCCGGGGGGCCCGGCCAGCGAGGCCGATCGTACGGCGGCGTCGGGCGGGAGGTGTGGAGAGCACCCATGGCTGCCCGAGTGACGTCAGTGCCGCGGCCCGGCGTGTCAGGAGGCCGGCGGTACGTCCCCGCTGTTCGCCAGGATCGCGTCCAGGAGGCCCGGGAAGCGGGCGTTGAGGTCCTCGCGGCGGAGGATCGGCCGCACGTACCGTCCTTCACGCCGGTGCGAGACGACGCCGCTCTCCCGCAGGATGCGTAGATGATGGCTGGCCGTCGACTTGGACACCCCCGGCATCACCTCGCCACAGCTCAGTGCTTCCGTGGAGCGTGCGAGGCGGACCGCAACCTCCAAGCGCAGCGGATTGGAGAGCGCTTCGAGGATGTTGGGCATGTTCAGCTGCTCACGCGATGGCTCCCAGGTATTCACGGTGTGATGGTAGTCGAACAGTAAAAGTGCACGTGCCGGTGCCGGTGCCGGTGCCCGTGGTCGCACGTGACCGCGCAGGCGCCACTGCGCGGTCGGTTCCGTGGCATGAAGCCGTGCTGCCCACCCCGGGAAACCCCGTCTCCCGGCTCGTCCTCGGGGGGCGACGGGTTGAGCACGGAAACTCCGGTTCACGCCGTGGCGGCGTAGAGCGGTGATGTATCGCACGCCGGGACGGGGTGTGCACGCTATGTGTGGGACGGCGAGGGAGCTTGCGACCGGAGCCGGACCGAGCGGTCGTGACCGAGGGTGGGACGGGAGGGAGGAGGTCGTCGCCCACAGGTCTGTCGTAGGCTTTCCAGGCGCCACCGAGCCGCCGGAGGGGCTCCTCGGCCTCGATCGGCGGCAGCGTTCGGTTCTCATCCCTCAGGCGCGGGGTGCGTTGCCTGACGAGGCCGGCGACGTCCTCCGGGACGGTGCCTGTCGAAGGCGAGCCGGCATCCGGCCGCCTTGTCGGTCCGAACGACCCCGTCCTGGGGGCCCGTTCCAGGCCGGTCGAGGAGCCGAACGGCGGGTTGCTGTGCAACTGCGGGTGGACCCGCGGGACGGACAGGCCGATGCGTATGTAATGGATTGAGCAAGTATGGTTCCGATGGGCCGCCGGGCCCTGAGGTCACGCAACGTGCGCGCGATCACGCGTCCGCCCGGTGACCGTCGGAACACCCTCGAAGACCGTCGTTAACCTTCCCTCCGTGCAAAGGGGCCGCGTCATGACCAGCCAGGCACGAACGTCCGTGATCGTCGCAGGTGCGCGCACCCCCATGGGCCGG
>JARAXD010000056.1:0-10088 GCA_033793685.1 Streptomyces sp. ME19-03-3 | reverse complement strand
CAGCCGTTCCCATTCAGCATCGCTCAAGTCACCCCGCCCCATGTCCACATCAACGACGCGGACGGCGAGTAGTCACATGATCGTCCGGACAAGTCCTAGATCGGTTTCTAATCAGCGGCCGGGGAATCGTTCGGTGATCTCTTGGAGCACCCAGCCGTTGCCGTCGGGGTCACTGAAGGAGGCGTAGGAGCTGTAGGTTGCGCGCTCCGGGTGCCGTCCGGACCGGCGTCCCTGGCCCGTACCGTCGTGGGTGACGGAGCCGGCCTTGTGGCCGTGGTACAGCACCCCGTCGGCATCGTGGAACACCTCACTGACCTCGATACCGCGGCTGATGAGCTGAGCGCGGGCCTCCTCGATGTCCGAGACGATGAGGTAGAGACCCTGGACCGAGCCTGGGGTAGCTACGGTCATGCCCTTGCCGAACATGATCGAGCACTGAGAGCCGGGCGGCGTGAGATGCACTAGCCGGTAGTCGTTGCTGAACGCCTGGTCCACGTCCAAGCGGAACCCTGCCGCCTCATAGAACGACTTGGCCCGATCCGCGTCGGAAACTGGCAGGACGATGACCTCTAGCTTCAGATCCATAGGAACTCCCACAGCCGGATGCGGTACGCATAATCCGGACAGATCCACGCCGTTCCTTGAGCGGCCGCTGGCCGGGCTGGTTGGCGAGGCCGTCCATCCAGAGTGCGCCGCCTTCTTGGTCATCGCACCTGGGGAGGGAGCGAGTCGCTCTGCTGCCGCCCACTCCCGAACGCCGCCAACCCGGGGTCGACTGCGTGTCCCGGACCGTGCGGCCCTCGCGGGCGTCATGTACGCGTTGCGGACCGGTATCGCTTGGCGCGACGCTCCGGCCGAGACCGCGACTGCTCCGGGGTGACGGCCTGGCGCCGACTGCGGGGACTGGATCGAGGCTGGCCTCTGGCCGCGTCTGCATGCCGCCCTGCTCGACCGAACTGCGCCGCTGATCTTCTGGGTCTGACGACTGCGCCGTGGACGGATCGCAGGTCCGGGCTATGAGACTTTGATCGTCGACCGGCACGGCGCACCGCTCGCTGTCACGCTCACCGTTGAGAACCGACATGACGTCACCCAGGCGCTGCATCTGGACGCCGTCCCAGCGATCCGGGGCCTGTGAGGAGGCCCCCCCGCCGCGGGCTCCGGCGCCTGAATGCCGACCGAGGCTACGCCTTCGACACGTGCCGCCGACTGCTGTGGAAGCGCGGCATCAAGCCGATGATCGCCCGACGTGGCGTCGCATACGGCTCCGGGCTGGGCAAGCTCGCTGGGTCGTCGAGCGCGCCTTCGCCTGGCTCCATCAATCAAAGCGGCCCCCATATGGCCCAGCCTTGCCGTTATATTAATACGCGCATATGCTCTTATCTTACGAGGTGCCTCCCGCTACCCAAAGGCCCGTACGTCGTCCCGCGGTGCGATCGGACGATCGCATCGCGGGAGACGAAACGGCCGTGGGCGGGTGCGGCGATGTCGCCGAGGCCGTCGGAGGCGCGCGAGCGGTGACGCTGGTCGTCCGCGTCGGGCACGTGTGTGCCTGCGGCCGCCCCGGCCGTCAGAACAGTGCGCAGGGTGCGGCTGTGCTTCAAGTGAGGAATCCTTTATGTCTTTCAAGAACGTCAAGAGCGGCGCGCTTGCCGCGGCTGCGGTGGTAACCATGGTGGGCGCCGTGAGTGCGGGGGCGACGCTCACCGCGAACGCGGCCACCCCAGAGTGCGGCGACGGCTGCATCAAGATCTACAGCGCCAAGTTCGGCACCGCCGAGCGGCCCAACTTGGTCGAGACGGTCTACCGGGGCGTTGCGAGGGTCGGACAGCCCACCGCGATGTACCCCGTCAGCACGTCCCACGGGGCCGGCGACATCGTCGGTCACCGCTCCGGCACGGTGACCGACTTCTACAAAGACGGCTTGGTGTCCGCCGAGGTGAACAAGCACTACGGCAAGCTGCGCGCGGTGGAGGTCGAGTACGCCCCGCACGGCATGCGCACCGGCTTGTGTGCGGGCCTTGCCCACACCGCCTATCAGGACGAGGGCCTTACCCTGCAGAAGTGCGGCATGTCCGCCAGGACCGTCTGGATCTTCGACACCGCCGACTCGCCTGACACCACCTCGCAGGGGCACTTCCCGCTGGTCAGCGGTTCGACCACGGACTTCACCCACCCCTATGCCATGACCTTCACGCACAACGCGTTCCAGCGCGGTGGGCACACGCACGCAGGGCACAGGCACACCGGCCACTGTGCCGCCGTGCCCAACCAGATCCGGGTCGCGAGGCTGATGGGCAACCCCTCTCACGTGCCCGCTGGCCAGCTCTGGGGGACCACGAAGTAACCGGCCCCCACGATCTCCCCGATAGGGCTGTGGTGCCGCCCGTCAGGCGGCGGCACCACGGGTTTTCCCGCACCCATCCGCATGAGCGCGGCCTGGCCGGTCGATGGTGACACCCGGGCGGGCCGTGCGATGCGCGGCGGTGAGGCCTGCACCGGGGACCAGAGCGGTGAGCGCCGCACCACGCATGCGGCCTGTGACTCCGCGTGAACGCGGCACGGTCCGCTTCGCGGAAGGACCCCGGTCGGATGACCGGGGTCCCGTGTATGCCGGTGCTGGCCCGGAGCGCGGTGGCGCCCCGGGCCAGGACCGAATCAGGCCGAAGCGCGCCTCACTGGACGTCCGCCGTGCGGTTCTCCTCGACCGCCGGGCCGGAGTGGATGCCGGCCTGGGCGGCGCGCTCGTGGAGGTGGGTCGCCGGTGCCCGGTCGACCAGGAGGCTCAGCAGTTCTGGGCGGCTGTAGTGGCCCCGGGTGTCCGCCAGGCGCTTGCGCCGGTCGATCAGCTCGAAGTCGAGGTCCGCTATGACCTCGCCCTCACCGGAGGTGAGCGGCTCACCGATGATGCGGCCCTCAGGGTCGACGATGGCGGTGAAGAATCCCCCGGACATCGCGGCGACGGGGCCACCTGTGTCCTTGGCGAGCTGCGCCTGCTGGTCGGCCTCGAGCCACGCGGTGGCGTTCACCACGAAGCAGGCCGATTCCAGGGCGTGCTGACGGATGTTGACCTCAATCTGATCGGCGAACGACTGGCCGCCGAAGGAACCCGGGTACATCGCGGCGTGGATCTGCTCGCCGTCGGCCATCAGGGCGTAGCGCGCGAGCGGCAGGTAGTGCTCCCAGCAAGCGAGCTGGCCGATGCGGCCGACGGCGCTGTCCACAGCGCGCAGACCCGAGGCGTCGCCCTGCCCCCAGATCATGCGCTCGTGGTAGGTCGGAGTGAGCTTGCGGCGGCGCTGGATCAGCGCGCCATCGGCGTCGAACAGCAGCTGGGTGTTGTAGATGGTCCCGCCGTCGCGCTCGTTGACGCCGATCGATACGACCATGCCGGCTTCTCGGGCCGCCACGGCGATCGCGTCAGTCTCGGCGGACGGCACGGTCACGGCCTCCTCGAGGAGGCGCAGGTGCTCCTTAGCCATGGCGTAGGGCGGCTGCACGAAGGAGAAGTAGGGGTAGTACGGAACAACGGTCTCGGGGAAGACCGCGAACTGGACGCCCAGCTCGCCCAGCTCCCGGATCTTGCGGGCGACCTTCTCGACCGTGCCGGCGCGACTGTAGAGCACCGGGCTGATCTGGACGGCGGCGGCTTTCACGACGGTCATGGTGTTACTCCTTCTGTGATGGGCTGGGCATGCGCACGTGATGCGGCGCCCGAAGGGAATGTCGGGTCGGCGGGGAGGCCGGGTGGATCCGCGCCGTCGGGGCGACGGCCCCGCCGGATGTTCGAGGCGCGCTCTCCGCATGTCCCGGTGGACGGGACGCGCCGTGCGGAGGCGCAGCTGGTCCTCACGCAGCCATTAGGAGCTTTGCTCCTAATGGAGAGGGGAAAGGGTGGAGTCACTACCCACCAGGCCCTCACGCTTGCCCCTCACTGCGTATAAGAGTATATGCTCCTATTGTGCCCAGCTTTCCGGCCGGTGGCACTCCCCCCAACGGTCCGACCCGCGGCCGGATCCCGAAGGAGACCCGACATGTCGAACACCGGTAACGGCGACCGAACCCCCGAGGGCCGGTACTACCCGTGGTGGCTGGACAACCTGGCCGACGACGCCACGCTCGAAGGCGGGGCGATGAACGGCACCGCGCGCGGCGCGGAGGCGGTGCGCACCATCGTCGTGAAGGCCCGCGAACTGTACGAGTTCCAGGACTTCAGCTACACCGACGACTTCGGCGACAACGGCTTCCTCGAGATCTACGACGCCTCGGTCGAGGGCGAACCCATGAAGGTCGTCGTCACGGTCACCCGCAATGACGCAGGTCAGGCCCAGGACCTCGCGGTGCTCCACCGACCGCGCAACTCGCTGCTGCTCTTCTCCCGCTTGATGCGCGGGAAGCTCGCCGGCACGCCCCTCGCCGAGCACTTCCTGGCAGACGAGTCCTGAACCGGACGTCCAGGATCCATGCCCTGTCGTCCCAGTCCAGCGGCCCGTGCCGGCCGCTGCGGGACAGCGGAAGTCAGTGCTCAGGGCAGTTCGCAGATGAAGGAGGAACCTGCCATGAATGATCTCGTCCCTCACGTCGTCGAAGCCCACGGCGGTCAGGACCGCTACAACCGGTTCGGCTCCGCGACCGTGCACTTCCGGGCCGGGGGTTCGCTGTGGCGTCTGAAGGGGCGGGAGGGGATATTGCGTCACGCGGCCGTCAGGCTCGACTTGCGGCGGCAGCATGCCAGTCATCACCCCTTCACCGCGCCCCACCTGCAGACATCCCTCACGGCGCGGCGGGTGGCGGTGGAGACAACAGCCGGCGAGGTGATCGCCGAGCGGTTCGACCCGCGTGCGTCCTTTCCGGAAGACGTGCGCGCCCCCTGGGACGATCTGCACGTCGCCTACTTCGCCGGGTATGCCATGTGGACGTACCTGACGTCTCCGTTCACCTTCACCTTTCCCGGGTTCGAGACCGAGGAACTATCCCCGGTCACGGAGGAGGGGGAGACCTGGAGGCGCCTGAAAGTCACGTTCCCGGAGCACATCGCGACGCACTGCCGCGAGCAGGTTCTCCACTTCGACTCTGACGGGCTGCTGCGCAGACACGACTACACACCCGAGGTCATCAACGCCGGGCCGGCAGCGCACTACGTCTCCGGGTACAAGGAGTTCGACGGGATCATGGTCCCGACCCGGCGCCGTGTCTACCGGCGGGCCGTGGACGGCAGCGTGTTCCGGGACGTGGAACTCGTCACGATCGACATCGAGAGCGTTCTGTTCATCTGATCCGGGTCCGGCTTTGAGCCCTGGGCGGAGTAGGGAAGGTCAACCCATAGCCGCGAGCGTTGTCCGACCTGCGCCGGACGGCACCCCGACTTCGGACGGGTTCGAAGGGGACCGTGTGCGCGCCCGGCTCCGTGGTCTCAGGACTCGTCGGCGAGGAAGTGCCCCGCCAAAGGGGTGCCAGCGAATTTCTTGTGCATCTCGCGGGAGAACAGCAGCATCGCGTTGCGCGGCCGGTGGTTGACGACGAGCTTCTCGCACTCGCCGGCGGCGTTGCGGGCGACCGTGACGACCACATGGAGCGTCTCACCCTTGACCCGGGTGGTGTACTCCTCCAGAAAGCCGTTGTCGCCGTAGTCGCCGGTGTAAGTGAAGTGCTGGAACTCGTAGAGTTCTCGGGCGGCGGTCACGACCGAGCGGACGGCCTCGGGGCCCTCGATGGGGCCGTCGTCAATGAACGAACCTTGCCCGGTGACGTCGGCGGCCAGCCTGTCCAGCCACCACGGGTAGTAGCTCAGGCTCCCACTGTCGCCGTTCTCCGTCCTCGCCATGCTGATACCTCCGTCGATGGTCCGGCTTCCGGCCGGGTGTCGACGGGGAGGTGCCCCGCGCGACATTTGTAAGCTATGCGCGTATTTGGTAAGGAGCAAAGACGCCCGGACGACATCGGAGGACCTACGGCCGGGACCCGGCCCCGCCTGGACCCTCGGGCATCTGGCGTTCTGCGCGGCCCTGGTTCTCTTCACGGTGGTGTTCCGCTGGCTGAGGGCGCTCGCCCCGAAGGGTAGACCGCGTCTCGGCGGTGGCGCACTGGACGGCGACAGCCGGAGCCGCGGTCCTCCTGGTGCAGTTCGGGATCGACCTGGTGGCGGGGGCGGTGTCCGCGGACCACATTGGAGATGTCCCTGTTCACGGAACGGGTCTCGCAAGTGCCCGGCGTGGCACCGGTCGTCTACGACTTCGGCCCGTACCTCTTCTGCGTGGGGATGCTCGTCCTCATCGTGCGGCTGGCCGTCGTCCGGGTGATCAAGCCGTGGACGACGGTCCTCATCCTCGCCGACCTGGTGATGCCGCTGGCCGACAAGGACCTGATCCCGATCGGGGCGCCCCTCTTGTCCGTCCCGTTCGCGCAGATCGCGCGGGTGATGGAGCCGCGGCAGGACGCCACCGTTACGGCGGACGATCGCGGTACGCGGCGCCCGGCGGCTGCCAATGCGCGGTGACGCGTGGGGCGTGGTGACCGGGGGAGCTGTGACCTGGAGAGGCATCGACGCGCGGGCGGGCCGGATCCGGGCGGGGCTCCGCGCCCTGTCCTCGCGCGCGGTCGACATCGGGCTCGCGGCTCTCGTGGCCGCCGCCCAGCTCTGGCCCTTCGCCGCGCATGCCGGCGAGGGCGGCGGACCGTGGAGCGGGTGGGGCGTCCTGGTCGTACTGGGCTCGGCGGCGCCGCTGCACTGGCGGCGGAGCCACCCGGTACCGGTACTGTTGGTCGGCCTCGCGGCGACCAGCAGCTACGACTACGTCGGCGAGGTGCCGTCCCAACCGGTCTGGTACGCCGCCATGGTGGCGATCCACTCGGTCGCCGAGCGGTCGGGGCGGTGGGCCCGCAACCCGCTGGTCGCCGCGACCGTGGTCGGCAGCTTCGCGCTCGCCTCCTCCGAAACCGGACTGCGGATGAGCGTGCTGTGCGTCGCGGCTTACGCGCTCGGCAGGGCGGCGGCAGCCGGCTGGGCCCACGCCGAACGACTGGAGCGCGAGCGTCAGGCGGAAGCCGAGAAGGCCGCACTCGCCGAACGCGCCAGAATCGCCCGGGACATACACGACCTCCTGTCCCACGCGGTGAGCGACGTCATCGTCTTCCCGATGTCGCCGCAGCGCTGGTGGCACGCACCGACCGCGCGTCGATGACACCTGCGGTCGGTTCCGGATGCGTCCCCCGGCGCTGCGCACAAGTGGGCGCCGACGCGGTTCGGTGACTCCCCTTCAGAACGTGTATCAGTTCGCTCCTGGCAGCGCTGCCGCCGGGTAGGGGGCCAAGAACCTGCTGAGGGCCTTCAGCATCTCCTCAGGAGCCTCTTCCGCGACCCAGTGGCCGCTGCCGGGGATGATCAGGGCCTGGACGTCGTTCGCGGCAAGCTTCATCGTGGTCGCGACCCCCTCCCCGACGCTTTCACCTCCGCCGATCGCCAGGACCGGCATGGTCAGGGGCTGCTTCGCCCGTTCCGCGTTCTGCTCGACGGTGGTGTCGAGCTCGCGATACCAGCCGAAGCTCCCCCGCAGGGCATGACGGTGCGAGGTGAGGGAGCGGATGTAGTACCCGATGGCGTGGGGCGGCAGTTGCCGCGCCGCCTTGGTCTTGAGTTGCCACCCGAAGTACACGTCCTCCCGGCCTGCGAGAAGGACTTCGTTGATGTCGTCAAGCCGGTTGAAGGGGAAATGCCAGAGCATGTTGTTGGCCTTCGCGGAGCTCAGCAGAGGCGGAGAGGGCGTCACACCGGGAATGACGGCCTCCGCTACAGCGAGGCGGTCCACGCGGTGCGGGTAGTCGGCGGCGAGGGCGTAGCCGATGGGCATGCCTGTGTCGTGACCGACGACGGCGAACCGCTGATGGCCCAGGGCGTCCATCAGCGCCGCCAGGTCGGCCGCGAGGGTTGCGGTGTCGTATCCGCCCTTGGGTTTGTCGGTGAGACCGATGCCCCGTTGGTCAACAGCGATGACGGTGTGATGCCGGGCCAGCACCGGCATGACAAGGCGCCAGGCATACCAGTTCTGCGGCCAGCCGTGAAGCAATAGCAGCGGCGGTCCGTCGCCGCCGATGACCGCGTGCTGGCGTATTCCGCCGGCCTGCACGAGCAGGCTGGTGAAGGTGCGCGCAAATCCTGCGGGAAGCCCCGGGACACCGGAGACCGAGCCGAGACCTCGCGCGGTCCGCCGGGGAGCAGCGGAAGCCGGCAGTGCCGACGCACCGACGAGCGACATGCCAGCTGCGACGGCGGCTGCACCACCGACGAAGGTGCGCCGTGAGAACGCGCGTGCGACGTGCTTTGAGACCGAGGCGGAACCCTCGGTTGTCTGGGGGTCGGAGGGGTCCATGGGAGAGGCGGTCATGTGGATTGCCCTTTTCTGAGGTGGTACGGGAGCGGTCGGGACGGTGCCCGGTGGGGATGCGGATCGCTCGGCCGTCCAGCGCCCCGCCAGGATGGGGAACGCCGGCACAGCGTGCCAAAGCCTGTCCATAGGGCTTTGAGCTGCGACGGCGTAGTGCGTGGTGAACGAGTTCGGCGGCGCGGGGCTCGCGAACGGCAGGGGATGGGTCGCTGTCTGAGTCGTAGCGCTCTCTGCGCAGAGGATGGTCCTCGGTCCTCATGGGGCCGGCTGAGGGTCGTCGGGAGCGAGTCACCGACAAAACGAGCGTATGCTCCTATTTGGGGAAAGGCAAGGAAAACTTCGCCAGGCCCACCTCGGCGCCACGTGAGAGGCAGGATTCGGTTTCCAGCTACGAGCAGATGCTCGTATGTTGAAGGGGGGAATCTGGAGGAACGATGACGACTGCGACGTCAAAGGCGGACTCGTGCAACAACCTGGCGCTGCGCAAGGCGTCCAGGTATCTCGGCGCCACCTACGACAGGGCCCTGGCTCCGGTCGGCCTGCGTTCGACGCAGTTCAGCATCCTGCAGACGCTCAGTGCTCACAAAGAGCTGACCATCACGCGTCTCGCAGACATGATCGCCATGGATCGGACGACGATGGCGTCCAATCTGAAGCCGCTGGTGCGGGAAGGTCTGGTGACGGTCCAGACCTCGGCGGCTGATCGCCGTGCGCGTATCGCTGCGGTCACACCCGAGGGAGTGACTCGGATGAAGGCGGCCCTCCCGTTGTGGGAAGGCGTCCAAATACAGTTCGAGGACACGTTCGGCGCCGACCGTGCGGCTGAGCTGCGCACCTTTCTGGAAGGCATCCTCGACACCGGATTCGCCCCCTGGGCCGAATGAGCAGTCCTCCTGCTCGTGTGCTCGGCCTGGTGCGTCTGCCGGCCCGGATGGGCGGGTTCGGCGAGACGGTCTTGCCGCGGCGGGCGAGGTGGTCCACTGCCGGACCGGTGCGTCCATGGTGAGCAGGCCCGGCTATGCGCTCGATGACCTGCGGGGTCTTGCCCAGGCTGAACCGCGGGCAGACAGCCGCTCGGGCGCGCGGACGTCCGCGAAGTCCCCGTTCGGCTGATCCCGTACGGGTGTCCGTCGAAGCGGAACAACCTCACTTCCGGCTGGAGCGAGTGTGCGGATCAACGTGACCCTCGTACGCGGCCACTTCGTCGACTACGTGGTAGACCTCGACAGTCGCTCGGCGCAGCACCGGGGGAGGGTTGCCACTCGTGATCCCCGGTGCAGGCCGGCGGGGTGTCGTGGTCGCATGGCCGGCCGACAGCCGTGGGAAGCGTCGTCGCGTCCGTGTTCGCCGGAGCGCCGAAGGGGGGCGCGCTGTGGCTGTTGTGCGGCGCGGCCTTGCCTGGTCGCCGATAGGAGC
The DNA here is from genome assembly GCA_033793685.1 of Streptomyces sp. ME19-03-3. Taxonomy (GTDB): domain Bacteria; phylum Actinomycetota; class Actinomycetes; order Streptomycetales; family Streptomycetaceae; genus Actinacidiphila. The sequence continues at coordinate 291 of JARAXD010000056.1, read as the reverse complement.
ATATGCTCATAAGTGTTCGGGGGTGGATCCGTCAGCCGTCGGAAGCCCGCACTGTCCCAGCGGTGACGCCCGGCGCCAGAACGAGGAAAGCGGTTGGCGCGCCGCCGGGCACCGACCGGATACGTGCCTCGCGGACATCCCGCGCACACGCTCACTCGGTCCGAGGCCGTAGCGAGCCGGAGAGCAAGAGCTGCGCTGTACCCGCATCGTGAAAAGGAGCTACACCCATGACCGTGGTCAAGGCCGCTGCCGTACAGATCAGCCCCGTCCTCTACAGCCGTGCCGGCACGG
>JARAXD010000055.1:0-10251 GCA_033793685.1 Streptomyces sp. ME19-03-3 | reverse complement strand
TCTGTTTCCGCAGACCCGACCGGAATGCTGCCGGGGGTGCGGGGATCGCGGTTGCGTGACCGGAGACCACCTCACTATCGATGTCCTGCGGTACCCGGGCTCAGACTTCCGCCCGGGCGATCCTGATGGCGCTCGGCTCCTCCGTTCTTCCCTCGGTGATCATCTGCTGCCCACAGGGGGCTTGCGTACTGGTACTGCTCGACTGCATGTACTGCTGGTGATGCGAACTGCTCGGTGGCCTGCGACAGCGCCACTCTCCGGCAGCCAGTCCCGTCGCCCGTCCTGCACCTGCTCTGGCGTAAGACCCCACTGCCGAACTTCCCGGTGCGCGCGTCCGCAGCCCGACGCCTTCACCGAGGTACTGCCCACTGTCTTCACTGCTGGTACTGCGAACTGCAATTTCTACGGGTACATCACTGCGGTACTACTCACGGCGGCCCCTGATCACTACGGGCCACCCGGTCCGGTCCCAATCTCGTCGCCGCCCTGCAACCGCTCTGGCTTCGAGACTCCGTAACCGCACCGTCCTGCGAACTGCAACTGCGGGTACTGCTGCCTGGTAGTTCGTCTCTGCCAGGCCCTTCTGTCTCTCTGGGCTACGAGAGAAACAATAACCACACCGCCACCCAATGTCTACTCCAGCCAACATAGATTTTGCGCGTTCGACGATGAGGTAATCGACCTGAACAGCGACACGGGCAGGCGCCATGGCGACCACCGCTGGGTGACCCGTCACAGGGGCAGAAGCAACCGCGCAGGCCGACCGGGCGACGAACCGGAGATCAGGGTGATCATGATGGACACGATGAGCGTCGATGCCGCCACCTCCGCTCCGCCGCCTCGTACGCCCGCTCGCAGCCGAGACTGCCGACACGGTGGTCCTGGTCGTCTCGGGACTCGACGCCAGGGCCCTGCGTCACGCAGGCGGCACCTGCACGCTGGACCTGCCGCGCGCCCGAACAGCATCGAGGTCGCCGTCCATGACCCCAGCCCGCAGGCGCCGCGCATGCGCACCCCGCCTCAACGGCGGCACCGAAGGCTTCGGTTACCCATGGTCAACCGCCTTGCCCGCGCCCGCGCCACCGCCCACCGGCCGGCCCGCGGTGCGTCGGGCTGCGCAGGGCGCGTCGCCTCGTGATCTTCGACGCTTCGCGTGGTGGCTGGCCGGCCGTGGGCAGCGCCGTGCCCCAGCGACCGCACCCCACCTGTGGCCCGGGTGGTCTGGTCCTGCCTGCCTTCCCTCCGGGGCGCGCTGGCGGTCTGCTTTTCCAGTCAGATGCTGTCTGAAGCTCGGGGTCGTCGCTTGTGACGGTGCCCGGTGTTGCCTGGCGTTGGGCGGACCTCCAGCGCGGTATGCCGGTCCAGGCCGGTTGAGGCTGCGCCCCGGGCTTTGTGACGGGTCCCCCGTAGGTGCCGTGCGGGGACGAACTGTCTTCCTCCGCCTGGCTGTGGCGTCCGTGCGGCCCCCCTGCGCAGGCCCTCGTGCGGCTCTTCGCCCGTCGGCTGATCACCTCGGCTATGAGAAGCATGATGCGGCAGGGAAGAACGGTGGCAACTCCCGCAACGGGAAGAGGTCCAAGACCGTGCTGACCGATGTCGGTCCGGTCGAGATAGCCGTGCCCCGGGACACCGACGGCAGCTTCGGGCCGCAGATCGTCCGCAAGCGGCAGCGTCGGCTGACCGGCGTGGACGAGATGGTGCTGTCACTGTCCGCGAAGGGACTCACGCACGGCGAGATCTCCGCGCACCTTGCCGAGGTCTACGGCGCGAGCGTGTCCAAGCAGACGATCTCCACGATCACCGACTCGGTGATGGACGGCATGGCCGAATGGCAGTCCCGCCCGCTCGACCGCGTCTATCCGGTGGTCCTCGTGGACGCCATCAACGTGAAGGTGTGAGACGGACAGGTCGCCAACCGCCCGATCTACCTCGCGTTGGCCGTCACCGTCGAGGGTACCCGGGAGATCCTGGGAATCTGGGCCGGCGACGGCGGCGAGGGCGCCAAGCACTGGCTGCAGGTCTTCACCGAGATCAAAAATCGCGGCGTTGAGGACGTGCTGATGCTCGTCTGCGACGGGTTGAAGGGTCTGCCGGACGCGGTGGCGTGGTTCGGGGCGCCTGCCAAACCCATCGACAGGTGACATCACTACTGCTCGGTCTGGGCAGCGGGGCGACGGTAGGCGCCGTACCACCAGATTTGGGCGAGTTCGCGTGCGAAGACGGCGTCACGGCTTCCGTCGTCGACTTGGATGTGGTGCGCGATCGCCTGGGCGCCGCCCCAGGCGATGATCCGGCTGGCGGAAACGGCATCGACGTCGGCGGTCGTGGAACTGGCGGCCTGTTCGGACAGTATGGTCCGCAGCGTCGTCTCCTCGAAACCTTCGAGGTTCGCGCTGTAGAAGTCGCTCGCCGTAGAGTCGTAGGACGCCGCCTCACGGACCGCGGTGATCACGCCCTGATGGGCCCGGTGGATCCTGATGACGTCCTCGAAGAACCGGGCGAAGCGGTCGGCCCCGTCCTCGCCGGCGGCAGGGTCCCACTGCCGTGCCAGTGACAGCAGCGATTCCCGCAGGCCGTCGGTGAGTCGTACCAGGACGTCCGACTTGCTCTGGAAGTGTGCGTAGAACGTGGCCCGGGACACCCCCGCTTCCTCCAGGAGCCGCTGGACGCTGATGTCGGAGAACGCCTCGCCGGAGTCGAGCAGCCGCTCGAGGGTGGACATCACCTGCGCCTGTGTCGCGGCCGAACGCGCCGCGTAGCTGTCGGCCTGGCGTCGGGTCACGGGTCGCATCAGGCATCCTCCAGTCTGTGTCGTGCCTCGGGGATCGACCCGGGCCTGGCGAAGGAAATCCGCTATCTGCAGCAGTGATCCTTCGGGGCGGCTCGACCCACCTTCCCCAGGTGGAAGCGGACACATGCCCGATGGGGGACCTGCCGGCGGCTTCGTGCGGCCGTGGGGGCTGGTCCCCCATTGTGCACGGGGGTTACCGGGTCAGCACACCACGGGAAGGGCGTAGTCCCACAGCCGGTCCGCGGCGGCGGGGTCGACCGACCACTTTGCGACGCCCCCCATGACCTCTGGGCCCCCGTCGACGACCTGCGATTCCTGGTTGTCCTCGAAGTACCGTCCCGTCACGCCGTCGAGGAGCGGAGAGGCCGCGAGCAGCACCGTGGTGGCGGCTCCCTGGGCGGGGGTCTTGTAGTAGTCGGGGGTGATCAGGTTGCCGTCTGCGTCCATGGCACCGAGGGCCTGCATGGTCGCCGGGTCGATGTGGCGGGCCAGGTTGGTGTGGATCCACCCCGGTGCGCAGGCGTTGGCGGTGATGCCGTGTTCGGCCCACCGGCGGCTGATCCCGACGGCGAGCAGCACGTCGGCAGTCTTCGACTGCGCGTACGCGACGAACGGGTCGTAGGGGCGTCGCTCGAACTGGGGGTCGTCGAAGTCGAAGCCTGCCCGCAACTGGGCACCGGAGCTGACCACGACGACGCGCGGCTTCTCGGCGGCCTGCAGCGCATCACGCAGGCCGACCGCCAGGGCGAAGTGGCCGAGGTAGTTGGTAGCGAGCTGCATCTCCCAGCCTTGTGCGCTGACCTGATGAGCCGGGAGCATCATTACGCCGGCGTTGGCGATGAGGCCGTCGACCGGACCGCTCCAGGCGTTGCAGAAGGCGCGGACGGAATCCAGGTCGGCGAGATCGAGTGCGACGGCCCGCATGCCCGGGAACTCGTTGACCAGTGACTCGGCGGCAGCGGGGTTCCGGGTGGCGATCGTGACCTGCGCTCCTGCACCGGCGAGCGCGCGCACCGTCTCGACGCCGAGACCGGAGGAGCCTCCGGTGACGATCATCCGGCGCCCACTCAGGTTGACTCCGTCGAGCACCTCAGCGGCGGTGGCCCGCATTCCGAACAACGTGGTTGTCAACGTCATGGCTGTGCCCTGCCTTCAGAAGAACTGGTTCCTTTGCTCGGCCGGAGAGGTCCCTCAACGCGCTTCGGCCAAGACATCCCGCATGAAACCATACACTGTGTTCATACAACCAGTCTGGTATGAGAAGCCCTACTGCTGCTGCCCGAGTGTTGGGCTGACTCGACGAGTTTCGAGACCGCGGTTCCAGGCGTGAGCGCGTGCGGAAGATTTCCTGGTCGTCGGCTGCGGAGTAGTCGCCGAGCATCGGGCACAGCGCGCCGAAGTGTTCGTCGACGGCTTGACGCAGGAAGCGCCGTACGGCCCCGAGGGGGGTCGGCTCCGTGGCGAGTGCGGCTTCGGCCTGGTCTGCCGTACGAGACAGCAGTGACAGCACGACCGTGCGGATGAGCTCACGACGGTTGACGAAGTGCCGGAGCGCCGTGCGCTGGGTGCTGCGCGGCGCACGGCGCACGGCGCTCGACAGACGGCTGCGTACGGGTCGGGGCAGATCGGGGAAGCGGCCGAGGATCAGGGCGTCAGCCGCCTCGTCCGTCAGCGGTGGAAGTTCGTACTCCATAAGCCCGGCGCCCTCGGAGCCGCCGACGTACGTACGAGCCGCCCCGAGGATGCTGATCGGATTAGCGTCGCGTTGCACACCAGCAGCCGGTCCGGAGGAGCGCCGCGGGCGAGTCCCAGAGCCACCGTCAAGGCCTCACGGTGAATCTCGTCGAGTCCGCCGAGCGCACCGCGCCTGGTCACTCGCCGACGCCTCCGCGCCACGGTCATCCGACGGATGCGTCGGCCGAGCCGCCGCCCGAAGCATGGAGAGCACGTCGGCGGTCCTGATCGGACGCCGTGACGCCTGGTGACCCTCCGCGAAGAAGGCGGCCGCCACGAAAATACTGGGGAGTAATATGCGCATACGCCGGGCTGCCACCTGGGCCGCCGCAGCGGCAGCGGTCGTAGCGGCGACAGGCACCACAGCCGCCTATGCGGGGAGTGGGTCCCCCGCGCGGCACCCGCACGAGGACCAACGCCCCCTGACAGTTGCCGCCATGACGGAGCCGGTTCGGGCCGCGGCCCCGGCCTCGGTCCCCAAGTACGCCCTTGTGGGATCGCGGGACCGGGCGATCGCTCCTGCCGCCGAGCGGTGGATGGCCCAATGGGCCGGCACGGAGTACCGGGTGGTCGACTCGGCTCACGACATGCCGGTGTCGCATCCCGCCGTGGTCACCGCAGAGATCGAGAAAGCCGCGCGCACCTCCCGCTGACGACGCAGGCCAACCGCCGCGAACAGACCCGGGATCAGGGGCCCCGGCTGGCCGTCGGAACGGCCGGCCGAGGCTCCCACCGCGGCGCCTGAAAAGCGCCTCGGCCGTGCCACGTCGGCCGCGGCCATGTCAGGGCGTTGATCGGTCAGCCCTTTCGCGAGAGGTCCTGCGGCCTGTCCCGACTACGGGTTGCACCGTCACCGCGTACGGCGGTGGTGCGAGCGAGTGATCGGTGCCGGCAGAGCGGACTTGGGGCCGACGCCTGTCGCGCGCGTCCTCCGGGCATCGGCTGATGATGGGAGTACGACCGAACACGCGGAGCTGATCATGACCGGTTGGCGGGTCAGGGACTACACCCAGGACGATCTCGAAGCGCTGATCCGGGTCGACATGGAGAGCGGCACGACCGAGGAGCCGCCGCTCTTCCCGCTCTCGGACGCCGTGACCGCTCTCCAGGCTCGCCACCCGGCTGTGGTGGCCACGGCCGACGACGTGCTGATCGGAGCCGTGGTGAGCAGGGTGGAGGGCGAACGGGCTTGGATCCTGCGCATCTGCATGGCGCCCGGCTGGCGGCAGCGTGGGCTGGGCAGTGCTTTGATCACAGCGCTTGAGCAACGGCTCTTCGCCAGCGGCGTCCGCGCCGTGCACGCTGTCCTGCCCGAGGGCGAGACCGGTGCCACCGCCCTGGGCAACTGTGACTTCGGCGCCCGCCCCGGGCTTGTCTTCTTCGAAAAGCGCGGGCCGGTGTCTCCGCAGTCGGCTGGCACGCTGTCCTTGCTCGGAGCGGAGCTGCCGCCAGGGGGACTGTGGCAGAAGGTCGCGGGCATGCAACGGGAGAAGCAGCTCATCGAGCGGCGCCTGGTCCTGCCGCTGGCCCATCCCGAACTGGCCGCCCAGCACGGAGTGGAGCTGCCACGGGCAGTGATGCTGTTCGGCCCGCCCGGGACCGGCAAGAGCACGTTCGCGCACGCGATCGCCAGCCGCCTGGGATGGCCCTTCCTCGAACTGTTCCCCGCACGTCTGGCCGCCGAGTACGGCCTGGCGACCGGGCTGAACCGGCGCTTCGACGAGATCACCCGGCTCGACCACGTCCTGGTCTTCATCGACGAGGTCGAGGAGATCGCCAGCGAACGCGGCGGCGCGGACGCGGCCGCGGTCGGCGTCGTCAACGAACTGCTCAAGGCGATCGTCCGGTTCCGAAGCCAGGACGGACGGCTGCTCGTCTGCGCCACGAACAACGTGACCACGCTCGACTCCGCGTTCCTGCGACACGGCCGCTTCGACTACGTGCTGCCGATCGGCCCTCCCGACCACACCGCCAGAACCGCGCTGTGGGAGAGCTACTTGGCCCGAGCGGGTGCGCTTGCCGACAGCGCGGTTCTTGCGTCTGCCAGCGAGGGGTTCACCCCCGCCGACATCGCCCATGCGGCGCGCACCGTCTCCCAGGCCCAGTTCGAGCGCACCTTCGACACCGGAACCCGGGCCGCCCCCACCACGGACGACTACCTGGACACGATCCGCGATACCAAGCCAACGGTCAGCCCCGCCATAGCCCAGGAATTCGCCCAGCAGAGGGAGAACTTCGCCCGCATCTAGCGTCCACGCCGAGGAGCGAGGCGATCTGCGACGGACGTGTCAGGCCGACGTAGGTGGCGTGCCGCTGCCCGTATCGATGAGGATCTGCTTGGCGTCGGTGATGTTGTCGGCCCGTACGGCCTTGGCCATCGCGGCGCGCGCCGCGTCGGGCGACATGTCGGGAGGGACCAGCATCAGAGAGAAATGGTCCCGGTCGCCCCGGGTGATGAGGACGGTGTCGTCACCCACCGGGAAGGAGTCGATGTGCACGACTCGGTCGTCGACCATCATCCGGGTCGGCAGTTCGTCCCAGACGCTGCTGTCCAGACCGACTCGGGTGACAGGCCCGAGATGCTCGGTCAGCGCGGTGACCAGCGAGGGAAGCTCGGCACCGATGTTCCGTGTCCGCGGCCACCACGCGCCGTCCAGGGTTCCCTCGCGTGCATGTGTCGTCTCCAGCCGCAGCAGGGCCGTGCCGGGTTTCACCGACTGGTGGACGGCGTCCGGCAGGAGCCCGGGGAGCCCGGGGGTTTCTGAGCCGGCCATGGTGTCCCCCGTCCGCAGAAGGCAGTGCAGCGCGACCGCAGAGCGTGCAACCGCGATACGACCCTGTTCCACACCGTACTCCGCACGACGCGCGAGCGCTTCGCCGGCAGGGCGGTTACGGAAACAGGCAACGGCTCCGGCGTATACCCGCCGGAGCCGCCCTTCCGGGCCATTGCACGTGAGCGTGCGCCGACCCGCATTCCACGTTACGCCAAGAGGGATTACTCCGACATAAGTCACGCTTGCGAAGGCTCACTTCCGCCCGAGAAACCGAAGCGGCAGCCCAGCCCGCCCCTTCCTCTTCTGTCACCGTCTGCCGGATCCCTTGGTGCGTCGGCGTGCGACCGGCGGGGCGTTGCCGTCCTGGTAGTGGATCACCTCACAACACGGCGTGTGAACGCACCGCCCAAGTGACTGGTGATCATCGTGTGCGCGCCGGGTCAGCCGATGCTCACGCTCGTCGATGAGGAGGGACTGAAGGGACAGGCGCACCTGCGCCACGCGTACCTGGCCCGCAAGTCAACCTTCAAGTGGGCGGAAAGTGGCGATGCAGCCACCCAGTCCACGTTCTGCACCCACTCCAGTGCCCGGCTGACTTGCAGGACCGCCGCCGGGACCTCTCCGGCGGTCAGCAGCCGCTGCGCCTCTCGCAGGGTCCTGCCGACCTCGGCCCCTCGGGGACCCCGAGGGTTGTCCGCGGACGAGGTGCCGTCGCGGATCGGCCGGGCGGCGCCGGGTGGGCCCGGGTTTGCCCGCACCAGCCGCCTGCAGGCCCGATCGGGTATGGGCCGGTTCGTCACCCCCAGGCGGTTGCCGGTGGCCAGCCGGCCCGGCGGGCCCGGGCGGTGTCCGCTCGCTTGCGGCTTTCCGCCGCATCGTCTGTATCAGCGTGGTTCGACGTCGGCCGAGGCGGAATCTCTCCTTCATGCGGACGGCCGGTAAGGGTGCCCGCTCCGGACTGGAACGACTCCACGGCCCCGGGGGCCTGCGTGGTGTCGACTGTGAGGTGCAGGCGGGTGCCGCCTTGGGGGGTTGCCGGGTAGCTGCGCTGTTCCGTCCCCGCGAAGTGCTGCCGAAGCGTTTCTGCCACACGGCGGGCGGCCTCGGGGGAGGCGGCGATGACGCGAACCTCGGCGAGCGCGGTCGGTGGCGGCCCGGTCCGCTCGGTGTGCGCCGCCGGGCGGTCCGAAACGGTGACACGAAGGGGTGCGGCAAGCAGCCGTGCGGGTTCCTGCACACTCACTGCCGTCGAACCTGTGCTTCGCAGCCGACGACGGCTTCCGCCTCGTCGCTCGTCCCGTACCGTCCCGGCCGGGGAGTCCGCGAAATCGCTGGTGCTCTCTTCTGGGAGGGCGACGGTCCGACGACGGTACGGAAGGAGATCGCCGTAGCGGAATGCGGCGATCCGCTGGTCGTGCCGCTCGTTGAGCGCACGGATAAGGAAGGCGCCCACGGCGATCATCGCGAGGAGCACGGCCAGGCTGACGAGGAATGTCATCACGCCCACATCCCCCCGGCGCGGCCGGGCACTGCGGCCGTATCAGCCGCGGACGGGCTTCCGCCTTCCGACTCCCAGTCCGCTTCCCCTCTGCGGTCCGATCCGACAGCCTGGCGGAGCTCGTCGTCCGCCATGATGCCGCTCGCGGTGCGCCGGCACCGGGGGTCGCCCGCGGCTGCCATCATCCGGGTCGCCGCGGCCAGATCACATTCCGGCGGGATGACCAGCAGATCCAAACGGCCGATGAAGTAGGAGAGCAGCATCAGCTTGTTTGGGTCCTGTTCGGCGAACCACCCGACGTGGACGACATGTCCCAAGGCGTGCACTCTGCGCGGGATCACAAGCCAGAGCGATGGGTGCACTACGACTCGGGTCACTCGCGCCCAGCGGCGGTCCAGCGTGTCGATCAGGGCCGGGAGTTCACGGGTGAGATCGCGGGAGCGAGGCCACCAGGCCCCGTCCAGCAGACCCCGGAAGGCATCGGCAGGCTTCAGCGCCAACCGAGGCGGCGGCATAGGTAGCGAAGACTGCCCATCAACCATGAGTGGGTGATCGAGGATGATGTTCATGACACGGACCTGACTCCGGGCGCGTTCCAGCTTGCCCGAGATGGTCGTTCGCCGGGAACGACACCGACATGAAGGCCCGTGTGCGAAATGCTCCTGGTGTCTCTAGCCTACTCCGGTGGGGAGCTGGCGGAGCGGCGGTTCACTTGCGACATCAAGCAGGCACTGGTGACCTTCCTGTAACTGCACGTGGAGACCACACCCCGAGGTCCACATACAGGGGGCCTTGACCCCTGATTTTGGCCACACGAGACACTGGATCCTGAGGATCTGAGAACGGACATCTCGTGGTCATGAAGAACAGCCGACATGGGCCTGGCCCCTGCCCGGCGGGGAGGACCAGTGGCGCCGCATCGCAAGCGAGGTGACAGCCAGCCAGGACTGGCCCGGGACCTGAAAGAGCGGTTTCGGATCCTATGGGCCCGTAGGGTCTGCGGTTGCACGCGGGATTGTGCGTAGAAGCGGTGAGGGCGCAGAGAATGACTACTGCGAGAACAGCACGGCTGCTGCTCAGCAATGGCGGTGAAGCCGCGCTGGAGCTGACCGTGGAGCCCTGGGCGGACACACACCGAATTCCCCCGAGGGGGACGTGGGTCGTCGTCACCCACTCGCCTGCGGCAGATGGCTCATGGTCCGGGACCTTGCGCGCGGACGAACCATTCCAGGTGGACACCGGCCCGAGTCGGTCACGGTGTGGGTTAACGGCCTCTGCTTCCACCTCAGCGACGCGGAGGGAACTGTGATCGACTCAGCCGACTGGCAGTGCCCTGGTCAGGGCTGTGCCTCCTAACGTGGTGCCCAGGAGCCCCGCCCAGTTCGACGTGGATTCGCGGGTGAGCCGTCGGCTCATGAGGTTGACCATGGCCGCCTTGATCATGGCTTCGCAGC
>JARAXD010000054.1:0-10607 GCA_033793685.1 Streptomyces sp. ME19-03-3 | reverse complement strand
GGTCGGGGGGGCGGGGGGCGTCATGGCGTATGTCGAAGTGTGGGGTGTTTGGGGCGGGGGGGGGGTTGGGGGGCCCCGGGGGGCCCCCCCACCCGCCGACGGGCGGGCCGGCGTAGACCGCGCGGGGTCACTTGGCCCGGCGGATGCGGGCGGCCTCGCGGGCCGCCGCCATCTGGCGGGCCTCGGCCGCCTTACGCGACTCCCGGCCGGGCCGCGTGCCCAGGCCGCGGAAAGGGGCACCACCGCGAACCGGGGCGTTCGCCGCCGGTGCGCCCCCGACGGGAACGCCGGACGGGGTCTTGGCCCCGGTGATCCGGCTCAGCGCCGCCTCGCCGGAACGCACCTGGGTGATCGTGGGCCGGATGCCCGCGTCGGACATGAGCCTGGTCACGTCGCGGCGCTGGTGCGTGGTGACGAGGGTCACCACCCGGCCGGACCGGCCGGCCCGCGCGGTCCGGCCACCGCGGTGGAGGTAGTCCTTGGAGTCGCCGGGGGGATCGACGTTGACCACGAGGTCCAGGTCGTCGATGTGAATGCCGCGGGCGGCGACGTTGGTGGCCACCAGGGTCGTCACCTCGCCGGTCTTGAAGCGGGCGAGGGCTCGGGTGCGCTGCGGCTGGGACTTCCCGCTGTGCAGGGCCGCCGCCGGGATCCCGGAACCCTCGAGGTGCCGGGTGAACTGGTCGACCGCGTGCTTGGTGTCCAGGAACATGATCACCCGGCCGTCGCGGGCGGCGATCTCGGTGGCGGCGGCGTACTTGTCGGCGGCGTGGACGTACAGCACGTGGTGTTCCATGGCGACGACGGTCGCGGCCGAGGGGTCGACCGAGTGGACGACCGGGTCGGTCAGATAGCTGCGGACCAGGAGGTCGATGTTGTTGTCGAGCGTGGCCGAGAACAGCATCCGCTGGCCACCGGCCCGCACCTGGTCCAGCAACTCGGTGACCTGCGGCATGAACCCCATGTCGGCCATCTGGTCCGCCTCGTCCAGGACCGTGATGCGCACGTGGTCCAGGTGGCAGTCACGGCGCGCGACGAGGTCGCTCAGTCGTCCGGGCGTGGCGACGACGACCTCGGCCCCAGCCCGGATCGCTCCTACCTGCCGGCCGATCGAGAGGCCGCCGACCACGGTGGCCAGTCTGAGGTCCAGCGACCGGGCGTAGGGCGTGAGCGCGTCCGTGACCTGCTGAGCCAGCTCGCGGGTGGGCACCAGGACCAGCGCCCGGGGCCGCTTGGGTTCGGCGCGCTGTCCGGCCGTGCGGGCCAGCAGCGGCAGGCCGAAGGCCAGGGTCTTGCCCGAACCGGTACGTCCCCGGCCGAGCACGTCCCGGCCGGCCAGCGCGTCCGGCAGCGTGGCGGCCTGGATGGGGAACGGTTCGTGCACGCCGAGGTCGGTCAGGGTCTTCAGCAGGGCCGGCGGGAGCCGGAGCTCCGTGAACGCCGTCATCGGCGGCAGAGCGGGGGTCACCGTCACGGGTGCCGAGAATTCACCCTGCGGGGCGGCAGGCCGTTCCTTGCCGCCGGCGCGGCCGGTCACCTGCGGGCGCGAACGACCGGCCGGGCCGGAGCGGTGGTCGTTCCGGGGCGAACGGTTCATGGGCGAACCTTCCTCGACGGGGCGCGCATCGAGGGAATTCCCGGCGCGGGCGCGGCCGGGGAGTCGCCAGAACGAGCCGAAGACAAGACGGTGACCGACAGCGGGTGGTCCCGTGATACCGCGTGGGGTCCCGCTGCGTCGTGCGTGCCGACACCGGGTACCGAGGTCTGCGGGATCGCACTTCCCCGGGAGTTTACCCGCCCCGCCCGACTCCCCGTGCGGATCCGCGGCCCGCAGCGGGCGAACAGCCTCCGGAACGGCCACGCCGCCGTCCCGCGCCGCGGTCGGGCTTTCCCACCGGCCGTCGATGTCGGGCGAGCAGCTCGCGCCGCCCAGCGGGCGGCAGGTCCGCAAGCAGCCGGGACGGCGGCCGCTCCCGACGCGTCGTGTGAGGCACCACCGACGGCGATGCCGGCGCGGATCGGCCGCACCCGGGTGTGATGCCTCCTGGGTGCGGCCGTTCCGGATCAGCAAGTGGCGTTCAGACCCGCCCAGTTGGCGCGGTCGTTGTAACCGCCGTCGCCGGCGTCGCCGACCACGAGGTCGAGGACCCGGACACCGGTCAGGTCGACGTCGGCCTGACGGATGTCGTCACGCGTCACCACACCACTGTCGAACAGCACCTTGCCGTCACCGATGACCTGGAAGGTCGACGTGCCGCCCTCCGGGCCGACGTTGCGTACCGCGTCGTCGATGCCGACGGTCGCGGTCAGACGGCTGCACTGGTCACCGAGGTAGTAGCGGACCGTGGAGGGCGAGGCGACTCCGATGCCGGTCGGGTAGACCGTGCCGAGCATGCTGATCGGAGACCAGCCACCGACGCTCTGGTCGACCGTCGGGCTCATCCAGCCGCTGGTGGCGCTGATCCAGTCGTGGTGCGAGAGTACGACGTCGCCGTCCGGCGCGGCCGGTGCGACGACCAGCGCCGAGGCCGTCTCCTGCCGCAGCCGCTTCTTACCGGTCACCTCGTACGTCGTGGTGGCCGTCAGCGTGGTGCCGCCGGGTGCCGCGGTGGCGGGCAGGGCCACCGTGAAGGCGAACGTCACCGAGCGGCCGGGCTCCAGGAGCTTCGGCGTCGCGCCGAGCGGGCTCGCCGTCCAGTCGGCGGGCACCGCCAGTTCGGCCCGGGGCTTGAAGACCGGCTGCGCGCCGTCGTTGCGGACGGTGACCTCGACGCGGGCCTGGTCGCCGCCGGCGACCATCGGCGCGGTCCCGGACGGCACCGCGTCGTCACCGACCTGCGTCACCAGCGGCAGGCCCGCGACGACATGGGGGACACCCGGCTTGCCCGTGGCACGGCCGACCCGGATCAGGGCCGCGCCGTGGGCCGGGACGGCGGCACTGATGGTGCCCGCGCTCTCGGTGACCTGGTCGGTCCAGGCGTTCTTGAGGGTGAACCGATCCCCGGACAACCCGACCGAGGACGCCTTCGTGGTGAGGGTCGCCGGGCTGTCGCCCCGGTTCAGCAGCACCACGGCACGGTCGCCGTTCGCAAGCCGCTTCACCCAGGTCTCCGTCGTACCGGCGGGGCCGACGCGAACGGCCTGGACGCCGGCGGCGTCCTGGTTGATCGCCAGCACGTCCGGGTCCGAGAGAATGCCGAGCGAGGTCTTGCTGAGCTTGCGGACGTCGCTGCCGATCACCAGCGGCGCCGCCGCAGCCGACCACAACGTCATCTGGGTGCGGAACTCCTCGTCGGTCATCCCCAGTTCCGGCCCGAGGTAGTCCGGGTCGTTGAAGTGCCCCGGCCCGGCGGCCTCGGGGTGCCGCGCGTTCGCGTCGTAGTTGCGCAGCACGTCCTTGTACTTGATCTCGCCGACGAAGCCCACGTCGGTGTACGTCCGCCAGGACTGCGCGATCGACGGCGCATAGGACCAGGAGTACGTCGACTGCTGCTCCGGCGGGTAGTTTCCCCAGTCGGGGGAGGTCACCGGGTTGCAGAGGTTGAAGATCATGGGGCGCCGGCTGGCGTTGTTCCGCAGCGCCTGCGCGAACTCGGTGTAGACGGTCTTCGGGTCGAGGTCCGCGGCTATGCCGCAGAGGTAGTCCGCCTTGACCGCGTCGAACTCCCAGGCGGCGAACTGGTCGGCGTCGCGCTGGTAGTAACCGTGACTGCCCAGCCCGCACTTGCCCGGGATGTAGGGTCCGGCGTCGGTGTAGATACCGGCCTTCAGACCCTTGGAGTGGATGTAGTCGACCAGCGGCTTCAGCCCGTTCGGGAACTGGTCGGGATTGGGAACGAGGTCACCGGCCGAGCTGCGCGGGGTCGGTGCAGCCCAGTTGCCGTCGATCCAGACGTACTGGTAGCCCGCGTCCCGCAGGCCGCTGCTGACCAGGAAGTCGGCCACGGACCTGACCTCGGCCTCGGTGGGATCGCCGCCCAGCGCGTAGTAGGTGTTCCAGCCCATGTACGGCGTCGGGCTCAGCACCTGCGCGGGTGGCGGAGTCGTGCCGGCGGCCGTGTCGCCCGCGGCGCCCGCGTACGCGGGCGCCGGCAGAGCCAGCAATCCGGTCACGAGGGCCAGGAGAGCGGTGAGATGTCGTTTCACATCGGATCCTTCGCTGTCCGATACGTCAGGCGTGCCGACCCGTCCCGGCCGTGAGGTGAGACGCCGCTCCCGTCGAGGGGTGCGGTGCCCTGTCCTCGGGCCCGTTCATGCCCGCGCGCCTGCGATCTTGTTTGCAGGGATCCTCCAGCGGTTGCGAGCGCACGTCAATAATAATTCCTAAATTAGGAGTTGCTGATGACGTCACCGCGCTGTGGGCCATCCGAAGGGACGTCCCTCTCCGGTTGCGCGTCGATCACCTGGTCGGGCTGTGCGGTGGTGGGGCCCGGGCGGGCGATGATCGGGTAGTCCCAGTTCGACTTCGCCGGGGCCGCCCACTGCGGTGATCCCGTGCGGCCGGCGTATTCGACGACGGCACCCATGCCGGCGTTGCGGTCGTCGTCCAAGAGGTCGCCCAGCACCCACACGCCGGGATGGTCCATCTCCACCACGGCCGAGACGCGTTCGGCGGCGCCGATCCACAGCACCGGCACCTGGGCCTGCCTGGGAACCGGGTTGCCGTCGAGTGCGAGGACAGTGAAGGTGCGGCCGAGCAGGGCCAGACTGCGGATTTCGGTGGCGCTGCCGTTGAGGACGTGGAACAGCACGCGCTGCCTGGTCCTGACCTTGATCGGCTCGCCGTGGCCGAGTGCGCGTCCGTTGATGCTGAAGGCGCTGTAGCCGACCTCGTAGCCGTGCGGCATCCCCTTGGCCGGCGAGTCGGCCATCGCCTTCTCGCCCCTGCTCTTCAGCTCCGGTACGGGCGAGCCGGCCAGGAAGTCCTGCGGCATGTCCCCGCCTCGGCTCAACGCGGGCCGGAACTCCTTGAGGACCAGGAACACTTCCTGGTCGTACGCGCCGGGGTGCTTGGGCTCAATGTAGACGGGCCCCGCCTGGCCGCTGTACTGGCCCCGGGCCAGATCGCTGCCCGCCGCCAGGTGGGTGTGACAGAAGCGAAAGCCGGCAGGCCCGGGGATGAACGACAAAGGCCGCATCCCGTGGGCCGGGATGAACGGGGTGCCCTCCTCCGAGGATCCATCGATCGTCGCCGGCACCCGCTGGCCGTGCCAGTGCAACTGCTCGGGCGTCCCCGTGTCGTTGTGCACGTCGACCGTGACCGGGCGGCCCGTTGAACCGCGGCAACGGGCCGGGAGACTGCCTGTCGTAGGTCGTGGTGGAGACGACCTCGCCCGGCGCGAGTTCGACCTTCCCGGTCCCGATCCGCAGCGCGTAGGGACTGTCCGACGTCGTACGGTCCTAGGAGGCGGCCGCGCCGACTCCCACCCCGGCCGGCACAGCCGCACCACCGAGCTTGAGGGCGTTACGACGATCCATCTGCATGGGCTGCTTCCTTCACCATGATTCCTGCGGATGAAGCCGGCCCCGGCGGGTGTCCGGTACACCGAGCCGCACCACCCCACCGAGCACGTCCATGCCGACGTGGACGTGACGTGTCGGTATCGTAGCCCGATAACAGAAGCCAATGCCGATACACCCCAACCGTGTCGATACATGGAGAACCTGCGGATAAGTCGCTTCGCCTTCAGATCCGAGAGCGCCAGCAAGCCGGTACAGGGGCGTCACCCCGTCCACGACGCGCCAGGCGGCCAAGGGCCAAGGTCCGCTGTCATCCTTCCGGTCGGCGAGACGGTAGTGCTGCCCGAGTCATGCATCCGCAGGAAGAAAGGGGCCATCCCATGACGCAGCCAGGCATCTGGTGGACGAAGCTCACCGCCACCGACGCGCCCGCCGCGGTGATCCTTATCCGCCTCTACGTCGGCGCGGTCTTCCTCTTCGAGGGCATCCTGAAATTCCTGCGCCCCGACACCCTGGGAATCGGCCGCTTCGACAAGGCCGGCATCCCGGCCCCCGGCTTCTTCGCCCCCCTCGACGGGGTGTTCGAGACCGTCTGCGGACTGCTCATCCTGACGGGACTGCTCACCCGGCTCGCCGCAGCGCCCATGGTCGTCGACATGATCGGCGCCCTGCTCATCACCAAACTGCCCATCCTGTGGAGCGGCGCAGCCTTGTTCAAAGACGAGTCCGGCTGGTGGGACTTCATCCACGAATCCCGCACCGACCTCGCACAACTGTGCGGCAGCCTCTTCCTGCTGATCGTCGGCGCGGGCGCCTACTCCCTCGATGCCCACCTGCACCGCCGTGCCATCCTCTCCACCGGCGGGACCGAACCCGTCCCGGACTGACCGGCAGCCCACCGCATCGGCGCAGATGGACGGCACACCGATGTCATCAGCACTGGAGATCGCTGCGAATCAGGCGAAAGTTCGTGATCAGCCATGGGGTGCGTGGACCCGATCGAGGCCGGCGCGAAGATCGCGGCGAGGGTGACGGAGTTGCCGATCTGCCGTAGACGACGGAGGGGGCGGCGGACCATCACCGTCGAGAAAGGTACTCGGCGCTCGCCCTCGCCAACGCGAGGGATCACGAAGGGCACGGCGAAGACTCGATCGGGAATCGCTCGGCACGATCAGCCGGATGGTCACCATGAAGGGATGGGGGGTCGTCGAGTTCGACACGACGCGGCAGGCCGTCAGTGACGTGGCTCGCTGCCCCTACTTCCGGTAGCCGAGGACCGTCATCATGCCGGATTCCGAGTGGTACTGGTTGTGGCAGTGGAGCATCCACAGGCCGGGGTTGTCGGCGTCGAAGTCGACCACCAACTCGCGGTGGGGCAGCAAGGGCGCCGTGTCCTTGCGAGCCCCGACGTCGGCGGTGCCGGCGAGGGCGAAGGTGTGCCCGTGCAGGTGCAGGGGATGCCACATGTTCGTCCTGTTGACCAGGGTCAGCCGGACCCGTTCGCGCCAGTGGACCGGATGGCGTTGTTCCACGGAGTACGGCTGGTTGTCGAAGGCCCAGTTGAACCTTCGCATGTTCCCGGTCACCAGGATCCGCAGCTCGCGATCCGGTTTGCGCCGGGACAGGGCCACGGACTCAGCGGGCTGCAGACGGCCGGCCACGATCACCCGCCCATCCAGCTCCGGCGGGCGCACGGCGGCGTTCGGCGCTTTCCCGCTGCCGGTGCGCAAAATGGCCAGGGCCGTGGCCTTTTTGCCCTCGGCGAGCGCGACCAGCGGGAACGCCCCGTCCCCGGCGGTCACCAGCACGTCGTACCGCTCGGCCATCCCGACCAGCAGCGCATCGGTCTTCGTGTGCCTCGCCGGGTAGCCGTCGGTGTGTGTCACGGTCATCTGGTGGCCGCCGAGCGCCACCCGGAAGGCGGTGTCGCTGCCGGCGTTGATGATCCGCAGCCGGATACGGTCCCCGCGGCGCGCCCGGAACACCGACGGCGCCTGCGGGATACGCCCGTTGACCAGATAGTAGGGGTAGGCGACATTGCCGCCGTGACCACCCAGCAGGCGGCTGTCCGCCTCCCTCAGGACACGGGAGGGACCTTGGAACCTCCCCAGGCGCGAAGCGTCCAGCCCGTCGAGCGACATGTCGTGACCGAAGGTGTCGGAGTCGGCCCCCCCGCCTGCTCCCATGGGCATATCCATGCCACCGCCCAGTTCCCTCAGCACGGTGTCCGGGGTGGAGCCGTCGACCCCGTCGACCCAGTCGTCCAGGACGACGATCCACTCCCTGTCGTAGGCGAGGGGCTCCCTGGGGTCCTCCACGATCAACGGGGCATACAGGCCCCGGTCCAGCTGCATGCCCGAGTGGGAATGAATCCAGTACGTGCCCGGGTCGGCGACAGTGAAGCGGTACCTGAAGTCCGCCCCCGGCTCGATCGGGCGCTGGGTCAGGCCCGGCACGCCGTCCATGTCGCAGCGCAGCCGAATGCCGTGCGAGTGCAGCGTCGTCGCCTCGGGCAGGCGGTTGGCCAGGGTCAAGTCCAGGACCTCGCCCGCGGTGACCCGGACCGCCTTGCCGGGCAAGGTATCGCCGTATGCCCAGGACCTGACGGCCGGACCACCCAGATCGAGGCTCGTCGCGCCGGCGACCAGCCGCACCCGCCGCACCTGGCCCGCCCCGCGTTTCCTTTCGGCCGCGATGACCTCGGGATCGGACGGGTTGACATACCCCGCAGGCCCCCGCGGAGCGAAAGAGGCGGCCGTCGGCCCACGGGAATCGGCACGGGAACCCCAACCGGTAGCGACCCCGAGCGGGTCGCCGAACCCGGCGGGCCAGACACCCGAGCCGACAGCCGCGATCGAGGCACCGAGGACAGTCCGACGCGCATATTCAGCCATGGCCGAATAACACCCATTTATGATGGTATTTGCCAGCAACCGCTACGGCATGCCCGCTCAGGAAATTCGTTCGGCACCCGACCGGACCACTTCACCCGCGGCGGTGATGACCTGCAAGCAGCGCCACAGGGGGGAGCAGCCGTGACGGCGTCACACCAACCGCCCTCAAAGCCACCACTGCCCAGCTTGCCGCTTAACCTCGCTGCGCCTTGTGTTCCTTGATCGACTCGGCGCGTTTGACGGTCTTGCCGACGTCGTGACGCTCGGCGCGGTGCTTGTTCTTCGAGCCAGGTGGTCGTCCGGGGCCGGCCCGTGTGGGTTTCGGTGCGGCCGCAGGATGGGCCGCGGTCGCTCGGAGGTTGCGAAACCCGCGGCGGACGCGGGCTGGGGTGAGGCGACGGCGTTCGGTGCGTCGTTCCCAGGGCTGGCGTAGATCCTCGGCGAGGGGTCGGGCGAGGCGGAGCTGGGTGTGGGCGGCGACGATGAGCCAGGTCCATAGGTCGGCGGTATCCGAGTGGCGGATCTTCGGGGCGGTCCAGCCGAGGGTCTGCTTCATCAGTCGGAAGGTGTGCTCGAGGTCGAAACGACGGAGGAACGATTGCCACCAGCGGTCCGCTTCTGCGGGTGTGGTGTCGGTAGCCGAGACCCACGGCCAGACGAGTTTCGGTTCGCGGTCGCCCGGCAGGTACTCGACCTTCAGGCGGAGCAACGTGCCGTGCAGGATGGGTAGTTCCTCGTCAGCGTGGTTGAGGCAAGGACCGCGGTGGGTGAGTCTGGGGTGCATCCTGTTCCAAGCCGTCGCTTCTGCTCTGCCGTAGCGGGTGGTGTCCGTGGAGGTGGTGATGTCGGGCTGGTGCCAGGTGTCGGGCTTGGCGAAGGTCAGGACGCCGCCGTGCCTGCGGGGTCGCCCGCCTTTCGGTCCAACCCGTGCGGGGCCCGGATCGCGGAGCATGACGCGGTCCGAGCGCAGACGCCCGACCAGGACGACCGGCAGGTCTGTCAGAGCGAGGGAGAGGTAGGCGACGTCATAGCCGCTGTCCATGACGATCAGGATGTCCGGTCCGTCTGGCAGTTCTGCATGATTGCTGAATCATCGCGGCCGTGCAGTCCGCGTAGGGGTCCTCAGGCGGTTTGCGTGGGCGGGGGGTCCGTGGCGGGCGTGTCGGGTGCGGTGCCGGTGGACGCGGTGGGGGAGAGGGCCGCCAGTAGTCGCAGTTTTTCGTCGTTGTCGCTGTCCTTGTCGGGGTAGTAGATGACGAGGATGACATCGTCGATGGGGAGTTTGTCGCGGTGGAGGCGGAGTTCACCGACGACGGGGTGGTTCACCGTGGTCGTGCCCCCGTTCAGGCTTCGGACGTCGTGGCGGGCCCAGAGGGTACGGAACCGCTGGCTGGACAGGGCGAGTTCGCCGACGAGTTCGACGTAGCGGGGGTTGTCGGTGTCGTCTCCGATGGTGGTGCGCAGGGCGGCGATGAAGTCGGCGGTGGCTTTCGGCCAGTCCTGGTGGAAGGCTTGTTCCTCGGGGTCGAGGAGGAGGGAACGCAGCCGGTTGTGGCCGGGCCGCAGGCGGGGGGAGAGTGCGACGGCCATGGGGTTGGAGGCCAGGACGTCGAACGCGCGCCCTTCGACGAACGCGGGGATCTGCAGGTGTGCCAGCAGTGCGTGGACCCGCTGCGGTATGTGCTCGGGCCGCTTGCGGCGCGGCGCTCTGGGGCGGGCGGCCGCGAGGCCGAGCAGATACGTCCGCTCGACGTCGTCGAGCTGAAGGACACGCGCGAGCGCGTCGAGGACCTGCGGTGAGGGGTTCTTGTCCCGGCCCCGCTCCAGGCGCAGGTAGTAGTCGGGGCTGATTCCTGCGAGCAGGGCGACCTCCTCACGGCGCAGGCCGGGCACTCGGCGGTTGCCGCCGGGCGGGATCCCCGCCTGCGCGGGGGAGACCAGTTCGCGCCGGGCCCGTAGGTAGCTGCCGAGTCGGTTTCCGGATTCCTCATCCCTCATATCGACACCGTAATGCGGCGCGCGTGTGCCAGAGGGGGCCCTGCCAGGACCAGGGAAGAGCGGAGCCCTGCCGCACCGGTGTGTCCGGCGTGAGACTTCGGTGGCGCTGTCGTGGAAGAGACAGCCGGCACATCACTGTCCGCGCCGCAGGCCGTAGGCCGTCGGCGCCGCTGGACCGAAGGAGAAGGTTTCCGTGGATCTGTCCAACCGTACTGTTCTCGTCGTGGGTGGAACCTCAGGCATCGGGCGGGAACT
>JARAXD010000053.1:0-14035 GCA_033793685.1 Streptomyces sp. ME19-03-3 | reverse complement strand
ACAGATCGTCACGCTTGCGAGCGAAAGGGCCTGACGTCCGGCTTGTCCGCCATGGCGCTGGGCAACTCTGGTTGCGGCGACGTCGCAGAGCCGGCGGTGGGGGGGGGGCGCCCCCCCCCCCCCCCCCACGGCAGGCTGCGCCCCGGGGAGAGCATGACCCTGACGGTCTCCGTGGACCGCTCGCGCGAGCCCGTGGGGCCCTGGGCGGCACGGATCTGGTTCGACCCGTCGGGAGCGGTCGTCACGATCGAGGGGAGCGGGCGGCAGCAGTCGCCCTCCCCCGACCCCTCGCCGACCCGGTCCGAGCCCGATCCGTCACCGAGCGACCCGCCCGGTCAGAGCCCCCCGACCTCCCCGTCGACCGCCGCCGACGAGGACGAGGAGGGGGAGTAGGCAGTGCCGGGCGCCCTGGTCACGGGGCACCCGCGCCCGGGTCCGGGTCCGGGTCCGCGGGGTGCGGCGCCATCGGCAGCAGCGAGGCGAGCCGCTGCTCGCACAGCTCGACCAGCCGGTCGTAGGCCTCCGGCCCCATCAGTTCCGTGAGTTCCGCCCGGTACGAGACGTAGACCGGTTCACCCGCGCCGTGCGCGGACCGCGCGCCGGTGCACCACCAGTGCAGGTCGTGACCACCGGGGCCCCAGCCCCGACGGTCGTACTCGCCGATCGAGACCATCAGCACCCGCGTGTCGTCGGGGCGGTCCACCCAGTCGTACGTCCGCCGGATCGGCAGCTGCCAGCACACGTCCGGCTTGGTCTCCAGCGGTTCGCGGCCCTCCCTGAGCGCGAGCGTGTGCAGCGCGCAGCCCGCGCCCGCGGGGAAGCCGGGGCGGTTGAGGAAGACGCAGGCACCCTGGTGCCGCCGGGTCTGCCGGTCGCCGTCCTCGTTCACCTCGGTCCAGCCGTCCTTCTCGCCGACCTCGTGGAACTGCCACAGCTCCGGGGTGAGGCGCTCCACGTGCCCCGCGACGCGCTTCTCGTCGTCGTCGTCCGAGAAGTGCGCGCCCAGGGTGCAGCAGCCGTCGCTCGCCCGGCCCGCCTCGATGCCCTCGCAGCCGCGGCCGAAAACGCAGTTCCACCGTGAGGTGAGCCACGTCAGGTCGCACCGGAAGACCTGTTCCTCGTCGGCCGGATCCGGGAACTCGACCCATGCGCGCGGGAAGTCGAGACCGACCTCGTCCGCCACGTCCGGGTGATGCTGCCGCTTCGTCGCCTTTTTCGCCTTCGCCACGATGTCAGGGTAAGCATGTGAAGCTTCTCGAGTGGTCACCCGCGCACGTGCCCATACCCCGCATGTCCTCGGCCTGGATCCGGCGCAGTAGCGTTCCGGGCATGAGACTCGGTGTCCTCGACGTGGGTTCGAATACCGTCCACCTCCTGGTCATGGACGCGCACCCCGGCGCGCGTCCGCTGCCGGCCTACTCCCACAAGGCGGAGCTGCGGCTGGCGGAGCTGCTGGACGAGGACGGCGCGATCCGCGAGGACGGCGTGCGGCGGCTGGTCGCCCAGGTCGCCGAAGCCCTGGTGGTAGCCGAGGACAAGGGCGTGGAGGACGTCCTGCCGTTCGCCACCAGCGCGGTGCGCGAGGCCGCCAACGGCGAGCAGGTGCTCGCCCGGGTCGCCGCGGAGACCGGGGTCAACCTGACCGTGCTGTCCGGGGAGGACGAGGCACGGCTCACCTTCCTCGCCGCCCGGCGCTGGTTCGGATGGTCCTCCGGCCGGCTGTTCGTGCTGGACATCGGCGGCGGCTCCCTCGAGATCGCGTACGGCATGGACGAGGACCCGGACGCCGCGGTCTCCCTGCCGCTCGGCGCCGGCCGGCTCACCAGCGGCTGGCTCCCCGGCGACCCGCCCGCCGCGGAGGACGTGCGTGTGCTGCGCAAGCACGTGCGGGCCGAGATCGCCCGAACGGTCGCCGAGTTCAGCAGGCTCGGCGCGCCCGACCATGTGGTGGGCACCTCCAAGACGTTCAAGCAGCTGGCCCGGATCGCGGGCGCGGCTCGCTCCGCCGACGGCCTGTACGCGCAGCGCACGCTCAGCCGCAAGGCCCTGGAGCACTGGGTGCCGCGGCTGGCGGGTATGACGGCGGACACCCGCCGGGAGCTGCCGGGCGTGTCGGAGGGCCGGGCCCGCCAGTTGCTGGCCGGGGCACTGGTCGCGGACGCGGCGATGGACCTGTTCGGGGTCACCGAGCTCGAGGTCTGCCCCTGGGCACTGCGCGAGGGCGTCATCCTGCGCCGCCTGGACCTGATGACGAGCGACCGGGGCTGACGACCGCGCGGCCGGTGCCGGCCCCGCGCGGCCGCCGCACCCACCGCGTGTCGATCGCGTCACGTCGGCACCGTGCGATGTGCCGTTCGGCCGACCGGCCGCCGTACTCTGTTCCCCGTGGCAGCCCCTGACCCTGTGGACCCGAACGGACACACCGTGCGCGTACCGGACGCCAAGGTCGCGCTGTCCACGGCCTCCGTCTACCCCGAGTCCACGGCGACGGCCTTCGAGATCGCGGCGCGACTGGGCTACGACGGCGTCGAGGTGATGGTGTGGACCGACCCCGTCAGCCAGGACATCGAGGCGCTGCGCCGCCTGTCGGACTACCACGCCATCCCGATCCTGGCGGTGCACGCCCCCTGCCTGCTGATCACCCAGCGCGTCTGGTCGACCGACCCGTGGGTGAAGCTGCAACGGGCCCGGGCGGCGGCGGAGAAGCTGGGCGCCTCGACCGTGGTCGTCCACCCGCCCTTTCGCTGGCAGCGCAGCTACGCACGGGAGTTCGTCGCCGGCATCTGGCGGATGGTGGACGAGACCGACGTCCGGTTCGCCGTCGAGAACATGTACCCGTGGCGGTACCGCGACCGGGAGATGCTCGCCTACGCCCCGGACTGGGACCCGACCAAGGACGACTACCGGCACTTCACCATCGACCTGTCGCACACCGCCACGGCACGGACCGAAACGCTGGAGATGCTCGACCGCATGGGCGACCGGCTCGGCCACGTCCATCTGGCCGACGGCAGCGGCTCCGGCAAGGACGAGCACCTGGTGCCCGGCCGGGGCAAGCAGCCCTGCGCACAGGTGCTGGAGGGGCTGGCCTCGCGCGGCTTCGACGGACATGTGGCGATCGAGGTCAACACCCGGCGGGCGATGTCGGCCGCCGAGCGAGAGGCGGATCTCGCCGAGGCGCTGGCCTTCACCCGGCTGCACCTGGCCTCGGCCGCCCGGGTGCCCTGATGGCCGCGGAAGCCGGCGGCACCGGCAGGCGCGGCCGGGGCCGGCCCGCCGGGAGCCGCTCGGGCACCCTCGAGACCCGTGACCGGATCCTCGCCGCGGCCCGCCAGGAGTTCTCCGCCCGCGGCTACGACAAGACCTCGATCCGGTCCATCGCCACGTCCGCCGGCGTGGACCCGGCGCTGGTGCACCACTACTTCGGAGCCAAGGAACAGGTCTTCGCCGCCGCCATCGAGGTGAGCTTCGAGCCCGCCTTCGGCGTTCCCGACGTCCTCGCGGCCGGCCCCGAGGGCGTCGGGGAGCGGCTGGCCCGCTTCTTCGTCACCGTCTGGGAGAACCCGGTCTCCCGGGCCCCCATGCTGGCGATCGTCCGCTCCGCCGTGACCAACGACACGGCCGCGGGCGTGCTGCGCGGCATCGTCCTGAGGCGGCTGCTGGAACGCGTCGCCTCGGAGCTGGAGGTCCCCGACCCGCGGCTGCGCGCGGAACTCGCGGGCGCCCAGATGTTCGGTATCGCGATGATGCGCTATGTCATCAGGCTCGAGCCGCTGGCGTCGGCGGACATCGAGGAGGTCATCGCCCTCGTCGCGCCGACACTCCAGCGCTATCTGACCGACCCGGGACCCGTCGGGGGCTGAGCCGCCGCCCTTGGCGAACGGGCCGGCCACGGGGCGCCGCCTTCTTCCGCCCGGCCCCCGGAGCCGCTGTCCCCGCCCGGATCGCCATCCATACGGTGGACTCGCCGTCCGCAATGCGGACACACCGCCGCGCGGCAGAGGCGCAGGCGTAGGCTCGAAGGCTCCGGATGGAAACGTAGGGAGTGGTCCCCGTGCCCGAGCTGAGGTCCCGCACCGTCACCCACGGCCGCAACATGGCAGGCGCCCGCGCCCTCATGCGGGCCTCGGGCGTAGCGAGCGAGGACATCGGCAAGCCGATCATCGCGGTGGCCAACAGCTTCACGGAGTTCGTGCCCGGCCATACGCACCTGCAGCCCGTCGGCCGCATCGTCAGCGAGGCGATCAAGGCCGCGGGCGCCGTGCCGCGCGAGTTCAACACGATCGCCGTCGACGACGGTATCGCCATGGGCCACGGCGGCATGCTCTACTCGCTGCCCTCCCGCGACCTGATCGCCGACTCCGTCGAGTACATGGTCGAGGCGCACTGCGCCGACGCGCTGATCTGCATCTCCAACTGCGACAAGATCACTCCGGGCATGCTGATGGCGGCCCTGCGCCTCAACATCCCCACCGTCTTCGTCTCCGGCGGACCCATGGAGGCCGGCCGGGCCACCCTCGTCGACGGCACCGTCCGCACCCTCGACCTGATCGACGCGATCGCCGACGCCGTCAACGACCGGGTCTCCGACGAGGACATCCTGCGCATCGAGGAGAACGCCTGCCCCACCTGCGGCTCGTGTTCCGGCATGTTCACCGCCAACTCGATGAACTGCCTCACCGAGGCGATCGGCCTGTCCCTGCCCGGCAACGGCTCGGTCCTGGCCACGCACACCGCCCGCAAGGGCCTCTACGAGGACGCGGCCCGCACGGTGGTCGACCTCACCCGCCGTTACTACGAGCAGGACGACGAGTCCGTCCTGCCGCGTTCCATCGCCACCTTCGCGGCCTTCGAGAACGCCATGGCCCTCGACATCGCCATGGGCGGCTCCACCAACACGATCCTCCACCTGCTGGCCGCGGCCCAGGAGGCCGGCGTCCCCTTCGGCCTGACCGACATCGACGCCGTCTCACGCCGCGTGCCCTGCCTCGCCAAGGTCGCCCCCAACGTCGCGAAGAACCGCACGTACTACATGGAGGACGTGCACCGCGCGGGCGGTATCCCCGCCCTGCTGGGCGAACTCCACCGCGGCGGTCTGCTCAACGAGGACGTCCACGCCGTCCACTCCCCGTCCCTCGCCGACTGGCTCAAGACGTGGGACGTGCGCGGTGGCTCCCCTTCCGCGGAGGCGGAGGAGCTCTGGCACGCCGCCCCCGGTTGCGTCCGCTCCGCCGAGGCCTTCTCCCAGTCCGAGCGCTGGGAGGCCCTCGACCGCGACGCCGCCGAGGGCTGCATCCGCTCGGTCGAGCACGCGTACTCCAGGGACGGCGGCCTGGCCGTGCTCCACGGCAACCTCGCCGTCGACGGCTGCGTGGTGAAGACCGCCGGCGTCGACGAGTCCATCTGGACCTTCGAGGGCCCGGCCGTGGTCTGCGAGTCCCAGGAGGAGGCCGTCGACAAGATTCTCCGCAAGGAGGTCAAGGAGGGCGACGTCGTCGTCATCCGCTACGAGGGCCCCAAGGGCGGCCCCGGGATGCAGGAGATGCTCTACCCCACCTCCTTCCTCAAGGGCCGCGGTCTCGGCAAGGCCTGCGCCCTCGTCACCGACGGCCGCTTCTCCGGCGGCACCTCCGGCCTGTCCATCGGCCACGCCTCCCCCGAGGCGGCCTCCGGCGGCACGATCGCGCTGGTCGAGGACGGCGACCGCATCCGCATCGACATCCCCGGCCGCAGCATCGAACTCCTCGTCTCCGAGGAGGAACTGGCCGCCCGGCGCACCGCCCTCGGCGGGGTCCACGCCCCCCGGGCCCGTGATCGCAAGGTCTCCCTCGCCCTCAAGGCCTACGCCGCGATGGCCACCAGTGCCGACAAGGGCGCCGTCCGCGACGTCTCGAAGCTCGAGCGCTGACGTCGGACCCCTCCTCGCCTTCCCGGGACCCCTTCCGCCGATCCCTGGCACAACGGCGGCAGGGGTCCTTGCGGTGACGCCCGCACCCCGGTGACGCCCGCACCCCGGCGCCGGCCGCATCCCCGCAGGCCGTACCGGCCCGGGCGCCGCACGGTGGGTCGCGCTCGCGCGCCACGGGGAAGAATCGTCCGCATGACCACACAGCAGTCCCACCGCGCGCTCGCCCAGTCGTTCGACACGGTCGCCGCGCAGTACGCCGCGGCCCGCCCCGGTTACCCCGGTGAACTCTTCGACGCCGTCGAGGAGATCAGCGGCCGGCCCTTCGCCGGGGCCACGGTCCTGGACGTGGGGGCAGGGACCGGGATCGCCACGGCGCTGATACGGGCGCGCGGGGCACACGTGACCGCGGTGGAGCCCGGGGCGGGGATGGCCGCGCAACTGCGGGCCGGACAGCCGGAGGTGCCGATCGTGCGCGCGGACGGCGACGCGCTGCCGTTCGCGTCGGGGGTCGCGGACTTCGTGACGTACGCCCAGGCGTGGCACTGGACGGACCCGGTGAAGTCCGCCCCCGAGGCGGCGCGGGTGCTGCGCCCGGGCGGCGCGCTCGCGCTGTGGTGGAACGTGCCGGACACCGGGGTGGCCTGGGTGCGGGAGCAGGAGGACCGACTGGCCCGTGCGGTCCCGCGCTACCACGAGAACGGCCTGACGAGCACGGCGGAGGACGTCCTCCGCTCACTCGGCGACCGCCTGGGGATGCGCACCGAGTCCCGTGTGCTCCACTGGACGCGCACCGTCGCGCTGGACACGCACCTCACGATGCTCGGCAGCCGTTCCTACTTCGCCGTGCTCGCCCCGGACGCCGCCCGCCGCATCCTCGACGACGAGCGGCGCGCGCTGCTGGGGCTCTTCCCGGACGGCCAGGTGGTCGAGCCCTACACGGTGGAGCTCAAGGTCGCGGTCAAGACCGCGGCCGGGGACTGACGGCCGAGGCGCACCGCCCGGACCCGCGCCATGTCGTGAGCTGCCACCGGCCCTTTCTGCGGGGGGAGTTGTCGCACCGTCCGAGGAGCAGCCCACGACGGCGTGACGGTCACCGTGCGACGTACGGTCCATGGCGGTGCCTCCCGCGGGACGCACGGCCCACGGGGCGCCTCCCGTGCGACGAGACGGACTACCGGCCCGCCCGCCGTTTCCCCGCCACCGCACCGACGACGCCGACCACACCCGCGACGAGGACCCCGCGCCACAGGCCGTCCCAAAGGCTGCCGAAGAAGCTCTCCGAGGTCAGGACCTGGCGCAGCACGA
Source organism: Streptomyces sp. ME19-03-3 (assembly GCA_033793685.1). Taxonomy (GTDB): domain Bacteria; phylum Actinomycetota; class Actinomycetes; order Streptomycetales; family Streptomycetaceae; genus Actinacidiphila. Next base: position 6,822 of record JARAXD010000053.1, on the reverse strand, counting down.
CGTCGGTGAGAAGCAGCATGCAGGCCGGCACCAGCGCGACGCGCCACGGATGGGCGGCCGCCCAGCGGCGCATGCGGCGGTCGGCGCGCGGTCCGCGGCCGGTCGCGGCGCTGGCGCCGCCGACGAGGAAGAAGAGCATCAGCGCGACAGAGGCGGCGCCCGCCACGACGCCGAGCCCGAAATCGCCGCGCAGGGCGGAGGCGGCCAGGGACACCCCGCCGCCGATCGCGCCGACGGCCGCCGCCGGGCGCCAGGGGCCGAGGGTGGCCGAGGCCACCGTGAGCCGCCGCTTCTCGGCCCCGGTCATGTCCGGGGATACATCGGTGGAAGGCCTCATACGGCCACGGTCGCTCCGCTTCGCCCCCCGAGGCCATAGGGGATGACCCTGAGACGGCCCGGAACCGCGGGGCAGGGGCGGACCCCTTCCCGCCGGTCCCGGGCCGCCGGTCACACGGGTGCGCCCTGTACCCGGACCGGCGTCACCCCCTCCTCGTTGTGCCGTTCGGCCCAGCCGAGCAGCGCCATGCCGCAGGCGTGGTCGAGGTGCCTCAGCCGACGCAGGTCCAGTTCCAGAGGGCGGTCACGGGGCAGCGCCTCAAGCTGCTCCAGCAGTTTGGGCAGCCGCAGGAAGGTGGCGTTCCCCAGGACGTGGACGACGATCGGCCCCTCGCCGGTGTCGTGGATGTCCACGTGGGTCTGCGAGGTCTCCCACGCCGTTTTCACCACGGCCGTCAGCAGTCCGATGAGCACTCCCTCGAACATGTTGGTGGTCACGATGCCCGTGGCGGTCACGATGAGGACGACGGCCTCGCCGCGGTGCTCCCGCCACAGCGGCGCGATCTCCTTCACCGGGACGAGCTTCCAGCCCGCGTGCACCAGTACGCCGGCCAGTGCGGCCACCGGGATCACCCCGAGCGCGCCGGGCAGCAGTGCGGCGAACAGCAACAGCCACACGCTGTGCAGCACACGCGCCGCCTTCGTACGGGCACCCGCCTGCACGTTGGCGGCGCTGCGCACGATGACGGCGGTCATCGGCAGGGCCCCGAGCACACCGCAGACGGTGTTGCCCGCGCCCTGCGCGATGAGCTCCCTGTCGTAGTCGGTGCGCGGCCCGTCGTGCAGCCGGTCCACCGCGGCCGCGCTGAACAGGCTCTCCGCGGAGGCGATCAGCGCGAACGCCAGCACGGTCCCGATCCCGGACAGACCCGCCACCGCCGCGAACTGCTCGGCGCCGGGCGGCTGGATGACGTCGAGCAGTCCCGCGACCTCGACCCGGTGGACCGGCAGGTCGAACAGCGCGGCCGCGCCCGTGCCCATCGCGACCGCGGCCAGCGGCGCCGGCAGCAGGCGCGCCGCGCGCGGGATGCGCGGCCACAGGACGAGCACCGCGATGGTGCCGCCGCCGACGGCGAACGCGGTGAGCGCCGCGGGGGAGGCGAGGGTGCCCGCGACCAGGCCTGGCAACCCGACGATCTTCGCCGGGCCGCCGGCCGGCGCCGCGGTGTCGGCGAGCGCGTAGAGCTGTCCCGCGATCAGCACCAGGCCGATGCCGGCCAGCATGCCCTGGACGACGGCGAGGGAGATGGCCCGGAACCAGCGGCCCAGCCGGAGCGCGCCCATGGCGATCTGCAGCCCGCCGGCACAGAGCACGAGTGCGCCCAGCGAGGGCAGCCCGAACTCCTGGATCGCCTCGTAGACCAGGACGGTCAGCCCGGCGGCCGGGCCGGACACCTGGAGGCTGCTGCCGGGGAGCAGCCCGGCCACGAGGCCACCGACGATGCCGGTGACCAGGCCCACTTCGGCCGGCACCCCGGAGGCGACGGCCACGCCCACACACAGCGGCAGGGCGACGAGGAAGACGACGAGGGAAGCGGTCACGTCGGCGCGCAGTGTGCGCGGGCCGGGCAGCCGCGGCACGGCGCGGATGAGGCGGCTCACCGGAGGGGGGCGGGAGTGAGGGAGCCGCGGACCCGCCGGGGCGTCCGAGCGGCCGGTGGCGGGAGGGCGGAACAGGAAGGGAGGGATGGGGGGATGAAGGTCTTCACGCGGGTGTCCTCCATGGCGCCCCGTTCGCCGGCGTGGGCGGGGGCGGGTGGTCGAGCGGTGTGGGGGTCGGTCTCCCGGACCTTGCGGACCGCGAGGCCGCGTACGCGTACGTGCACGCCGACGCGCGGGCGTCGTCACGGCGCCGGGCGGAGTGAGCCCGGGGTCGCGGGCGACGACCGCGGTCAGGAGGGATGGGGACCGGCCGTGCCTCAGCGGCGGAACACGCCACCGGCGGCCGGTATGTCTCCGGATCCGGAGGCGGTACCGCCGGCCGGGCCGTCCGCGGCGCCGTCACGGCGGTGGAGAACGGGCGCCCTCCACCGGAACGCCTCACCGGGGCCCGGTCCGGTACCGCCCCGCGGTGCGGGTGCGGGTGCGGGTGCGGGTGCGGGTGCCGGAGCCGGGACGTTCATCGTCCCGGGTGGCATCAGGCGTATGCCGCTGCTCCCGTGCCTGCGCGCGAGGCGGTTCCCGGTCTCGGGTCCCGTGTGCGCCACCGTCGTGCCCGCGCCGCGGCAGAAGGCGGCAGGGGCTCGACGGCGGCGCCGCCTATCGCCGCGAACAGGGAGGGCAGTTGTCCCGCCATGACGGCGGCGGTACGCGCGACTGACTCGGCCGGTACCACAGCTGCCCCCGTTCCGATACGTAGCGCCCAGCGATCTGCGTAGACAGGACATCCATTTTGCAAGTCCTTTAGGTAAGCGCAGCGTAAATGATCCGTCACTCAAACGGATACATCTGCCGCCCCTTGACGCCCCGAAACGCCCCGGAGCATTATTCACCGCATGATGAATAAAGACGACGGCGCCCGGGGACCGGACCTCGGACCCGCCGTGCAGGCCCGCGGGCTCACCGCCGTCCGCGGCGGCCGCACCGTCCTGGACGCCCTGGAGTTCACCGTCCCCCGAGGCGAGATCACCGGCCTGCTCGGCCCCAGCGGCTGCGGCAAGTCGACCCTCCTGCGCGCCGTCGTCGGCACCCAGGCCGCCGTCACCGGCACCCTCGACGTCCTCGGTCTGCCCGCCGGCCACCGCCACCTGCGCCCCCGCATCGGCTATGTGACCCAGGCGCCGTCCGTCTACCGCGACCTGACCGTCCGCCAGAACCTCGAGTACTTCGCCGCCGTTCTCGGCGGCGCCGCCCCCGACCACGTCGAACGTGCCATCGCCGACGTCGACCTGGCCTCCCGCGCCGGCGCCCTCGCCGGCAACCTCTCCGGCGGCCAGCTGGGCCGCGTCTCCCTCGCCGTGGCGCTGCTCGGAACACCCGAACTGCTCGTGCTCGACGAACCCACCGTCGGCCTCGACCCCGTGCTGCGCCGCGACCTGTGGGAGCTGTTCCACCGCCTCGCCGCCGAACGTGGCACCACCCTCCTCGTCTCCAGCCACGTCATGGACGAGGCCGAGCGCTGCCACCGGCTGCTCCTGATGCGCGAGGGCCGCATCCTCGCCCAGGGCGCCCCCGACGCGCTCCGGGCCCGCACCGGCGCCTCCACCGTCGAGGACGCCTTCCTCCGCCTCGTCGACGAGGCCGCCGGCAAGCTCCCCCACCAGGCCGAGGAGACCGTCCGATGAGCAGGCGCCGCATCCTCGCCACCGCCCGCCGCGTGCTGCTGCAACTACGGCACGATCCGCGCACCATCGCCTTGATGCTGGTCGTGCCCTGCGTCCTGCTGACGCTGCTGTCCTGGGTCTACGACGCCGTCCCGCGCACCTTCGACACCGTCGGCGCCTCACTGCTGGGCATCTTCCCGCTCATCACGATGTTCCTGGTCACCTCCATCGCGACGCTGCGCGAACGCACCTCCGGCACTCTGGAGCGCCTGCTGTCCATGCCGCTCGGCAAGGGCGACCTGCTGGCCGGGTACGCCCTCGCCTTCGGCGCCGTGGCCGTCGTCCAGGCGGCCCTCGCCACCGGGCTCGCCGTCCTCGTGCTCGGACTCGAGGTCACCGGCTCCGCCTGGCTGCTGCTCCTGGTCGCCCTGGCCGACGCCTGCCTCGGCACTGCCCTCGGGCTGTTCGTCAGCGCCTTCGCCGCCGGCGAGTTCCAGGCCGTGCAGTTCATGCCCGCCGTGCTGCTGCCGCAGATCCTGCTCTGCGGACTGCTCATGCCGCGCGAGCGGATGCAGCCGGTGCTGGAGGCCGTCTCCGATGTCCTGCCCATGTCGTACGCCGTCGACGGCATGCAGGAGGTGCTCACGCACACCGGCGTCACCGGTGACTTCGTCCGCGACCTCGCCGTCGTCGCGGGCAGCGCCGCGCTCGCCCTCGCCCTCGGAGCGGCCACCCTCCGCCGCCGAACGGCCTGATCCCGCCGGGTGACCGCACCGTGGATGGCCCGGCCTCCGGGCCGCCCGCGGTGCGAGGATGGCCGCATGACGCAGAAAGTCGCGGTGCTCGGCACCGGCAAGATCGGTGAGGCCCTCCTGTCGGGCATGCTCCGTGCCGGCTGGAAGCCGCAGAACCTGCTGGTCACCGCCCGCCGCCCGGCCCGCGCCGATGAGCTGCGCACCCGCTACGGCGTCGAACCGGTCTCCAACGAGGAGGCGGCCAGGACCGCCGACACCCTCATCCTCGCCGTCAAACCCCAGGACATGTCCGCCCTCCTGGAGGAGCTCGCCCCGCACGTCGCCGCCGACCGCCTGATCATCAGTGCCGCGGCCGGCGTCCCCACCTCGTTCTTCGAGGAGCGCCTCGCGGACGGCATCGCCGTCGTGCGCGTCATGCCCAACACCCCGGTCCTTGTCGACGAGGGCATGTCCGTCATCTCCGCCGGCAGCCACGCCGCGGAGGAGCACCTGCTGCGCACCGAGGAGATCTTCCAGCCGGTGGGCAAGACCCTGCGCATCCCCGAGTACCAGCAGGACGCCGCCACCGCCCTCTCCGGCTCCGGGCCGGCGTACTTCTACTACCTGGTCGAGGCCATGACCGACGCCGGCATCCTCCTCGGCCTGCCGCGCGCACAGGCCCACGACCTCATCGTGCAGTCCGCGATCGGCGCCGCAGTGATGCTCCGCGACAGCGGCGAGCACCCCGTCAAACTGCGCGAGGCCGTCACCTCCCCGGCCGGCACCACCATCAACGCCATCCGGGAGCTGGAGAAGCACGGCGTGCGCCACGCCCTGATCGCCGCCCTGGAGGCCGCCCGCGACCGCAGCCGCGAACTGGCCTCCGGCAACGGCTGACCACCCGCGGGCCCGAGCCGGCGGGCCGCCGAACGCCGCGGCGGCTCCGCCGTCCACACCCCGCGGGCGCTCAGGCGGGCAGCAGCCCGATCGCCCCGTAGGCCGCGTCCACCGTCGGCCGGGCCAGCGCCCGCGCCCGCTCGGCACCCTTTCTGAGCACCCCGTCCACGTACCCGGGGTCGGCCACCAGCTCGGCGTGCCGCTCCCGCAACGGTCGCAGCTCCTCCACGACGGCCTCGGCGGTGTCCTTCTTCAGAGCGCCGTACGAGTCGTACGCCGCCGCGAGGTCCTGCGGAGGCCGGCCGGTGCACGCCGAGAGGATCTCCAGCAGGTTCGCCACCCCGGGCCGCTCCCGCGGCTCGTACGCCACCTCGTGCCCGCTGTCGGTCACCGCCCGCAGCACCTTCCTGCGGACGACCTCCGGCTCGTCGAGCAGGTAGACGATCCCCGGGCCGGTGTCCTGCGACTTCCCCATCTTCGACCCCGGATCCTGCAGGTTCATCACTCGCGCCGCCACCTGCGGCAGCACCGCCCGGGGGACGGTGAACACATGCCCGTAGCGGTGGTTGAACCGCACCGCCAGATCCCGTGTCAGCTCCACGTGCTGCGCCTGGTCGTCGCCGACGGGCACCTCGTCCGCCCCGTACGCCAGGATGTCGGCCGCCATCAGCACGGGGTACGTCAACAGGGAAAGCCGCACACTGCCGCCCCGCCGCTGCTCGCCGGCGGCCTTCTCCTTGTACTGCACCATCCGCCGCATCTCCCCGTCCGTGGCGGTGCACTCGAGGAGGTACGCCAGCCGGGTGTGCTCGTCCACATGGCTCTGCACGAAGAGTGTGCAGACCCGCGGGTCGAGGCCGGCGGCCAGCAGGAGCGTCGCGGCCTGCCGGCTCAGCCGCCGTACGCGCGCCGGATCGTGTTCCACGGTGAGTGCGTGCAGGTCCACGACACAGAACAGCGACTCGGCCCGGTGCTGGTCCACAGCCGCCCACTGCCGCACCGCGCCCAGGTAGTTGCCCAGGGTCAGGTGCCCCGTCGGCTTGATCCCGCTGAAGACCCTCGTCATCGGTGTTCCTCCCGGCTGTGGGACCGCCGCGTTCGGCGGGCCGGAGCAGAAACACCTACGGCCGCCGAAAGCGGCGGCCGTTGGATGCATGCGCAGAGCGTCGGCCGCCGTCAGGCGGCCCACCACAGGTACGCGTGCGCATGCTCGGTCATCCCCTGAAGCTACCCCGCAGACCCGTTGACGGCCACAGGTTTGAAGCACCGTGGGGCGTGGTGTAGTGTTCCCTAGCTGCCTCGGACGGGTCACCTTTCCAGAGGCGGCCACTCACGCCGCCTGGCGCACACCACTACTGCACGACTTCCCTCCGGGGACGATTTCGGCCTGCCGAAATCCGAACCGAATGGCTCGATTATGAGCCCCTGGGGAAAGCCGCTAAAGTAGTGGACACGCCGGAAGGCGCGAAACGAAAAACCCCGCTGACTGGGGATCAGGACGGAAACGGTCTGATAGAGTCGGAAAAGCCGGAAAGCGAAAGCCTGAAGGCGAAACCCCCTCCAGAGGGTGGCGGAGACGGAAATCGGATCTG
>JARAXD010000052.1:0-15509 GCA_033793685.1 Streptomyces sp. ME19-03-3 | reverse complement strand
GAAACCGACAACACCGGCCTGCCAGCCGAACTCACCGCATAACGTCAAAGAAGAGATCACCGAGTGGCCGTCGATACACCACTCCAACGGACGTGACCACGGCCTCGATGTACCACAAGCCGCCCTCCTCATCAGCGTGGCGGAAGTGGTGCCGCAAGGTGGCGTCCTCATCGAGTGCTCGGAAGTACGCCACGGTCTCTGCTTTGATGCGTTCCCGGTCAACCACTGGATCATCGTGCCAGCGAGCGCGCGGTTGCTCCGTTCTGACATCCACGAGTGACATCAACGGCGCCGGACGCCAACACTCCTCTACGGTCCAGCGTGGCCAGCGTGGCCAGGTGGCTCCCCGGCAGTGCCGAGCAGTGATCGAACTTACAAGGCAGATGTCCGCGGTTCGAAACCGTCCACGCCCACCAGTGAGAAGACCCCCAGCCGGTCATGGCTGGGGGTCTTCGACATCCGGATCCGACATCAACGGCCACGCTCACTCGCGGCCGGGACGCCTTCGCAGCAGCCGGTCCATGTGGCTGACGGCCTCACGCCGGGTGTCTGCACGACGTGCGCGTAGACGTTCATGGGTGACCGCGATCCGGCTGTGGCCGAGGATCTCCATCACCACGCGGGGCGCGACGCCTGGTGAGGCGGATACGCCGGGTGCCGTGCTTGATGGAGATCAGGACGTACAGGCGCTTGAGTGAGACGGTGTCGAGGTGCAGGAAGTCGGCGGCGATGATGCCGTGGGCCTGGTCGGTGAGGAACTGGCGCCAGGTCGGGCCGGAGCGTTGCGGGGCAGAGGCGATTCAGGTGGCATGAAGGATTTCCCAGGCTGCGGATGGGGCGATCGGGTAGCCGAGGCGGGCGAGTTCGCCTCGTATTCGCCGGTGGCCCCAGCTGTTGTTTTCGCGGGCCGAGGGCAGGATGAGCCGCTTGTCGGGCGGGGCGATGGGTGGGCGGCCGGGGCGACGGTGCTGGGCGAAGGTCCATCTGCGTTTGACGAGTTACCGATGCCGGCGCAGCAGTGTGGTCGGGGTGACTGCGAAGTCTTCGCGCCATCGCCCGCGTGGGACCAATCGCGACAGCACGGCTGGCCGGATCCGCTCGCCACGGTGACGGAGGTGGGGTTGCCGTTCACGGTCGCGGTGAACGTACCGGCGGTGTAGGTGTGGGTGGTCTGTCCGCTCCCGGTGGCGTCCAGGGTGACGGTGACCGTGGGGCTGCCGTCCCCGAAGTCCACCACCGCTGTCCCGCTCGGCGTGCCCCCGGAAATGCTGAACGTCACCGATTGCTCGCACTTCGGCGACGTGGTTGAGGTCGTCACCGTCAAGGGCGAAATCGCCGTCACGTTCGCCGAATTGGCGTTGGTGACGTAGACGTTGCTGTTCTGCGCCGCCGCCACGTAGAACGGGAACGCGCCGGCGGGGACGGTGGCCAGGACGGTGTTCGTGGCACTGTCGATCACCGTCACGTTGTTCGAATTCGAGTTGCCGACGTAGACCTTGCCGGTCGGCGCCACCGCTATCCCGAACGGGCCCCCGCCGGTGGCGACGGTGGCCAGGACCGTGTTCGTGGCACTGTCGATCACCGTCACGTTGTTCGAGACGGTGTTGGTGACGTAGACGTTGCCGTTCGGTGCCACCGCGAACACCCCCGGGACCGTGCCGGCGGGGACGGTGGCCAGGACGGTGTTCGTGGCGCTGCTGATCACCGTCACGTTGTTCGAGGTCTGGTTGGCGACGTAGACGTTGCCGTTCGGCGCCACCGCCGCCGCGCCCGGGAACCCGCCGGAGGGGAGGGTGGCCAGGACGGTGTTCGTGGCGCTGTCGATCACTGTCACGGTGCCGTCGTTTCGGTTGGCGACGTAGACGTTGCCGTTCTGCGCCACCGTCACCGCGTCCGGGACCGCGCCGACGGGGACGGTGGCCAGGACCGCGTTCGTGGCGCTGTCGATCACCGTCACGTTGTTCGACGTCGAGTTGGCGACGTAGACCCTGCCGTTGGGCGCCACCGCCAACGCGAACGGGCCCCCGCCGGTGGGGACAGTGGTCAGGACCGTGTTACTGGTGCTGTCGATCACTGTTACGTTGCTCGAGCTCTGGTTGGTGACGTAGACGTTGCCGTTCGCCGCCACCGCCACCATGGCCGGGCTCGAGCCGACGGGGACCGTAGCCAGGACGGTGTTCGTGGTGCTGCTGATCACCGTCACGTTGCTCGAATTGGCGTTGCCGACGTAGACGTTGCCGTTCGGCGCCACCGCCACCGGGATCGGGCTCGTGCCCGCCGGGATCGTCACCGTGGAGAACGCCGCACTCAACGGCGCGGCCACACGCCCCTGCACAGCGGGCACCTCAGATCCGCTCGCGGGGTTCAAGCGATTGTGGATCAGGTTTTCCCGTGTTGCCGCGGAGGCATGAGGAGCAGCGGTGGTCAGGAGGGCGATGGAAAGCGTTGCCAGGATGACGCTCAACCGGGAGAACCACTGGTGCCGTGCGTTACGGCGTAAATCTGCGAAGAGGCCGCCGGATATAAGCTCAGGGGAGATAAGGGACATTGTTTCTCCAGGCCGGTCGGCTCTTGGGAGCCGTCATGATGAATTGCGACGGCTGAGCAGTGATGAGCGCCCCGCCTGCCGTCAATGCACATCCTTTGGGGCGCCACAGTGCTCTGCCAGCCGGAATGCTCTGAACGTGACCGCTAGCGGATGTCGGGCGATCAGGAACGGCTCGACCCGCACTTCTCGTACCGGTTGGGCCTGGGCGGCGCCGGCGAAGAACGCTCCGAGGGCGTCCTCGGCGCCGCCGGCACGCTCGATGGCGCGGACCGCGTCCAGTTCCGCGTCGGACAAGCCCATCCGAAACGTCCCACCGGGAACTACGCGGAAGACCACTCCGGACGGCGTGTGCCGCCAATCCGGTCGGCCGGCCACGATCTCTTGAACCCACATGGTGCCGGACGCCAGCAGCCAAGCATCCCGGATGAACGAGGCGCTCTGCATTCCATCGCTCAGCGGTAGCTCTCGGCGTCCATCGACGTCACATGCTCGGCCACTGGGGACCGCTGCTGGCGCGCGCGCCGACCGGGAGCAGCGGGTCCGCGATCGCACTGCGCAGACCGACCCCCCAGTCGAGGGGCCTCGCCGACAGAACTGGCCGGGGGCCCCTCAACCCGGTCAGAAGACGAGTACGGGGCGGCCCCGTACGCCTCCCGCCTCCATGAACGCATGTGCCTGCGCGGCCTCTTCGAGGGCGAAGGTGGCTGCGACGCGGAGTGTCAGGACCCCTGACTCCACGTGATCGCACAGCGCGGTCAGGACGCCGGTGTCGCCGGAGTTCTCGACGACGTTCACCACGCGCGAGCGCAGCCCGCGGTCGGTCGCGGTATCGGCCGCCGGGCGCAGGGTGGCGATCACGGCTCCGTCCCGAACCGCGGCGTCGGAGGCCCGGGTGAACTGCGCCGTGTCGATCAGCCCGTCCACGCCGTCGGGCCGCAGGCGCAGAACGGCGTCGACAAAGCCGTCTCCCCGCGGCACCAGGTGGTCCGCGCCCAGCGCGGCGACGAGGTCGCGATCGCGTTCGGCCGCGTCCGCGATCACGGTCAGCCCCGCGGCCTTGGCCAGCTGCACCGCGTACCCGCCGACCGCTCCGGCTGCTCCGATCACGGCGACGGTCGCGCCCGGCGCGAGCTCCAGCAGTTCCACGGCGTGCCACGCGGACACGCCGTTCATCAGCAGGGTGGAGGCCGCGGCCGGCTCCACGCCCCGCGGGGCCCGCACGACGGACTCGGCCGGGGCCACCACGTACTCCGCCTGCGCACCGAGCGTCGACCGCGGGACGAGGAGTGCGAGCGCGCTGGTCCCGACGGTCAGCTCCGGGCGCACGCCCTCGCCGACCTCGTCGATCACGCCCGCGGCGTCCCACCCGACGACGTACGCGCCGGACGCCGGGAACGCCTCGGGCATGAGCTTGCTGATGAGGCCGGACCGGTAGGCGATGTCGGACGGGTTGATGTCCGCCGCTTGGACCTTGATCCGTACCTGGCCCGGGCCTGCGTGCGGCTCCGGAAGATCCAGAACCCGCATCACCTCCGGACCTCCGAATGCGGTGAACCCGACAGCTCGCATGGCCGCATCTCCGTGATGTCGATCGGCAGGCCGCGAGATCCGCGGACCTGGTGGCCCCGGAGGACCACGGCACAGAGCCTCACACCGCCGGGCACCGGGGCGCCAGGGGGCGGTGTCCCTATGGAATCGGGTACCAGGCACCCACCCTTCCCGGGTGTGAGACTGCGAGCATGCGTTCGCGTAGCGGAGAAACCGACGACAGCGAGCCGGGCCAGTTCCTGCGCGCCCGTCGTGCCGCGCTCGACCCGCGCCGGGCCGGACCGGCGCCCGGTGACGGGGTGCGTCGCGTGGCGGGTCTGCGCCGGGAGGAACTGGCCCAGCTGGCACACTTGGGCTTCGACTACGTCGTCCGGCTCGAGCAGGGACGCACCCGCCGCCGGCAACTGACCGTCGACACCAACCGCGACCAGTTCATGGCCACCCTGACGGGACACGACACCGAGTCCCGTGCCGCGCTTCGCTTCCTCCTGCAGTGGTCCTCCGCAACGGACCGCACCGAGTTCCCCCGTGAGGCCCGGAACGGCCGGAGGGATTGACAGCACTGCGCCGGAACGCCGGCGGGACGGGGACCTGCATGCCGATCCGCTTCGGCTCGGCATGCAGGTCCGCGTCCGGCCCCGGGCGCGCCCTCAGCACCCCCGGCCTTGCGTCGCCGGCCGCGCCGTGCGCGTATCCCGGGGACGGTCACGCACCCCGCCGGTCCCTGCCGGGCGGGTGGCCGGGCATCCGGGCGGCAGAGGTATGGCGGTCCCAGGCGCGATCAGCTCCAGGGAGTGCCGCTGAGCGAACGCCCGGGTCGGCGGTGGTCCGGCACCGGGCGGTCGGCGGGCTGGTTCAGCGTGCCCGGGGCCTGGGCGACTCCGGTGGCCCACAGTTGGTCGACACGCGCACGCTCGGTGGCGTTCGGATTGCGGTCGGTGCAGGACGGGCCGGGGCCCCCGCCCGACATCAGTTCGCTGCACGGCCCGCTGTAGTCGTCCTGCAGGCCGAGCACGTGCCCGGTCTCGTGGGTGACGACGCGGACCGAGTCGTTCTGCTGGGCCTGGGTGTAGTCGATGAAGACGTAGCCGCTTCCATGGCCGTTCGTGGAGGCGTAGGACCCGCGCTGACTGTTGCCCTCGTAGTAGGAGAAGTCGGCGTTGCCTGACGCCTCCTGGAGCTTGACGTGGGACTCGGAGCTGTTCCATATCGAGGCCGCGCTCGCTATCTGCGAACGGAAGCTCGGTGCGTGGGAGGCGTCGTAGTAGACGGTCACCGCTTGCGCGTCGGGCTGGGCGGCGCGCTTGTCTGCGACCGACGTGAGCACGGCCTGGAAGAACGCCCTGTTGTTCGCGGCCTCCTCGGGCGAACCGGCGTACCCGGATATGGAGGTACCGGCGGAAGGGGAGGGGGTGGCGGCCGCCTGGGCGCTCGCCGGCACCGCCGCGCCCAGCGCGCCGGCGGCCAGGGCGAGGCCGAAACCGGCGGCGAGGAGCCTTGCGGACGTTCGGGACGACTTCATGAGAGGGCTCCTCCTCACTCGGTGACGCCGAGCGCCCGGTGCGCGGTCGATTCCGCGTGGACACCGGTTCCGAACTGCAGCGACGTCGTGTGGGCGTCATTTTGAGAACGGTTCGGCCGGGAGCGCAATGGGGTCCCGCCACTACCTCGCCTCGTAGTTCCAAGGCCCGCGCCAGGAAGGCGCTCGGTGACTGCCGACCGCACTTGGCGACAGGACCCGAAGATGAGGCAGCGTCAGATTCCTTACGCTGCAGGGCCGCAGGCTCGCGGTTCGGACGGGCGGAATTCTGGACGCGGGACAGAGTCGACATCCACACCAAGACGGACAAAAGCCACGATATCCACCACGCCGCGTCTACTAAGTGCGCCGGAGGGTCGGCATATCGCTGTGACCGACTTCATAGAATCGGGGCTTACGCTCCTTTCGTGCTCCGCCGACCCCGGAGTCGCCCCCCCAGGGAGCCCATTCGGCGCCGGGCGGCAACTCCCGCCGCCGCGCCGCCATCGCTTGCCCGCTCCAACACCGCGTCCGCGGACGGCACTCGGCGAGGCGAGGCCGGACAGGTGCTGCTCGCCCTCCACACGGCTTCCCGGCCCGGCACCGGATGCGCCCGCGGACCAGGCATCCACTCGTGTCCGCCGTCACGCTCCACTCCGAGGTCACCGCGGACCCTCCCGGGCTCGCGTGGGCGGCCAGGGCGAGAACGGCGCCCCGAACGAGCGCGAGGACACTGCCGCGGCCTGGCCACGGCACCCGATCCGCAGGCCCGCGGCAAGGCACGCCTTGTCATTGACGCGCGGGAACCGTTAGATTCCCTCGATTGTCCGAGCGCCCTCGGACCGGCTTCGTCGAACAAGGAGGTGTGCAGCACATGCGCAGGAATGTCCCGCAGGCGAACCCGCGTCCCCACACTTGCCACTTCCTCACGACGGAGACACCTTGTCGATCCGTATCACCCCACTGACCGACCCCGACCGCGGTCCGTCCGGCTTCCGGCTGGCATGGCTGGCGTCCGACGCCGACGCGATCCCCGTCGGATCAGCGTTCCTGCGTCTGTTCACCCGTCCCGACCGGGAACACCTGGCCCAGCTGGCACTCCACGTCCATCCGGCCGAGCGGCGCCGCGGAGTCGGCACACGGCTCCTCGACGAGGTCGTGGCCGCTGCCCGTGACGACGGCAGACGCTGCGTCCTCGCCCAGACCGAGGCCGGTTCCCCCGGCTCCCACTTCCTGTCGGCCCGAGGTTTCCGCAAGGTCCTCACGCTCACATACGCCCGGCTGTCCTTGACCGACACGGACGTCGCGGCACTCGGAGAGATCATCAGCCGGCCGCACCCGGGATACCGGCTGGCATCCTGGCACGGGACCGTGCCCGACAGCCTCGCCCGGACCTTCGCGGCATCGCGCCGCGCCATGGACGACATGCCGATGGACGACAGCGGCCACGGCACGGTCGCCTGGGACGTGGACCTGGTCCGGGCCGCCGCGCGGGCGGTCGAGGACCGAGGTGATCTACTGCACACCGTCGTGGCCGTCGACGAGTCCGACGGCTCGATCGCCGGATTCACCGAGCTGGTCGTTCCGGGCAGCGGGAAGGGCGACGGCCAGCACTACGGCACCGGCGTCCTGCCCGAACACCGTGGACACGGCCTGGGCCGCTGGATGAAGGCCGCGTCGATCCGGCAGGCCCGCGAGCGCCACCCCGAGCTCGGCGGTCTGCTGACCGACACAGCCGACAGCAACCGGCACATGAGGAACATCAACGACGCGCTGGGCTACGAACCGACGCACAAGGCGCTCGATTTCCAACTCGACCTGTGAGGCCGCGGGGTGGGGCCGGGGGTGTCCCCGGTCCCACCCCGAGGCGAACCGATCACGTCGCCTCGACGACCGGCGCGGGCGAACGGGTCCCGACCCGTGCCGGCAGCTCGTCGACGAACCTACGCCGTTCCGTGGGCGACCACGTCCGGCGCCGCATCCGAGCGGACAGCGTCAGTCCTGCATCCGGAGCGCGCCGCCGTCCGCTGATCACCGGCGAAAGCGCGTCACCCGTCCGCCCGCTCCCCGTCTGCGTCGCGACGTCCGGTCTCGCCCGCATGGACGCTCGCGGAAGGTGCACCCGAACGCCACGGGCCGGCCTCCCCCGCGGTGTGTGGTCACCGGTTCTTCGACCGGCGCACCGGGGCGGCCGGTACGGACGTGGAGCCCGCACCGCCGGTTGGGCTCACCCGTTTGCCGACGGGCGCTTCACCCACCTGGCCGCAGTGCTGGCGCTGCTGGGGTGTGTGCGAGGTCCGCCGTGCTTCCATCCCGTCAGGAGGCACACATGATGCGTGAGGACCGACAGCAGAACACCCACCCGCAGACGGGTGCGTCACGGCGGCATCTGCTCGCCGCGGCCACTCTGGCGCCGGTGCTCGGCGGGGCGATCTCCGCGTGCGCGCCCGCCGAAACCTCGAAGCAGCACAACCACGCGTCGGTCATGCCCGTGCGCACCGCCCTGACGGACTGGAAGGACGTGGCCGTCGCGCTGGGGCGGACGGGTGACATCAGGCGCGAGTTCATGTACCACACGGGTCTGCCGCGCCGGGACCTCAAGGTGGTCTCGCAGGGCGTCACCGTCAAACCCGGGCTCGCGCTGGGCTCGCACGTGTCCTTCGTCCGCTACGCCGACGGGAACACGCTGCTGATGGGCGACGTGGTCGTCACCGAGAAGGAGATGCAGTCGTTCACCGACGTGCTCCATGAACGAAGGATCGAGCAGACCGCCATCCACAAGCACCTGCTGTCGCAGGCCCCCGAGATCTGGTGGGTCCACGTCCACGCGCACGGCAAGGACCCCGTGGCGATCGCCAAGGGCCTGCGGGCGGCGCTCGACCGCACGGGCGCTCCGCCCCCGGGCCGGCCGGCCCACACCGTGCCGCGCAAACTCGACATGGACACCGCCGCCATCGACAAGGTGATGGGCGTCAAGGGCGGCATCGACGACGGGATCTACAAGAACACCTTCGTGCGCCGGGAGACCATCACCGACAACGGCATGGTCCTGCCGACGGGCCTCGGATCGACCAGTGCGATCAACTACCAGCCGCTGGGCAACGGCCGGGTGGCGGTCAGCGGTGACTGCGCGATGATCGCCAGTGAGGTCCAGAACGTCCTGGCGGCGCTCAGGCGCGCCGGGTGCCAGCTCGTCGAACTGCACAACCACGGGCTCACCGACGAACCACGGCTCTTCTTCGTCCACTTCTGGGCCGTCGGTGACGCGCTCAAGCTCGCCAAGGGCATCCGCAAGGCGCTGGACGCCACCAACGTCAAGGGGATGGCGGTGGAGATCGGCTGACGCCCGCCGCCCGCCGGCGCCTCGGGTGTCCGGCGGCCGCTCCTCGCGCGCACCCGCCGTGGCCGCGCCGGTCGGCTCCGCCCCCTCTCGCTGTACTGTCTCCGCAGACGATCACCGGGGAGAGGCGCGGGAGATGGCGAGACGGTGGTACACCGCCCTGGGCGTGAACCTGCTGCTGGGGATCCCGGGTGTGGTTCCGCTCTGGATGCTCTGGTACCTCGCCGCGAACTGGCCGCTCGCCGATCTCGGTCTGACCGGGCGGGAGCCGACGGAGAACGACGGCATCATGCCCGGGTTGCTGCTCTTCGGGCCCGTCGTGCTCCTCTACGCCGTGCTCTGGTGGGCGGCCAACCGGCCCCTCGCCGCCCGGACGGCGCTCACCGCGCGCGGCTACTGGCTGCTCAGCGTCCTGGCCACGTTCCTTCCGACGGCGGCGCTCGTCGTCAACTCCTGATCGGGGGACACCCGCGGTACGTGAGGGTCCGCCGCTGCCTCGAGGTGACGGCCGGGCGGCGGTCACCCGCGCGCCGCGGCCCCGCGGCGAGTGGCCCTCGCGACGGGGCGCGGCGCGCGGGCGCGGGTCAGGCCGGGGTACGGACCGCCGGGTCGGCCGGGGCGGGCAGGGGGACGACGTGGCGGCGGCGGGTGGGGATGCCCATCGTCGGGTTGGCGACGCCCCATGCGGCGCCCTTGCAGACCAACTCCTTGTAGCGGGCGGCGAACCGTCCGGTCAGGACCGTGCCGACGGCGCTGTCGTCGGCGGTGACGAACTGGATCAGACCGTCCTTGCGGCCCAGCGAGACGCACTGGTTGAAGTACCGCAGCGGCGTGTTCGGGAGCTTGCCGCCGGTCAGGCGGGCGGCGATGGAGTCGGCGGCCTGCCAGGCGGTGGGGATGCCCGAGGCGCACGACATCCGCAGCGGCTTGTCACCTGGGCCCATCGCCATGGCGGCGTCGCCGATGGCGTAGACGTCCGGGTGGGAGACCGAGCGCATGGTGGCGTCGACCACGATCTGGCCGGTGCCGGTGGTCTCCAGGGCGCTGGCGCCGGCGATCGGGTGGACGGCGAAGCCCGTGGTCCACACGGTGACCGCGGCCGGCAGGGAGGTCCCGTCGGCGGTGCTCACGCGGTCGGCCTCCACGGCGGTGACGGTGGTGTGTTCGTGCACGGTGATGCCGAGCCTGTCGACGACCTTCCGCAGGTGCCGGGCGCCCTTCGGGGAGAGCCAGTCACCGAGGCCGGCGTGCGCGGCGAGGGCGACGGCGAGGTCCGGGCGGGCCTCGGCGATCTCGGTCGCGGCCTCCAGCCCGGTGAGGCCGCCGCCGACCACGAGGACCGCTCGTCCGGCGTCCAGGGCCGCCAGGCGTTCGCGCGCCCGCAGGGCCCCGGGGCGGCCGGCGATCTCGTGGGCGTGCTCGGCGGCGCCGGGGACGCCCTGGTCCTTCCAGCCGCTGCCGAGGGCGTAGACGAGGGTGTCGTACGCCAGTTCCTCGGCGCCGTCCGCGCCGTGGAGGCCGACGGTGCGGTGGTCGGCGTCGATGCCGGTGACCGTCGCCGGCTTCAGTTCGACACCGGTGCCGGCGAACATCGCGTCGAGGGGCCGGGGGGTGAGGTCCTGGCCGGCGGCGAGCTGGTGCATGCGCACGCGCTCGACGAAGTCGGGCTCCGCGTTGACGAGGGTGATGGCGACGTCCTCGCGGCGCAGCCGCCGGGCGAGGCGCCCGGCGGCGCTGGCTCCGGTGTACCCGGCTCCGAGGACGACGATGCGGTGCTGCATGTCCTGGCTCCTGTCTGCTCTCCAGCGGATTCGCCTCTTGAACCGGACGGCCCGCTGTTTCCTGACAGGAAACGGATGTGATGCGCGTCACATACCGTCAGAGGGCGTGGAGCGGGACTTCCCCGTGGCCTTCGGCCGCCCATCGCCGGGTGGCGCGGTCGAGCTTGTCGGGGTTGACCTGGCTGCGGACGGCGGCGATGCCGTCGGCGGTGACCTCCAGGCACATGACGCCGACGACCCGGCCGTCGACGACCGCCACGACGGCGGGGCCACCGTTGGCGGCCGTGACGTGGATCGCGGCCGGGCCCCCGAGCAGGGTGCGCACGGCCGGGCCCGGCGCGAAGAGCCCCCGCAGGAACTTCGCGACGGCGACGGCGCCTTCGAACGCCTTCGCGCGGGCCGGGACCTTGCCGCCGCCGTCGCCGACCGCGACGACGTCCTGGGTGAGCAGCCGTACGAGCGGCTCGGTCCGGCCGCTCGTGGCGGCCGCCAGGAACTCCTCGACGACCCGGCGGGCCGCCGCCTCGTCGCCGGCCGCGCCGGCGGCACGGGCCCTGCCCCGTGCGACGTGCTTCTTGGCGCGGTGGTGGATCTGCTGGCTGGCGGCCTCGGTGATGTCGAGGATCTCGGCGATCTCGCGGTGCGGGTACGCGAAGGCCTCCCGCAGCACGTACACGGCGCGCTCGTTGGGGGTGAGGCGCTCCAGCAGGACGAGGACGGCGTACGTGACCGATTCGCGCTGCTCGGCGGTGTCGGCCGGGCCGAGCATCGGGTCCCCTGCGAGCAGCGGCTCGGGAAGCCACTGGCCCACGTACGTCTCACGCCTCGCCCGGGCCGAGGCGAGCTGGTTGAGGCACAGGTTGGTGAGCACCTTGGTCAGCCACGCCTCGGGGACGTCGATGCGCTCGACGTCGGCGGCCTGCCAGCGCAGGAACGCCTCCTGCACGGCGTCCTCGGCTTCGCTCGCGGAGCCGAGCAGACGGTAGGCGACGGCCGCCAGGCGGGGCCTGGACGCTTCGAACCGGTCCACGTCGTGCGGGGTCAGGGCCATGGCCCGGATTCTAGGCCGTGACGTCGAGGCGGACGACGGCGCCGATCTCGACGAGCTGGTCGGGCAGCGCCAGGTCCGACACGCCCATGACGGTGCTGGTGGGGCGGTGGTCGCCGCAGTACTCGGCGTGCAGGCGGGCGACGGTGTCGAAGTGGTCCCGCAGGCCCCGGACCAGCACGGTGGTCTCGACGATCTGCTCGCGGCGGGCGCCGAAGTGCTCCAGCACCCGGTCGAGGTTGTCGAGCGTGGTCCGCATCTGCAGTGCGAAGTCACCGGTCCCGACGAAGGTCCCGGCGCTGTCGTGGGACAACTGCCCCGAGATGTAGAGCGTGTCGCCGGCCTGTACGGCCTGGCTGTAGCCGTAGAGCGATTCCCACGGCATGCCGAAGTTGAATGCGCTTGACCGCACGCTCACGGTGTTCTCCTCGTCGTCGACTGGACCGGCCCCGCTCGAACGGGGACCGACAGCTGAGACCGGAGCCGCCGCGGGGGTGTGACACGAGCGGCGCGACCGCGGCCCGCCGGCCGGAGGGCCCGCGGCGGTTCGCCAGGGGCCCTCCGGTCGGCCGGGGTGTGCTGCGGTGGCGGTGGGGCGGGAGCCCCTAGCGGAACGGGAAGAATCCGCCCCCGAAGCCGCCGAGGCCGCCGAAGCCGCCGAAGCCGCCGACGGGGACGACGACGGGAACGACGACGGGAACGGGGACGAAGCTGCCGTAGAAACCGAAGTTTCCGCCGCGGCCGCCGATGCCCCCGAAGCCGCCGCCGCCCTGGACGTAACTGGTCACAGCCGTCTGACGGGCGAGTGAGGTCGTGGTCTGTGGTGCCGCGTCGGCGGTGCCCGCTGCGACAAAGGCGAGCATCGGTGCCGCGAGCGCCGCGGCGACAGTCCGGCGGACGGTGATGTTTGCGCGCATGTCAATCTCCTTCGTACGTGAAGATTGCTGGACAACGGCCGTGCCATTTCCGACCGTCGTCAAACCGGCCTCGTGTGCCTGGAGCCGGTAGGACGAGGGGCACGTGACCCACGCGTTCTCGCTCACCGGGCAGGGACGCCGTGATGCAAGGCGGCAAACGCCGATGGGATTGACCGTGACACGGGCCCGGCCCGTAGTCAAAAGAAAGCGCCGCGTCGCGGCGTCGCCGCCCGCGCGTCATCGCAGGTCAGAGGCCGCGTGATGGGCCTGTCGGAAATCTTCGGGACCCTCGGGCACGTCAGCTACCCGCGGGCATCCCGTGGCCAGGGCCGGGCGGCCGCACGCACGGACCGTGACCGGCCGGCCGAGGGCACCACCCGCGCGCCGGCGTCACACGATCGCGGATCCGATGGCCCGCGCCGACCGGGACGACACCCGGAGGGGCGGGCCCGTATACGGCACAGCGGGCCCCGCCGCCATCCGACCGGGGCCTCAAGGGCGCGCGGCCGCCCCGCCTCCGGCAGCCTTTCTTGACGCGTCAAATAAATACCCCTATGTTCGATTGACGCGTCAAGCACGTGGCGAGGGGCGGACCCCGCACCGTCGCCCGGGGCCCGCCCACGCCCGGGGGGCCGTCCGCGCAATCCACGCAGTCCGCAGGATGAGGAGTCACGACCATGGCACAGCCGCACGGCGAGGAGCTGCAGGCGATCCTGGAGCGTCAGGCGGAACTCAGGGACCGCTACCTCCTGCCGGCCGCCGAGCGCCCCGCGCCCACGACGCAGGGGGTCCACCACGCCGCGTTCATCGCCCGGGACGTCGAGGAGACCATTCTCTTCTACCGGGACGTCCTCGGCCTCCCGCTGGTGGACCTGATGGAGAACCGGGACTACCCCGGATCCACGCACTTCTTCTTCGACATCGGCGCCGAGAACATGCTCGCCTTCTTCGACTTCCCGGGCCACCCGCATCCCGACTACGCGGAGACGATCGGCGGCGGCCACCACCTCGCGCTGGCGGTCACGCCCGAGGTCTTCGAGACGGTGAAGGCCCGCCTCGACGAGCGGGGCATCGCGTACGCGTCGTTCCCTACGGAGGTCGCCGAGAGCATGTTCGTGGCCGACCCCAACGGGCTCCGGATCGAACTGAACACGGAGCCCAAGGGCTACGCCCTGGGCGAGTACATCCTCTGACCGCTGCCGCGAGCGGAGTTGAGGACGGTCCTCGTGCCCGCCTGCCGCTACCGCGGCGAGGCGCTCGCCCGGCACGCCGGAGACCGGCAGGTACGCCCACTTGAGGTTGCGGCGCAGGGCGGGCCGGACAGACCGCTCAGACCGTCCCCTCGTACGGTGACACCGAGGCGGTCGGCGACCCATCGGCCGGACCAGACCTGCTCGACTGCCAGGTGGCGCGGGTCGTTTGGTCGGCAGTGACGACCCGACCGGCCGTGATGCCGCGCGATCCGGGTACGACACCGGTTCGCGCGGCTTCCGGCGTCTTCGCCACCGCCCCCGGCGGCACCGCCGCGGAGCGGCCCCGCCGCCGGGGGCGGACGGACGGCGGGCGGCTCTCGGGTGGCGGACGGCGGACGGGACGGTCGGCCGTACCGGTCCGCGCCGCCTACGACGACTGGGCGTTCTTCTCGCGCAGCGCCTTCTCCACCGCGTCCCGCACGCGGCTGTCCTCGCGCTCCTTGCGCCGTGCGCGGCCGCGGCGGGAGAGGAGGATCGCGGCGGCGACGGCCGTGGCGATCAGGACGAGCAGCAGGAGCAGGACCCAGGGGAAGGCCCAGCCGTGGGCGGTGGCCTCGACCGGGTCCAGGGGGGTGGTGGTGCCGGCCGCGTCGGTCATCAGCGGGGTGAGGGTGGCGGTCGCGGTCAGGCTGACCGCCGGCGCCACACCGTGGACGGGCACCTTGACCTTCCAGCTCTCACCCGGAAGCAGCTCCGGCGGCGCCGGGATGTCGCCGGCCTTCGCCCGCAGCCAGCCGAACGGACCGCCCACCGAGACGGACTGACGTGCCGTCAGCATGGCGTTGCCGGTGTTGTGGATCGTGTACGTGACGGTGGCGTCACCCGGGCCGAACGGGTTGGCGGTACCGCTGTAGTCGACGTGGAGGTCCTCGACCGCGAGCCTGGGCTTGAGCGCGCCGCTGACCCGCAGCTTGACCCGGATGCCCAGGCGCCGGTCCACGTTGATGCCCTGGGCCTCGTCGGACTGCTTGAGGGAGGTCAGGATGCCGCCGACGTAGTCGCCTGGGGTCGCGTTGTCCGGGACGGTGACGGTGAAGGGGATCTCGGCGGTCTTGCCGGGCTTGATGACGACGCTGTCGCGGTCGGCGTGCACCCAGGCGCCGATCCCGACGGACTTCTTGTCCTTGGTGAGCAGGTCGAGTTGCCCGGTGCCGGTGGTGTAGCCGTCGGAGGCGTAGAGCGCGAGCTGCAGCGGGGTGGTGCTGCGGTTGGCCACCACCATGGCGTCCTTGACCTGTCCGCCGGGGTTCGCGGTGTAGTTGTAGCTGGACCGGTCGTCGCCGAACCCGTTCGCGGCCGTCCTGACCGTCCAGGTGACGTCGCCGCCGGCGGCCCGGGCGGGTCCCGCGTGGAGGCCCACGAGGGCGAGGGCCGCGAGGAGGGCGAGGACGGCGGTGCGGGCGAGGGGCGCCGTGCGGCGCGGTGCGGACGGGTTCATGTCGGGGTTCTCCTGGAGCGGGGGCGGGGGGGGGCCCCCCCGGGGCCCCCCCCCCCCCCCCCCGGGGGGGGGCGCAGGAGCGCCCCGGGGTGGGGTGGGTGGAGGGGGGGGCCCCCC
>JARAXD010000051.1:0-16479 GCA_033793685.1 Streptomyces sp. ME19-03-3 | reverse complement strand
CGGCAACGCGGCCGATCGTCCGCACCGCGCCCGGCGGTATCCGTCGGATATGACGGACGTCGAGTGGGCGGTGGTGCGGGACCTGCTGCCGGTGCCGGGCTGGCTGGAGGGCAGGGGCGGACAGCCGGAGGGCTATTGCCACCGGCAGATGATCGACGCGATCCGCTACCTGGTCGCCGGCGGCATCACCTGGCGGGCGATGCCCGCGGACTTCCCCGCCTGGGACCGCGTCTACGCGTTCTGGCGGCGCTGGCGCGACAACGGTCTGATCGGTGAACTCCACGACCGGCTGCGCGACCGCCTGCGCAGTGCCGAAGGACGGGATCCGGAGCCGACCGCAGGCGTCATCGACGCCCAGTCGGTCAAAGGGGCAGCATCGGTGCCGGCCGCCACGCGGGGCTTCGACGCGGGGAAAAAAATCAACGGACGCAAGCGGCACATCGTGGTCGACACCCTCGGGCTGCTGCTGGCCGTCACCGTCACCGCGGCGTCGGTCACCGACCGCGAGGCCGGGCAGACACTGTTGGCCCGCCTGAGGCAGCGGCACTGGCGGATCACGCGAGTGTGGGCCGACGGCGGCTACACCGGACAGCTCGTCGACCTCACCCGCAGCATCCTGCGGATCGCCCTGACCGTGGTCAAACGCAGCGACGACACCAGCGGATTCATCGTGCTGCCCAAAAGGTGGCTGGTGGAGCGCACGTTCGCGTGGCTGATGCGCACCCGCCGCCTGACCCGGGACTACGAGGCCCGCACCGACAGTTCGGAGGCGATGATCTACTGGTCGATGAGCATGGTCATGAGCCGTCGCCTCGCGAAGCGGGGACGCTGAACATCCCCGGCCGCGCTTCGGTCAGCCAGCCCCGCGCTGCCAGGCGCTTGGCCTTCGACCGCACTCCCTCGACCTTCGCCGGCACCGGCTGGAGACCGAGCGCCACCGCAAGCTGCCGGCAGTCCATCGCTTCCGCGTCCCGGCCGGCCAGGATGTCCATGAGCCGCCGGTAGTCCGGCGCCAGCACCACGGCCTCCAGGCCTGCCCGCCACACCGGCACCAACGAACCGCGCACCGCACCCGCCACCGTCACCGGCCGGTCGTCGGCCACCGCCACCGGTGCCGGCCGGCGATCACCCGGTTCCGCCAGGACCTGCCCGACCGTCTCACGGGCGATCACGAACCGCTCCCACGCGGCCTCCGCCTCCCGCAACTCGGCCTGCAAAACCTCCACCCGCTGCCGGGCGGCACGCTCCCGCTCCTCCAACAGCCCCATCACCGACGGCATCCGACACCCCCACGAAGAGACGACACGACACGCCATCCCTGCCGCCGAACCACCGACATCATGCCTGACCAGCGGAAACCCAGCCATCACCTACGGAAAGACAACAGCTTCTGACACGCACGACGAGGGCGAGACCCGCCATGGCTGAGCTGGCATGGATCACGCTGGGCAAGCACCCGCAGCTCGGCCTCACCGCCTCCACCATCCACGACGACTTCGGCTCCGCGAACCAGCTGCTGCTCAATGCCGGATTCTCCACCGGGCATCCCGACTTCGCCTATGTCCTCGGCGACAACCATCCGGACGAGGTCCGGGCCACGCTTCAGCAGCTCTACAACAGCGTGGCCAGCCACTACGTCGCCATCGACGACGCCTCGCTCGACGAAGCGAAACCGACGAACCCGGATCCGCCCCGTGGTGCAGAGCACGCGGACCAGTCGGCCCTCTCACGGCGCCGACCAGACACGCGGGCCGATCCCGCGGAGTTCGCTATGGAGTTGTCGGCTCGGCTCCCCGGCTCGTGGGCGGTCGCCCTCCATGAGCATGGGGCGGACGAAGGCCAGATTCCGCTCAGCGAGCAGGTCTGGGATTACGGACACGTGAGCTGGGCCCTCTCCGAATTCACCTCGTATCGAAGCGCCGTGCTCACCAGTGACTCGGGCATCGAGCTCCTGGTCACCGACCGCCCCTTGCGCAAGCACGAGTTCCTCGTCGCCGCATTCGAGCCACGAGGCAGCGGGTTGGACACGATCACCAAGACGCCCAATGGCATCGTCGTGAGCAACGACCCGGTGCGAGCGGCCTCCCGAGTGACAACCCGCCTGCTGCCCCGGTACCAGGAGGCCGTCCGTGAGACCCGACTCAGCCAAGTCGCCAAGTCGGTGGCTGCCGGCCAGCGCGTTCTGGCCGAATGGGACGCGGTCTCGGACAGCCTGTGCGACGCCGATCACTGGCCGCTCGACGAGCGGTACGGCCTGCGCCAGCAGGTCCGGGACGCGGAGATGTGGGCGCAGTTCGCTCCCTTCCTCGAGCATGGTCCCGCCCTGGTCGCCCACGCCGAACAGACCCTTCCGCTCCTCGACCCCGCCGAGCGTGCGGCCGGGCACTGGGCGTATCGCCTTCGAAGCCTGCGCGAAGCGCTGGAAGGCGGCACCCGGGTGCAGGCCGAGTTCCACGTGGTCGCCGAGGCGCTCCTGCCCGACCATCCTCGCTCGAAGGCGGTGTTCGCGGACGCCGTGGCCATGCGCAACGCCGAGGGATGGCACTACCCCCTGACCTGGATGGACAACGCCGGCGTCCTCGTCGACATCGCGCGCGCTGACAAGGCGCCGCCCCCGCCAACGACCCGACCGCTCCGTGCGCAGCAGGTCCGGTCGACACGCGCCGAGGCTGCCCTTTCCTGGTCACCACACGCCGCTCGCCAGATCACCGCGGCGATCGAGAAGAACGCCGGTCCGCCGGCTATCCGCTTCTTCAACTCCAACAGGCCGCCGCGCTCACGCTGACTAGCGCGAATCCATGGCCACACCAAATCCGCCTTTCGGCCGCATCCTCGTCCTCCGCACGGCCCCGACCTCTGCGAGGTGCGTCTTCGTGGCGGAAACACGTCCGCACATCACCGTCGGCCATCACGACCAGTACGGCGTCGTGGCGGCGACGTCGCACGACAACCACGTCGCCGAGCACATCCTGCGGCTCGTCGGCTTCGAGCGGCTGCCCGGCAGCACTCTGTACGGGCTGACCGATCCGCAGCGTGACCCGGTACGGCGCGGGGCGCAGGCGGTCCAGTCCCTGCGGGCCGCGCAGTACAGGGTCAACGCCGATGTCGCGTACGACCTCCAGCCCCATACTCGGCTCGGCACGGGCCGGGGCCTCCTGGAGCGGCTGGAGAAACCTTCCGCCTCAACGGTGACGCCCTCGGCGCAGCAGCGCCGCTCCCAGGCGGCCACCGTCATCTCCCCGGCCCGCGCGGGTGCGCCGCTGGCGCGGCCCGCCACCGCAGTCGAGTACCGCCCCGCCCCCCTCCGCCCCGCAGCCGGTCCGCAGCCGCTAGACCGCACCCACCAAGGAGCCCACGCGATGACTCTGCAACTCGAACCGGACGTCGCCTTCGGGATGCACCCCGACTACCGGGTGGCCGCCGCCGTCGCGGACGCCCGACCGTTCCTCGACGAGGTCCTGCGCAAGCACCACTTCCGCCACAGCGAGTACCTCGACGTCTACCTGCTGGCGGACAACACGCCCCACAACGCGGCGGTACGGACCGTGGCGAGGGCGACCCGTGAATTCCAGGACGCCGGTCTCTCCGTCGCGGCCGACCCGAGGATCATGATTCCGCCGCCGGTCCCGACTCCGGACGGAGTGCCTGCGCGGGCGACACGGCCCGGCCAGTCCCTGACCGCGCTGACCGGCGAACTGCACGAGCTGCGCCGCGCGGCGGACGTCTCCAAGGTCCTGGGCGAGGTCCTCGACGAGCACCACGGCGTCGTGCTCGACCTCGAGGAGTTCATCGACACGGCCGCCGCCTGGTGCGAGCGGCTCGACACCCCCAATGGTCACGAGCTGGGCCTTCATCTGCGCAACATCGCCCATCGCGTCGCCTTCCTCGGTGACCAGCTCGTCGGCGCCCAGCTCGAACTGGCCGTCATGCCCGACGTGACCCCCGAGAACGCCCCGCCCCTGGCCGAGGTGCCGCTGCCCGAGCGGCAGGAGTGGCTCCGGGTCACGCACACCGCGCGAGCACGCGCCGCCATGGCGTCGTCCCCCAACCGCCCCGCCAACGCCCCGAAGCCGCAGGACGAGCCGGCGCCGCGCCTCCAGGCCACGCCGACCACCCCGATATGTACGCGCTGATCCGCCCCTTTCCGTTCGTTCAAGGAGTCCGGCTCATGGCCGTGAAGAAGTTCTGGACCATCGACCACGCCTGCGGTCACACCAACGAGGCCGATCTCTCCGACCGTCCGGCCGACCGCCGTGCCGGATACGCCCGATGGCTCGCCAGCCGGGACTGTGCCGACTGCTGGCGGGCCTCTCGCGCGGAGGACACAGAGGCCACGGCCGAGTGGCTCGCGAAGCAGAGGGCGACCGAGCAGGCCGAGGCCGAGGCGTGGTCCGAGCAGTACCGCATGCCTCCGCTGGACGGCACCGACCGCGCGGTCGCCTGGGCACCCGCTGTCGCCACCAGCTCGTCTCCGCCGCGTACACCGCGCTCGTCGTCGAAGGAACCACGAGCGAGGCGGAGTGGGAGGCCGTCGAGGACGTCGTACGGCTGCTGACCCGCGCCGGCTGGTGGCTTGACCAGCGCGACGCCGCCCCCGCAGACCTGCCCGAGCTGCTGGACGCCGCCTCCGCGAGCGACCGGCCGACCGAGAACCCCCACTTCTGAACGGACCCCTGCGATGCCCACCCCGCCCGACGTCGTCATCACACGCCATCCGACGGGCAATGTCACCGCCGAAGGCGGAGACGAACTCGCCTTCACTCTCCTCAAGCGCGCGGGCTTCCTCATCGAGACGACGCCGCGGTCCTTCTGGTACCGCCTTCCCTGGGACATGGGCGAGGCCCGTGAGAACCAGATGGCCAGCCACGCGGCCCGCATGCTCACCGCCGTCGGTTACCGCGTCGACCTCGGCCCCGATCTGCAGGTAGGCCCCCTCACCACGCCCTCCGATCCCCGGGGCGAACGTGTCCACGGCCACCGGATCCTGCGGCTGACCGACGAACTCAACAGCGCCGAGACGTACGAGACCGCGGCCGGCCTCACCGACCACGTCCTCGACCCCAACGACGGGGTGCTCGTCCGACTCGGCGAGTTCTTCGAGACCGCCGCCGAGCAGGCCAAGGCATCCGGGACCGCCGCCGGCTGGGACCTGTCCTACGACTTCGCGGAAGCGGCAGCGGCACTCTCCTCCCTCGGCGAGGAGCTGCACGACGCCGCCGACCAGCTGCGGGCACTCGATCGGCCGGCGAAGCCGAGCTGGCAGGCGCGAGTCGCCAGTTACTACGCGACCGCCCCGGTCGCCCAGCGCACCGGAACGGACGCCGTCACGCCTGAGACGTCTGCTGCCGCTCCACCGCCCACGTCCAGGCCGAACCGGACGCGCTGACCAATCCCCCCTCATCAGAGAGGCCCCTCATGTCCTTCCTGCACGAAGAGTACGGAACCGACGCCGAGATCTATCGCAAGCCGTTCAGCAACGAGGTGATCGCCGACTGCGGCGACCCGCGTGCCCACGAGGTGCTCGTCGCGTGCGGCTTCGTGAAGAAGACCCTCCCGCCGCAATACGTCTGGCACCAGCTCCCCGACGGGCTGTCCGAGGAAGAACAAGCGCAGCGGGGCGACCCGCACCGCGAGCCTCCTCCGGGCCCGGGACTTCAACGCGAACGTCGCCGAGGACCTGGTCTCCGAGGAAGCCGTCGCCGCCGTACGCGACGAGATCCGGCGACACCGGATCAGCGGCGCGGCCACGTCGTCCTCGCCGACCGCCGGCCCGGTCGCGCCACCGGCACGCCCGGACGCCTCAGCCCCGGCCGCGCCTGCGGCTCCCTCCACCTCCGCCCACCGCAGCCGCTAGGAGCCCCTGTGATCACCAGAAGAACCCGCCGGCCCCAGCCCATCGCCCCTCTCGCACCACGTAACGGGACCGCGCTTTGTCTCCTGCACGCACCAGCACACCCTCGACCACCACCGGCACCGACTTCCTGCTGTACCTGATGCTGTCCGTCGCCGGCCTCGGCATGGGGGCCGGGACGTTGGCCTGGTTGTTCGGCAACGGCGCCAACAGCCTCACCAGGTCCGGCCCCTGGGCTCCGTACGAGCCGACCGACGCGCTGCTGCACCCCCATGAGGTCTGGCCCAACCTTCCGCAGCCCGTCCTCGTCGGCGCCTGCTACGTCCTGCCCACGCTCGTCCTCCTGGTCGCCGCGCTGCTCGGTGCGAAGGTGTGGCTGCGGCTGCGCGGCAACCCCAAGGGGCTGGCCGACCAGCGCGATCTGGCCGACCTGATGCCCAAGAAGATCGCGGTCAAGGCGATCGATCTCCGTCCGAGCCTCAAGGGCACCAAGCCCAAGGACGTCGTACCCGACGACCGCGGTGTTCTGCTCGGCACCCTCGCACCCGGTACGCGCGAGGTCCGCTCCTCGTGGGAGGACGTGATCCTGGCGATCATGGCGCCCCGGTCCGGTAAGACCTCGGGTCTGGCGATCCCGGCGATCCTGCGCGCGCCCGGTCCGGTGCTGCTGACCTCGAACAAGGCTGCGCGCGACGCCTACACCGCCACGCTCGCGGCCCGCGCCGAAGCCGGCACGGTGTGGACGCTCGACCCGCAGCAGATCGCCCACGCGCCGCAGACCATGTGGTGGGACATCCTCGCCGACGCCCACGATCTCGCCGGAGCCCGCCGCCTGGCTGGGCACTTCGTGACGGCCTCCGTCGACGAGTCGAACGCGGGCGACTTCTGGTCCACCGCCGCCGCGAACACGCTCACTGCGCTGTTCCTCGCCGCCGCCCGCGACCGGCGGCCGATCACCGACGTCCTGGCCTGGCTCGCCTCGCCTGCCGACCGCACCCCCATCGACCTGCTCCAGGACGCCGGACTCGACGGCGTCGCCGCCCAGCTCCAGGGCACCGTGGCCGGCGCCGTCGAGACCCGCGACGGCATCTTCGAGACCGCGCGGCAGTACGCGAGCTGCCTGCTCGACCCGGCCATCGCCGCCTGGGTCACGCCGCCCAGCGGCCTCGGCAAGATCCGCGAGTTCAAGCCGAAGGCGTTCGCCACCAGCAAGGACACCCTGTTCCTGCTGTCGAAGGACGGCGGCGGCTCCGCCTCGGCGATCATCGCCGCCGCTGCCGACGCGGTGATGCGCGCGGCCGTCATCCAGGCCGAGCGCGACGGCGGGCGGCTCGACGCCCCGCTGCTCGCGATCCTCGACGAGGCCGCCAACGTGTGCAAGATCGCCGACCTGCCGGACCTGTACTCGCACCTCGGCTCCCGCGGCGTCATCCCGATCACGATCCTGCAGTCCTACCGCCAGGGCGTCCGGGTCTGGGGCGAGGCAGGGATGGACGCCCTGTGGTCCGCCGCGACGATCAAACTCGTCGGCTCGGGCATCGACGACGCCGACTTCGCGGACAAACTCAGCCGCCTGGTGGGCGATCACGACGTCCGTACGGTCTCGGTCTCCACCAGCGATTCGGGCAAGTCCACATCGGTCTCCATGCGCCAGGAGCGCGTGCTGCCGGCGGACGCGATCCGCGCCCTGCGCAAGGGTTCCGCCCTGCTGCTGGCCACCGGCATCCGCCCCGCGCTCGTCGACCTCAAGCCCTGGTACCGGGAGCCGGACGCCGACCGGCTCGGCGCCGCGTCCGCCACGGCGACCGCGGCGATCACCGAGCGCGCGCTGGCCAAGAACCTGCGCCGAGACGACTTCGGTCCGGCCGCATGACCCCGGTGCTGCCAGGTGCCCGGCTGGCGAGACGCAACGGTGCACGCCCCCAACCGTCGCGTCCCTGGGCCTTCGCCCCCATCTCCTTGAGGTACTCCCATGTCCCACCCCGCCCCGTCATGGGCTTCGATCCGCCGGTCCGAGCGCCTCGCCAGCACACCCGTCGTACGGCGCGGCGCCGACTGGTGGCTCGTGTCCCCGTCCGGCTCCCTGCTCGCCTCGGACCCCGCGTTCACCGGTGAACTGGACCGCTTCGCCGCCGACCTAGCCGCGGCCGACCGTGCGGTCGCCGAGATCCGCGCCCAGGGCAAGCCCCCGCGCAAGGCACGGCCGTGACCCCGCTCGTCCACGCCGAGCAGGCCGTGCTGGGCGCGATCTTCCTACAGCCCGGCCAACTCGACAGGCTCTCGCCCTGGCTGCGCCCGGAACACTTCTCCCGCCCCGCGCACACGGCGATCTACGCCGCGATGCTCCAGCTCAAGACCGACGGTCACCCGGCGGCAGCCACAACGGCCGGCTTCCCCGTCGCGCTGGCCTGGGTGACAGACACGCTGCGGGAGGCGAGCACACGGACCCGCGGGCTCACCGCCTCGTATCTGCACTCCCTCGCGTCGGCATGCCCGCGCCCCGACCAC
Source organism: Streptomyces sp. ME19-03-3 (assembly GCA_033793685.1). Classification (GTDB taxonomy): domain Bacteria; phylum Actinomycetota; class Actinomycetes; order Streptomycetales; family Streptomycetaceae; genus Actinacidiphila. The sequence continues at coordinate 8,120 of JARAXD010000051.1, read as the reverse complement.
GCCCCGGTGTACGGGCGGATGGTCCTGGACGGGGCCATCCACCGCAGCGTGGCCCAGCACGCCGCCCGCCTCCACCAGGCCGCGCTCGCCGACGGCCGGGTCGGCACGGTGGAGGAGACGCTGCGCCACGCCCAGGTCCTGACCGACGTACTCGCCGACCTGGCGCGCGGCTGGGGCACCGCGGCACATCCCGTGCAGCCGCCCACCCCGTACGCACCCCAGGCCGAGCGCCCGCAGCCGGTGGGCGAGCAGGTCCTCGCCGACGAGGAGTTCCTCCTCGGCTGCCTCGCCGCCCGCCCCGAACAACTGCTCGGCCTGGTGCGGTGGCTCCGCCCCGGCGACTTCGCCGACCCGGGCCATCAGCAGCTCTACCGCGCGCTGGGGGCCCTGCACCATCGCGGCGAACCCATCGACCAGCTGACCGTGCTGTGGGAGACCCAGCGTCGCGGCACCCTCGCGGACGGGACGCTCGACGCCGAGCGTGTGATGCGGATCTGCGATCCGCTCGTGGGCGGGGCCGCCGAGCACTTCGGCGAGCAGGTCGTCCACGCCTCCCTCGTCCGCACGGCCGCCCTCGCGGCCCGGCAGGTCGGCGTCCTGGCCGACCGCGACGCGCTCGCGCCCGGGCAGCTCATCGGCTACGCCCTGCACGCACTCGGCCCGCTGGACGACGTACGCCGCCGACTGCGCCTCGCGCGCGAAGCCGAACCCGAGCAGCGGCGGCCGGCAAGCTGTCCCGGTGCGCCGCCTCCTGCCGCCCGTATCGACGCCGCCCGTGCTCGCAGCCGCCTCGCGGATGCGGCGGCCCCCGCGGCGCCGGTCGCGGCCTCCTGCGCCGCGCTTCCCTCCCGCCACAACCTTCGGAGTCCGTCATGACCGACCACACCGGCCGCGCTGGCCTGGAGAAGGACGAACTGTACGCGGTGGCCCGGGAGTTCGAGGAGGCCCGCCACGCGATTGTTGGGTCGTACACGACAAACTCCCTGCCTGACCTCGTCACCGCGTCCCACCACCTTGCCGCGCTGACGGGGCTGGTGAAGGACCTGTCCGACGAGGTCCTCTTCCGCGTCACCGACAACGACCCGGGCCTCGACTTCGGTCCGGTCATCGCCGCGTACATCAGCGCGTCCGCCCCGGCGGGACGTGCCGTGACCAACTACACCGAAGCCTTCGAGCAGATCGGATTTCTACGCCGGCACGCGGAAGCCCCAGCCTCGGCAGACCTCCGCGACGCCCGCCAGGCCGCGTTCGACGTCGTGCAGGACCGGCTGGACCTCACCGTGGACTCGTTGCAGGAAGCCTTCGTCGCTCTGCGGCACGCGGCCGACCGGATCGACGGCACCCCGCCTCGTGTCCTCGCGGCACTGAGCCGCTCGGCACGCCCAGCGAACTCGATCTACCGCGTCCCGGCCGAGCTGCCTGCGGCCGAGCCGATCCGTCTCGCCTACATGCTGGTGTCCCGCCATGCGCGCTGATTTCCAGGCAGCGGCGCACCCGCCGTCGATCGGGAGCCTGTGTTCCGGGTACGGCGGTCTGGATCTCGGCGTCCAAGCCGTCCTCGGCGGAACGATCGCCTGGCATGCCGAGGTCGATCCAGGTCCAGCCCGGATCCTGTCCCGACACTGGCCGGCCGTGCCCAATCTCGGCGACATCACGGCCGTGAACTGGGCCGATGTCCCGGAGGTGTGCGTCCTGACGGCCGGGTTCCCCTGTCAAAGACGTCTCGGTCGCTGGCCGTCGCGCCGGACTGGCTGATGGCACCCGGTCCGGTCTGTGGTTGCACATCGTCCGTGCCATCGAAGCCCTCACCCCGTGCCTGGTGGTCATCGAGAATGTCCGAGGACTCCTCACCTCCCCCGCTGGTTCCCCTGGCGACGTGGAACCCTGCCCGTGGTGTCTGGGAGACACCGCAGGCCAGCCTGCTGTGCGCGCACTCGGTGCCGTACTCGGCTCCCTGGCCGACCTCGGGTTCGATGCGCGCTGGTGCGTGCTTCGCGCCTCTGAAGTCGGAGCCCCGCACCGCCGTGAGCGGATATTCCTCGCCGCCTGGCCCTCCTGGCGGGCCGCCATTGCTGAAGACGCCGACGAGCAACCTGGCGACGAACGGAGGGAGTCAGCACCCGACGAAGAGGAAACAGGGCGGGCACGGTCCGAATCTGGCGGACGAGGTCGAGTGGCTGCTGCCGACACCGAAGGCGTCGGACGGAGCCAAGGGATCGCCCAATCAGCGTCACGGGAACGGGGACCTGACACTGCCCTCGGCGGCTGCCCGACTGCTGCCGACCCCACGGGCAAGCGACACCGGCACTCCGGGACGCCGAGCGGGCGCGGGGTTCGGCCCCCGCTCTCAGCGGTAGTGCTCCCCATGTTCACGGCTCAGACGCCGACGGACGAAGGGCGTGGGGACCGCACGCCGCCGCCATCGCCCGATGGGAGAGGGCAACGCGCCCGGCACCCCGACCCACGGATGAGGCGGGGCGCCTCAGCCCGCTGTTCGTCGAGTGGATGCAAGGGCTTGACCCCGGCTGGGTGACGGCCACTCCGGGACTGGGACGCCCAGCCCAACTATCCGCTCTGGGCAACGGAGTCGTACCGCAGCAGGCCGCTCGCGCGCTGGAGATCCTCGCTCCTCCCGTCGCGGTCTGCGGCCATCACGGCTCGCGGTGAACGGCGCTCTCTACACCGGATTCCCGGCCGGGCCAAACCCGGTTTTCTCCGGATCCTCGCCACCCCAACCACCCAATCTTGCGGAGGGGTAGCGATGGCCGAACCCGCTCAGGAGAGCGAGCCGATTCGCGTGGCGGACCACGATCTGGACGACCTGGTCGCCACGGTCGCGAGGCTGGTCGCGGAGAGCCGTAAGCAGGGCGAGACGCTCGCCCGGCTCACCGACGGCGCCGCGCACGCGGACGACGAGGGAGACGGAGCCGAGCGCGGTGATGGCGAGGGCTCGGTCGCCGCGCCGGCGGCGGCCGAGCCAGGCGACTCGCAGGAGCGCCCGGCGTCCATCTTCATCCTGGCCCTCGACGGCAAGGCGTACGTCGAGGAACTCGCGGCGCTGACGAATTGGGTGCACGACCTGCTGCTGCCGGTCTACGGGCGGGAGATCACCACCAGCCGGCCGTGGTGCCGGCAGTGGCAGGAGCACCCCGAGGCCGTGGCCCGCCTCCATGCCCTGTGGCTGGCCTGGCAACAGCTCACCGACACCGAGGCCGGCCTCACCGGCCCCTCGACGTGGCACCGCGACCACCTCGATCCAACTCTGCTCCAACTGCGCACACCCGATGGTCCGTTCGGTGCGTGTACCACCAGTCCGACCCGCCCTAACCACCGGCTCCTCGCCTCGCCCGAGCCCGCGGGAGCCTGACATGACCGCCACATACACGTCCCAGGCTCCGGACTACCGAATCGACGGCTTCGAAGCAGCCACCGAGCGGATCGAGGAGGACTTCTTCTCGGTCACGCTCTCGGACGACATGTTCGTGCCCCTCGCCGAACACCACGGCGACGACGGACGCGACACCTACCTGCTGTTCCACGACCGGGCGGCCGTCTGGGACGTACCCGGGACCGCGGAGTACATCGCCTTCCACCTCACCCGCGACGTCGAGCAGCGGACCTTCACCTTCGGGTATGAGCGGGCCCCCGTCGTACCGCTCGCCCAGAACTGGCTCATCCGCCAGGGCTGCCCGCCGGAGGCCACCGCTCCGACCCACAACCACGGGCCACGCCCGGCCGACGCACTCACCGCGCGGCTGGAGGACCTGCTCCGGACCAACCCCGACGGCCGGTACGAGGTCATCGACCACCACACCGACAACCCGGGCTCGATCGATTTCGGCGCCGAGGTGCGCACCCTCGTCCACGATAGCCACCCGGACTCCGCGCACGCCCCCTACCGCCTCTTCCTCGAAGAGACGGCCAGGGACTTCCGCTCCTACACGGTGCGCGAAGGGGCCTTCACCAACGCCGAGGCGGCGAACGCCTGGGCCATGGACCGCGGCACTCCCCTCCCACTCGCCCCGGCCCCGGAGAGCTCCGCCGTCCACAGGGCCCAGGCTGCCCGCACCCGCTCCCCGCACGCCGAGTCCGCCGGCCTCGCGGTCCCCCCAGCGCCCGTCACCGCTCCTCAGCCCGCGCGTCCTTCCGCACCGCGCTCTGGCCGGGGTGCGCGATGAGCCGGGCCCGGTACGCCTTCGCGGCACACCCGGAGGCCCTGGCCGACCTGCGCTCGGCCCCGGAGGGCATCCGCGACCTGGCCCTGCTGGAGCTGCAGCACCTGGTCCACGGCAACGAACGCGGCGCCGCCCTGACCCGCGAGCTCGCGGGCTGCCACAAGATCTACGTCGACCCGGAGACCCGCTGGCGCATGGTCATCCAGTACCGCGACGCCCCGGCGTCCTCGCAGCACCGCCGGGAGATCTACCTCCTGGCGGTCGGCGAGCGCCAAGACCAGGCCGCGTACCGCACCGCGGCTCGCCGACTCGAGCGCGAACGCGAGGCATCCGCCGGGACCGCTCCACTCCATGGCCGTCGTGCCCAGGCGGCACGGTCCCGGTCCCGGTACGGGAGCGCAGGTCCGGCACAGGCCGGTTCGCCACCCCCGGCCCCCTCCACGGCTCCGCCACGAGCACGCCGCCGGCCATGACGCCCAGCCCCTCATCCGCTGCCCGGAGGTACTTCCCCGTGTCCCCTCTCGACCTCGGCGATCTCGCCCCGAACACCGAGGTCCTCGTCGCACCCGTCCACCTCGCAGGCCCCGGAACGAGGGAGGCCGTCTTCAGAGTCCTCGACAACGCCGACGGCTGGACGAAAACCGTCGCCTTCGGCACGGACGCGTACTACGCCAGCCCGTGTCAACGAGTCCGCATTGCCAACCCCGTGGAGAGCGCCTACGGCGGATGGACGATCACCTACGCCGAGGACCCGCTCGGCGTTCCGGACTGGATCACCACCTTCGACCGCAACACGCCCCATGAAATCGTCGCCGCCTTCACCAAGACGCTCGTCCACGGCATGCCCAACCATTTCCGGGACTACTTCAGCGGTGGCAAGCAGCACACCGGCCTCGGCCCGGAGGATGTACTGCGTCGCAGCAACTGGGAGCCGGTTCATGGAAGTCGGCCGTACTGGATCGTCTCGCCCGACAGCCGAGCGGCCCTGCGTACGCGCAGCGGGTGGCTCGACGAGTACACCGAGCTGCTGACGCCGGAGAAGTCCATGTGGCGCCTGTCCGGCGGCGTCGATCCCGTCCACGTGCCGAGCTGGCGGGCCTTCTTCAGCGGCAGCACCCCACAGCACCTCCGCACCGCTGCCGCCACCGCCCTCACCAGCCCCGAACCCGTGCCGCGATACGTCGGCGACATCCCCGAACGCCACCGTGACCTGGTGCGCGTGCGCCCCGCAGAGCCGACAGCCTCCGTCCCCCGGGCCCAGGCGACACTGGCCCGCCAGCCGTACGCCGCCCACGCGCCCGCGCCTGGGGCGGCGACCACGACCTCGCCCGCTGCCCACGGTCGCTCCCGCCGTCAGCGCTGACGGACCGCCTCTCACACCCGGAGATCCCTCATGTCCTCACATCCACTCGACGGCGACCTCTACGTGACTCCGCTCTACCTCGCCGGCTCCACGTTCATCGGCGACCCGGCGCTGCAACCGCTGCTCGACCACGGCTTCAACGCGCAGAGCGACGAAATAAAAGTTACGTGGAATCACTTGCGAGGCTGTCGGTTCTGACAAGGACTCACGGACTGAAGGGATCAGTGGTGCCGAATGGTCGAGCTGAGGGAGAAGTGGCCGATACTCGGTCGGCACGAGCAGGCAGGGGCCTGGCTGCAGGTGTGGCAGGACCGGGGCGAGCGCCGAGGACGATCGATGCCTACGCCCGAGGGCTGGCGGAGTACCTGGAGCTGTGCGAGCGGGAGAGCGTGGACCCGGTGCGGGCCACGCGAGCCCATGTCGCCCTGCACGTACGCGAGTTGAGCTCACGACCGAGTCGCCGGGGCAGCAACGTCGTGGCGCTGGACTCCGGTGCCGGGTTGTCGAACGCGACGCTCCAGCAGCGGCTGGTGTCGGTGCGGTTGTTCTACGACTTCCTGGTAGAGGAGGGGCTGCGCCAGGATAATCCCGTCGGCCGGGGACGCCACACCGCTGGGACCCGTGGCAGCGGCCAGCAGCGGGGGCTGGTGCGGAGACTCGTGAAGCTTCCCTGGATCCCCAGCGACGAGCAGTGGCGGCGCGTTCTGGCGATCGCCGCCGCCGAGCCGGTACGCACCCGGCTCATGCTGGACTTGGCCTACGATGCGGCCCTGCGCCGCGAGGAGTTGTGCTCGCTGCGCACCGACGACCTCGACCCGGGGCGGCGGCTGGTGCGGGTGCGGGCGGAGACCACCAAGAGCCGCCGGGACCGAGTTGTGCCCTACTCGGCGGCGACCGGAGTCCTGCTGTCGCAGTACCTGGTGCACCGGGCCACGGTTAGCCGGGCGCGCGGCGGGCTGTTCCTGTCGGAGTCGCGGCGCAACTTCGCCCAGCCGCTGAGCCTGTGGACGTGGTCGAAGGTGGTGCGCCGGATCGCCGTGGCGGCCGGGGTGGAGCGCTTCTCCACGCACACCACACGGCACCTGTGCCTGACCGACCTGGCACGGATCGGCTGGGAGGTGCACGCGATCGGCACCTTCGCCGGACACCAACACACCGACTCCACCATGCGCTACATCCACCTCTCGGGCCGCGACCTGGCCGAGAAGTTCGCGCGCGGGATGGAACACATCCATGCCCAGCGCATCGCGCTACTGAGCGCCGGCGCCGAGGGCACCGGACGGCCGCGGTGACCGCGCCCGCCCGGGCCGAGGGGAAGACAGCAGTGGGCCTGGCCGCTGGACGGCGCATCCTGGAACCGGAACCCGCAACTGAGCGCCGAGGAGCGAGCGGTGCTGGCGCAGGCCGGCCCGCGGCTGTTTCACTCCTCCCGTCTGACCCGGGCGGAACGCGGTGCTCTGGCGCGGTTGCTCGGGCCGCTGGAACAGGTGCGGTCCTGCCTGTGGATCCCGGACAAGGCCGGACACCACCGATGGGTCGACTACCAGGTGGTCGGGATGCTGCTAGTGCGCATCGCCGAGGCTGGTTCGGCGTGGTGGAGCTGGGACCAGGCTGCGTGGACCCGCGTGATCGGGCCCGACGCGCAGGAGTGGAGCCGCCAGTGGCCGGCACCGGCGTCGCGGGCGTGCCGTCCCCGCCTGCTGGCCTACGCCTACCTCATGGGCGCGCCTGTGGACGAAGCCCTGTTCCTCGGCTTCGAACGGCTGCGCCTAGCCCGCACAGTCTTCGGCCCCGAGATCGTGGACCGGGAGGTCGACACCGTCTACGGCCTGCTGCGCGGCTGGGGCTACCGCTTGGACACGGCCGGCAACCGCTCCGTGCGCACCTTGATCACACACGCGATGCTCCTCAACCGCAGCCCGCTGCTGGCGGACATGGACGCGGCGTCGCTGGAGCGCCTGCGTCAGGCGGTGCGTTCCACCGGGAGGGCCTCCGGCGACCTGCACCCGCTACAGCGGGCGCTGGCGGCGCTGGGACAGTGCGAGCCGCCCGTCGCCCGCAACGAGACCTTGTTGGGGGAATGCGGGCCCAGCGCTGGACGGATGTACCGTCGCCGTGGGCCGAGATGGCCCGCCGGTGGTTCGACACCTCCACGCTGAGCCGCAACGTCCGTCTGGCCTACCGCAGCGGGGCAGCGTCCGGGGACCAGGGCGGCGTCGTTCAGTGAGTCTGTCCGGTTTGATCACGTGATGCCGAGGGTGGCGAGTGGTCGCGTGGCGTTGCGCGCGTGGTGGCGGAGGCCGGCGGCGATGCCGGTGTGTCCGGCGAGGCGGAGGGGTCCGATGGAGAGGTTGCGCAGGCTGGCCATGGCCCGATCCGCGGATGCTGCAGCCAGCTCGACTACATGAATCACCATCAAGCCGGATAGACCGGCTGAACGACGCCGCCCTGGTTCAGGTGCGCTGATTGAGCTTGACTATTAACCCTGGGTATTCAGCGGAATTAGGTCATCTGACGGCCTGGTAGCAGAAAGGTGCCGCTGACCTGCGAGGATGTGAGTGTCTACGTCATATCCGCTGCAG
>JARAXD010000050.1:0-16787 GCA_033793685.1 Streptomyces sp. ME19-03-3 | reverse complement strand
ATCGATCTGGTCCTGCCGGACCCACTTGCGCAGCGTCTCGGTCGTGCCGATGCCCAGCTTCTGGGCGACCGCTTTCATCGCGGCCCACTCGGTGTCGTACTCCGGCCGCACCTCGGCGACCATGCGCACCGCACGACGGCGCAACTCAAGCGGGTACTGGGAAGGACGTGCCATGACTCGATCCTCTCAAATGATCGAGTCCCTACCGAACCCGGAACGGTTCACCATAGCGCGCGGGCGGTGAAGCGGCTTTGGGCAGGAGCCGCCATGGGGCGAGAGATCGGGGGCCTGTAAGCTCGCCGCGACTCGGGCAGCACCTCGCCTGCCCGCAATGGCCCGAAGTGGGCCCCCGATCTTCGAGGCTCGCCCCATGGTGGCTGCGTAAAGCCGCGGAGTCGACCGCCCCAGCCACGGCGGGTTTCTCCTCAGCAACCCTTCGCCGTTTGGCGGGCGGCCGGCGGCCGGGCCGGAGCGGGGCGAAGACAGGAGCGTCGGCCCGGGGCGCCGGGCCGCGCGCCGCCGCGCTGTGCGCGGCGGAGGCTTGAAGACAACAAAGAAGCCCCGGGCTGCTCGCCTGGGGCTTTCTGCGGACGCACCGGATCATGTTTCGACAACGCCGCCGCGGAGAGCTTCTGGGCCCTACTCAAGGAAGAGATCGGCACCGGTACCTGGCCCGACCGGGCCACCGCCCGCGCCGAGGTCTTCTCCTTCATCGAGACCTTCTACAACCGCCGCCGCCTACGCAAGCACCGCACGTTCGGCTATCTCACCCCGGCCGAGACCAGGCAACGTCAGCAGCACACGCTCGCGGCATAACGATCACGTGTCCGAGATCACGGGGAAACTTCACCACGCCGCCTCACCCCCGCCCGAGTACGGCGGGGGTTTCGCAACATTCGCGGGACCACGACCCGCCCGGCAGCCGCACCGAAACCGTCCCATCCCGGACCCGGCAGGCCACCCGGCTCGAAGAACAAGCACCGCGCCAGACACCACAACGTCGGCAAGACCGCCAAACGCGCCGAGTCGATCAAGGAACACAAGGCACAGCGAGGTTAAACGTCAAGCTAAGAGATCGAAAGGCCCCCCGGAAACCATCTCCGGAGGGCCTTTCGTTGTTCTGACGCAGGTCAGACCATGTGCCCCAGGCAGGATTCGAACCTGCGACACCCGCTTTAGGAGTTCACTCCCTCGCGCGTGCGCGCTCTGCTGCCGGCCCTGCAACGCCCTGGATCAGTCCAGTGGGTAACACCGAGATTCGCGTAGATGCGGCAGTGTTGCCGTCACCTTCTGCCGTCAGGACCGGGACCACTCGGATACAGGTCGGGCGCCACTTATCCTTTGGCAGATGATCGAACACAGCTCTGCGGACCCTGCGGCGCGAGAAGTCGTCTTTCGCCAGCAAGGCGATCCGGACACCTGGGTACGGCTCTGCGACCCGTACGTACCCTGCGATGACGATGCCGGTACCGGCTTCGCCGTGGAACTGCGCGCGGACGGACTCCAGGCCCGAGTGGACTCCGTCGAAGTCTGCATGTGGGGGCAAGAGTCCCCGGCCGACTTCCTCGACCGCCTCGTTGCCGACTTCCGCGGCTGGGAGGGCGAACGCACCTGGCATACCAACCACATGGCGCTACGGGCGGTCTTCCATTCTGGTGGGTACGTCGCTCTGACCTGGGCGCTGGCCCCGTGGACGACTGGAGACGACGTCTGGGGAGCATCCCTGACCATGCGCCTGGAGGCAGGCGAGGAACTGTCCACTCTCGCCGCCGACCTGCGGGGGTTCCTCGAACCGGGGAGCTGAAGCTGCCTGCCAGCGCCTACGGGTAAACGGGCGGTTGATCGACATGCGGCACTCGAGGCTTCGTAAGAGGGCCGTGGGGCCGAAGCTGTCCAACAGGTTCCTGCTGGCCTCTTCGTCCCGAAGCAATGGGAGCGACCGTGTGACCTGCGGCCGGACCGCCGGTGACCTGTACAAACTGTCCGCGAGCGTCCGTGGTTGTCCGCCCCTGTGCGGGGTCGTTGTAGCGCAGTTAGACACTCAGTGACGTTTTCTCAACGGTGATCATTTCCAGGTTCCGTTGAGGACGAGGGCGGCGCGGGCGATGTCGCCGATCCGGCTCGGGCTGAGGGTGACGTGCTGCAGAGTGCGCCAGCGCTGTTTGAGCTCGGCGGCAGCGTGTTCGCCGAGTGCACGGATGTCTCTGATCAGGCTGTTCCTGGTTCGCGTGTCGGCGTGCAGGGCCTGCTCGGAGCGGCCCTTCGGGCGGCGGACCGGGACCTGGATGCCGATGCCGGCTCCGATGTAGCCCTTGTCGGCCAGGGTGGGCAGGCCGTCGGCCGCGGCCTTGTAGAGAGCGGGGAGGGCGTGGATGCGGGCTGCGGTGATGTCCGGGGTGGATCCGGGCTCGACGTCGGAGACCCACAGTGGGGTGCCGTCCGGGGCGGACAGGAACTGCACGTTCCCGCCGAACGACTTGTGTTTCTGGCTGAACCACAGGTCGTTGCCGTTCTCGCGGACTCCGGCGACGCGGTCGGACTCGATCAGCGTGCCGTCCAGGACCACGTGGGTCATGCCCTTGCGCTGGCAGTGGTCCAGGACCTTGTGCAGGTCTGGTGCCTGGTCGGCGAGGACGTCGATGCCTTCGTGGAGGTAGCGGTAGCCGGTGGCCTGGGAGATGCCGGCGTCGCGGGCCAGGCAGTGCACGCAGCCGCGTTCGCGGAACCAGCGCAGGACCAACACGGCCTGACGAAACGGACCGAGTGCTCGGCTGCCGCGCGGAGTGCCGATCCGCCGCCGGTGGGCGGCCAGCAGGCGGGACAGGTACTCCACGACGTGGCGCGGGACGTCGAGCGTGGCAACATAGGTGACCAACGTGAAGCCTCTCGTGGTTGCGGACATGATCTTGTGGTGAGACCTGTCCTACCAGGGGCTTTACGTCTGTCCGCAGCCGGGCCCAGTCTGTCCGGTCTGCTCGTACATGCGCAGCTCACGCCGCTTTGCGTAGATCATTTCGCTGAGAAAACGTCAGTGGGACGGCTTCGGATCCTGCGCGGTTTTGGCGTGGTGGTTACCCCCGGGGCCACAGGAACCTCGCGCGTGATATGGATGGGGCCATGGTAATCGAAATGCCTGGCCTTGCTCACATGTGGCGCAGTTTCGAGAACTGGCTGGTCGAGTACGCCCCAGGAGACTATGAAACTTTGCTGCCGGGAGGTTCTGAGAGGGATATTGAGCGCCTGGAAGATGGTCTAGGGTTCTCCGTCCACGAGGACCTGAGAACAATCCTCAAACTCCATAACGGCGTGACAATACGTAGGGCCAGTACCGAGCCGGGAGCCTTCCTTCTCGGCTACAGCCTCTTGGACACAGATAGCATTCTGGCAGCCCATCGTGATCTCGTCTCGATGGTGGACGATGCCCGCGAGGAGGGCGATGAGGAACTGGTCGTGGGCAGCATCGCTGATAGCCAGTGGGTTCCCTTCGCCCAGAACATGTCCGGCGATCTGCTGTTCGTGGACCATCGGTATCACTATGCCGGAGAGATAGGAGAAATATCGTTCGGCGATTCCGAGTACCAATTGTTGTGGCCGCGTATGGATCTCATGATGGCGGATCTGTGCAACTCGGTTGAGACGCGGACTCCGGTAACTGCTGTCCCCCGAGTTCCTTCAGTACATGAGGGGCGAATGCTGGAGTGGCATGTCCGATCGGCTCAGGCGTAACCCGTAAAGGGTATGGAACGGCCCGCCGGATGTGGAAACTTCCAGCGGGCCGCTTGTGTGAGCTGGCACTCGGGTCAGCTGAAGTCGCAGAGCCCCTCTCCGCTTGTGGAAGGCGTCTCGAAGCCACTCCGCCTGACGTGGCGATGCTCATGTTGAGAGCCCAGAGCCCCCTGCCGGCGGTGGGACGCCGCACCAGTTTGGAAGACTGAGGCTGCGGACCCGTCCCGACGTGCATGGGTGTCGACCTGGTCCATGGGTGCTTGATGCCCGTCGTTCACCGTGGTTCCCCGCCGTTTCCCGTCGCATCTGGCACACGTGTGGCACGCGGCCGTGCATTGGGCGAGGGATCACGCCTGTGCAGTGGATGGTTGTCCCCGGTCAAGACAGCTTGCAACCTGTCGATCGCTTCCTGAGCCTCTGCCTTGTCCTCGGTGTGCACCCAGCTGCGCCACCACCAGCCATCCGGGGGCAGTGTCGCTTCCAGCGCCTCCACGGCAGACGAGGCGAGGGCAGGCTCGACCGGCTTTGCCAGCCATTCCGTGATCCCCGGTTGCTCCTCGTTCCATGGCAACGAACGTCCAGCGGAAAGGTTGGCTGCGACCACAGCCGCAGCGACGATGACCTCTTCAGGCAGTACGGAAGGGGATGTGCTTCCGCCCGTTTCGATGCCTGCTCGGAGCGTGCGCTCCACCACCGCGAGTCGCTGCGTGGTGGGTTGCACTTTCAACTGATCGAGGAAGTCCTCGGCGGTGTCGCTGTCGAACGGACCGGACCCAAAGGTGCTCATCGGACTCTCCAGTGGTTTTACCGAAGCTGCCGCGGTGAAGCGCTCTGGCGGCGGGACGTCAATCCCACCACGTTCCCCCCCGCTCCCGTCCCGTCTGCCGTCGACCCACACGCAGTGAAGCGGGCCGGTCCGCCGGCGTCCAGGTGGAGCGCGCCACTGTACGAACGACCTGGACGCCGGCGGGCAGGGCTGCTTGGCTTGGCCTGGGTCGATGGCAGGCGGGACGGGAGCCCCGCACCCGCCACACGACAGACCGGCAGGTTCACGACGGCCGCCGCCGTCCCGGAGCCGGAAGGCCCCCGCCGAAGGCGTGTCTGGCCCTTACCTCATGCTCTCTGCCTACCTTTGCTGGCGCGCGGTGGCGGACGGCGCGCCGAGCGGGGCGAAGACTGGAGCGTGGGCGCGGCCGGACGTCGGCCGCGCGCCCGGCGGAGCGTGAGCGACGCCGGGTGCCTTGATGAGGTAGAGAAAGTCTTACCGCGCCGAGGCCAGGCGCCCGTGTCCTGTCTCGGTTGATGGTTGACGGTGTGGCTTCGACTGCGGCTTGGCAGCGGTCAACTGCGGGCTATGCCTGACGGAACGTGATCTCCACGGGTGCGGCTCAGGTTGCCTCATGGCCGATGCGCTCTGCGGCGCTGAGCAAGTGGCCGGGCAGCTTCGAGCTGGCGTCCAAGACCTCGATACCAACAAGACACCCCTGGTCGTCGAAGTCGAGGTTGATCATTCCATCCACGGCGACTGGATCGCAGGGATAGCAGCGCGCCACTTTGACTCCCGGATCCGAGAAGTACACATACGCCGCGTTCGCCTGTCGGTCGTAGGTAACTCTGAGGTCTGCCATGGGAGCACCGTAAGCCCTGAGACAGCGCCGTTGAGCGGAGGACTTACGCGATGATCAGGTGCTTGCCATCGTGGCTCCGCACATGGGGAGCTTCGCCGTCGAGGGCGTCGAGTAGCCGGACTGCGCAGAAGCGGCGTGCTCCCCGGTGCATCAAGCTGCCGAACGGAGATCTGCGCATCCGGCATAGCGACCTGGACCACTGGCTCGACGACCACGAGGACGCGGCCTGATGGCGACCACGTTTGATGTCCGGGTCTACAAGATTCTTATCTACAAGGGCAGCCGTAAGACCTCCTACACCGTGCGATGGGTCGTCGCTGGCAAGCCCTTCCGCGAGACGTTCGGCACCTCAGCCTTGGCGGACTCCTTCCGCTCGGATCTGGTCTCCGCGACACGCCGGGGTGAGGCCTTCAGCGTCAGCACAGGGCGGCCGGTCTCCCACCAGTCCGGAGCGAGTGCCGTCAACTGGTACGCCTTCGCGATCGAGTTCACGGACGTCCTGTGGCGCCGCACGTCCGGCAACAACCGGAAGAACGTTGCCAAGGCGCTCATGACCACGACTATCGCCCTGCTCCGCAGTCCACTGCCCAGCCGCTTTGCTTCCGTGGACGTACGGACCGCGTTAAGGGAGTTCGCCTTCAACACGAACCGCCGCGGCGAAGCGCCCCCCGAGGTCGCGACGATCCTGCGGTGGGTGGAGCGCAACACCGAGTCGATGGCGCCCTGGGAGGACCCCAGGAAGGTCGACGACGTGCTCCACTCGCTCGCGTCCAAGCTCGATGGCTCGGCCGCTGCGGCGTCCTCGATCAAGCGGAATCGGAGGGTGGTGAACGTGGCCATGGAGTACGCGGTCAAGCACGGCGTTCTGCGGTCGAACCCCCTGCCGAAGGGCCGGGGTACCGCCCCTCAGACCTCGTCAGCGGTCGACAAGCGATCACTCATCAACCCTGACCACGCCGCAAGTCTCCTGGGCTGGATCTGGCGCCGTCCCCGCGGTGGCCGGCGGCTGCACGCCTTCTTCTCCACGCTGTACTACGCGGGGCCCCGGCCGGAGGAAGCGGTGGCCATGCGTGTCCTGGACGCCCGGCTGCCCGCCGAGGACGACGAAGACCAGTGGGGCGAGCTGCTGCTCCACACCGCTCGGCCGGAGGTGGGGAAGCAATGGACGGATACCGGCAAGGTCCATGAGGTGCGCGGGTTGAAGGGCAGGGCCAAGGACGACACCCGCGTCGTGCCGTGTCGTCCGGCGCTGACGCGCATCCTGCGGGAGCACGTGAAGGCCGAGGACCTGAAGCCCGGCGATCTGCTCTTCCTGGGGGAACACGGGGACACCCTCGCGGGGTCGGTTTTTCGCCGCGCCTGGCGCAGCGCTCGGCAGCAGGTCCTCGCCCCGGCAGAGTTCGCCTCGCCGCTCGGCAAGCGCGTCTATGACCTGCGGCATACCTGTCTGACCTCGTGGCTCAACGCGGGCGTCCCGCCGGCGCAGGTCGCCGAGTGGGCGGGCAACAGCGTCCCCGTCCTGCTCGCCACCTACGCGCGTTGTATCTCCGGTCAGCTAAGGGATCACCAGAGGCGGATCGAGGCCGAGGGAGACCTCCCCGAGCCGGACGAAGATCGCTGAACCTGTCACCGGAACTTCGACACGTATTTGACAGAGCCACCCGCGCAAACCCGGTGACAGCTGGACGGCGCCGGAGCCTTTTCGTGATCACGCGCGGCTGGCCCGGTGCTGCCGCATTTCGGCCGGCAAGGCTCTGACCAGCAAAAAAGCCCCTCCATAGGGAGGGGCGCAGTGGGTGCCCCCGGCAGGACTCGAACCTGCGGCCAAGCGCTTAGAAGACGCGGGCACACCGTGGTGGGCGAGTCGGATCATCCTGTGCCGCCGCCGTGTCGGGTCGCCGAGTGCCGCTGCCGTCCGCCGTCGTTGCCGTCAGCACTGCCGTCGCTGCCCAGGCGAATCCTGTGAACACAGCATAAGGAGTTTGATCGTTCCTCAGCGGTACCGGGGAGCCGTCCGGCCACACTGATCATGTCAGACCGCCTAGGAGTGCTGACGTCTGACGCCGCTGATATCACTCGTGGATCTCAGAACGGTGGAATCGCGTGCACTTGCTGACACGATGGTCTCGTGGTTGACCTGAAGCGCATCACAGCAGAGACCGTGGCGTACTTCCGAACGCTCGAGGAGGACGCTACCCTGCGGCATCACTTTCGCCACGCTGACGAGGAAGGCGGCTTGTGGTACGTCGAGGCCGTACCCGACCGCGGCGAGTTGATCGTCATCAAACAAGCCGAGCTGACTTCGGCTGGCCAGCTCCACCGCTACAGCTGGGAGCACCTGGAGGACGAGCACGGCGGCCTGACAGACCAAGCGATCGATCCTGAGGAGGATCCGCTGAAGGCCATCGCGTCCGAAGAGTTCCAGCGGGTGTGGTCTCGGTGAACGCTCTGGATAACCACATCAAGAGAACGGCTTGGGCCGTGAGATGCATGTGACCTGCGGTCCGCCGCATGTGCCTGATTACTGCAACCTGTCTGGCGCCACCGCTGTTGACCTTAGGTGACCGCTGTATCTGGCACGACCGCGTCACGCGGCGCTGCACTTGCTGAGCGCGGTGACGCTAGTGCTTCACGATTTGCCGGGTACCCGTACCGATCTTCAATCTGACGCTCGGCGCGGGGGCATGCAGCCATCATCCCGTTCGGTGTCTCATAGCTGCTGGTCGGTTGGTCCGCACACTCCTTCTCGCCGTGCCACGAGCAGCCGCCTCGCCTTCCTACCGTGCCCTTGTTGTGCAGCGTTGCGTCATAGGCGTGCTTCACGATTGACACGAGCGCTCCCGAGGTGAGCTGGGTCTGAGGGCCCAACGGTAGCCAGGGCCGGGAGTCTGGAACAGGGCCCGCCGCACACTAGAAGGCGGAGACCAAGAAGATGAAGGTCTCTGAACTTTCCTGCTCAGTCTCAGTTGGGAAGCTTGGGTTGTCCACAGGTGGTTGCTGGGCTGACCTGCGGTGGAGCGGCCACGGGGCCTGACCGCCTGGCAGCTTGATCCCCGTCACTTCCCGTGCCTCCTCGCTCGTTCTGGCACGGTTGCGGCACAGTCCCAGGACCTGTCGGGCGATTTTCCTGGCCTCTGCTGACGCCGGCGCCCGGTTGGCCGTGTCAGCCGATGGCGTCGATCAGGTTCGTGAGACGGTCCCACTGCGTAGCGGATAGCCGGTGCGGGTTGCGTCCACCGGGCATGGTGACGATGGTCGCGGTGGCGAACGTCGGATCGGCCCGTACGGTGCGGGCCGAAAGGGGAGTGGACAACCAGCGTTCGACGGTCAGTGGGACGAAGTGGGCGGGCGCGGGTGGCTCGGCCCAGAACGCGGGGTCCGGGTTTCCCTCCCAGCGGGCGGGGCCGGTGAGACTGCCACGGGCCACCACCCCGCCGCGCGGCCCGGAGAGCCAGAGTACGAACGGATCGTCGGCTGCCAGCTCGCCCCACAACTGCGAAACTCGCCACGAGCCCAACTCGTGCCCGGAGCGGCGGAACGCCTCCAGGTCGAAAGTCTCCGGATTACATGTCAGCAACCACCCGGCGGTGGTCTCGTCTGGTGGTCGTCCGCGCATCCTCTGATGCCCCTTCCACTCGGCGCCGGATCGGCGTGCGGCCTAGCCTAAGGCTCGCCTAGCTAGGGGATGTGGACTCCGTGTGGACCGTACTGGCACCCATGTGGCACGACCCCTGAAACGCCGAAGGGCCAGCCCGGGAGGAAACCCCTCCTGAGCTGGCCGTTCTGTCTGTGCTCCCGACAGGATTCAAACCTGTGACACCCGCTTTAGGAGTTCATTCCCAGCTGCATCCGTGCTGCCCCAACGCTACTGTCGGGCCTCAGTGCAGGTCCCTGGCTGCCGCCAAAGTCCTTGTGCGTACGGCAACGTTGCCGTCAACGTCTGCCGTCAGCCCGCGGGGACCGGGCGCCCCAACGGGGCCAGATGGTCCCAGTGGCCCCGCCCAGCCAGGATCGCTCAGCACGTCGTCTTCCCAATCTGCACCTGTTGGGCGGCAAACGACCGCCGACTGGAGCCAGCGAGGACGCCGTGGACTATGAAGTTTCGCCGCGATCTTCGCTGCTCGGTCATTGTTCACAGGTCCCCTTCGCCCGGACAGCGAATGTGTAGTTTGACCACTTCAGGCAGCGGCGCTACGTCAGCTGAAGGTCCAGCGCCAAGCATTCGCGCTGTACGCACACTCGATCCGGGCCCCGCTCGCTGTGGTCGTGGTTGCGCCGTGGTCGCTGTTCCGACAGAACTGGCCTGCCGAGTAGCAGTTCCCCGCGTTGGAAACAATTGAGCACGTTCCAGCATGGCGGCTGCTGCCGGACCCGGTTCCTCCACCGCTGCCGCCGGATCCGCTGTTCGAGGCGACTTTCGCGGTGACGGTTACCCTCACCTTGACCGTCTTCGTAGCGGTCACCGCCGGTGCAGGCTTCGCCTGGACGGTCTCTGTGGCGGTCGCGGTGACCGTGACGGTGGGCTGAGGCCTGGCGGATACAGGTTCGGCATCGCTGTTGGCGGCCTGGCCGCTGCCGGCGGCTCCGATACCGATGATGAAGGCGGCGCCGATCGCAGGCACTACATACCGCTTACGGGCCCATTTCGGGGCAAGCTTGACGGGCGGCGGCTGCTGCGGTTGTGGCGGCGTGTTGTACGGGTGGTAAGCCATGTGTCCCCCCAAAGGACATGTTGAAGCGGCAACGATAACTGCAGATGCGGAGCTTGGGCGGCCGTTGCGCGGAGGGGTCACTTATTTGTGATGGTCTTGCTCGCCGTCCTGCGCCGCCTTGACCTGCTGCTGAGCTACCGGCGTTGGTCGTCGCCGAGCGCCCTTGCACGGCCCCAGGACGTCCCGGGAGGGCGCTCGTGTGTCGGGGACATCTGCCTTGTAAGCCTGGTGGTCAGGGTCGTCGAGGGTGTGCAGGTCAGAGCGGCCGTGGAGAGACCCCAGCTCAGTCGGCGATCCCGACCCTGGCGAACCACCGTTGTCCGTGATTGACCGCCTGATGTGGCACGGCTGTGGCACGTCGCTGCCCTGTCTGACCCATCCGTCATGCTCTGGATCGCGGATAGAACGCCTTCTGGCAGTTGATCGAGGACTGCAAGCCAGGGACGCCGGACCCGGATGCGGAGCAGCTCGTGGCCGCTCTGACGTCACGGCTGGTCAGGGGTCCCTTGGGTACGGTCAAACAGTTCGCAGAGCAGTTGTCGTGGGCGCTGTACCGGCTGGATCGCAGGGAGTACGGGCACAGCCTGTCGGGCGACGCTTTTCTGTACACCCGAGCTGCTGTCGTCGCTGCCGGCCGAGAAACATACGACCGCGTCCTTCGGGATCCGGCAGCGTTCGAGCCCTTCGCTACTGGCAACGTCTGGGCCGAAAGCTTGCTCTACGTTCCGGATCGAGCGTATGAGCACATCACCGGCGAGGAGTGGGGACGCCGGACGCGCTACTCCTATGAGTCCTACTCCAACACCGCGGGCTGGGGCGGCTCGTAGAACCCCAGCTCTGCTGCGCGCGAACCCACGTGGCGAGCTAGTGCTCTGACCGGGAAGGTTCGCCGGGTTGGCGGATCATTCCTGCTCGGAGGCAGCGGCGAGGTGACGGCGGCAGAAGTCGGCAGCCGTGAGGTGAGGCACGTGCAGTGCATCGCTGTAGAGTCGCATTTCACGAGCCGCTCGGTCCAGGTGCTGCCAGAAACTGAGGGGAAGGTCGAGGTCGTGACCGAGATCGACCAGGCAGTCGAAGGCGAGTGCCAGTTCGTTGTGCTCCAGGAACTCCAGCGTCGCTGAGAGATCGATGTCCGGCAGGCGTGTGAGGTGGGCTCGGGCGGCGTCGAGGTGGTCACGGGTCTGATTCCAGCTGGCCTGCAGAGCCTTGCGATCATCGGTCATGGCGCCAGTGTTGCTGGTGCCCTGATCGAGGTCACGCGACTTTCGCTGGTCGTCCGCCCCAGCGCAGGCCCTTCTCGCTGCGGATGCGAGCACGTTCCTTCCGCTGGGCGGCGAGGACGTCGGGGTGACGGGCATTTTTGTTGCGCCAGCGCAGGTAGGCGTGCAGGGCCCGGGTCTGGACAGTGTGGTTGCGGTGGTGGGAGTTGGCGACGGTGAACTGTCGTAGCGGCCCGAAGTGGGCCTCGATCGGGTTGGCCCAGGACGCGTAGGTCGGGGTGAAGCACAGCTCGACCCGGTTCTTCTTCGCCCAGCGCCGGATCTTGTCGCCTTTGTGGGCGGAGAGGTTGTCCAAGATGACGTAGATCGGGGCGCCGTCCGGGCGGGCCGCGCGGATCGACCTGAGTGCGGCCAGGGTGTTGCCAGCTCCCTTCTTGCGGCGGTTGACGCCCCAGAAGGTGTCGTCGCCGACGGAGTAGCAGCCGTGGAAGTAGCGGACGCCGTGGGTGCGGTGGTAGGTAGCAGGGTGCCGTTCGGGGTGACCGGCAGGGGCCCAGGACAGGCCGGCGGTGGGGCGGATGCCGAGCGGGCCGAACTCATCGAACGCGAAGACCCGGTCGGGGAAGCGGTCCAGGACGTGTTCGATGCGGTCGAGCTTGGTGTCGCGCTCGGGGTCCGGGGACTCCTTCCAGGTCTTGGTGCGCTGGAAGGTGATGCCGCGGCGAGCGAGTAGGCAACGTAACGCCTCGCGGCCGATGCAGATGACGCGGCCGTGGACTTTCCGCAGGTAGGTGGCGAGTTTGCGGATGGACCAGCGGGTGATGTCGGGGTACTGACTCGTGTGCCCAGGTGAGTACGAGGTCACGTGCTCAGCTGGCGTCCTCGTCGTCTCCGGTCATGTCGTACTCGTCGACGTCGAGCTCGGCGCCGGTGGCGATGAGGAAGTCCAGAACGTTGCGGTCCAGGTGCCAGCCGAAGAGATTGGGGGCATCCGAGGTGTTCGGCTGGTCCTGGTCGGTGTCGTTGAAGTAGCGCACGACCTGAAGCACCGCGCCTCCGCCATTGCCGGCCAGGCGGTTGGCGAGGTCGGCGATGCGGTCCGTGTGGGGCTGGAGCCTGTCGAGAATGCGGGTGATCTGCTCGTCGACACACAGGCTGGGTTCCCGGCAGACGGCCATCCAGCGGTGGCTGACCGGGATCGGCCTCGGTGCAGTGAATCGGCTGCCGCGAACGGACACTTCGTCAGGAGTGATGCCCAGTTGCGAGGTCATCTCGTCTGCCGAGATGTGCTGGCTGAACAGCGCGAAGTAGGCGTACTGGTGAAGAGGCATCCCGTGGAGGATAGCCGCGTGGGAAGTGGGCCGAGCAGGATTATTCGAATGCCCCGGGGCTGGCGGTCACGCGACATCGGCGTCCCCGTCGATGGCGGCGAGCCGGTTCTTCAGCCGGTAGCTGGGGCCGTTGATCGCGATGACGTCGCAGTGGTGGAGGAGCCGGTCGAGGATCGCGGTGGCCAGGACCTCGTCGCCGAACACCTGTCCCCATTCGCTGAAGGTCTTGTTCGAGGTCAGGATGATCGAGCCCTTCTCGTAGCGTTTGGAGATCACCTGGAAGACCAGGTTCGCTTCGGCGCGTTCCAAGGGCTGGTAGCCCACCTCGTCGACCACCAGGACGCCGGGCCGCAGGTAGGTGTGCAGCTTGCGGGCCAGGTTGCCGACCGCGTCGGCCGTCTTCAGGTGGCGGACCATGTCGTCGAGGGTGGTGAAGTAGACGGAGAAGCCTGCCCGGCAGGCGGCGACCGCCAGCGCGACGGCGATGTGGGTCTTGCCGACCCCGGGCGGCCCGAGCAAGGCCGCGTTCGCCTTGGCCTCCACGAACGACAGCGTGGCCAGGTCCTTGACCTTGCGCGGGTCGAGCTCGGGCTGGAAGGAGAAGTCGTAGTCGTCCAGTGTCTTGTGGTGCGGCAGCTTGGACAACCGAAGGCCCTGCCGGAAACGGCGGTCGTCGCGGACGGCTAGCTCCTCGCCGAGCACGAGGTCGAGGAAATCGAGATAGCCGAGCGTGGTGGCGTCGGCCCGTCGGGCGAGGGAGTCCAGCTCTGCGGCAAGGTGGGGCAGGCCGAGCTTGGCGGCGGTGGTGCGGATGCGCTTGGTGACCAGCTCGTTCAAGGGGAGTCCTCCGGCATGTCGGGGATGGCGGTAGTGAAGGGGCGTGTGCCGGTGAGCTGGTCATAGACCGACAGCGGCCGGCGGCCGACCTCGACCTGGGCGGCGGCGGCCCGCCTCAGCAGGGTCCGCAGTGGGCCGGCTTCCTCCTCGGGAACGGTTTCCTGCCTGGGGCGGGCCAGGACTGGATCGCCCGTGGTGGTCCGACGGGTGTGACCATCGGGCAGGCCGTCCCAGTGGGTCTCGTCGACGACCCGGGCGCCGCGGCCGACCGCCCGCGGATGGACGGCCAGCAGGGTGGCTCCGTCCTGGTCGGGGACGGTGGCGTGCAGGGCAACAGTGGCCGCAGTGGCGCGGATTTCGACGAGCTGGTGGTGGCGGACCTCGCGGGCGGGCACCGAGTAGAGGTTCGCGTCGAAGGCAACCAGGCAGTCCTTGCCGACCGGTCGCAGGTGCCGCTTGGTAACGATGTAGGGGGTGGGCGGCAGTGGGCGCAACGCGAGGTGGTCACGGACGGCGCGAACTCCGATCACCTCGCCGTGGGTGCGGTGGGTGCGCGAGCGGCGCATCGGCACCCAGGCGGTGAACGCCGCATCGAGTTCCTCGATGGAGGAGAACGCCCGGCCGGCCAGGACGTGGTCGCGGACGATGGCGACCTGGCGCTCGACGCGGCCCTTGGCCATCGGGCGGTAGGCGGCGAGTACGTCGATGTCGAAGTCGTAATGCCCGGCGAAGGCGACCGCCTCCGGGTGCAGCGGCACTGCCTCACCTGGGGCAACGTGTCGGCGGACCACGGTCTTGGTCCGGTCGTAGACGATCGCCCCGGGGACGCCGCCGAAGTGGGCAAAGGCCCGGCGATGGCAGTCGAAGAACGTCGCGATGTCCAGGCTCGTGGTGAAGCAGCAGAACGGATCACGCGAGTAGGACAGCACCATGTGGAAGGAGTAGACCTTCGGGATGCCCAAGTGGGCGAGAATCCGCCCCTCGTCACCCCAGTCGACCTGGGCCTGCGCGCCGGGGACCACCTCGAACCGGCGATGCAGGCCAGCGAGTTCGCCCGGGCCGATCCCCAGCTCCGCAGCGATCCTGGGCCGTGCCTCCTGGAGGTAGAGCTTGACCCGCTGGTAGTGGCCGGCGAAATTGTAGTCCTTGACGAGCCGCTCGTGGATCACCGTGCCCTTGATCAGGATCTCCGCCCGCAGCATGGCGTCGATCAGCGGAGCGACGTCCTCCACCACCTGCCTCCGGGCGCCCCGGCGCGTACTCGCGCTCGGAGGAACAGGAGGTGCCTGATCAGAGAGGTACTTGCGAACCGTCCGGCGGTTCAACCCGGTCTCGCGGGCGATCTCCGAAACCGTCATCGCCCCCGACTGGTGAAGCGCGCGGAAGCGCCGAACCTCCAACCAGCGTTGCGGGTCCAGGACCACGATCAGCCGCCCTCCGCGTATCCAGCAGGACACTCGAAAGACTGCCGATCGTCCCCAAACGACACGCCCGAGACGTGAGCACGTTCACTCGTACGTGGCTGAGCAGATGAGCTCGTACCCCGACAGGTGAAGGGCTGGCCGAGCTTGGTCGGGCGGGTGATGGCCGTCTGGACGACGAAGTCTTCGTCGTCAGGACTGAGCAGGCGGGGACGGCCTCCCGCCCAGCGAGGGTCCAGGCAGGCCAGGCCGATCTCGTTGAACCGGTGGATCACGTCCCGGACGGTGTCCTCGTCGGCCTGCACCAGCTGCGCGATCACTGGCACCCGGTTCCCGCCCGCCGAAGCCAGCAGCATCATCGCGCGCCGGTAGCGCACCGAACTGGTGCTGCCCCGGCGCACGATCTGCTGCAGCTTCTGCCCCTCCTGATCGGTCAGTCTGCGCACCCGCACAGGCTCAGCCACCGCACCTCCAGCAGTTGGATCGGACGTCACCGCACATCCAACCGCCGCCATCACCAATCCGGCGAACCTTCCCGGTCAGAGCACTAGCGGTGCAGCTGGACTCTAGCCGCCGACACCTGCCTTGTAAGTTCGAGCCCGAGTCGCCTCAACCAGCCCCATACCTCGGCCGCGCACGGTGGCGCTTCCGCCAGTAACCGGCCCCATCTGCTGACGTCTTGGGACGTTGATGTCAGGTGGTGATGTCAGGAATCGTGCCGCCGGCGGGCGGCGAGACGGAGCAACCGTCGGCGTCGTTGCCCAGCCTTCTGTTGTTGTGCAGAGGCCACTACAACAGACGTGGGATCGCCGACCTCGTCATAGGCCGCCATCAGCAGAGGGTCATCATCTTCCGGGATGAGTCGGCGCAGTGCTGCGATGTGCGTCCGGCTCGGAACCATCAGGCGCTTGGACTCAAGCCATACGGCGAGCTCGTGCATGTCTCCGTCCACGGGTCAAAGGTAGAGCCCTGCGCCGCTTGGCACCACGGGCAATGCACCCAGTTTGGAAGACTGAGGCTGCGCACCCTGCCTCACCTGGGCGGACGCTGACCTGCGGCCGAGCGGCCCCGTCACCGCTGTTCCCCGTGGGTCCCCGCTCGGCACTGCCTCATCTGGCACGAGAGTGGCACGGCCGCAGGACTATCGCGGGTTGCTCAGCAGATGGTCGGTCTTGACGTCGAACTCGTCCGTCCCGTCAACGGCCTCGACGTTGTGGGGGTCAGTAGAGACCTTGACCACGCCGCCGGCCGTCAGATCGGCGAG
This sequence comes from Streptomyces sp. ME19-03-3, assembly GCA_033793685.1. Lineage (GTDB taxonomy): Bacteria > Actinomycetota > Actinomycetes > Streptomycetales > Streptomycetaceae > Actinacidiphila. The sequence continues at coordinate 648 of JARAXD010000050.1, read as the reverse complement.
GGGGTCAAGCACCCTGCAGTCCACGGTGACCTCCACCGGATACGTCGTGTCAGGTCCGAGGTCCGAGCCGCCGAAGATCGGCCATTTGTCGATGATCGTCCATGCGTGGTCATGAGCATCGACCAACGTCACCTCGACCCATCCCGGAGAGTTGTCGTCGACCAATCTGGTCGCCACACAACGCAGCGGGATCACGGCGCTCCCTCCATGAGCAGAACGCAGCACGCCCGTGCCGTAAGGCCGCCCGCTATCGGGGTGCTCCTGGGCGTGCGGGGCCCGAACCGAACCCACGAACCGTGGATCCGACGCCCCGCTGGCTCGGAAATAGGCTCGGGCTTGAGCCAAGCTGAGCGAGCCGTTCGGCCCGCCTCGAACGTCACCGGCATCGTGCTCGTCCTGGCCATCGTCTTCCCAAAAACAGACAGGGCAGATCTCAAAGCCTCCGCGCACCGTGAGCGTGATGTAACCGCAGCACGGGCATCTGTAGGGCCCGCTCGCAGCCTCGCCGTAGACATTCATGAAGGGTTCCTGCACGGACACATCTTCCCACTAACCTCGATTCGTCAGTGGGGTTGGGTGGCTGATCTGCTCGGCGGTTCGCCCGTAATGTCCTCGGGCCGTTCGAGGTGGGCCGTCGCGTGACGCCGC
>JARAXD010000005.1:0-336615 GCA_033793685.1 Streptomyces sp. ME19-03-3 | reverse complement strand
CCACGACTGCTGCACCGACCTCGGAACCGCCGCACCACGCGCCGCATCCCAACCCGGAACCAGCCTCAGATCCACCCGCCCCGCACCCACACCCACACCGTGGACGACGTCGCCGGACAAACCCGCAGGTACCGAGATCGCCCGCGCCGACACACCACCCCCATCACCCCGAACCGGGAAAGACTTGTCCCCCGTGAAGCGAACGTGCACTTCCTGCGCACCCGAACCATGAACCACCGCGTGCTTCACGTCATCCTGGAACCGATGAACCGTGTCCACCAACTCACCCGGCGGAAAACGCCTCTCCAAAGCCTCGACGAGCTTCTGCTCCGAAACACCGAGCGCTTGCGCAAGGTTCCGCGTGTTGGCCGGCCTGTTGTTCCAACCGGCCTTCGCGTTACTCGGACCCACATGAATCGAGTTCGCCGCCGTCCCGCTCGAGGCACCATGCACGTCGATCACATTCTGATCACCATGCGGCCGTGCGGTCAGATGGAACTTGCTCCCGTGAATCGCGAGTTCCGTCGCGTTCGCGACCTTGGCCACATCGGCTTCGTCACCCGAGCTGAGCATCACATTCAGATGGACGGCCAGCTTCGCCTCCGTCCCACCATCCTTGACCGTGACCACGATGGGCCGCGACACAAGGTTCTTCCCGTCGTTGTTACGCGTACCCGCACCGAACTCGAAACCACCGAGCGTCCGACGCGCCTCACCCCCATTCCGCCCACCCGTGCCGGTGACCACGTCAAGAATCCCGTCCCCACTCAGACGCGGGACGGCCGAGCCCGACGAAGCGGACGGCGCCGAGGGCGCGGACGGGGAGACGAACGAGGCGTCACCGGACTCTCCGACTCGCGCGCCCGTGCCCCCGAAGAGGTCGTCCCTCGGCACGCCGTGCTCGTCGAGGAGCGAGGCGGTGAAGTGGAGGTCGCCATAGCTCTCGTGGATCCCGTCGACCACGGCGCCGGACGTGCCGCCGGCCGCCGGCGGTGCGTCGGGGCCGCCGCCCAGGTGGCCGCCGCTCGGGACGGGCCCGCGTCCGGACGAGGGCGCGATGTCACCCGCACCCCCCGAGTGGGCTCCCCCTGATCCGCCGGCGGCGGGGGGCGCCGGGTGCACGCTGGGGGCAGGAGCCACGCCCAGTCGCGCGTCGTGCACCTCGACCGTGAAGGACAGCCCCCGGGTCTGGGCGAACTGCTCCAGCTGCAGCTTCTGCGCCTGCAGCGCCGCCGGGTTGAAGCCGTCGTTCACGAGGACGACGCGGTCGAGGTCGTCCCACTTCACACCGCCGTGGATCTGGGCCTCGAAGTACCTGGCGAGCCTGCGCTCCAGCGTCCCGGCGTCCCGGAAACCACGGAACGCGCTGTCGTACTGGAAATCGGTCGCCTCGGCGAAGGCCAGCCGCACCAGCGGCTCATGGCCGTGGTTGAGCAGCGGCAGCATGTTGCCGCTGCCGGTGACGCTCCGGGCGCCCTGAAGGCCGTCGCTGAAGCTGTCCGCCGGCGTGAACGTGGCGCGCTGCATCACATCGGTCTTCAGGTGGAAGACCGCCTGCCCGTACATCTTCACACCGCTCGGGCGGTACTTCGACGTGAGGGCCGCATAGTTCGGCAGGTCCGCGAGGTCGCCGGCGGTCGGCGCGAAGCGCGCCCCAGCCGGGCCCGGGTAGATCCCGGACGCCTCCGTCGAGCGCTTCACGGACGCCGGCAGGCCGAGCGTCTCCTCCACGTTGCCGCGCGTGACGAAGTATCCCGCGCCGGCCGTATTGGTCTCCCAGGCGTTGCGGAGCAACTGCTCGTTCCCGGTCATCGCGTCCAGCAGCGTCCCCCCGTTCGGCAGCCTGTCGCCGATCTTCAGGTTCACCGTGAGGGAGAGGTCCTCCTGCAGGTGCCGGTGGACCTTCGCGATGAGCTCGTCGGCCTGCGCGCCCTCGAGCGGGTAGTCCTCCGCCCACTTCCACTCGCCGCTGCGCAGCTTGCCGGCCAGAAGGTCCGTGTCCGCGGAGAGCGTGCGCAGCGCCCGCCGCTCGGCCATCACGATCGCCGCGAGCTGCGGCATCCGCAGATTCCGCAGCTCCGTACGTCCCTCGAGAGCGCGGAACAGGTCCACGTTCTCCTGGAACGACTTCTGCTGCTGCACCAGCGCCAACTTCAGGGCGCTGCCGTCCTCCGCACGGGCCAGTCCCTCGGACAGCACGTTCCCATAGGCCTGCAGGTCGCCCTGGTAGGCCTCCTTGCCGGCGCTCTTGGGCCAGCCGTGAAGCGACTGTGGCTCGCCCAGCCAGTGGGCCACCGTCAGGTCCTGGCCGCTGGGCACCAAGGCGTGGCTGAGGCCTCCGCCCTCGAGCGGGGTGACGACGTGGGTCGCGGACGGGACATGGTCCACGCTCTGCACGATCCCCTGGGGAGCCGGGGGGAGATCGTCGGCGCGGCCACCGAGGTGGAGCAGCGAACGCAGCCCCTGGGGCAGGCGCGGCGCACCGCCGCCGAGACCGTGGCCGTTGAAGGCCTGCACCTCGGGCAGCGGCGCTCCGCCGGTCAGTTCGGTCCAGTGGGCCTCCGCCTGTGCCAACGCGGCGTCGGCCTGCCTCACCTGCTCCCACGATTCGAGGTAGCGGACGCCGTCCATCTCGGCCGAGGTGCCGACTCCGTCGACGTAGCGCGTCTGCAGGTTGTCGCGGATCGTCCGGGCGTTGATCAGATCGCGGCGGGCGTCGCTGATGGCTGCCGCGGCGTCGATGTCCGACAGGTCGTCCGCGGTGCTGACTCGCACGCCGTCGTGGTCCCCGCCCATGCCGCTGGAGCCGGACGTGTCGGCCGGCGCCTTGCCCTTGCCCTTGTCCACGACCGGCGCGTGGGTGTCCCCACCGGCGGCGACGTGGAGGTCGTCCCCTGCGGCCCCCGGGTGGGCGGGAGACGGCGGACCGGACGGCAGGTCGTCCAGCGACGTCCGCGACACGCCCATCTCGTGCAGCATGCCGTCGATGTCGTCGAGCATCCGCTGCATTTCGGGCGCGTGGTGAACCGGGGACGGCGGCATGTCCGTGAACGAGTGCCCCGCACCCGACCCACCGGGGGTCGAGACCGGATCCGGCACGCTGTCCACCGAGCCTCTGCCCACCCCGGGAAGTGAGTCGCCGGCGACCGACGCGGGCACCGAGGGCGCAGGCAGGTCGTCCAGCCCCGGACGGAGCGTGCCGTAAGCATCACCCAACTGCCGCGACAGCTGACGCCCCGCGTCGTCCCCCGAAGTGAGGATGGTGTGAGTGATCATCGTCTCGAACTGACCGAGCAGCCCGAGACGTTCCTTCTGCGCGATGGTCGGGAGCCCGTTGACGAGCGGACGCTGGTGGTCGAACAGAACGAAGTGCCGCGCCTGGTCCATGGCCGCGTCCACCTGGTCGTTCGCGACCCGCCGCAGGTCGTTCACGTCGAGGAAGGCGTCCTGGTACCGCATGGCGTCCTCGGCGGTCAGCTTGGCCACGGGGCCCGTTCCGTCCGCCCAGTGCCAGGCGCCGTTGGGGCTCAGCATCGCGTCGACCAGGCGGTACGGGGCCGCCACCCACAGGTCCGCCACACTCTTCCCGAGCGCGGCGGAGACGAAGCCCTCGGCGAACCGCACACAGTTGTACCGGAACAGGTCGTAGGTGGCACCGGACCGGCCCAACGCGTACTCGTAACCCCTGAACAACTGCTCAGCGGTGATCCGGTAGGTGCCCAGCACCCGGACGTGTCCGGAGAGGAGATAGTCGGCATCGTCGACCAGCGCACCCGGGCGACCGAAAAGCTGTCCGTCCGACCCGGGATAGAAGCCGATCGTGTGCGGCGTGCGCTCACCCGGCAGCATCACGGACACCATGGCGTGACCCACGTCGTCGGAGAACTCGCGCCAGGTGCGGCCACCGGGGTTCGCGACGAGGGCCACCTCGATGTTCGCCGCCGGATTGTCGATGGCTTCCTCCAGGTGCCGCCGCAGCGGGCGGAGCAGGTCGACGAACTGCGCGAAGCCGTCCAGGTCCTGGGTCCCGTGCTCGCCGACCGGAGTCCCCGGTACGGAGTCGTCTCCCATGTCGAAGTGCGAACGCATCGGTGCGCCGGTGTCGTCCAGGACCACGTCGTCGAGCCTGCCGGCCGAGGTCCCCGGCAGTGAGCCGTCGTCCGCGCCGAGGTGCACGTGCACGGGTGCGCCGTGCTCGTCCAGAACCAGGTCGTCGAGCCCGTCGAGCAGGCCGCTCTCCGGCCTCGGCGGGACGGGCGGTGCGTGGTGCCCGCCCGCTCCCCCCGTGAGCGGCGCGTCGTCGGCGATGTGCGTGTCCCGGACGCCGCCCGGGAGCTTCGCGCGTTCCTGACCGGCGAGGTGCACGGCCAACTGGTCGGCCTGCGCGCGGACGTCGACCTTGGTGAAGGCGGCGCCGCGGAGGTCCTCCAGCGCCTGACGGGCGGCGGTGACGGTCTCCACCGTCACGGCGCCGGCCCCCATCTTGCCCAGTTTCAGGTTGACCTCGTGGAGCAGGTCCGCCTCGCGTGACAGCACGTGGCCGCCGCCCGAAGCCGCGGGCGGGGTGGGTACGGGCTCCTGACGCAGGGGCACCGCGACGTTTCCTTCGCCCGTGACGGCCACCTTGTCGTGCGTGCCCGGGGTGACGAGCACGTCGTCGGTGAACTTGGCGGGCGCGCCGGCGAACGCGTGGCCCGCGTCGGCGTCCACCGTCCTCCCGCTTCCGGGCGCGCCGGCGAAGGCGGGTTGGTCGACGGGACGGGCGCCGCGGCCGTCGTCGAGGAGGTCGAGCGCGGAGCGGGCCGGGTTCTGGGGAGGCGTCCCGTGCATCCCGCCCTTCGGCAGGCCGGTGCCGGGAGCGCCGGGGTTGGGGGAACCGTGCACGCCGTCGGTGACCACGGAGCCGGGGCGGCCGCTGCCGGACGGGCGCACGATGTCGTCGAGGGCCAGGTGCGCCTGGTTGGCGCGGACCGCGCCGGCGGTGTTGTCGCCGAGGGACGTGCCGATGTGCGTGGGCACCGGGTTGTTCGGCGCCCCCTTGGAGCCGCCGGACAGCAGGTCGAACGCCGACCCGCCGGCTCCGGCGCCGCTCTGGTGCCCGGGGACGCCGGTCAGCGGGCCGTGGGTGCCTGCCGTTCCGCCGGGGGCCCCCAGCAGGTCGTGCACTGCCGCACCGTTCGGCGGGGCCTGGACGCCGGTCAGGGTGGTGTGCGCGGCACCAGCGCCAGGGGTGCCGGGAGCGGTCAGCACGTCATGGATCGCCGTGCTGCCGGGAGCCGGCGCGGGCACCCCGGTCAGGGCGGTGTGCAGCGCGCCGGTCCCGCCGGGCGGTGCCGTCAGCAGGCCGGCCGGGCCCTGGGCCAGCAGGTTGCCCCCGTTGCCCTTGGCGACGAGCGCGGCGACGTCCACGCCTTCGTGCACCGCCGGGGCGCCGGCGGAGCCGGGCACATAGAGGCCGGAGTGCGTCACGAGGCCGTCCGGGGCCGCCGCGCTCACCCCGAGTCCTCCACCCATCTGGCCGGGCGCCGCGTCGAAGGCGTCGATCTTCATCCGGCTCATCTGGGTGCCGGCGATGTCGACCACGTCGTCCATGTGCCGCACCGCACGGAAACCGGCCATCGAGTTGTCCATCAGGGCGGTCGCCCCGTGCACCGAGACCGGGTTGACCGTGCCGACGCGCAGCCCCGACAGGTCGACGGTGCTGACCGGCGCCACGGAGAAGGAGGACGGGCGGATGGAGGTGTGGGTGTCGGCGAAGTTGCCGAAGCGCACGTTCTCCAGGTCCATCCGCGCCATGTTGATGTTGGCGTGCCCGAGGTCGAGGTGCGAGGTCGCGCCGTGCGGGCCCATCGGCACGGCACTCACGGTGTGCGCGGCCGTGCCGCCCACCGGTATGTCCCAGACACCCCGGCCCATGACGCCGCGGTCCCAGAAGCCCATGCGCAGGGCGCCCTTCAGCCCGAACTCCGCGATGTCGGTGTGCGTCACGGGGAGGAGCAGGCGCGTCCACTTGGCGCCGCCCATCTGGCTGCTCCAGGTCTCCTGGGTGAAGACCTTGAAGTTCTTCCACGCCCCGGGGGCGCCGGCATGTATGGCCGATCCCCAGCCGCGCACCACCACGGGGATGGAGCGGATGCCCTGCGCGACGACGAGCCCGCCCTTGACGAACACCGTGCCGCCGAGCGCGGGCACGTTGTGGAAGTTCTGCATGACCCACAGTCCGCCCTGGCGCACCCAGGTCATGCTCATCCGCACGACGTCCCGCAGTCCGGTCAGGACGGTGGCGAACCGGAACCCGCTGGCGATGTCCTTCAAGGAGGGCAGCAGGCTCTTGCTCGCGAACTGGATGACGGCCTTGTAGCCGTTCTTGAGGAGGCCGCCGATGGCGAAGATCGGCAGCGCCTTGGTGGTGGGGGCGATGATGCCGAGCCCGGCGAGGAACAGGTCGAGGAAGCCGATGTCGCCGTGGGCGAAGTCGATGGCCGCCTTGATGAACAGCGTCATGTTGACGCCGAGGGCGAGCAGGGCCACCGGACCGCCGAAGATCAGCGCCGGGACGATGAGGATGATCGCCAGGATCTGGAACATCTCCCAGAAGACCTGGCAGTCCGAGATCGGCAGCCGGATGTCCGAGGCGGCGTTGATCACGCCGGCGACGGTGTCGCCCGCGTCGCTGAGTTCCGCAGCCGCGCTCTGGGCGGTCTGCTTGTACGTCTGCAGCTGCGGGTCGTCCTCGGCCAGGCCGCGCGCGGCGGACAGCGCGCCGTCCGCCCTGTGCTGCGCCTCCTCGACCCGGTTCGCCCAGTCGCCGAGGGTGCGGGAGACCTCCTCGAAGGAGTCGGCCACGTCGTTGATGTGGTTGCGCAGCCGGTCGTCGACCTTTCCGCGCAGCGCGTCCGCGGTCTTCCCGGCGAAGACACTGCTGTCCGCCGTGTTCATCACCTGGTCGATGGCCTGCGCGATGGTCCTCGCCTGCGTTCCGATCTTGGCCAGGTCGTCGACCAGCTGGCGGATCTGGACCGGGTCTCCGGGGGTCGGGTCCCCGTGGAGACCGAGAACGTTCCAGTCGCTCGGGCGAGGCATGTCGGGGATCCCTCCCAGTTCGGAGCGGAGGAGCACGGCAGAGCTCTCCACGTGGACCACGCGCGGGACACGCGCGTGGTTCATGTGACGTGGGTCAAACTCGCGGGCGGCGGTGAACCGTCGGGGGGCGTGGTGCGTGGTCGTGGTGACCGGATTCTCCAAGGGCCGTCCGGAGGTCCCCTGTGCCCGAGATCAAGATCGACTACGACGTCCTCAACGCCGCCAAGCGCGACCTGGAGGCCCTGGCGGGCGAGATCGACCCGCTCATCAAGAAGGGCAACTTCGGGCGCCTCAGTTCCGGCCGAGGTGCGGCCGAGGCGATCCTCGGGCACTCGGGTGTCGCCGGTGCGATGTGGCTCTTCCACACCAACGCCAGCGGCACCATGAAACGCGCGGACAAGGGCCTCAAGGAGCTGGCCGCCGCCTTCGGCGGGGTGGGCGAGGCGTTCCGCGAGTTCGACTCCGAGCTGGGCGCCGAGATGGGTGTGATGAGCGCCAATCTGCACGTCCAGAACTGGCGGCAGCAGAAGGACCTGTGGGACTACAAGCAGAGCCACCTGAAGGACTGCGAGGGGCCGGGCGAGCTGCCGGACTTCTGCAAGGCCACCAACCCGGGTGACACGCCGCCGGACTTCCACGTCGACACGCCCAACGGTGGTTCGATCGACTCGCACGTGGAGGTCGACAAGGACGGCAACGTCACCAAGGAGGTGACCACCGTCAAATACGACGGCAACACCTACAGCTCCACGACCTCGTACAACGGTCCGAGCTACACGACGGACACCACGTATCCCGACGGCAGCACCGCGCACACGGTGGCGAACATCAGCAGCGACGGCAGCGGCACCATGACCGTCACCGGCAGCGACGGCAGCCACACCGAGTACACCCGCGGTCCCAAGGGCGCCGACGGCAAGCCGCCGGAGTGGCAGTACTCCGACGGCGACAAGCCGGGCGACGGACCCAAGGACCCGAACCACACCCCGTACGACCCGGACACCCATCCGCAGAACCCGGGTACCCACGGCGGCACCAACCCGAAGATCGCCTGATCGGGGACACCACCCCCAGGCCAGTCAGCAGAACAGAAAGGCGATGCAATGCCTGCGATTCACATCGTTCCCGAGGATGTCCGGCAGCGGGCGGCGGCTCACGCCAGCACCTGCCAGGAGTGGATGTCCCGGCTCGAGGGCCTGAAGGGCCAGGTCGACAGCATGCTCAACGACGAGCTGGTGCTGCCCCAGGCCAGCCCTGCCATCCGTGACGCCTACCAGCAGTTCACCGGCAGCCTCACCCAGGCCATCCACGGCCTGGAGAACTTCGGCGAGGCGTTCACCTCGATCGCCAAGGGTGCCGAGGACTTCGACTCCCAGGTCGCGAGCAACTTCAACAAGAAGTAACGGCCGCACGACGAAGGGCCGGGCGGGAGTCGTCTCCCGCCCGGCCCTTCGTCGTGCCCTTGGACCCGCCGTGGCCCGCACTCCGGTGCGGGCCACGGCGTGGGCGTCACTCCGTACGGAGCGAGGTCAGCGGCACCTGCAACGCCATCACCTCGTTGCCGGGTCCGGCCGTCCAGCCGCGGCCCGCGTGGGGAGCCACCCGGGTGACGGAGTGCGGGAGCCGGACGCCGATCAGCTCGCCCTCGGTGATGCTCTTCGGCCCCAGCAGGAGGCCGCGCCGGGCCTTGCGGGCACTGGACATCCAGCCGCCCATGCCGCCCTGGACGCCGTCGGCGGTCGCGGCGTACACGAGGCCGAGTCCCTGGTCGCGGCCGGACACGGTGATCTCCTTGAGGAGCTTGTCGGCTCCGGACATCCCGAGCAGGTCCGCGTCGTCGACCATCACCACTCGCGGTCCGGGCAGTGCGGCGAGCGCGGAGCGCAGCGCCTCCTCGGTCGGCTCGGTGTCGGTGATGACCCGGACCGTGCCGTGCCGGCTGAGCCCGCGCAGCGGGGACTCACGCGGGGTGAGGACGACCAGCGAGGTGCCGCCGGCGAGCAGCGAGACGGCCATCGAGGCGAGTGCGTTGCTCCGCCCGGAGCCGGTGGGGCCGATGACACCGAACACCGCGGACGCCCCGGCCAGGTCCACGCCGACCGGCTCCCCCTGGTCACCGCCGATGCCCAGCAGGCCCCACAGGGGCCGCCGCTGCTCGGCGGCCACCTTGCCGTAGACGTCGGCGAACTCCGCCGACCGCGGAAGCGAGGCCACCGTGAAGGGGCGCCGTTCCCGGGGTACCCGCGCGTCGCGCTTGAGCGCGGCGGCCGCGATCTTGCGGAGCGCCTCGACCTGCTCGGTGCCGCCGCCCGGGGCGAGCAGCGCGACCTGGGTCTCGGTGCCGGTCAGGACGTGCCAGCCGCGGCCGGGCGGGATCTCCGCGGGCAACTTGGCCGGCTTCATGCCGACGGCCTGGACGTCGGAGCGGTCGCCGGGACGCAGCAGCAGCCGGTGGTCGTTGTGGGCCGCCATCCGGCCGCCCAGCAGGGCGCGCTCGGAGGTGCCGACGAAGTGGATGCCGGCGGCGGCGCCTTCGCGCACCAGACGGACCATGTCCTGGTACATGTGGCTGTACTCGTGCTCGTCGAGCATCGCCGACAGGGCGTCCCAGCCGTCGACCAGCAGCAGGATGTGCGCCGGGCGCTCCGCCTTGGGCAGCACCTTGCGCAGCTCGCCGATGCCGGTGGCGTTGTGCTGCTGCGCCAGTTCCTGGCGGTTGACGAGTTCCTGGTTGAGGCGGCGCAGCAGCCGCTCCAGCCGCTCGGTGTCGTGCCGGGCCACGACGGCGCCGCAGTGCGGGAGCGTGGTGAGCGCGGCCAGGCCGCCGCCGGCCGCGTCGATGCCGTAGAAGTGCACGTCCGCGGTGCTCTGGTAGCGGGCGGCGGAGCCGGCCAGGGTGCGCAGCACCTGGGTGCGGCCGGACCGGGGAGCGCCGACGATGTACAGATGGCCGAAGTTGCTCAGGTCGGCCGCGGCCACGTGGCGCCGCTGCAGTTGCGGCACGTCCTCCAGGGCGTACGGGATGAGCAGGCGTCCCTCGCGGACGGGGTTCATCGCGTCGAGGTCGTCGAGCAGCACCCGGCGCTCGAGTGCGGGCAGCCAGGGGCTGGGCTGCGGGGTGTAGTCCTCCAGCCGGTCCACGGCCGCGCGGATCTCCTCCACCAGGACCTGCAGGTCGGTGGGGGCGGGCGCCTGGGCGGCCTGGGCGACGACGACCTCGGCCGGGACCGGTGCCGCGGCCCGCCCGAGGGCGTCCCAGGACAGTTCCGACGCCACGACGGGCTTGCGGGCCCCGCTGTCCGGCTCGGTGTCCTCGGCGGACTTCGGGCGCGGCCGCTCGGCGCCCACCCACGCGGTCTGGAAGGGCTCGGCCGACTTGGGGCCGCGCCGCACGAGGGCGCGGCCGGGGGTGACAGCCGAGATCTCGGCGGCGTCGTTGACGTCGATGACGTCCTGGCTCTCGGACGGGTCGGTGACCCGCAGCGCGATCCGCAGGTTGGTGTTGGCGCGGATGTCGGCGGTCACCACACCGGCGGGGCGCTGGGTGGCGAGGACGAGGTGGATGCCGAGGGACCGTCCGCGCTGGGCGATGCTGATGAGTCCGGGCACGAAGTCCGGAACCTCGCGCACCAGGGTGGCGAACTCGTCGATGACCAGCAGGAGCCGGGGAAGCGGCGCGAGCGTGGGGTCGGCGGCGCGCTTGGCCTGGTACTCGGGGAGGTCCTTGGCGTCGGCGGCGGCCAGGACGTGCTCACGGCGCATCAGCTCGGCGCCGAGCGACTCCAGGGCGCGTTCGACCAGGTGGGCGTCGAGGTCGGTGACCATGCCGAGGGTGTGCGGCAGGTTCGCGCACTCCTTGAACGCACTGCCGCCCTTGTAGTCGACGAGGACGAAGGTCAGCTCGTCGGGCCGGTTGGCGGCGGCGAGGGAGGCCACGAAGGTCTGCAGCAGTTCGGACTTGCCGGAGCCGGTGGTGCCGGCGACCAGTCCGTGCGGTCCGTCCTGGACGAGGTCGAGGGAGAACGGGCCCTCGAAGCCGCTGCCGAGCACGAAGGAGGTGGCCGCCGGCCGGGAGCGCCAGCCCTCCACGATCGTGTCGGCGCTGGGGGGTTCCTGGTTCAGCAGGTCCAGCAGCTTCACTCGCTGCGGCAGCCCGGCGTCGTGCTCGGGGCTGACGTCGCGGACCGGCGCCACGCAGCGGGCGATCTGCTCGCACCACTCCGGCGTGACCTGGTCGGCGCGCACGCCCGGGACGTCGGGCGTGCCGGGGCGCTTGACGGTGAGCCGGCCGGCCTCGGCGAGCACCACTCCGGTGCTCTCCTCGGGCAGCAGCCGCTCCTGCTCGTCGAGGCAGACACTGAAGACGCGGGCGGCCGGGCCCTCGGTGAGGACCTGCACCATGCCGGGCACGTCGCGCAGCCGCCGGGCGCCGTCGGCGATCACCAGGATGTCGGGGCCGACGACGGCGGCGTTGCGGTCGGACCTCGTGGCCCGCTTGCGCATCTGGATCTGCGCGACGAGTTCCGACACGCGGGCCGCGGTCGACTCCGGGTCGTTGCCGATCAGGACGAGCGGGCCGCCGGGGGCGGCGGGCCGCACGTGCGGCAGCCAGCGCACCCAGGCCCAGTCGTCGGCGCGCTGCGCATCGGTGAGCAGCACGATCCGCAGGTCGCGGGGGCTGTGCAGGACGGCCGCCTGGACGGCCATCCAGCGGGCGAGCGGCTGCACCTCGGCCGCGGGGCCCGCGACGCCCACCACGCCGTGGCCGCTGAGGTCCACGCCGATCGGGGCGTCGGGGATGTTCCAGCGAATGGTGCGGTGGTTCTCGTCGCGCGCGGGGTCCTCGAGTTCCCGCAGCGAGGGCTGGTCGGCGGTGCCGAGCCGCAGGACGAGGTGGTCGGGGTCGTGGCGGCGCCGCTCCCACAACCGGCTGCCCGGGCCGGTGGCCATCAGGGCGACGGTGGCGGGGTCGGGCCCGGTGACGTGGCGTACCCGGCGCTCGCGGGCGACGGCCTCGCGGACGCCGTCCTCGACCGCGGCGCGGCGCCGGTTGTACTGCCGGTCCGCCTCCTCGTACTCCTTGCGGGCGGTGCGGCGGCCGGTGACCCAGTTGGAGAGCATCATCATCGGGCCGAGTGCGATGAAGGCGACGAAGTAGTAGGACTTGAAGATCGCGACCATGAAGAAGCCCATGATCACCGGGGCGATCATCATGGCCGCGGGGAAGGGCCGCTTGGCCGGCGACGAGGGCGGCGAGGGCAGCCGGACCCGCTCGCCGTCCAGGTGCGGGGCGATCCGCGGTGGGCGGTTGTAGTCGATGCCGAAGCCGTCAGCGGACTCCGTCACGGCGGCGTCCGCCTCGACCGGCGCGCTCATCCGCAGCAGGACGGAGCCCACGGTCAGGTCCTCGCCGGGCGGCCACGGCACGGGCCGTCCGGCGGCGGCGGTGCGCTCGGTGGTGACGTGGTGCGGGCGGGTGCGGCGCAGCGCGGTGACGGCGTCGTCCGGCGGAGGCGCGGCGACCCGGCCGCGCACTTCGTCGGCGGGCCCGGTGCGGGTGCGGTGCCAGTGGGCCGACCCGTCGGCGCCGACCGTCACCCACAGGCCCCCCTCGGGGACGCTGTCGCCCTCGAGGCGGATCGCGCAGAGTGGTCCGGAGCCGATCTCGTGGCTGCCGAACCCGAGTCGCCAGGTGCGTCCGGCCTGCCGTCCGGAGACCACGTGGACCTCGGCCAGCACCGGTCCGGCGTCGGTTGCGGCGGCGAAGCGGACCCGGTCGGGGTCCGTACCGGGGGCGCCCAGGCCGAGGACGCCGCCTTCGCGCAGTCCGGCCTCGGCGACGGGCGCGTCGGGATCGAGTCTGCGGCCGTCCAGGAAGAGGTCGCGGCTTCGCGCGCCGTCCACGGCCTCCGAGAGGTCCGCGACGGTGGAGCGCGCCGGCAGGCCTACGAGGTGGTCGCGGCGCGCGCCGTCCGCCGCGTCGACGGTGGTGATGGTGAGGTTCACGGTCATCCCAGTTCGGGCGTCACGAGGACGAGGAGCGTGCGGTGGCGGCGGAGACGCCCGCCGGTCCGAGGGCGGTCGGTTCGGCGAGGTCGTCCTCGTCGCCGGGTTCTGCGGCGGGGACGGCGGGGGCCGGGCCGGGCTCGGGGCGGGGGGCGGTGGCGGAGACGGCCATGGCGGTCGGCGAGAGCCCGGTCTCGACGAGGTCGTCGTCGGTGGACGGGCCGCGGAGCGTCTTCGGCGGGTTGGGACCGGCGCCTGCCTCGTCCTCGGGGACGGCCGGCAGGGTGCGCACCAGCCGGGCGACGACCCGGGCCAGGGGCAGCGCGTCGACCGCGAGGGCGGGCGGTCCGCCGTGCAGGCGCAGGTGGCCGTCGCGGTCCACCTCCAGGATCAGGGTGTTGTGGTGAGCGACGCCCAGAGTAAGCATGCGCATGCCAGCCGGCAGGTTGCGTTCCGGTGCCTCGGCGGTCACCACGTAACGGGTGCCGGGCCGTTCGAAGACGTCGGCGGGTCCGTCGAAGCGGGGGTGTACCCCGGCACCCACCACGACGCGGCCCGCGGGCAGGCGGACGTCGAGCTGAGCGGCGAGGGCCTGGAGCAAGGCTCGGGCGGTGCGTCGCTCACCGGTCACGGAGATCGCCGGGGGAACGGCTGTCAGGTCGAGCAGCACGGCGTCGGTACCTGCCCTGCCGAGGCAGACGAGAACGGGGGCCCTGCCCAGTCCGGCCTGTTGAGCGCCGCCGAGGTCGGTCCGGGCGATCCACCACAGGCGCGGTTCCGCCGCGTCACGGGCCCACGGTTCGGGCAGCGCGCCCTCGCCGTGGCCGTGGGCGACGTAGACGCCGACGACGTCGGTGCCGAGGAGTACCGCGTAGGGCCGCGCTTCGGGCCGTTCGGCGGCCGCGCGGCACAGCGCGGTCTCGGCGTCCGTCCAGCCGGTGCGGTCGCGGAGCAGGCGGCCGAGCACCCGCAGGCCGCGGCGGTGCCGCAGTTCCGTGCGGACGGGCGTGGCGAAGGCCCGGGCGGCCGCCGTCAACTCGCGACCGACACGGCGGCGCAGCGCGCCCCAGCCGCCCTTGCGGCGCACGACCCAGTGCGCCAGGACGACGACGAGGATCAGCAGTCCGATGAGTCCGATGAGCCGGGTCCAGCCGGCGGGGACGTTCACGCGGCCACTCCATTCAGGCCACGACGGGCGAGTTCGGCTTTGAGGGACCGCACACCGTGGTGGGTCCGGGACTTGACGGTGCCCCGCGGCACGCCCATCTCGGCGGCGGCGTCGGCTCCCGTCTGGTCCATGACGTGGACCCGGACCACCGCCTCGCGGTGGGCGGGCGGCAGGGCGCTCAGGGCTGCGAGCAGCACGGAACGGTCCTCCACCAGGCCGGCGTGGTCGCCGGAGTGTTCGAGGCCGGTACCCGCGAAGTCCGCGGCGGTGATGCCGACGGGCACGGCGCGCTCGCGGCGGCGGTGGTCGACGACCAGGTTGCGGGCGACCCGGAAGAGCCACATGCGGACCGGACGCTCGTGCACGTCCAGCCTGCCCGCCCGTTGGAGGGCGCGCAGCAGGGTCTCCTGCAGCACGTCCTCGGCGGCGTGCACGTCGCGGCCCATGAGGCCGGTGACGAAGCGCCGCAGGCTGTCCCGCTCCGCGATGATCAGGCTGGCGACAGCACTGTGGTCGTCGGCGCTGCCGTTGTCGTGGTCGGCGGGGAGCTCCACCCCGCCCTCCCGGCAGTCGGGCTCGTTCACACACATGGCGTAAAGATTAAGCTGCTGATCGGCATGCTCCGACCACGTGGCCGGAGCTATTCGATCATTCGCCAACATATTTGGTGAAAACCTAAAGCAATGTTCACCTTGCCGAAACCGTGCCGGGAACGGATCCGCACGGTTCGCGCAGGTTCCCGAACCGACAGGAGACCACGTGCCTCCCCATCCCGATCCACGGGACCCCGAGGTTCTCGACGGGGCGAAGCCCCGTTTCGCGGACACCTTCTCCCGACGACCCTCCCTGCCGTACCGGCGGCTGTTGCCGAACCGGCGGGCGTGGAGCGTGCTGGCGACCACGACTGCCGTCGTCGGCTGCGCCGTCCTCGCCGTGCCCCTGCTGGCGCGGATCGACGTGCTGCCCGACAGGGGCGGCAAGGGCGACCCGGTGGCGGCTGTCGCTCCCAGCGCGTCGCAGGGCGTCCTGCCCTCGTCGCCCGGCACGAACGGCTCCAAGGGCGCCACGGGGCAGGGCGGCAACGTCGCGCCGGCCGCCGGGTCCCAGGGGCGGTCGAGCGGCGGCGGTTCAGTGGGCGGCAACGGCCTCAACGGTGGTGCCCTGCCGCCCCTGGGCGGCACCACGGGCAGCTCCGGAGGCAGCGCAAGCAGCGGCGGCGCGACGGGGGCCGGCGGCGGTTCGGCCTCCGGCGGCTCCGGGAGCACCGGCGGCTCGTCCACCTCCGGCGGCTCGTCCGGCGGAAGCTCCGGCGGCTCGTCGACCTCCGGCGGCTCGTCCGGCGGCCAGGCGACACCCCCCAAGACGCAGGATCTGGTCACCGTGCCCGGCGTGCGGATCCGCAGCACGCAGAGCGGCCGCTGCATAGCGGTGAGCGGCGCCAAGACCAGCCCCGGCCGAGACGGCGCCCGGCTCCAGATCCAGACCTGCGACAACGGCGCCTGGCAGAAGTGGGACTTCCGCTCCGACGGGACCATACGTGCCTTCGGCATGTGCATGGACCTGGCCGGGGCCAACTTCTCGGACGGTGCGGTCATCCAACTGGCCCGCTGCAACGGCGGGTGGGCCCAGCAGTTCAGGCTCAACTCCGCCAAGGACCTGACGAACAAGAACAAGTGTGTCGACGTCGTCGACAAGGGAACGGCCTCCGGCACCCCGCTCCAGCTGTGGACGTGCTACGGGACGCCGAACCAGAAGTGGTCCAAGAGCTGACCATGCTCACGTGACGCCGCCCCCGTCCCCCGTCCTTCGCGGGACGGGGGCGGCGTCCCTTGGCCGCGTACGGCCGCGCGGCCCCCGTCGTCACCCCCGGTCGTCCGCGAGGACCACCGAACGCGTGAGGTGCCGGGGTGCGTCCGGGTCGAGGCCGCGCGCCGCGCCGAGCGCGGCGGCCAGCCGCTGGACGACGACGAGGTCGGCGAGCGGGTCACGACCCAGGGCGACCAGGCGTCCACCGGTACGTTCGACCTCGCCCTCCAGCCCCGCCGGGAGGTCCGCGAGGTCGCCGAACCACCACACCACCCGACCGGGCCCGGTGACGCTGATCGGACCGTGCCGGTACTCCATGGCGGGGTACGCCTCCGTCCAGGCGCCGGCCGCCTCCCGCAACTTGAGCGCCGCCTCCTGTGCGACACCGTAGGCCCAGCCGCGGCCGAGGAAGGTGAACTGCTCCGTCTCCAGCAGCCCCTCGGGCAGCGGCGCGTCGAGCACGGCCTCCGCCTGGGCCGGCAGATCGGTGAGGTCCTCTCCCAACAGGGTGCGCAGCAGTACGAGTTGGGTTGTCGCGAAACGGGTCTGGACGACCGAGGCCTCGTCGGCGAAGTCCAGCACCACCGTGGCGTCGGCCAGTTCCATGACGGGCGTGGCGGGATCGGCGGTGACGGCCACCGTGGGGGTGGTGCCGCGCAGTCGCGCCAGCACCTGCAGCACCTCGGTCGTCGTGCCGGAACGGGTGAGGGCGAGGACCCGGTCGTAGACCCGGCCGACCGGCATCTCCGAGGCGGCGAAGGCGTCCGTCTCGCCGTGGCCCGCGCGCTCGCGCAGGGCCGCGTAGGCGTGCGCCATGAACCACGAGGTGCCGCAGCCCACGACCGCCACCCGCTCACCGGGCCCGGGCATCGCGGCCCGCCAGGGCGCCTGCCCGTCGCCCGCGAGCACGAAGACGCGGCGCCAGCAGTCCGGCTGACTCGCCGTCTCGGTCTCGGTCCTGCTCCCGCTCGCGTTCCGCGTCTCACTCCGGCTCATCAACGGACTCCGTCCCTGTCGGGCGGCCCCTGACACCGAGCACGCCCGGTCGAACATCCTGTGTGACTCTGCTCGACTCTAGCGCTTTTCCCACAGCAAGTTGCATGCTGCTCCATGGGACGGTGCGGACGGCGAGGGGGAGGTGGCCGGTGCGGCGGCAGGTCCGGTCAGGCGCGGACGACCTCGATTCCGGCCGTCGTGAAGGGCTCGAGGAGCGCCGCCGGGGCGTTCCCGTCCGTCACCAGGACGTGGACCTCCTCCGCCGGGCAGATCCGCGCGAAGGCCCGTTTCCCCAGCTTCGACGCGTCGGCCACCACCACGACCCGTTCGGCGCGCCGGGCGAGCGCCCGGTCGGTGCTCGCCTCGCCCTCGTGGCGGGCCGCCGCGCCGTGGGTGGCGTCGAGGGCGTCCACGCCGAGGAAGACGAGGTCCAGGGTGAGCTGCGCGAACAGTTCCGCGGCGAGCGGACCGATCAGCTCGTACGAGGCCGGGCGGGCGACGCCGCCGGTCACCACCAGCTTCACGTGCCGCCGGACGGCCAGTTCACCGGCGATGTTCAGCGCGTTGGTGACGACCGTGAGCGCGGTCTCGGCCCCGCTGCCGGCCAGGTCGGCGCGCGCCGCCAGGGCCCGGGCGACCTCCGTGGTCGT
The DNA here is from genome assembly GCA_033793685.1 of Streptomyces sp. ME19-03-3. Taxonomy (GTDB): domain Bacteria; phylum Actinomycetota; class Actinomycetes; order Streptomycetales; family Streptomycetaceae; genus Actinacidiphila. Next base: position 318,906 of record JARAXD010000005.1, on the reverse strand, counting down.
GGTGCCGCCGTTGAGCCCCACCACCGCGCCCGGCTTGACCAGCGCCGCCGCCGCCCGGGCGATGCGTTCCTTCTCCGGGGCGTTGCGGGCGGCCTTGTAGCGCAGGGGCAGGTCGTAGGCGACCGCGTTGACCACCGCGCCGCCGTGGGTGCGGGTGACCATGTTCTGCCGAGCCAGTTCGTCCAGGTCGCGGCGGATCGTCGCCGCGGAGACCGCCAGTTCGCGGGCGGCCGGCTCGACCTCCACGCTCCCGTCCCTGGTCAGCATCTCCAGCAGCGCGCTCCATCGGGCCTGCGGTCCCGCCATCTCCTGGTCCCCCTGTCGTCGGGCTTACGGGCCGGGCGTGCACGGCATGCGTGCTTCTGTCTGCTCTCCGGCCCATGCCATCACATTCACACACCATTCTTTCATCGTGAGGTCGCCGCGTCATGCCGCTGGTCCCCACCGCCGAACTCGTCCGCGCGGCGCACGCCGCCGGGCGCGGGATCGGCGCCTTCAACGTCATCAGCCTGGAACACGCGGAGGCGGTCGTCGCCGGCGCGGAGGCCGCCGGGCGGCCGGCGGTCTGCCAGATCAGCGAGAACGCGGTTCGCTTCCACGGGGGTTCACTCGCCCCGATCGCCCGGGCGACCGCCGCGGTCGCCGAGTCCGCCGTAGTCCCCGTGGGCCTCCACCTCGACCATGTCACCGACGAGGATCTGCTGCGTCGCGCCGCGGACTGCGGTTTCGGCTCCGTGATGTACGACGCGTCGGCCCTGCCCCATGCCCGCAACGTCCGCGCCACCCGTGCCGCCGCAAACTGGTCACATGCCCGCGGCCTGTGGCTGGAGGCCGAACTCGGCGCGATAGGCGGCAAGGACGGCGTGCACGCCCCGGGCGCCCGTACCGATCCCGCGCAGGCCGCCGCCTTTGTGGCCGCCACGGGGATCGACGCCCTCGCCGTGGCGGTCGGCAGCTCGCACGCCATGACGACCCGCACCGCACGACTCGACCACGACCTGATCGCCCGCCTCCGCCGTGCGGTACCCGTCCCGCTGGTGCTCCACGGCTCCACCGGTGTACCCGAGGACGAGCTGCGCCGCGCCGTCGCCGGGGGCATGGTCAAGATCAACATCGGTACCGCGCTGAACATCGCCTTCACGGGCGCGGTACGCGACTTCCTCGCGGCGGACCGCGCCACCGTCGACCCGCGCCGCTACCTGTCCCGCGCCCGTACTCGCATGGCCGCGGCCGTGGAGGCCGCCCTGCGCGTTCTCGGCTGAGGCCGGGCGGCCACCGGGTCAGCGCCGACCGGACGCCTGAAGCCGCCGCAACGTCCAACCGCGCCCCAGCGGATCGAGCGGACGGGTGGCCGCCGTGAACAACTCCGCCGCACGCCGGTAGGACAACCGCCCCCGGCCGGTGCGGAACACCGGCCCGTCGACGCGTCCGAGCACCAGCAGCGGCAGCAGCCTGGCCGACCCTTCCCCCCAGCGCGACGGCGGGCCCGAGCGCTCACGGGTGCGGCGGCCGGGCAGGTCGAGGTCGTCGACGTCGAGCGCGAGGATCCGTTCGATGGATGCCCCGGTCTCGTGGAGGAGATGCCAGAAGGCCTGCTCCCGCAGCGGCGCCGGCAGTCGCAGGACCTCGCGGGCCTGGTCGGCGGTGAGTCCTGGCTCGGCGCGGCGCGCCCTCGACACGGGCAGCGCCCGCAGGCCCGTCGTGGGATCGCCGGACACCCAGCCCTGCGCCCGCCACCACGACACGGCACTGGACAGAACGGACAGTTCGCGGTTCGCGGTGCGGGCGCCGACCGCCGCAGACCGTGCAGAGAATGCCTCCTGGAGCCGCCCCGCCGTGTCGGGCGCGTCGAGAAGGGCCAACGCGACCACCGGTGGCTCGGCGTTGCGGCGGCCCCCGCCGGCCGGCGGGGGCCGGTCGACGAGCGCCCAGGCCCAGGTGGCCAGCGCGATCCGGTAGACCCGGCGTGAGCCGGCTCCCAGCCGGGAGGCGGCGAGGAAACGGTCGACGGCAACGGCGTACTCCACCGGCTGGGTCAACTGGGTCATGCGGCGCCCCCTCGTCCGTCAACCGCAGTAAATACTTCCGTTCCAGGAACCGAAGCCATCATAAGTTGACTCGACCAGACTCAATAATTTCCTCGGAAGGCCTGGCGTGTCGCCAAGCGCCCCCTGCACGCTGCGCCCATGGCACTCACACTTGGCACGGCAGTCCTGCGCGAACGCGACTTCCGTCGCTTCTTCATCGGTTACGCCACCTCACTGTTCGGGTCGTCGATGGCGTCCGTCGCACTGGCCTTCGCGGTTCTGGAGACCGGCGGCGGTGGCACTGAGCTCGGCCTGGTCCTGACGGCCAGGATCCTTCCGCTGGTTCTGGTGCTGCTCGCGGGCGGCGTCCTCACCGACCGCTGGGGCAGCCGGCAGGTCATGCTCGCCGCGGACGCCATACGCTGCCTCACCCAGGCAGGTCTCGCCGTCGCCCTGCTCGGCGGTGATCCGCACATGGCGACCCTGATCACACTGGTCGTGGTCTGGGGCGCGGCCGAGGCTCTCTTCACTCCGGCCCTCGACGCTCTCGTGCCGCGTATCGTGCCCGGTGACGGGCTGACGGACGGCAACGCGCTGCTCGGCATGGCCCGGTCGGCGGCGTCGATCGCGGGCCCGGCGCTCGCAGGCGTCCTGACGGCGACCGCGGGTGCCTCCGCCGTCCTCGCCGTGGACGCCCTCAGTTACGGCGTGAGCGTGGCCGCGTTGCTCCTCCTGCCGCGCTCCGTCCGTGCCGCCGGGCCGGCTTCGTCCTTCGTCGCGGAGCTGCGGGAGGGCTGGGCGGAGTTCCGCTCCCGGACCTGGCTGTGGGTCACCTCCCTCCACGTCTGTCTGTTCAACCTCCTCGTGTGGGCACCGTTCCTCGTCCTCGGCCCGTTGGTCGCGCAGCGGGAACTCGGCGGGCCGGCTTCCTGGGGGCTGGTCATGGCCGCCTACGGGGCGGGAGCCGTGGCGGGCGGGATGGCGATGCTCGGGCGCCGGCCCCGGCGCCCGCTGCTCCTGGGCACCGCCGCCACCTCGTGCTGGGCGATGCCGTCGGCCGCCCTCGCCACCGGGCTGCCGCTCCCGTGGATCTGCGCCGCCGCACTGGCGGCCGGTACCGGCTCGGCGGTGAGCGGGACCCTCTACGCGACGGCCACGCAGTCGCAGGTGCCGCCCGGCGCCCTTGCCCGGGTCAGCGCCTACGGAACCTTCGGCGCCTTCGCGCTCGGGCCGGTGGGCCTCGCCGCGGCCGGTCCGGTGTCCCTCGTGGTCGGCACCGCGGGCGTGCTGGGATTCGGTGCGGTCTGGCAACTCGCCTCGGTGGCCGTGGTCCTGACGCTTCCCGCCGTACGCTCGGTCCTCCCCCGGCCCGCGACGAAGCCCGTTCAGCCAGGCGTCCCCGACGAGACGCGGAGCACGTGACCGCAGACCCCCTGGTGCTGTCGGCGGTCGGTGAGCCCACGGACCGCGGCCCGCCGCGACCGGTGTCGTGCGGGGCGGAAGGCCCCGCCTCCCGTCGCGGCGCGGATCGCGTGGACGTCAGCGACCCGCGGTCTGGCCGCCGTCGACCGGGAGCACCACCCCGGTCACGAACGGCGCCCTTTCGAGGTACAGGACGGCCTCGACGACATCGTCCACCTCTCCCAGGCGTCCCACCGGGTGCAGTCCGGCGAGTGCGTCGTGCGTCTCCACCGGGTGCATCGGGGTCCTGATCGTGCCCAGCGCCACCGCGTTGGCACGGATCCCCCGGGTCGCGTACTCGATCGCCAGCGCCTTCGTCGCGGACTGCAGGCCACCCTTCGTGAGTGACGCGAGCACCGATGTCACCTTCGCGTCCGGCTGGTCCCCCAGGCTGCTGGAGATCTGGACGACATGGCCTCCGCCCTGCTCCAGCATCCGCTCGACCGCTTGCTGGGTGACGTGGAAGAAGCCGTCGAGGTTCACCCCCAGCACCATCCGGTAGTCCTCCTCGGTGTACTCGGTGAACGGTTTCGCCACGAAGATGCCCGCGTTGTTGACCAGCGTGTCCACCCGGCCGAAGCGCTCCACCGCGGTCGCGATCACCCGCCGTGCGGTCTCGCGTTCGGTGATGTCCCCCGGGACCGCCACCACCCCCGGGTCCGTGGGCTCGCCGATGTTCCGCGAGGTGGCCACCACGGCGTACCCCAGCCCGCGGTACCCCTCGACCAGTCCGGCACCAATGCCCTGCGAGGCACCCGTGACGACCGCGACTTTCCGATCCTGAACGCTCATGACTGCTCCCGATCGATGGGATGTGGACTGCGCCGAGGAAGAGCCGTCCGGTCACCTGCACTCTCGACGACCGGGCGACAATCTACGCAGATCATCGGGAATCTACCTCTTGTAGGGGTCGCCGTCCGGGAGCCAGGCGTCCGGACGGCGGATGCCCGGGTCCCCCACTCCCTCGGTGAGGGCGTCCACCACGGCCAGGACCGTGTCGCGGACCTCGTCGGCCCGCCAGACCAACGACCAGGTCCAGTAGACCTCGGGGGCGAGCACCGGCCGCTTCACCAGGTCCGGCGGCAGCGGCGCGGTCTGGCCCTTGGGGCAGTTGAGGACCGGCCCCCCGCAGCGGCGCACGTGGTCGAAGAACCCGCTGCCGGTGACGCCCCCGTCGGAGATGCGGACCGCGCGCGCTCCGGTCTCGGCGGCGAGCCGTTCCGCGTAGAGGTTCCACGACAGCCAGGAGGTGGTGTCGTCGTCCAGGAGGACCGCGGTGTCCTTCGCGCGGACACCACTGGTGTCGTCGCCGGTGGAGAGCGCGTAGAGCCGGTCCGCGCCCACAAGCCGGGACCGCAGGCCCTGCCGTTCCAGATCCTCGGTCCGCACCCAGCAGACCGCGAGATCCAGACTGCCGTCGGCCACGCGGGCGGCCTGGGTGTGCGACGGCGCGATCCACGCGTCGACGTGCAGCCGGGCCACAGCGGACGTACGGGCCGCCAGGTCCGTCGGCAGCCAGTTGACGTAGCCGAGCCGCACCGCCTCGGAGCCGGCCAGTTGCCTCGCCCGGCGCCCCACGTCGTCGGCGCGCTCCAGCAGCGCCCGGACGTGCGGGAGCAGCGCCGAGCCCGCAGGGGTGAGCGACACCGAGCGGCGGTCCCGGTCGAAGAGCCGGACGCCGAGGTCGCGCTCGAGCGCCTTGATCTGCTGGGACAGGGAAGGCCCGGCGATCAGGAGCCGATCGGCCGCCCTCCCGAAGTTCAGCTCCTCGGCGACCGCGACGTAATACCGAAGTTGACGCAGCTCCACGCCGCCATGCTAGGCCCTGGCCGATGGGTCCCCGCGACGCCGGGCGGCTGCGAGTCCCCGCCTCTCAGCAGAGAGGAAACGGGTCCTGGCGGGTGACCGGCCCCCACGTCCAGCATGGGGGCGGTCGGGTTCCCCGCCGGAGAAGCGGCGTGCGTCAGCCGGTCGGCGCGGAAATAGTCGATCGGTCGTATACTGGTGTCATGGGACGTACGAGTGATGCCAGGGACAAGATCATCACTGCCGCACAGACGCTCATCGAGCAGCGCGGCTACTCCGCCCTGGGGGTGGCCGAGATCTGCAAGGCGGCCGGGGTGCCCAAGGGCAGTTTCTACTACTTCTTCGAGTCCAAGGAAGCCCTCGCGCTGACCGTCATCGACGAGCACTGGGCGGCGCAGAAGCGCGAGTGGACCGGGATCCTGAGCGCCGACGCGCCACCCCTGGAGCGGTTGCGCCGGCTGTTCGAGGCGACCGAGGAGTTCCAGCACGCGGGCCAGCAGTCCTGCGGCACGGTGTCGGGTTGCATGTTCGGCAATCTGACACTGGAGATGAGCAACCAGACCGAGTCCATTCGCGGGCGGCTGCAGGAGATCTTCGACGCGCAGGTCGGGATGATCGACGCGCTCGTCACCGAGGCCCGCGAGCGCGGGCAGGTCACGGTCGCCGACACCCGCGCGGCCGCGGCCTCGATCGTGGCGCAGCTCGAGGGACAGGTGCTCTTCGCCAAGCTCTACAACGACACCGGCCTGCTCAGCCCGCTGTGGACGAACTGCCTCGCCATCCTCGGCGTGACCGCGCTGGAGGCGACCGCGGCGTCCACGACGACCGCCTGAGAGCGCCCGCACCGACGGCTCCGTACCGCCGCCCAGCGGTGGTACGGACCGTACGGCGCCCCAGCGCGGGCCAGCGGCCCGGCAGCCGTTCGGCGATCTTGGAACACCCGCCCGTTGCCGTCGGGGTCGTCGAACGCGGCGAAGGAGCAGTAGCTGCGCCGCTGCGGGTCGGGGCCGGGCACACGTCCCTCCGTCCCGGCGCGGTGGAAGACCCCTCCGGCGTCGTGGAACACCTCACTCACCTCGACCCCTCGCCGCATCAGTTCCTCCCGGGCGGTTACGACGTCCTCCACGACCAGGTGGAGGCCCTGGACCGAGCCCGGCGCCGACCCCGGTGCCGAAGATGACCGAGCAGAGCGAACCGGGCGGGGTCACCTGGACCACGCGGAAGTCCTCGCCGGTGGCGACGTCCGCGTCGAGCCGCCAGCCCAGGCCGACATGGAAGTCCTTGGCCCGGTCGGCGTCGGCGACAGGCACCACCACGACCTCGAGTCCCATGTCCACAGTGGTTGCTCCTCTCCCTTGCCCCCGTCCGGCGGCCGGGCCGTCGACGTCCGCGGTCGGGGGTCAACGGGGATGATCCGTACCCCGCCGTGCCCGTGAGCGGACGGTGCGCACGGGAGGGCCACCGCGTCGGCGGTGCGGGCCGGCGCCGAACGCGGCGTCCGTCCTCGCGCCGGCGCGGAGCTCTCCCGCCCGTGCCGCCGCCGCGCCGCGCCGGGTCAGTGCGGGTGGGCGCACGTCCCGCAACCCCGGTCCTGGGGGAAGCGCAGAGGGCTCGACGCACGGCTCGACGTCCTGCCCCTCAGGGTCGGTGGTCGTCAGGCGACGTCCGCGACGCTCACGCGGCCGGTGCACCCGTCCCCACCGGACTCCCTCCTCACATGCTCCGTGTCCAACGGAGCGGGACGCGTGCGCCAGGACGCGTGCGCCGGGCACGGCGCGCCTCAGGGCTGTGCCGGTCGTCGGGGCGATTCCGGGGTCCCTGGAAGCGGCTCCCCGCGCCCGCGTCGCCGCCCGGTCCCGACCGTGCCGTTCGCACCGCCCCGCGGGGCGGCGGCGCGTGGCGGCGGCGCGTGGCGGCGGCGGCGCCTCGTGCGTCCGGAGGGCCGGTGCGGCGCGCGCACCGGGTCCCTGGCGCATGCGAGAGGCTCCGGGCAGGCGACTGTCGACCGGAATCGACCCGCCTGCCCGGAGCCTCACGGTCCCCCGGCCCCGGCCCGCCGCCGAGGGCTCAGCGGCATGACCTCACGACGTGACGCGAAGGTGCCGGCGTTCGGCCAGCTCCTTCGGGCTGACCACGGTCAGCACAGGGGTGCCGGGAGGCGCGAACATGATCACCACCAGTTGGGACTGCGCGTCCGCGAGGTTGTTGGCGCCCTGGTAGTGGATCACGTCGCCGCCGGGCTCGAAGACGGCGTCCCCGGCCTTGAGCACCCGGGGCGGCTGCCCCTCGAGCTCGAAGAGGATCTCGCCCTCGGTCACGTAGCCGAAGAGCGGCCCGGGGTGCCGGTGCGGCGGGGCGCCGGGGTCACCGGGCGGCAGGGTGACGCGAATGGTCCTGGCCTCCGCGCCGGCCGGGACCCGGCCCGCCGCCTCGGGCAGGTTCGCGATCACTTCGACGCCCGGAGGCAGGTGTGCGTGCTCAGCGCTCATGTGTTCCTCCTAAAGGGATCGTTCGGAGGAAGGACAGGGCGGCCGCCCCGTTCGTGACACCCGTACACGCGAACCGCCCCTGCCGCGACGGTGCCGGCGGCCGACTCGCGGGGGGCGAAGGGATCCTGCGATGTGGCGCCGACCGCACCCGGACGGCTTGGCATGCGCGTCGGCCGACGGCGCTTGTCCAGCCCGTAGCAGGTGTGGAGCCGACGTCCGCCGCCTCCACCCTCGTGGAGGAATGCCGTCGGCCGACTGCCTCAGGCTCCGCACCGCCCGCGGACTGAGCGCTCGGCCACGTGAGGCGCCGTGATCACCCCTCCGGAATACGGCACGCGGACGGGTGTTGCGCGGTGACGACGTGGCCGCCATGGGCCGCGTCGTCGGGGACAGCGGGTGCCGTGCCCGACAAGTACGGCCGGGGACCACACCGCGGCGCGCCTGTGGTCCCCGGCCGGCTGCCGTTCAGTTGCCGGCGGTGCCCGCGACCATGGCACGGATCTGCTGGGCGAAGCCGCGGACGGTGAAGCCGTCCGGGAGGCTGTCGACCAGGATGATGTCCGAAATGGCGTTGTTGGTGCGCAGCGGCAGGATCGCCTGGTACTCGGGGGAGTTGTACCAGCGGTCGGCGGCGGCCCGGTCGGGGAACTCCATCAGCACGACCGCGCCGGGCCACGCTCCCTCGACCACGTCGACGTCACCCTGCGCGAGCCACTTGCCCCCGTAGGGCGCGACGGTGGCCTCGACCTGCTCCAGGTAGGACAGCCCCTGCTCGTTCGGAACGCCGCCGGGGATCCGCAGCTGGTTGATCAGGTAGGTGCTCATGTCGGCCTCTTTCTCATGTGATGTGGAACATGCGTTGTCCGGATGATCGCGGTGAGGGGGCAGGGTGCCCCCACGGCCGGCGGGAACACCGAGACGTGAACCCGCCGACCGTTAGATTTCAACAGTAATCTAAATTTCGAGGTGCGGGCAACACCCGGCTTCCCATGGGGCCGGGTGGCGCTCGTGCCGGGCGCGCAGGCGGTCCTCGGGCTCCGAACGCCCGACGTGCCGCCGCATCTACGAGGCGCCGATCAGCCGGAGCACCGCAAGCGCCGCCTCCGACCAGGACTGCGGGCACATGTCCATGCGCAACAGCCGGACAGGGCCCCGTGTCCCGGGCGCGTCGGCTTCCGTCGGCGACGCACCCGGCGCGGGTACGGCGCGCGCCGGCGGGTACGATCTGGCGCGATGCGCAGTGACGGAGGAGCCGGCCGAGGGGGTGTCATACCCGCCCGCCTGAGCGGTGTTGCCCTCGTCCTGTGCGGTTTGCTCGCCGCGCTCGGGGTCTGCGGCAACGTCGGGGCGCCGGACGAGGCGTCCGGGTCGGTCCGGGTCCCCGTCGTCCTCCACCACCCCGTGTACGTCACATACGAGGTGTGCACGGACGCCCATGATCCCGGCAGGCGCGGCAACGGCTGCTCCCCCGCCGAGCACACGCCGGTGACCCTGGGTTCCGCGCCCCTGCCGCACCTCGGCGGGGCGGAACTGCCGTCGGTGTGGCCGCCCGCGGTCGCCGCCGCGGGGCTGAGCGCGCCGTGGCCCGGCACCGTGCGCCCGCCCGGCCTGCACATGCTCCAGATCCAGCGCACGTAGAAGGGCCGACCGCACCCGCGGCGACCGCCGGTGCGCGCCGTACGTCATCCGCCCCTTCCACCAGCACCGCCGTGTCGCCGACGCGGCGGAGAATCAGGACATGCCATGGGTTCCCCCACTTCCCAAGCCAGGCCCGCCGACCGCCGTGCGCGCGTCGAGGAGATACGCCGCCAGGAGCAGGCCCGCACCCGCCGCAACCGCGTTCTCGCCATCACCGCCTGCACCGTCGTCCTCGCCGGGCTGGTCGGGGGCGGCGTCTGGCTCGTCAACGCCGTGAACGACAGCGACGGCGGTGGCGACGACGGCGGTTCGAAGACCGCTGCCGCCGGCTCCATCAGCGGGGAGAAGACGTGGTCCGGCCTCACGCAGAACCACGTCGGCAAGACCGTCGCCTACCCCATGAGCCCGCCTGCCGGCGGCGACCACAGCCCCGTCTGGCAGAACTGCAACGGCGACGTCTACGACAAGCCCCTCACCAATGAGAACGCCGTGCACTCCCTGGAGCACGGCGCGGTGTGGGTGACGTACACCGGCGAGGCGGCGGACGCCGACGTCAAGGCGCTCGGCGCCCGTGTCGCGAAGACCCCGTACTCCTTGATGAGCCCCTTCGCGGACCAGGCCTCGCCGATCACGCTCACCGCGTGGGGGCACCAATTGGGCGTCGCCAAGGCGGACGACCCACGTGTGGCGACGTTCTTCGACACCTATGTGCAGGGCAAGCAGACTCCCGAGCCCGGCGCGCCCTGCACCGGGGGCAAGGCCTCGTGAGGGCCCCCCGGGGCGCGGGCAGGCCGCTGCTCGCGCTCGCCGGCGCCATGGTGCTGGTCGTGCTCGCGGCCCTGGCCTTCACCCTGCTCACGGCGCGGCCCAGCAGTGGGGACACACCGGACACGGACTCGCCGGACGCGGGTTTCGCGCGCGACATGGCGATCCATCACCAGCAGGCGGTGGAGATGTCGCTGATCGTCCGCGACCGCACGGACGACGAGGACGTCCGCAGGCTCGCCTACGACGTCATCAACACCCAGGCCAACCAGCGCGGCATGCTGCTGGGCTGGCTGGACGTGTGGGGGGTGCCGAAGTCCTCGTCGCAGTCGCCCATGGCGTGGATGGGGCACGAAACGGCCTACCCGGCGCACGACGGGTCCCTGATGCCGGGCATGGCCACGAACGCCGAACTCCGGCGGCTCGGCGCCGCACACGGCAAAACCGCCGCGGTGCTGTACCTCCAACTGCTCACCGCGCATCACAAGGGCGGTGTGGAGATGGCGGCAGCGGCCGCCGACCTGGCGCGCACCGACCAGGTCCGCCGTCTGGCGGCGGGCATGGTGCAGGGCCAGGAGGCGGAGATACGGCTCATGGCGGACATGCTCGCCGCCCGGGGCGCGAGTCCGGTCCCCTGACGCCGCCGGGGTGCCCGGAAGGCCGTGTGCCTCCCGGGCACCACCACACCGGCCGCCGTCCCGGGTGCCCGCGCGCCGTCCGCACGGGCGCCGGCCTTCCCGTTCAGCCGGCTGCGGCACACCGGTCGTGACCTTCTCGACGACGTCGTGGAGCGACTACAGGTGCTGGATGTCGACGGCGGTGAAGACGTCGGCCATCTCGTCGACGAGCGCGACCCGGGGTGCCCGCGCGAGGACGGCGCCGACGTCCGTCGCGGTGAAGGCCGTGCCGCGGTGGTCGCGTTCGGCGCGGGGCCGATCTCGCGGGCCCTCGAGCGTCTCCCGGTGTGCGGCCTCTGTGGCACTCGGCGCAGCCGACCACGACGCCGGTGCCGCGGCGGCCCGGCGGCACGCTCGTCCAGCATGCGGTAGGTCTTGCCGACTTCGGGTGCCGCCCCCAGGAAGACCCTGAGCCTTCCGGTCGCCCCCGGAGGTGCAAGCCGGGGACGGGAGGACCGGTTGCGTCACCGGATGTCCCTCCTCGTGGGGTGTCATGCCGCCCGGCGGCGCAGGTGATCCCTGCGCCGCCGGGCGGCGTGGTGCGGATGGTTCGATTGTGACGCGAAGTCATTTCAATGCGGCGAGAGCCTGGTTGAGCTCCACGACGTTGACGCGCTCCTCGCCGAGGAAGCCGAGGATCCGGCCCTGGATGTGGTCGTCCACCAGCCTGCGCACGGTGGCCGCGTCCAGACCGCGGGCCCTGGCGACCCGCTCCGCCTGCTCGCGGGCGTACGCGGGCGAGATGTGGGGGTCGAGGCCGGAGCCGGAGGCCGTGACCGCGTCCACCGGCACGTCCTGGGGGGCGACGCCGTCGAACGCGGCGACCGCGGCCCGGCGCTCCTTGATGGTCGTCACCAGGCCCTCGTCGTTCGGGCCGAGGTTGGAGGCACCGGTGACGAGCGGGTCGTAGCCGCCGGGTCGCGGCTGGAACCACTTGGGGTCGGGCTGGGCGACCTCCTCGGCGTCGTCCGGGTTCTTCTTGGGGAGGGTGAAGTTCTGGCCGATGAGGCTGGAACCGACGGTCTTGCCGTCCTGGGTCATCCTGGATCCGTTGGCCTGGTCGGAGAACACCGCCTGGGCGACGCCCGTGACGGCCAGCGGATAGGCGATGCCCAGGAGCACCGTGAGCACCAGCAGCATCCGCAGGGCGGCCACGTGGTTGCGGACCACTGCGGGCAGGGAGCCGGACATGATGTATCGCCTTCTTCGGTCAGCTGAGGCCGGGGATGAACTGGACGATCAGGTCGATCGCCTTGATGCCGACGAACGGCAGCACGAGACCGCCCAGGCCGTAGACCCAGATGTTGCGGGTCAGCAGCGCGGAGGCCGACGACGGCCGGTAGCGCACGCCGCGCAGGGCGAGCGGGATCAGCACCACGATGATCAGGGCGTTGAAGACGATCGCCGAGGCGATGGCCGACTGCGGGCTGTGCAGTTGCATGATGTTGAGCTTGTCCAGGCCCGGGTAGGCGACCGCGAACATCGCGGGGATGATCGCGAAGTACTTCGCGACGTCGTTGGCGATGGAGAAGGTGGTCAGCGCGCCGCGGGTGATGAGCAGCTGCTTGCCGATCTCCACGATCTCGATCAGCTTGGTCGGGTCGGAGTCCAGGTCCACCATGTTCCCGGCCTCCTTGGCGGCCGAGGTCCCGGTGTTCATGGCCACGCCCACGTCGGCCTGCGCCAGCGCCGGGGCGTCGTTGGTGCCGTCACCGGTCATCGCGACGAGCTTGCCGCCCGCCTGCTCCCGCTTGATCAGCGCCATCTTGTCCTCGGGCGTCGCCTCCGCCAGGAAGTCGTCCACCCCCGCCTCGTCGGCGATCGCCCTGGCCGTCAGCGGGTTGTCACCGGTGATCATGACCGTGCGGATGCCCATCCGCCGCAGCTCGGCGAACCGCTCCCGCATGCCGTGCTTGACGACGTCCTTGAGGTGGATCACGCCGAGCACACGAGCCGGGCCGTTCTCCTTGGCTGCGACCACCAGCGGCGTGCCGCCGGACTGCGAGATGCGGTCGACCAGCGACTTCACCTCCTCGTCCGTCCGTCCACCGTTGCCCGCGACCCACGCGGTGACCGCCGACGCGGCGCCCTTGCGGATCTGGCGGCCGTCGACGTCGACGCCGGACATACGGGTCTGCGCCGTGAAGGGCACGAACTCGGCGTGGCCGAGCTCACCCTCGTGCCGCTCACGCAGGCCGTACCTCTCCTTGGCCAGGACGACGACGGAACGGCCCTCGGGCGTCTCGTCCGCCAGCGATGACAACTGCGCCGCGTCGGCCAGCTCGGCGGCGGTGGTGCCCTCGACGGGCAGGAACTCCGACGCCTGGCGGTTGCCGAAGGTGATGGTGCCGGTCTTGTCCAGCAGCAGGGTGTTCACGTCACCGGCGGCCTCGACGGCGCGGCCGGACATGGCCAGCACGTTGCGCTGCACCAGGCGGTCCATGCCGGCGATGCCGATCGCCGAGAGCAGCCCGCCGATCGTCGTCGGGATGAGCGCGACGACGAGGGCCGCGAGGATGACGATGCTCTGTTCGGCGCCCGCGTAGATCGCGAACGGCTGCAGGGTGACGACCGCGAGCAGGAAGACGACGGTCAGCGAGGCCAGCAGGATGTTCAGCGCGATCTCGTTGGGCGTCTTCTGCCGGGCCGCGCCCTCCACCAGGGCGATCATCCGGTCGATGAAGGTCTCACCGGGCTTGGAGGTGATGCGGACGACGATCCGGTCCGACAGCACCCTGGTGCCGCCCGTCACCGCCGAACGGTCACCGCCGGACTCCCGGATGACCGGAGCCGACTCACCCGTGATCGCCGACTCGTCGACCGACGCGACACCCTCCACGACGTCACCGTCACCGGGGATGATCTGCCCGGCCTCGACGACGACGTGGTCGCCGAGCCGCAGGCCGGAGGCCGGGACCTCCTCCTCGCGGAGCGAGGTCCGGCCTGGCCGCCAGTCGGTCAGCCGGCGGGCGACGGTGTCGGTCTTGGTGCGCCGCAGGGTCTCGGCCTGCGCCTTGCCACGGCCCTCGGCGACCGCCTCGGAGAGGTTGGCGAAGACCACGGTCAGCCACAGCCACACGGTGATGACCCAGGCGAAGATGCTCGGGTCCTTGATGGCCGAGAGGGTGGTCAGGACGGCACCGACCTCGACCACGAACATGACGGGGTTCTTGACCATCACCCGTGGGTCGAGCTTCTTGAAGGCGTCCGGGAGCGAGGTGACCAGCTGCTTCGGGTCCAGCATGCCGCCGGAGACCCGGTGCTGCTGTCGCGGCCCGGTCGTGCCGCCGCCCGGCGACGCGGGGGGTTCGAGGGTGGTCAGGGACATCAGGACAGACCTTCCGCGAGCGGACCCAGCGCAAGGGCCGGGAAGTAGGTGAGGCCGACGACGATCAGGATCACGGCCGTCAGCAGGCCGACGAACTGCGGCCGGTGGGTGGGCAGCGTGCCCGCCGTGGCGGGCACCGGCTGCTGCCGGGCCAGGGAGCCGGCCAGCGCGAGGACGAACACGATCGGCAGGAAGCGGCCGAACAGCATGGCCAGGCCGAGCGCGGTGTTGTACCAGTCGGTGTTGACGGTGAGGCCCGCGAAGGCCGAACCGTTGTTGTTGGCGGCCGAGGTGAAGGCGTACAGCACCTCGGAGAAGCCGTGGGCACCGGTGTTGAGCATCCCGGCCCGCTCACCGGGCAGCGCCATGGCGAGGCCCGCGCCGACCAGGACGATCGCCGGGGTGGTGAGGATGTAGAGGGAGGCGAACTTCATCTCCCGGCCGCCGAGCTTCTTGCCCAGGTACTCCGGGGTGCGGCCGACCATCAGGCCGGCCACGAAGACCGCGATGATCGCCAGGACGAGGATGCCGTAGAGACCCGAACCCGTGCCACCGGGGGCGATCTCACCGAGCATCATGTTGAAGATCGTCATCCCGCCGCCGATCGGCGAGTACGAATCGTGGAACGAGTTGACCGCGCCGGTGGAGGTGAGTGTGGTCGACACCGCGAACAGGGCCGAGCCCCACACCCCGAAGCGCTGCTCCTTGCCCTCCAGCATGCCGCCGGCCACATGACCGGCCTGGCTGCTCACACTGTGCAGCTCGTTGACGGTGACGATCGCGACCGAGGCGGCCCAGATGACGCCCATCACGGCGATGACCGCGTAGCCCTGGCGGGTGTCGCCGACCATGCGGCCGAAGGTGCGGGGCAGGGAGGTGGCGATCACCAGCAGGAGGTAGATCTCCAGCCAGTTGGTGAACGCGTTGGGGTTCTCGAAGGGGTGGGCGGAGTTGGCGTTGTAGAAGCCGCCGCCGTTGGTGCCCAGCTCCTTGATGACCTCCTGTGAGGCGACCGGACCGCCGGTCAGGCTCTGGTGGTCGCCGATGAGGGTCGAGACGGAGTCCACGCCGTGGAGGTTCTGCACGACGCCGCCGGCGACCAGCACGAGGGCGAAGACGAAGGCCAGCGGCAGCAGGACGCGTACGGTGATACGGGTGAGGTCGACCCAGAAGTTGCCGACGCGGTCGGTCTGCTTGCGGGTGAAGCCGCGGATGAGCGCGGCGACGACCGCGATGCCGACGGCGGCCGACACGAAGTTCTGCACCGCGAGACCGGCCATCTGCACCAGGTGGCCCATCGTGGACTCGCCGGAGTAAGACTGCCAGTTGGTGTTGGTGACGAAGGAGGCGGCCGTGTTGAAGGACACGCCGGGCGTCACGGCGGGCATGCCGAGGGACAGCAGCAGGTGGTTCTGCAGCCGGATGAAGGCGTAGAGGAACAGGACGGAGACGGCCGAGAAGGCCAGCACGCTCCGCAGGTAGACGGACCACTTCTGGTCCGCGTCGCCGTCGACTCCCCCGAGCCGGTACGCGACGCGCTCGGCGCGCAGGTGCTTGGCGGAGGTGAGGGTGTGGGCGATGTGGTCGCCCAGCGGCCGGTGGGACAGGGCCAGCGCACCGACGAGCGCGAGGATCTGGAGCCAGCCCGCGAGGGTGTCGTTCACTAGAACTTCTCCGGGTGGATCAGCGCCAGCACCAGGTAACCGACCAGGGCCACGGCGACGACGAGTCCGACGACGTTTTCGACGCTCACAGCCGCTCGGCCCCCTTGGCCACGAGACCGAGGACGGCGAAGACGGCGAATATGAGGACGATGAAGGCCACATCTGGCATGCGGAGACACCCCGGTAGTCGTGTGGGGACGATGCCGCGCACCCGGTCGGGCCCGCGGCGCCGGTGAAAAACCGGTGTACCTAGCGAAGCGCCCCGCAGTGCCCCTGACGCGGTTCGTTAGCGGGTTCCTGACGTGGCCCCGGACCTGCTTGACGCCACCTTGACACCCACCGGTCCCGACCGGTGGCTCCCCGTACGAGGGGCGCCGCGGCCGGCAGTGCCCAGGGCAGCCGCGTCTCCGGCGGGGGGCTACGGGCCGCGGCGCGGAGAGGTTGCGGCTACCCCGCGGCGCTGACGGCGGCCGGGGCTCGGCGGGCCGGTCCGCCGCACGGGCCGACCCGGCCCGGCGTGACGAGCCGGGCCGGGACGGCACGGGGACGTACTGCCCACCGAGACTGCCATGGCGCCCAGCGCGGCAGGGGCAACGCCTGGAACGTCACCGACCCTCCTGCTCGGCGGCGATCGCCTCGGGGGACGGGGCGATCCGGCGGCAACGGCCCGCCCCGCGCCACACCTACGAGCTCGCTCCGGAACTGCCCTACGGCTGCGGCGAGAAGCGGGGGCCACGGCGGTGGAGGCGGTGGGGCGGGCCCTGGCGACCGTCAGCCTCAGCCCCAGCTGTCAGGCGTCCAGCCAGCCGCGTTCCCGCGCGAGGAGCGCGATCTGGAACCGGGTGCGGGCCCCGAGGGCGGTGCCCGCCTCACTGACGTGCTTCTGCACCGTCCGGCGGCTCACACCCAGCACCCGCGCGATGGCGTCGTCCTTCATCCCCGTGGCCATGAGGTGAAGGATCTCGCGGGTCCGTTCGTCGGTCTCGACCGCCTCGCGTTCCCGGCGCGGGACGGGCCAGTCCTGGCGGCTTTCCAGCGAGACCGGCGTCGCGCGTTCCCAGATGCCCTCGAAGAGCGCCACGCACACCTCGATCAGGGCCGCGGAGTGCACCACCAGGGAGCCCGCCGAGGGGCGGTCGATGTGGAGCGGGAGGAGTGCGGCGGTGCGGTCGAACACGGCCAGCTTGGCGGGGAGCCGTGCGCCGAGGCGGAATTCGCCGCCCACCGCGGTGCCGCGTATGGCGGTCCGCAGGGACACCTCGTCGGTGAAGCCGTCGGCCTCGTACACCGATCTCAGCCGCACGCCCGGGGCGACGGCGGTACGGTCGGGGTCCTGGTGAGCCGAGTCGTCCGCGGTCTCCGTCACGTAGGGCGGTCTGGCCAGGTGCAGCACCTCGCTCCTGCTGCCCTTCAGCAGCTGCGCGTACCGTGCGGCGACCTCGCCGCCGTCCTCCAGCACCTCCACCAGGTCCGGTGCCCCCGGGTGCGCGGCGGAGCGGTAGAGCTCGTCGAGCTGCTCCATGAACAGCTCCGTACGGGCCAGTTCGCTCCGTCTGCGGGCGATCAGCGAACCCAGCGAGGAGCGCGGCGGTCCGGCCTTCCAGCGCGGGGCCCCGCCGGGGATGCGGATGACCAGGAGTTCGTCCTCGAGGACGCGCAGCGCGCGCTCTGCCTCGCCGGCCGGCGCTCCGACCGCCTCGGCCACCACGGCGGCGTCCGCCGAGGGATGGCCCACCAGGTACTCCAGGACCCGGGCGCTGAGGGCGTCCAGCCCCGTCCCCTCCCAGGCACCTCCCGCCGAGACATCCATGCAGCCCGCCACCCCTGTACGTCCGCGCACCAGCTCATGATCGTACGCCGCGCGGAACGGCCGGCGGGGGCCCGGTCCGGCGTGCGCCGGTCCGGGCCCCCGTCGGGGTGGTGCGGTGTCGCGGCCGCTCAGCGGCAGGTGCCCGCGGGACGGGCCCGGGTCACCAGGTCGGTGTCCGTGGTGGTGGTGTCCATCCACAGCACGCGGCTGCCGGTGTCGGCGGCTGCGTTCGACTGCTGGCCCTTGCTGCAGGAGACCCGGCCCAGCGGGGCACCCTGCGGGGTGAACTGGTAGAGCTTGGCCAAGGAGTCGTTGTAGTCGTCGAACACCTGCGACCACGAGGAGAACACCGTCAGCGTGACGGCCGTGTCCGACGCGGTGAGGCCGTAGGCGCGGACGGGCCGCGGGCCCTTCTCCGCTATGACGTCGGTGACGGTGGAGCCGTCGAGGGACGCCCGGCGCAGGGTGGTGTAGTCGTCGTCGGTGTAGTCGGTGTCGAGGAGCCAGTACACACCGGCCGCGGTGATCACCGGGGTGCTGATCCACTCCGGCTGCGAGGGGGTCCCGAGGGCCGTGGTCGCCCCGGTCCTGGTGTCGAAGACCTCCACGACCACCCCGTAGGCGCCGTCGAACAGCCCGTCGTGGAGGTAGACGATGCGCCCGTCCTTGACAGCGGGCCTGGCCGCCTGGTTGTAGTCCCGGCCGAGCGGGACCTCACGCGGCGTGGTGTCGTTGCCCGTGAGGTACAGGACCCGCTGCAGTGAGGTGGCGTCGTCACGGCGGGACCAGGCGACCGTGTCGCCGTCCACGCTCAGGCCGCTGATCTCCGCGCGGGTGCTGTACAGGGTCTTGACGGGGCCGCCGGTCACGGACGCGGACAGGACGTCATAGGTGTGCGCCCAGGGGTCGTCGCCGGGCACGTCGCCGACCGCGACCCACACCACGCGCTTGCCGTCGGTGACCGGGCTGAGGTGGGAGCGCCCGTCGACCGGCGAGATCCGGCGGGGCTTGCCCTTGCCGTCGGTGCGGCCGGTCCACACCGCGTACGGCTCGGTGCTGTCGGCGCTGGACTTCGGCGCCGCCCACCAGCCGTTCGCCGCACTCGGGCTGTTGCCGGAGCCGACGTACTGCATCAGGGTGCCGAGCCGGCCGAGCAGGACGTCGCTGTCCAGGCCGAGGTTCTTCTCCCAGCCGGGGACGATGCCGTGGGCGTCGAAGGCCTTCTTCACCTTCTCCATACGGTCACCCTTGACGTGCAGCGACTTGGCTGCGGCGACAACCGCGTCGCGGCCTTCGTCGAAGCCGTCGAGGGGGGTGATGTACGAGGTGAGCGCCTTGTAGACGATCTTGTCGGCGAGGTCGCCGCCCAGGCTCTCGCGGATGTCCCACAGCGCGCCGCTGAAGATCGTGGAGTTGACGTGCACGCCGCCGTTGTCATAGGCGGTGCCGAGGGGCAGGCCGAGAAAGCCCTTCGTGGTCGCGCCGTCGTTGAGGTCGCGGAAGGCGCAGTCCTTGGGGGCCCGGGTGCGGCAGAGGTCGCCGCCGATCAGGCTCGCCTCGGGGTCGGTCATGGGAGTGCGGTTGACGGTGACGTCGATGACATTGCCGAAGTAGTCGGCGATGGCCTCGTTCATGGCGCCGGACTGGCCGGCGTAGACCAGGTCGGCGGTGTGCTCCACGACGCCGTGCGTCATCTCGTGGCCCACCACGTCCAGGTCGGAGGCGAGCGAGCGGTACTCGTCGTCACCGGTGCCGTAGACCATCTTGGTGTGGTCCCAGAAGGCGTTGACGAACGGCGAGCCGAAGTCCGTGACCCCGACGAGGGAGTTGATGGCCATGCCCTTGCCGTCGAGGCTGTCGCGGTCGAAGGTGCCTTGGTAGAACTCGTACACCTTGCCGGCCGCCCAGTGGGCGTCGACCGCGCCGCTGTCGGTCATCTCCTGCGGCGCGTTCGTGGTCGGCATCGCGAACGGCACGACGGTCTCGGGCCACTGACCCGACACGTCCTGGTACCAGACGCTGGAGGCGTCCCAGGTCTGGATGACGTTGTGGCTCTTGCTGTCGGCCATGTGCGCGGTGTCGCGCAGCAGGTAGCCGCCGCCGGCGGCGGTGTCCTGGGTGAGGTTCAGCGGCACGGTGGCGCCGCTCAGCAGGACCCCGCTGCCGGTGACGCCCTGTGAGCCGGTCGCCGGAGCGGCGGGCGCCCCGTCGGTCTGGGCCGTGCCTGCGCGCCGGGAGTCGCCCGCGCGGTGCGTGGCCGCGCCGCCGGAGGGAGCGGTCGGGACGAAGGTCGGCATGCCTCCGTACTCGAAGACCGCGACGCCGGTGGCGGCGTCGACGTAGACCTCCTGGACCACCGGGGCGCCGGTGACGGGGTCGGTGCCGCGTACGGTGACGTGGCGCGCCAGCACGCCCTTGCCCCGGGGCAGGACGGTCAGCCCGTGGTCGGTGCCGGTCAGGTTGTCCTTGGCGCTCTTGGCGTGCGCCGGGCGGTATCCGCCCCTCTCCAGCTCCTCCCGCACCTGACGCACCGCGCCCGCCACGGCGGTGGTGGCGGGGAGGGTGGGGCGGGTGGTGTCGACGTCGAGGTCGGTGAAGTAGGAGCCGGAGGTGCCGGTGACGGTGCGCTTGCCGTCCTTGTGGGTCATGCGGACGACGTACTGGGCGCCCAGGACGGGGATGCCGCGGTACTTCTGTCTGAGGCGGACGGTCTCGGTGCCGTCGGTGTCGGTGGCGACGTCGACGGTAGCCAGGTCGCGGTCGGGGGCGGGGATGCGGTAGCGGTCCTTGTGTCCGGCCAGGTGGCCGCGGGCGGCGGTGGCGGCGGGCACCGAGGCGTCGGCGGGGTCGGCGAGGCCGTCGACGAGGGCGGGGGCGTCGGTGGACGGCTGCGGCACGGGCGCCGTACCGGCACCGGTGGCCGGGTCGGCGGCCTGGGCGGGGGCGCTCAGGCCCGTGACGCCGAGGGCGACGGCGGCGGCCAGCAGGACGGACAGACCGGCCCGGCCGGATCGGCGAACCGGTCTCGGTCGTATACGTGTGGACATGGACGAATGCCTCCGGAAGCCCGGCGTTGCCCGGGCTCGGTAGTCGGACATCGGATGGACGGCGCACCTTCGCGCCCGCGGCTCGCCCTGCACCCTGCTGGCGATCACACCCGGGTGACAAGACGAAATCCACGAGGAGTACGCGCAGTTGCACAGATGCGAAGGCGGAGCGCGGTCGGGGGGGCGCCGAAGTGCCCGATGTGGTCCCGGTTCCGGCGGAAGGGCCGCTTCGTACGGCCCTGACTCCCCCGCCGTTTATGCCCCGCGAACTCCCCCGGGCCGCGAAGGCCGCCGCTTCGCCGTTCACCGGATGCGGATTTGCGCAGGGGACCGCGCCGTCCGGGTGGACGCCTCGAACCCGGAACCGGTCGACCCCGGGGAACCCCCACTCCGGGCACAGCCTCGTTCTCGGCCGCGACTGCGCCCCCCGGGGTGACCTGAAGGTGCCCACCACACCGTCAGCGGGCCCGGCGGCATCGCCGATCTACACAATCCACGAATTGCAAAATTTTGCAATTCAATACATGATGATTCCGCTGTGCCGCCATGGGACCCGCGGGGGCGCCGCTACGTGCCGTCCCCGGCAACCGGCCGGGGCGATGGACGACAAGGCCGGTGTCTTCGCGCAGTGACGTGGCTGACAGGGCGGACGTGGAACTCGGTGCGCGCATTGCTGCCCGCGCGGGCCGATCTGACGGCGATGAGGCGGCAGCCCCGCCGGGACCTGCTCGCCGGGCTGACCGTCGCCGTGGTGGCGTTGCCGCTCGCCCTCGCGTTCGGCGTCTCCTCGGGGCTCGGGGCGGAGGCCGGTCTGGCCACCGCCGTGGTGGCGGGGACGGTGGCCGCGCTGTTCGGCGGATCGAACGTGCAGGTCTCCGGACCGACCGGGGCGATGACCGTGGTGCTGGTGCCCATCGTCGCCCGGTACGGGCCCGGCGGGGTGCTGACCGTCGGCCTGATGGCGGGTGCGCTGCTGATCGGGCTGGCCCTGCTGCGCGCCGGCCGGTACATGCGCTATGTGCCGGCACCCGTGGTGGAGGGCTTCACCCTCGGGATCGCGTGTGTGATCGGGCTTCAGCAGGTTCCCGCCGCCCTCGGAGTGCCGGCGCCGGAGGGTGACAAGGTCGCGGCGGTGGCCCTGCGGGCCGTACGGGCGTTCTTGGGCCACCCCCACTGGGCGGCCCTCGCGCTCTCGACGGCGGTGGCCGGGGTCATCCTGGCGGGCGCCCGGTGCTTTCCCCGCGTGCCGTTGTCGTTGCCCGCCGTCACGGCGGCCACGGCCGCCGCCGAGATCGCGGACATTCCGGTGGCGCGCATCGGGCACCTGCCGTCCGGACTGCCCACGCCCTCCCTGGAGTTCCTTCACCCGACCACCCTCCCCTCGCTCATGGCGCCGGCCCTGGCGGTGGCGGCCCTGGCCGCGCTGGAGTCGCTGCTGTCGGCGACCGTGGCGGACGGGATGACACGCGGACAACGCCACGACCCGGACCGGGAGCTGTTCGGTCAGGGCATGGCGAACCTGGCCGTCCCGCTGTTCGGCGGAGTGCCCGCCACGGCGGCGATCGCCCGTACCGCCGTCAACGTCCGTACCGGAGCCGGCTCGCGTCTGGCCGCGCTCGTCCACGCCGCCGTCCTGGCGCTGATCGTCTTCGCCGCCGCTCCGCTGGTGGGCAGGATCCCGCTGGCCGCGCTCGCGGGGGTGCTGCTCGCCACCGCGATCCGGATGGTCGAGGTCGCCTCGCTGCGGGCGGTGGCACGCGCCACCCGCGCCGACGGCGTGGTGCTGCTGCTGACGGCGGCCGCCACGTTGGCCCTCGACCTGGTGTACGCGGTCGTCATCGGGCTCGTGGTGGCCGGGGCCCTTGCGCTGCGCGCGGTGGCGCGACAGGTACGGCTGGAGCACGTGCCCCTGCACGAGGGTCCGCCGGACGAGCCCGGCGCCGAAGAACCCGCCCTGCTCGCGGAGCACATCGCGGCCTACCGCATCGACGGGCCTCTGTTCTTCGCGGCGGCCCACCGTTCCCTGCTCGAACTCACCGAGGTGACCGACGTGTCGGTCGTCATTCTCCGGCTCTCCCGCGTCACCCACATCGACGCCACCGGCGCCCTGGTCCTGAAGGACGCGATCGACCGGCTGAACCGCCGGGGCATCACGGTGCTGGCGTCCGGCCTGCGACCCGCCCAGCGGCGCGCCCTGGACGAGCTGGGCGTCTTGGACGCCTTGCGGGACGGAGGCCGACTGCACGCCACTGCCCCGGAAGCCGTCAGCGCGGCCCGCGCCCGGTTGCACGGAGCCGGGGTGCTCCAGGGGGAGGCCACCGGATGAGCCCGGCGCACCGGGCGGCATACCTTCGCCCGGGTGACGCGCGGCCGCACCGGCGTCGCCTCGTCGCTGACGGACCAGACGCGGCCTGACCCTGCCGGACGGCGCCACCGTGCCCCGAAGCCGCACTTCCCGTCACGGCCGCGGGCGGGGGCGTCCCCGGCGCTCATCGCCGCGCGCATGTGTCGCGCCGGAGAGCGGGCGGCGTCGCGCTTGCCCGCACCCGGTCCGGGTCATCCCTTCGTCGTTGCCCAGGGTGTGGCGGGCGGCCCGCTCACTTGGGGGCGTGCCGCCCCAGGTAGAAGAGCAAGGTGATGAAACCGGCGATGAAGTGCGTGACGAAGACGTAGACGAGGACGCGGAGCAGCACCGCCCGCTGCTTGTACCTGTCGCTGCCCCGGTCCTGGCGTGGGCCCGTCATGGCGCCCGGTCCTCGGCGCCGGTCGCGCCGGCCGCGCTGCCCGCCGTGCCTTCCTCGGTCTGCTTCAGTTCGGCCAGCAGGCCCTGCTGCCCGGTCAGCAGGTGCGTGAGGATCCTGCGGGCGGCCCGGAGCAGTTCCGCCACGTCGCCGCCCGCCAGCTCGTACACCACGGTCGAGCCGGTGCGCGTGGCGGTCACGATGCCGGAGCGGCGCAGCACCGCGAGCTGCTGGGAGAGGCTGGAGGGCTCGATCTCCATCGCGTTGAGCAGATCCCGCACCGGCTTGGGGCCGTCCTGCAGGAGTTCCAGGACGCGGATGCGCACGGGGTGGCCGAGCATGCGGAAGAACTCCGCCTTCGCCTGGTAGAGCGGAACCTGCACGCGGACCACCCGCACCCTCTGGAGGAATTCGTCAATTGAAGAACTCTGCAATCGTAGCCCACGGTAATGGCCTGGCCGGACGCTAGGCAGCGGTGAAAGTCTGGCCTTCTCAGTCCGCACCCGAGAAAGTGAGCATCCAGTGACCGACGACGACCGCGTGGGGCCCCCGCTGCTCGGCCAGGAGCGGGAGACGCTCCGGGCGTTCCTCGACTACCACCGCGCCACGCTGGCCATGAAGTGCCGGGGGCTCTCCGACGAGCAGCTGCGGCGGCAGTCCATGCCTCCGTCCACCCTGTCGCTCCTCGGGCTCGTCCGGCACATGGCGGAAGTTGAGCGTGCCTGGTTCCGCCGGGTGTTCGAGGACAACGACGCGCCCATGGTGTGGTCCGACAGGGTCGACTTCCAGGCGGCCTACGACGCGAGCGCGTCCACCGGCGCCGAGGCCTTCGCGGCCTGGGAGGACGAGGTCGAGAACTCCCGGAAGATCGAGTCGGCGGCCGGGTCACTGGACCAGGTGGGGCACCAGCCGCGCTGGGGCGAGGACGTCTCCCTGCGGATGGTCATGGTGCACGTGCTCCTGGAGTACGGCCGCCACAATGGGCACGCGGACTTCCTGCGCGAGGGCGTCGACGGCACCGTTGGCGCCTGACCGCTCCGCGCGATCGAGGATCCGGCCGCAGGTCCGGACCGCGAAGGTCGCCGTGCCCCGGGACGTCGGGCGCCCCGGACCCCTCGCGGCGGGCGACGAACGGCGAAGCCGGCCGGCGCCGGCCGGCTCGCGCCTCGTCCCCCAGCCGTATCGGCGGTGTGCGGCCCGTCGGCCGCTCCGCGCGCCGGCGGATACCCGATTCCGTCGGCCGGGGTGGCCGATGGCGCGGCAGCCGGAGAGGCTGGGCGTACGGCAGCCTGCAACGGACCGAGGTGATCACCGATGGCGGACGAGAGCGTGAACCATCCGGGGCTGATCGTCCCCGTCGGGCAGGTCGAACCCGTACCCCGGCGTATCCGGGCGCTCATCGGGGGCCGTACCGTCCTCGACACCCGGCGTGCCCTGTACGTGTGGGAATGGCCCGGCTATCCGCAGTACAGCATCCCCCTGGACGACCTCACCGGCGGGCTGCTCACCGACGACGGCCGGGCCGCCCGGCTGGGCCCCGGCCCGGCGCGCCGCCACTCGCTGCGCGTCGGCTCCGAGGTACGCGAGGGCGCGGCCTGGGTGTGGGACGAGGGCGCGCCGGACCGGCTCCTGGGCACGGCCCGCTTCCGCTGGGAGGCCCTCGACGCCTGGTACGAGGAGGACGAGCAGGTCTTCGTCCACCCGCGGAGCCCCTACACCCGGGTGGACGCCCTGCGCTCCTCCAGCAGCGTGCGCGTGGAGATCGAGGGCACCGTCCTCGCCGACGCCCCGCACGCCGTGACGCTGTTCGAGACGGGCCTGCCGACGCGGTACTACCTCGAACGCGTGCATGTCGACTGGAGTCGGCTGCGCCCCTCGGACACCGTCACGAGCTGCCCGTACAAGGGCACGACCAGCGGCTACTGGTCGTTCGACGGTTCCGGCGGCACCCATGAGGACATCGCCTGGGCGTACGACTTCCCCACGGCGGCGTGCGCCGCGGTCGCGGGCATGGTCGCGTTCTACAACGAACACGTCGACCTGTACGTCGACGGGGCGCCGCTCCGCCGCCCCACCGCCAGGTCGCGGGCCGCGTGGGAGCGGCGCAGCCTCGGAGGGCCCTGAGACGAAGCCCACGCCCGATGCCGCGGGCCGCCGTTCTAGGCTGGCCGCATGTCGCAGCAGGTCGAAGTCGTGCAGTTGCTGGTGTCGCCCGCGCACCGGTACATGGGGCGGCCCTCGGACGGGCCGTCGGCGGCGCCGGACGGGGACTTGGTGAGCAGGGCCGAGGTGCGCAGCGGACTGGGGCTGGTGGGCGACCGCTACTTCGCGCGGCCGGCCCATCGCAACGCCGCCGTCACGCTCATGGCGGCCGAGAGCCTCCCCCTGGACATCAACCCTGAGACGGACCTGCGGCACACCCGCCGCAACGTGCTGCTCCGAGGCGTCGACATCGACGCGTACGTGGGCGCGACCGTGTCGCTGGACACCGGCACCGGGCCTGTCCTGTTCGCGGTGCGGCGCCCCGCCCGGCCCTGCGCCTGGATGGACACGGTCATCGGCCCCGGGGCGCAGCGAGCGCTGCGCGGCAGGGGCGGGGTGCGGTGCACGCCGCTGAGCGACGGCGTGCTCACCCTGGGCCCCGCGGAGTTCCGGGTCGTGGAGGAGGCGGGGGCGGCGTCGTAGCGGGGGCGTGTGCGTCCCGTCGGCACGTCGCGGTGCGGCGTGGGAACCGGATCGCGGGGTGCGGCGTCGTAGCAGCGTGCGATCACTGAGGCCAGGGGAACACGGGCGGCCCGGCGCGGCGGGGAACGGCCGGGCCTGGTTCGGTCGGCGGCGGGGGGACGGGGTGCTGGCGGCGCTGCCGCTCCTGCTGGCGCTGCTCATCGTCTGCCATGCCGCCGTGCCGAACGGCCCGGGCCGGCTGGGCAGTCTGCTCGAGACGTTCCTGCCATGGCTGGGGCTGGGCCTGCCGCTGCTGCTGTGCGTGGCCCTGCTGCGGCGCTCGGGGACCGCCCTGTACGCGTCGCTGGTGCCGGCGGCGGCCTGGTTCGCCACCTTCGGGAGTCTGTCGGGCCCGCACGGCGGTTCCGCGCACGACCTCGTCGTGACGCAGCACAACGTCAGTGACGAGAACGCCGATCCCCAGGGGACGGCCCGGCGACTGCTGGCTGCCGAGGGCGACTTGATCGCCCTGGAGGAGTTGACCCCGTCCCTCCTGCCGGAGTTCGGCGCCGCCTTGGAGGCGGACTATCCGCATCACGCGTCCTATGGCACGGTAGGACTGTGGTCCAAGTACCCCCTGGTGGACGAGCGCAGGGTCGACATCCGGCCCGAAGGACTGGGTGAGGACTGGGACCGCTGCCTCCGGGCGACCGCCCGGACGCCGCACGGAGACGTCGCCGTCTACGTGGCCCATCTGCCCTCGCTCCGCCTCAGGCCGACCGGGTTCGGCTCTGCCAGGCGGGATGAGAGCGCGGCCCTGCTGGGCACCGCGATCGCGGCCGAACGGCTGGACCGGGTGATCCTGCTCGGGGACCTCAACGGCACGGTCGACGACCGTGGGCTCGCCCCGCTCACCGAGCAGCTGGACACGCCGCGGTCAGGGCACGCGTTCAGCTGGCCGGCGCGGTTCCCATTGGCCCGGATCGACCAGGTCCTGGCTCGCTCCGCGAGGGTCTCGGACGTACGGACCCTGCCCCCGACCGGGAGCGACCACCTGCCCATCGAGGCTCGCGTCCGGTTCTGAACGCGGCAACCGAACTCTTGCTCACCACCAGGCTGCTGACGCTGCACCAGGCCGACGGACGAGGCTCCGGCGAGACCATGTCCGGGCAGCCCAAGGTCGACTGACGATACGTCAGCTAGTTGGGTGCCGGGAAGGCGGAACCTCTCACCGTCTCGCTGACGCAAGATTAGCTGATGCCATGTCACCCGGTTGGACATCTCTTCACATTTTTCTTATTCCGACCATCGCACCCACTCCTACCTGCGAAAACTCACCGGGTGACGCCACGTCCACACCCCGTTCGGCCGTACACCTCCACCGGTCTCGGAGTGCGGAGCGGCTGCGGATGATCGCCATATAGGTCTCGAGGACGCGCTGGCAGTCGTGCCGGGGGCCACATCCCGCCTGCCCCGTCCACAAGGAGGTTCAGCCCGATGCGTGGTGCTCGTATCCTGGCGATGGCGACGATGACGGCCGCTGCGGTCGTCCTTCCGAACGCTCAGGCCTTCGCCGTGGTCGACGTCAACGTCGCCCAGAACGGACGCTCCGTCACCGTCACCGCGAGTTCGGAGGTCTGCCAGGCGCCCGGCGCGATGGTGAACGCCAACGCCTTTCCCTCCGGCCTGCTGAACAACGCTCTGGCCCTGAGCGCGGCGACCCCGGGCGGTCCGCTGACCGGCACCTTCACGATCCCGGAGGACGCGCCGGCCAACACGTACACGATCACCGTCAGCTGCATGGTCGGCCCGAAGTCCGACCAGGGCAGCGTCGGCACCCTCACCGTCCCGGACACGACCACCACGACCGGTGACCGCGACGGCGGGTCCAACACGAACACGAACACGAACAACAACACGAACAACCACAACACCAACAACAACAACAACAACTATGACAACGACGACGAGTACGGCGACGACTACGAGGACGACTACGGCAACTACGGCCGTGGCCACGGCCGCGACAAGTGCTCGTGGGGCGGGCACGGCCGGGGCGGCCAGGGCAACCAGGGCGACCACGGGAACGGCAACAACGGGCGCGGCGGATACGGCGGCGGTCACGGCGACCGCGACAACGACCGCAAGTGCTACAAGAAGCGCCACCACGGCAACGACCGCGACCGCGACTACGGCCGGGACAACGACCGGGACAACGACAACGACCGCGACAACGACAACGACTACGGCGCGCCCGACACCGGCTTCGGCGGTGCGACCGGCATGAACACGGCCGAGAGCCTCACCGGCGCTTCCATTCTGGCCGCCGCGGCGGCGGGTGGCGTGTTCCTCCTGCGTCGGCGCCGCGCCCAGGGCCGCAAGGCCTGACGTTTCCGTCCCCCTTGACCGCACCCCGCCCCGGGCCCGCACACGGGTCCGGGGCGGGGTGCGGTCCGCCGCCGTCCGGCCGAGCGGACACGCCCCGCCGGCGCCGCCCGGCCGGCCCGCGTCGCTCACTCCAGCGGTCTACGCGAACGCTCGCGGGCAGCACGATGCGTGGTGCACTGATCACGCACCGGATGGCGAAGGAGAGGCGATGCACATAGCCCGCACCACCGGCCCCATATCCCGCCCCCGCCGACGCGGGCTCGGGAACACGCCACTCGCGGCGCTGGGGGCCTGCGCGCTTCTCCTCACGGCCTGCGCGTCCGGCCCGCCGTGGGAACGCACCGAGAACGGCCCCGAAATGCCCCGGGGCGCCGCCGCCACGGCGGGCGTTCCCCCCGACCTGGGCGCCTACTACCGTCAGAGGGTCGACTGGAAGCCCTGCGCGGAGCAACCGGCCTTCCAGTGCACGACGCTGCGGGCCCCGCTGGACTACACCCGCCCGGAAGCCGGGGACATCCGACTGGCCGCGACCCGCAAGAGGGCCGCCGGGACCGGCGCCCGCCGCATCGGCTCACTGCTGTTCAACCCCGGCGGTCCCGGCGAACCCGCGATCACCTCGCTGTGGTCGTACGCCGGGGCCTTCTCCCCCGCCGTACGGACCGCCTACGACCTGGTCGCCGTGGACCCGCGCGGGGTCGGTTCCAGCACCCCGGTGCACTGCGCCACGCAGGCCCCCGGCACCGCTCCGGGAACCCGTGGCCGCCCAGGCACCGGAATGCCGGAGGGCGACACGAACGCGCCCGGGCCGGACTTCGCGGCGGCCGACGAAGCGGCCCGTCGGAGCGCCACCGCGTGCGAGCACGGGGCGGGGCGCCTGCTCCCGCACGTCGGCACGCTCGATGCGGCCAGGGACATGGAACTCGTCCGCGCCCTGCTGGGCGAGGAGCGGCTGCACTACCTCGGCTTCTCCTACGGCTCCTACCTCGGTGCGAGCTACGCCGACCGATACCCGTCCCACGTCGGCCGCATGGTGCTCGACGGCGCCGTCGACCCCACCCTCGACGGGGTCCACAGCCTCCTGGGCCAGGCCCGGGGCTACCAGATCGCCTGGGACTCCTTCGCCGCCGACTGCGCCGCCCGCCCGGCCTGCCCCGTGGGCCACTCCGCCACGGAGGCGAGGCACACCCTGGAAGCTCTGGTCGACGCCCTCGACCGCGCCCCGTTGCGAGAGGGCAAGGACGTCGCCGTCGACGGGGACGGCCTCCTCCGCGCGATCACCACGGGGCTGATGGCGCCCGACTGGAAGACGCTGCGCGTCGCGCTCGGCGAGGTGCGCGCCGGGGGCACCGACGCGGTGCAGGAACTCGGCGGGGCCTTCGACGACTCCGGTTTCAACGGTGACGCGTATGTCGCGATCACCTGCCTCAGCGGCAGTCTGGGGGCCCGCGCCACCCCCGCGCAGGCACGCGCGGCGCTCCCCGATTTCCTGCGGGCCTCGCCCCTGTTCGGCGGGTACTTCGCCGAACTGCTGTCGACCTGTGCGCACTGGCCGGTCCCCGTGGACCAGCCGGCCGCTCCCCTCACCGCGCACGGGGCGGCGCCGATCCTGGTGGTCGGCACCACCCGCGACCCGGCGACCCCCTACTCCGAAGCCAGGTCCCTGGCTCGTCTGCTGTCCTCGGGCCGTCTCCTCACCTACGACGGCGACGGCCACACCGCCTATCTGCGGCAGGTGGGCTGCGTCGACGAAGCCGTGGACCGGTACCTGACCCGCGGCCAGTCGCCGCCCGCCGGCACCGTCTGCACCTGAGGCACCCCGTCAGGGTGGGGGCGCGTGGGCCCGGTACCGGCCCCGGGCGCCGGGAGTCCCAACGGTGGGGTCCCGGTCGCCTGGAACGTCCGCCATGACGCGAGGACCTCTCGCGGCCGCCCGGTCCCGGGCCACAGGCACCGCGGCATGGCGAGCGACGCGGCCGCGCGACGTGCCGGTGCTGTTGGGCCGGTGCCGTTGGGCCGGTGCCGTTGGGCCGGTGCCGTTGGGCCGGTGCCGTTGGGCCGGACGTACCCGTGACACAGCCGGGTCACAGGAAGAGGCGCAGGACCCGCAGACCTCCTACGTGGTCCTCCCCAAGGCCGGCTCTGAGTTCCTCAGGGGGTTTCCAGTCGGCGTGCAGCGCTGCCCAGAAGTCGGTCCACGCCTGGGTCTCCGTCGGCCCGCGCCCGACCGCGCC
Organism: Streptomyces sp. ME19-03-3; assembly: GCA_033793685.1. Lineage (GTDB taxonomy): Bacteria > Actinomycetota > Actinomycetes > Streptomycetales > Streptomycetaceae > Actinacidiphila. The sequence continues at coordinate 288,170 of JARAXD010000005.1, read as the reverse complement.
TGTGCCCGGGCAGGTGACCACGTATCCGTCGCCGTCCTGCCGGATCTCCACAGCCGGCTCGACCATGGCCCACCTCGCGTCCCGCTGCACCCGAATCACGTCAAGGGTCACCCGGTCGGCGTCCTCGCGCAACAGCTCCGCGCGTGGGCCGTCGGGGGGACGCGGCGGCCGTCACGGCTCCGCCGGAGGGGGTCGGCGGCCTTCGCCGCGGTGGACCGTCCCGGCCCCGCCATGGCCCGCACCGCCGAAGAGGCGGATGACGCGGCCGCCCGTCGCCGGCTCCACCATGACCGCGGCCCGCTCGAGCCCGCTGAGCGGCCGTGGCCGGCCCGGGACGGGCGGCCGGGACAGCGGTCCCGTCCACGCGGTCCACCGGGGCGCTCACCAGACCGTGCCCTCACGCCGGAAGCCCCCGGCGAGGTAACGCAGCCGCCTCACCACATAAGCGAGGATCGGGCGGAAGGCCGGGACGGTGCTGCCCGGCCGGTAGGACGTGCCGCTCATCTCGGGCGACCTTTCGGATGTGCGCGAGGCGTGTCGGGAACGGGGTCAGTACGGGAGAGGCTTTCCCGACGGTGTCCGCAGGTCGATCGGAGGGCGCGACGGCGCCGGCTTCTTCGGTCGCTGGACGCGGATGCGGCGCATGGTCATCACTCCTTCGCAACGCCGCCCGTACAGGGCGGACCCTTCCAGTCCTACGCCGTGGATCCCGGGGTCCGCTTGTGGGGAACGTCCAGGAAGCCACCCCTATGCCCGGCTCGTCCCTGCTCCCTTGGAGTGAGGCGCGCCCGGGTGCGTCGTCGCTGTTCACAAGGCCGCCCCGGAAGCACGCCGCGGAGGCCCGGACGCCGTGCTCGCCCGCCCTGCGGGTCCACCGCCGCAGCACCACAGAAGGGCGGTGCGCAATGCCTGCGGCGACGGACCGGACCCGTGCGCAGACCCCGGCGGCGACGGCCGGCCGTCCTCACATCTCGCGGCCGACGGGCCGAACATCCGGCCCCTCGACGTCCGCCGCCGGGCCCCCCTCGCGGGAACGTGGATGCGGTTTCGGTTCTCCCATGGCGTCGCGCACGACCGCGACCACGGCCATGTCGTCCGACAGCGGTGCGCCCGCGTGGGCCAGCAGGTCGTCGGTGATCTTCCGAACGAGCTGGTCGGGGCACAGGTCGGCCCAGTTCTCGACACGGTTCATGAGGGGGTAGAACTCCCCGGCGCCGTTCCGGGCCTCGGTCACCCCGTCGGTGTAGAGCACGAGCCGGTCGCCGGGGACGAAGGGGAAGGTGGTGGGTGTGTACGCGTTCCCGTTCCCGGTCAGCCCTCCGAGGCCCAGCGGCGGCGCCGGTTGGGGGACGTCGAGGGTGGTCACGGTCCCGTCGTGCAAAAGGATCGGCGGTAGGTGCCCGCAGCTGACCACGTGCACCCACGGCTCGTCGTCGGGGATCTCGACGACGGCCGCGGTGACGAAGCGCTCCCCGGCGTCGTTCTGCTCCGACCCGTCCCACGATTCGGTCAGCTCCCAGCGCACACCGGCCTCCAGCGTCTGCATCAGCTCCGCCAGCGGCGCCTGCCGGTGCGCCGCGGCGCGGAACGCACCGAGAACCGTGCCGGTGTCGCCGATGGAGCCGAGGCCCTTGCCGCGCACGTCGCCGATGAGAAGGCGGGTGGCACGCGCAGTGCGGGCGACGGCGTAGAGGTCACCGCCGATGCGGTCGTCGTCGCCGGCGCTGCGGTACGCCGTGGCGATGGTCACCGCACCGGCACGGGTGGGCAGCGGCCTGAGCAGCACGCCCTGGGTCGCCCGCGACACCTCGCGCAGCTGCACGAGCTCGCGTCTGCGGCGCTCGAGCAGGGCGCTGATGAGGGCGAGCAGGACGGCGAGCAGGAGCAGCGAGCCGAGCTGCACGAGGACGTTCTCCGTGGACAGGGTGTGCCGCTCGGCCCCGGCCGCGATGAGCGCCAGTACGGCCGCGCCTCCCGTCACCGCACCGTGCACGGCTCCGGCGAAGGCGGAGGCGAGCGCTACGGGGATGACGAGCACATGGGCGAGATGGATGTCCTGCGGGAGGAAGTGGTCGGCGACCGGCACTGCCACGACGATCGCGAGCATCACCGCGAGGAACACCCGGCACCCCGGTCCTATGGGGTCTCGCGCCGCCGAGAGACCGGACCCGAACCGCATAAGGGTGCCTCCCTTCCCGCACCGTCGGGTGCGACCATGACAGCTTCTCCCTCGCTGGATTCCCAACACAAGGAAATTTCGTTTTCTTCCGGACAAATGCACCCATGGATCCACCCGTACCGGTTCCGTGGCACGGGTGGCGGGGTCGGCGCGATCCTCGGGTCAGGCGGCCGGCAGTTCCGCCCAGCGCGCCCCGCCGCGGCTGCGGGCGCCGACGCCGGAACCGATGCCGAGGCTCTCGACGATGGCGGCCCCGCGGCCGTGCTCGCCGGGTCCGCGGCCGGCCGCCCATGCGCCCTTCCTCGGTGCGGGCCCGCCGTCGGTGACCTCGACACGGACGACCGGCATGCCGGCGACCTCGTCGCGGCGCAGCCGCAGACGCAGGGCCACCGGTGGCAGTGCGTGTTCCACGGCGTTGGTGACCAGTTCCGACACGACGAGGACCACGTCGTGGACGGCCTCCGCCGGCACCGACCAACCGGTCAGCACGCTGCGCGCCGTGCGTCGCGCGACGGCGACGGCGACGGCTCGGTGCTCCAGCTCGCACACGTACACGTCGGTGCGGGCGGCAGGCGACAAGGTGGCGTACCCCTGCGTCAACTCCATCACTCCCCACGCCGAAGGGCTGCTCCGCAGCGTCACCGGTAGGGGAAGGGCCCCCTGTCCGTCCCCAACGGATGCGGGGCCCCGGCACCCGCCCCCATGGTGTACCCCGCTGTGACCTCCTGAACCCCGCCTGTCACAGGAACGGCCCGGCAGGTGGGCTCTGGGCGCCGGCCCCGCCGCCCCCCGTAACCACGCGGAGTCTTTACGCGCCCGCGCCCGCGTCCGCGTCCGCCGCCGCCCCGTCCGCCCGTCAGTCGGGTGGGAGGAGCGTGCCGAGGGGGCCGAGGTCGAGGTTGAGGTCGGACATGGACAGGCCGTACTGGTCGCAGAGGCCTGCCATCCGGTCGTGGAGTATCAGCAAGGTGGCGCCGAGGCGTTCTTCCTCCTCCTCGGTGAGGTCGCCCGCGTCGACACGGTGGAGGGCCTGGCGTTCCATGAGCTGACGGAGCAGTTCGACGAGGGTCAGGACGAGCTTCATCAGGTCCCGTTCGACCGTGTCGGGGTCGGTGCTGATCCGGCGCGCGGCACGGGGGGACGGTGTGTCGCGCGGGACGGCCGGCAGGAGTCGGAAGGCGCGGGCGGCCGCGTCCGCGACCTCGCCCAGGCGGTCCGCCTGGTGCTCGTCGCCGCCGGCCACGGGGGGTGTCATCGGCCGGGCTCCGGGCCCCACGGCGAGGGATTGCGTTCGCTGATGGAGACGATCAGCGCACGCAGTGAGACGCGGACGAGGTCGATGTCGGCGATGGACAGCACCACATCGCCGGTCAGAACGACTCCGCCGCTGAGGAGGCGGTCGAGCAGGTCGACGAGGGCGACCTGACGTTCGGCCAGGGGTTCGGGGGACCGGTCGCCCGCGGTCATGGCGCCGCGTTCGCGGGGTCCGCCGCGGGCCGGCTGCCGCCGGGGAGGGCCGCGAACGAGTACGGGGCCCAAGGACCGGTCACGTCGACGCGCACCCCGGGCAGTCCCTGGCCCGCAGCGAGGACCCGGGCGCGGAAGGACTCGGCCTGGTCGTGCGCGACGAGGAAGGCGTCGTTGAGGACGTTCTCCCCGGCGTCGGCGGCGAGTCGGCCCTGCTGCGCCCGGTGCCGGGCGTGCCCGGCCGCCAGTTCGCGGCCGATGGCCTCGACGCGTGCGGCGGCCTCCTCGGCCGCACGGTAGGCCTCGTCACGGGAGTGCCGCTGGGCGCGCCGGGTCCGCAGGTAGGCGCGGCCGGGGCTGAGGTCCTCGGTGGTGCCGGCGGGCTCGGCTGCCGCCTGCGGGGCGTCCACGTAGATCTTGACGCCCCATTCGAGGTGTCCCGCCAGCCGTCGCAGGACCTCCGTGAACGCCGCGCCGTCCTGCCGCAGCACATGGCGAACGCGTTCGTCGTCCAGGTACACGGTGGCCAGCCGCAGCGGCGCGACGGTGGTGCGGGCGGACAGCGCCGCGATGACGGTGTGGTGGGCGCGAGCGACGGCCTCCAGCCAGTCCAGGTCCTCCAGGTGCCGGCGCAGTGCGCCCTCCCGGAAGTCCGCGGCGGGCACCGGGCTGACGGCCGCGGCCAGCGGACCGGACGTCACGAGCCGGACGGGGGCCCCGGCGACGCCCGTCAGCGCTTCCACGTCCCTGCCCGGGACGTCGCCGTCGCGCAGCACGGCGTACGCGTAGCTGACCTGGTCACTCATCGTCGTCCGTCCCGGTTCCACCGCGGCGGCGTCGCTGCGTCGTCGCCGAGGAGGACCGCGTGCGGTGGCGTGAGGCCACGGCGCCCCTTGGCGTGTCCGTCAGCTCCCGCCCCTCCTTCAGCGCCTCGATCTCGTCGCGCAGCCGCCGGTTCTCCTGCGCGAGCGCGCTTTCCCCGTGCGCACGCGAGGACAGCGACGGATCGTGCTCCCACCAGTCGATGCCCATCTCCTTGGCCTTGTCGACGGAGGCCACCAGAAGCCGCAGCTTGATGGTGAGCAGTTCGATGTCGAGCAGGTTGATCTGGATGTCGCCTGCTATGACGATGCCCTTGTCCAGGACGCGTTCCAGGATGTCCGCCAGGTTGGCGGAGGATCCCTGCCCGTAGGAGGGCTGGGGAGCGGCCCTGGTGGGGTACGAACCGAGCCGGCCGCCCGGGGAATCCGTCACAACGTCACCTCGTCTCAGCTGCGCGCCTCACCGCGCCGGAAAGCGGCGATCTCCTCGAGGCGGTCGAGCAGTACCTCCTCGCGCGCCTCGAAGGTCTCCTCGTCGATCCGGCCGGCGAGGAGTTCCTTCTCCAGGGCGGCGAGTTCCCGTTCGACGGGCTCGGGATCGTAGTACTCCTGCTCGGCTGCCTCCAGAACACGCTGGACGACCCAGCCCACCCCGCGCACCGGCGCCAGCGGGAGGGTGACGATCTCCGTGAACAGTCCCATGCCGCCTCCTCCTCGTCGTCACACGAAGCTGTACGGCGGCAGGGGTCCGAGCAGCCGGAAGTCGCACTCCTCGCCGACCTGGTTGGCCAGGCTGAGCTGGGTGGCCAGGAACATCTCCTCCTTGCCGTCGTCCACCAGGAAGGAGACGCTCAGGAAGTCCTGCCCGGCCGGCGCGCCCACCACGTCGTCCCGGACGAAGGGGCGCAGCGCCTCCACGATGCCCGCCGCGAGGGCCTGCTGGCGCGCCTGCACCTCGTTGGCCATCAACTCACCCAGCGTCAGCGGCATGTCGGGTGAGCCGGATCCGCCGCGGATCTCCTCGTTCAGCCGGCGTGCCTCGTCGTTCTCGTCGAGGATCCGGCGCAGCAGCGCGTCCTCGTCCCACGAGACCTTCAGGTGGTACTCGGCGCAGCCCGCCAGGTCCTTCAGTCGTTCCTGGAACTCGCCCGCCCGCTCCTCCAGCACGCCGCGCACGGCGTCCTCGTCCGGAGCCGTGAAGCCGAAACGCAGCGGCAGCACGGCACCGTCGGCCATCAGCCGTTCCTGGACCGCCTGATGGGCGAGCACGTCCCTGCGCCGGGGGCGCAGGTCCTGGGGGGCTTCGCTCACGACAGCGCAAAGGTCGCCACTTGTCACCGTTCGCAAGGGCTCTCCCGAACCTCCGACGGGTGTGAGGCCGTCCAGGCGTGCCGGGTGGTCCTTCGAGGTGATGGAGTAGACGTAGACGGCCATGGTCATTCCCTCTCCCGCCGGGAAGTGCGCCTGCTGCTCCTGCGCGGCTGCCGGGGCTCCTCCTCGTATTCCGCTTCCTCCTCCACGGGCTCTCCCTCGTACTCGTCCTCGTCGTCCTGGTCGCCGCCCTTGAGGGCTCCCGTGACGGCCTCGACGGCACCGGAGAGCGCCCCCTTCGACTTGCCCTTCGCGCCGCCCTCGGTGATCTCGCCGACGAGGTCGGTGAGCTGCGCGGGCTGTTTGCGGCCCGACTCCAGGTCGAGGCGGTTGCAGGCCTCGGCGAAGCGCAGGTACGTGTCGACGCTGGCCACGACGATGCGGGCGTCGATCTTGAGGATCTCGATGCCCACCAGTGACACGCGGACGAAGACGTCGATGACGAGCCCCCGGTCCAGAATCAGCTCCAGGACGTCGTACAGGCTGCCCGTACCGCCTCTGGACATACTGCCGCCGCCTTGCGGCACCACGGTCATTGCGCCTCCCTTCAGCGCCCCTTCGTCTCAGAGACGCCGGTCGATCTGCCCCCGCGTGTAACGGCGGGTGCGCTCGTAAGCGACCAGGTCTCCCTCCTCGTCGAGCTTCACGTGATAGGTGGCCATCACGCTGGTGGTCTCGGGCACGCGCTCCAACTCCAGCACCTCGACGTCCGCTTCCCAGCCTTCGCCGGCGGGCTTGACCGCCGAGACGGACTCCGGCCTTCGGCCGAGGAGTTCGAAGAGCTGGTCGGCGGCGGATCGCATCGCCCACGCGGCGGAGCGCTTGCGCGGCCGCTCGGCGCCGGCGCCGTCCCGGACGCGCCTGGTGCCTTTGCTACGGGCGTTCCTGTCGCTTGCGGCCATCTCGTTCTCCGGTTCCGGAGGAGCGCCACCCCCGCTAAGAAACGTACTATTTCAGCATATACACCCCGCAACGTGTGTGCGGCGCCGGGTCGCTTTCCGAAGGGAATGCTGATGAAGGACACGACCAAGATCGCCCTTGCTGCCGCAGTCGCCGGTGGCTATGTACTCGGTCGCACCAAGAAGGGACGGCTCGCGTTCGCGATGGCGACCTTTCTCGCAGGTCGCCGCGCCGGACTCGATCCGCAACAACTGGTCACCGAGGGTATGCGCAAGCTGCAGGACGTCCCGCAGATCGCCGACCTCAACGAGCAACTGCGCGGCCAGTTGATGGACGCCGGCCGCAAGGCCGTCACAGCGGCGGCGGACCGCAAGCTCTCGGATCTGGCAGGGGCTTTGCACGACCGCACGTCCCGGATCGGGGCCAAGAAGAAGGGTGGCGGAGAAGAGGACGCGGAAGAGGAATACGAACCGCAGAAGGGGGCAGAAGAGGGGGCCGCGAAGGGAACCCGGCCGCAGCGTCGGCGCCCCACCAGGGCGGAGGAAGAACACGAGGACGAGGAACCCGAGGGCGAAGAGCCCGAGGACCAGGAACCCGAGGGCGAAGAGCCCGAGGACGAGGAACCCGAAGGCGAAGAGCCCGAGGACGAGGCGGAAGAAGGCGAGGACGAAGAGGAGGAGGAACCGCCCAGGCGCCGCCGCGCCGCGAAACGCCGGCAGCCCAGGCCCGAGCGTGGACCGGAGCGCAAGCCGGCGGCCCGGAAGGCACCCGCCAAGAAGGCGCAGCCCGCGAAGAAGACCGCCGCGAAGAAGACTTCGGCCAAGAAGACCGCCGCACCGGCGAAGCGCACGGCGAAGAAGGCGTCCGCTCCCGCCCAGAAGACAGCGGCGCGCAAGGCCCCGGCGAAGAAGACGGCGGCGAAGAAGACGTCCACACGGCGGAGGTAACCCGATGGCCAGGACGGCACAGGACACCGGTAACGGCCAGGTCTCCGGCCTGGACCAACTGCGCGACGAACTCGGCCACTTCGTCGGCGCCCAGATGGGCAACCTGGCCGGCAAGGCGGGCGACAAGGTCGCCGGCCTCACCGAGCAGTTGATGGGCGTGGCTGAGAACGGCGGGGTGCTCCCCAAGGCGGGTCTGAAGATCCTGCAAGGCGAGTCACCGCTCAAGGCCCTGGGAGGCGGCGTGCTCGACAAGGTCAAGCAGAAGCTCGGTGGCGGCAAGGGCGGCAAGGGCCGCAAGTCCGGGACACAGAAGGTGACGAACATCGTCGAGGTCCAGGACGTCGGCGTACCCATCCGCTTCGCGTACGACCACTGGACCCAGTTCGAGAAGTTCAGCGCCTTCACCAAAGGCGTGCGCAGCGTCTCCAAGGGCGACGACACGTCAAGCGACTGGAAGGTCAAGGTCGGTCCTTCCACCCGCGGTTGGAAGGCCACGGTCGTGGAACAGGTCCCGGACGAGCGCATCATCTGGAGCTCCGAGGGCGCGAAGGGCACCACGCGTGGCTGCGTCAGCTTCCACGAGCTCACTCCCACCCTGACCCGTATCGTCCTCGTCGTCGAGTACTACTCCTCCGGCCTGTTCGAGAAGACCGGCAACATCTGGCGCGCCCAAGGCCGGCGTCTGCGGCTCGATTTCAAGCACTTCGTCCGCTACGTCACGCTCACCAACGAGGAGCCCGAGGGCTGGCGCGGCGAGATCCGCGACGCCGAGGTCGTGCGCACCCACGAAGAGGCCATCGAGGCGGAGGAGGCCGAGGAGGGCGGGGAAGGCGAGGAGGGGGACGAGGAGTACGAGGACGAGGAAGGGCCCGAGGACGAGGAGGACTCCGAGGACGAAGAGGAAGAAGAGGACGAAGAGCCGGAGGACAGGCAAGAGGAAGACGAGGAAGAAGGTCAGTACGAGGAGGACGGAGGAGACGAGGACGAGGAGTACGACGACGAGGAAGAACTCGAGGACGAAGAGGAACCCGAGGACGAGGACGAGGAGTACGACGACGAGGAAGAGGAGGAGGAGGAGGAGGAGTACGCGGGCGCGCGTCGATGACGCACCGTCACTCCCCGCTCGGCGGGCCGTGGTCGCCACGACCCGCCGCGCCGTGTGTCACCGCGCCAGGCGGCGGATCTCCAGCGTGTTGTCCACGCGGGTCGTGGGCCGCCCGTCCGGGTCGTTCTGGATGCGCTCGTGCTCGTCGGCCAGCACCACCTCCCACGCTCCTTCGGGCAGGTCGAGGCTCTGCAACACCTCTTCGGGCGTCGGGAAGTGCACTCGCGGGTGCGGATCGGTCTCCCAGGCCGGGAACCCGGCGTGCCCGACGACGAGCAGTACCCCGCCGGGCGCCACGGCCGCCGCCGCTGCGCGGAGGATGCGCTCGCGGGGCATGTCGTTCGGCGAGTGCAGGAACTGAGCGGAGACGAGGTCGTAGGTGCCCTCGGGGAAGGTCTCGGCCAGGTCGTGGCGCTGCCAGTCGATGGCGCCGTCGGCGATGCCCTCCGCCTTGGCGTGGGCGGCCGCCCGCTCCAGGGCGACGCCGGAGATGTCGACGGCGGTGACCCGCCACCCCTGCCGGGCCAGCCAGACGGCGTCGGCGCCTTCACCGCAACCCAGGTCGAGCGCCGTGCCCGGCGCCAGGGGTCCAACCTCGCGGACCAGGACGTCGTTGGGACTGCCGCTCCACACACGGTCGCTGGCGGCGTACCGGGCGTCCCAGAACTCCGCCTCGGTCCCGGCGGTCTCGGCGCCGGTCGCGCCGGTGGTGCCGTCGGTCATGGATGTCGTCTCCTCCGTGCCGTGGACGTGTACCGTCCCGACGATGCGGTCCCGCGCACCGGTCGGGCAAGCTTTCTTGCCGGTCCGGCAACGCCCGCCGCTCACCGTCCTCTGCCCCGGCGCCGTGCCCGCACCTATGTTTGGTGTCATGGACATCACGTCGCATGACGAGCACCCGCTGCGCCGGCTCAGCCTCGACCAGCTGCGGCGCCGGACGAGCATGAAGTGGCGCACCCATCCGGGGGACGTGCTGCCCCTGTGGGTGGCGGAGATGGACGCGCCGCTGGCCGGACCCGTGGCCCGGGCGCTCACGGAGGCCGTCGCGGCCGGCGACACGGGCTATCCGGCCGGCACCGGGTACGCACAGGCGCTGGCGGACTTCGCCCGTACGCGGTGGGGCTGGGACGGCCTGGCCGTGGAGCGCGCGTCGGTCGTCCCCGATGTGATGCTGGGTGTCGTCGAGATGCTGAAGCTGGTCACCGGCTCCGGGGACCCCGTGATCGTCAACTGCCCGGTGTACCCGCCGTTCTACCAGTTCGTGACGCACATGGATCGCCGGATCGTGGAAGCTCCGCTCGGCCCGGGCCTGCGGCTGGACCTCGCGGCGCTGGAGGAGGCGTTCGCCCGCTCCACGGCCGGCCGGGGCAGGGCCGCCTACCTGCTGTGCAGCCCGCACAATCCGACCGGCACGGTGCACACCGCCGAGGAGTTGGCCGCGGTGGCGGCGCTGGCCGGGTCGTACGGGGTGCGGGTGGTGGCGGACGAGATCCACGCGCCGCTGGTGACCACCGACGCGCGGTTCGTGCCGTACCTGAGTGTGCCCGGCGGCGAGAACGGCCTGTCCCTGATGTCGGCGTCCAAGGCGTGGAACCTGGCCGGGCTGAAGGCCGCTCTCGCGCTGGCCGGGCCCGCCGCGGCGGACGACCTGGCCCGCATGCCGGAGGAGGTCGGCCACGGGCCGAGCCACCTGGGCGTTCTCGCGCACACGGCGGCGCTGCGCGAGGGCGGACCGTGGCTGGACGGCCTGCTCGACGACCTGGCCGACAACCGGCGGCTGCTCGCCGGGCTGCTGGCCGAACATCTGCCGTCGGTCGGCTACCAGCCGGCCCCCGGCACCTACCTGGCCTGGCTCGACTGCCGGAAGCTGGGCCTGGGCGACGACCCCGCCGCCGCCTTCCTGGCCCGCGGGCGGGTTGCACTGAGCGCGGGCCCGGACTTCGGCGCGGGTGGCGAGGGGCACGCGCGCCTCAACCTCGCGACGACGCCGGAGGTCCTCACCGAAGCGGTGCGCCGAATGGCCGGGGTGGTGGGCTGACATTGCTGCCGAGGTCTGAAACGCCCCCCGCCGGGTAGCCGCCCCGAAGACCCGGGCAGGCATCGGACGAGGCCGCCGGGACACCCGGCGGCGATACCGGCCCCGAAGGCAGTTCACGGCGCCCGCGGCGCCGGCGGCCCCAGGAGGCGAGACCATGACCCACGACCCAGCGCCCGGCAGCGGCGGCGCCCTGCGCGTCGTCGTCGTCGGGGCGACCGGCAACGTCGGCACGAGCCTGGTGCGGGCACTCGGCGACGATCCGGCGGTGGCCCATGTCGTCGGTATCGCCCGCAGAATCCCCCAGGGCTGGCGGCCGCCCCGCACCTCGTGGGTGCACGCCGACATCGGCGACCCCGGCACGCGCCTGGTGGAGCACCTGCGCGGCGCGGACGCCGTCGTGCACCTGGGCTGGCTGCTGCAGCCCACCCACGACCCGGCGATCACGTGGCGCACCAACGTCCTGGGCGGCATCCGCGTCTTCGAGGCGGCCGCGGAGGCCGGTGTGCCGGCGCTGGTGCACGCGTCGTCGGTGGCGGCGTACTCCCCCGGCCCAGAGCAGGACCGTGTCGACGAGTCATGGCCCACCCACGGCTGGCCCGGGGCCGCGTACAGCCGGGAGAAGGCGTACGTCGAGCGCTACCTCGACATCTTCGAACGGGAGCACCCGCAGGTGCGCGTGGTGCGCATGCGGCCGGGCTTCATCTTCAAGCGCGAGGCCGCCGCCGAGCAGCGCCGGTTGTTCGCCGGGCCGTTCCTGCCGAACCGGCTCGTACGGCCGCGCCTGGTGCCGGTCGTCCCCGACCTGCGCGGTCTGCGGTTCCAGGCGCTGCACTCCGACGACGCGGCCGAGGCCTACCGACTGGCCGTGCACCGTCCCGTGCGCGGCGCCTTCAACCTGGCGGCGGATCCGCCGCTGGACGCGGGTGAACTCGCCGCGCTCCTGGGGGCGCAGGTGGTGCGCGTGCCGCGCGGCGCGGCACGCGCGGCGCTGGCGGGTGCCTGGCTGCTCCACCTGGTGCCGGCCTCGCCGGGCTTGTTCGACACGGTGCTCGGGCTGCCCCTGATGGACACCGCGCGGGCCCGTCGTGAGCTGGGCTGGGAACCCCGCTACACCGCCACGCAGGCGATCGAGGAACTCCTCGCGGGTCTGCGCGAGGGCGCGGGCGACACATCGACCGCCCCGCTGGCGCCGGGCGGGGCGGGCGGCCGGCTCCACGAGGTCGCGACCGGTGTCGGCTCACGGCCGTGAGGGGGCGTCGGCCGGACCGCAGGCGGGCGTGACGACCTCCCCGGTCATCCGCCTTCGTCGGCGTGGAGCCGCTCGGTGTCCTGCGGTTCGGCCTTGGGCACCTTGTCGTCGGGACCCTCTTCCGGGCCCCCGTCCGGCCGGGTGCGGGCCCGTTCGAGTTCCGCGTTGAACTCCAGACCGAGGAGGACGGCGATGTTCGAGATCCACAGCCAGAGCAGGAAGACGATGATCGCCGCCAGGCTGCCGTAGAGCCGGTCGTAGTGGGCGAAGTCGGACACGTAGACGCTGTAGAGCGCTGAGGCGGCGGCCCAGACGACCACGGCCAGGGCGCTGCCGGGGCTCACCCAGCGGAAGCCCCCGTGCCTCACATTGGGTGCGGCCCAGTACAGCAGCGCGAGGATCAGTCCGAACAGCAGGAGCATCACCGGCCATTTGACGATTCCCCACACGTCCATCGCGGCATCGCCGGCCCCGAGCACCCGGCCCGCCCTGCGCGCCAGGGCTCCGGTGAAGACCACCCCGATCGCGAGGAGCGTCGCGGCGGCCAGTAGCACCACGGGAATGACGAACCTGCCGGCCAGGGTCTTCCACACCGGCCTGCCCTCGTCGATGTCGTAGAGAGCGTTGGCGGCCCGTATGAAGGTCGCCACGTAGCCGGAGGACGACCACACGGCTACCGCGGCACCGATCGCGAGGGCGAGCCCCCCTCGCCCGACGCCGTCCTGCAACTGGCCGAGCACGCCGGTCAGCGTGTCCCGGACCGGGCCGGGCGCGAGTTCCCTCGCGCCCTCGATCAGGTGGCCGACACCGGGGCCGCCCAGCAGGCCGACGACTGACGCCATCACCAGCAATGCTGGGAAGACCGACAGGACGGCGTAGTACGTCAGTGCCGCGGCCCAGTCGGTCAAGTGGTCGGCCCAGAACTCCTTCACCGTGCGCCGGAGCACCACGCGCCAGGACTCCCCGGGAAGCTCGGTGGGCTTGCGGGCGCCGCTGCGGGGCCGGCGGGCCATACGCGTTCACCCCCTCTTGACACACATGTCACGGTCTCTGGCACACCCACACCGCTGCGCCAAGGGCTTGTCACAGCGCTTGTCACAGCGGCACCGCTCAGTGCTGGAGGGCAACCTTCGCCGCCACGATGACCAGGCCCAGCACCAGGTTCACGGCCCCCACCGACACCACCGCCCAGGGGGACGCACGCACCCTGATGACGGCGGCGCTCGCCCACCCCACCTGCTGGACCACGGCGACGACCAGGGCCAGCCACGCCGCGCCCTCCAGCCCGAGCCCGAGCAGCGGGCTCACCGCGACCGCGGCCGCCGGAAGCAGCGTGGTCTGCACGATCGGCCACTCGCGGACGCACACCTGGCGGAGCTCGGGCCAGGTGATCCGTCCCCGGCGCAGGCGGTCGCCGACGAAGCCCGCGTAGACGTGGGCGGCCCAGAACACCAGGCCGGTGCAGACCAGCAGCAGCACCAGCTCCAGCCGCGGGTACGGGCCCGCGGAGCCCGCCCCGGCCACGACGGACGCGGCCAGCAGTGACCCGTAGACGGCGCCCGTGTAGTTGGCACGGTCCGGGTCGGGGGCCTCCCGGGCGGTGAGGTCGCGCGGGGCGGAGGCGGCTGTCACCCCTCCAGGATCACCGAGGCGGTCCGGCCCCGCGCGGTCACGCGGCGGCCGCCGCGTCGGTCACCTTTCGCGGTGCCGGCGGAAGGCCCCGCTGTGCCCGGACGGTCCTGCCGACCGCGGCGCAGCGGTTCCCGCAGGCCCGCGAACCTCGCGCGTGGGTGCGGCTGCGGTGCCGGTCGCCGCCCGGTCCGCCACGTTCGACGTGCCGCCGGAGGGGAGAGCCGTCATGGACCACCCGCGGTCGGCCGGAGCACCCCAAAACCCCGGCCTGGAAGGGCGCGTCCCGGCACGCGTCCGGCCGAGGCCGACCGTCCACGACCCGAGCCGCGCTCCGCACGCAGGTCCGCCTCCCCAGCCGGCCGCGTCCTGCGGCTGCGGTGCCGGTCGCCGCCCGGTCCGCCACGTTCGACGTGCCGCCGGAGGGGAGAGCCGTCATGGACCACCCGCGGTCGGCCGGAGCGCCCCAGGACCCCGGCCTGGAAGGGCTCGTCCCGGCACGCGTCCGGCGGAGGCCGACGGTCCACGACCCGAGCCGCGCTCCGCACGCAGGTCCGCCTCCCCGGCCGGCCGCGTCCTGCCCGTGTCGGGTGCGGCCCCCCGCGCGCCGGCCGCCTCTCCGATCCTCAGGAAGGCAGGACGGGCGGCGACGTGGCCCCTCCCGGAAACGCGACGTCGGATTCCCGCCAGCGGCCCGCCCCCGCGCCGGCGCACAGTGGAGGGGTGAGGAGCGACACGACCGACGAGGACAGCACGTACCAGGCGGTGCGCAGCCGCGACGCGCGCTTCGACGGCGCGTTCTTCTTCGCGGTGACGACGACGGGGACCCGCTGCCGCCCCAACTGTCCCGCGGTCACCCCCGAGTGGCGCGACGTCCGGTTCCTCCGTACGGCAGCGGCAGCTCACGGGTCGGGGGAGACGCTGCGCGCCCTGGCCGCCGCCCTCGCCGCCGGCGAGATCCCGCTCGACCCGGGCCCCGACCGGGACGGCGCGGAGAAGGCACTGCTCGCGCTGCCCGGCATCGGGCCGTGGACGGCCGGCTCCGTCCGGATGCGCGCCCTGGGCGATCCCGAGGTCCTGCTGGAGGGCGACATCGCCGTGCGCGCCGGAGCCACACGGGCCGGCGTGCCGCTGGAGGACGCCGGCGGCCGTGGCAAACCTCCGCGACGCACCTGCGGTGGGGCGCGGGGTGAGCCGCGGCGCGATCCGGGAGGACGGCGCGGTGGGAACACGACGTCCGGGATCCCGCCGGAAGGCGCCGTGCGGGGACGCCGCACAATGGCAGACGCAGTCAAAGGTGTGAGGAAGGGTAGGGACCGATGACGGTCTACACGACGCTCGACAGCCCGTTGGGCGAACTGCTCCTGGTCGGTGAGAAGTCACCGACCGCGAAGGGCGGCACCGCGCTCACCTCGCTGTCGGTGCCGGGCCAGAAGGGCGGCGTCGTCGCGGCGGACCTGGCGGGCCGCGCTCGTCGCGACGACGCGGCGTTCACCGACGTCACCCGCCAGCTGCGGGCCTACTTCGCCGGGGAGCCGACCGCCTTCGACATCGAGTTCACCGCCGCGGGCACCACCTTCCAGCAGCAGGTGTGGAAGGCGCTGGAGACCATCGGCTACGGCACGACGCTCACCTACGCGGACGTCGCCGAGGCGATGGGCATCCCGCGGAGCTCGTCGCGCGCGGTCGGCACGGCGATCGGCCGCAACCCGCTGCTGGTCGTCCGTCCCTGCCACCGCGTGGTCGGCGCGAAGGGAGCGATCACCGGCTACGCGGGCGGGGTGCAGCGCAAGCGGCTGCTGCTGGACCTGGAGGCGGGACGCGGGACGGCGTGAGGCGACACCGCCGACCACGACCGTAGGGCCCGTCCCGTTTCACCCACGACGCGGCACCGGACACCCGCCGAGACCGGGCGCCGGGGCCATCGGCCTCGCCCTCGGTCGGCTCGACACCACGACGCGCATCACCTGACCGGACGACGGGCCCGGCCGGAGGCGGACGCCCCGGGCGTGGCGGCGCTCCCGGGGTCCGGGCGCAGGCCGGGGGCCAGCGCCAAGGTGACGGCGACGGAGGTGGCGGCCACGACCGTCATCGCGGTCCCCGGCGACGTGTGCTGGGCCACGGCGCCTGCCAGAGCGGCACCGAGGCCCTGACAGGCGAGCATGCCCGAGGAGTGCAGACCGAGGGCGTGTCCCGCGAGCTCCGCCGGGGTGAGCGCCATCAGCCGCTCCTGCAGCAGCAGGCTCGCCGCGTAGCCGACGGAGGCCAGGGCGACGACAGCCGCCGCGAGGGGCGGCGCCGGGTGCAGCGCGAAGAGCAGGTACGGGGCCGCGAGCAGCAGGCGCAGCGCGGCGCCCACGCGCTCCCGCCACCACGGCGGGACGAACCGGCCGGCGACGGTGTCGCCGGCGAGCATGCCGCACGCCGCGGCGGCCAGGAGCAGTCCCGCGTGGTCGGGCGCGTAGGGCACGAAGAGCGACTCGCAGCCGACGATCAGGCCGTTGGGCACCCAGAGCGCGAGGTACACGTGGCGGCGCGAACGGGCGGACAACAAAGCCGCGTTGGTCCGCCAGGTCTCGGCCGCCGACGGGCGGCCGCCCGTCCGCGGGGGCCGGGCGCGAAGTCCGCCGAGGGCGGCGGTAGCGGCCGCGAGGTAGAGCCCCGCACCGGCGAGCAGGATCGCGCGCGGTGACAGGGCGGCCAGCAGCAGCCCGCCGGCGGCGAAGCCGCAGACCTGCATGGCGCCGGTCGCCATGTTCAGCAGGGAACGGCCCAGCAGGAAACCGCCCTTGGGGAGAATCTCGTGGAGCAGGCCGTAGCGCACCCCGCCGCCCAGGGACGCCACCAGGCCCTCCACGAGGAGGATGACGAAGACGACGCGGATCGGCACTCCGGGCAGGGCCGACACGGCGGTGCCGACGGCGAAAAGCACGGCGACCGCCGTGAGGGCGGCGCGCGGCGGGAGCCGGTCGGCCGCCGACAGCAGGGTCGTCGCACCCAGCACCTGCGCGAGCGAGGGGCCGAACATGGCGACGGCGGACAGCAGCGGTGAGCCCGTGGCGTCGTAGACCAGGGTGCTCAGGGCCAGCCCGCTGACGGTCTGGGCCGCCACCTGGCCGGTGGAGACCAGGAACAGCGGGGTGAACTCCCGTGTGCGGAAGAGCTCGCGGTAGGTGCGCATGGGCCGAGTCTCGGGAGCGCCGCATCGTGCGGTTAATCTTTCGCGCGGGTGCGAAAGGTGGGGTGGGACATGGGGTGGTGGTTGGTCGACGCCCAGACGTTGGCGGACAGCCGGTTCGTCGTCTCCCCGCTGGCGGAGGCGGTCGCGGCCCTCAAGTTGCTCGACCGGGCCACGGCGGCACACCCCGGCGAGCGCGGCTGGCTCGACGCCCACCTGCCGGCCTACCGGGAGCGGCTGGCCGCCGACCCGGTGACCGCCCTGCTGGTGCGTGCCGCCCTCGGGCGCACCTGGAACGCGGACTTCCTCACCCCCACGCCCTCCGGTGAGGGCAGCCCGGGCTTCGAGGAGGAGCTGTCGCGGATCCGGCAGACCCCGCCGGACGCCGCCCGTGACCATCTGACCGTCTCACTCGGCGGACCGCTGCCCCACCCGCTGCGCCGCGCGGACCTGCCGGAGCGCGCGGCGGACGTCGTGGCGTGGGTGTGGACGCACACGGTACTGCCGGACTGGCCACGCCGCCGACGCGTCATCGAGGCCGACATCGTGGCACGCACCGCCCAGTTGGGCCGCGGCGGCTGGGCACAGGCACTGGACGACATGCGCCGGGGCATGCGCTGGCTCGGCGGGGGCCGCCTGCAGATCAACACGCGGGACCACCCGCCGCGCGACCTGTCAGGCGCCCGTCTGATGTTCGTGCCCGTCACCCCGTACACGAGCTGGGTCTCCTGGGACGACGCGGTGCGCTACGCGGTGGTCTACCCGTGCTCGGGGGCACTGGCCGAGGCGGGGCGGCAGCGCGTTCCCGAGGCATTGGGCGCGCTGCTCGGCCCGGCGCGCGCGGCGGTCCTGGTGATGCTCGCGACACCGATGAGCACCACGCAACTCGTCGCCCTGACCGGCCAGGGGCTGGGCTCGGTGGGGCGGCATCTGAAGGTGCTGCTCGATGCCCGTCTGGTGCGTCGGCGGCGAGCGGGGCGTTCCGTGCTGTACTACCGGACGGAGGCCGGCGACGTGCTGCTCGCGGCCCAGCAGGACGGGTGACGGCGGGGCCTGCCCCGCCCGACGGCCCGAGCCCCGGGGTCACCCGGGCAGGGTCCACGACCCGAGCCCGGGAGCTCGGGGAGCCTCCAGGCCGCATCCGCGGCAGGACGGCGTCGGGCCCCCGAGGGTCGCCGCCGAACGCGGGCACCCCCACGACGCACCGGCCGCCCCGCCGCCGTCGCCCGCACCCCGCCGTGGTGGAACAGCCGCGAGCAGGCGGCGCGTTGCACATCCGCGCCCCGGGACGAGGGTCGCGGCCGAGCCGGGCGCGAACGGCGGCATCGCGTGCGAGCCCGAGCGCGGCAGATCGGCGGGGTCTGCGAGGCGCGCTTCGCCGGCAGCCCTTTCCCGCAGTCGCCGTGGCCTGACAGACTCGCCCGGTGACCGAATTCGACCTGCTCGTCATCGGATCCGGCCCGGGTGGCCAGAAGGCCGCCATCGCCGCGGCCAAGCTGGGCCGCCGGGTCGCCGTCGTCGACCGCCCCGACATGGTCGGCGGGGTCTCCATCCACACCGGCACCATCCCGTCGAAGACGCTGCGCGAGGCCGTGCTCTACCTGACCGGGCTCACCCAGCGGGATCTGTACGGCCAGAGCTACCGCCTCAAGGAGGACATCACCATCGCGGACCTCACCGCGCGCACCCAGCACGTGGTGAGTCGCGAGGTGGACGTGATCCGCAGTCAGCTCTCCCGCAACCGCGTCGCCATGCTCACCGGGACCGGCCGCTTCACCGACGACCACACCGTCGCCGTGCGGGACCCTTCCGGTCGCGAGGTGCTGGTGACCGCCGAGCACATCGTCATCGCCACCGGGACCCGCCCGGCCCGCCCGGCGACCGTGGAGTTCGACGACCGCACGGTGATGGACTCCGACAGCGTGCTGAACCTCGACCGGGTGCCGCGGTCCATGGTCATCGTCGGCGCCGGTGTGATCGGCATCGAGTACGCCTCGATGTTCGCCGCCCTGGGCAGCAAGGTGACGGTGGTCGAACAGCGCGAGGGGATGCTGGACTTCTGCGACGTCGAGATCGTCGAGGCGCTCAAGTACCACTTGCGGGATCTCGCCGTGACCTTCCGCTTCGGCGAGAGCGTGGCGGCCGTGGAACGGCATCCGGAAGGCGCCCTCACCGTCCTGCAGAGCGGGAAGAGGATCCCCGCGGACGCCGTCATGTACTCGGCCGGACGACAGGGCCTCACCGACGCCCTCGACCTGGACAGGGCCGGGCTGGCCGCGGACAAGCGGGGGCGCATATCCGTGGACGAGCACTACCGCACCTCCGTGCCGCACATCTACGCCGTGGGCGACGTCATCGGTTTCCCGGCGCTCGCGGCCACCTCCATGGAACAGGGCAGGCTCGCCGCCTACCACGCCTGCGGCGAACCGGTGAACGCGACGCACGGCCAGCAGCCCATCGGCATCTACACGATCCCGGAGATCAGCTTCGTCGGCCGTACGGAGGACCAGCTCACCGACGACAACGTGCCCTTCGAGGTGGGCGTCTCGCGCTACCGCGAGCTGGCCCGCGGTCAGATCATCGGCGACTCGCACGGCATGCTGAAGCTGCTGGTGTCGACGGAGGACCGCACCCTGCTGGGCGTCCACTGCTTCGGCACCGGCGCCACGGAGCTGCTGCACATCGGCCAGGCGGTGATGGGCTGCGGCGGCACGGTCGACTACCTGGTCGACGCCGTGTTCAACTACCCGACTCTCGCCGAGTCGTACAAGGTGGCCGCCCTCGACGCCACCAACAAACTCCGCCAGATCAACCGCCTCACCGGCTGACCGACCCGATCCGCCGCTGCGGGGCGCCCCCGCCCCGCAGCGGCGGTCACGGCACTCCTCGCGCCGTCGGCGCAGCCCACCGGGACAAGGGTGCGCCCCCGGCGGTGGGCCGCGGCCACCACCCGTTCGGCGGGGGAACGACGGGCGCTCCGCGTGGCAGCCTCCCGGAGGGGAGGAAAGCACCCGCCCCGCGACCCTCCGAGGGAGCACCCGCCATGGCCACCAGGAAGAACCTCCGGGTCGACCGGACGAGCCTCACCCACCAGGTCGGCTACGCCCTCCGGCACCCGACACGGATCGCCGCGCACGCACGCCGCACCGTGCGGGACCGCTGGCTCGCCCGACGGCACCCCGACCACGTGGCGTACTACCGGGCCGTCATGGCCAGCGACACGGCGCGCGATCCGGAGGCCGCCGTCGGCAGCGGCAGCCACGACCGCTGGCTGGCGCTGGGCGCGATGCAGTTCGACTACCTGCGCGAGCACGGCCTGTCGCCGCGGCACCGGCTGCTGGACATCGGGTGCGGCAACCTGCGGGCGGGCTGGCGTCTCATCGACTACCTCGACGCCGGCCACTACTACGGCATCGACATCTCCCCCGACATCCTGATCGCCGCCAAGCGCACCGTCACGGTGCAGGGCCTGCAGCGCAAGGTGCCGTACCTCACCCTCACCCACGACCTGACGTTCGACTTCCTGCCGGACCGCCACTTCGACGTGGTCCACGCGCACAGCGTCTTCTCCCACTCGCCGCTGCAGGTCATCGACGAGTGCCTGGCCCACGTGGCGCGAATCCTGACCCCGGGCGGGTGGTTCGACTTCACGTTCGACCGCACCGAGGGGAAGGAGCACCACGTGCTGCGTGAGGACTTCTACTACCGCACCGAGACGCTGGTGGACCTGGCCGCCCGGCACGGACTGCGCGCCCGCTTCATGGACGACTGGGAGCTGCGCGGCCACGGGCAGTCGAAGATCCGCGTCCAGGCGGGATTGCCGGGGTCCGCCATGCCGGCCTGACGATCCGGGGCGGCCCGGGCCCCGCCCTGCGAGGCGCCGGCTCGTCAGAATCCCTGTGCGGCCTCCTGCTCGGCGCGCTTGGCGCCCACGCCCTCGACGAGGTCCCCCACGGTGCCCATCCGTTCGACCTCATCGGCCAGCAGCATCACGCCGACCTCGCGTTCGACGGCGTCGGCGGCATGCTGCTTGGCCCGGTCCCCCAGGCGCAGGTGGGCGAAGGTCGTGTCCGGCCCGATCTCCTCGGGTGCCACCTGCGCGTACCGGGCGACCGCCCTGCGTACGATCCCCGCGATGTCCTCTGTCATGGTGCCGCTCCCCTCAGGTGACTGCCCGATACGTCTACCCCGGCGGCGGCGGAGCACAGCACCGGTGCCGGCGCGGCCCGGCGGGTGCCAGGGCCCGCCCGGTCCGTACCCGGCGTCACGGCGGGCGTGGCCCCGGCTTCCGTCCCGGCAGGACAGTCGGGGCCGCGCCCTGACGCGCTGGGGCCGGAGGGGACGGGCTCAGCGCGCGGCGGCCATCAGGGGCAGGACGTTCACCAAGGCCTCGCCGCGCACGTAGCGGTCCAACTGCCGCGTGATGAAGGCGAGGGACGCGGGGACGAAGGCGTCGGTGAAGGCCCCGACGTGCGGAGTGATCAGGACACCGGGC
This sequence comes from Streptomyces sp. ME19-03-3, assembly GCA_033793685.1. Lineage (GTDB taxonomy): Bacteria > Actinomycetota > Actinomycetes > Streptomycetales > Streptomycetaceae > Actinacidiphila. Next base: position 266,791 of record JARAXD010000005.1, on the reverse strand, counting down.
AGGGACCACAGGGGGTGCTCGCTCGGCAGCGGCTCGGGGGCGGTCACGTCCAGGGCGGCGCGCAGCCGTCCGCGTCCGGCCTCCCGCACCAGCGCCTGGGTGTCGACGAGTTCCCCCCTGGCCACGTTCACCAGGACCGCCTCGTCCTTCATCAGGGCGAGGCGGGAAGCGTCCATCAGGTCGCGGGTCTCGTCGGTCAGGGGCGCACAGAGCACGACGGCGTCGGCGGAGGGCAGCAGCCCGGTCAGTTCCGTGAAGCCGTGCACGCGGCCGTCCGCGGTGTCGCGTGCGGTGCGCGCCATCCGGACCACCCGGCAGCCGAACGGGGCGAGCCGGGCAGCCACAGCCTTGCCGACCGCGCCCTGACCGACGATCAGCACCTCCTTGCCGGACAAGGTGGGGAACACACGGGGCCGCCACTGGCCCAGGGCGGCCCGGCGGGAGAAGTCGTCGAGGCCCCGTTCCGCGGCCAGGAGCAGCGTCACCGCCAACTCGGCCGTGGCCTCGCCGTGCACGCCGCTGGCGGTGGAGACACGGGTGCCGGGGGGAAGCAGCCCGAGGAAGGGGGCGAGGTAGTCGTGCCCGGAGCTGAGGACCTGCAGGACCTCGAGCCGCTCGGTCCGGTGCAGCAGCCGGTCCAGGATCTCGTGCTGCTTGGCCGGGACGGGTGGAACGACGACGAAACGTACGTCCCGGGGGTCGGACGGGAATGCAGAAAGGCCGTCCCAGAAGTGGTAGGACAGGCCGTCAGGAAGCGGTCCGGGGAATTCGCCGGACCGATAGGGAAGCCAGACCGCGCGGCTTTCTTGCATGATTGGCAGTGCTTTTCTGTGGGACTCGGAGAACGGGCTTGCCACGCCGGGCTCCGAGAGCGCCGCCCTTCAGAGCAGGGACGTTTCCGTCGCGGACGGTTGAGCCCGCGAGCCTGGAGCACTTGACACCGTTGTCACACGTGAACCCCAGGAACGCTAGCACACGCTCGGTCAACACCATTGGGCGGACAGCCGCCAGGTGTTGGCGGTACGTCGGTGCCCGGTGAATTCCTTATCCGGTAAAGGTAAAGGCCAAGTAATGCGCCGCCCGCGCGGACGGCGCCCCCCTGTGTTCCCCGTCACGCCTCCCTCAGGGCTTCCAAGGGCGGAACGGCAAGAAACGGATCGGAAGCCGCGGCGAGTCATCGCCCGATGCCCCGCCGCGTCGTCTCGCACGGCGCCCGTTCCCCCTGTTCCCACCCCCCGGTTCCCGGTCCCGGCCGCAGAACGGACGCGCCCGCCTCGTCGGCGGTTTCCACCTCCGCTGAGCGACGATGTGCGGCCCCGACCCCCGTCTCGGTGCGGCTTCGTCCACAACCGGGGCACACTCCGAAGCGGTCTTTTCCGTCGCCCTCCCAGGGGCCGTCTGTAGGCTGAAGCGGTCTTGCCAAGCCCAGGAACAGGACTCGACGTCATGGAATTGGTCTTCGCCGGCCGCGTGATCGAGTGGCGCGGACCCGCGCCGTACTACTTCGCGACCGTGCCGGACGAGGAGTCCGCCCACATCCGTGAGGTGGCCGCGATGGCCACGTACGGCTGGGGCGTCATCCCCGTCGACGCCCGCATCGGCGACACCGCCTTCACGACGTCGCTCTTCCCCAAGGACGGCGGCTACCTGCTACCGCTGAAGGCGGCCGTGCGCGGGCCTCAGGACATCGCGGCCGGCGACGACGTGACAGTGGAGATGACGGTCCGGCTGTGAGCGGCGCCGCCGTGGAGCCGATCGCCCACGTGCCTCTCCCGCGCCCGACGGGCTGACCGCGGTGCGCGGGCGGAGCGGACACCGGCTGCGTAGGGTGGGTGTGCGAGGACGGCCGGGCCGACAGGAGGCTGAGATGAGCGCACAGCACACGGACGCGTACACCGACGGCAACGCGCTGGCCGGACCGCTCCGGGAGATCTTCGCGGTGGACATGACGGCCGCTGTGGGCCGCTGCGCGGGCTGTGGACGTACCGGACCGATGGCCACGCTTCGCGTGTACGACCACGCCCCAGGTCTGGTCGCGCGCTGCCCCGACTGCGACACCGTCATCCTCAAGCTGGTCCGCGGGCCGTCGGCCGCGTGGCTGGATCTGCGCGGCTCGGAGAACATGCGCATCCCGCTGCCCGAGTGAGGTCCCAGGGCGCGGCCGGGCGGCTCCTCGCGTCGCGTCTCCGGCGCGGAGCCGATGACGACGAGGGCCGCGACGCGCCCTGGAAGGGCGGGCCGGTCCCCCCTGCGCGGGCGATATCGCCGGCGCCACCGCGGGTGCTCGCATGAGCCCACCACCAGCCGCCCGTAGGCGCGCCGGGCTACGCCCCCAGCCTTCGGCCGGGGTACCCGGGCTCGCGGTTCAGCCTTGCGCTATTCGGCGCCGAGCCTGCCGCTCGTCCCCTGCGGGGGCACCCCGCCACACCCCGGCCACGGGTCGGGGGTGACTGACGGCCGGAAGGGGGTTCGGATACGCACCCGCGGCCACCCACCCCGGACCCGCCTCACCCCCCCACCGGGGGTCGGTCGCGCGCGATACGGAGGGGGTGGGGTCGGTGGGGGCACCCCCGGCCGAAGGCTGGGGGAGGGTGGATGTTCTGGACGCTGCGGCATATGTGTGTGCGGCATCCGGGGCGCTCGGAGAAGGTGCCCGCCACGCACGTACACATGAGTCCAGGACGTCCAGCCCCGGAGTCCCCGCACCCGGCCCACCCCCCGCACCGCGCGAGGCGGTCACTGACCATCCGGGATGAGGGTCCCCCCGGCCGAAGGCTGGGGGAGGGCGGGAGGGCCGGAAAACCCCCCGCCCCACACCCCGCACCGGGCACCCCCCGCATCCGGCCCCACCACCCACCACGCGACGCGGCAACCAGTCGTCCGGGGCAATCGGATGGCAGGACGGGGAAACCCCCCGCCCCGGACCCCGCACCGAGCACACCCGCACCCGGCCACCCCGCACCACGCGAAACGCTCACCGACCGCGCCGGCAACCGGACGGGAGGGCGGGGAGCCCCCCGCCGTGCCGGGTGGCGGGCCGATCACGTCACCGCCGCGGGCCGCCCTGCGTGGCGGTCGCATGGCATCCCGGGAGGGCACCCGGGGTATCCGGACTGTGACACGGGGCGGACCGCGACGGAACACCGCACAGGAGGGGGGGAGTCCGTGGCTCGATGGGCGATGGGCGGGCGCACGAGGCGAGGCTCGGAAGAGGGGCGGCGATCGCCACTGGCCGCACTGGCCCGGTGGGCGGCCATGGGGCTGGCGTTCGTCGCGATGGTCGTCTTCGGGGCGGTGCTGGCCCGGGCGACCCTGGCGCCGTCGTACGCCTCGGATGGGCTCGCGCACGCGAACCTGCAGCCCGGCGCCTCACTGCGGCAGTACTACGAGCGGTACACGGTCGCCGGCGCCGTGCGGCAGGTCGGTGGGAACGTACTGCTCGGCATGCCCTTCGGCATGCTGCTCCCGGTGCTGGCGCCGAAGGCGCGCGGGGCGCTGCGTGTGGTGCTGACGACCGGTCTGGTGATGGTCCTCGTGGAGCTGGCGCAGGGGGCGGTGGTGCAGGGCCGTGCCTTCGACGTCGATGACGTGATCATGAACACCGCCGGCGCTTTGCTGGGCTACCTGCTCCTCGGCCGCCGCCTCGGCCGTGCCGTGCACACGGTCCGCCCCGCGGCGGCCGCCCAGGTCCCGGCGCCGGCGGCGACACGCGCGAGCCGCACCGGCGCGGCGAGGATCACGCAGGCGATCCGCGGCCGCCGCAGCGGTTCGGCCGCGAGGCCCGGGGAGACGGGCCGGGACGCGAGGACCGCGAGGCCGGGCAAGGGGACCGAGGCCGCCGTGACGCCGGCCCCCCGCAAGCCGCTGCTGTCCTTCGGAACGGCCCTCCGCAAGGCCGCCCGGCGCTCCTGAGCGGTGCCCGGCCCGCGAGGCTCCGCCGCAGGCACGTCCCTGACCAGCGGCGGAGCCGCATGGAGTTCGTCACATCGGGCAGGGAAAGCCTTTCCCCCAAGCACTGCACTGCGTTAGACAGGGGGGATTGATCCCCTAATGCCCCAGGAGCGGGCGACATGAACGACGACGACACCCCGGACCGCCTCCATTCCTTCGCGTTGGACTTCACCGACCACGAGACCCGTCGCCGGGCCGAGATACTCGCCGCCCTCGGCGACGACTGGGACCCGGTGGCCGTGCTCCACGAGGAGGATGCGGCGTACCGGCTGCTCTACTCCGGCCTCGACGAGGAGCAGGAGGCGCTGTACCGCACACTCGTGGCCGCCGGTGTCCTGCCGCCCCGCGAGACGACCGGAAAGGGCGACGGTGCGGCTTCCGATTGATCCCACGGCCGACCCCGGTCGAAGGGCGTGGGTGCCCTGCCCGCGCTGCGCGGACCACCGCGAGTGCGCCGCCTGCGCCGCCGGGCGCAACTGCCCGGATCACTGGCGCTACTTGCTGTCGAACAAGGGTCCCGTGGTGCATCTGCAGTGTCCTGGCTGCACCCACATGTGGGCCTGGGACTCCGGCTTCGGCGCGCACCACCGCGGCGGCGCCTGAGGGCCGCGCCGCCCGGGCCGTCCCCGGCAGGCGGCGGCCCGGCTGGTGTGCGAGGCTCGGTGTGTGGGTCCCCCCGCCCGTGGGGAGCGACGGCGGACCCCCCAGGGAGGCGATCATGGAAACCGATGCCCTGACGGTCGGCGCCCTCCGAGAACTCCGCGCGACCCGGCCGTATCCGGCGGTGTCGCTGACCATGCCGACGCACCGGCGCGAGCCGGACAACGCCCAGGACGCCGTACGCCTGCGCAATCTTCTCGCCGAGGCCGAGCGCCGGATCGAGCACGACCCCGAGGCGTCCCGCCGGGCCCGGATGGCCATCAAGACGCAGCTCAAGGCCGCCGCCGCGGAGGTCGACCTGCGCCACTCGCTGGACGGGCTCGTGATGTACGCCACGGAACGGGACCACCAGATCTGGACGCTGCCCCGGGCCGTCCCCGAGCGCGTGGTGCTCAGCGACAGCTTCCTCACCCGCAACCTGGTCGCCGCGAAGGCCCGGGTCCGCCCGTACTGGGTGCTCACGGTGGCTGCCGACCGGGCCACGCTGTGGAGCGGCAGCGGCCAGTCGCTGCACCCGCAGGAGGCCCAGGGCTTCCCGCTGGAGCCCGACCCCGTGCAGTGGGACCCCGAGCGCCAGGAGCAGGTCGGAGACCATCCGAGCACCTTCCGCGACGAGGAGACGCGGCGTTTCCTGCGCTCCGTGGACTGTGCGCTCGCCTCACTGCTCGCAACCGACCCGCGGCCGCTGTACCTCGTCGGCCTGCCGGACGCGGTCTCCCTGCTCAAGGAGGTCGGCACCGCTGCCGAGGCCGCGGTGGCGGTCGTACACAAGGGCGGCCTGGCGAACGGGCCCGCGCAGACATTGCTGCAGGAACTCACCCCGGCACAGAAGGAGTTCGCCGAACGGGAGGTGGAGTGGATCGGCCGCAGGCTGGTGGACGCCCGTAGCCGCAGGATCTTCGCGGCCGGACTGGACGAGGTGTGGGAGTCCGTGTGCGAGGGCCGTACCGAACTCGTCGTGGTCGAGGAGGACTTCGAGCGCGCGGTGCGCCTCAACGACGGTCACCTCACGCCGGTGGAGGACGACCCGCAGTCGCGCGGCTTCGAGGAGGGGGTCCGCGAGGACATCGTGGACGAACTGGTGGAAACCGCGCTGGACAAGGGCGCCGAGGTCCACTTCGTGGCTCCGGACAGCCTCGTCGAGCACGACCGCATCGCGGCGGTGCTCCGCTACTGATCCCGGCGCCACCCTGCTCCCGGGCACGGCGCTCGCGGACGCCCACCGAGTACGTCACCCGGGTCCGTTGTCGGCGGCGGACCCGGGTGACCCGGGGACCGGGAGGGGCCGGGAAGGACCCTGGCGAGCTCGGGACGGCCGGCGGTCCGCCGCAGGGCCGCGCTGATCCGCCGGCCGGACGACGCGGTCGCGGCGGCAACGCCCGGTCCGGGTACGCACTCCTCGACGGCGCCGGGCACGCCGGACCATGAAGGACGCCGGCACGTCCCTCGGACACACGACGACTCCTTCCGCCGGGAGCCGGCTCGTCGCGCTTGTCCGCAAGGAAGGCGAAGGCTTCCGCCACGGACGGACGACCACCACGAGTCGCTCGGCACACCGCCCTCACCGCTCCTGAATGATCTGCCCGTCACGGAACGACCGGGTTGGCGGATCATGGGGTGATGACCAGTTCACCTCGTTCCCGTTCCTTCGACCAGGCCGCCGGACGGTATGCCGCGAACCGTCCCTCCTACCCGCCGGCCCTCTTCGACGCAGTCGAGGAACTCGCGGGCCGGCGGCTGCGCGGTGCGCTCGTCGCCGACGTGGGCGCGGGGACGGGCATCGCCACCGCGCTGCTGCACGAGCGCGGCGCCCGGGTCGTGGCCGTGGAGCCGGGCGACGGCATGGCCGCGGAGCTGCGCCGCAACCTGCCGGACGTCGCTCTGGTCCGCGGTGACGGCGATCGCCTGCCGCTGGCCTCCGGTGCCTTCGACTTCGTGACGTACGCCCAGGCGTGGCACTGGACGGATCCGGGGCGGTCGGTGCCGGAGGCCCTGCGGGTGCTGCGGCCGGGCGGAGCGTTCGCGCTGTGGCGCAACGATCCCGACACCTCGGTCCCGTGGATCGCCGCCGAGCAGGAGCGGTTGCACGGCTTCTTCGGGGCGCTGGCCCATCCCCGGTCGGGACGGCTTCCGGACGGTCCGGATTTCGCCGGGCTCCAGGTGCCGTGGTCCCGGCGGGTGCCTGTCGAGGTGCACCTGGCCAACCTCGGCACCCAGTCGGCGTTCCTGGTGATCGGCGAGGAACGCGCCCGCGAGTTCCTCTCCGCCGAGCGGGAGCACCTGGCCCGGCACTTCCCCGACGGCACGGTGGCGGAACAGTACGTCGTGAACGTGGTCCTGGCGACCCGCTGACCCGCGCGCGGCCGGGGTCGCCGGGGGCGACCGCAGCGCTCCCCGCGGCGCGGCGCGGTGAGACCTGGCCGCCGCGTCCCCCGCGGCCCGTTGTCCCGTGCGGCCGGCCGACCGCACCGGCGGACAGCCACTGCTGCGCCGGTTGCTGGAGCGTCTGGTGGCCGCGCCAGGGCGGCAGGCCTAACGTGGGCGAGACGGCACCGGAGGCCGCGGCCGCCCGGCACCAGAGTCCAGGGAGCACCGCATGAAGAGCGCAGATCTGCTCGCCGACGCTTTCGGCAGGATCCGGGAGACCGTGCAGGAGGCGGTCGCCGGGATGTCCCCGGAGGGCCTGCACGCGCGACCCGACACGGGGGCCAACTCGATCGCCTGGCTGATCTGGCACCTGACGCGCATTCAGGACGACCATGTCGCCGAGGTCGCGGGTACCGAGCAGCAGTGGACCGCCGACGGCTGGGCCGACCGGTTCGGCCTGCCCTTCGCGCCCGGCGACACCGGTTACGGCCATCGCCCCAGGGACGTCGCCGCGCTGCGCGTCGAGTCGGGTGAGCTGCTGACCGGCTATCACGACGCGGTGTACGAGCACACACTGGGCTATCTGCGCACGCTGCACGAGGCGGACTTCCCGCGTGTCGTCGACACCAGCTGGGATCCGCCGGTGACGCTCGCGGTGCGGCTGGTCAGCGTGGTGTCGGACGACCTGCAGCACGCCGGGCAGGCCGCGTTCCTGCGCGGATGCGTGGAACGCGGCGCGCTCCGGTAGGCCGGACGGCGCAGCTGGGCGGCCGCCGAACCCGGCGACACGGCCCGGGAGCCGGTCAGTCGGCGCTGTCGGCGAGGTCGGCGAGGTCGGCGACCTCGGCGTCCGACAGCTGGATTCCGGCCGCAGCGATGTTCTCCTCCAGGTGCGCCACCGAGGACGTGCCGGGGATGGGGAGCATCACCGGCGACCGGTGCAGCAACCAGGCAAGGGCGAGCTGGCCCGGGGTGGCGCCGCGGCCGGCGGCGGCCGTCGCGAGCCGGCCGCCGGTGCGGGCGAGCCGGCCCACCGCGATCGGATTCCACGGGACGAAGCCGATACCGTGGCGCTCCGCGTACTCCAGCACGTCGGTGTGCGCGCGCTCCACGAGGCTGTACTGGTTCTGCACGGACACGATCTCCGCGATGCCCCGGGCCTCCGCCAACTGCTCGACACCGACCTCGGACAGTCCGATGTGCCGGATCTTGCCCTCCTTCTGCAGCTCCGCCAGTGTGCCGATCTGCTCGGCCAGCGGGAGCTTCGGGTCGACACGGTGCAGCTGGTACAGGTCGATGCGTTCCACTCCGAGGTGCCGCAGACTCAGTTCCGTCTGTTGCCTCAGGTACTCGGGCCGCCCCAGCGGAACCCGCAGGTCGGGTCCCTGACGAGTGATCCCGCCCTTGGTCGCGATCACCACACCCTCGTCATAGGGGTGCAGGGCCTCGCGGATGATCTGCTCACTGATGAACGGACCGTAGGAGTCCGCGGTGTCGATGAAGTTGACGCCCAGCTCCACGGCCCGGCGCAGGACCCGTACCGCCTCGGGCCGGTCCGCCGGCTCCCCCCAGGTACCCGGCCCCGTGAGCCGCATGGCTCCGTATCCGAGACGGTGGACGGGGAGGTCCCCGCCGAGGAGGAACGTTCCGCCGGCAGCTGCAGGCTTTTCGTCACTGATCATTATGGTCTCTTCTCTTGTATTTCCGTGCATTCCGGGAAGCGCCGGACTGTGCTTTCCGACGTCACCCGGAGCGGTGCCGCCGGTGAAGGAGGTCACCCCGGCAGGACCTTCCCGCTACGGCAGCCGCGCGCGGACAAATCAGGCATCCGCCCCCGCTCTGCCGAAGGAGCGGCATCGGACGCCGACGGCGCGTTGCTGCAGGCTCGTGAGCGTGTGGTCGCCCCGCCGGGAGTCAACGCTCGAGTGTGCGCATGCCGGCTTCGTCGTGGGTCGCACCGGCGGCCGGAGGAAGGTTGTTGAGCCTTTCGAGCTGTTCGGCGGTCAGTTCCACGGCGTCGGCAGCGCTGTTCTCCTCGACGCGTGCCACGCGCTTGGTGCCGGGAATGGGGGCGATGTCGTCGCCCTGGGCGAGCAGCCAGGCCAGGGCGATCTGCGCCGCGGTGGCATCCGCCTCGGTTGCCACCGCTTGGATCTCGTCGGCGATGCTCAGGTTGTGCCGGAAGTTCTCGCCGGTGAAGCGGGGGTTGTGCTTGCGCAGGTCGGTGTCGTCGAAGCCGCCGGTGGAACGGACCTGCCCGGTGAGGAAACCGCGTCCCAGGGGCGAGTAGGGCACAAACCCGATGTTCAGCTCGCGCAGCACGGGCAGCACCCGCGCCTCTGGTTCCCGCGTCCACAGGGAGTACTCCGACTGGACGGCGGTGACGGGGTGCACGGCGTGGGCGCGGCGGATCGTCTCCGGTCCGGCCTCGGACAGACCGATGTGGCGGACCTTGCCCTCGTGGACGAGATCGGCCAGCGTTCCGACGGTGTCCTCGATGGGTGTGCCGGGATCGACCCGGTGCTGGTAGTACAGGTCGATGTGGTCGGTGCCCAGCCGTCTCAACGAGCCTTCGACAGCGGTGCGGATGTTGGCCGGGCTGCTGTCGAGACCGCCCTCCCCGCCGTGCGCGTGGGAGACGAGGCCGAACTTCGTCGCCACCACGGCCTGGTCGCGGCGTCCCTTGAGCGCCTTGCCGAGGAGCTCCTCGTTGACGTAAGGCCCGTACACCTCTGCGGTGTCCAGATGCGTGACACCCAGATCCAGGGCCCGGTGGATGGTGCGGATCGACTCGGCGTCGTCCGTACCGGCGCCGGTGTAGGCGTAGGACATAGACACCAGGCCCAAGCCGATGCGGGAGACATCCAGATCTCCCAACATGACATGCTTCATCGCACTTCTCTGCCTCTCTGGCAGTCGGAGTTCCGGGCGCCGCGCCCGTATCCGCGACTCATCGCGTGGTCGATCATTCGTCCTGGGACGGGTGGTCGCGCGGGCGGCAGCAGGAACCGATCGGTCGTCGCCGAGGGTCAGTCGTCCAGGGGACGCCAAGCAGGGCCGTAGCCGTCCCGCCGGACGTATCCGAACACCACGTCCGCGAAGTGGACGCCGAAGCCGATCGTGTCGGGTTCCGCCAGATCGGCGACCAGACGGCGGCGCCGGTCGGCTGCCTTGGCGTGCTCGCCGTCGAAGGCCACGGACCATTCGGGGTGTTCGACCTGGATCGACGAGTGCATGGCGTCACCGAAGGCGATCATGCGCCGGCCGCCCGATGTGATGACGTACTCCGCGTGCCCGGGCGTGTGGCCTGCGCCGATCCGCATCCTGACACCCGGGAAGATCTCCTGCCCGTCCGCCACGGTGCGGACACGCGGCGCCAGCGCAGCCATCTCCTTGCTCATGCCCTGCGCATCCAGCACATCGCGGTGGGCCCACTCCGGTTCGGACATCAGGTAGTCGGCACCGGTGAACGCGGGCCGGTCGCCACCCGGGGCGGGATGCCAGGCCCAGCCGATGTGGTCGGGGTGCAGGTGGGTCAGGGCCACCGCCTCGATCTCTTCCGGCCTGCGGCCGAGGGCGGCCAGGTTGTCCAGCATCGAACCGCCGTGCATCGTGGCGAGCGCCCCATCCGGGCTGTGCGAGGAGTGCGGCCCGATCCCCACGTCGATCAGCAGTGCCCGGTCGCCGTTCTCCACCAGCAGGCCACCGATGCTCACCACCAGGTTGCCGGACGTGTCCAGGAACTCGGGCCGGGTGGCCCACACCTCACCGGTGGTGTCGGGGAAGAAGTCGCGCGGCCTGAGCTGCGCCGCTCCGTCCGGTACATAGGTCACCTTCATGTCGCCCAGCCGTACCGAGCGGATGCCCGCGGGCCTCTTCAGTCGCTCGTTCCGGTCAGCCGTGGAATACGTCATGGTCCTCTCCTTCTTCGGCGTCGATCGCCGTCTCGTCGCTCGACGGCGACACCTCCACCATAAACATCAAGCTTGAATGGTGCAAGCTTGAATTATTGCACCTTGATGTGCTTGGTAGGATGGAGGCATGACAGAGCTCCCGGAGTCGCAGGCCGTAGCCGAGCGAAGGGTGTGCGGTCTGGTGAACGGACTGGCCCAGCAGATCGCCGATCATGTGCGCGTGCGCGCAGTCACCCTTGGCCTCACCGTGCCCCAGGTAACAGCGCTGCGGGAGATGACCGGGGCGATGACCATGCGGGAGCTCGCCGAGCGCATGGGCTGCGAGCCCTCCAACACCACCTTCGTCATCGACAAACTCGAGAAGCAGGGCCTGGTCGAGCGTCACGCGCACCCTACCGATCGCCGCGCCAAGCAGCTTGTCCTCACCGCCAAGGGCCATGCCCTGCGTGAAGAGGTCCTCGAGCTCCTCGCCCAGGACTCACCGCTGGGCGGCCTGAGCGCTGAGCAGCAGCGCGCCCTGCGGGACCTACTCGAGCAGGCCGTCGTCCGTCCGTAGACCGCGGCCGGCACACGGTCCGGTGCCGCGCTTGACCGTGTGTCCCCGGGGCGCGGGGCGGTGGGCCCTGCCTGGCCGTCTCGCGGCGACCGTCGCCGGAAGGGGCCGCTCGTTCCCGTGCCTGCTCCCCTGTCGGGACACACACCGCAGCCGACGGCCGCGTCGGTCTCCCTCACCTGCCCGCCGCAGCCCCGCCCAGTGGCCGCCCGCTCCCAGGATGTCGTTCACCTGCGGCGACCCGCTGGCCGCAGGTCACATGGCGCCCATCGCCCGTCTGGTGCCGAGCGTGCGCCAACGCGGACCGTCGCGCATCCTGGGGGAAACGACCTCTCATGCTCCTCGCACCTGCCCCCGGGCGGCTCGCCCGAGAGACAAGGGGGCCGGCGCGGCCGCATCCTCCGCTCGAGCCGTGCCGGCCATGCGGCACCGGTGACCCTCGGGGACGGGTGTGTGCCGACTATGCGCGCGGCCGTCGTGAGCCGATCCTTTCCCGGAGCGGCGCGGGCGGGTCGGCGCGACGCCACACGCTCGGCAACGGTGGGTCGCCCCAGGGCGTTCACCGCAGCGACGGCCGGGGGGCCACCGCCCGAAGCGGTGGCCCCCCGGCCGACGGTCGGCGCCTCAGCGACGCGCGTCCGCAGTGCCGGAGGCCTTCGCCGGCTCCTCGACGGCACTGAGCGGGGCGGCCAGGGACTCCAGGCTGCGCCGCTCGGCGCGGACCCCGACCGCGGCCTCGACCAGTCCCGCGACCGTCATCAGGGCCGCGCCGAGGCAGAAGGCGAGCGTGGTGTCGCCCGGCTCGCCGCTGCTGACCAGACCGTTGAAGAGGAGGGGGCCGGTGATGCCGCCGACGGCGGTGCCGACCGCGTAGAAGAAGGCGATGCACAGCGCCCTCGTCTCCAGCGGGAAGATCTCGCTGACCGTCAGGTAGGCGGCGCTCGCGCCCGCGGAGGCGAGGAAAAGCACCGCGGTCCAGCAGGCCGTCATCGTCACCGCGCTGAGGGCGCCCTGCTGGAACAGGTAGGCGGTGCCGAACAGGAGGAGGCCGGAGCCGACGTAGCTCCCGGTGATCATCGGCTTGCGGCCCACCGAGTCGAAGAGGTGGCCGAGCAGCAGCGGGCCCAGGAAGTTGCCGACCGCGATGACGGCGAAGTAGTAGCCGGTGTCGCCGTTCGGCACGTCGAAGAACGTGGTGAGGATGACCGCGTAGCCGAAGGTGACGGAGTTGTAGAGGAAGGCCTGACCGGAGAACAGCGCGAGGCCGAGCAGAGTACGGCGCGGGTACTTCCGCGTGACGGTACGGGCGATGGTGAGGAAGCCGAGCTCTCCGCGGGGGCGGATGAGGATGCTCCCGCCCGGCTCCGGCAGGGGCTTGCCGCTCTCCTCGGCGACCGTCCGCTCGACGTCGGCGACCAGGCGTTCGGCCTCCTCGGCGCGACCGTGGGTGAACAGCCAGCGCGGGCTCTCCGGCACATGGCGGCGCACCAGCAGGATGACCAGGCCCAGGGCGACGCCGATACCGAAGGCGAGCCGCCAGCCGACGTCGGTGGCGAACAGCGAGGTGTCCAGCAGGGCGATGGACGCGAACGCGCCCACGGCGGCGCCGATCCAGAAGCTGCCGTTGATGATCAGGTCGATCCGGCCGCGCACCCGGGCCGGGATCAGTTCGTCGATCGCCGAGTTGATGGCGGCGTACTCGCCGCCGATGCCGAACCCTGTGAAGAAGCGGCACAGGATGAAGAACCACGCCGTCCAGGACACGGCGGTGACGGCTGTGGCGGCGAGGTAGACGGCCAGCGTCACCATGAACAGCTTCTTGCGGCCCAGCCGGTCGGTGAGCCTGCCGAAGAACAGCGCTCCGAGGCACGCCCCGGCGACGTACACGGCCGCCGCCAGCGTGGTGACCTGGGCGGTGCTGATGTCGATGCCGCTGCCCTGCTCGGCCAGCCGGCCCGCCATGTTGCCGACGATGGTGACCTCGAGGCCGTCGAGGATCCACACGGTCCCAAGGCCGATCACGATGCGCCAGTGCCAGCGGGTCCACGGCAACCGGTCCAGCCGGGCCGGCACATCGGTCCGCAGGACTCCCGGCGGGTCGGCGTGAGCCGTCGACGCTGACATATGTCTCCACCTCCGTGCACGAGCCGTACTTTCCGGAAGCGCGTTTTCCCCGGCCGGAGACGTTCATGCTGCGGGCGGTCGGGCGGGGTCGTCGGCGGCGGCGCCCTGCCGGCCGGCCCGGACCGGGCGGTGAACGCGGCCGTCGGCGGTGCCCCGGTCACCGTCCGCCGGTGAGGCTCCGGCCGGGTCCGGACGGCGCGGTGGCCGGGCGGTCCCGCCCGGCCTACGGTGATCTGGAGGGGTCCGGCGGGTCGCGGACCTGAGCAGCGAGGAGGCCGCGGGGTGCCCGGTCGCGGTGGGCTGGAGTGGTTGCGGGCCCGTGATCCGGGTCTCGCGGCGGTACGCCGTTCCGCGCGGGTGACGCTCGTGGCGTGCCTGAGCTTCTACGTGGCGCGCTACGTCTTCGGTGACCCGGTCGTCGCGATCTACGCCCTGTTCGGCGCGGTCGCCTCCGGCGCCCTGTCGTACGTGCCGGGTACGCGGGGCGAGCGTGCCCGGACGCTGCTGGCCGCGCTGCCGGTAAGTGCGCTGCTGGTCGTCCTGGGCACGGCACTGGCCGTGAGCGACTGGGCGGCGGCGCTGGGAATGCTGGGCGTCGGCTTCGCGGTGACGTACGCGGGCGTGGGCGGGCCGAAGCTGCTGGGACTCGCCAACGGACTGCAGCTGTTCTACATCCTGCCGTGCTTCCCCCCGTACCAGCCGCAGACGTTGGGCCTGCGCCTGTGCGGACTGGTGGTCGGCGTGCTCCTGATGGCGGCGGCCGAGTCGTGGCTGTGGCCGGATCCGCCGCCCGGCCGCTACCAGGACCGGCTCGCCGACGCGTGCGAGACCGCGGGGCGGGCCTTGCGGTCGCTGGCGCTCGAGCCGCCGGTGGCGTCCGAGCGGCTGGACCGGCTGCTGGAGACTGCCCAGCGGCTGCGCATGAGCCATGTGCCGCAGGACGAGCGGCCCACGTCGGCGGGGGCGCGCGACCGGGCGCTGAGCGAGGGTGCGGCGTACCTGCGGCACCTGCTCGCCCAGACCGGCCAGTTGGCCGAGGACGCGGTGCGGCGGGCGCCGCCGCCGGACCCCGTGCGGTCGCGGATGCTGCTGGCGTCGGCCACCTCCTGCCACAGTGCCGCGCGGGCCCTGAGGGGCGAGACCCAGCCGCCCCTGGTCGCCCCGTGCGCCGCCGCGGCGGCGGCCTTCGAGGAGCACCGGGCCCACCGGCCGGTGGCCGGGGCGGCCTCCACCACGACGGTCCGGGACGGGGCGATCGCGCTCGACATCACCTACACCGCGGCGTTTCTGGTCACGTCCGTGCGGATCGCCCTCGGCGCCCCGGTGCCGCCCTCCATGTCGGCGGAGCGGCCGGGCCCGTTCTGGTACGCGGGGCTGTCGCCCGTCGCGCTGTACGGGCACCGGATGCGGGCGCATCTCACACCTCGCTCGGTCTACTTCCAGAACGCCGTGCGGATCGCGCTGGCGCTCGCCGCGGCACGGCTGATCGCGGGCGGGCTGGACCTGTCGCACGGCTTCTGGGCGCTGCTGACCACGCTGACGGTGATGCGTACCAGCGCCGCCGGCACCCGTACGACCGTGATCCCGGCGGTGCGGGGCACCCTGGTGGGGGCGGTCCTGGCAGCGGCGCTGCTGCTGCTCGCCGGCGATCACACGCTGGTGTACGCCGTCGCCATGCCGCCGGTGTTCTTCCTGGCCTTCACCGCCAGTACGCTGCTCGGACTCGGCTGCGGCCAGGCGTTCTTCACGGTCTCCGTGGCCACCGCCTTCACCCAGATCGCGCCCGCGGGTCCGGAACTCGCCGCATTCCGGATCGCGGACGTGGTGACGGGCGCGCTGACCGGCACCCTCGTCGGCCTGCTGGCCTGGCCGCGGGGCGGCACCGGCGAGCTGGGGCGGGCCTGTTCGCGGCTGCTGGACCAGGGCACCCGGGCGGTCACCGAGATCACCGACCGCATCACCGGCGCCGGGATGATGGGCGACGCGCTGCCGAGGACCCGCCTCGCCCAACTGATCGCTGAAGCCAGCTACGCGCAGTTCGCCACCGAACGCGACACCAACGGTGCGGGCCCTCCCCTGACAACGGACTTCCAGGCGATCATGCTCGCGGGCAACCGGGTCCTGACCATGGGGCAGACCCTGGTGGACCACTGCCCGCCGGGCGCCCTGGCGGCGTGGCCGCTGAGCGCCGCGCATCTGCGGGACGCGGCGCACCACCTGCGGCTGACCGCACTGCCGCTGACGTACGACCTGCGCTCGGGGTCCATACGACCGTCACCCGTCGAGCCGCCGGAACGGAGCGTACCGACGGACCGCACCGTGATCGCGGACGTCTGCGCCGCCTCGGGCGGCCGGGCGCCGGACCCGCTGCTGTACTACGCCGTCGACGCCGCGATCTGGCTGGCCAGCCTGCAGCGAGTGGTCAACGCGATCCGCCGGCCGGCGGTAGATCCCGCAGCAGTGCCGGGTTGACGGCCGTGAGGATCGTGGCGACGTCCCGGCGCGGCACCGCGGGCCACAGGATCGCCCGGGCGCGGCGGTACTTGGCGGCCAGCCGCAGCCGCTGCCCCTCGTCGAGTCGCGCGGCCCGGTCCGAGCGGCTGTTGTGGGCGTTGTCGGCGATCTTCACCAGGGCCGCGTCGCGGCAGCCGGCGATCCGCCGCAGTGTGTCCTCGTAGGCTGCGCCCGGCTGGTTGGTGACCTGCTCGACGATGGCGACGACCCGGTCCGGGACACCGGCGGCGCACAGCCCGCCGGCGGTCCATCGGGTGTCCTCGATGACGTCGTGCAGCAGCCCGGCCATCCGCAGTTCCGGGCCGAAGGTGGCAAGCCCCGCCGCGACCGCCCTCACGTGTTCGACATAGGGCACGCCGATGCGGTCGGTCTGGCCCTCGTGCGCCAACCGGGCCAGGGCGTCGGCGTCGGCGATGTCCATGGCGCCCATCCTCGCGGCTGCCGGGCGGACGGTCCAGCCACGGCCCGGCGCGTCGAGCGAGCGCCCGTCCGGCGGGGCGGTGGAGGTGGTCCGGCCGGCGGGGCGGTGGAGCGGCGTTGAGGCCGGCGCCATCACGGTTCCTCTGCTGCTGCCGGGTGCACGTGGCCGCCGATCGTGGCGACCGCCGGAAATCGGTGGTCCGGCGTCGGTTCGGCGAGCGACCGCGCCATGCGCCCGGCCGCCCCCTCTCCACCGCCTACCAAGGCGACGACAATTCCCCGTCCCCAGCGGTTCGTTCACCACCGGGCAAAGTCCGTCACGGCAATGCCACGGCATTCCTCGTGGAAATCCGGTGGGATTCACGGGAAAGCAGCCGACAACTGGCGGCTCCGGGCATGACGGACACCGTCACCCGGAAGTCCCACGCCTACCGGGTGCTGCAGCCCCCCGCCTTCACCACATCTTGTCGGCGTCGATGTCGTAGGACATCGTCACATGGTGGAGGACCGCCCCCGCCCCGCCGTCCGGGGCGACCACCCGATTCTGCGCGGCGCCGGCGATCTTTCCGGCCTCGGAGGCGATGTCGTTCAGCGGCTGGTACCAGGCCTTGACGCCCATGTCGGCGAGGGCGTCGAGGACCCAGTCGTCGAGGTAGGCGTAGGAGTCGGCGAAGGACAGCCCCGACACCAGGGAGGACGGGACCGAGAGGGAGTGCGTGATGGTGTTCCCCGGCTCGACGAAGGTCGGACAGGGAAGTCACTACGAGCCGGCGTGATCATGAGCAAGGGCCTACTCGCCCTGTCGGGTGGGAGGCGGCACCCGGCAGGGCGCGGCGTTCACGGCACGCGTGCGGTCCATTCCTCGGTCGCGAACTTCGTCCGTACCAGTTCCTCCGAGCGGGCCATCTCCTCAGCCGTGACTTCGCCGGTGGTCAGCCCGTATCGGTTACGGAAGGAGGCGACCATGTTCTCGATGACCTGCTCCCGCGCGAGGCCCGTCTGCCGGCGGAGCGGGTCGACACGCTTTTTGGCGCTCGTGGTGCCCTTGTCGGACATCTTCTCCTTGCCGATGCGGAGCACCTCGAGCATCTTGTCGGCGTCGATGTCGTAGGACATCGTCACGTGATGGAGGACGGCCCCAGGACCGCCATCAGGACCGACCATGCGCTTCTGGGCCGCACCGGCAATCTTGCCGGCCTCGGTGGCGATGTCGTTGAGGGGTTTGTACCAGGCCTTGATGCCCATATCGCCGAGTGCGCCGAGCACCCAGTCGTCGAGGTAGGCGTAGCTGTCTGCGAAGGAGAGGCCCGAGACCAGGGACTCCGGCACGGACAGGGAGTACGTGATCGTACTCATAGGCTCTACGAACATGGCCCCACCACCAGAGATACGGCGAACCACGGTCAGCCCGTGCTTCGCGGCCCCTTCGGGGTCTACCTCGTTCCGCAGGGACTGGAAGCTGCCGATCACCACGGCCGGCGAGGCCCACTCCCATACCCGCAGGGTCGGGGATCGCCGCCCAGCGGCCACCTCGGCGGTGATCACCTCGTCCAGCGCCATGTGCAGGGCGGGAGCCTGCGGCTCCATGTGCACCAGCTGCCAGTCGTAGTCGCTCATCTCGGTCGCATGGGCCAGAGCGCGCCGGACGGCGATGCCGACGCCTTCCGCTGTCAGCCCCAGCATCACGGTCGATTTCGGAAGCGCGGCCGCGATCCGGGCAGCCAACCCCGCAGCGTCCGTCGATGAAGGTGAACCCTCGAGGGCTGCGTTGATCGAGAGGATCGCTTCGTCGGGCTCCAGGAAGAAGTCCCCGGCGACTCGCACGTTGCGCAGGACACCGTCCTCGACATCCAGGTCTACGACGACCAGCTTGCCGCCGGGCACCTTGTACTCGCCATGCACGGCTTCGTTTCCTTCCAGTGCGCTGTACATGTCCTCAGCCCGCTGCTCGGACATTCAGACAGATACGTACATCTCTCGGATTGCACCTTAGTGCTCGCCCGTAACGAGCGACACGTAGCGCCGAAGGAACCGGAGTGGGGAACGATTCTGCCTTGCTGTCCCGGCCGCCTCCTTGTGGGGCAACAGAACCGGCGTACAGCCCGACTCGTCTGCCGCCACCGGCGGACTCCCACAACGGGGTGCGGCCCAAGACCGTGCTGACCGACGTCGGCCCGGTCAAAGGCCTCCACCAGGTCTACGCAAGCATGGGGCTTCTCTGGGTGCGAGCTGTTCCGGCGAGTGACACGACTCCAGAGAGCTACCTGGCCGGACTCCACTTGTGCGGCACGACGCCGTGGCTACGCAGCATCACCGGACCTGCATGACCAGTGCGCTGCGCCAGAAATCGCGCAGCACACTAGTGACCTCGTTCCCGGCCGAGGAAGCACGACAGGAGTCGCCTGAAGTCGTGCGGGTGCTCGAGCGCCGGCACGTGCCCGCATCGGCCGAGCACGTGCAGACGGACATCGGCCAGGCGTTCGAGCAGGGGCAGGGCTGCCGTCCCGAGCGGGGTGACTCGGTCCTCGGCGCCGTGGACGAGCAGCACGGGCGCGCGGACCTCTGCCAGCGTCTGCGCCGAGAGGGTGAGCTCGTCGGCCCAACGTGCCCTAGGTGGAGGGAACAACGACGCGAATGCGGCCGCCCCCGCTCGCATCGCAGCTGCACGGGCAGCGACGGCCGACTCGGTCACGAGCGCTTGGTCGAGGACGAGGCGACTCAACATGTCTCGTGCCCCGAGCGGGCCGGCGGGGGCGGCCCAGACCGCGTCGAGCTCGGCGGACAGCGGCGCCCCGGGGGCGCCCATCGTCGAGACCGCCACGACACGGGTGACCTGCTGGGGACGCGCGGCCGCCAGCGCCAGCGCCACGGCACCGCCCATGGAGTGGCCCACCACGGCGTAGTGCTCGACACCGAGAGCGTCCATCAGGCCCGCGGCCTGCTCCGTCCACAGCCGGAGCCCACCCCTGGAGCCCGCCGGGATTGGTGTACGGCCGAACCCCGCCTGGTCAGGAGCCACCAGGTGCCAGGACGTGCCCAGCGCCTGTGCCGTCGTCGCCCAGGCGCCGGATCCTGTCGTACCGGGTCCGGAGCCGTGCAGCATCAGCACCGGGGGCCCGATGCCGCTCTCCATGACGTGGACGGGGGAGCCGTCGACTGTGATGGTCCGAAGTGCCGTCACTGGGACAGGTCAGGTGTGGTCATGCCGATGCGGAGTTGATGGACTTCGAGAAGAGCTCCATCATCGCCCTGCCGAATTGCGGCATGTCGGGCCACCCCCGGCAGGAGACGAGGTTGCCGTCCACGACGTCGGGAGCGTCGATGACCGTCGCGCCCGCGTTCTCCATGTCACCGGTGATGGGCGGGAAGCACGCCGTCTTCCGGCCCTTCAGCAGCCCGTACACAGCCGGCACCTGCGCGCCGTGGCACACCAGCGCGATCGGGAGGTTGCGCGCGAAGAAGTGCTCGGTGATACGTCTGACGTCGGCGTCGACCCGGATCCACTCGGGGGCACGTCCCCCGGGGATGATGAGGGCGTCATAGCGCTCGACGTCGACCTCGGCCCAGGGCACGTCGACCGGCAGCTTTCGCCCGTTCTTCTCCACGTAGGCATCGGAGTCGGGGTCGAACTCGTGGATGACCAGCTGAACGTCACGCATCGTCCGTGACGAGACGTCAACGTCCCAGCCGCCCTCCTGCACGCGATAGTAGGGATACATGGTGTCGAGCTCCTCGGCGGCGTCGCCGGTCAGAAGCAGCGCTCTGGGCACCCACTTCTCCTCGCATCTGAGGCGGGTGAAACAGATCCAATCCGATTGTGTTAGCTTTCCTCGGCCCAGACCGCCCGTCAAGCCTTTACACCATTCCGTCCGCGCCATGCCCTCGTCGAACAATCGTCGGAACCGGCCGCCGGACAGCAATCGTGACGTGAGGTCCCTTCTAGCGTCTTCGCGAACCTGTTGACATCGGTCGCAACGCTGCTGCACGGTGACGACCACTCGGATCGTATAGGAAAGGTGACGGATGCCAGCCGTCCTTCACCCATCGCGGAACCGCCCACCAGCGCCCTACTTCGACCACCTGAAGCTCTTCTGAGCATGCTCGACGTCCTGCTCGGTTCGCCACCGGGCCACACAAGGACCGAAGGACTTCTCGACTGACTGAAGAGCCAGTACGGCGCGGCGTACTCGTGGAGCCGGTCTGCGGGGCGTCGCCCGCGACGGCCCGGCAATTCGTCCCAGGGTCATCGTCATCTTCCTCCCCTCCGATCGCGGGCGCATCCGTTCTCCGCGTCAACGCGTTCTTTCATTTCGTTCGGCCGGCTCATCACGACCTCGCGATCGGCCTCGGTGATCGCCCCTGCCGGCGCAACCGCCGTCGGCCTGGACCTGGCGTTCGAATGCCGCCTGCAGGGCGTCGACCCGACCGCATCACCGCTCCCTTGGGAGGACGGGTCACGTGCGGCACCTACCGATGTCTCGTCGATGATCACGAGAAGGTCGTGCATCGATCCGCGATAGTGGTGCGCGCTCCAGCGTCAGCGCGGCGGGGGCGGCAAATCGCCGCCCCCGCCGCGCGAACGGGTCAGCGGTTGAGGTTCTGCATCCACTTCCGCAGCTCGCGCGCCTGCCGCGCGAGCTCGGAACGCGCCGCAGCGTCGCCGGAGGCCTTGTGGTTCGCCAGGGCGACGATCGAGTTCAGCGCCGGGATGGCGGTGGTGTAGTTGGCTGTGAGGTAGCTTTCCCGCGCGGTGTCCAGGGCGGCACCGGCGGCGTCCGCGGCGTCCGCGGTCAGCAGCCCGGCCGCTCGGTCAGCCTCGATCAGCAGGTTGGTCTCGCGGTACGACGAGCAGTTGGCGCCCTTGCGGCCGGCGGTCGTCTCGATCCCGCCGAGGATGATCCGCATGAACGAGTCGTCGTAGTAGTGCGTCCGGAAGTGGCCGAGGATGGTCGAGAACGCCTTGCCACCGCCCCAGTTCTGGCACCACGTGATCGGGTGGTCGCCGTTCATCAGCCGCAGCGGGTTGGTGGCCGCGTTGCCGCTGTTGAGGCTGCGCTGGTAGCTGTCCTCGTTGAGGCTCAGCAGCGTGTGCACGTCGGCCCGCATGTTGCGGTCGAAGTTGTAGAGCTCGTCGACCGTCATCCACCGGGCAGGGAGATGCGCGGTCGCCGGGTGCGTCTTGTCCTCGGTCACCACCTCGGCGTGGATGCAGCTGCCGCACTGGCCGAACCCGTTCTGGCCGCTCGGATGGCTGGTGAAGAACCCACCGACGAGGTTGCCATACCACGGCCAGGTACCGCTCTCGAACGAGTCGGCGGCGCCGTGGATGCCGACATAGCCGCCGCCCTGCTTCATGTAGGCCTCGAAGTTCGGCTGCTCGGTGGTCGCATTGAGCGGGCCCGGGTGCCCGACGTTGGACTCGAAGACGATCGTGTCGTACTGCTTGAGCGTGTCGAGGCTCAGGAACGGGCTCGTGGGCAGCGTGACCGTCGGGAGTTGCGGGTCGTAGACGTCGACGTTGAACTTGTTCGCGATGCCGAGCTTCTGGATCGCGGCCACGGTGTGCGGGATGTGGTCGTGCCGGAAGCCCGTCGTCTTGGAGAAGACCAGGACGTTGTAGTCGGCGTCCGGTTTGTGCGGGAGCGGGGCGAGCACCGGGTCCGGGATGAACTTCGGGCCCTGCGCCGGCTCGGACGTGAGGCCCGTCGCGGGCTCCGGCGAGGGCCGGCCCTTGAGCTGGTCGATCAGGTGACGAGCATCGCCCACGAGGGTGCTGCGGGCCGAGCCGGGCGCGATCCGGCCGGCCATCGAGACGAACTCGTTCAGGACCTGGCTCGCGCTTTTGGCCGAACCGGCGTCGGCGAGCGCCTTCGCCTGGTCGAGCTTGGCCTGGAGCGCCTCGCCGACCTCCGCCGGGACGCTGCCGGCGGTCACGAACCGGGTGATCAGCGTGCCGACGTCCGCGAACGAGGTCGTCACGATGAACGTCTGCGTGTACTTCGCGCTGTTGGAAGCAGCGTCGGAGAGATGCACCGCGAGCGTGTGCACGCCGAGCGACAGGTCGGAGGTCTGCACCGGCAACGGCGGGACCAGTTTGCCGTCGAGGTACATGTTCAGCACGGCCACTCCGCCCGAGCCGGGGGCGGGGTCCGTGCGCGTCGGGATGAGCGTGGCGACGTGACCGACGTGACCGTCGGTGATCGCCGGGTACGACGCAGCCGGCGCGCGTGTGTCGATCCGGACCGAGATCGAGCGGAACGCCGCGACGTTTCCGGACGTGTCGACCGCGCGGTACCGGACGCTGGTGTTGCCCTCCTGCGTGATCACCGCCGACGCCGTGGCCGACGTCGGCGCCCCCTCGACGGGCACGTCGGTGTAGGCGGCGCCGCCGTTGAGCGAGTACTGGAACTTGGCGATGCCGACGTCGTCGGTCGCCGACACGTTCAACGTCACCGGGCCGCTGTACCAGTTGTTCTGGCCGGTCGGCGCAGAGGGCGACAGCGTCGCCACGTTGATCGTCGGCGGTGTCGTTTCCTCTGCCCACGACGGTGTCGCGGGGATGAGTACGGCCGCCGTCAGGAAGGCGGCCACTGCCGATGTGCGAGATCTTCTCCGCATGGGTGTCTTCTCTCTCGCCGCTGTGCCGGCGGGTTCGCTGGGTGCGGACGCCCGTGCCGACGAACTCGGGTTCGTCGGCACGGGCGGGTTCGCTAGGTGCCGATGCCCGCGCCGACGAACTCGGCCCAGTTGAGGTTGAACAGGTTGCCGCCGCTGGCGCCACCCGTGACCGAGCGGAACACCAGGAACAGCTCATGCGTCCCGGACATCGAGACCGGGAACGTCTGGCTCGTCCAGGTTCCCGTCCCGCCGGTGGACAGGAGATTGGCCGTGGTCAGGATCGGCCCGGTGACCGAGTCCTGACGGACCTCGACTGCCGCCAGCGGCGACCCGGGCGTGCGGCCGTTCGCCGCGTCCGCCGCGCGGAACGTGATCGAATCGATGTTGGTCAGGTTGAATGGGCCGTTGAGCTGGAGCCAGTCGCCCGAGCCCAGGCTGCCGCGGTGCACGCCGGCGCCGCCGTCGGAGTTGTTCGCCGTGTTGGTGCCGGACTGGTTGACGACGAACTCCACCTCCTGGTGCTTCTGGCGGATCTGGTGCTGGCCGGTCGTGGTCAGCTGCGGGACGCCGCCCGGACCGCCGTGGTCGGTGTAGCGCGCCTGGACCACGCCGGAGACGTTGCCGCCGTGTGAGACGTCGTCGGCCTCCGTGTGGAGCACGCCCGAGCAGCCGTTGACGGACTCCTCGGCGTGGCCGTGCGCGTCGTGGCCGAGCACGAACGTCACCTGCACCTCGGAGCAATCCACCGTCCCGTCCTCGGGGTCGGTGACCGTGACCGAGAACGGGATGTCGTCGCCGAACACGAACGTCCCGCCCTCCACCGGCGTGTTGACGACCACCGTCGGGCTCGTGTTGCCCACGGTGATCACGGTGCTGGTCGAGGTCTGCTTGCCGGACGAGTCGAGCACGGTCAGCACGGCCGTGTAGCGGCCGGACTGCGTGTAGGTGTGTGCCGGGTTCGGGTCGGTCTCGATCGCCGAGCCGTCGCCGAAGTTCCACTCGTAGCGGATCGAGTCGCCGGGATCCTCATCCAGCGAGCCGGCGCTGGAGAAGTTCACGGTCAGCGGCGTTGAGCCGTCGGTGCGGTCCGTGGTGAGCACGGCCTTCGGCGCGCGCTTGCCCTTGACGTACTCCCACTTGTACATGCCCGCGTCGGGGCTGATGACGTTGAACCCGTTGCCGTAGGTCAGCAGGTAGAACGCGCCGTCAGAACCGAACTGCAGGTCCATCGGGTTGTCGCACTCGAACCGGAACGTGCCTGCCCCGGCGCTCGCACGACTGCCGCAATCCAGGAAGTTGTTGATCTTCTGGACGTGGTTGGTCTGCTTGTCGAGCTTGACCTCGCGCAGCGTGTCCTGCGTCCACTCGCTGATGATCACCGAGTCGTCGTAGTACGGCGGGAACTTGTGAGGGTTCGGGTTCTCCGGGTCGTAGTGGTACTTCGTGACCCCGTGCGGACCGACGCCGCCGGTGAAGAGCTCGGGGAACAGCCGCGGGCATTCGGTCGTCGAGCCGGGCGCGATCGGGCCCGGGGTCGGCGCGTAGGAGGCCTCGCACGGGGTGCCGAGCGGCGCGGTCGGGTTGTTGTCGCGGTAGGAGTACCAGATGTCCGGGTCGGTGACCGGTGGGACGTCCCTCAGGCCCGGCTCGACCGTCGGACCGCCCTCGATGTTCCACAGCGAGTCGTTGCGCTGTGTCGGCCCGTCGCACTCGAACTTCTGAGGCGGATTGTTCAGCGGCGTGCCCGCGGTGGTGGTGCCGGGCGCGAACTCGTGGAAGTTCCACTGGTAGTGCGCGAGGTCGCGCTTGTAGCACGTCGGCCAGCCGTAGTTGGACGGCTTGCGCACGATCTCGTAGCGGCCGGTGCCCGACGGGCCGTGCGAGCGCTGCGGTGTCTGGGCGTCGGGCGAGTAGTCGCCGATGTAGGCCACGTCGTTCTCGTCGACCTGGATCCGGAACGGGTTGCGGAAGCCCATCGCGTAGACCTCCGGCCGCGTCTTGTCCTGCGGCGCGCCCGCGACCAGCGGGAACAGGTTGCCCGACGGGATCGAGTAGGCGCCCGTGCCGGAGCCGAAGTCGACCTTGTTGGCGGCGGCGGCGGAGATGTCGCCGTCCTTGACCTTGATCCGCAGCACCTTGCCGCGCAGGTCGTTGGTGTTCAGCGCGGTGCGGCGCGAGTCACCGGTGAGCCGCTGATACCAGCCGCCCGCCTGCGCCGTGCTGGTGGCGATCGCCGGCGTGGCGGTGCCGGTCAGGCCGGAGCCGTCGGCGGTGATCTGCGGCTGATCGGACTGCTGCTTGCCGCGGCGGAAGAACACGTTGACGTTCGACGTGTTGACCGGGCCGCCGCTGGTCTGGATCTCGTCCGCCTCGATGTTCGAGAGCGCCTCGAGCGCCGCGTCGATCGCATTGCGATCCGCGTTCCACGCGATCGGCTCCGTCGTCTGGCCCTCGAAGGTCAGCGTGAACGTGCCGCCCGTCGCGTTGGTGACGCGCACCGTCTGCTGCTCGTCGGTCTTCTGCGAGTTGTACGGCCCGTAGCCGCCGGCGTTGATGCCGCCCGCGGGCGTGTCGTCGCCGGTGACCATCCAGAGGTTGCCGTGCTTGTCGAAGTCGATGTCGCCCCCGACGTGGCAGCACTCCTGGCGGTTGACCGGCACGCGCATGATCTGCTGCTCGGTTCCCATGTCGAGGTGCGCCGGCGTGCTGTCGGTGGCGTCGACGAACTTGAACCGGCTGAGCTGGAAATAGCCCACGTACGGATCCCACGCGGTCTTGGACGCCGCCACGTTCGGTGGGGTGGTGTTCGGCGTGACCTGGGTGACGACCGATCCCTCGCTCAGCTTGACGTCGGTGACCTCCTTCGGCGAGTAGTAGAGGTAGACCCACTTGTTGGTCGCGAAGTCGGCGTCGACCGCCGGGCCATAGAGCCCGTCCTCGCCCGCGGTGTAGATCTGCTGCGTCATCGGCAGGCTCGGATCGGCGAAGTTGGCGACGACCGTGGTGACGCCCGTGGTCGAGTCGTGCATGCGCAGCGAGCCGAGGCGGTCCGTCTGCAGAACGCGGCCGTCCGGCAGCTGGTCGAAGCCGATCGGCTCCTGCAGGTTCGGCGGCGAGCCGATCTTCGTCTGCTGGTAGTTGGCCAGCACGGTGGCGCCGCAATCGCTGTAGTCCGGGTCGGCCTGGCCCGCGGCCCAGCCGATCGCGCCCTTGAGGTGCTTGGTGAGGCCGGCGTCGAAGCTCGAGGCCGTGTTGCCCAGGCCGGTGTAGAACGAGCGGCCGCCCTGGAAGTCCTTGCACCACGAGACCGGGTGATCGGCGCCCATCGTGCCCCCGGCGATCCCGTCGAGGTCGGCGCCCTGCGGTTGCGGCCCGAACGGGTCCTCGACGACGGTGTCGAGGACGTGTGACACACCGCGCACGTTCTTCTTGTAGTTGTACCACTGGTCGGTCCGCGACCAGATCTGCGGCAGATCCTTGGTCGCGTCGTGGACGCGGTCGGCGACCTTCACGTCACCCGATTGCACGTCGGTTTTGCCGGACGCACGCGTCCCCAGGATGTCGGTCAGGAACGACCAGGACTCGTCGGTCTCTACCGTCGAGCCGACGCCGACGAAGCCGCCGCCGTCACGGAAGTAGTCCTCGAAGTCAGCGCGTTGCGCGTCCGTGAGCGGGCTCGCGAGACCCGTGTCCAGGAACACGACCGCGCGGTACTGCTTCAGCTTCTTCTCCGTGAAATGGTCGCCCACGTCAGCGGGCCCGGGCGCCACGACCGTGAAATGACCGGGTCTGGCCGCATCCCGGATCGCGGCCAGGCCGGCCGACGACACCGCGTCCTGGGTGCTGCGCACCACGAGCACCTTGAAGCGGGCGTCTGGTGGTGCGGGCTTGGCGGCAGGCGCGGACGGCTGCGGCAGCGCCGGTGCGGCGACGGGAGGGGGCTCAGCCGCCGTGGGGGCCGCGGCGCTCACCGGCGTCGCGAGGAGCGTGAGGAAAGGGGCGATGAGGGCTAAGGCCATCGTGGTCGCGGTGCGACGCCTCGGGCGTCGTCGTCCGTTTTCCGGCAGGGCTGCGCCGAGCAGCCTGGCCCACGTTCGATGACGTGGTGACATGAAAAACCCTTCCTGCCTGGGGATGTCGGGCACGGCGCGAACCGCCGCGCTTGTTGCCACTTGGTGGTAGCGGACAGTGCGGTTGCTGGAGGGTGCCGTCTCCAGGTCTGTGGGGCCGTCGTCAAGGTGCCGGCCTGGGTGCATTCGTGATCACGGTCGGGTCGTCGATGATGTGGTTGATCACCATGCTCACCGCGCCACGGGAGGCGGCGCCGAAGCAGAGCGTGCAGGCGACGAATCGGCACTGGGCGGCTGGAGCTGCCACCACGAGCCGTTGCAGCTGATCTTGTGCGTGTGGGCAGCAGCCACCGGGCCGGCGAGGCGAATCAGCCTCCGATGCCGATCACTCGCGGGTTGAACAGGTTGGCCAGGATCGAGCCACCGGGTGGCCGACATCGCCAGAGGCCCGGCCTCTGGCGACCGGCGCGTGACGATGGCGGTGGGGCAGGTCGGAGAGTGGCTCGGGCTCGGGCTTCACCAGGGCAGGTCAGGTGTGGTCATGCCGATGCGGAGTTGGTGGACTTCGAGAAGAGCTCCATCATCGCCCTGCCGAATTGCGGCATGTCGGGCCACCCCCGGCAGGAGACGAGGTTGCCGTCCACGACGTCGGGAGCGTCGATGACCGTCGCGCCCGCGTTCTCCATGTCACCGGTGATGGGCGGGAAGCACGCCGTCTTCCGGCCCTTCAGCAGCCCGTACACAGCCGGCACCTGCGCGCCGTGGCACACCAGCGCGATCGGGAGGTTGCGCGCGAAGAAGTGCTCGGTGATGCGCCTGACGTCGGCGTCGACCCGGATCCACTCGGGGGCACGTCCCCCGGGGATGATGAGGGCGTCATAGCGCTCGACGTCGACCTCGGCCCAGGGCACGTCGACCGGCAGCTTTCGCCCGTTCTTCTCCACGTAGGCGTCGGAGTCGGGGTCGAACTCGTGGATGACCAGCTGAACGTCACGCATCGTCCGTGACGAGACGTCAACGTCCCAGCCGCCCTCCTGCACGCGATAGTAGGGATACATGGTGTCGAGCTCCTCGGCGGCGTCGCCGGTCAGAAGCAGCGCTCTGGGCACCCACTTCTCCTCGCATCTGAGGCGGGTGAAACAGATCCAATCCGATCCGATTGCGTCAGCATTCCTCGGCCCAGACCGCCCGTCAAGCCTTTACACCATTCCGTCCGCACCCATGCCCTCGTCGAACAACCGTCGGAACCGCTCGCCGGACAGCACGATGTGCCGACGCATGGCGTAGGCGGCGGCGTCGGGGTCACGCGCGGCGATCGCGGCCACGACTTCTTCGTGCTCGGCCATGGCCAAGTGCGTGATCTGGGTGTCGTGGAGAAGCCGGAACAGGTGCACGTGCGTGTGCAGGCGAGCGAGCGCTTCGCGGATGACCTGGTTCTCCGCGCTCAGGGCGACGAGATCGTGAAAAGCGGCGTCGCGGAGCCCGAAGGCGCCGTAGGCCATGAGCCCGCTTCCCCCCTCCAGCTCCGCCATCTCCTCCAGCACTCGTCGCAGACCGGCCACCTGCTGCAAGGATGCGCGTTCGGCGGATCTGCGCGCCGCTGCCGGCTCGAGGAGCAGGCGGAGCTCAAGCATGTCCTCGAATCGCTGACGGGTGATCTGGGGAGGAATGTGATAGCCGGCATGGGGCACACGCACGACCAGACCTTCGGCCTCCATCCGGTTCAGAGCGTCTCGGATCGGCGTCTGCGAGACCCCCAGCTCTCGCGCCAGGACGTCGATCGTGACGCGGGAGCCAGGCTCGATCCGCAGCGACATCAGCTGTCCGAGCAGCGTGTCGTACACCTCGTCGGCAAGCCGGCCACGAGATCTTCCCGGCGGCGTTCCGCCCGTCATGGCCCCGCGGCCCCTCGCGATCATCGCTTCGTCGTCCATCGTGACGTGAGGTCCTTTCGTACGTTTTCGCGAACCTGTTGACATCGGTCGCATGCTGCGGGATGTTGATGCCCCCGCTTGGATCGTATAGGAAAAGTGACGGACGCCAGCCATCCGTCACCCAGCGCGGAACCGCCCGCCATCGCTCCGCTTCGATCAGTTGGAGCTCCTATGAGCATGCTCGACGTCCTGCTCGGTTCGCCGCCGGGCCGTACAAGGGCCGAAGGACCTGAGGACCTCTCGACCGCCTGAAGCCCCATGACGTCGCGGCGTACTCGTGACGCCGGTCCGCGGGTCAGCCCCTGCCACAGCCGACAACACGCCTGCACCCGGCAACTGCTCGGCGAAACACGCAGCAAGGCTCCAGAAGTCCCGACCCAGAAAGCAGGCACGAGGATGCGGTATCCCAAGCCATTAGGACGACTGTCCGCTCCCGGTGGAAAGGTGCAGCTGGCGACGGCGGCCTTGTTGGTGGCCACCACCCTGGCGGCTTGCGGCGGCGGCACGCAGGCGAGCGCCCCCAAGGCACCGGCGACCATCCCGGAGCTCACCAAGGACCCGCTGACCCTCAGCTTCATCTGGTTCGACTGGCCCCCCGCCCACGCGCTGGAAGCCTTCGCGAACGCGGAGTACGCCAAGGAGCGGCCGAATGTGACCATCAAGGTCAACACCGTTCCGAACGCGAACTGGCACGACGCGATGTTCACCCAGTTCGCAGCGCACCATACCGACTTCGACATCCCGATCCTGGACTCGCAACACATCGGCGAGGCCGTGACGAACGGCAACATCCTCGACATCACCGACTTCGTCAAGAAGAACATCGATGTCAAGGCCTACAACCCGTACCTCCTGGCGGCCTACGGCCAGTTCCCCCAGGCGGAGACCGGCAAGCGCGACGAGAACGCCAGCATGTACGGACTGCCGCTGCTCGGCGACACCTGGACGATGATCTACCGCAAGGACCTGATCGGCGACAAGCCACCGCAGACGTGGGACCAGATGATCTCAGTCGCCGAGAAGTGCCAGGCGGACAACCCCGGCGTCAGCGGGCTGGCTTTCCACCAGGCCAACGGCTCCGACGCCGCGGCCGTCACCTACAACACGGTCAACGGCGTCTACGGCGGCAACCTCTGGGACTCCAAGACGCGCAAGATCGACGGCGTCCTCAACGACACCGCGGGCCATGAGGCGATGGACGTCATGGTCAACAAGATGAAGCCGCTTACCGCCAAGGGTTCCGGCAACTGGTTCATCGACGAGGTGAACGCTGCGGTCGCCCAGGGCAAGGCATGCATCGCGTTCAACTGGATCGCCGCGAGCGGCGGCCTGCTCGACCCGAAGCAGTCGACGCTCGGCACCACGCGGGAGCAGATCCTCGACAAGCTCGGTTTTGCCACCCTGCCGACCCAGAAGACGAACCTCGTGCCTCTCGGCGGCATGGGGATGCACGTGTCGGCCTACTCCTCCAAAGCGAACCAGGCGGAGGCCCTGAACTTCATGAAGTGGTTCGAGCGGGCCGACGTCCAGAAGAAGTGGGCCGCGGCCGGCGGCGTGCCCGCGCGTACGGACGCCCTGCAGTCGCCCGAGTTCCTCAATGCGGGGCCGTTCAACCAGGTGTACGCCGACTCGGTTCCGCGGATGCGGGACATGTGGAACGTGCCCGAGTACGCGCGCCTCGTCGACATCGAGAACACCAACGTGAACGCGGCTCTGAACGGCGCGAAGAAGCCGAAGGACGCGCTCGACGACATCGCCAAGGAGCAGCAGAGCGTGCTCGACTCCGGCAGCCGCAAGGGCGGCGGCGGACTGTGAGTGCCCCCACCCCTCTGACGACCGACCACGCCCGGCAGGTGGCGTCCGCGACGCCACCTGCACCACGTCGGTCCCGCCGCCTGAGCGACCGCGGGCTCGCCGTGGCCTTCATCTCCCCGGCGCTGCTGCTGCTGCTCGCCATGTCGGTGTTCCCGTTGCTGTGGGCGTTGTACCTGTCGTTCACCGACTACTCGGCCACCCGCGGGGGGCCGGCCCACTTCGTCTGGTTCGAGAACTACACCGCCATCCTGACGTCGGCGCAGGTCCACCTGAGGGCCCTGACGACGCTGATCTACGTGTTCGGCGCGGTCACCCTGCAGACAGTGCTCGGTTTCGCCATCGCCTACCTGATCTCACGGCGCACGCACGGGCGAGGACTGCTGACCACTCTGTTCCTGGTTCCGATGATGCTGTCGCCGGTCGTGGTCGGGCTGTTCTGGCGATTCATGCTCGACGCGCAATTCGGCGTGATCAACAGCATGCTCGGCTCGCTCGGCCTGGTGCAGGTGGAGTGGCTCACCCAGCAGCGAACGGCACTGCTGTCCCTGATCGTCGTCGACACCTGGCAATGGACGCCGTTCATCATGCTCATCGCACTCGCCGGCCTCACCGCGGTTCCCAAGTACCTGTACGAGGCCGCCTCGATCGATCGGGCGTCCGAGTGGTTCCGGTTCCGCACCATCACTCTTCCGCTGGTGTGGCCGCTGCTCCTCATCGCGGTGTTGTTCAGGGCCATCGAGGCCTTCCGGCTGTTCGACCTCGTCTACATCCTCACCAGCGGAGGTCCGGGGGTCTCCACCGAGACGTTGTCGTTCCACGTCTACAAGGTCGCGTTCCTGGGCTTCAACACCGGAACCGCCTCGGCGTACGGGATCCTCATGGTCCTCGTCGTCATCGTCCTCACGCAGCTCTACCTGCGCTACTTGAACAAGCTCAAGGAGGACTGATGGCCGTATCCGTCGACGAGGCCGCGTCCACAGATCCTGTCCGGGACCACACGCCCCCCGCGCGTCGCCTCCGCGGCCGGGGCCGTTCCGTGCTGGAGGTCGCGCTGCTGACCGTGCTGGCCGTCGTGATGCTCTTTCCGGTGCTGTGGATGATCGAGACGTCCATCAAGGAGAACCGGGACGTCTACGCCGTCCCGGCCAAGTTCTTCGACTTCAAGGTCACGATGGGCCATTTCAAGGACGTGTTCGTCGCCTCCGGCGGCGGTCGCTCGGCCTTGTCCGTCTCGTTCCTCAACTCCGTCGTGGTCGCCGGGGTCTCCACGGCGCTGGCCACCGTGCTGGGGGTCCCGGCGGCCTGGGCCTACTCACGCTTCGCCGTGAAGGCCAAGAAGGACCAGCTGTTCTTCATCCTGTCCACCCGCTTCATGCCGCCCGTGGTGGTCGTGATCCCGATCTTCCTCATGTACCGCCAAGTCGGACTCATCGACACCAAGCTCGGCCTGATCCTCATCTACGCCGCGTTCAACGTCCCGTTCACGATCTGGATGATGAAGGGGTTCGTCGACGAGGTGCCCGCAGAGTACGAGGATGCCGCCATGCTCGACGGCTACACCCGCTTGCAGGCGTTCCGGCGATTCACCCTTCCCCTGCTCCTGCCCGGCATCGCCGCGACGGCGGTCTTCGCACTCATCTTCTCGTGGAACGAGTTCGTGTTCGCCATCTTCCTCACCTCCAGCGACGGCGTGCGGACGGCCCCGCCCGCCATCGCCGGCCTCATCGGTGGAACCACGGTGGACTGGGGTCTCGTGGCCGCCGCCTCCGTCGTGTTCGCCCTACCGGTGCTCGTCTTCGCCTACCTGGTGCGCAAGCACCTCGTCGCCGGTGTGACGCTCGGGGCGGTGCGACGCTGATGGCGGGCATCGAGGTGACCGCGCTGCACAAGCGCTACCCGGACGGGACGGTCGCAGCTGATCGCGTGGACCTGTCCATCGGCGACGGCGAGCTGTTCGTGATGCTCGGCCCTTCGGGCTGCGGCAAGACGACCACGCTGCGAGCCATAGCCGGCCTGGAGAGGCAGACGACGGGTGACATCCGCATCGGCGACACGCTGGTCAACGACCTGCCGCCCGCCGAGCGCGACATCGCCATGGTGTTCCAGTTCTACGCTCTCTACCCGCATCTGAGAACCCGCGACAACCTGGCGTTCCCACTGCGGGCCGAGGGACTGCCCAAGGCGGAGGTGCGCGAGCGGGTCGACGAGGCCGCCCGGCTGATGCGGCTCGGTCCGCTCCTGGACCGGCGACCGCACCGCCTGTCCGGCGGGGAGCAGCAGCGCGTCGCCCTTGCTCGCGCCCTGGTGCGACGACCGCGCGCATTCCTCATGGACGAACCCCTCACCAATCTTGACGCGGAGCTGAGGGCGGACATGCGCACGGAGATCAAGCACCTGCAGGGGGAACTGGGGACGACGATGGTCTACGTCACCCACGACCAAGTCGAGGCGATGTCGCTCGGCCACAGAATCGCCATCCTCAACAAGGGCCGCGTCGAGCAGATCGGCACGCCGCTGGAGGTCTACGACCGTCCGGCGAGTCTCTTCTGTGCCGCGTTCATCGGCTCCCCGCCGATGAACCTGATCGAGGCGGAGGTGGCCGACGGGAAGCTGCGCAGTCAGGGCGGACTGGTCCTCCCGCCACCGCCAAGCGTGCCGCGCGACCGTCGCCTGGTCGCAGGCGTCCGGCCGGAGGCGCTGGAAGTCACAGAACCGGGGGCGGAGCGTTCGGCCCCGGCTCGCGTGGTCTCGGCGGAGTGGCTGGGAGACGAAGTCATCTACGTGGTCGACCACGGCGGCCGGCGCGACGTACGGGTTCGGATGCCACCGACTGTCCGTTTCGCCGCTGACGCGCCGGTCGGGCTGCGGCACACCGGCGGGCCCCCGCCGGTCTACGACGCGAGCACGGAAGGGCTGGTGGCCTGATGGGAACCGTGGCAGTGCACGGGCTGTGCAAGTCCTTCGGCAGAGTGCAGGCCCTGGACGGAGTGACGCTGGACGTGCCGGACGGCTCGTTCTTCGTCGTGCTCGGGCCCTCCGGGGCAGGCAAGACGACGACCCTGCGAGCGATCGCCGGCCTTGAGCAGCTTGACGCCGGGTCGGTGCATCTGGACGGGAGGGACGCGACCGGTGACTCCCCGGCCGCACGCGACCTGGCCATGGTCTTCCAGAGCTACGCCCTCTACCCGCGACTCACGGCGTACGAGAACATCGCTTCGCCGCTGCGGGCACGCCGCTGTTCTTCGAGCGAGATCGCCGCTGCCGTCGAGCAGATGTCGAGCCTGCTGCACATCGAAGGTCTGCTGCAGCGTCGTCCCGCGCAGATGTCGGGCGGTGAGATGCAGCGTGTCGCCCTGGCCCGGGCGCTGGTCCGTCGCCCGCGCGCGTTTCTCATGGACGAGCCGCTGACGAACCTCGACCTCAAGCTCCGCGTCGAGATGCGCACCGAGCTCACCCGCATCCACCGGAGTCTCGGGGGGACCTTCGTGTACGTGACCAACGACCAGGTCGAGGCCCTGTCCATGGCCGACCAGGTCGCGGTCCTCAAGGAGGGGAAGGTGCAACAGGTCGGAACGCCGACCGAGGTGTACGAGCGACCAGCCAACCAGTGGGTCGCAGGCTTCGTCGGTAGCCCGCCGATCAGCCTCCTCCCCTGCCACGCCGAGGGGGATCGTCTGGTCGGGGCGGAAGGCTGGACGCTGCCGCGGCCCCGCTGGACCACGGCTGAGGACGGTCGTCCGCTGCTGCTGGGCCTGCGGGCAGAGGACCTGTCCGTCGAGCAGCGTGGGGACGCGTCGTTGTCGGGTGAGCTCTACGGCCTTGAGCCGCTCGGTGACCGAACGGTGGTGGACGTCCGAGTGGGGACGGAGATCCTCAAGGTCAAGGCACGACCCACCGTCACGGGTACGCCGGGCGAGCGGCTGCTTGTCACGGTCGACCTGGACCGCGCGCACCTGTTCGATGCGGGCACCGGGCTGGCACTGTCCGAGGCCGGGAGGTAGCCGCGCAGGGCAGCGACGTCACCATGCGCCCGCACGTGGCAATCGAGCCTCGGCGGACCGTCACCGGTGAGCACGGCCAGAGGACGCTGAAGCAGCCATGGCCCGAGAAGACGATCGGTGGCGCGGGGCGTCGCCCTGCAGCCAGGGCCGAGGCCACGTTCGACCCGCTCGGCAACCTCGACCGAGACGAGGTCGTGTGCACCGTTCGTCAACGCGGTTGGCGCGATCGCTGAGGTCACGCCGGACATCACCAAGACCATCACAGGAGGCGACGCAATGAGTGACCCGATGAACGTCCTGCCCCCCGAGCACCGGCGGCTCCGGATCGGCGACGCCTGGCGCGACGCCGCCGGCGGAGCCACCTTCGTCGTCGAGGATCCGGCCACCGGCAAGACCATCGCCGAGGTGTCGGACGCCGACGCCGTTGACGGGCTCGCCGCTCTGGACGCGGCGAGCACGGCAATGGCGGAGTGGGCGGCGACACCGCCGCGAAAACGGTCGGAGTTGTTGACCGCGACGTACCGGGCACTGACCGAGCGATCCGAGGAGATCGCCCGGCTGATAACGCTCGAGATGGGCAAGCCGCTCGCGGAGGCTCGGGGAGAGGTGGCCTACGGCGCCGAGTTCTTCCGTTGGTTCGCCGAGGAGGCGGTGCGCGTCGAGGGGCGCTACAACACCGCTCCCGCTGGTGGATATCGCATCCTCACCGTGCCGAAGCCGGTCGGACCGTGCGTCTTCGTGACGCCCTGGAACTTTCCGTTGGCCATGGGTGCCCGCAAGATCGCTCCTGCGCTGGCGGCGGGCTGCACGACGATCACCAAGCCGGCAGCCCAGACGCCACTCACCATGCTGTTCCTGGCCCGCATCATGGAGGAGGTCGGCGTTCCCCCGGGCGTCGTCAACGTCGTGACGACCAAGCGTCCCGGCGAGGTGGTCTCAGCACTGCTGGCCGACCGTCGGACCCGCAAGCTTTCGTTCACCGGGTCGACCGAGGTCGGGCGCGTGCTGCTCCGACAGGCGGCGGACAACGTGCTGCGCACATCCATGGAACTGGGCGGCAACGCGGCCTTGATCGTGTGTGCCGACGCGGACCTGGACGTCGCGCTCGACGGTGCCATGGTGGCCAAGATGCGCAACATCGGGGAGTCCTGCATCGCGGCCAACCGAATCTACGTCGAGGAGCCGGTGCGCGAGGAGTTCACGGCGCGCTTCGCCGAGCGGATGGGCGCGCTCTCGGTGGGCCATGGTCTCGACGACGGCGTGGACGTCGGGGCGTTGATCGACGAGGCCTCGGTCACCGAGATCGACGGGCTCGTCGCCGACGCGGTCGATCGCGGCGCCCGTGTCCTGGTGGGCGGCGAGCGTCCGGATGGGCCGGGCCACTTCTACCCGCCTACGGTCCTGGTCGACGTGCCCGAAGACGCGCGGATACTGCAGGCGGAGATCTTCGGCCCGGTGGCGCCGATCATCTCGTTCACGTCGGACGACGAGGTGATGGCGAAGGCCAACGACACCGAGCACGGCCTGGTCGGATACGTCTTCACCCGTGACCTCCAGCGGGCGCTCCGGTTCACCGAGGGGTTGGAGACGGGGATGGTCGGTATCAACCGTGGTCTGGTCTCGGACCCGTCAGCTCCGTTCGGAGGCGTGAAGCAGTCCGGGATCGGCAAGGAGGGGTCGCACGAGGGCATCCTCGAGTACCTCGACGTCACCTACGCGGCGATCGACCTACCGTGACCGGTTCGCTGCTCCGGGTGCCCGCCGAGGATCACCGCGCCCTCGGCCCACATGACCTGACCGGTCTCCACCCGTGGGGCGGGACCCGGGCCATGGCCGGCACGAATCCGCCGGCACCCGGGGACGCCGTCGACTCCGCCGGTGTGCGCGCCACAGACACGGCCGCGGCGGTGGATGGGGCGATCAGCCCTTTCGGCGGTCCCGAAGGCCACGCCCTCGGGCTCATGATCGAGGTGCTGGTCGCGACCTTGACTCGTACCGCCCATGGCGACGATGTCCGCGGGACCCTCGACCCGACTGACCCGCCCACCAGGGGCGACGTCTTCATCGCGATGGACCTGAGGGCGCCCGGGCACGACCGGGTCCGGGAGCCCGGCGCGCGCCTGCACCACCCGGCAGCCGACGCCGTCCCGGTCTCGCAGGTGAACTGGACGTCCGCCCAGCAGATCACCGCCGACGTTCCAGAGAGGCACTGACATGCTTGAGACCGTCCGCGGACCACGCCAGCTGATAGTGGGCGAAGGGGTCGCGCAGAACATCCCACGAGTGGTGGCCGAGTGTGGCTCGCGAGTCCTCGTCGTGACCGACCGGGTCCTTCTGGGGCAGCCGGGTGTGGCCGAGATCGTGGCCGCCGTGCGGGAGAAGGTCGAAGTCGTCGGGGTGTTCGCCGACGCGACTCCGGACGTGCCACTCGCCGATGTCGCCCTGGCCGTCTCGGTCGCCGCAGAGGTGGACGCCGACGTCATCCTCGCCATCGGGGGTGGCACTGTGATCGACCTCGCCAAGATCGTCGGCGTCATCCGTCGCCACGGTGGGACGCCGCGCGACTTCTACGGCGAGTCGAAGGTGCCGGGGCCGACGATTCCTCTCGTCGCGGTCCCGACGACGTCAGGCACCGGGTCCGAGCTCACGCCCGTCTCGGTGTTGACCGACCCGGACCGCGAGCTGAAGGTGGGGGTCTCCAGCGTCCACATCGTGCCCGACTTCGCCATCGTCGACCCCGAGCTCACCTACACCTGCCCTGCGACCGTCACTGCCCACTCCGGCATCGACGCGTTATGTCACGCGGTGGAGAGCTACACCGCGCGCCCCCGGGCCCACGGACCGCGCGACCCGGTGGAGCAGGTCTTCCTCGGCCGCAACCCGATCACCGATCACTACGCGCTCCTGGCCGCGAAGCGGATCGCCCGCAGCTTGCCCCATGTCGTCAGGGACGGAGGCGACAAGGACGCGCGCGCGGACATGTCCTATGGGTCCATGCTGGCCGGGCTCGCGTTTTCCCACGCAGGCAACGCGGCTCCGCACGCCCTCCAGTACCCCATCGGCGCAGCCACCCACACACCGCACGGCCTGGGCGTCGGGCTGCTGCTGCCCTACGCGCTGGACGCGGCCAGGGATGCCATCGGCGACCGGTTGACCATCCTCGCCGGGGTGTGCGGGCTCGACGTGACCGACGCCTCGGATGCCGAGGCCGCAGATACGTTCCTC
The DNA here is from genome assembly GCA_033793685.1 of Streptomyces sp. ME19-03-3. Taxonomy (GTDB): domain Bacteria; phylum Actinomycetota; class Actinomycetes; order Streptomycetales; family Streptomycetaceae; genus Actinacidiphila. The sequence goes on along the minus strand of JARAXD010000005.1, from coordinate 228,625 downwards.
ACCTGGCTCAACGGGCTCCTTGCCGACATCGGAATCCCTCCCACCTTGGCGGACATCGGCGTGGCACGCGCCGACCTCCCGCGCTTCGCGGAGATGGCCAGTGGCGTCACCCGCTTGATCCAGAACCATCCAGGCCCGACCGACACCGCCAGTCTGACCGCGATCCTCGAAGCGGCCTGGATCGGGGACCGCACCCGACACGTCCTGACTCCGGAGCAGAGATAGGTGACGGGCCTTGCACATGACGACGAGTTCCCGCCCCACCCTGGGTATCGCAATTGTCGGCTACGACGTGGTACTCCTGCAGTACTTCGTGGCTTGACCTGGGGAAACGTCGAGTGGGTGGGAGTGTGGCGGGCAGGATGCCGTCAGGACGGCTTCTGCCCGCTCGCCCCTCGAAGGAGTGCCCACGACGGCAAAGTCGTCCCGCGCCGGGGAAGCCTCGCGTCGTGATCACCGAACAGGCAACCGAGACGCGGGACCGCGACCTGGACCGCCTCTTCACCACCATCGGGCACCACTTCAGCCGCGTCGAACCACGCCGCCGCATGCGGGACTGTACGTACCGGGCTGTTCGCCCCGGTGGCGCGCAAGAACAGCTGGCAGCTCGCCGAACACGTCGGCCACGCCACCCCGACGGACTGCAGCGTCCGCGCGCGCCGGGACGGGTGCGCCGAAGCACGACGAACACAGCGGCCCGGGGCCACCGGGGGCCACTCCGGGGCCCCGGGCCGCTGTGTTCATCAGACACCCCGCGGCATGATCCGGCGAGCGGGACTGACCCACCCGGGTTCCCGCGCGACCGAGGCGGCCGACGTGGACGTGACGGGCCGTCCGAAAAGCCCGCGGCGCGGGCGCGGCGGGTCAGCGGCTGTCACCGCGCCAGTCCCAGTGGACGCGATCTCCCGGGCGAGGCGCGTACCGGGCCCGGCCGCCGGGGCCGAAGCGGCCGATGTCCGTGCGCAGCTCGACACCCGCGGAGTGCTGCGGCTCGGTCAAGCCGGTCACGTCGAACAGCAGGCCGTCCAACGGGCCGCCGACCAGCTCCCGGTACACACGCCCGGGCTTGGGGCCCGGATCCGGGTCGTCGACGTCGGTACCGTAGACCCTCGGCCGTATCAGCTCGTCCATGCCCTCCACGGTCTCATCCGGCACCGACAACCGGGCCGCGGCCCGGGGTGCGCGCCGCTCGCCGCCGGCGCCGCGTACTGCCGCCACCGGTCGCATCCGGTCGTGAGCGCGCCGCGGGCGGCGGCGGCCACGCGGACGCGACCCGGGACGTGTGCCGAGAGGTCGGGCGTGAGGTCGGGCGCGACGGCGCGGTCCGGCAGGCGGTCGGCCGCACCGCGACCGAAGGGGTCACCGCGCCGCACCCGGCGCCCTGCGCCGTCGGGGCCCACTCCCACCGGCGGATGCCGTTCGGGCCCCGCGTGGACGACAACCGCGCTCTGGGGCACCCGCGGAGCGGTCCCGTCGGCACGCTGCCGGGTGGCGCGCCGAAGCCCGAACGCCCGGATCACCGACGTCAGTTCGGGTGATGCACGGGTTTGCCGCCCACCTGCCCGACATAAGATCCACTTGAGTCGGATCAGCAGGCAGGCGGCAGCGGAGGACCGGGAACACGCACATGGCCGAACACATCGCCACTCCCCGGGGCCGTGCCGCCCTCGCTGAACGCTGCCGACGGGTCGTCGACTCCGAGTGGTTCGGCGTCACGGTCTTCGTCCTCGTCCTGGCCAACGCCGCCGTCCTCGGCGTCGAGACGTACGACGGGATCGCCGCGCGCTGGCACGGACCTCTGAAACTGGTGGAGCACGGCTTCCTGGCCGTGTTCACCGCCGAGATCGCCTTACGGGTCTGCGCCCACGCCGACCGCCCCAGGGACTTCCTCCGCGACCCCTGGAACGTCTTCGACCTGGCCGTGGTGACGCTGGCGTACCTGCCCTTCGCGCGCGAGAACGCCACGGCGCTGCGGTTGCTGCGGCTGGCCCGGGTGGTGCGCGCGGCCCGCTTCCTGCCGCAGTTGCGCATCATCATCGTGGCCGTCGGCAAGAGCCTGCCGGGCACGCTGAGCTTCCTGCTCGTCGGCACGATGCTGCTGTACGTCTACGCCATGACCGGCTGGGTCTTCTTCGCCGACGACGATCCCGAGCACTACGGGTCCGTCGGGCGGGCCGCCCTTTCACTGTTCCTGCTGATCACCCTGGACGGCATCGGCGACGCCGTCCACGGCGGTCTGGAGATCTCGCGCTGGAGCCTGCTCTACTACGCCTCCTATGTGCTGCTCGGCTCCTTCGTGCTGGTCAACCTGCTGATCGGCGTGGTCATCAGCTCGCTGGAGGAGGCGAGGCAACTGGAACTCGAGCGGGATGCGCCGCACCGCACGGCCGGCGGCGGCACCCCCGACCACCTGCGGGAGCGCATCGCCACCGCCCGGCGGGCCCTGGACGAACTGGAAGCGGGGCTGGAACTCGTGGGCGGGCGGGGCACGACTCCGAAGCCCGCCCCTGCCGCGGCCACCCGATCCGGCGGGCGCCCGACGTCACCGGCCCGGACCTGAGCCCGCGCCGCCCGCCGACATAGCACCGGGCGATCCCCGGTACCCGGGCAGGGCAGCTCAGAGTGTCAGGACCCGGCCGAACGTCCCCACGGCGATCAGCAGCGTGACGGCGAAGATCGCCACCAGAGCCACGATCTCCCAGGCTTTGGGGACTTCGGGCGGCTCGGTGTACGAGATGCCCGAGGTGGTGCTCTCCTCGCCGGCCGGTGTCGGGGTGGGCTCCACCCGGACGCGGTGCGGGCGCAGAGCGGGCGCCGGCGGCGCGGCGCTGCCGCCGGTGGCGCCGAAGGCCGGGCCGAGGGTGGTGTCGGTCAACGACCGAGGACTGATCAGTGTGTCGGGCATGCTCACCCTCCGGACGTTCTGTGGCGGACGCCGGGCACGCTCCGCACGGCGTCACGTCGGGCGGCGGCAGTCGGGACGCCGTGTGCTCATCGGCTCGGCTCGGCTCGCGGACGTCTCCGCTGCCCCCAGCCCGCACAATTCATGCTATATCCGCACGGAAAGATCCACGATCAGAGGGTCAGCAGTGCCAGGGTTCGTGGACCTCTCGTCGCTTTCGGTGTCCGCCGACCAGGGTCGCGCAGCGGACCTCCCGATCCCGGCGGCATGGGAGAGGATGAGGCCAGGGCTCACACGGGCAACGGCGAGGGAGAGGGTGGACGATGACCGACGCGCTGGTGCTCGGTGGTGGAGGCGTCGCCGGGATCGCCTGGATCACCGGACTGCTTGCGGGGCTCGCGGACGCGGGGCGGGACGTGTCGGGTGCCCGGACACTGGTCGGAACGTCGGCGGGAGCGACGGTCGCCGCGCAGCTGGGCAGCGGGCTGCCGCTGCGCGAGCTCTATGCCCGGCAGACCGAGCCGGAACTGCAGTCGGCCGAGATCATGGCCGACGTGGACCTGGCGAACTTCGGCGCGGGCATCGCCGAGGTGCTGCAGGGCGCCGCCTCCGTCCCCGAGATGCGGCGCGCGGTCGGCGCCTACGCCCTCGGCGCGCACACCGTGCCGGAGGCGGAGCGGCGGCGGGTGATCGAGGCCCGCCTCCCCTCCCACGACTGGCCCGCGTCCCGGACGGTCCGGATCGTCGCCGTGGACGCGCGGACGGGGCAGCCGCGGGTCTTCGACGGCTCGTGCGGGGTGGGCCTCGTCGACGCCGTCGCCGCGAGCTGCGCCGTGCCGGGCATCTGGCCGCCCGTGACGATCGACGGGCACCGCTTCGTCGACGGCGGTGTGCGGTCCGCGGCGAACGCCGACTACGCCACGGGGTCGTCGCGCGTGCTGGTCGTCGTGCCGATGGGGGCCACGGAGCTGTTCCCCAGCGAGCGGCCCCTGGAGCAGGCCGTGGCGGTACTGCGGGCCGCCGGCGCCGAGGTCGCCGTGGTGGGACCGGACGAGGCGTCAGTGACGGCGATGGGCACGAACCCGCTCGACCCCGCCACCCGCCGGCCCGCCGCCGAGGCCGGGCGCGCCCAGGGGCGCGAGGCGAGGATCGAGTGGAGTCGGTCCTGACAGCGCCACGTGGTGCGGCGGGCGCGGCGGCGTAAGGCCCGGCCGCGCTCCCGGCCGGCCGTTCAGCACCGCAGTCCGGCCAGCCGGAGCACCGCGTCCAGACCGCGGTGCCCGCCCGGGGCGGCGCCGGCAGGCAGGACGTACGCTCGCAGCCCGGCGCCGGCCGCGCCGCCGTCCTTGGCCGGGTGGTCGCCGACCATCAGCGTCTCGGCCCGGTCGACGCCCAGGGCGCCGCAGGCGTGTCCGAACAGAACGGGGTCGGGCTTCTCGGTGTCGTACGCGTAGGAGTGCACCCACGCCGAGAAGTGGCGGTCGAGTCCGTGGTGGGCGAAGGTCGGCCGCAGGTCCCAGCCCACGTCGCTGACGACACCCAGCACGATTCCGGCGTCCCGCAGTGCCTGAAGCGTCTGCCCGGCGTCCGCGTACGGCACCCACTGGCCGGGGGTCCGCAGGTGGTCGTAGAGCGCTTCGGCGTGGGGAGCCAGTTCGGGTACGGAGGCGTACCAGGTCGTGAAGGCGTGACGGTGTGCCTTCGAGGAGACGTCGCGGCCCGGTTGTGCGCGGACCACCTCGGGGTCCGTGAGCCCCGCAGCCAGCCCGTCCAGCAGCCGGTCCATCTCCGGTTCGGCCACGGGCCGTCCGAGCGCCGCGCGGATCCGGTCCGCGTAGGAGGCGATCTGGAACAGGGTGCCGGAGAAGTCGAAGAGCACGGCGCGCACGGGCAGCGGCCCGCGGGCGACGGCCGTGGCGCGCAGCGGGCCTTCAGGACCGTGGACGGGAGGGTGTGCCATTCGCCGAGTCTATGAAGGCTCCGGGCGCACGCGCAGCGGTTCGGATCGCGACCCGCCGCTGGTGCCGTCGCCCTCCCGGCAAACCGGCCCGGCGCGCACGCCCCGCGACCGTTGCTGGCGCGGGCCGCCGCCGGGCCGACGACTGGCATGATGCGGTCATGCGAAGATCACCCTGGACAGCGGTCGCCGTCGTCGCCGTCGTGACGGCCCTGGCAGGCGCTTGCGGATCCGGCGACAGCGACCGGGCGCGCGACCTCGCCCACGAGGCGTGCGCCACCTACGAGATGTTCGCCCCCGCCGGCCTGGTCACCGCGGAGGACCGGGAAACGGTCCGCGGAAGGGTCGTGCCCGCTCTCGAGGACTCCGCACGCCTGGCCGCCCAGGCCGCCCGCCTCGACTCCGACTGGCGAGAACTCGCCCTGGGCCTGGCCCGACTGGCGGAGCAGACCTCGGCGCGCCTCGACCTCGCCGACCTGCAGGCGGCTGCCACGCCGACATCCGACGGCGCGGACGGCGCGGACGGCGCGGACGAACTGCAGGCCCGTGTCCTCAACCTGGGCGGCGAGGTCGACGCCCACGACCCGCGGGCGCAGTGCCGGAAGGCGTGAGTCCTGCGAGGGCCCCGGCGCGGCGTCGCCCGCGGCGGCCCGGCGCCGGGTCCCCGGGCACGGCCCGCCGTGCGCACCTCAGACCGCGTTCGTCAGTTCCTCGTAATGCTCGTCGGTGAGCCGGATGCCGGCGGCGGCGATGTTGTGCTCCAGGTGCGCGACCTTGGACGTACCCGGGATGGGGAGCATGACCGGCGAGCGCCTCAGCAGCCAGGCGAGGGCGAGCTGGGACGGTTGGGCACCGTGCGCCTCGGCGATGCGGTCCAGGGGACCGCCCTCGCGCGCCAGTTCGCCCGTGGCGAGCGGGAACCAGGGGATGAAGCCCATGCCGTGCCGCTCGGCGTGGGCCAGGACGTCCTCGGACGCGCGGTCGGCGAGGTTGTAGCGGTTCTGCACGGAGACGATGGTGGCGGTCCTCGATGCCTCCTCGATCTGGGCCGTGGTCACCTCGCTGAGCCCGATGTGCCGAATCTTGCCTTCCTGCTGCATGGCGGCGAGTTCGCCGACCTGGTCCGCGATGGGCACCTCGGGATCGACGCGGTGGAGCTGAAGCAGGTCGATGCGCTCGACGCCCAGGTGACGCAGGCTCAGTTCGACCTGCTGCCGCAGGTACGCGGGCCGGCCGACCGCGACCCATTCGCCGGGGCCGGGACGGACGAAGCCCGCCTTGGTGGCGATCACCAGGTCCGGCGGATAGGGGTGGAGCGCCTCGCGCAGCAGCAGTTCGGCGGTGAAGGGCCCGTAGGCGTCCGCGGTGTCGATGAAGGTGACACCGAGCGCGACCGCGCGCCGCAGGACCCTTACCGCTTCGTCGTGGTCCGGGGGGTCGCCCCACACCCCCTCGCCGGTGAGCTGCATCGTCCCGTACCCCAGCCGGTGGACGGGCAGGTCACCGCCGAGGGCGAAGGTGCCGGAGTCGTGGGCGTCGGCCTGCGTGCTCATGGATGTCATGAGGGTGTCTCCTCGCGTCGTGCCGGCGGACGGCTGCTCACCAGCTTCGCGGCCTCCCCCGCCCCCCGCGCGGCGGACTACGCCGACCGGTACCCCGCCACTGCCGGCGTCGGAACCGGCCGTCACCGGAGCGCTTCCTGCCAGACGGTCGTGACCCGTGGTGGCGATGATCGACGCACGGACCTCCGGGCAGCCCCGCTGCGCGGCGGCGTCGTATTCCGCGGCCGTGCGCCGCTGCTGTCCGGGGTGCTCGGAGACCCAGGCGGCCAGGTCGATCGTCAGCGCGGCCTGCGCCCCGACGCCGGAGCCGACCTCGCGCAGCTTGGGCTGCTCCTCCGTGAGGAAGGCGCAGAAGGCCTTGTCATCGGCCGTGTTGCCGTCGCTGCCCCCGGCCGGGTCGCCCGCCGGGCGTCCCGGCCGACGCGCTCGCACTCGCGTCCGGCCTCGGCGCACCGGACGGCGAGCCGCCGCCCGCCTCGGTGCCTGTGCCGCCGCACGCGGTCAGGAACAGCACGAGGCAACTGGTTCCGCGTACTTCATCGCTCCCTCCTTCACGACGCCCCACTGCGTCCGGTGGCGCCGTCCGAAGACGCCTGCCCGGCGCGCGTCCCGGGCGGGGGCGTGATCGGTACTCGGTGGTGACCGTTTCGGGACACGGGGTTCTTCGCCCGGGTCCGTTGTTGGCTGATGGTTCATCAATTCGACGGTACGCAGGACCCGTCGGGTCAACGCGGTTCGGGAAGTGTGATCCGGGCATGTCAATTTGGCCGTGCACTTCCCCCCCCGCGGTCGACCAGGAGGAAGCAATTGAAGCGAAGCCCCCGTATCGGCAGGGTCCCGGCTGTCGTCGGCAGCGCGGTGGCGCTGGTGATCGCCCTTCCGGGGACGGCGTTCGCCGCCCCGCCCCTCGCCCTGCCCGCCAACGCGGACGGCCTGGAGCAGACGTTCCAGCCGGCGTTCGACTACGACACGGACGGCTGCTATCCCACCGCCGCCATCGGCCCCGACGGGACGATCAACCCGGGCCTCAACCCCACCGGCGCCCTCAACGGCAACTGCCGCGACCAGGCGGATCTGGACAACACCAACGGCTACGCCCGCTACAAGTGCGACAACGGCTGGTGCGCCGTCATGTACGGCCTCTACTTCGAGAAGGACCAGGCCCTGCCCGGCGTCAGCCTCGGCGGTCACCGCCACGACTGGGAGCACGTGGTGGTCTGGGTGAAGGACGGCCAGGCGCAGTACGTCTCCACCTCGGCGCACGGCGACTTCAACGTCTACAGCCGCGACCAGATCCGCTGGGACGGAACTCATCCCAAGGTCGTCTACCACAAGGACGGCGCGAGCACGCACTGCTTCCGTCCCGCGAACGCCAACGACGAGCCGCCGGAGAACCACTACCACGGCTGGCAGTTCCCCGACCTGATCGGCTGGAACGGCTACCCCGCGGGTCTGCGCGACAAGCTGAGCCAGGCCGACTTCGGCAGCGCGGTCTTGGGCCTGAAGGACGGGAACTTCGCATACCACCTGGCGCAGGCGAAACCGGCGGACATCCCGTTCGACCCGAACGCCTGACGGGCGTCCGGGACGGGGCGACGCACCGCCCCGCCCCGTCCCGGACACGAACGGCTCAGACGGCGTCCAGCTCCGCGATCTCCTCGGCGGTGAGCACGAGGTCCGCCGCGGCCACCGAGTCGCGGATGGTCTCCGGGCGGCTGGAGCCCGGGATCGGGATCACGTACGGGGACTTGGCGAGCATCCACGCCAGGCACACGCGCTGCGGGCTGACTCCGTGGGCCTCGGCGACACGGGCGAACGGCGCGTAGGCGGAGCCGAGTTCGTTGGCACGGGCGATACCGCCGAGCGGGCTCCACGGCAGGAAGGCGATGCCGAGCCGGTCGCACAGCTCGAGTTCCGGCTCGCTGGACCGGAAGGCCGGGGAGAACTGGTTCTGCACGGAGACCAGGCGGCCGCCCAGGATCTCGTCGGCCTGCCGGATCTGGTCCGGGTTCGCGTTGGAGATGCCGGCCATGCGGATCTTGCCCTCGTCGAGCAACTCGCGCACGGCGCCGACGGACTCGGCGAACGGGACCTCGGGGTCCGGCCGGTGGAACTGGTAGAGGCCGATGACCTCCACGCCCAGCCGGCGCAGCGAGGCCTCGCAGGCCCGCTTGATGTGCTCCGGCGAACCGTCCTGGGTCCAACTGCCGTCGCCGGGACGCAGATGACCGCCCTTGGTGGCGACGAGGACGTCGGAACCGCGCTCGTGGGAGGCGAGTGCCTTGGCGATCAGGGTCTCGTTGTGGCCGACCTCGTCGGCGTGCAGGTGGTAGGCGTCCGCCGTGTCGATCAGCGTCACACCGGCGTCGAGCGCCGCGTGGATGGTGTCGATGGACCGTGCCTCGTCCGGGCGGCCCTCGATCGACATGGGCATGCCGCCCAGGCCGATCGCGCTGACCTCGGTGTCACCGATGCGGCGAGTCTGCATGTGTCCATGGCCTTTCTCGGCTTGCGTCTCGGCTCTCGCGAGCCGACGGCACGCTGGTCGCGCGCGCCTTTGGCGTGCCTGCACGGCCGGATTCGGGCCGCAGCCGTGCGGGCACGCGGTCAAGCCTCGCGGAGCGGCACCCAGGCGTCCAATAGAAGAAAGCGAAGACATTCAGGAGCTAGGCTTCTGAATCATGGAGCTACGCCATCTTGAGTACTTCGTCGCGGTCGCGGAGGAGCACCACTTCACCCGCGCCGCCGAGCGCCTCATGATCTCCCAGTCGGGCCTGTCCGCATCCGTGCGTGCGCTGGAGCAGGAACTGGGGACGCCGCTGTTCGTCCGCAGCACCCGCAGCGTGGAGTTGACCGCGGCCGGCCGGGCCCTGCTGGACGAGGCCTGCCGGACGCTGGCGAGCGTACGGGCCGCCAAGGAGGCGGTGGCGGCCGTGCAGGGCCTGATGCGCGGTGTGCTCACCATCGGCACCGAACAGTGTCTGGCCGGCGTCAATGTGCCGGCCCTGCTGGCCCGCTTCCGCGCCCGGCACCCGGGCGTCGAGGTCCGGCTGCGGCAGGCGGGGTCGGCGGCCCTGGTGCAGGACATCACCAGCGGCCGCCTGGACGTGGCGTTCACGGCGCTGAGCGGCGAGGCGCCCGAGGGGGTACGGCTGCGGCCGATCGCCCGGGCGCCGATGGTCCTGCTCTGCCATCCCGAGCACCGGCTGGCGGGGGCCGAGAAGGCCGGCTGGGCGGACCTCGGCGGCGAGGAGTTCGTGGACTTCCACCCCGACTGGGGCGCGCGCGGGCTCACCGACCGGGCCTTCGCCGCCAACCGGGTCCAGCGCCGGGTCGCCCTGGAGGTCAACGACGTGCACAGCCTGATCGACCTGGTCCACCACGGGCTCGGGATCGCGGTGGTCCCCCAGCCCATCGCCCGCAAGGAGCACGCCGCCGGGCTGCGCACCGTGGCGCTGGCGGGCGCCGAGGAGCACCTCTGGGAGGTGTCGGCCGCCCTGCCCCAGGAGGACCGGGTCTCCCCCGCCGCCCGCAAACTGCTGTCCTACCTGCCGTGACGGCACCCGGCGCGCCTTCGCCCGCGACCGAGCCGCGGACCTGCGAGCACGCGCCCCGGCGCGCAGACTGGTCGCGTGGGCGGTGCTCCGCGCGCCCGCCCCATACCACCACGCCGTTCCCCGGAGGGGCATGAACAACCCGGCCCACGACCCGTACGTCCGGGTGCGCGGCGCCCGCGAGCACAATCTGCGGAACGTCGACGTGGACGTGCCCCGGGACGCGCTGGCGGTGTTCACCGGGGTCTCCGGCTCCGGCAAGTCCTCGCTCGCGTTCGGCACGATCTACGCGGAGGCGCAGCGCCGCTACTTCGAGTCCGTCACCCCGTACGCCCGCCGGCTCATCCACCAGGTGGGCGCCCCGGCGGTCGACGACATCCTGGGGCTGCCGCCGGCGATCGCCCTGGAGCAGCGCCGGGGGGCGCCGACCTCCCGCTCGTACGTGGGCACGGTGACGACCCTCTCCAACACGCTGCGGATGCTCTTCTCCCGCGCGGGCCGCTACCCCCGGGGCGCGGAACCGGTGGATTCCGACGCCTTCTCACCCAACACCGCCGCCGGTGCCTGTCCGGTGTGCCAGGGGCTGGGCCGGGTGCACCGGGCCACCGAGGAGCTGATGGTGCCCGATCCCTCGCTGAGCATCGGGGACGGCGCGATCGCGGCCTGGCCGGGCGCCTGGCACGGCAAGAACCTGCGGGACGTCACGCGCACTCTCGGGTACGACGTCGACCGGCCCTGGCGCGAGCTGCCCGCCGAGGACCGGGAGTGGATCCTGTTCACCGACGAGCAGCCGGTGGTGACCGTGCACCCGGTGCGGGAGGCGGGCCGCATCCAGCGCCCCTACCAGGGCACCTTCCAGAGCGCACGGCGCTACGTGCTGCACACCTTCGCCGACTCCAAGAGCCCGGCGCTGCGGGCCCGCGCGCAGCGGTTCCTGGAGAGCTCGCTCTGCCCCGCCTGCGGCGGCAGCCGGCTGCGCCCGGAGTCCCTGGCCGTCACCTTCGCCGGTCGGAGCATCGCCGAGCTCAACGCGATGCCGCTCGCACGGCTCGCCGACGTGCTGCGTCCGGCCGCGCGGGGCGCGGTTGACGACCTCCCCGAGGGCCCGCAGCGGCGGATCGCCACGACACTGAGCGCCGACCTCGTCGCGCGCATCGAGGTCGTCACCGAACTCGGCCTGGGCTACCTCAGCCTGGACCGCACGACGCCCACGCTCTCCCCCGGCGAGCTGCAGCGCCTGCGGCTCGCGACCCAGTTGCGCGCGGGCCTTTTCGGTGTGGTGTACGTGCTCGACGAGCCCTCGGCCGGGCTGCACCCGGCGGACGGCGAGGCGCTGCTGAAGGTTCTGGTGCGGCTGCGGGACGCGGGGAACACGGTGTTCGTCGTCGAGCACGACATGGACGTGGTGCGCCGGGCGGACTGGATCGTGGATGTCGGGCCGCACGCGGGCGGGCGCGGCGGCCGGGTGCTGTACAGCGGCCCGGTGGACGGCCTGGAGTCGGTCGCGGAGTCCGCCACCCGCCGCTTCCTGTTCGCCTCGGGGCCCGATCCGGCCGCCGGGCGCGCGGCGCGGGAGCCGTCGTCGTGGCTGGGCCTGCGGGGCATCACGCGGCACAACCTGCGCGGCACGGACGTCGAGCTGCCGCTCGGGGTGTTCACGGCGATCACCGGGGTGTCGGGCTCGGGCAAGTCCACGCTGGTGGGTGTGCTGGCGGCGGTGCTGACCGAGCACCTGGGACCGGCGGGCGCCGCGGACGCCGCAGGGGGCGACGAGGACGGCCAGGACGCGGGCGCGTGGGGCGGGGACGGAGCCGGAGCCGGGCCTTGCGGCGTCCGGGCGGAGGGACTGCGGGCGGTGGACCGCCTGGTACGGGTGGACCAGAAACCCATCGGCCGCACCCCGCGCTCCAACCTCGCCACCTACACAGGGCTCTTCGACGCGGTGCGGGGGCTCTTCGCCGCCACCGACGACGCCCGGCGGCACGGCTACAAGGCCGGAAGGTTCTCCTTCAACGTCGCGGGCGGCCGTTGCGACACCTGCCAGGGCGAGGGTTTCGTCGCCGTCGAGCTGCTGTTCCTGCCCGGCACGTACGCCCCCTGCCCCACCTGTCACGGGAACCGCTACAACGAGCAGACGCTGGCCGTCCGCTACCGGGGACGGAACGTGGCGGAGGTGCTCGGCATGAGCGTGGACGCGGCCGCGGGCTTCTTCGGGGACGTCCCCCCGGTCGCCCGCAGCCTGCGCGCGCTGCAGGACGTGGGGCTGGGCTACCTGCGCCTCGGGCAGCCGGCCACCGAGCTGTCGGGCGGCGAGGCGCAGCGCGTCAAGCTCGCCACCGAGCTGCAGCGCGGCCGCCGCGGCCACACCGTGTACCTGCTGGACGAGCCCACCACGGGTCTGCATCCGGCCGATGTGGAGTTGCTGATGCGGCAGTTGCACGGGCTGGTCGACGCCGGGCACTCCGTCTTCGTCGTGGAGCACGAGATGAGCGTGGTGGCGGGCGCCGACTGGGTGATCGACCTCGGCCCGGGCGGAGGGGACGCGGGAGGGCGGGTGGTCGCCGCCGGGCGGCCCCCACAGGTGGCCCGGGCGGCCGCGAGTCGTACGGCGGCCTACCTGGCGCGCCGTCTGACGGGCTGACCCAGGCGTCCGGGCCGGGCCCGGCGCCGACGGGGGTCACCGCACCGCCCGGGCACGGCAGCGCCGCCGGGCAGCGGGCCCGCAGAAGCCGCACGGTGGGTCCCGGCCCCGGCCCCGGCACACGACTCTTCGGCCGCCCCACTCTCGTCCGAGCCGATGGGCACGGCGGCGGCGTCCGCCGGATTCGGGCGACATCGTTTACGGCTCCCGTCGCCCGTGGGCTCACCAGGCCCGCCAGCCGCTCCAGCACCGCACGGAGATCTCGACCACCGGTCCGGCGGGGGGACGGCCGCGGTACTGGCCGTACTTGGCGGTCAGCACGGCGACGCAGCGGGCGGCCGCCGGCGATTCGACGGCCGGTGGCAGTACCCGGGCCGCACCGTCGGCGCGGGCCCACCACAGCAGCTCCCAGTCCTCGTCGTAGTGGTCGGTGAGCAGGCACACCGAGGGGTTGGCGTCGATGTTGGCCAGGCGTTTCAGACGTGTGGTCCGTTTGGGTTTGTGGTCCACGGCCAGTGCCACCGTGTCGCCGTCCACGGCGAAGACCACCGGCACCAGATGCGGCGTTCCGGCCGCGTCGGCGGTGGCCAGGCGGGCGACACGGGACGCGGCGAAGCGCTCGCGCGCCTCGCCGCTCGTCAGGGCCGGCATCAGGAGCCTCCCCTCGCCGCGGCCGACGAGGTCAGCGGAATCCGTCCGCGAGCGCCGCCAGTTCGTCCAGGTGCTCCAGGGTCTTCCCTTCGGGCAGCGTCGGCAGGTCGAGCAGGACCCGTTCGACGCCGAGCCGCCGGTAACCCTCGAGCTGCTCCGCGCCGCCGCGGACCCCGTACACCGTCACCGGAACGTCACGTCCGGCCACCTCGCGCAGGCGTTCCATGCGCGGACCGAGGTCGTCCGGCGTGTCGCTGTTGGCGAGCCAGGCGTCGCCGAATTCGGCGACCCGGTGGAACGCGCGCTGGCCGCCGCCGACGTAGATCGGCGGGTGCGGCTGCTGCACCGGCTTGGGCCAGGCGAAGACGGGGTCGAAGTCGACGAACCGGCCGTGGAACTCGGCCTCGTCCGCGGTCCACAGCTCGCGGATCGCCCGCAGGCGTTCGTCGGCGAGCAGCCCGCGCGTGGCGGGGTCCGCGCCGTGGTTACGCATCTCCTCGCGGTTCCAGCCGACGCCGATCCCGAAGACGGCGCGGCCGTCGGAGACCAGGTCGAGGGAGGCCACCTCCTTGGCCGTGTAGATCGGGTCGCGCTGCGGGACCAGCGCGACCCCGGTACCCAGCAGCAGGCGCCGGGTGACGGCGGCGATCGCGGCGAGGGCGACGAAGGGGTCGAGAGTGCGGCAGTACCACTCCGGCAGCTCGCCGCCGCCGGGATAGGGGCTTTCGCGCCGCACGGGGATGTGGCTGTGCTCGGCGACGAACAGCGAGTCGAACGCCCGTTCCTCCAGGGCGGTTCCGAGCGGCGCCGGACGGATGCCCTGGTCGGTGATGAAGGTCGAGATCCCGATTCTCACGACGTCTCCCTGGAGTGCGGCGGCGAAGGCGTGCCCCGCTGTGCTCCCTACCCCTCCCGGGTGGCCGTGCGCCCACGACCACCCGGGAGGAGCATCGCGGCGGACACCGGCCGGTCCGGGTGACCGTTCAGCCGGCCGCCACGCGGCGCGCGGCCACCGGCGCCCGCCCGCGCCGGTGCAGTTCCACCGCGAGCGGCGCGGCGGTGAACACGGACGACCAGGTGCCCACGGCCAGCCCGATGAGCAGCGCCAGCGCGAAGTCGGCGAGCGATCCCTCCCCGAGCACGGCGAGCGCGGCGAGGATGAAGGCCGCGCCCATCCCGGTGTTCACGGTCCGCGGAACCGTCTGCAGGACGGCCGTGTTGGCAACGCGGGCGAAGGGGCGCTTCGGGTCGCGCCGGGCCAGTTCCCTGACGCGGTCGAAGACGACGACGGAGTCGTTGACGGAGTACCCGATGACGGTGAGCAGGGCCGCGACGAAGACGCCGTCGACGGGTTTGCCGAGCCAGGCGAACACCCCCACCAGGACGACGACGTCGTGGGCCATGGCGGCGACCGCCGCCGCGCCGAACGTCCACCGGAACCGCGCCGCCAGGTAGAGGAGCTGGGTGCCGAGGGCCACGACCAGGGCGATGACCGCGCCGCGGCGCAACTCCTTGCCGATGCCCGGCCCGACGGACTCGTCGCGCAGCTTGTCCGCCTGCCCGCCCAGGCCGCTGATCGCCGCGGTGACGCGGTCCTCCTGGGCCTCGGTCAGCTTGGCGGTGCGCACCGTGAGGCGGTCCGCGCCCGAGGTCTGCACGACCGCCCGGGGGAAGCCGGCGCCGGCGAGGACGTCGCGTGCCCGCTCGGCACTCACCGGCCGGTCCGTGGCGTACTCGATGAGCCGGCCGCCGGTGAACTCGACCCCGAGGTCGGTGCCCCGCACGAGGACGCCGGAGCCCGCCAGGACGAGGACCGCCGCCGACACGGCGAGCCAGCGCCTCGGACGGCGCAGCAGGTCGGGATCGCGCCGGGTGATCCACCCGCGTACCGCGCCGATGCCCGCGATGCCGGACAGGTGCGGACGCCGCCGCACGCAGGGACGGGCGACGGCCACGTCGGCGAGGGCCCGGGTGATCACCAGCGCGCTGAGCATGGACGCCAGGACACCGATGCCGAGGGTGACGCCGAAGCCCCGGACCGGGCCGGAGCCCAGGAAGAACAGCAGCGCGGCGGCGATGAGGGTGGTGACGTTGGTGTCGGCGACGGCGCCGAAGGCGTTCCGGAAACCGGCGGTCAGCGCGGATCTCAGGCTCGCGCGGCGCCGTGCCGCGTACTCCTCGCGGGCCCGTTCGAAGACCAGCACGTTGGCGTCCACCGCCATGCCGACGGCGAGGACGAAGCCCGCGAGCCCCGGCAGCGTGAGGGTGGCGCCCAGGGCGGCCAGCGCCGCGTAGGAGACCAGGCCGTAGCAGGCGAGCGCGACGACGGCCAGGGCGCCGACGAGTCGGTAGACGGCGATCACGAACAGCGAGGTCAGCACGGTTCCGATGCCGGCGGCCCCGACCGCCGCCGTGACGGCGGCGGCGCCGAGGGTCGGGCCGACGGTGCGCTGCTCGACGGTCTCCACGGGGACCGGCAGGGCGCCCCCGCTGATCAGCAGGGCCAGTTCGCGTGCCTCGCCGTCGTCGAACGTGCCCGTGATCCGGGTCGAACCGCCGGTGATGCCGGTACGGCAGGTGACCGAGGGGTCGACCTGCGGGGAGGAGATCACCTTGCCGTCCAGGACGATGGCGACGCGGCGCGCGGGGTCGCCGGCGGGGCGGCAGGCCGCCTCGCCGGTCAGGCGCGCCCACTTGTCCCGGCCCGCCCCCTTGAAGTCGAGGTCGACGTACCATCCGGCGCCGGTGTCCTGGTCGAACCGGGCGTGGGCGCCCTTGACATCCCCGCCGGTCGCAGCGGCGGCGCCGAGGCGGAGCGGCCGGCCGCCCTCATCGGCGAGTACGCGTTCCACGGGCCGCTCCGGCGGCGGCGCGGGTGTCGGGCCACCGCCCTCGGCGGAGCCGAGCACGGCGTGGAAGGTGAGCTGAGCGGTGCGGCCGAGGACGGCGGCGGCCTGCTCCGGATCCTGCACCCCGGGCAGTTCGACGATGATCCGGTGGTCCCCGGACTGCACGATGGAGGGTTCCGCGACGCCGAGGGCGTCGACGCGGCCGCGCAGCACCTCGACGGTGCGGGCGGGGGCCTCGGCGCCGGCGGGCGCCGAGGACGCCGAGGACGCCGAGCGGGTCTCCAGGACGATCTGGGTGCCGCCGCGCAGGTCGAGACCGAGGCGGACCGGCACAGTGGCGGCGACGTAGAGGGACAGGGCGACGGCAACGAGGGCGAGCAACGCCCGCACGCGCGTGGCGCGTGTCACGGGGGCCTCCAGCAGGCATGGCGCGGCCGCGCGGGGCGGCACACGGAGGGAGATGGTGATGGACTGTCAGCTGCCTGCGGAGATGGGCGGCGCGCGTCCACGGCACGGCGCCGCGAGCGCGGTCGTGAGGACGTCACGGGCGGCGTCCGGCCGCGTCGTGGTGTACGGCGGACCGGTGAGGGCGGTCCGGACGGGGGCGGTCGTGGCGTCGAGTGGCCACGGGTGCCGCTCCCCCGGCGCGGCCGCGCGCCACGCCCAGGCGGGCGCGGCACACGCGGCGCACGGCCCGGCGGCGTGCGCGGCGAGGTCACGGACCGCGGCCGCACGCGCCACCGACGCGTGGCCGGGGCCCGCTGCCCCGGCGGCAGCCGGGACGAGGAGGGTGAGCAGCGCGAGCAGCGCGGCGGCCAGCGTCCCCGCGACCGCCGTCGCCGACCGGCGGGAGCCGCGCGGGCAGGCCCCGGCGGCGCGGCGTCGTGCCATACGGCACCTCCTCGTCGGTCGTCGTCGGCAGTGTCGGTGGTCGGCCGTCGTCAGGGGAACGGGTCCGGGGGCGGCCGGGGCCGGCCGCCGGGGCTCACGCCTCGATGAGGCCGGCCCTTATCGCGTAACGGGTGAGTTGCAGCCGGTCGTGCAGGCCGAGCTTGCCCAGCAGGTTGGCGCGGTGCCGGTGGACGGTCTTGACGCTGATGACCAGCGTCTCGGCGATCTCCTTGGAGGAGTGCCCTTCGGCGACGAGTTTGAGCACCTCCTCCTCCCGTGCCGTCAGCACGTGGTCCGGGGTCTCCTCGCCCTGGCGCGCACGGTCGAGGTAGTTGCGGATCAGGGCCGTGACGGCGCCGGGGTAGAGGAACGGCTCGTCGCGCATGGCGGCCCGGCAGGCGGCGACCAGATCGCGGTCGGCGACCGACTTCAGCACGTAGCCGCAGGCACCCGCCTTGAGTGCCTGGAAGAAGTACTGCTCGTTGTCGTGCATCGTCAGCATCAGCACGCGCAGCCCGGGCTTGAGGGCGGCCAGGTCACGGGCCGCCTGCAGACCCGTGAGGCGGGGCATCGAGACGTCCAGGATGGCCAGGTCGACATCCTGGGCGCGGGCCAGCGCGACGGCCTCCGCGCCGTCGCCGGCCTCGGCGACGACCTCCAGGTCCGGTTCCCGGTCGAGGATCAGCCGTACCCCGCGGCGCACCAGGGCGTGGTCGTCGGCGAGGAGGATGCGGATCGGGGTCGGTGCGGTCGGGGTCATCGGCGGTCCCTTTGGGCGGGCACGGTCAGCCGGACGTAGGTGCCGGCCCGTGGTGTGGAGGTGATGTCGAGTACGGCCCCCAGGAGCAGGGCCCGTTCGCGCATGCCGCGGATCCCGGCGCCCTCGTGGGCGATGCCGGTGCCGCGCCCGTCGTCGCTGACGCCGAGCACGACGCGGTCGCCGCTGTGGCGCAGGCTGACCTCCACGCGTTCGGCCTCGGCGTGGCGGGCGACGTTCGTCAGGCTCTCCTGCGCGACGCGGTAGAGCACGAGTTCCGTCTCACGGTCGAGTGTGGGCAGATCCGTGTCGAAGCGGCGCCGCACCCCGAGCCCGGTGTGCGTGGCGAAGTCCCCGGTCAGCGAGGTCAGAGCGCTGACCAGGCCGAAATCCTCCAGCACGGCGGGGCGCAGCCGGCGGGCGAGCCTGCGGACCTCGTCCAGGCTCTCGCGGGTGATCTCCTGCGCCTGCTGCAGTTCGCCGCGGAGCGGCTCGGGCGCCTGTCCGGCGGCCCGGTCCAGTTCCAGCAGGACGGCCGTCATGCTCTGCCCCACCTCGTCGTGGAGTTCCTGGGCGACACGCCTGCGCTCGGCCTCCTGGGCGAACAGGACGCGCGCACTGCTGGTGGCCCGCTCCTCCTCCAGCCGGTCCAGCATCGCGTTGAAGGTGCGGATCAGCTCGGGCACGCCGCCGTGCCCGCGCGTCACCGGCAGCCGCTGACCGGGGCGCAGCAGGTCGACGGTGGTCATCATCCGGGTCAGCCGGTCCAGCGGCGCCAGGCCGACCCGCAGCAGCACGGCGTTGGCGACCAGCATCACGGCCAGGCCGCCGACCAGGATCACCGCCTCGGTCAGCACCACCGGTACGGAGACGGTCACCGGGGCCCACAACAGCAGTGCCGTGGCCGTACCGAGCACCACGGCGTTCAGCCCGAAGATCCGCCAGAACAGGGACACCCGACCTCGGCCTCCTTCTCCCGCTCTTCCCTCGTCGCTCCACGCGCGCACAGCAGTCGCCCGCCTCCGCGGGTTCCGGCAGGCGGGCACGGCCGTCGTCGTGGCAGCCTCCGTCCAGCCTGCCCGCTTCCGGTGCTCCGGTCGATGGGGTGCGACCCCCATCTGCAGGGTGCTCGGGAGGCCGCGGGCGGGCCCGGGGATGGGGTCCGGTACCCACAGGAGATGGGTGTCACGGCCGATGGGCGGGCGCCGCACGCTCGGTCAGCATGGGAGGCGACCTCCCGTGTGGTTCCGGCCGGCGCCGCCTTCGGCGCCGGCCGCCCGCGCATCCCCGTCCAGGAAGGAGCCCGCCGTGTCCTCCGACAAAGTCCGTCCCGGCTGCCGGCCCGGCCGTATGACCGCGCACGAGGCCCGTCAGCGCCTCGAGCACGAGCGCAACACCCGGCTCACCCAGCTCCAGGCCGTCGCGCAGGCGGGCTGGGCGGCGGACGACCACGTCATGATCGTGCAGAAGGAGGCGATCCAGCGGGTGCTCAAGGAGATCGAGGCGGCGTTCACGCGCCTGCAGGAGGGCAGTTACGGGGTCTGCCCGGACTGCGCCAAGCCCATACCCGCCGAGCGCCTGGAGATCCTCCCGTACGCGCGATGCTGCGTGGCCTGCGGCCGCCGTGCCGCGTGACCGTGGCCGGCCGGAGAAGGGGGACGTGGTGAACCACCGGGCCGGGGCCCGCGCCACGCATCTGTCCGCCGAGGACCTCGCCGCACTCTGCGCCGGCCTCCACGAGCAACGCCTCTTCCGGCAGGAGCAGTTGCGGCAGATCACCGCCTCCCTGCCGGCCACCGCGCACCGGCCGCCGGGTGGTGACCGGGCAGCGGCCCGGGAAGAGGTCCGCGCCGCGCTCGCCGCCTCTGCCCGGATGGTGCTCGCCGACGTCGAGGCGGCCCTGGAGCGGATGCGTGAGGGGCGGTACGGGATCTGCCCGCTGTGCCGGCGGCCCATCCCGCTGCACCACCTGGTGGTCGTCCCCGAGGCCCGCCACTGCGGCCGCTGCCGGCTGACGAAGGGGGCGCAGGGGTGACGGCGTCGCGGCTGGTCCCCGTGACGGGGCACGTTCCCGGAGGGACGGTGTGCGGGGCCCTGCCTCCCCGCTCCCATGACGAGACCGCCCCGGTGCGGCAGGTCCGAACGAGAGCCCGGACCGGTTCGGCCGAGGGCGGTGACGCACACGTGGGTGCCCGGAATCTGATCCCGGGCACCCACGGTGTGCCTTCGCACGGTGGCCGGCCCCGCGGCCGCACACCGTGCCGGTCAGCGCGTCACGCCTTCTTCAGCGCGAAGTCGGTGACGACCACAGCTCCCTTCACCACCTTGACGGTGGCCGTGGCAGGCTTGTAGCCGTCCTTGAAGACGATGACGGACAGCGGGTTGTTGCGCTTGTCGAGCCAGAGCTCGTACCGGCCGTCCTCGTCGGTGGTGAGGGTGGTCTCGGCCACCCACGAGTCGATCTCCACCGTGGCCCCCGCGAGGGGCTTGCCGGTCGCCGCGGACGTCACCGTGCCGGTGACCTTGCCCCACGCCGCGGGCGGTGCCACGGTCAGGGAGACGGGGATGTCCTGAGCGGCGTACGGGGTGTCGCCGCTCAGGTTGAGGCGCGCCGAGTAGGTGCCGGGCTGGCTGACCTCGGCCGCGTCCAGGGTGACGGTCACCGTGGCGGACGCGCCGGGCTGCAGGTCCAGCCGCCGGTGGCTGACGGACATCCAGGAGACGTCGGCGTCGTCCGGCTGGTCGTAACCGGGCAGCAGTTCGGTGGACTTCAGCGCGGCGCCGTCCGCCATGCCGCCGACGGCGTAGAAGCCCGTCGCGCCGGAAGCCCCGGTGCGGGCCTGGCGCAGGGCCGGCAGTTCGGACCACGACGCGGTCTTCGGGTCGAAGGCGAGGCCGGCGGCGACCACCTTGCCCTGCGACTGGCCGCCGGTGACGACCAGTTGGCCGTTGGCACTCGCATAGGAGGAGCGCCACAGGGGGAAGGGCATGTCGGGCAGCCGCGACCAGCTGTCGGAGGCCTGGTCGTAGACGTAGGCGGAGGACAGGTCGTACGTGCCGTTAGTGACGTTGACGTTGCTGCTGCCCCCGGCGCAGTAGATCCTGTTCTCGATGCCGGCGCAGGCGTTCGCCGCCACCGGCTCGGGGTAGTCGGCGGCCGTGCTCCAGCTGTCGGTGTCCGGGTCGTAGACGTTCACCGCGGTGTTCTGGCCGCAGGAGAAGTCGGTGCTGCATCCACCGATCATGTACAGCTTGCCGTTGAGAACGGTTCCGGCTCCGCCCGCCAGGGGGTTCGGCAGGTCGGCGCCGGTCGTCCAGGTGTTGGCGGCGGGATCGTAGATCTCGAGTTTCGGGTCGGCCATGTGCGAGCCGGAGGGGAAGCCGCCGGCGACGTAGAGCTTGCCGCCGATGAATCCGTGCGTCGGGTAGGTGCGGGCGTCCGCGGCCGGGGCAAGCGTGGACCACGAGCCGGCCTTGGGGTCGTAGACCATGAACTTGTGCGAGACGGAGCTGCCGTTGCCGCCGAGCCCGGCGTAGAGCTTGCCCTGGTGGCTGTCGGCCAGGCCGTCGATCACCGCCGTCGGCACGTCGGGCACGGGCTGCCATTCCGGTCCCGCCGCGGCCCGCCCGGCCGCGATCACGGCACCCCCGGAATGCTCGACCAGGGTCACGTGCGCGGCGACGCCTCCGGTGTTGGTCACCTGCACGGTGCGGGAGGCGGAGGCCCCCCACTTCACGGACGCGTCGGCTCCGTCGGTGGTGACGGACAGCCTGCCGGCCTTCAGCACGAGGTCGCCCGTGGCCGTGCTGCCGTCGGCGACCACCTTCACCTGCTGGGACAGGGACTGGTACGGCTTCTTGGAGGCGGTGAGGGCCTGCTCGCCCTTGGGGGCGAACATCCAGAAGAAGCCGTCGGGACGGCGGACGTCGGCGGGGGTGGCCATCGAGATGGCCCGCTGACCCGAGGCAGCCGCGACACCGGCGCCCACGATCCCCCCGCCGGTGTTGGCGTCGGTCACCTGACCGGTGACCAGGCCGCCGGCGAGCGGCGTCGCCTTCCAGTCGGCGACCTGTACGTCGTCGACCTGCCAGTACCAGGCGTCCGTCCCGACGAAGTGGAACCTCAGCCGCACATCGGGCCGCCCCGCGTACGCGCTCAGATCCACCGAGATCCTCGCCGGACCGCTGATGTCGGCGTACGAGGGGTCGGCCTCCCAGACGCTCGTCCAGGTTTGCGCCTGGTCGGTGGAGACCTCCACGGACGCCTGCTGCGACCAGGAGCCCACGTAGTGCGTCTGGAAGGACAGGTCGGGGTGCTGCTCGTCGCCGAAGTCGTAGGAGGGACTGATGAGGCTGGTGTCCTCACTGACCCCGTAGCCGCTGTCGGCGATGGCGAACCCGCCGTAGCCTCCGGTGTGGTTCCCCCGGTACCGGGGGTCGTCGAACGTCCAGCCACCGGTGGTGCCCTCGGCGTTGCGCACCGACCAGCCCTCCGGCGCGGCGGAGGTGGAGTCGAAGCTCTGCGAAGGGCCCTCGTGCGTCACGTCGTAGCCCGGGGCCGACCCCGACCGGGGGTCCACCTTCAGTGCGAAGTCGGCGCCGACGTCGGTGGCGGCCAGCTTGACCGTGCGGACGGCACCCTCGTATCCGGGGTAGAAGCCGATGACGCGCAGGGTGTAGTCGGCGTTCCTCGGCAGGTCGATGCTGTAGGCGCCGGTGACCGGGTCGGTCCAGACCGGGGCGCCGGGCTTTCCGTCCACGCTGACCTGGGCGTACAGCGGCCAGCCGTGTCCCGAGCCGTCCTTGACGGTGCCCGAGACGCGGTTGGTGGCAAGGGCCGTGAGGGCGAAGTCCTTCGCCTTGTCCTTGTTGTCGGCCACGTTCACCTGGGCGAACGTCTTGGTCCGGTACCCGTAGCCGCCGACGGTGATGTCGTGGGTGCCTGCCGGCAGGGACAGCTTGTAGGTGCCGTCGGGGCCGGTGTACGCGGTGGACGCACCGGCGTGGATCTCCGCGCCCTCCACCGGCGAACCGTCGGCCGCGTCGAGGACCGTGCCGTGGAGCTTGCCGTGCGGACCGTTGCGGAAGGCCGCCGGGCCGTTCGGAGTGCCCAGGCCCGTCGGACCGTCGTAGCCGGGCGCGGCGTTGCACAGGTAGGCGTGGTCGCAGTCGCCGTTGCTGCCGGCGGTGACGTCGTGCAGCGCTGACTGGGCAGCCGCGTAGGGGTAGGTGTTGGGGTAGGTCCCGGGCTCGGGCTCACCTGCCTGCGCGTAGACCCCGGCGATGATGGGGGCGGCGGCGCTGGTGCCTCCGATGACCGTCCAGCCGTCGCCGCCGTACGTCTGGTAGACGGCGGCGCCGGTCTGCGGATCGGCCAGCGCGGCCACGTCGGCGACGGAGCGGCCGGCGCAGAGCGTGTCGTTCTGGAAGTCGGGCTTCGGCTCGTACTTCGAGCACCCGGATCCGGCGCCGCTCCACGCGGTCTCCGACCAGCCGCGCTCGGAGTCGGGGTCGCGGACGAGGGCCGTTCCACCCACCGCGGTCACGTACGGCGAGGACGCGGGGTAACCGACCGCGTAACCGTCGTCACCCGACGAGGCGACGACCGCCACACCGGGATGGTTGTACGCCGCGTCCCACGCGGTGGGGTCCGCCAGGGACTCGTCGGCGCCGTACGAGTTGGAGACGAACTTGGCACCCATCGCGACGGCCTGGTTGACGGCGGCGGAGAGGTTCTCGGGGGTGTTGTCGTCGGCCTCGACCAGCAGGATGCGGGCGCTCGGCGCGGCCGCCGACACCATGTCCAGGTCGAGCGATATCTCGCCCGACCAACTCGCGTCGGGTTCCGGGTAGTCGGTCCCGCCCCGCTGGTCCACCTTGCGGAAGCAGCCGTTCGCCGAGGTGCAGGCCGGCAGGCCGTACTGGGCCCGGTAGACGGCCAGGTCGGTCTCGGCGGTGGGGTCGTCGAAGGCGTCGACGATGGCGATGGTCTGCCCGGCACCGCCGTCGGCGGCCAGGTTGTAGGCGTCCTGGATGTCGGTGGCGCCGAGCCCGTCCGGGAGCGCCCCGCTCTTTGCCAGCCCGCGGAAGGCACGGGTGTCGGTGCGGCGCAGGGCGAGGCACCCGGCGAGTCCGGGCTCCGGAACGTCGCAGACACGCTCGACGTTGCCGTGGCCGGCACGCGGTTCGGCCGTCGCGGTGGGTGCTGCCTGGGCCTGCGGCGCGCTGAGACCGAACAGAGCACTGGCGAGCGCGGTCGACGTGGCCGCCATGGCCAAGAACACCCTTACGGGCGTTCTGCGCCGTCTTCCTGGACGATATGACACGAAAATTCTCCAAATGACGTGCACGATGGCGGGAGTTCTCATCGACCCGCCACCGGGACATTGATGCATCCCCCAAAGATCAAGGGAATTCACGCAGGTTACATCCGCGTCAAACCCATCTTCTTCCGGCCCGTTCAATGACATGTTCTCAGGAAATGATTCGGGTGAAACGGCATGGGCTGCCGCATTGTGTGAGCAGGCCGGACAGATGGGGCGCGCTCAGGTCAAACGTAAAGGCCCTCATAAGAGAGGAATTCACACGAGAAAGTCCGCAACAAGGAGAGGTTTCACGTTGGTCACCTATGTCGCCACCGCTCGACATTCCGCGTCGCGTCCGGGAGCACCTGTTCCGCCGGTGCCCCTTCCGGGCCGGCGAGATCGCCCGCGCCACCCCCGCCCTCGACGGGATCCGGACATGACCGCCGCTGCGGGATCGTCAGTACGCCCGTTCCGGTCGTGCGGCCACCGGACACGTCAACACACGCACCGCAGGCGCCGCATGACGCGGCAGCCGATAACCGAAGGACGACGTCCGCCGAAACCACGCGCCCCCGGGAGATCTTCCGCAGCGTTCGGCTCCCCGATGCCGCGCCGGCCCCCCGCGGCCCGACAATCCCGCCGCCCCGCAGGTCCGTTCCGGTCGTGCGGCCACCGGACACGTCAACACACGCACCGCAGGCGCCGTATGACGCGGCAACCGATAACCGAAGGACGACGTCCGCCGAAACCACGCGCCCCCGGGAGATCTTCCGCAGCGTTCGGCTCCCCGATGCCGCGCGCCGGCACCCCGCGGCCCGACAATCCCGCCGCCCCGCAGGTCCGTTCCGGTCGTGCGGCCACCGGACACGTCAACGCACGCACCGCGGGCGCCGCGAGCGGCAGTGCCCAGGGTCAGCGTTCGGACGGCCCGGATGCCGGGGCCCGCCCAGGTGCCGCGAGGAGACGTTCGACGCCCAGGTCGAGGGCGGCCTCCAGGTGAGTGAGCGAGCCCGTCGACATCAGGATCAGGACACCGCCCTGGATGCCCGCGAGAAGCGCTGCGGCGGCGCGGTCGGCGTCCAGTTCCGGCGAGATCTCCCGCTGCTCCTGCATGGCCCGGATGCCGCTGGTGATCTGGGCCTGCCAGGTGGCGAGAAGTTCCTTGGCGACGGCCTGCGCGCCGGGCGTGGCGGGGCTCAGCCGCGAGACGAGCGAGCCGAGCGGGCACTGCTGCCCCTGCCGCCGGTAGCGCTCGACGACCGCGTCCCGCCAGTCGTACCAAGCCTGCCACGAGGTGAGCGCGCCGAGGTGCGGCTGCTGGTCGGACAGCACCCGGTCGGCCTCGTGCCGGGCGACGGCGAGCAGCAGTTCCTCCTTGCCGCCGGGGAAGTAGTGGAACAGCTGGCTCTTGCTGGTGGACGTACGGGCGCGGATGTCGTCGAGGGTGGTCTCGATCGCGCCGCCCTCGCGGATCTCCGCCGCGGCGCCCTCGACGATGCGGTTGCGGGTGGCGGCGCCCTTGGCCGTGATGCGTGGTGCCATGAGCCCATACTGGCACTTCTGGACTTGCCGGTCCACTCTCTGGGTGGCACTTTGGCCGTTCCCAGCCGGTTTCACGGAGAAAGGCGCGGAACATGACCCAGCGACTCACCGGGCGTACGGCCCTGGTCACCGGTTCCACCACCGGCCTCGGCGCCGCCATCGCGGCGGCTTTGGCCGCGGAGGGCGCGTTCGTCGTCGTCAGCGGACGCGACGAGGCGCGCGGTGCCGACGTGGTGGCACGCATCGAGAAGGACGGCGGATCCGCCGCGTTCGTCGGGGCCGACCTGTCGGGCGGGGCCGACGTGGTCGGCCGCCTCGCCACCGACGCGATCAGGGCGGCGGGCGGACGGATCGACGTACTCGTCAACAACGCGGCGCTGCTCCTCTCGCCCGCCCCCACCGCCGAGGTCCCACAGGAGACCGTCGACCGCGCGTTGGCGGTGAGTGTGCGGTCGGTGTTCCTGCTCACCGGCCTGCTGGCCCCGCCCATGGCCGAGCGCGGCCACGGCGCCGTGATCAACCTGGGCTCGATCAACGGCATGCGGGGGGCGGCGCATTCGGCCCTCTACAGCATGACCAAGGCGGCCGTTCACTCGCTGACCGCCTCGTGGGCGGCGGAGTACGGGCCGCACGGGGTCCGGGTGAACACCGTGGCCCCCGGTCCCACCCTCACGGACAAGGTGGCGGCGATGAGCGAGCACCTGACCCCGCTCATCTCGCGCATGCCCGCTCGCCGGGCGGGTACCCCGGAGGAGGTCGCCGCGGCCGTCGTGTTCCTGGCGAGCGACGAGGCGTCGCAGATCCACGGCGCCACGCTCACCGTCGACGGCGGGTTCACCGCGGTGTAGCCAACGGTGCCCGGGTGGGCGCCGACATGTGGGCGCGTCCACCCGTCGGGTGACGCACCGGCCTGCGGGCCGCCCGTGCCGTGGACGTGGGGAACATCACCCGCCCGGCCCACCGCGAGGTGCGAGCCCGCGGCCCCGTGACCATGCTGGGCGGTGGTGCAGTCGGAGGGCTCCACCTCTCCCCCCCTGGAGCCCTCACCGCCATGAGTCGGGCCCCCACCGCAACGACGCGGCGGGGGCCTGCGGCGTCAGCGGGCGCGAGAGGCGGCTCGGCCCACCCGACCGCGCCCTGGAGCCCACCCTCTTCCGTTGTCCTCGCCCTCGGCCCTGTGATGTCCGCGGCGGGCCGCGCGGCGCCGACGCCCGCACAACCGTGACGCAACGTCACGGATCGCACGCCTGGCAGTGACGGCACCATGCGACGACATTTCGGACTTTCCGCACATTTACCGCATACAACTCTCCACCCGCAAGAAGCCCCTTGACACTCCGCCCACCGAGGTTCATGGTTCCTGTCAACGCTCGTTTAAACCGGTTCAAACGCGAGATGACAACATCCTTTCGCGCAGGTTGCTCCGGTATGCGAGTACCAGAACGTGCTGCCTCCGGCGCCAAGGGTGCCGCCGGACGGCGTGTCCCTCGCGGCACGCCGGACGACGGGACCAGCGGCTGTGGCTGCGGCACCCTTCCGCCGCCGTACACGGAGAGTTCGCATGGCCCGACGCCCCACGATCGCCGATGTCGCCCAACTGGCGGGTGTGTCCCGGGCGACGGTCTCCTTCGTCCTCAACGACCGCCCCGGTGTGGCCGCCGCGACCCAGGAACGGGTGCGCGCCGCGGCCGGGGAGCTGGGCTGGACACCGAGCCGCAGCGCCCGCGCCCTGTCGACCGGACGGGCCCGGGCCGTCGGGCTCGTCCTGACCCGAGAGCCCGACCTCATCGGCACGGACCCCTTCTTCCCGGCGTTCATGGCGGGCGTCGAGTCGGTCATATCCGAGTCCGGTGACGGCCTCATGCTGCACGTGACGGCCCCTGGCAACGAGATGGACACCTACCGCCGCCTGGTGGACGACCAGCGTGTGGACGGGGTGTTCCTCACCGACCTGCGGGTGGGCGACCCGCGCCCGGAACTGCTGAGGGAACTCGGCCTTCCCGCCGTGGCCGTCGGCGCCGACGACGGCGTCGAGGGCATCGCCACGGTCAACCTCGACGACCGCCCCGTGGTCGCGGGCGCCGTCCGTCACCTCGTCGGCCACGGCCACCGCCACATCGCCTACGTCGCCGGCCCCGAGGAGTACCTGCACGCCCAGCGGCGGCTCGGCGCCTGGCGGGACGCGCTGGCGCAGGCCGGCCTGCCCCAGGGCCCGGTGCTGCCGGGCGGCTTCACCGCCGAGGGCGGCGCCCTCGCGACGCAGGCGCTGATCACCCGGGGCGACCGGCCCACCGCCATCGTCTACGCCAACGACCTGTCGGCCACCGCGGGCATGGCCGTGGCTCAGGAAGCCGGGCTGCGGCTGCCCGCCGACCTGTCGGTGGTCGGCTTCGACGACGTACCCCTGGCCTCCTGGACCCGCCCCTCGCTGACGACCTGTCGTGCCGATGCCGCCAGCTGGGGCCGGGCCGCCACGCGCGCCCTGATCGAGACGATCGAGCACGGCACGACTCCGCACGTGGAACTGGATCCGGCCGCGCTCATGGTGCGCGGCTCCACTGGTCCGGCCCCCACCTCGACCGCTAGCCCCTGACCGCACGTCCCCGAACGCACCCCTGAACGAGCGCCCTTCGCGCCCACGACGTTCTCCGCTTCCCGGAGGGCCGTCACCGAGGCAGGACGACGCCCCGGACCGGCCGCTTCCCACCCCTTGAGAACACGGAGCCACCGTAATGAAGAAAACCCTCCTGACCGCCCTCTCCGCCGTCGCCCTGACCGTGCCGCTCGCGGCCTGCGGCAGCGGCGCGTCGGACTCCGCCTCCGGCGGCGACGCCCGCGGGCCGATCACGGTCTGGTACTCCAACAACGCCCAGGAGGTCGCCTGGGGCAAGAGCATGGTCGCGTCCTGGAACGCCGCCCACCCCGACGAGAAGGTGAAGGCGCAGGAGATACCCGCGGGCAAGAGCTCCGAGGAGGTCATCGGCGCGGCCATCACGGCCGGCAACGCTCCGTGCCTGATCCTCAACACCGCACCGGCGGCCGTTCCCGGCTTCCAGAAGCAGGGCGGTCTGGTGGCCCTGGACGACTTCCCCGGCGGGGCGAAGTACCTGCAGGAGCGGACCGGCGCCCGGCTCTCCCAGTACGAGTCGCCCGACGGGAAGCACTACCAGATGCCGTGGAAGAGCAACCCCGTCATGATCTTCTACAACAAGGACCTGTTCAAGAAGGCCGGGCTCGACCCCGAGAACCCGAAGCTCGCGTCCTACCAGGACTTCCTCACCACCTCGCGCGCCCTGGTCAAGGGCGGGGTGCACGCCGCCATCTGGCCGGCGCCCACCTCCGAGTTCTACCAGTCATGGTTCGACTTCTACCCGCTGTTCGCGGCCCAGACCGGCAAGCAGCTCGTCGAGGACGGCAAGGCCCAGTTCGCCTCGCCCGACGGGATCAAGGCAGCCGAGTTCTGGAAGACGATGTACGCGGGCCGCCTGGCCCCCAACGAGCAGTACAACGGCGACGCCTTCGCCGACGGCAAGTCCGCCATGGCGATCGTCGGTCCGTGGGCCGTGTCCGTCTACGGCGACAAGGTCAAGTGGGGCGCCGTGCCGGTGCCGACCGCGACCGGCGCCGAGGCCAAGGGCACCTTCAGTGACGAGAAGTCCATCGGCATGTTCACCGCGTGCAAGAACAAGGGCACTGCCTGGGACGTTCTGAAGTTCGCCACCAGCAAGGAGCAGGACGGAAAGCTGCTGGAGGCCACCGGACAGATGCCGATGCGCCAGGACCTGACGGCCGCGTACCCCGACTACTTCGCCTCGCACCCGGACTACAAGAGCTTCGCCGAGCAGGCCGACCGCACCGTCGAGGCCCCGAACGTGCCGAACTCGGTCGAGATCTGGCAGACGTTCCGCGACGCCTACACCAAGTCCGTGATCTTCGGTAAGGGCGACGTGGCGAACGCCTTCCGTGAGGCCGCGGGCACGGTCGACGGCCTGGCGAAGCAGTGAGTCACGGCCATGTCCTCCACGCACCATGACATCCTCCGCCCCGGGCCGGCCCGGGGCGGGGCCGGCGGCCGACCACGGCCGCGCATACCGCGCATCGCGGGCCGGCAGCCGATAGGTCTCGCCTTCGTCTCGCCCTACCTGCTGTACCTCGCCGCGATCTTCCTGTACCCGCTCGGCTTCGCGGTGTGGATCTCCTTCCACGACTACTTCTTCGCCGCGCCGGGCGCCCAGGTGGACCGGCCCTTCGTGGGTCTGGCCAACTACACCTCCGTCCTCACCGATCCGGACGTGTGGCGGTCGTTCCTCAACATCGCGGTCTTCCTGGTCATCAACGTGCCGCTGACGGTCGCGGCGTCCCTCGTGCTCGCCACCGCCCTCAACTCCAAGCTGCGCGCGCGCACGTTCTTCCGCACGGCCTACTACGTCCCCTACATCACGGCCAGCGTCGCGGTCGTGGGCGTGTGGCTCTTCCTGTTCAACTCCAACGGCCTCGTCAACAAGGCGCTCGGCCCGCTCGCTCCGGACCCGTCCTGGCTGGTCAACTCGCACCTGGCGATGCCGACCATCGCGTTGTTCGTCGCCTGGAAGCAACTCGGCTTCTTCATCGTGCTCTACCTGTCGGCACTGCAGAACGTGCCCGGCGAACTCTACGAGTCGGCCGCGCTCGACGGCGCGGGCAAGGTGCGGATGTTCTGGTCGATCACGGTTCCGGCGGTGCGCACGGCGACGCTGCTGGTGCTGGTCATGGCGACGGTGACGGGCGCGAACCTGTTCACCGAGCCCTATTTGCTGACCAGCGGCGGCGGGCCCGACGGCGCCACCACCTCGCCGGTACTGCTGATGTACCAGCGTGGTCTGCAGCAGGGCCACCCGGACGAGGCCGCGGCGATCGGCGTGATCCTCGTCGTGCTGATCACCGCGATCTCCCTCGTCTACCGCCGCGTGCTGGAGAGGGACTGACATGGCCGACGCACACGCCCCCTCACTCGCGCGCCGCTCCGCGCACCACAGGCCGCACACGCACTCACGCGCGCGCCGGACCCTGTCGCGGCTCGCTCTGCTCGCCGGGGCCTTCGCCTTCCTCTTCCCCTTCTACTACATGCTCATCGGCTCGCTGCAGCGCGAGCCCGACAGCAGTCCCGCCGGTGCCTTCCCGCGACCGGGAAACCTCTCCCTGCACAACTACGCGGAGATCAACTCGGCCATCTCACTCGGCCGTTCCCTGATCAATTCCGGCATCTTCACCGGCGGTGTCATCATCTGCACCACCGTCTTCGGACTGCTGGCGGGGTACGCCCTGGCGCGGCTGCACTTCCGCGGCAAGGGCTCCACCTTCGCCCTGGTGCTGCTGGTGCAGGTCATCCCGTTCCAGCTGCTGATGATCCCGCTGTACGTGCTGATCGTCCGCGACTACGGCCTGGCCGACTCCTACATCGGGATCATCCTGCCGTTCGCCATCAACACCAGCGCGGTCTTCATCTTCCGGCAGTTCTTCCTGCAGCTGCCGCAGGCGATGTTCGAGGCCGCGCGCATCGACGGCGCGGGTGAACTGCAGATCCTGTTCCGGATCGCGATCCCGCTGTGCAAGCCGGCGCTCGCCTCCGTGGTGCTGCTGAGCTTCACCGGGCCGTGGAACGAGTTCCTGTGGCCGTTCCTGGTCACCAAGGAGCACGACATGCAGCCGCTGGCGGTGTCCCTGGCCAACTACATCAGCACCGTCTCCTCGGCCGCCGCCAACCCGTTCGGCGCCATCCTCGCCGGCGCCTGCGTGCTGGCCGCGCCCGCGGTGGCCCTGTACCTCGTCTTCCAAAGCCGCTTCACCTCCACCGACATCGACTCCGCCACGAAGGGCTGATCTCCCCGTGAACGACCGCACCACCGGCTCCACCGGCTCGACCCGTACGACCGGCTCCACCAGCTCCGTGCCCTACCGCCTGACCCGCGTCGGCGTCGTGATGTCCCCGCTGGCCGGCGAGGCCGACGAGGCCGAGGGCGTGCTCAACCCCGCGTCCGGCCGCACCCCCGACGGCACCCTGCACCTGCTGCCCCGCCTCGTCGCGGAGGGCAACGTCTCGCGCGTGGGTCTCGCCGAGGTCGTGATCGAGGACGGCGTGCCCACCGGCGTCGAGCGCCGCGGCGTCGTCCTCGCCCCCGACGCCGGCTGGGAGCGCGGCAAGAACAACGCCGGCGTCGAGGACCCGCGCACGACCTGGATCGAGGCGCTCGGGCTGCACGTCATGTCGTACGTCGCCTATGGCCCGCTCGGCCCCAAGCCGGCGCTCGCCGTCTCCAAGGACCTGGTCACCTGGGAGCGCCTGGGCCCGATCCAGTTCGCCTACCAGGCCGACCTCGACACGGACCTCAACCTCTTCCCGAACAAGGACGTGGTGCACTTCCCCGAGCCCGTCCCGGGCCCGGACGGCGAGCCGAGCTTCGCCATGCTGCACCGCCCGATGTGGGACCTGGGCTGGTTCCGCCCCGGCGAGGGCGTGCACCTGCCGGCCGGCGTGACCGACGAGCGACCCGGCATCTGGATCTCCTACGTGCCCGTCGCGGAGGTCGAGCGCGACCTGAGCGCCCTGGCCCGACCCCGGAACCACCGGCTGGTGGCACTGTCCGAGCACCCCTGGGAAGAGCTCAAGATCGGCGCGGGCCCGGCCCCGATCCGCGTCGAGGAGGGCTGGCTGCTCATCCACCACGGTGTGTCCGGCACGATCGACGACCCCTTCGCCCAGCAGCAGAAGGTCAGCTACGCGGCGGGCGCGATGATCCTCGACCCGCAGGACCCGGCGCGGATCCTGGCCCGCACCGACGAGCCGCTGATGGAGCCGGAGACGGAGGAGGAGCGTTCCGGCACCGTGCCCAACGTCGTCTTCCCGACCGCGATCGAGGAGATCGACGGCGTCCGCTACGTCTTCTACGGCATGGCCGACGCGCACATCGGCGTCGCCCGCCTGGACCGTGCCGAGTGACTCCGCTCGGTCTGGGCCTGGCCGGCTGCGGCGCGTTCGGCGCCTACCTGCTGGACGCCGTCGCCGACCTGCCCGGCATACGCGTCGTGGCGTGCGCCGACCCCGACGGTGACCGTGCCGCCGCCCTCGCGCGGCGGCACGGCGCCGCCGTCGCCCCCGACGCCGCTTCGCTGGCCGGCCTGCCCGGTGTGGACGTCGTGGCGATCGCCACTCCCCCGGCCACCCACGCGGAACTCGCCGTCGGCGCGCTGCGCGCCGGCAAGCACGTCTTCTGCGAGAAGCCGCTGGCCGTGACACTGGAGGACGCCCTGCGGGTGGAGGCGGAGGCCGAGCGCTCCGCCGGAGTCCTCGTCGTCGACCACGTCCTGCGCTACAACCCCGTCCTGCGGATGCTCCAGCGGCTGCGCGAGGAGGAGCTGCTGGATCCGCTGGTGCGCTTCGCCTTCGAGAACGACGCCGCCGACGAGGACCTGGGCCCCGGGCACTGGTTCTGGGACCCCGCCCACAGCGGCGGCATCCATGTCGAGCACGGCGTGCACTTCTTCGACGCCGCCCTCGCCCTGATGGGCAGCGAGCCCGTCGAGGTGCAGGGCACGGCCGTCCGCCGCGACGGCGGCCCGGTCGACATCGTCGTGGCCACCGCCGTCCACCCGGGCGGCGCCGTCGCCACCCACACCCACTCCTTCACTCATGCCCACCGCGCCGAACGGCAGTTGATGCGCCTGGACTACGGCTTCGCCGAGGCCCGGGTCACCGGCTGGATCCCGACCCATGCGACGGTCACGGCCTGGACGGACGAGCAGGGCGCCCGCCGCTGGGAGGAACTGCCCACGCGCGCCGCCGCCCTGCTGGACGTACCGGGGCTGCGACCGCACGGCGAGGAGCGGGTCACCGTCACGGTGGAACGCGACGCGGGCCCGGCCGCCCCGGCCCGCGGGCGGGGTGTCGAGCGCAGCGTTCCGCACCGCGTGACCTGCGTGATCGACCTGGGTGGCGAGGCACGCAAGCAGCACGTGTACGCCGAGAGCGTGCGCGCCGCCTTCACCGACCTGCTGCGCTGCGCGACCGAGGGCGGTACCCCGGTGGCCGACGCGCGGTCCGGGCGGTCCGCGGTCGCGGTGGCCGAGGCCGCCACCCGTTCCGCGCGGACCGGCCGGACCCTGCCCGTACCGGCCGGGCGGCCGGTAGCAGGAGGAGCACCGTGAACAGCACCACCGGTCCGCAGCAGGCCGCGCCCTGGTGGCGGGACGCGGTCTGCTACGAGATCCACCCGCGCGCGTTCGCCGACAGTGACGGCGACGGCGTCGGCGACCTCGCCGGCGCCGCCGCCCGCCTGGACCATGTGGCCCGGCTCGGGGCGGACGCGGTGTGGATCACCCCGTTCTACCCGTCCCCGCTGGCCGACGGCGGCTACGACATCACCGACCACACCGCCGTCGCCGCCGACCTCGGCACAGACGCCGACTTCGACGCCTTCGTCGAGCGCGCCCACGGCCTGGGACTGCGGGTCCTGATCGACCTCGTCCCCAACCACACCTCCGACACGCACCCCTGGTTCCGGGAGGCCCTCGCGGCGGGCCCGGCAAGCGCGGCCAGGGACCGCTACCTCTTCCGCCCCGGGCGCGGGGCGGACGGGGAACTCCCCCCCAACGACTGGGAGTCGGCCTTCGGCGGCCCGGCGTGGACCCGGGTCCCCGCACCGGACGGCGGCCCCGGCGAGTGGTATCTGCACCTGCACGCGCCCGAGCAGCCGGACCTCGACTGGCGCCACCCGGACGTCGTCGCCGATTTCGAGCGGATCCTCCGGCACTGGCTGGACCGCGGCGTCGACGGTTTCCGCATCGACGTGGCCCACACCCTCTTCAAGGCGCCCGGTCTCCCCGACGCCGGGCCCGGGCAGCACCAGGACATCCTGCGCAACCACCTGATGCCCTACCACGACCAGGAGGAGCTGCACCCGCTGTTCCGCTCCTGGCGCCGGCTCCTGGACACGCACCCGGCACCGCCCGGCGCGGTCCCTCCGCGGCAGCGCGTGATGGTCGCCGAGGCCGCCGTCTTCGAACCGTCCCGGCTGGCCCGGTACGTCAGCCCCGGCGAGATGCAGCAGGCCTTCAACTTCGCCTTCCTGGAGTCGCCGTGGGACGGGGTCGAGCTGCGCGCGGTCATCGAGCGGTCGGTCGCGTCGATGCGTGCCGTCGGGGCGCCCGTCACCTGGGTCCTGTCCAGTCACGACGCGGTCCGTCCGGTCACGCGGTACGGCGGTGGGGCGCGCGGCCGGCGCCGCGCCCGCGCCGCCGCGCTGCTCATGCTCGCGCTGCCCGGCGCCGCCTACGTCTACCAGGGCGAGGAACTGGGCCTGCCGCAGGCCCACGTGCCGGACGACCGGCTGCGCGATCCGCTCTGGGAGCGTTCCGGCCACCGCGAACGCGGCCGCGACGGCTGCCGGGTGCCGCTGCCCTGGGAGGGCACCGCGGCACCGTACGGGTTCAGCACCGCCGACCCGGAGGCGTGCTGGTTCCCGCAGCCCGGCGACTGGGCGGACCTGGCGGTACGCGCCCAGGAGGACGACCCCGCGTCCATGCTCGCCCTCTACCGCTCCGCCCTGCGGCTGCGGCACGCGGTGCCGGTACCGGCGGACGCCGCGCCGGTCCCGGAGGGACCCGCGGACGGTGCCTGGTTCGCCTTCGACCGCGCGCCAGGGTTGCGCTGCCTGACCAACTTCGGCCCCGAGCCGCTGCCCCTCGCGGACGGCGACGAGGTGCTGCTGGCCAGCGCCCCGCTCGACGGCCGTTCGGTCCCCGAGGACACCACCGTCTGGCTCCGCACCGCCGGGAGCGCGCGCATGCCCTGAAAGCGGATCGTCGACCAGGCCGCTCAGGCACAATCGAGCGGTGCCGACGCCTCCTGACCCCGCTGCCCTGTATCCCGACGTCGCGGCCCGCGGCAGCCTCGGTGCCGCGCTGCGGGCCGAGGCGGACGGCATCCTCGACGCCGTTCCCGTCCTGTCCACGGACCTGCTGCGCGCGGTTGTGCCGAGTCTCCTGCCGCACCGCCAACCGCTGGGGATCAGCGCTTGGTCGCACGCACGCCGGTGGTCGATCTCGGGCACGGAACCGTTCCAGGGCCTGACCCTCCTCGAGGGAAGGACGGACGACCTGGCGGACATCGCCGGTGCCGCACGGGCGTGGCACGACGGGGCGGCCTTGCCGGACATCCGCCGTGCGGCGCCCTTCGTGCACCTGACCGGACGACTCGAGGTGCCCGACAACGATCCCGCTCGGTTGGTGCGGTCCGAGTGGCTGAGCCTGCGCCAGGAGGCGGCCGAACTGGAGTACGCCTGGCGCGGGGCGTACCAGGCCCTGATCGAGGCGGCGTACGCCGAGCCGGCCCTGCGCGCCCTCTACCCGTTCACCAGTCACTGGGCACTGCGCTTCTCGACGACCACCCGCCCGCGCCTGACGGTCGTCGGGCCGCACCTGACCGTCACCACGGGCGGCGCGTACGCGGTGGGCACGGCCATGACCAACCAGGACGTCGGCGTCTTCACCGCGGCGGAGGAGGCCGGGGTGTCGGCCGTGCACCACCTGCCTCCCGGCCTCGCGCCCGTCACGCTCGGCGGATGAACCACCCCGGCGCCGGACCCGCCGCGCCTGCAGCAGGCCGCACAGGGAGCCTGCACGCATCATCCGGGCAGGTCCTCCGGGCTCGTCGACGCCACAGACCCCGACGTCGTCGCCGAGCCGCCGCGTGGGCCTCCGGGTGCGCTTGGCGAGGGAACGCGGCGGCCCCGGTACGGGCGCGACCGTCCCGGCCCGGGATCACTGCGCCGCGGCGATCCGGTACAGCACGTTGCGGCGCAAGGGGCCTTCGGGGGCGGTGGGGTCGTCGAAGTCGTCCGCGGGGTCGCGGGTCATGCCGATCCGGCGCATGACGGCCTGGGAACGAAGGTTGCCGGCCGTGGTCACCGCGAGGATCTCGGGGAGCGCGAGGGTGCCGAACCCGAAGGCCAGCACGGCTCGCGCGGCCTCGGTGGCGTAGCCCTTGCCCCAGGCGGCATGAGCCAGCCGCCAGCCGATCTCCACCCCCGTGAACGGCAGGCCCTCGTCCACCCGGTCCAGGCCCGCGAAACCGACGAACTCCCCGCTCGCCCGGACCTCCACCGCCCACCATCCGTAGCCGCGCTCGTCGAACTCGGCGAGGAACCTGGCCACGGAGGCGTCGCTCTGCTCCCGGGTCAGCGGCTCCCCCAGGTGCTCGCGTACCAGGGGGTCGGCGTTCATCGCCGCCCACGGCGCGAGATCACGGTCGCGCCAGCGGCGCAGGTGCAGGCGTTCGGTCCGCAGTTCGATCATGCGGCCGAGCCAACAGCAGCGACGACCCCGGAGCAAGCCAGTTTCCCCCTGGATTGCGTTTGTAAATCTAGTCTGCCTAGAGTGGAAGGAACCGACCCAGCCCCACGGAAAGAGCGTCCCCATGGACATCAAGGACTCCGTCGCCGTCGTGACCGGCGCCGGTCGCGGCCTCGGCCGCCACCTGGCCACCCAGCTGCTCGCCCGGGGCGCCGCCAAGGTGTACGCGGGCGTCCGCGACCCCGGCGCCCTCGACCTGCCGGGCGTCGAGCCGCTCCAGCTGGACATCACCGATCCCGAGTCGGTCGCCACGGCGGCCAGGACCGCCTCGGACGCCACGCTCCTGATCAACAACGCGGGCGTCAGCACGCACACGGGGCTGACCGACGGGAGCATGGCCGACATCCGCCTGGAGATGGAGACGCACTTCTTCGGCACCCTGGGCGTCACCCGCGCCTTCGCGCCCCTGATCGCCGGCAACGGCGGCGGAGCGGTGCTCAACATCCTGTCGGTCCTGTCCTGGGTCCATCGCCCGGCATACGGCGGCTACAGCACCGCCAAGGCTGCGGAGTGGGCGATGACCAACGTCGTGCGGCAGGAACTCGCCGCGTCCGGCGTCGACGTCACCGCGGTCCACGTGGGCTACATGGACACCGAGATGGCCGACTACGTCGCCCCCGACGACAAGGTCGACCCGGCCTGGGTGGCCGGCCTCGCCCTGGACGGCATCGAGCAGCGGGCCCTGGAGGTCGTCGTCGACGACCGCAGTCGCGCCGTACGGGCCGCCCTGTCGGGTGGCCTCGAACTGCTCTACCCCGGCCTGCCCGCGCCGCAGGGCCGCTGACCGGGGGCGGGCCCGAGCGGCTCGACCGCCGAAGCGCGGTGGAGAGCCTCCCCGCCGGCGCCCTTCCCCGCGCTCGGCCGGCCGCTCCCGTCGCCTCGGCGCCCCCTGACGATGCGCCCGCCCGGGGGTAGCGGGCACCGATCGCGCCGCAGGCACCCCGTCAGCGGTACGGGCCAGTGCCCGGCCACGGGAACCGCGCTCCCGTGACCCCCGGACCCTTCGGCCGATCAGGGCATCGTCACCCGCGCGCCATGCGCTTTGGAGTGGCGAGGCCTCATATCCATCCATAGCGTCTGTTTTCGGTGATCACACATCACGGAGAGCAGGTGCACACACATGAAGCTCTGTCGGTCCCGCAGGGCCGTCGTCGCGGCGGCCGCCACGGCGACGATCATGGGAGGCGCGGTCGCGTGCGGCGGCGAGTCGCAGCCCACGGCCTCGCAGTCCGCGGACGCACAGAAGAAGATCTCCGTCCGCGCGGGGGAATCCATCCAGGCGGCGGTGGACCGCGCCCAGCCCGGCCAGGTGATCGACATCGCCGCCGGGACGTACCACGAGAGCGTGCAGATCAGCACGCCGCGGCTGACGCTGCGCGGAGCGGGCACGGGCACCGTCATCTCCCCGGGCAAGAAGGGCAGCACCGAGAACGCCTGCGCCAAGGCGGGCGAGGGCATCTGCGTCACGGGTACGGCGCAGAAGAAGGCGTCCGACGTGACACTGGAATCGCTGACGGTCACCGGATTCAAGAAGGCCGGAATCCACGCGTCGCAGGCGGACGGACTGCAGGTCGTCCGTGTCACGGCGCGGGACAACAAGCTGCAGGGCATCCTCGTCGAGAAGTCGGTCCGCACGGTCTTCCGGGACAACACCGCCCACAACAACGCGGAGTCCGGCATCTTCCTCGCCAACTCCATGGACACCGAGGGCGGCGCGCTCGACACCCAGGGCGCCGTCATCGAGGGCAACACGCTGACGGAGAACCGGATCGGCGTCGGTCTGCGCCGGGTCCGGGGCGTCACGGTCGAGAACAACCAGATCAACGGCAACTGCGGCGGTGTCTTCGTGGTCGGGGACGAAGGCGTCCCGCGCGGTGGCGCACTGACCGTCACCCACAACACGGTGACCGGGAACAACAAGTACTGCGCTCCCAACGCCCGTCTGCCGTTCATCCAGGGCACGGGCATCCTGCTCACGGGTGTCGAGAAGACCGTCGTCACCAGCAACGACGTGCGCGACAACAGCGGGAAGTCCCCGATGTCCGGGGGCATCGTCCTGTTCGGCAGCGTCGTGGGGACGTCCAACTCCGACAACACCGTCCGCGACAACGTCGCCCGCGGCAACAAGCCGGCCGACCTCGCCAACCGCGACCTCAAGGGCAAGGGCAACACGTTCGTCAACAACACCCTGGAGACCACCGAGCCCAAGCAACTGCCCAACAGCGCGCCCGGCGACGCGTCCGACACCGCGCAGGACTCCTCTCCCAACGCCGTTCCCAGCAGTTGACGTTCAGACACCCAGCAGCTGACGTTCACACACCCGGCAGACGACGGAAGACCGCCCGGGCCCACGTCGGCGGGTCCGGCGGCGGTCCCGGCGGCGTGGGCACCGCGGAGGGCCGAGGCGTCACCCGGGTCACCTGGTGATCAGCGGAACTCTCCCCGGCGGCCGCCTGCGGCAGCCCGGTCGCGGCCTCCCGCAGGGCGCCGACGAACTCCAGGCAGGAGTCGTGACGGTCCTCGGGGACCTTGGCGAGCGCCTTGGCCATGACGTCGTCCATGGCCGGCGGGAGGTCCGGCCGCCGCTCGGTGAGGGGTGGCGGCCGGTCGTACTGGTGCGCCCACAGCAGGGCCATGTCCTCCTCCCGCTCGAAGGGCAGGCTCCCGGTCAGGCTCTCGTAGACCACGCAGGCCAGGCTGTACAGGTCGCACCTGCCGTCCACCGGGCGCCCGGAGATCTGCTCCGGCGCCACGTAGTCCAGGGTGCCGACGAACTCGCCGACGGTGGTGAAGCCGGTCAACGACAGCGACTTCTTCGTCAGCCCGAAATCCGTGAGGTAGACGTGCTCGGGGTGCTCGCTGTCGGTGCCCTTGGCGACGAGCACGTTCCCCGGCTTGACATCGCGGTGCACCAGGTCGTGGTCGTGCGCCGCGTCCAGGGCGGAGGCCACCTGGGTGCCGATGCGCAGGGCCGTCGCCACGGGCAGCGGACCGTCCCGGTCGAACAGCGCCCGCAGGTCCAGCCCCGAGACGTAACGCATCGCGATGTACAGGACACCGTCGGTCTCCCCGGCCTCGAATATCGGCACGATGTGGGGGTGGTCGATCGCGGCCGCCACCCGTGACTCGTGCGTGAAGCGCCGGCGGAAGGTGTCGTTGCGGGCCAGTTCGGGGGCGAGCAGTTTCAGCGCCACCATGCGGTCGAGCCGCAGGTCGCGGGCGCAGTACACCACGGCCATGCCACCTCGGCCGATCTCCCGCTCCAGGCGGTAACCGGCGATCCGGGCCCCGATGAGCGCCGACGACCGCCCGGCGTACACGCTCACGTCATACGGAACCGAGTTCATCGCGCACCACCGCCATGCGGCCGGACACCGGGGTTCTCGCCCCCGCTCCCATCCGCATTCTACCGACCGGTCCCCGCCGGTTCGCGGGCGCGGACTCCCGGGCAGGTCGACGGAGGGCTGCCGGGGTCCGGGCTCTGCCCCGCGGTCGACCCGCCGGCCGCGCCACACCGTGTGCCGGGCGCGTCCCGGTACGCGGTCCGGCCGCCCGTCACCTCGCGATGCGGCCTCGCCGCATGTGCGCTCCTGCGCGTCCAGGGGACCACGGCGTGCCCGCACGGCCACCGCCCGGATCGTCATCTCCTCCGCAGCCGGCCGGCCCGCGCGGGCGGTCCCGCGTGCCGTCGCCGTCAGCGCCCGGTGTCGGCCGGCCTCGTCGGCGGTACGGCCGGCGAACGGCGGCGCGAGAGCGTGGGGTTGACGGCCGACGGAGGCCTGCGCAGCCGTGTCGCCTGCTCGTAGTCGTGGGCGTAGCCGATGAGCAGCGGCTCGCTCCACGCCCGTCCGAGGAAGGTGATGTTGAAGGGCCGACGGTTGGCGGCGAGGTAGCCCGCGGGGACGGTGACGGAGGGGTACCCCGCCTTGGCGCCGATGGACGAACTTCCGCTGTTCACGAACAGCAGGGCGGTGACCTCGTGTTCCGCCATGAGGGCGTCGATGCGGTCCCTGCTCTCCTCCAGGTCCCGGGCGCGCGCCGCCTTGTACTCGACGGTGTCCGCGCTGTCCGGCCCGAGGTCCCGGGCCTGTGCGGCGAGCGCGAGGGTCTGCCCGAACTTCAGGGCGGCCTCCGCGTCCGCCGTGTTGCGGGCGATCACGTCGGCGAGGGTCCGCACCGGTGCGTCCTGCGGCAGTCGTGCCAGGTAGGCGTTGAGGTCGCGCTTGAACTCGTGGCTCAGCACGGGGGACGACACGTCGTAGCGGCGGCGCGCCTCGATGCCGACGTCGACGAGTTCGGCGCCGCGCCGCACCAGTGCGGCCAAGGCCGCGTCCCACAGGGTGCGTTCGTCCGTGCCGTCCTGCGGGGTCTGTTCCGCCACGACGCCGATGCGCGCACCGCGCAGGGCGTCCGGGGACAGGTCGGCGGTGAAGTCGTGGCCGTCGAGCGGGTTGCCGGCGGTGGCAGGGTCCTCGGGATCGGTACCGGTGACGACGGTGAGAAGGGCGGCGGCGTCCGCGACGGTGCGGGTCATCGGCCCAGCGGTGTCCTGACTGGAGGCGATGGGGACGATGCCGGTGCGGCTGACGAGGCCCAGGGTGGGCTTCACCCCGACGCCCGAGGTGGCGGACGCGGGGCTGAGGATGGACCCGTCGGTCTCGGTGCCGATGGTGACGGCGGCCAGTCCGGCCGCGGC
This sequence comes from Streptomyces sp. ME19-03-3, assembly GCA_033793685.1. Taxonomy (GTDB): domain Bacteria; phylum Actinomycetota; class Actinomycetes; order Streptomycetales; family Streptomycetaceae; genus Actinacidiphila. The sequence continues at coordinate 186,933 of JARAXD010000005.1, read as the reverse complement.
GGCCACCCCGGAGCCGGCGCTGGAACCGCTGGGGGTCTGGCTCAGGTCGTAGGGGTTGAGCACCTGCCCGGCCAGCGAACTGTAGCCGCTGGGCATGCCCACGGTGAGGTAGTTGGCGAACTCGGTCAGGTTCGCCTTCCCCAGGATCACCGCCCCCGCCTCGCGCAGCCGGGTGACCAGCGGCGCGTCCGCGCCGGGGAAGGAGTCGGCGAGGACCACCGAGCCGGCGGTGGTCGGCATGCCGAGGACGTCGATGTTGTCCTTGACCAGCAAGGGTATGCCCAGCATGGGTCCCCCGTGGTCGCCGGCCGCCCGGCGCTCGTCTGCCGCCGCGGCCTCCTCCAGCGCGGTGGGGTTGACGCAGCGCACCGCGTTCAGGGCCGGGCCGCCCACGTCCAGGTCCGCGATGCGCCGCAGGTACGCGCGGGTGAGGGAGACGCTCGTGATCCGGCCCGAGGCCATCAGGGCGGTCAGCTCGGCGACCGTCGCGACCTCCAGGTCGGCGGGGAACGCCTCGTGCGGCGCCGCTTCGGCGGCGTGGGTTTCACTGCCTTCCGAAGCCGGTCCGGAGCCGGTGTCGGTGACGTTGGTGACGCTGATGACGCCCTCCAGGGTGTGTCGTGCGCTGCGCGAGCGCAGTCGGTACGCCCCGCGCGGCTGTCGTGCGGGGCGCCACCATCATCCTCACAGGAAGCGGCGGATGGGCGCGGTCGCCGCTTCCTGGGCGCGCTCCAGTGCGGAGCGGGCGCGCCAGCGGGTGCCGTCGACGGGCCGGCTGCGCTGCACGTCCTCGTCGAAGTGGGCGTCGAGGACGGAGGTGAAGGACTCGTCGAGCACCGCCAGCATCACCTCCTCGTCGTGGTCGAGGGAGCGGCGGTTGAAGTTGGTCGAACCGATTAGGGTGGCCACGCCGTCCATGGTGATGACCTTGGCGTGCATCATGGTCGGCAGGTAGTGCCAGATCCGTACGCCGCAGTCCAGGAGCCGCTGGTAGTAGCGCTGCCCGGCCAGTTGGCAGACGCGTTTGTCGGTGTGCGGGCCCGGCAGCAGGAGCTCCACGTCCACCCCGCGCGCAGCCGCGTGGCAGAGCAGGCCGACGAAGTACGGGTCGGGCGCGAAGTACGCGGTGGCGAGCCGGATGCGCTGCTCGGCGGAGGTGATCACCACGCGGAGCAGGGTGCGCATGTCCTGCCAGCCGACACTCGCCGAGCCGCGTACGACCTGGACGATCGCCCCTCCGCTCTGCTCGTGCTCGCCGAAGCGGTCACGGTCGTCGTAGAGACCGCCCTGCCGGCATTCGGCCCAGTTCTGGGCGAAGGCGGCGGCCAGCCCGTCCACGGCGGGACCGGTGACCCGGACGTGGGTGTCCCGCCATTCCCCGGGGTGCCGGGCGTCGCCGCACCACTCCTCGGCGATGCCGACGCCGCCGGTGAAGGCCACCTCAGCGTCGACCACCAGGACCTTGCGGTGGCAGCGGTGGTTCTGCTTGAACGGCGAGAGCCGTGCGGGTTTGCGGAACCAGGCGACGTCCACGCCGGCCCGGTCCATGGCGTCCAGCAGTTCCCGCTCGATCAGCCGCCCCCCGAAGCCGTCCAGCAGCAGCCGCACCCGTACCCCCTCCTCCGCCTTGGCGGACAGCGCGTGCGCGAAGTCGCGCGCGATCTGACCGCGCCAGTACACGAAGGTGGTCATGTCGACGGTGTGCTTCGCGGCGCGGATGGCGTCCAGCATCGCGGGGAAGATCTCGTCCCCGTTCCGCAGGGCCTGCAGGCGGTTGCCCTCGGTCGCGGCGATGCCGATCAGCCGTTCCAGGCGGCGACGCAGTTCCTGTTTGCGGGCGGCGGCGGAGCGCTCCGGCCGGCCCCCGTCCCTGCGGTCGGTCTCCCCCAGCGAAGCGCCCATGCCGTCGTGCCCCCCCGGTTCCGGTGCCGCCGCGGCCCGTGCGGCCGCGGCGTCTCGTGGCGTACTCCAGCCGTATGCCCGTCCGGGGGCGGCTTATCCGAGTGACGGAGGGTTCCCCTGGGAGTCGGGGGACTCCCCTCTGCTCCGCAGTACCGCGGCGCGGCGGGCCAGCGGCACCGTCGCCGCGAGGAGCCCGGTCGCCAGCGCCGCCGCGCCCCAGACGGGGGCGGGTCGCCAGTGCAGACCGAGGAGGTGGTCGAGCGACCACTCCCCCGGCCCCGTGAAGCCGAGGCAGGCGGCGACCGCGCCGTAGAGGAACGGCACCTCGCAGCCGCCCTTCAGCGCCCAGAAGCCGTTGGGTGCCGTCGTGGCGGCGGCCACCGTCATCGTGCCGACGATCACCGCGCAGCCGCCGGGCGTCAGCAGTCCGGCCGCGACCGAGGCCGCTCCGGTCAGTTCGGCCACCGCCGCGACCAGCACCATTCGAGGGCCGGGGACGATCCCGCAGCGCTCGAAGACGGCACCCGTGCCGGCCGGGCCGGCCCCGCCGAACCAGCCGCGCAGTTTCTGCGTCGCGTGGCCGAAGAGCAGGGCGGCGAGCAGTACGCGCAGCAGCAGCAACCCGGAACTCATCGCGCGGATCCCCCTTGTGCCAGGTGTCCCACCGCTGTCACCGGCCGTGCGTCGAGGCGCTGCGGTAATCGGTGTAGGTGTAGGGGTTGTCGAGCACCTTCGTCTCGGGGACGTCGGGGTTCATCCCCTTGCGCCACTCCTCCTCGCCCATGGCGGAACGCAGATGGTCGACGGTCTGCTCGACCTCGCGCCGCACCGCGGCCAGGTCGACGCCCAGCAGGCGGTGCTCGTGCTTGACGACCCGTCCATTGACGAGCACGGTGTGCACGTCGCCTCGCTGCGCCTGGAAGGCCACGTGACCGTACGGGTTGAGCAGCGGGAAGGAGACGGGCGAGTGGTCGTTCTTCAGCAGGACGATGTCGGCCTTCTTACCTGCCTCCAGGCTGCCCAGGTCCTGCTCGCGGCCGAGGGCGCGGGCTCCGCCGAGGGTGGCCCACTCCACCACCTGGTCGGCGCGCAGCGCGCAGTGGGTGACGGTCTCGCCCTTCGCGTGCGCCTCCAGGTGCGCGCGGGCGCGGTCGGCGCCGAGGGTGGTGCGCATGGCGGAGAACAGGTCGCCGCTCCACCACACGCTGGTGTCCATCGACAGCGAGACGGGGATGTCGTGCGCGCGCAGGGCCCAGGTCGTCGGGTAGCCCTGGCCTGCGCTCTGCTCGCTCTCCGTGGACACCGACACCGAGCCGCCGGTGGCCGCGATGCGGTGGTACGAGTCGGCGCTGAGCGTCGAGGCGTGGACGTAGACCGTCTGCGGGGTCATGAAGCCGTTCTCGTACATCAGGCGGATGCCGTCGTCGTTGGTGGCGCCCCACACCCCGGCGTGGGTGGTGACGGCGACGCCGAGTTCGCGGGCCGCCTCGAAGGCCGGCTTCTCGGGGAAGGCGGGGTCGCCCGTGACGTCGAAGGCCAGTTGGAAGCCGAGCATGTCGTCGCCGTCGACGCGGCGGCCGACGAAGTCGCGGAACTCCGGCGCGGCGGTCCACTGCGCGGGCGCCTGCTGGATGTTGCCGTAGGCCAGGACGAAACGTCCGGGCACGGACCGCAGGGCGTCCACGGCGGCGTCGGCGTGATCCACGGTCTGCAGGCCATGGGACCAGTCGAGGACGGTGGTGACGCCGGCGTCGAGGGCCTCCACGGCGGCGAGCCGGTTGCCGGCGTGGACGTCCTCGGGGCGGAACTTCCTGCCGTGCTCCAGGTAGTACCAGACGAAGTACTGGGTGAGCGTCCAGTCGGCGCCGTAACCGCGCATCGCGGTCTGCCACATGTGCCGGTGCGTGTCGATCATGCCCGGCATGACGATGCCGCCCGTGGCATCCACCTCCACCGTCCCGTCCGGGACCGCCAGGCGCGGTCCGACCGCCGCGATCCGGTCGTCCACGACGAGCACGTCGGTGTCCGCGAGCACCTCTCGGGCGCGGTTGACGGGAAGCACGGTCCCTCCCCGCAGGACAAGGGGCCGCCCCGGTGCGAATGCCTCGACCTCATCCATCATGAACTCCTTTGGCCGCTTGACGGACATGAGTACGCTATTCGGCCAATGGGTTGAGCGCTAGCCTCATGACGCAGTCCGTCAGGTGAGCCCCCCGACCGGACGGGACGCTGTCGCGCAGCCCGGCGCCTTAACGAATCCTTGACATGGACCGGATTCTGCGCACTGATCACCCTTGACGCCCTCCGCTTTGCGCCACACAATCTGCAGACGGACGTCTGTCCGTCAGGCGGCCAAATGAGGGGTGACGCTGGATGTCAGAGAGCACCGCGCCCGCGCGAACGGGACCGGCGGGCCCGCTGTCCGGGCTGCTGGTGGCCGACTTCTCCCGGGTCCTCGCCGGGCCCTACGCCACGATGCTGCTGGCGGACCTCGGCGCGGACGTGGTCAAGGTCGAGGGCCCGCGCGGGGACGACACCCGCAGCTGGACGCCCCCCGTGCGCGGCGAGGTGTCCACCTACTACCTGGGCGTCAACCGCGGGAAGCGTTCCATCGCGCTCGACCTGCGCGACGAGGCCGATCTGCGGGCGGCACGCGAGCTGGCACGCCGGGCGGACGTCGTCATCGAGAACTTCCGGCCCGGCGGCCTGGTCAAGTACGGGCTGGACTACGGATCGGTGCGCACCGGGAACCCGGCCGTCATCTACGCCTCCATCAGCGGCTTCGGCTCCGGCGCCGGGCGCGACGTGCCCGGCTACGACCTGATGGTGCAGGCCGTCTCCGGTCTGATGAGCCTCACCGGCGAGCCCGACGGCCCGCCGTACCGGGCCGGCATCTCGGTCTTCGACGTCATGGCCGGCAACCACGCCGCCATCGGCATCCTCGCCGCGCTGCGGCACCGCGACGCCACGGGCGAGGGACAGCACGTCGAGGTGAACCTGCTGTCGTCGGCGCTGACGGGGCTGGTCAACCACAGCTCGGCCTATCTGGCCGGGGGCGCGGTCCCGTACCGGATGGGCAACGCGCACCCGAGCGTCTTCCCGTACGAGCCCTTCCCGACGGCCGACAACGACCTGATCGTGACCGCCGCCAACGACGGCCAGTTCCGCAAGCTGTGCGAGGTCCTCGGCATCCCCGAGGTCCCCGACGACCCGCGGTTCGCGCGCAACGCCGACCGCACCGCGAACCGGGAGGCGCTGCGTCCGCTGCTCGTGGAGCAGCTGGCCGAGCGCGGGGCGAACGAATGGTTCGAGCTGCTGGTCGAGGCCGGCGTGCCGAGCGGGCCGATCAACACCATCGACGGCGGCTTCGCCATGGCCGAACGGTTCGAACTCGACCCCGTCGTCACCGTCGGCGAGGGCGACCGCGCGGTGCCCACGACCCGCCACCCGGTCACCTTCTCGGCCACTCCCGCCGTGTACCGCCTGCCGCCGCCCGAACTCGACGAGCACGGCGCCGAACTGCGGGCGTGGCTCGCCCGGGACCCGGAGGACACCCGTGACTGACCCGACCGCCGCCGGCGGCTACCCCACCGCGCTGGGCGCCTCGGACCGCAAGAGCATCACCCTGCTCGGCCAGGACCTCGCCCAGGACATCATGGGCACGGTCGGCTTCGGCGAACTCGCCTTCTGGCTGGCGACCCAGCGCCGTCCGAGCCGCGGCGAGACCCGCGTCTTCGAAGCCGTGCTCGCGGCCCTGGCCGACCACGGCTTCACGCCCACGGCCATCGTCACCCGGCTGACGTACCTGTCCGCGCCGGACTCCGTCCAGGGCGCGCTCGCCGCGGGCCTGCTCGGCGGGGGCTCGCGCTTCCTCGGCGTCACCGAGGACACCGGGACGTTCCTGCACGAGGCCCTCGCCGCACACGGCGAACCGCCCCACAACGACTCCGGCTGGGACGAACTGGCGCTGCGCCTGGTGCGCGAGCAGCGGGCGGCCGGCCGCTTCGTCCCGGGTCTCGGCCACCACGTGCACAAGGACGGTGACCCGCGCACGCCACGGCTGATGGCCATCGCCGCCGAGGAGGGCCTGTTCGGCCCGCACCTGTCGCTGTTCGCGGCCATCGGTCGCGTGCACCCCGAGGTCCTCGGCAAGGCCCTGCCGCTCAACGGCGCCGGCGTGTGCGGAGCCGCACTCGCCGACCTCGGGCTGCCGCTGCCGCTGCTGCGCGGCTTCGCCCTGCTCGCGCGCACCGCCGGGCTCATCGGCCAGCTCGCCGAGGAGATGCGCGATCCGGTCGCGAACGACATCTTCCTCTCCGTCGACCTCAACAACCGGCCCGTCCCGCCCCGGCCGGACACCCAATCCGCAGGGAACACCAAGGAGTGAGCATGTTCGTCAACGAGGACAACCTCACCGAACTGGCGGCTGAGCGCTGGGCTACCGCGCACGACCCGCGCACGGCGCAACTGATGTCCGCGCTGGTCCGCCACCTCCACGCGTTCGCCCGCGAGGTGGAACTCGGCGAGGACGAATGGATGGCCGCGATCCGGTGGCTGACCGAGGCGGGCCGGATCAGTGACGAGAAGCGTCAGGAACTGATCCTCGCCTCGGACGTGTTCGGGCTCAGCACCCTCGTGGTGCAGCTGAACAACAGGTTCACACCGCCGGCCACCCCCGCCACCGTCCTCGGCCCCTTCCACATCGACGGATCGCCCCCCGCCCCCTACGGCTTCGACATGTCCGACGGCATCCCCGGAACGCCGCTGTTCATCACCGGCAAGGTCACCGACCTGGACGGCAAACCCCTTCCCGGGGCCGTTCTCGACGTGTGGCAGGCGGACGCCGACGGTGCCTACGAGGCGCAGCTCCCCGAGATCGACGAAGCCCGGCTGCGCGCGAAGTACCAGGCCCGGGAGGACGGCACCTACTGCGTCCGCACCATCGCCCCCCGCGGCTACGCCATCCCCATGGACGGACCGGTCGGGGACCTGATCGGCACCACCGACATCAGCCACTACCGGCCCGCGCACGTCCACTTCCTCATCGACGTGCCCGGCCACCGGAAGCTGATCACCCATCTGTTCCAGGAGGGCAGCGACTACCTGGACAGCGACGTGGTCTTCGGCACCAAGGAAGCCCTGGTGGTGCGCTTCACCGAACGGCCCGCGGGAACCGCCCCCGACGGTACGGTGCTCGACGTGCCCCACCTGCACGCGGAGTTCGACTTCGTCCTGCAGCCCGGCCGACCGGCCTGAGCAGCCCGAGTGCCCGCTCCCGCCCTCCGACGGACGGCCGCGGGCACTGCGCCGGGCGCGGACGCGCGCGTCAGCCGGCCGCCGGCCGGACCTCGCTACGCGGCCGGCTCTGCCACAGCGCCCAGTCCGCCGAGACGTCCCCGGCCGCGCGCAGCAGAAGGGGGAGGTACGTGCCGGTCAGCACGTCCACACCGGTCTCGGCGGCGTGCACGGTGACGTTCATGGCCGCGCGGACCGTCCCGTCGCCGTCCCGCACGGGGACGGCGACCGACCGTACGCCCGGTGCGAGTTCCTCGTCGGCCAGCGCCCAGCCGCGCGCCCGGACGGTCCGCAGTTCCGCGGCGAACTCCTCGGGCGTCCGCCGCGGGAGATCCGGCAGCCCGGAGCGGCTGGGCTCGGCCAGGACCGCCTCCAGTTCCGCCGGGCCCAGGGCGGCCAGCAGGACCTTGCCCTGGGAGGTCTGCGGGGCGGGGAACCGGGTGCCGATGTCCACCCGCAGCGCGATGATCTTCGGTACGGAGACCCGTGCCACGTAGACGATGTCCGAACCGTCCAGCTGCGCCATCGAGGACGACTCACCGGTCTGCCCGACCAGGGCCTCCATGTGGGGGCGGGCCACATCCCACAGCCCCAGCGAGCCCACGTAGGACATGCCCAGCCGCAGCACGCGCGGGGTGAGGGCGAACGCGCCCTGGTCGCCGCGGACGTAGCCGAGTTCCTCCAGCGTCAGCAGCAGACGGCGCGCGGTCGGTCGAGCCAGTCCCGTGGCCGTCGCGATCTCGCTCAGCGTGAGCCGGCGGTGGCGGGCGTCGAAGCAGCCGAGCACGTCCAGCCCGCGGGCCAGTGCCTCCACGAAGTCCGGACCGCTTCCGCGCCCTGCCACTCGATGCCTCCCGCGTCCACCTCGGCGATGCCACGCCCACCGGTGACCGCGGGGCGGACGGCCCCGCGGACGATGTCGCGCCCGCGTCCGTTCCCCTTCGCCTGCCCCGGCCGTACGTACACCTTTCGGCGGCCATTATACGGACGATCGTCCGCTCCCACCCCGCTCCATGGACACCCGGTTCCACCGGTACCGGCGGGGGCGGCACGGACAGGACCGGCAGGCCGATGGTTTCCCATGCCACGCATCCGAACTCCGAAATACTCCCGCCCTTCGGGCAGCCTTTCTCGCGATGCCCCGCGGACCGCACCACACCTGCGACTGCGCTCGTCACGCCACTTTGCCGACGGATGAACCCGTTGACCGGTCCTTGTATAAGGCATTGCACGCGGATGGGAGAAACTCCCTTTTCCCTGTGACGTCCGACTCCTTTCCTTGCCGACCGTCTCCGCGGACCTAGCATCGGGAAACGCAGGACGGACATTCCGGTACATCAGTGAAGAGGTGACACCATGCCGATCCCTGTCTCCCAGGCCCTCGACGAGCAAGGGCAGGCGGCCGCCGACAAGGCCGCCGGTCTGCGCAGCCCCGGCCGCTACCTGGTCGCCTCCCTCCTGGCCGGCGCCTTCATCGGGGTCGCGGCGGTGCTGCTGCTCACGGTCACCGGACCACTGGCGGCCGCGGGGTCGCCGTTCACGAAACTCGTCCAGGGCCTGGTGTTCGGCGTGGCGCTCACCCTGGTGGTCTTCGCCGGCGCGGAGCTCACCACGGGCAACATGATGACGGGCGTCCAAGGCGTCGCCGTCCGCCGCCTCAGCGGCGCCACGGCGGCCGCCCTGATCGTCGGTTCGTTCGTGGGCAACCTCATCGGCTCCGCCCTCTTCTCGCTGATCGTGCACGGCAGCGGGGTCATCACGGCGGGCGCCACACCCGGGCACACCGCGCCCGCCCTCGCCCTGCTGACCTCCCTGCTCAAGACGAAGGCGGCGGAGTCCGGCGGGGCACTCTTCTTCCGCGGCGTGCTGTGCAACTTCCTGGTGTGCCTGGGCGTGTGGATGGCCGCACGGACCAGGTCGGACGGCGCCAAGCTCGCGCTGATCTTCTGGGCCCTGCTGGCCTTCGTCGGCTCCGGTTTCGAGCACGTCGTCGCCAACATGACGTACTACTCGCTCGGCATGCTCGAGCACGTGCCGGATGCGACCGCCGCCGGCTTCGCGCGCAACCTGCTGTTCGTCGGCCTCGGCAACCTCGTCGGCGGCGGCCTGCTGGTCGGCGCGGCGTACGCGTTCGTCGGCCGCGGCAGGCCGGGCGAGCCCGCCGGCGGGACCGCCCCTGTCGAGACTCCGGAGTCGGTGCCGGCCTGAGCGGCGCGGCCCGGCCCCGCGGGCCCGGACGGCCGTCATCGGACCGCTCCGGCCGGCGCGCGTTCGCGGCGGCGGCCGCGCACCCTGGCCCACACCACTACAGTGCTGTAGATTCCGCAGAGGCGTCATACAGACGCTCCCGCGCCACGTCCAGCCGGAGGGTGTCCGCACGATGTTCGGCCTCAGCGAACTCGCCCTGCTGCTCGTCGTGGTCGTCATCCTGATCGGCATCAGGAAGCTCCCGGATCTCGTCCGCTCCGCCGGGAAGGCCACTCGCATCCTCAAGAGCGAGGCCGCGGCCATGAAGGCGGACGACACCCCGGGAACCCCGCGCGTCATCCAGGTCAGGCCCGAAGAAGTGATCCGCAAGCCCCACGCCGCCGAGGGTGCGGAGAACTGAGCCCGAACCGGCCCAACGGACCGCGATCAAGGACGACTCCGCGCGGCCCTGCCCGCACCGGCCGCCGCACCCGGGCAACGACGCGGCAGGTCGACGCCTCTGTGCGGATGGCCCGGCCTCGTCGGCGATGACGGCGCTGACTCTTGCCATGCGGGCCGCCTACTTGGATTCGACGCGTCCGACCCGGTCGTCTCCGGTCGTCAGCGCCTCGCACGCCGTCTGCCAGGCGTGGTCGTCCGGCTGGAACCGGGTGCGCAGGTAGGCGGCGGTGAGGTGTGCGAGGGCGGCGACGCGCTCGGGGCTCTCGTCGGTGGTCTCGTCGGCGTCGTACCCGGAGATACCGCCGAGCAGGTGCTCGGCGCCGAAGAGGGTGAGCAGGGTCTTGGGTGCGGGGGCCAGGCGGTACGGGTCGGTGTGCCAGTCGGGGCCGATGTCGGTGAAGTGCCTGGAGTCGTCCTGGTCGCCGGCGACGACCAGGGTGGGTGTGGTCATCGTGGAGAAGTCGGTGGCGTTGAAGAACGGCACCTTGTCGGCCATCCGTCCGTTGAGGATGTCCCCGCCCCTACCCGGTGCGGCCAGCAGCAGACCCGCCGTGATCCGCGGCTCGCTCAGGTTCACTTCCTCCCCGGTCTCGGGGTCGGCACTGCGAGCGCCCAGCAGGAGGCCGGCGGTGTGACCGCCGAGGGAGTGCCCGGCGACCGCGATCTTGTCGTGGGCGATGCGCCCGGCGAGTTGCGGCACCGCCTTCTCGATCCCCTCGAGCCGGTCGATGATGTGGCTCATGTCCTCGGCACGCGACCGCCAGAAGAAGGGGGCTCCGGGGGAACCGGCAAGCCTGCGGCTCAGTGTGCGGGAGCTGAGGTGGGTGGGCTGGACGACGACGAACCCGAATGCCGCCCAGAGATGCGCGATGGGCGCGTACCCGTTCAGCGAGGACAGGTTGTTGGAGCCGCCGTGACCGTGGGAGAGCAGGATGACGGGCAGTCCGGTCCCGGTAGCGGGCGCGGAGACCCGGACCTGGAGGTCCACTGGCCGTCCGGGCACGGACAGAACCAGCGGGCTGTACGACAGCACGGGAGCTGGCGAGCCCAGAGCGGCGGCGGTGTCGGTGGATGCGGTCATGGGCGAGGGGTCCCTTCTGGAGCCTGCCCCCTAGCGGTGGTGGCAGGCGCGTGGTCAGGCGTGTCCGGCCTCGGCGGACCCGAAGCGGAACACGGTTCCTCTTATTGTTCGGAACGACGTTCCGATTTGTCAATGCCCGCCGTCGGAGCGGCCCGCATGGACTGTGGACTCCGACACAACTCAGCAGTCGCCCTGCTCCCTGCGGGGGCGGTCGCCCATGCGGGCTCCTCTGCACGACAGCGGCCTTCGCCCGGTAGCTGCCGGCCCACTTCCGCCGCCGGCCGAACCGCTCAGCACGGCCGAACCCAGGGTTCGAGGCCATGCCCGAGGTGGTGAGGGCCACCGTCACCCGGCACAACATCGCATGCGGTGGCCGCGGGGGTTCGAGGTGGCCCTCGCCGCTGAAACCGGAGTGATCACGAGATCGTCGGCTGGCGCCACCGTGACCGGCCACCGTGGCCCCGCATGTCGACCTTCACCGACACACCCCACGCCCCTGACGTGTTCACGTATGGCTGCTGCTCTGTTCGCCATGAACACCGCGCGGAGATTCCGTGCGTGCGTCACGACGACTGTTCCGGATTCCTTGTGCGGAGTGCCAGCATGACCACTGCGGCCGCCGTAGCCGCCATCGCCTGGACCCACCATGCGCGGTCGAACTGCGCGGTCGAAGGGGTGACCGCGGTGAGGGCTACGAGGACGGCGACCCCGACGGCGCTTCCTACCTGGCGGCTCATGTTGAGCACCGCACTGCCGGTCGTGGCGCGGTGAGGTGGCAACAAGCCGGCCGCCGCGAACATGGGTGGCTGGGACAGGCCGCCGGCAATTCCCATGAAGAACAGTGCCGGAAACATCTCGCTCCAGTACGCGGGGTGGTCATGCACTGTCAGCAGCCAGTAGCCGGCGCCGAGAGCCATACTGACCGTTCCGACGACGGCGGGCAGGGTTCGGCCGAAGCGCCTCTGGATGGGGCCCGCGGCGATGGTGAAAATTATCGAGAAGGTCGGCGCGGGTGCGATGCCAAGACCGGCGCGCAGTGCCGAGAAGTGCCACACCTCCTGCATGAAGAGCGCCGTGCCGAGCAGGAAGACAGAGAGCCCGATGAAGAACAGGAACAGAGCGATCGTCGCGGCCGTGAATTGGCGATTCCTGAAGAGGTCTCTCTCGACGATCGGATCCGCCGCCTTGAATATGCGCTGCAATGTGACGGCAGCGAAAATCGTGGCGGCAGTGAACAGGGCTACGGTGCGGGCGTCACCCCATCCCCATTCCGGAGCCTGCACCGTCGCGAGAACGAGCAGACTCACTGCGAACAACAGCGCGACCGCGGACGTAACGTCGGGAAGACGACGATGATGCGCTTGCCGGACCTCGGGGAGGAGTCGGGCGCCGGCGATGATCGCCACGAGGCCGATCGGCACATTGACCAGGAAAATCCATCGCCAATCGAGCGTTACCAGCAAGCCGCCGACAGGCGGGCCGGCCGAGGCCGCCACCGCCGCCCCGCCCGCCCACAAGCCGACGACAAGGGTGTGCTGCCGCTTCGGGAAGCTCGGATACAGGAGACCGAGGGAGGTGGGAACGATCATGGCGGCGCCGACCGCTTGAACGGCGCGTGCCCCCACGAGTACTCCCAGATCGGGAGCGAGGGAGGCAAGGATCGAAGCCAGAGTGAAGATCGCAATACCGATCAGCAGGACTTTCTTGCGTCCATAGAGGTCTGCGATGCGTCCGGCAGGCACCAGCACGGCCGCGAACACGATCGCGTAGGCGCTGAGCAGCCACGACGAGCCGGTGACGCTCGAGCCGGGGAATGACTTGCCGATACCGTCGAGGGCGACGTTGACGACGAAGAAGTCGAGTTGGGCCATGAAGGCGACCGCTCCGAGCACCCACATGATCTTCCAGCGGTTGGGATCACCCTCCGCCGTGGATGAGGCCGCCACTTCCATACCGCGGTTACCACGGTTCCGGTCCATGTCATGGGCGGGTCGTGGGTGACCGTGTCCGGGGTTCACCCGTCCGCGCTCATCGTCACCTGCCAGGTCCTGGAGCATTGCGGACTCCTCCGAATGGGCTGAACAACCCTTATGGGCTGTACGGCCCATAGAAGCAGGAGGGGTATGGGCTGTCAAGCCCAGTTTGGGGATACACTCGGTGCATGACACCTGCGCAAGCACCAGAGCAGAGGCTCACATCGAAGGGACTGGCGACCCGGGAGCGCATCGTCGAGGCCGCTGCCAAGCTCGTCTACGAACACGGCGTGGCGAACACGAACAACGAACTCGTCCGCAGGACGGCAGGCGTCAGCGGATCGCAACTGAGCCGCCATTTCCCCACAAAAGAGAGCCTGGTCAAGGCTGTCGTCGCTTGGCGGGCCGACTTGATGATCAAGTCGCACGGGTCCGCACTGGGCCGCGTCGACAGCCTCGCTGCGCTCCGGCGGTGGGCGGACTCGTTCATCGCGCGGGAGGAGCTGGCCTCGGAAGGGTGTCCATTCGGGTCGCTCGTGGGCGAGGTCATCAAGACCGACTTCGACGTACGTGACAGCCTGGTCCAAGGGTTCGAAGAGTGGAGGGCCCTGTTCCGATCGGGTCTGGACACGATGCGCAGCAGTGGCGAACTGAGTCCGAAGGCGGATCCGGACCAGCTCGCTTACGCTCTCACCGCCGCTTTCCAAGGCGGCATGCTCATGGACCAGACAGCCGGAAACGCCGAGCCACTTCGAGCGGCCCTGAACAGTGCCATCGCCTATATCGAGACATTCGCCGCCGGCAAGCCGTGAGCAGTGAGCAGTGACGGTTTCCCAACGGGATGATCTACGCGAAGCGGTGCGCGTCACTCCGTTCTTGAGCAGGCCGGAGGGGCGCGCGACTACGGACAGGCGTGAGCCCTTGGGAGGACAGGTCTCACCGTGAGGTCGTCCGCAACCCCAGAGGCTCACCTCGGTCACCTCTACGTCGCCACGCTCGACGTCCCGCGCCGCCGCCTGGAGCACCTGTCCCGCCTGCCGGCCGCCCACCGACGACGCATCGGCACTCCCCAGGGCAGCCGAGCACCCGCTCCGGTCAGATCCGGTCGGCTGTCGGCCACCCCACCCCGGCCAGCCGGAGAGCCCGTACCGTGATTCGGCCAGGGCTCCACCGGCTGCACGGAGAGATTCCGCAGGTCAGCGGGCCCGCCCACGGGGCTTGAGGGGGACGTTGGGGAGCTGCGGGGCCGGTAGGCGGTCTCCGTCGTAGCCCGTGACCTCGCCGAACCGGGACCCCTTCTCCCAGTCGGTTCGTGCCTGGACGATCTCCTCGCTGGTCCGGCCGATGAAGTTCCACCACATGATGATCTGCTCGCCGAAGGGCGGTCCTCCGAGCAGCACCGCCCGCGCCGGGTCGTCGGAGTGGTTCGTCAGGGTCAGGGTGGCGTCACCGGGGGCGCTGTAGCCGAGTTCGGCCGGGCTGAGCCGTGTACCGGCCATGGTGACCTCGCCGCTGTCGACGAGCAGGCCGTGCTCGTAGGCCGGGTCGATCGCCAGGGTGACGGTCGCACCGGGGTCGAGGGCGAGTTCCGCGCCGAGCAGCGGGGTGAAGGTCGTCACCGGCGACGTGTCGCCGGCCAGGGTCCCCAGGAACACCCGTGCCACGCCGCCGCCGAGCGACACGGGCCGCGGGACGTAGTGCTCGAAGGCGGGCGCCGTGTCGCGGTGCGGCTCGGGGAGCGCGACCCACAACTGGACGCCGTGCAGGACCGTGGTGCGCTCGGTGGAGACCTCCGAGTGGCTGATGCCGTGCCCGCCGGTCATCAGGTTGAGTTCTCCGGGCCGCACGTACGCGTGCGTCCCGAGGCTGTCGCGGTGCTCGATCTCGCCGCTGAACAGCCAGCTCACGGTCTGGAGTCCGATGTGCGGGTGGGGCGCGACGTCCATGCCCCCGGTGTCGGAGACGTCGTCCGGCCCGTAGTGGTCGGCGAAGCACCAGGCGCCGATCAGGGAGCGGTTCCGCTGGGGCAGGGTGCGCCGCACCGTCATCGCGCGGGGCCCGCCGAGCGGCACGTCCCGGGCGGACAGGATCTCCACAGCGGTCTGTGCCTGGGGTTCGCTCATGTCGCGCTTCTCACACAACGACTGCTTTGAATTTCAACAATCATGGTAGCGATGATACGGCGATGCCCGCGACCGACGAGGGGCATCCCACGGCGGCCGGAGACGGCCCGGCGAAGGAGTGCTGGTGAGCGACACCACGGCGGTTCGGCGGAGCAGGCGGATCTTCATCGACAAGCAGAGTCCGCGGGCCTACAAGGCGATGCGGGCGGCCGCCGAGACGGTACGGGACGTGGCCACGGAGGCCGGACTCGAGCAGCACCTGGTGGAGCTGGTGAACATACGTGTGTCGCAGCTGAACGGCTGCGCCTTCTGCCTCGACCGGCACACCAGGGCAGCCCTCGGTGCGGGCGAGACGCCGCAGCGGCTGAACGTGCTGCCGGCCTGGCGCGACACCGAGCTGTTCACCGCGCGCGAGCGCGCCGCGCTCGCGGTGGCCGAGGTGACCACCGACCCCACCGACGCCGGCGCCCAGGAGCAGGCCTACCAGGACGCACGCGAGGTGTTCGGGGACGACGAACTCTCGGCCCTCATCTGGGTGGCGATCACCATCAACTCCTTCAACCGGGTCTCCATCATGAGCAAGCACCCGGTCCGTCCCAGCCAGCAGTGAGGCACCCGGGTCCGGGCGGCTCGCCCGGGAGCGGACGCGAGGGGCGCGGTCCCGCCGTGCGTGACGGCCGGACCGCGCCCCTTCCCGGTACGGCAGGGATCAGCCGACAGGCTCCTGCCGGGCGCCCGGGCCGCTCTGCACCCGCTCGACGTACTCCGGTGCGAGCCGGCTGACCTCGTCGAGCGCGGCGAGGTCGTCCTCGGCGAGCGTGAGCGCCGCCGCTGCGAGGTTGTTCTGCAGCTGGTCCATGCGGGTCGCGCCGACCAGCACGCTGCTGACTCCGGGCTGCTGCATCGCCCAGGCGAGGGCCACCTGGGCGACGGTCGCACCGTGCCGGCCGGCGATCTCGTCGAGGCGGTCGACGACGTCGTAGCCGCGAGACTCGTCGACCGGCGGGTTCGAGGCCCTCCCCCAGCGCGTCGACTGGTCGCGCTCCGCGCCGCGGCGGAACTTGCCGCTCAGGAATCCGCCCGCGAGGGGGCTGTAGACCAGCAGTCCGAGCCGCTGGTCGCGCACGGCGGGAAGGATCTCGCGCTGGCGGCGATCTACGTCGAGCAGCTCCGCTACTACCGAGCGCGCGGGCCGCTGCTCGCGGCCATCGCGGAGGTGGCGGCCTACGACACCGAGATGCGCGAGGCGGGCGTGCGGGAGATCGACCGGTTCACCCGGCACATCACCATGCTGCTCGAAGGGGAGCAGAAGGCAGGCCGCCTCGGCCAGGAGGTGGACGCGGCGACCGCCGCCCAGGTGCTGGCCTGGGGCGGCGAGCAGGTCATCGCACGGCAGGTGGCGATCGGCGACCCGGCGCGGGACGAGGCGGTCGCCCGCGACCTCGCCGAGTCCCAGTGGTACGGCACCTACCACCGTCGGCAGGCCTGAGCCGCCCCGCCGCGCCGGACGGCCTCGGCGGGGTGAACCGTCGCCCGCCCGGCCCGACCCCACCACGGTGTCCGGGTGGAGTCCCTCCGGCTGGGCGCACCGGCCGTGCACGTCGTACGGAGGGGCATCGCCGCAATCCGCTGAGGCGGGGGGCCGGCGCGCCTCGCCCCACCGGCGTCCTCCGCTGCGCGCGTACGGCCGGGCAACGCCGGCCGTACGCCATCCCGCCCGGCGTCACGGAGGTCGTCGCGACTCCCGCGGTCGAGGGCCCCGTGCGCGCCTCGCCCGGCTCGCCCTGGGGAACACGGGCGATCCGGCACCGCACGGCCGCCCCGCCGAGGCCGTCCGGCGCGGCGGGGCGTGAACGTCCGGGCCGGTCAGCTCCCTTCGTACGGCCGCAGCGCGGCCACGGAGCGGCGTACTGCCTCGGCGTGCCCGAACAACCCGGGCAGGCCGCCGGTGTGCAGGAAGACCGTGCGCTGCCCGCGGCGGATGTCGCCGTCGCGCACGGCCGCCGCGAGGCCGGCCATGGCCCGCCCGGTGTAGGTGGGGTCCAAGGCGATGCCCTCGGCGGCCGCCGCGGTGCGCATGGCGTCCATGACCGGTTCGTGCAACGTCGCGTAGCCGGCGCCGACCTGGTCGGTGCGTACGCGCAGCGCGTCCGGGGCGATGACGCGCCCGGCGACCGACCCGGCCAGGGCCGCGACGATCGCGGCGGGGCCGGTCACGGCACCGCAGTGGACACCGAGCACCCTCTCCGAGCCCAGCGCGACCACGAGACCGGCCATGGTGCCACCGGAGCCGAGGGCCACCACCACGTGGTCGACGTCGGGCAGTTGGGCGAGGAGTTCCTCGCCGCCCTCCACGTAGCCGCGGGCGCCGGTGGTGCTGGACCCGCCGAAGGGGATGAGGTGGGGCAGCGCGCCCTCGCGCCGCAGGTGGCCGCAGACGTCCTCGGCCGCGTCCGCGAGGCCGGCCGGTCCGGTGTCACCGGCCCAGACGACCCGGGCGCCGAAGAGCCCGTCGAGGACGAGGTTTCCGGTACCGGAGCCGGCTTCAGGTGCCTTACCGGGGAGGACGAGGACGACGTCGAGGCCGAGGCGGGCGCCGGCCGCGGCGGTGAGGCGGGCGTGGTTGCTCTGCGCCGCCCCGACCGTGACCAGGGTGTCCGCACCCGCGTCCAATGCCTCGGCGACCGTCCACTCCAGCTTGCGGACCTTGTTGCCCCCACCGCCCAACCCGGTGAGGTCGTCGCGCTTGATCCACAGGTCGTCCGCGTCCAGGCCCAGGGCCGCGGCCAGCCGGGGCACGGGTTCGACGGGGGTGGGCCAGGCTGACAGCGTGATCTTGCCGGGCATCGGCTGCGCTCCAGGTTCTCGCGACGGCGGTGACCGGCGCTTCAGGACGCCGGCGGACTTCATTGTGGTCGCTGCACGGTGGGCGCTGCCCGGGCCGGCCCTCCGGCACTGTGGACGGGGCGCGGCGGCTGCCGTCACGAGGGCGAGGGACACTCGAAGCCTCCCCCTGAGGAGGTGGGATCACCGTGAGTGAGTTCGAACGCTCCATGAACATGACGGCCGCCGCGGACCGCGTCTTCGACCGGGCGGAGGATCTCGGCAGCATCGAGTCCTGGCTCCCCGACGAACTGCACGTCCGCGCCGCCGAACCCCCCGCCGTCACCGTGCACGACGACGACACGGGACGGGACGAGGCCGCTCTTTTCAGGGCCGACCGCGCGCACAAACGCCTGGAGTGGGGCACCCGTGAGGACGACCGCTACGCGGGGTGGCTGCGGGTGGACCGGACCGGCGAGCAGACCAGTGAGGTGACCATCCACCTGTCGTTCGCCGACGAGAGCATCGCGCCCTCGCGGGACGCCGTCGACCAGGCGCTGGACGACAGCCTGCACCGTCTGTCGCGCATGGTCACCGGGTGAGCCCGGCGGGGCTGCCGCGGCGGGCCGAGGGCCCGGTGCGGGCGGCTCCGCCGCAGCGAGCAAACGGCACCCGGGCGCATGCGGTCCCGCGGGCCGGAAGCACTCCCCGACCGCCCGTCACCGACGCGGATCCGGCTCGGACCGCGAGATGCCGCCCCGCGTCGGCACGGCCGGCCGATGCCGGCGCCATGCCGACGCCGCCGGGCTTTGCCGGCGCTCCGGGCACCAGGCACCATGCACCCTCACCGTCCGGTGCCACACCTGGCTTGGCGGCGACGTGGTCCGGCAGGGCGGCGCGGCGGTGGCGGGAACGCGTGGCCACCGAGGCGGCCCGCCTGCCGCTCGGCGGGCATCGCCGCACGCCGTCCGATGCCCGACTCCCCCGGACCGACGTCCCGTTGCGGATGACGATGGGCCCGCCGGGTCCGGGTCCGGTGGCTGAGTCCGCTACGGGCGACGTGCCTTCTCCGCCGCCGGATGCCCGCCGTCGTGATGGCCGCCCTACCGCGGGTGCGTGCCGGGCGCCTTGGGGTTCGCCGACGGCGCGGTTGGGGGGGGTGGACCCACGATCCGGTCTTCCACCGCGGACAGGACCAGCACCAGCCCGAGCAGGAACACCGGCAGCCCGAGCACCAACGCGGCGATCATCGCCGGCCCTTGGTGTGGGCAATGGGCGCTCGCCGGCAGCCGGCGCGGCAGTCGCCGGCCGGACGGCGGCGGTCATGGACAGGGTGGGAGAGGCGACGGTGACGGACATGGTGGGAGACGGGGGACATGGGCACCTCCACTTCGGCGTCGCATCCCCGCCTTCCCCGCTTCGGGCGTTTCAACGAGGCGCCCGCAACCGGGCTCTCGCGTGCCCCGGGCCCGGGCGCCGCGCCCCCCGCCGGATCAGTAGCGGAAAGCGTCGGGGCCGTCGAGCCGTCCGAAGCGCCGCGGGTGCGGGATCTGCTCCGGCCGCTGGGCCCACCGGGCTCGACGGCGCCGGGCGCCTCCGTACTCGGACCAGTGGAGGACCGCGACGATGCCGACCGCCGCGCTCAACAACGCGGCGACGACGACGCTGTAGAGCGTGCCCGCCGAAAGCGCCCCGACCACGGCACCCAGCACGACTCCCAGCATCCCCGCACCGAAAACGAGCCTGCGAATCTTCAAGTCCATGAAGAATCACTCCCTTTCGCAAGGACGCATTCCCCGATGACCGCCCGTCAATCCACGAATCGCCTTAACGAGTGACGTCGAAACCGGGTTTGTGACGCCTCATCACGTCATTTCCATCGCATTCGGCCACAGCCGGAAAGTCACGGCATCAGACGAGGGCGGATGCCGCGGTGCGGTACAGGACTTCCTCCGCCCGGTCCCACGACCAGCCGTTCTCCACCACAAGCGTGCGCCAGCCGGTCGGACCGAACCAGAGCCAGAGCAGATCGGCGGTCTCCTCCGGCGAGTACCGCCGGGCCGGTCCGCCGACTTCCAGGAAATGCCGCGCTACCGCACATAGTGCCTCCCGGTAGTCGGCCGTCGCCCTTTCCCACAGCGCCTCGCCGTTCTCGTGGACGGGCAGCGCCTTGTGGATCGCCTCGTGCGCCTTGAACTGGCTCTCGTTGCCCGCTCGGGTGCCGCAGGCGAGTGCTTGGAGGACGCCTTCGGGCGTCCGCACGGCCAGGATGCGCGCGACGGCCTCCTGGTATCCCGAGCGGACGACCGCCTTGTCGACGATCCGGTCCAGGATGTCCGACTTGCTGCCCACGCTCGCGAAGACGGTCTTCGACGCGACCCCGGCCGCCGCCGCGATGTCCGCGACGGTCACCCGGCCGTAGCCGCGCTCGGCGAAGAGCGACTCCGCCTGTTCCAGGATCTGCGCGCGCGTCCGCGCCGCGGCCTGCTCTCGGAGCGGGGAGACGTAAGCGCGCTTGGTGGGCATGGCGGCATCCTACGGGACATCCATGCTGCTTTGACCTATCCAATCGGTCCTCTATAACCTCAATATTCGGCGCGCGGCTCGCGCGTCCCGTGAGACCGGCCCACAAGGCGGGCCGGACGAAAGGTGGGAATGATGGCGATGGATGCCGAGGAACTGGCCAGGGGCCTCTTCCGGATCCTGGAGACGGGCGAGACGGCCCTGGCCGAAGAGGTCGTGGGACCCGACAACCACAACCGGGAGGCGGCCGTGGCGCCCGCGGCCTGTGCGATACCCGGCCCGGCGGGCACGCTCGCCTCGGGCGCGTGGCTGCGCTCGGCCTTCAGTGATCTGCGCTTTCCGGTGCTGGGGATCGCCCGCAACGATGACCAGGTGTGGATCCGGCTGCGCATGCAGGGACGGCACACCGGCCCGTTCGTGCGCTTCCGGGACGGCGTCCTGGACCAGGCGATCCCTCCCACCGGGCGCGAGGTCGACTTCGAGCAGCTGCACCTGCTCGACCTCCGCGGCGGCCAGGTCGTCCGGCACGAGGCGCTGCGCGACGACGTGGCGATGCTGGGCCAGCTCGGCGTCTTCCCTCCGTCACCGGCCGTCGCCCTGCGCATGGTGGGCTGGAAGGTCTCCGGACGTGCCAAGCGGGCCGCCGACGAGGTCACGAAGCTGGCCGCCGAGGCGGCCGGGCAGGCGCGCGCCTGACAGACGCGCCCGGTCGGGCCCGGGGGGGGCCTGCACGCGACCGAGCGGCACGCCGGCGGCTCACATGTGCGGGTAGCGGCGGCGGCGCCACACCCACGCGATCGCCGCGGCGGCCACCGCCCAGCCCAGGAGCACCAGATAGGGGAAGGCGTACTGGTTGCGCTCGAAGTAGATCGCGTTGTGCTGTGCGTTCACCGATGCACCGGGCGGCAGCCACCGGCCGACGGCGCCCAGCGGTTGGGGCAGCAGCAGCCAGGAGACCGCGCCGCCCGAGGACGGGTTGCCCAGCAGCACCATGAGCAGCCACGTCGGCAAGATGGCCCACTTGCCGAACAGCATGTAGAAGGCCGTGAAGACCAGGCCCGAGGTCACCATCGTCAGGGTGAGGATCGCCCAGGACTCCGGGAAGGGCAGCCGCAGCACGTGCAGGCCCCAGTCCACCACCGCGACGATGGCGAGGCCGCCGAGCGCGGAGTACACGACGATCGTCGCGAAGCGCTCCAGCGGTCTCAGCTCCGACGCGTGCACGGTCAGCTGCACCGCGCCGAGGAAGCCCACGATGACCGCGGCCAGCGTGATGTAGAAGATCGCGAGCCCCTGCGGGTCGCCGGGTTGCAACGGCCTGAGGTCGCCCAGACTGAGCCGTACCCCGGCCTGCGCGGCCGCCGCCGGGGCAGCCGCCGCCAGGACGCGGGCCACCGAGGCCCCGGCGGCCGGCACCAGGTCGAACGAGACCGTGCCGCCCCCGGCCCGCGTCTGCGCGACGGCGAACACACGCTGCCGGTCGACGGCGTCGACGGCGTCCGCCCGCGTGGCGAAGCGGCGCTGCACCAGTCGGGTGCTCAGGCCCGAGTCCATGCCCGCCACGAACCTCTGCAACTGCGGGGAGTCGTCCACGACGCCGATCGGGACGTGATGCGGTGTCGGATGCGCCATGGCCAGGCTGTACGAGCCGGCGAACAGCCCCGCGCCGACCGCCAGCAGCAGGGTGATGACCACGGCCGGCCGAAAACGCGACAACCCGAGGGTGTGAGTCATCGGCATGCCCTCATCGCGCCCTCCGCGAGGCCGGGCCCCCGCCCCGGCGGCGTCTCCGCGCCCCCGGGCTGTGGGGCGAACCCGCCGCCCAAGTTACTGCCGGTGACACACCCCCGCGACCTGACGGGACACGGCTCCGCACCGGCGTCGCGGGCAGGGGGTAGCACGGTCGGCCCGTGGCAGCGGCCGGATCTCCGACGGGCCGGTCGCGGGTGGGCCCGCGGCTCGCTGCCAGAGGCCGGCCATGGGTCACCGAGCCCCTCGCGGACCGCGACGGCACGTGCCGGGGCCCTCGCACCGGCGGCTCGTACCGGCGGCTCGCATCGGTGAGCGGATCGCTCGACGGGCAGCGCACGGCGAAGCCGTACCGGGCGCGGTGGAGCCGCGAGGGCGGGGCAGGCCCGCTCGGCCGCTGCCGCGACGCCAGTGAGGGGTTGACGGTGGGCGAGGTGGGAACGGCCGAAGAGGCCGTCATGGACAGGCCGGGGTGTGCCCCCGGTCCCGGCTCGGCCCGGACATACCTCGGCGCAACCCAGCGCATGCGGCGCGGGGCACAGGAGGCGTCCTGAGGCGCACCGCACCGCCCGGCCACCGGTACCTCGCGGCGGCCCGCGGCGCACGGCCGAACTCCCGCTGCGAGCCTGGTGGTTCGGCCCCGTGGTGCCGGTGATGTCCGCCGTTGCCCGTGATCCTCACCGGGCATGGACCGGAGGAACCGCTCCAGCGCCGGATCTCGGCGCGCCGCCCCCGTCCGCACGAGGGGGCGGGAATCGGGGGCGGGCCGGAGGGCGGGGTCAGCGGGCCTGGTCGGTGGGGCGGATCAGGATCTCGTTGACGGCGACGTGGTCGGGTTGGGTGACCGCGTACAGGACCGCGGCGGCGATGTCCTCGGGCTGGAGCGTCCGCATCGACTCGGCCATGCTCTTCGCCATGGCGCGGATGGCCGGGTCGGTGATGTGACCGGTCAGCTCGGTCGAGACGAAGCCGGGCTCGACGACCACGACCCGGACGCCCTGTTCGGTGACCTCCTGCCGGAGCGACTCCGCGAAGGCGTTGACGCCGAACTTGGTGGCGGAGTACACGCCGCTCGCGGCCGTCGCCGTACGCCCCGAGGTCGAGGAGACCTGCACCACGGCCCCTTTGCGCTCGAGCAGGTGGGGCAGGGCCGCGTGGACCGCGTACATCGAGCCGAGCAGGTTCGTCTCGACCATGCGCGTCCACTCCGTGGTGTCCGCGCCCAGGATCGGGCCGCTGAGCATGACGCCCGCGTTGTTGACCAGGATGTCGAGACCGCCGAAGCGCTCGACGGTCGCCGCCACCGCTTCGCGCACCGACCGCTGGTCGGTGACGTCCAGATCAAGGGCGAGCATGTCGCCGGGGGCGTCCTGTACGAGGTCCTTCAGACGGTCGGCCCGGCGGCCTCCGACCGCGACCCGGGCGCCGGCCTTCGACAGGGCGACGGCCGTGGCCCGGCCGATGCCCGAGGACGCGCCGGTGACGAGGACGACTTTGCCTTCCAGAGTGCCGCTCACGTTGTTCTCCCAGTGGTTCGGGTGCATGGTTCACCGTCCCGACGGAAGGTGACCGCCGGGTCATGTTGAGCGTAGCAGCGAACCTGACCCATCGGTCACCTTGCTGATAGGCTCCACACCTGGAGGGAGGCAGGGATGAGCGGGACCACGGCCACTGCGGGCCAGCGGGCGGACATGGTGCGCAATCGACGACTGCTGCTCGAGGCGGCGACCGCGGCGTTCGCCGAGCACGGTGTGGATGTTCCCATCGGTGAGATCGCCCAGCGGGCCGGCCTCGCCAAGGGCACGGTGTTCCGGCACTTCGCCTCGAAGGAGGACCTCCTCGCGGCGATCATGCTGCAACTGCTCGACCGGCTCATCGGCTCGGCCGACCGCCTGCTCGGTGCCGACGACGCGGCGGCGGCGCTGCGGGAGTTCATGGCCGACGGCGTCGAGGCGCTCGCCGTCGACCGGGCGTTCTGCGAAGTGATCGGCCGCCCGTCCCTGCAGCACGCCGAGGTCCGGGACCGCATCTCCGTGCTCTGCGACGCGGTCGAGGCACTCACCGCACGGGCGCGCGAGCAGGGGGCCGTGCGCGACGACATCACCGGCACCGACGTCGTCCTGCTGCTCGGCGGGATCCACCAGACGGCGGCGCCGCTGCTGCCCGTGCGACCCCAGGCATGGCGCCGCTACCTCGCACTGGCCCTCGACGGGCTGGTCGCCACCGACGCCGGGCCACTGCCGGAGCCGCCGCCCGCGCGCCTGGAGATCGCCGAGCCCACGACGCCTTCGTAGGGCACGTTGTCCCGGCTCCGCCCCCTACCCCCACCCCATCCGGACCCCCGACGCACCGGGGCAACCGAAGCATGCCTTCCCACGGGTCTTGACGGCACCCATGCGACTCGGAGAGCATTGATCTCGTCAGTGATCAGTGCTCTCGATCGAGGGGGGATGGCGATGACCTGGTTCCACACGGGCCCGCCGCTGCGGGAACTGCACGAGAGGTACGCCAAGAAGGGCCGGCTGGACGAGCGGGCGCCGGTCAGGTCGAGGAGCTCGATCACGGTGGACGCCCCGGTCGCCGTGGTGTGGCGACACGTCAGTGACCTGAGCGCCTGGCACACCTGGCGCTCCGACGCCCGCGTCGTCGAGTTCGGGGCCCTGGAGCCCGACGCGCGCTTCCGGTGGAAGCTGCGCGGGACGGCGATCACGTCCACCTTCGCCGTGGTGGCGCCCGAGCGGGAGCTGTCCTGGACAGGCGTGGCGATGGGCTGGATGAGGGCTGTCGACCGGATACGGATGAGCCCCACCGACGACAACCGGACGGCGGTCACCATGGAGGAGTCGCTCTCCGGACCACTGCTGACGCTCTTCTACGACAGTGCACGGCTCCGGAAGGGCCACGAGGCGATACTTCGCATGCTCAAGACCGCTGCCGAGGCCGGACGCGGCGCAGGCCGACCCTGACGCGGGAAGACGCCGGTCAGGACGGGGGAGGCCTGACCGGCGCCGGTCCGCGGTGCGGGGCCGCGGTGGCGGTCACCCCCGGCAGGGGGCTCCGTGGGGCTTCAGCCGGACGATCGTCCCCACGGGCGGAATGATGAGACCCGGGGACACTGGCCCACCCACGGCACCCGCATGTGGTGCAACCCGGCCCCGGCTCGGATTGTTCCCGCGTCCCGGTGGTCCGGGCCCGTGAGAGGCATGCCGGTGCTCTGCTGCGGGGAGGCGCGTTGCATGACGAAGACCGGTCTCCCGGACGGCATCCGGGCCTGCCTGTTCGACCTCGACGGAGTGCTGACCAAGACAGCGGTCGTGCACGCCGCTGCCTGGAAGGAGGTGTTCGACGACTTCCTGCGCCGCCGGGATGGCGCGGACTTCCGCCCCTTCGACAAGGTGGCCGACTACGACGAGTACGTCGACGGCCGCCCACGCGCGGACGGCGTACGGGCCTTCCTGGCCTCCCGCGGCATCGAGCTGCCCGAGGGCTCCACGGCCGACCCGCCGGAGCGCGACACCGTGCGAGGGGTGGGCAACCGCAAGAACGAGATCCTGCTGGACAAGATCCGCACCGAGGGCGTCGAGGCCTACCCGGGCTCCGTGCGCTACGTGAAGGCCGTACGGGCCGCCGGCCTGAGCACGGCCGTGGTGTCGTCCAGCGCCAACTGCCGCGACGTTTTGGCCGCGGTGGGCATCGAGGACCTCTTCGACGTGCGCATCGACGGTGTCGTCGCCGCCGAGCGCAAACTCCCGGGAAAGCCGAATCCGGACACCTTCCTGGAGGCGGCGCGCGAGTTCGGGCTGGAGGCGAAGGCCGCGGCCGTCTTCGAGGACGCGCTGGCCGGCATGGACGCCGGCCGCTCCGGCCACTTCGGCTACGTCGTAGGGGTGGACCGGGTGGGCCAGGCCGACGCGCTGCGCGCGCACGGCGCCGACATCGTCGTACGGGACCTCGCCGAGCTGCTGGAGGCGGACGCGTGATCAGCCACTCCTCCTACATGGTCGAGCCGTGGCGCCTACGGGAGACCGAACTGGACCTGGATGTGCTCGCCCAGAGCGAGTCGGTGTTCGCCCTGTCCAACGGCCATGTGGGGTGGCGCGGCAATCTGGACGAAGGCGAGCCGCACGGCCTGCCCGGCTCCTATCTGAACGGTGTCCACGAGCGCCACCCCCTGCCGTACGCGGAGGCGGGCTACGGTTACCCGGAGGCCGGCCAGACCGTCATCAACGTCACCAACGGCAAGATCATCCGGCTGCTCGTCAACGACGAGCCCTTCGACGTACGCTACGGGCGGCTCGTCTCCCATGAGCGCGTCCTCGACCTGCGCGCCGGGCACCTGCGCCGCACCTGCGAGTGGACCTCCCCGGCCGGCTGTACCGTCCGGGTGACCTCGACCCGTCTCATCTCGCTCACCCAGCGGTCCATCGCCGCGATCGTGTACGAGGTCGAAGCCGTGGACGACGTGCGGCTGGTCGTCCAGTCCGAGCTGGTGGCCAACGAGCAACTGCCGCTGACCTCGGGCGACCCCCGGGTCTCCGCCGTGCTGGACTCGCCCCTGCAACCGGAGGAGAACCAGGCGGCGGGCAACCGGCTGCGCCTGGTGCACTCGACCTCCGTCACGGGGCTGCGGGTCGCGGTCGCGGCCGACCACACCGTGGAGGGACCGGAATCGACCCGGACCTTCAGTGAGAGCACCGACGACACCAGCCGGCTCACCGTCACCTCCTCCCTGGCCGCCGGCGAGAAACTGCGCGTGGAGAAGATGGTCTCCTACGGCTGGTCCCAGGTCCGTTCCCTGCCCGCCGTGCGCGACCAGGTGGAGGCGGCGCTCGCGGGCGCCCGCAGCACCGGCTGGCAGGGGCTCCTCGACGAGCAGCGCGACTACCTCGACGCGTTCTGGTCGCGGGCGGACGTGGAGATCGACGGCGACGCCGAGATCCAGCAGGCGGTCCGCTTCGCCTTGTTCCACGTCCTGCAGGCCGGCGCGCGCGCCGAGCAGCGGGCCATCCCGTCGAAGGGCCTGACCGGCTCGGGCTACGACGGGCACTCCTTCTGGGACACGGAGACCTTCGTCCTGCCGCTGCTCACCCTGACCTCTCCGGACTCCGTCGCGGAGGCCCTGCGCTGGCGCCAGGCCACACTGCCGGCAGCACGCGAGCGCGCCCGCCAGTTGGGGCTCGAGGGCGCCGCCTTCCCATGGCGCACCATCGACGGCTCGGAGGGCTCCGCCTACTGGCCGGCGGGAACGGCCGCGTTCCACATCAACGCGGACATCGCCGACGCCGTCATCCTCTACGTCTCCCTCACCGGCGACGAGGACTTCGAACGCGAGACGGGCGTGGAGATCCTGGTGGAGACCGCACGCATGTGGCACTCCCTCGGTCACCACGACCCGCACGGGAGCTTCCACATCGACGGGGTCACCGGACCCGACGAGTACAGCGCCATCGCGGACGACAACGTCTACACCAACCTGACGGCCCGGGCGAACCTGCGCGCCGCCGCCGACATCGTCGAGCGCCATCCCAAGGAGGGCGCGGCCCTCGGCGTCGACGACGAGGAGACGGCAGCCTGGCGGGACGCGGCCGCGGCCATGGCTGTGCCGTACGACAGCGCGATCGGCGTCCACGAGCAGTCGGCGGGCTTCACCCGGCACCAGGCGTGGGACTTCGCGGCCACGCGGCCCGACCAGTACCCGCTGATGCTGCACTTCCCCTACTTCGACCTGTACCGCAGGCAGGTGGTCAAGCAGGCCGACCTGGTGCTGGCGATGGTGAAGCAGCCGGAGGCCTTCACCGCCGAGCAGAAGGCCCGCAACTTCGCCTACTACGAGCCGCTGACGGTGCGTGACTCCTCCCTGTCGGCGGCGACGCAGGCCGTCATGGCCGCCGAGGTCGGCCATCTGCGGCTCGCCTACGACTACCTGGGCGAGGCGGCGCTGATGGACCTGTACGACCTGGAGAACAACACTCGTGACGGCCTCCACATCGCCTCCCTCGCCGGCACCTGGTCCGCGCTGGTCGGCGGCTTCGGCGGGATGCGATACCGGAACAACCGCACCGCCTTCGCGCCCCGGCTGCCGGAGAAACTGCGGCGGCTCGCCTTCACCGTGCAGGTACGGGGCCGGCGGCTGAGGGTGGAGATCACCGGCGCGGCCGCGACGTACACCCTGCTGGACGGCGAGCCCTTGGAGTTGCAGCACTGTGCCGAGATGTTCACCCTCACCGTCGGTCACCCGCAGACGCGCACGGTGCCCGCCCTTCCCGGCCGTCAGGCCCCGGAGCAGCCGCCCGGCCGCAGTCCCCGGCACCGCTGACCCCACCACCCGTCGGTGCGCCGGCGCCGCGGTCCCGCGACCGGGCCGCGGTGCCGGCCCGGCGCTCGGAGGAGGTACGGCAGGCTCCTCGGTGGTGTCGTGCGGTGCCGGTCGCCGCCCGGCCCAGGAGCCGGCCATACCGGCGGCACCCGGCCGCCGCGGTCAGTGCGGGCTGGTGAGAGCGGTCTCCTCGACGGGGGCGGTCCTGGTGACGATCCGGCCGGGCCGGCCGCCGCGACCCTTCTCCAGACTCGCGGAGACGACCGCGACCACGAGGGCGGAAGCGGTCAGTCCCGCTCCGACGAGGTTCGGCGAGGTGTAGCCGAAACCCGCGGCGATCACGACGCCACCCAGCCAGGCGGACAGGGCGTTGCCGAGGTTGAAGGCACCGATGTTGACGGCCGAGGCGAGGGTGGGGGCGCCGGACGCCTGGTCCAGGACCCGCTTCTGCAGCGGCGGCACGGTCGCGAAGCCCAGGGCGCCGACAAGGATGATCGTCGCGCCGGCCGTGACCTCGTTGTGCGCGGTGAGGGTGAACAGGGCCAGCACGGCGGCCAGGGCGCCCAGCGCCGTGTAGAGCATCGGCATCAAAGCACGGTCCGCGTACCTGCCGCCGATCAGGTTGCCGACGACCATGCCGACTCCGAAGAGCACCAGCAGCCATGTGATGGAGGAATCGGCGAAGCCGGTGACCTCGGTCATCATCGGAGCGATGTAGGTGATGGCCGCGAAGACGCCGCCGAAGCCGAGCACGGTCATCGCCATGGCCAGCAGGACCTGGACGTCGCGCAAGGCACGCAGTTCGTGGCGCAGGCTCACACCCTGCGGCTTCGGCATGTCGGGCACCAGTACGCGGACACCGGCCAGGCCGATGACGCCGAGGCCTGCGACGACGACGAAGGTCACGCGCCAGCCCGCGCTCTGTCCGATGAACGTGCCCAGCGGGACGCCGATCACGTTGGCCACGGTGAGCCCGGCGAACATCATGGAGATCGCCCGCGCCTTCTTCTCGGGGGCGACCAGGTCGGCGGCGACGACCGAACCGATGCCGAAGAAGGCGCCGTGGGCGAAGGACGCGAGGATGCGCCCGGCCATCATCACGCCGAAGGCGGGTGCCAGGGCGGAGAGCAGGTTTCCGAGCACGAACACGCCCATCAGGAGCATGAGCATGTTCTTGCGGGACACCTTGGTGCCGAGCAGCGTCATGAGCGGCGCGCCGATCATGACGCCGAGCCCGTAACCGGTCACGAGCAGGCCGGCGGTGGGAACGGACACCCCGAAGTCGTCGGCGACCTCGGGCAGCAAGCCCATGATCACGAATTCGGTGGTGCCGATCCCGAAAGCCCCGATGGCGAGGGCCAGGAGCGCGAGAGGCATGATGGAGACCCTTCGGATGTTGCAGAGGCACTCAATAGGCGTCGCACGATAATTGCAGACGCGCTATAACGTCAAACGCTGGACATCCCCGCGCGGCGGCATACCATGGCCAGTACCGGGGGAACGACCTCCACCTCCACCCGCACCCCTGGCCGCACCCACGAAAGGGACTTCGATGACCGCCACCGATCCGGCACTGACCGCCCTCGCCCAGGGATGGCACGCCCTGTCGTTGCTGCACGGACGGATCGAGGGGCGCGTGGAGAAGCAGCTGCAGACCCACCACAACCTCAGCGTGCGCGAGTACTCCCTGCTCGACGTCCTCAGCCGTCAGCACGACGGCGAGGGGGGCCACCTTCAGATGCGCCAGGTCGCCGACGCCGTGGTCCTCAGCCAGTCGGCGACAACCCGCCTGGTCACCCGGCTGGAGGACCGCGGCCTGTTGGCCCGCTACCTCTGCCCCACCGACCGGCGCGGCATCTACACGGACGTGACCGAGGCCGGCGCCAAGCTGCTGGAGGAGGCCCGCCCGACGAACAACGCGGCACTGCGCGCGGCCATGGACGAAGCCGCACTCGTCCCGGAGCTCGCCCCCCTGGTCAAGGCGGTGGAGGACCTGCAGGGCGCCAAGGTTCCGGTCTCCTGACCGGTTATCCGCTTATGCAATTTCAGCGCTTGCAATTACAAGCGTATGCAACTAATCGACGCCGACACCGAGGCCGCCGTCACCTCGGCGCTGGTGGCCGGCTACCGCAGCATCGACACCGCGGCGATCTACGGCAACGAGGCCGGAGTCGGCCGGGCCCTCGCCGCCTCCGGCATCGTCCGCGACGAGCTGTTCGTCACCACGAAGCTCTGGAACGGCGATCAGGGCTACGACAGCACCCTCGCCGCCTTCGACGCCTCCCTCGCCAAACTCGGCCTCGACCACGTGGACCTCTATCTGATCCACTGGCCGGCACCGGGCCGCGACACGTACCTGGACACCTGGCGGGCCTTCGAGAGGATCCAAGCCGAGGGCCGGGCCCGGGCCATCGGCGTCTCGAACTTCCAGCCCGCGCACCTGCAGCGGTTGATCGACAACAGCGACGTCGTCCCCGCCGTCAACCAGGTGGAACTGCACCCCCGGCTCCAGCAGGCCGGACTCCGCGCCTTCCACGCCCGGCACGGCATCGCCACGGAGGCGTGGAGCCCGCTCGCCCAGGGCGCCGTCCTGAAGGAGCCGGTCGTCACCGGTATCGCCGGCCGCCTGGGCAGGACCCCCGCCCAGGTGATCCTGCGCTGGCACCTGCAACTCGGCAACGTGGCCATCCCCAAGTCGGTGACGCCCGAGCGGATCCGCCAGAACATCGACGTCTTCGACTTCGCGCTCACCGAGGACGACATCACGGCGATCACCGCGCTCGACGACGGCACCCGCATCGGCCCCGACCCCGACGCCTTCAACTGACGCCGCACCGGGGACGTCCCGCCGGCCGGCCCCGGGCGCGCGCCCCGCGCCCGGCGGACGGCCCCTGACGCACGTCCCTCAGGAACCGGTGCGCTCCTCGATGCGCCGCAGTGCCCGCTTGAGGTACCCGGCGAAGCGCGGATAGTTCTCGCTCATGGGGAAGTGCCCGATCTCCTCCATCTTGATGAACTCGGCGCCGCGGATCTGCTCCGCCGTCCTGGCCCCGTCCTCCGGCGTGGTCAGGTAGTCGTACTCGCCGGTGAGCATGACGACCGGGCAGCGCTCCCCGTCGATCTCCCCCAGCCTGCCCCGCAGGTCGTGGTCGACGGAGTAGAAGTACAGGTCCCCCTTGAAGGCCTCGGAGCCCTGGCTGTAGTAGAACCAGGTCGCCCAGCGGTCCGCTTCGGGCGACTGAGGGGCCATCAGGTCCCACACCCCGCTGGCGCAGACCTGGGCGGCGTTGGCGTGCGGATGCTGCCACCAGTCGAGGTAGAAGCCCGGGGAGTAGTCGGCTCCCTCCACGGGGATCACCGCTTTGAAGCGGTCCGGGTGCCGCAGGGCGAGCTGCAGGGCCACGTTGCCGCCGAAGGAGGAGCCCATGAAGATCGGGTCCTCCAGGCCGAGCGCGTCACAGAACGCGGTGATGAACGCGACGTAGTGGTCCGCGGTGAGCTTGTACTCCTCCTTCCACCACTCCTTGTTCAGCGGCGGGTCCGACTTGCCGTGGCGAGCCAGGTCGTAGGCGATGACGCGGTGGTTCGCGGTGATCTCCTCGTCCTCCAGAAGGCCGAGCCACTGGTGGTTGTGGCAGCCCGCCGTGTGCTGGCACACCAGCGGCTGCCCCTGGCCGTTCTCCAGGTAGAAGACCTTGTACTGGACGCCCTCCACGTCGATCGTGACGTAGTGGCCGGCCACCGGGGAGATGCGGGAGGCGGTGCTCATGAAGGGATCCTTTCGGCGGTGCGGAGCCGGAGCGGCGGTTCAGCCCAGCGGGCCGGTGCGGCGGAGCAGTTCCAGCTGACGGGTGAGGCAGCGCAGGTTCTGCATGAGCACCAGCAGGTCCCCCTCCAGCCGCATGTCCCGCTGGAAGCTCGCCGCCCAGATGCCGTGGTACATCGGCTTCGGCACCGGCGTGCAGAATTCCCGCCAGGTCCCGGCACCGGCCCTGATGGCGAAGTCGTAGGCCGTGAGAGGCTCGGGGTCGACGACGAGGTCCTCCACCCGGCCGCGGTGCATCCGCACCAGGAAGGCGTGCCGTTCCATGTCCAGCAGATAGGTGCAGCTGAAGTACGCGCCGTGGGCCCGCAGCTCCGGGTCGCCGTCACTGAGCCGGCGGAACTCCGCCACGGGCCCCTGGTCCGTTGCCGTCGTCATGTCCACTCCTCGCTGACGCCGATTTCTCGCCACCAGCTAACACACCGTCAGACGCAGGCCGGACGCGGGCACGCCGGTGCGTCCCCCGCACGGCGCGCCCAACGGGTGCCGCGGTCAAGTCCGGGAAGGCTGCACGTGGACGGTCGCACCGCGGCCGTCCATCGGAACCCGGCACAGCCGAAGGAGCGGTACATGCGCATCGACCTCACCGGACGGACCGCCTTGGTGACGGCGTCGACCCAGGGCATCGGGGCGGCGATCGCCACGGGCCTCGCCCGGGCGGGCGCCCGGGTCGGGGTCAACGGCCGCGATCCGGACCGGGTGGCCGAGGCCGTCGCACGACTGCGCGGCGAGGTTCCGGAGGGCGACTTCCTCCCCCTCGGCGCCGACGTGGCCTCACCGGAGGGCGCCGCACGCGTCTGCGAACACATGCCGGACGTGGACGTCCTCGTCAACAACCTGGGCGTCTACGGCGCCAAGGACGCCCTCGACATCGACGACGACGAATGGCGCCGCTACTTCGAGGTCAACGTGCTCGCCGCGGCCCGCCTCACGCGGATGTACCTGCCCCGGATGCTCGAGCGCGGCTGGGGCCGCGTTCAGTACATCGCCAGTGACTCCGCGATCGTGACGCCGGCCGAGATGATCCACTACGGCATGTCGAAGACGGCGCTGCTGGCCCTCGGCCGCGGCTTCGCCAAGAGGGCCGCGGGCAGCGGTGTCACCGTCAACTCGGTGATCGCCGGCCCCACGCACACGGCGGGGGTCGAGGACTTCGTGCGCCAGTTGGTGGATCCGGGCCTTCCCTGGGAGGAGGCGCAGCGGGCCTTCATGCGCGAGCACCGCCCGCAGTCGCTGCTGCAGCGCCTGATCGAGCCGGAGGAGATCGCCAACATGGTGGTCTACCTGAGCTCCGACCTGGCCTCGGCCACGACCGGCGGCGCGCTTCGGGTCGACGGCGGTTACGTCGACGCCATCGTCCCCTGAGGCCACCGCGTGAGCCCGGGTGCGGGCCGGCGCCGTGCTCCCCGCCACCGGCGGTGGCGGGGAGCACGCGGGCGCGGATTCACCCCGTGAGGGTGCTGTACAGCGCTTCGAGACCGTCGCGGTAGATGCCGGTGAACAGCTCGACCACCTGAGCCTCGGACGCCCCGTCCGGAACGAACCGGCCGCTCCACACGACCTCGGCGGCCTCCGGCTGCCCGGGCACGGCGTGGACCCGCAGGTCGGAGACATACCCGGTCACGGGGAAAGGCGATTCCAGGATGGTGTACGTGTAGTGGCGCTCGGCTTCACCGAAGGCCACCATGCGCTCGAGGATCACCTCGCCCTCGGGGTTGCGGAGTCGGCGCACCCGTCCGCCCTCCAACGGGTGCTCTCGGGGATGGACGGGAGCCAGTCGGGCAGCGTGTGGAAGCCGCCGATCAGGTTCCAGACGCGTTCGGGCGACGCGGGTACGACACGGCTGACCGAGGTGGACGCCATGGTCTTCCTCCTTGGCTTGCGGGGGACGTAGGGGTGGCGGGGTTCAGACCCCGTGCGGGAGCGGTGCGGCAGGGCTGACGAGGCCGGAGGAGCGCAGATCGGCCCAGAAGTCGGCAGGGACGTCCTCGTGGAGCGCGGCGATGTCCTCGGCGATCCGGCCGGGCTTGGTAGCGCCCGGGACGGCGGCGACCGCCACCGGGTGCGCGAGGGAGAACTGCAGGGCGGCGGCCTTGACGCTCACCCCGTGGCGGGCCGTGATCTCCTTGATGCGCCGTACGCGCTCGACGACCTCCGGGGGCGCGTCCTGGTACTCGAAGTGGGTGCCGCCGGCGAGGACCCCGGAGCTGTAGGGGCCCCCGACGATCATGTCGACGCCCTGTTCCTGCGCCTTGGGCAGCAGCCGCTCCAGCGGGCGGGCGTGGTCCAGCAGGGTGTAGCGGCCGGCGAGCAGGAAGCCGTCGGGCTGCGGCTCGTCCAGGTCGAGCGTCAGCTCGATGGGCTCGACCCGGTTCACTCCCAGACCCCAGGCCTTGATGACGCCCTCGTCCCGGAGCCGCGACAGTACGCGGAAGGCACCGGTTCGGGCCTCCTCGAACTTGCCCAGCCACAGATCTCCGTGGAAGTCCTGGGCGATGTCGTGCACCCAGACGATGTCCAGGCGGTCCACGCCGAGGCGCTTCAGACTGCCCTCGATCGACCGCTCGGTGGCCTCGGCGGTCCACTCGTGCAGCATCGCGTTCGGACGCCCGTGCTCGAAAAGCCCGCCCTTCTCGCCGAACTCCCGGGCGCCCGGATCCGGCTCGTCCAGGACGACGCGGCCGACCTTGGTGGCCAGCACGAACGCGTCACGGGGCTGCCGCGAGAGCAGTTCGCCGAGCCGCAGCTCCGCGAGGCCCGCGCCGTAGAAGGGTGCCGTGTCGTAGAAGCGGATGCCCTGGTCCCAGGCGGCCTCCAGGGTCGCGTTCACCTCCGCCTCGGGGATGGCGCGGAACATGTTTCCGAGGGGAGCGGTACCGAGGCCGAGGCGGCCGGGGACGAGTTCCTTGAGTGACATGGTGGTGCCTTTCGACGACCTTGTGCGGGTGGTGCTCCACGGCGCCGGGGGCCGGGGCCGGGAGGGGATCACCTCCGAGGACCGCGGGTCCGCGTCCGGAACCGCGCCGGCACGCGGGAGTGTGCGGCAGGCCCGGCGCCTTACGGAGCCCCGACGGTACTTGCGAACGACGACTGTTGCAAGCGCCGACTATTGGCAGCGTACGGATTTTGGCGACCGCAGGGTTTTCTAGGTCCGCGTGTGCAACTATTGATGGAGCCTGTAGGACGCAGGCGCATGAGAGAGCAACCACTCGTCCTGACCGCTCCAGAGGAGACAGCTTCGTGACCACCACCCTGTTCGAGCCCCTCACGCTCCGGTCACTGACCGTCCCGAACCGGATCTGGATGGCCGCCATGTGCCAGTACAGCGCGGCGCCGGACGGCGAGCAGGCGGGCGTGCCGAACGACTGGCACTTCACGCACCTCGCGGCGCGGGCCACCGGCGGCACCGGGCTGATCATCACCGAGGCCACCGCCATCAGCCCGGACGGCCGGATCAGCCCGTACGACCTCGGCATCTGGAACGACACCCAGGTCGAGGCATTCCGGCGGATCACCTCGTTCCTGAAGACCCAGGGCACCGTGCCCGGCATCCAGCTCGCCCACGCCGGGCGCAAGGCCTCCACCGAGCGGACCTGGCTCGACCGCGGCGCCCCCTTGCCCCCTGGGCAGCGGCACGGCTGGACGCCCGTCGGGCCCAGCGCCATTCCGTTCACCACCGGATCCACCACGCCGGAGGAGCTCAGCACCGAGCAGATCGGCCGGATCGTGACGGACTTCGCCGACGCCGCCCGGCGCGCCCTGGACGCGGGGTTCCAGGTCGCCGAGATCCACGGGGCCCACGGATACCTCATCAACCAGTTCCTTTCCCCGCACAGCAACGACCGCACCGACGCCTACGGCGGGGACTTCGAGGGCCGCACCCGCTTCGCGCTGGAGGTCGTCGAGGCCGTCCGCGCCGTGTGGCCGCAGGACCTTCCGGTCTTCTTCCGCATCTCCGCGACCGACTGGCTGAGCGAGAACGCCGACGACCACCGCGAGGGCTGGACCGCCGACGACACCGTCCGGTTGGCCAAGGAACTGCAGGCCCGGGGCGTGGACCTGATGGACGTCTCCACGGGCGGCAACGCGCCGAACGCCAAGATCGCACCGGCTCCGGGCTACCAGGTGCCGTTCGCCGAGCGCGTCCGCAACGAGACGGGCATGCCCGTCGGCGCCGTCGGCCTCATCACCGAGCCGGACCAGGCGCAGGCCATCCTCGCCTCGGGCCAGGCGGACGCCGTCCTCCTCGGCCGCGAATTGCTGCGGGACCCGTACTGGGCACGCCGCGCGGCCTCCGCGCTGGGCGGCGAGGTCCACACCCCCGTCCAGTACCACCGCGCCTGACCGGAGCGGGGCCCCGGCCCCGTCGTGCCGGCACGGCACGGCGGGACGGGGCACCTCTGGGGCTGGGACTGGGCCTGCGCCTGGACCTGGACCCGGACCCGGGGCACGGAAATCACCTTGCGCGGCACCGTCCGGCACCGGGAGCATCCCGTCCGTCATCCACCGACGGCACGCGAGGTTCGATCACATGAGCTACACGCTGCGTGAATACACCTCGGCCGACGAGTCCTCCTGGCTGCGCTGCAGGGTCCTCTCGTTCCTGGACACCGCCTACTACGACGACGTCGACCGCGCCAAGCCGTCGATCCCCGCCCCGGGCCTGCAACTCGTCGCCGTCGACACGGCGGGGACGGTCGTCGGCATCATGGACACCGCCGTCGACGCCTCGCTCGCGACCATCGACACCGTCGCCGTCCATCCCGACCATCAGCGCCGGGGCCTCGCCGGCGCTCTGCTGTGCCGCACCCGCGCCGTGGTCCGCGAGCGCGGCGCGTCGACCCTGGACGCCTGGACCCGCGACGATCCCGACACCCTGTCCTGGTACCGCGCCATGGGTTTCGCGGAGAGCGACCACTACCTCCACGTGTACGCCCACCAGTACACCGCTCCGGGCGAACCGGAGCGCGCGATCCTCACCCCCCGACCCGGCCTGCGGCTGATGGCGGCCTTCCTCCACGCAAAGCTGGAGGACGAAGCCCGTATGCGCGCGGAGTTCAGCCGAGTACATGTGTGCCGGCGCTTCTCGATGACGGCGTGACGCCGCGGGCGACGACCGCGAAGGAGGGCAGGGTGGCGCGATGGGGCCGGTGCGCGCGGCGGCGAGCAGGTTGGGGCTGCGGCCCGGCCGTCGCGGAGTCCAGGCCGGGCCCCGCCGTGAAGGTGGGAAGACGGCCCGGCTGCCCACCTTCACGCTCGCTTCCGCCCCTCGGGCGCCACGGGATCACCGGTCCGCCTCGAGAGCTCCGCCCAGCGCAGCCGGCGCCAACGGGGGCCGCGGGGCTCACCCGGTGTCCCTCCGAACACGTCTGTGGGGTCGAGGCCCCGGATGATCTCGAGCCCGCCGCCGTTCAGCACGGCTCGTTGATACGCGACACAGGACATGTCGGTGGGCCCGAGTTCGTGCTCGTACATGGAGTGGAGCACCCAGGCGGCGTCGGGAAGTGCCGGCGGCATGAAACCGGTGAGCCCGTCATCGTCGGCCAGCTCCCGCAGCCAGTCAGTTTCCCCAGCCGCGGTCAGCGGCCACCGCGCGGTCGCCAGAGCAGCGGATGTCGCGTTCATCCGTTCAGGATCTCACCCGCCCCAGCGGTGAGCGCCGGGATCACTTCCTCCATGACGGTCCCCGCGGCCTCGACCTACGTGACGGGGAATCAGTCCCATCCGCGCCGAGGCACGACAGGTGCCACCACGGCATCCGCTGAACTGCGGCTACAGCCGGGCGAAGCACCGTGGTCGTCACCGATACGGCGCGCCACATGTCACCAGCAGCGGGCGGAGCCGAGTCGGTGCCACCGCCTCCACGTCCCGCGGCAGGATGCCGGTGGGCGGATCACCGGGGTGTACCGACCTGGCGCAGTGACCGTCACAGGGCTCCGGCGTCCCGTGCCGTCCAGACGCTCGGGTAGATCGGCCGGAAGCCGAGTTCCCGGCGGATCCGCTGGTTGGACACGATCCCCAACCACAGGTCGGGGTCCGTGAGCTCGTGGATCCCGGCGGGCACGTCGACGCCGTTGAGCTGGTACAGCTCGACCGTCGTGACGGGAGCGTCATCGGCGATGTTGTAGATCCGGCCGGCGATACCCGGCGCGTACAGCAGACGCATCAGGCCCTGGGCGACGTCCGCGTGGTGGACCATCTGCAGGCGCTGGTGCGGCACCCAACGGGCAGCCCAAGGCATTACGTTGGCGAGGTGCGGGTCGCCCTCGCCGTAGACGAAGGGGAGCCGCCCGATGCGCACGTCCAGGTGCTCAAGCGCGAGCAGTTCGCGCTCGGCCTCGGCCTTGGACTCGGGGTAGGCGCCCCACATCGCGCCGCCCGGCCGGCTCTCGTCCTCCTCGGTCAGCGGGCGGCCCCGTCCGACGCCGTACACATTGTTCGTGCTGACCTGCACGAACCGTTCCACGCCGGAGGCCTGCGCGGCGCGGCCCAGGGCCACCGCGGCGTCCCGGTTGACGGCCCAGGCCTCCTCGTCCGGCACTCCGCGGAAGGAGGCGGCGACGTTCACGACGGCGTCCACGCCGGCGAGGGCCTTGCCGAGTGTCTCCTCATCGCGCATATCTCCTACGGCGAGCTGGGCGCCCAGGTCCGCGAAGCGCTCGCCGCGAGCCGCGTCCCGCACCAGGACTCGCACCTGCTCGCCCGGCTGTCGCTGGGCCAGCAGCCTCGGCACGAAGCGGCGTCCGACCTGTCCCGTCGTACCGGTCACCAAGGTCAGCATGATGTGCTCCTCACGCACTGTGTCTGTCGTTGAGGACCAGCCTCGGCGGTCGCGGGGACGACCGGGAGAGACCTCCTGATCAGGGGATCGGGAGTCCCTGGATAAGCCGGCCGGCGTCCCGCACCCTGGAGAGGTGAACCGAGCCGAATTCGCCGACTTCCTGCGCCGCGCTCGTGCCCGCCTGGACCCCTCCGACGTGGGTCTCACGGCAGGCACCCGCCGCCGTACGCCGGGGCTGCGCCGCGAGGAGGTGGCCCAGCTGGCCGGCATGTCCGTGGACTACTACACGCGGCTGGAACAGTCCCGGGGCCCGCGCCCGTCCCGCCAGATGCTCACCACGCTGGCCCGCGCCCTGCGCCTGACGGAGGACGAACGCGACCATCTCTTCCACCTCACCGGTGAAGAGCCGCCGCGACGGGAGGCGACCAGCAGGCACGTGCGCCCGGGCCTGCTCCTGGTGCTGGACCGGCTGCACGACACCCCGGCGATGGTGGTGACCGACTGCGGCGAGGTCCTGGCCCAGAACGCGCTGTCGCGGGCCCTGAGCGGAGACGCTCTCGCCCGCCCGCCCCGAGAACGCAACATGATCCGCCGTTTCTTCCTGGACCCGGCGGCCCAGGAGCTGTTCCCGCCCGAGGACCGCCCGGAGCGCGCGCGTGAGCAGGTCGCCGGCCTGCGAGCGGTGGCCTCGGCCCGCCCCACGGACCCCGAACCGGCCTCCCTCGTCGCAGAGCTGTGCGCCGCCAGCAAGGAGTTCGCCGACCTCTGGGACGAACACGAGGTCGCCGTACGCCGCGCCGCCACGAAACGCTTCCGGCACCCGGCGATCGGCATCCTCGAACTCGACTGCGAGATCCTCGTCAACTCCGACCACAACCAACAGCTCGTCATCCACACGGCCCGCCCGGGCACAGAGTCGTACGAGCGCCTGCAGTTGCTGCGGGTGGTGGGTTTGCAGGACCTGACGCCGACGAGCTCCTGACCGTATGCACGCCTTCCGGGTATCTCCGCACGTCGCCCACGGTCCCGAACTCCGTACCATCCGGGATCGACAGCGGCGCAACGTCTCCCCGGCACAGGGAGGCGGACGACCACTCCTGCTCCCGAGCACTCAAGCCCCTGCCCGACGGCCACGCCGAGCGGCCGGACGAGGCGATCGAACGCTGAGCCGAAGCTCGGAAGTTGTCACCGGCGGGACCGGCTGAGCTGGAGAATGGGGACGCGAGCCCGACTTCGTGCCCTGCCCGCCGCACATCGCCCCGACCCCGCACTAACCGCCGTCTGGACCCGGGAGCGACACACCGTGCTCCACTGGCTCCGCGCAACTGACCACCAGCCCTACCACGGCGCCCTCAAGCCCCTGCCCGACGGGCACGCCCAGCACCTGGCCGAGGCGATCGACCGCCGTCAGTGACGGCATGCACAATGCGTTCATGAGTCACGCCCACAGGCCCGGTGACGTGCTGTCGCTGGAGTGCCCGTTCACCGAGACCGTCGTCACCAGGGTCAACCGTTACCACGTGTCCGTGTGGTGGCCGTGGCTGGAAGTGGACCCGCAGGCCGAGAACATCAGGTGGAACGGCCAGAGGGCGCTTCCAACGCCCACGGCTCGCGAGTGGGAGATCTTCCGAACGGAACCGGCGGAGGAAACACTGAAGCCGGGCGATACCTGCCTGGTGGGAATCCCCGGGACCGTGGTGCACGTCCAGGCGGTCCACCGCTTCGATCCGCCCCTGGTCACCGGAATGCTGCCCCGGCCCGCGTCCTACCTCGAGGTCCTGCAGCAGGGTGAGACCCACGACCCTTCCCTCGAGGACCAGGGCTACGCGATCGATCCGGCCGGCGGCGAACCCCTACACATCGAGCTGCTCTTCCGTCCGTACGCCTTCCTCGAACTGGGTGATGAGGTTGCCGACCGGAACGGGCGCGCCTGGCGGTTCGATGCGGCCTGGAACTGGCAACCCTTCGACGGCGAGCAGTCGGGCACTCCGACCTGGCCCCTGAAGTTGATCACCCGCCATGGTGAGCCGACACCGAAAGAAGCCGAAGAGGTCGCCCGGGCAACAGCAGTCGGCAGCCACTCGGACGAATTGAGGCGGTGGAGCGTACTCACTCGCGCGCGACCAGCCGCCCATCAGCAGTAGGCCCCGCAGGTGACAAGACCTCTGTGGCAACTATCTTGCTTCGGCTCACCGCACCGGGACTACGGTCACACCCGACGGCGCGGTTCAGAACTCGAACTCGACGTAGTCGATGTCGGTGAAGTCGACCTGGAGGCCCTGGGCGCGGCGGCCCCGGTCCCTGAAGTAGATCTCCTGCAGTCCCTCCGCCGCGATGGCACGCAGTTGCTCCTCCCCCGCGCCCGCGGACTGGGCGGCGAAGAGGCGGGCCGCGTAGTCGGGGGGCAGGGCCTGGGTGACGAGGCGGACGCGGGCGTCGTCGGTGGAGCCCGGCGCGGCCGTGAAGCCGAAGCGGGCCCGGGTCTCGATGACGATGCCGCCCGTGGTGGCCGCGCGGTGCCGGGCGCGCTCGCGGACGCGGGGTTGCCACCGCCTGCGGACCTCGTCCTCGAGGCGGGCGGCGAGGTCCTTGCGCGGGCGTTTGAGCTCGCCGGTGAGGTAGCGCTCGACGGTGCGCCGCGAGACGCCCAGCAGCGCGGCGACCGCCCCGGTGCCCTTCTCCTGCTTGACCAGGAACCGCATCCGAGCCTGCGCCGACTTGGGCACGGGCCGTGTCAGGGTCTTCGCCGTGGCCTTGTCGAGGCCGTCGCCGAGCACGCCCACCGGTTTCTCCTACTCTCCGTCGAGTGCGGCGTCGCCGCCTTTGATGTGGCGGGCGGGGTTGTGACCGTCCTCCAGCAGCTCGACGGCCCACATGAGGGACTGGGTGCCCTCGTGCTTGACCATCCCGGGTGAGACTCCGAGCCGGAAACCGCCCGGCAGCGGCTTGCCGTCCGGCGTGCGCGGCAGGAAGTCCAGCGGGCTCGGGCCGTCGGACAGGTACACGGCGCAGTCGGACAGCACGGCGACCGGGAAGAGGCCCGCGGCGGCCAAGCGGAGCATCTTGCGGTGCATGTTGACACGTGCCGTGG
Source organism: Streptomyces sp. ME19-03-3 (assembly GCA_033793685.1). Classification (GTDB taxonomy): domain Bacteria; phylum Actinomycetota; class Actinomycetes; order Streptomycetales; family Streptomycetaceae; genus Actinacidiphila. The sequence continues at coordinate 144,804 of JARAXD010000005.1, read as the reverse complement.
CGATGACGGCGGCGCGGATGTCAGGGCGCCACGTGGGGCGGTCGAGGGCGGGCCAGCGCTCCCCCGGACGGTATCCGGCGCCCTGGGGGCGCTCGCGGAGCTTGCCGATGCCGCCCTTGACGGTGGCTTTGACGGCCGAGAGGAGGGCGGCGCGGGCCGGGTCGGCCTCCTTGTGGTGTTCCATCGCGGCGAGGAACTCGGCCTCCGACATGCTGGAGACGACGCCGAGTTCGGCCATGGTGGCCATGTAGGCGTCGCGCAGGCGGCCGTACCAGGCGTCGAGGTACGCACCGTGCTCGGGGCGGAGGTACGCCTCCACCGGGCGTACGTCGTGGCCGAGTTCGACGGCGTAGGCCACGGTGGGGGTGGCGTACCAGGCGGGGCCCTGGGGGCGGGTGCCGTCAGGGGTGAAGGGGTTCGGCAGGCGCGGGTCGACGTCGATGTGCGAGAGGTCGACGAGCCAGGAACCGGGCAGCGCCTTGTCGAACTCCGCGGCGCGGACGTGGACCGCGGCGCCCAGGCCGACGTTCAGCCGGTTCGCGGCGGCGGCGAAGGCCATGTTGACGTCGATCCCGACCGCGAACTTCCGCGCGCACTCGTCGTCCGTGAGGTGCTGCGGGTCCCGGACCCAGTCGAAGGCCTCCTCGTCGAGGACCTCCTCCGGGGTGCGGCGGTGTCCGCGCGCGAATCGTGCGGCGACCACCGGGTGTTCGTCGGGTGCCTCGGGCGGCGCCGGGTCCACGGGCTTCGTCAGGGCGTTGGGGTTCGGTCCGGAGACCCAGGCACCGGTCGCCTGGTCCCTGACGGCGCGGGTCGGCGGGCGCAGGGCCGTCATGAGTTCCAGCCCGGTCACGGCGGTGGAGCCTCGTGGGGTCAGGACGCGTCGCGCGTAGTCCGTGAGGAGCTGGGCGAGTTCGGGGGGCGGCAGGTGTCCGGCGTCGCCCCAGGAACGGGTGTCGAGGGCGCCCCACGGCAGGACGGCGAGTTGCACGCAATGGCGCCTGCCGTCCTGCGCCGGGCGGTAGACGCGGGCCCACGGGCCGAATCCGCGCCCGGTGAGCTGCCACCTGGCACGGGCGATCTGCCGTACGACTTCATGGTCCGCGGGCAGCCGCAGGGCCCTGCGGTCCTCCAGGACGGCGGGCAGGCCGAGACGTTCGGCGGCTGCGGCGGTCAGGACGATCAGCGGGTCGGCGTCCTTGCCGTTGCGGTGCAGGCGCGGCGCACCGAGCCTCGCCTCGGCGAGCGTCCAGCTCACGAGCGACGGGACGTCGGCCGCCGGGCACGGCAGCACGAGACCGTCGGCGCAGTAAGCGGTGCCGTCGCCGTCGAGCACGGCGAGCGGTCCGTGGGCGAAGCGCGGATCCGCCGCGGCGGGTACGGGCGTCGGTTCCCTCCGAGCCGGAGCGGGAGCGGGGACAGACTTGGTGACGGCCGCCGGAACAGGAGCGGGCTCCGGTACGGGTGTGGGCGCCGTGGCACCGAGCTGCGCGGCGATCCCGTCCAGGAGCTTGACGTACGCGGCGCGGGTAGCACCCTGCGGCTCGCTGCGGCCGGCCTCCCAACCGGCTACGGTCGTCCGGGTCACGTCGAGCGCCTCGGCGACCTCCGCCTGGGTCAGGCCGTACTCGGTCCGCAGCCGCGAGCGTTCGGCGGGCTCGGGCAGGCGGGTCCGCCGCGGCCCCGGCTTGAGGAGGGCGTCGACGGGATCGGACGTGCTGGCCATGCGGCGGTGGCTCCTTCGCTGCTTCAGTCCTGGCCGGTTCCGGGGACACGACGGGGTTCCGCGTCGAGGAACTCGCGCAGGTGCTGCCCCGTGAGGATACGGGCCGGGTTGCGCCCCGGGGGCAGCGGAAGCCTGCGGCCCAGCGCCCAGCGGAAGCGCGGTGCGGGTGCCAGGTCGAACACGTACTTGCCACGGCTTTGGTCGTCGGTACGGCTGCCGCGGATCTCGAACGCGCCGACGCAGACTCCTCCGTCGACGAACGCCAGCAGGAAGTCCCCGTGCTGGACGACGGTGCGGGACGAGAAGCGCCAGGCGCGGGCCGCGCTCTCCTCCACGGTGCGCCCGTCGCGCAGTGCCTGCCGCACGTCCACCGCCAGCATCCCGGCCCTCCCTCCGCCGCCGCATCCGGCCCCCGGGCTCCTTCCAAGCCGGCTTCGACTGAGTTTATCGGTCGATAAAGCGGCCCGTTGACAGCGACGCGCCCGAAAGGGCCCCGTCGAAGGGTGTCGTCAGTGGATGCCCGATGAGGTTCCGGCCACGTCCGGTGAGCCCGCTGGGCGCCCCGGCCGTCGCCGTCGGCGGACCCACCGTCGACGGCCGCCACTACGCTCCCTCGACCGCCCGGTGCCGGCCCACGGAGCGGACGGCGTACCGGACGGTCGCCGCGTACAGCACCAGGAACACCCCGCTGACCAGGGTGATCACCAGCCACGTCAGGCCCTGCCCGCCGGGCACGGCGGCGCCGTGCAGCCAGCGGACGAGGAAGTTGCCGGTGGCCGCAGCGGGGAAGGAGAAGATCCAGTAGCCCGGGTGGAACCCGTCCTGGCGGACGTGCGGCGCAAGGAACAGCACGATCAGGACGGTGAAGAGCACCAGCCCGGCGAATCCGTGTCCCACGGCGTCGACCCGTCCGCCGTGCGCGGCGGTCCAGGCGAGGCCGCCCACGGCGGGGGGGATCGTGAGGACGGTCAGCGTGGGGCGGGCCGGTCCGGGCAGGCCGTTCGCGACGAGGCGGCCGAGGATGACGGTGCCGAAGGCGAGCCAGTACAGGACGCCGACGGCGAAGGCGGCCGAGGCCGCGTCGGGGAGTGCGACCGCCGAGCCGGTGGTGCTGGCGATGAAGGGTCCGGAGACCACCGGCAGGAGGTAGCCGGGGTGCAGCGGGGCGGGGCCGAGGCCGCCGCTCACCCAGTGGGCGAGCAGCCGGGCGGCGATGACGGCGGCGGCGAGGGCGAAGAGCCCGTAGAACCAGCGGGCGCCGTCGACACCGAAGCGGGCGAAGTGGCCGGTGGCCAGCATGCCGATGATCGGGACGTACGCCAGCGCGAAGCCCTGACCGGGGTGGTGGAGGTCGTCCAGGACGTTGCGCCAGCGCGTTCCGCCGTGCCGGAGGTACTGCGCGAGCAGCACGATCCACAGCAGGCCGCTGACCACGAACAGGGCGTCGCTGACTCCGATGGGCGCGGACACCGTGGCCGATGCCGACTGCCAGAGCCCGCCCAGGCCCGCCGTGCCGAGTGAGACCGACATCAGTCCGATGCGCGTCGCCCGACGGGCGCCCGCGCCATCACCTGCGGCGGCGTGCGCGGGCTGTGGCGAGGGGTCCGGGGGCGTGATGATCACGGGTGCGTCCAGTGCGGCCGACTGCATGGCGGGGCTTCTCCTCGGTTCGGGGGTGGTTTCAATTTTAAACTAGACCTCGCGGTGAGCCTCCCCGCTCACGCCCGGCCGAGATGCCCGCACCTGTCGACGGAGACTGTCGTCCACGTATGAGAGCGCCCCGGCCGTGCCGAAACGGCGTTCCCCGGCGGCGACCTGCTCGTTGGGCACCGCGCGGGGCCGGTGGGTGATGGGTGGGAGCGCGGCGTCAGGCGCCGCGCCGCAGGAGGAGCCAGCATGGGCGCCTGGGCGCGTTCCTCCCGCTGCACGCCTCGGGCCGCACCATCGGATGCTGCGTTCTGGCCTTCTCCCTCCCGCGCGCCTTCCCGCCCGACGAACGCGCCGCCCTCACCTCACTGGCCGGCATGATCGCCCAGGCGCTGGAACGTGCCCGGCTCTACGACACCAAGAGCCAGGTCGCACGCACCCTGCAGACGGCGTTGCTGCCGCACTCCCAGCCCCAGGTGCCGGGCCTGCGCGTCGCCGCCCGCTACCTCCCGGCCGCCAGCGGCATGGACATCGGCGGCGACTTCTACGACCTGATCCGCCAGGACGGCTCGGGCGCGGCGGCCGCGGTCATCGGCGACGTGCAGGGGCACAGCGTCAACGCGGCGGCGCTGATGGGCCAGATCCACATGGCGGTGCACACCCACGCGAGCACGGGCGCGGCCCCGGACGACGTGCTCACCCGGATCAACCGCCTGTTCGGCGACTTCGAGACGGACCTGTTCACCAGTTGCCCTGTACAACCGGCTCGACGTGCCCGGGCATTGCGCGCTGCTCGCGAGCACCGGGCACCTGCCGGCGCTCCTGCGCCACTGGTCGGGCCGCACGGAGATCCTCGACATACCGCCCGGGATCCTGCTCGGGGTCGACCTCGCCGGACTACCGGACCGCGGAGGTGTCCATGCCGCCGGGAAGCGTGCTCGCCTTGTTCACGGACGGCCTGATCGAACGCCCCGGCACCGATCTGGGGACGGCGCTGCGGGAAATCGCGGGCCGACTCGCCGCCGCACCCGTGAGATCACTGGACGACCTGGCCGACGAGCTCCTGCGGGAGGCCCGGCGGACCTCCCGGGGCCGGGACGACATCGCCCCGCTGCTGGTGGGCCCGGCACCCGGGGAATGACAGGACCGAATCCGGCGGGCGGTCAGCCCACCCGGCCCGCGAGCCGGTACCGCCCGAGGGCGTCCGGTATCAGCCTGCGCACCTCGGCCCATGAGGCGTCGACCGTCGCGTCGTCGCGCAGCAGGCGTTCCGGGGGCTGGTCCGCGCAACGGCGCGCACGGCGTAGCGCGTCGCTACCTTCGGGTGTTCCGGCCACCACGTAGTAGTGGTGCACCAGCGCCCCCGAACCATCGCGGTGGCGCAGTCCCACCAGCCAGACCGTGGCAACCTGGGCGCCGTTGTGCGACGGCCCGTCCTGGCGCGCGTGCAGCCGGCACGGGTCCGGCGGCCCGGCGGCAGGGGAAAACCGGGTGTCCGTCATGTCTCACTCCCGCCACCCCCTCCTGCTCCGCCCGCTTCGACGGTCGCGCGGGCGGCGGCGGAGGGCCACCTCCCCGACGGCCGGATCGTCCTCGGATCCGGTCAGGGGCGGTAGACCGCACCGGGCTGGGGGGTGCCCGGCGCCAGCAGTTGCGGAACGGTCACGAAGGTGAAGCCCCGCCGCTTGAGCGCGTCGATGATGCCGGGCACCGCCCGCAGGGTGCCCCGGTAGCCCTTGGCGTTCGGGCCGGGGACGACGTCGTGGAGCAGGATGATGCCGTCACGGTCGGCCTGGTCCAGGACGCGCTTGGTGATGACGTCGGGGTCGTTGGTCTCGTAGTCCTTCGCCGTGACGCTCCACAGCACCTCGGACAGGCCCATCTCCCGGGCGATCCCCTGGACGGTGTCGTTCGTGCGTCCCTGCGGCGGGCGCATGAGGGTGGGCCGGCGTCCCGTTATCCGCTCGATCGCGTCGTCGGGGCGGCTCAGCTCCTCCCGGATCTCCTGGGGGTCGACATCCGTGAGGATCTTGTGCGACCAGGTGTGACTGGCCACCTCATGGCCCTCGGCGACCATGCGCTTGACCATGTCCGGGTAGCGCTCGATGTGTTTCTTGCCGAGGAGGAAGAAGGTGGCGTGCACCTGCTTCTCCTTCAGGACGTCGAGCAACTGCGCGGAGTTCTTGCTCGGTCCCGCGTCGAAGGTGAGCGCGATGCACTTGGCCTTGCGGCAGTCGACGCCGCCGAAGGCCCCTGTGCCGGTCTTCCCGGCCTCCTGCCGCACGGTGCCGGGCGAGGTGGTCACCACACGGGTGCACCCGGTCAGTGCGAGCGCCAGCGCCAGCGCTGCCGCGGGCAGCGCCGCCCACCCGGATCTGCGGACGGTCCGGGCGGTGGCGGCGTCGGGGCGGGTGAGCAGGCGGCGTCGGGATCGCATGACGGCGAATATACACAGGGGGTATACATGCCATTCATACGGGGTGCGTCCTTTCAGCCTGATGACGCGCATGCGTCATGTGCGCAGTGAGCGCACGTCCGACGGTCGCGCTCGCTCCGCCGCGCACGTATCGGGCCCGCGCCATGGCTTCCGCAGGGCCCCTGCCCACCGCCCGTGCCTGCGGTTTCCCCGCCGTGGTGCCCTCGATGCGTCCCGACGGCCGTGCGCACCGACGGCACGCGGGCGCGACCGGTCAGTCGGCCTGCGCCCCTGGCGGAGCGGTGGTGGCGCGCCGGGTCAGGAGCGCGGTGAGCATGGTGGTCTCCGGGACGTCGTCGCGGCCGGCGAGCTTGGCCATCAGGAGTTCGACCGCGCGGGTTCCGATCTCGGCTGAGGGGATCGCGACCGACGTGATCGGCACGGGCGCCTGCTCCGCGGTCTCGTCGGGGCATATCGCGGTCACCGACAGGTCTCCCGGAACACGTAGCCCCATGGCCTGGAAGGCGCCGACCAGAGGCTGGGTGATCGGCTCGTTGTGGACGACGACCCCGGACAGCCCCGGCTGCTCGTGCACCAGTCGCTCGGCCATGGCCCGGGCGGCCGCCGGGGTCTCCGGACAGGGGTGCACGGACGAGCGCAGGCCGAGGCGGTCGGCGGCGGCCGTGAACCCCGCCGCGACCCGGCGGGCGAAGCCGGTACCGCGGACGTAGACCTCCGGGGGTGAGCCGACGAGGGCCACGGTGCGGTGGCCGAGCGAGGCGAGATGCTCGACGCACGCCTCGCCGGCGCCCGCGAAATCCAGGTCGACGCAGGTCAGCCCGGCCGGGTCGGAAGGGAAACCGATCAGCACGGACGGCTGGTCCATGGCACGCAGCAAGGGCAGCCGTCCGTCGTCCATCTCGACGTCCATGACGATGAAGGCGTCCGCCATCGCGCTCTGGGCGACCCGGTTGATGCCCTCCTCCCCCTCGTTCTGGGTGAGGAGGAGGACATCGTGGTCGTGCTCCCGGGCGGCGGTCAGCACGGAGGTGGCGAACTGCATGACCACGGGCACGTGGATGCCCTTGCGCAGGGGCAGCACGAGGCCGATCACCCGTGACCTGCTGCTGGCCAGGGACCGGGCTCCGGCGTGCGGCCGGTAGCCCAGTTCACGGATGCTCTCCTCGATGCGCCGCCGGGTCTCCGGGGAGATCGGCCGCTTGCCGCTGAGGGCGTAGCTGACGGTGCTCGGCGACACGTTGGCGTGCCGTGCGACGTCAGTGATCTTGACCATGCGACTCCCCTCCCCTACGTGCCTGCCGTGCCGTGCCGTTCTCAGGAGCCGGGAAGCTCCACGGTGAGGACGGAGGTACCGGCGGCGGCACGCGCGCAGGGACCGCCGGCGACCTCGACGCCCCACGGCAGGGACGCGTCGGAGGTCTCGGCCCGCAACGTGGAGCCCTCGCGCACGACGGTGATCTCGGCCGCGGCCGAGCCGTCCGCGCGGGGGATCCGCACGGTGGTGCGGGAGCCGTCGGCCGGCTCGAAGACCCGGACGGTCACGTCGTCCGCCCACACGTAGTCGGGACGGTCGTCCACCGAGCCGACCGGGATCGCGGAGCCGGGCCGGGCCAGCAGCGGGATGCTCAGGTAGTCGTGGGTCTCGCGCACCCAGCGCGGGCCGGTGACCTTCTCGCCGGTCGTGAAGTGGGTCCAGGTGCCCTCGGGCACGTAGTACGACACCTCGCCGTCCTCGGAGAACACCGGCGCGACGAGCAGGTCCCCGCCGAGCATGTACTGGCGCTCCAGCGAGGCGCAGCCCGGGTCGTCGGGGAACTCCAGCACCATGGCTCGCATCATCGGGACGCCCTCGGCGTGCGCCTGGTGCGCGGCACCGTAGAGGTAGGGCATGAGGCCGAGCTTGAGCTTGGTGAAGTGCCGCAGGACGTCCACGGCCTCCTCGTCGAAGAGCCACGGCACGCGGTAGGAGGAGGAGCCGTGCAGGCGGCTGTGCGAGGAGAGCATGCCGAAGGCGGTCCAGCGCTTGAACAGGCCGGCGTCGGGCAGGCCCTCGAAGCCGCCGATGTCGTGGCTCCAGTAGCCGAAGCCGGACAGGCCGAGGGACAGGCCACCGCGCAGGGACTCGGCCATCGACTCGTACGTGGACTCGCAGTCGCCTCCCCAGTGCACGGGGAACTGCTGGCCGCCGGCCGTGGCGGAACGGGCGAACAGCACCGCCTCACCCTCGCCGCGGTGCTTGCGCAGCACGTCGAAGACGGTCTTGTTGTACAGCTGCGTGTAGTAGTTGTGCATCCGCTCCGGGTCGGAGCCGTCGAACCAGGCGACGTCGGTGGGGACACGCTCGCCGAAGTCGGTCTTGAAGCAGTCGACGCCCATGTCGAGGAGTGCCTCGAGCTTGGCGGCGTACCAGGCGCACGCGTCGGGGTTGGTGAAGTCGACCAGGGCCATGCCGGGCTGCCACAGGTCCCACTGCCAGACTCCGCCGTCGGGGCGCCTCAGGAGGTAGCCGGCGGCCTTGCCCTCGGCGAAGAGCGGGGAGCGCTGGGCGATGTAGGGGTTGATCCACACGCAGATGTGCAGGTCACGCTCCTTCAGGCGGCGCAGCATGCCCTCGGGGTCGGGGAAGACGCGCGGGTCCCACTCGAAGTCGCACCAGTTGAACTCGCGCATCCAGAAGCAGTCGAAGTGGAAGGCCGACAAGGGCAGGTCGCGCTCGGCCATCCCCTCGACGAATCCGGTGACGGTCTGCTCGTCGTAGGAGGTGGTGAAGGAGGTGGTCAGCCACAGCCCGAACGACCAGGCGGGCGGGAGCGCCGGCCGGCCGGTCAGGGCCGTGTACTTGCGCAGGATCTCCTTCGGCGTGGGGCCGTGGATGACGTAGTACTGCAACTGCTGGCGCTCCGCGCTGAACTGGACGCGAGAGACCTGCTCGGAGGCGACCTCGAAGGAGACCTTGCCGGGGTCGTCGACGAAGACGCCGTAGCCGGCGTCGGTGAGGTAGAACGGAACGTTCTTGTAGGACTGCTCGCTGCTCGTGCCGCCGTCGGCGTTCCAGATGTCCACGGTCTGGCCGTTCTTGACCAGCGGGCCGAAACGCTCGCCGAGCCCGTAGACCGAGGTGCCCACGGCCAGCCGGAGCTGCTCGCGGACGTGGTGCTCACCCTCGGCGGTCTCCATCAGCGCCATGGCCTTGACGTCGCTGCTGGTGAGAGTACGCCCGTCGGCCTGGAACTCCATCCGCCACTCGCCGTCGAGGCGGAAGCGGACGCTCAGTTCGCCGGAGGTGAGGACGGCCTGCTCCTCGTCCACGGAAACGACGGGCTCGTGCGGCTCGGGGTGCAGCTCGAAGTTCGGCCCGGTCTCGACGCCGCCCTCGAAGTGGGTGATGCGCACGCCGATGACACCGGGCATCGGTGCGGTGCAGTCCACGGTGACGAGCGGGCCCTTGAGCGTGTCGCCGCGGTGCCGGATGTGCTGGGTGGGCGCGTGGACGCGCAGGGTTCCGGGGCCCGGCTCGGCATCGAGGACCTCGGCCGGATACGCCGCCGTGACGCCTTCGCGCAGCAGCCAGTACCCGTTGGTGAACTTCATGGTCGATGCCTTTCCCGGTGGGCGGCCACCGGCGTTCTCGGTGCGTGTGGGAGCGGAAGGAGTGGCTCCGCCTCCCGCCCCGGCAGGGGCGGGGGCGAAGCCGCGGGCGGGACGGCGGGGAGCTCATCCACCAGGGGGAAGTGCCGCGGACGCGGTGGTCCGGGTGCGGGTCACTTCACGGCGCCGACGGCGATGCCCCGGGTCAGGGTCCGCTGGAAGAGGAGGAAGAAGACGATGGCGGGGAGCGCGCCGAGGAGTCCGGCCGCGTTGGTCATCGTCGCGTCCATCAGTCGCTGGCCCTGGAGCACACCGAGCGCCACCGAGACGGTCTGGTTGTCGTTCGACGGCAGCATGACCAGCGGAAGCAGGAACTCGTTCCAGGTCCAGATGAAGAAGAACACCAGCAGGACGCCGAGGGTGGGCCGGCTGACCGGGACCACCATCCGCCACAGGATCTGCCAGCTGTTGGCACCGTCGATCCTGGCCGCCTCGATGATCTCCTTCGGGAAGGCGCCGAGCACGGAGGAGAGGAGGTACGTGCCGAATGCCGCCTGCACGACGCTGAAGACGATGATCAGGCTCAGCCTGGTGTCGTACAGCCCCACCTGCTTGGACAGGTAGTACAGCGGGTAGACCAGGGCCTCCTGCGGCAGCACGTTGGCCAGCACGAAGAAGGCGAGGAAGTACGCCTTGCCCTTGATCCTCCCGATACCGATCGCATACGCGTTGAGCACCGAGAGGATGACGCCGAACACGGCCACCGAACCCGAGATGACGATCGAGTTCAGCAGCGTGTGCCCGAAGTTGACCCGGGTCCAGAAGTCCGTCAGGCCGTTCAGGTGGAGGCCGTGGGGCAGGGACAGCGGGCCGTGCGCGGAGTAGTCGGCCGGCGACTTCAGCGCGTTGATGAGCACGATCAGGAGCGGCAGCACCATGAAGATCGCGCCGAGGATCATCGCCACCAGCACGGGGTAGCGCTTGAGCGCCTTCACTGAGCGTCCTCCGATCGGGTCTGGAAGCGCAGGCCGACCGTGGTCAGCGCCAGGATGATCAGGGTGAGGACCGTCGCGATCGCCGAGCCGTAGCCCACATCGGTCTTCTCGAAGAAGGTCGAGAAGGAGAAGTAGGACGGGACGATCGTCGCGTCGGCGGGTCCGCCCTTGGTCAGGACGTAGACCGCGCCGAAGACCTTCAGGGCCGCGATGGTGCACCACAGCATCACCACGTGGATCTCGGGGCGGATCTGGGGCAGCGTCACGTGCCAGAAACGCTGCCACCAGTTCGTCCCGTCCAGCTCGGCCGCCTCGTAGAGAGAGGGATCGACCCGCTGGAGTCCCGCCATGAAGATCACGACGGGGAAGCCCAGCTGCACCCAGACCATGACGGCCATCACGCTGTAGAGCGCGAACTTCGGGTCACCCAGCCAGTCCTGCTGGAGCGAACCCAGGCCGACCGTCTTCAGCAGTTCGTTGAGCGAACCGTTCTCGGGGGCGAGGATCCAGCTCCAGACGATGCCCGCGACCGTGATGGGCAGGACCTGGGGAAGGTAGAAGCAGGCACGCAGCACGCTGGCCAGCTTCGAACCGAAGTGCTTGCCGATGAAGTCGAACAGCGCCGCCGCCACCACCAGGCCGACAGCGGTGGGGATCACCGCCATCGCCAGGACCATGGCGACGCTGTGCCGGAAGGACTCCCAGAACCGCGAGTCCTTCATCAGCTCCCGGTAGTTCTCCAGACCCGCCCAGGTGGGCGACCCGACGCCCTGCCAGTGGGTGAGGCTGAAGTAGATGTTCATCGCGAACGGCAGGATCACGACGGCCAGGAAGGCGATGACACCCGGGATCAGGTACAGCGCGTAGGGATTGCGCAGCCGGAGGGGTCGGGCGCTCATGACGTGGGCGCACCCGCGTCATAGGCCTTCTGCAGCTCGTCGAGGACCGCGTCGGGGCTCCCGCTGCCGGTGATCAGCTTCTGGGTGGCCGAGACCAGCACGTCGTAGAAGCCCGGGACCGGCCAGTCGGGGTAGAAGGCCAGACCGTCCTGGGACGAGACCTTGTTGAAGTTCTCGATCAGCTCCTTGGAGCTGGGGTCGGTGATCGCCGAGGGCTCGGCCGCGACGGGCACGCCGCCGTTGTTGCCGAGAGTGTTCTGGATCCCCTTCTTCATCGTGATGTCGATGAAGTCGTAGGCCAGCTGCTTGTTCTTGGCGTTCTTGGGGACGACCCAGAGGTTGCCGCCGGAGCCGAGGGTCATCTTGGAGTCCGGGAAGAGGAACGAGCCCCACTGGAACTTGTTCTCGTCGCGGAAGCGGCCGTACCACCAGCTGCCCGAGAAGAAGATCGGGGACTTGCCGCTGATGAAGGAGACGCCGGCGTCCTCGGCCTTGGCGCCACTGGTCGTCTTGGCGATGTAGCCCTTCTTCACCCAGTCCGACAGGGTGTTGGCGGCGTACGTCCAGGCGGCGTCGTGGAAGTCCGCCTTGCCCTTGTAGAGCTCGAAGGAGTCGACCCAGCTGCGGTCGGCCTTGGTCAGGGCCAACTGGTACAGGTACTGGTGGGCCGGGTACTCGGCGCCGCCGTTGGCGAGCGGGGTGATCCCCTTGGCCTTGAAGGCGGCGAGTGCCTGCTCGAACTCGTCGAACGTGGTGGGGACCTTCACGCCGTTCCGCGCGAAGAGGTCCTTGTTGTAGTACACCATCGTGTACTCGCCGAAGTTCGGGACGCCGTACCAGTTGCCGGAGCCCATGACGCCCTTGGCGTCATAGCGGCTGGTGGTGGTGACGCTCGGGCTGAGCAGCTTGTCCCAGCCGTTCTTGGTGACCTGCGGGGTGAGGTCGGTGAGCAGTCCCTGCTTGGCCAGCAGGCCGGCCGTGGCGTTGCCCTTGTTGTACTCCATGAGGTCAGGGGCGTTGCTGGAGTTGAGCACCATCGAGGCGGTCTTCTGGATCTGCTCGAAGCCCTTGGCCTCGAACTCGACCTTGACGCCGGGGTGGGACTTCTTGAACTCCTCTATCGCCTGGTTCCAGGCGATGCCCATGGCACTGTTCGGAGCTTCGTAGTGCCAGAGCTTCAGCGTCTTGCCGTCGCCCTCCGCACCCCCGTCCGAGCTTCCGCACGAAGTGATGAGCAAGGCGCCCGCAAGGGCAGCTGCTGCGAGAGCCAGCGGTCTGCGCACCTTCAACATTGAAGTGACCTCCACCTGGACCGAACGAGAGAGGCGCGCATCGAATGGTTTCGATGCGACGCGTCGAAGCGCTTCGACGCAGGACCGTATGCAGCGATCGCAGATATGTCAATGGTGTTAACAAATCGCCGACCAGCGATTTTTCCGAGGTTACCGACGCCGCAACGACCACCCAACAGGCCTCCGGAAACCAGCAGTGACGACGCGTTGACGCAGTGGGGTCGCGAAGGGGCGGAAGCGCTTGCCGCGAAGCGGACGTGGCTCTTCCGAATTCTGACGAACTTTCCCTTTGGCGCGCAGGTGGCGCCGATGGCGCCAGATGAACCTTCCGCCACATTCGTCACCTCAGTCCCGAAGGCCACGCCGAACATCGCAAGAACGGGGTGCCGCCACCAGCCGCAACCCCCCATCGCGGCAAGACCGTTGGGCCGCCGCCAACGGCACGGATCCTGCACCTCACATACGACCGAAAAGGCGGCACGGTAGAACAGAAGATGCCCGCATGCACTTTTTGCCGGATCCCTTTGACGGGCAGCACAAAACAGGCCTACGGTGCATATAAGGACGCCTTCAACTACAGACATCTGTTCCGGCGTTCGACGTCTGTGAGGTGCGTTGCGCCCCGGCGTTCGCACCCCCATCCGCCGGGACCGGACACGTTCCCGCGCGATGCCGTTCGGTACGCGCGGACCGCAATCCGAAGTCCAATCCCCGAAGGGGGAGTCATGCGCACGCTCACCATCCGCAGGATCGCCGCCGCCGCCGTGGTGGCACCCCTGCTCGCCTTCGCCGGAGCCACCGCGGCCAGCGCGGCGACGCCACAGACAGCACCCGCCACTGTGCAGTCCGTTGTCGATCACGGCGGCGGCTGGGGCGGCCACGGCGGCTGGGGCGGCCACGGCGGCTGGGGCTGGGGTAACGGCTACGGCGGCTGGGGCGGCTGGGGCGGTTACGGCGGTTACGGCGGTTACGGCTTCTACCCCGGCTTCTACGGGACCGGCTTCTACGGAGGCTTTTTCCGCTGAGGTCGTACCGCCGGCGCCCGGCCGGCCGGCTCGGTGACCTTGCCGGCCGGGCACCGGCCGTACCGGCCCAGGCCTTGCCTGTGACAGGCTGCAACCCCGGCAGTCGGACCGGCAGGGCTCGGCCCCGGTCGATCGCGGCAGCGAAAGAGGTGGACCCGGCCGAGGACCAGGAGACCTCCCGCGTTGCCCGCAGCACCGACAACGGCCCCCGCCATGCGGGGGCCCGCCATCATGCCGTGACCGTCCGTCTCTGCCGTGCGGCCGTAGAGTCCTGAAGTCGATGCTCCCAGGCACCCACCCGCCGGTCACGAAACGTACGCGAAGGGCGCGCGTTCACACGACCGTGGTCCACGGTTGACTGCGGACTGTCCGCGGGCCGTCCGGCGACGGCCGTGAGCGCCGCCCCCAGGGCACGGCGGGGCGACGAGGGCCTGATCCGTCCGGTGGTCGTCGGTGCCGTCGGTGCCGTCGGTGCCGGGCCTGGCCGACAAGCGGGCGTGGTTCCGCTCCTCGTCGACGATCAGGCGCACCGACCGGGCGTGCGCGCCCAGCGCGGGGACCCGCCGGAATCCGCGGTCAGTTCCTCGTACGGCACCCGCAGCACATGGGCGAGCCGCTGCGGCGCTTCGGCGTCGAGACAGGGGCCCGACTCTCATCGACCTGTCGCAGGTACACCGTCGACATCTCCCTCCTCGGCCGTCTAGAGAGCCCGATCGCCGTACCCGCCCCGGCACCGCTGCACCCACGTGTGCCGCGTCGTCCGGCAGGGGGCGCGCGGCAACCGCGACGGGGTCTTCGTCACGGTCCCGCGGGCGATCAGTCCCACAACTCGCGGACCGGGTCGTGCGGCCAGGACGGCTTCGTGTCGGGGTAGGTGATGGTGAGCTTGGTGAAGTGCCGCAGGTTCGGGTCCCCGGGCCAGGGCTTGCTCTCGGAGAGCCTGATCTTCACCGGGAAAGTGTGGAAGTGGCCCGCCGCGCAGTACGGATCGCAGTCGTTGGCCTCCTCGTAGCCGGTGCCCACGGCCGAGTCGCTGCCCCAGTGCGACCAGTACAGGCCGCCCAGCCGGTCGTTCCCGTCACCGCAGGCCAGCAGGAAGTCGGGGGGCATGACCAGTCCCCGGCCGAAGCAGGTGACCAGTACCGTGGCGTGGCTCGGGGCGGTGGCACGAGAGGCGCTCTCAGCCACCGGGACACCGGCGTCTGCCGAGACGGGGGCGGCCGCGACCACGGTCACGAGGGCGGCGCAGGTGGCGGTCAGGGCGAGTCTGCGGATGAGTGGCATCTCGGTCTGCCTTCCTGGCCGCTACCGGGCGTGCGGTCGTGCACGAAGGGCCGCCCGGAGTGCCGCCGCGACCGTCGTACCGGCCGGAGACGGGACTGCCTCGTACCGACGGGTCGCTGTGCGGCGGAGATCGGGCGGAGGGGCGGAGGACGGCGGCTGGCCTCCGATGGGCGCGGCCGTCGGCCTCGAGGTCACGTTCCTCCAGGAGAGTGAGGCGCGCAACCTGGCCGGGACACGTTCAGGGTCATCGGCACGCTCGGCGATCGGTCGGCGACGGAAAAGAACAGCCGGATCAATGGGCGACACGGAACAAATCCGACACTTCCCCGGGTTGAAGCCCTCGTCAAGGAGTTCGTCGTTCCACCGAGGTGATGCAGCAGTGGGCACCGACATGAGCAGTCCCGCCACGGAGACGTTCAAGCGCGCCGTTCTCTTCTTCAACCGGCAGCGCTACGCCGCCGCGGCCCGAACGCTCGCGTCCGTCGTGGACATGGCCCCTCGCAACATGGCGGTGCGTATGCTGCTGGCCAGGTCGTACTACTTCTCCGCGCAGCTCTCGCGGGCTGAGGCGGAGCTGCGTGACCTGCTACGCCTCGAGCCGCAGGACGCGCACGCCCACCTGCTCCTCGGACGCACGCTCGAGCGTCAGGGCCGGCTTGCCGAAGCGGCACCTCATCTGCGCCTCGCCGACGCGATGACCGCCTGGGACCTCGTCGTCGTCTGACCCGGCCGGCCCAGGAAGGGCCGCAGGGCGCGGGCTTCGCGCACCACTCCTCCGGCCCACCCCGGTTGTCCGACCCGTACCGCCTCCGCAGGCTTCTCAGGTGGGGGCCACGACCGACCACGGTTCGGAGACCGCAATGACCTGCCCGCATATCCGGTCCATAGCGCGGCCCAAGGCGCGCTACGCCGTCGCGCTTCTCCTCGCGGTCGCCGCGAGCCTCACCGCGTGCGGCGAGAAGACCACGAACACCGCACGCGTCGACCATGCGGTGCCCGCCGACGCGTCGAACCCGAAGGTACCCTGTGGGAACCCGCCGGTGCGGCTGGACCCGCAGGGGCAAGCGTTCCTCGACCAACTGGCGGCAGCCGACGGCCCGCCGCTGTACTCGCTCTCCTACACCGCGGCCCGGGCGGTACTGGACACACTGCAGGCCGGACCGGTGAACATGCTTCCGGCGCGGATCAGTGAGCGGACCGTGCCCGGCGGACCGACCGGCCCGGTGTCGGTGCACGTCGTACAGCCCGAAGGCGCCAAGGGGGACCTGCCCGGGATCGTCTACATCCATGGCGGCGGGTGGGTGCTGGGCAACTTCAAGACACACGAGCGCCTGGTGCGCGAGCTCGCCAACGGCGCGCAGGCCACGGTCGTCTTCGTCGACTACACCCCTTCGCCCGAGGCCCGGTTCCCCGTGGCGATCGAGCAGGCGTACGCCGTGGCCAAGTGGGTCGCCGCCCACGGCGACCAGGTCGGTGTCGACCCCTCGCGCCTGGCCGTCGCCGGCGACTCGGTCGGCGGCAACATGACGGCCGCTGTGGCGATGATGGCCAAGCAGCGCGGCGGACCCGAGTTCCGGCGCCAGGTGATGATGTACCCGGTCACCGACGCGAACTTCGACACCGCCTCGTACCACCGCTTCGCCGAGAACTGCTGGCTCAGCAAGCCCGCGATGAAGTGGTTCTGGGACGCGTACGCCCCGCACCTCAAGGACCGCCAGAACCCGCTGGCGGCCCCGCTGCGCGCCACGATCGACCAGCTCCGCGACTTGCCGACGGCACTGCTGATCACGGATTCGGACGTCCTCTACGACGAGGGCACCGCATACGCGCACAAGCTCCGGGAGGCGGGGGTCCCCGTCCAACTGACGCACTACCCGAAGATCACGCATGACTTCATGATGCTCAACGCACTCCGTGACACGGAGTCCAACAAGAAGGCGGTGGCCGAGGTCACCACGGCGCTTCGCGAGGCGCTGCACGGGGGTTCCGGCCCCGGCAAGTGAGCCTGCGGCACGCGGGCCGTGAAGGGGACGGCAGGTTTTCCCGGCCGTCCCGTCACGGTCTTTCCGCAGCCCGGTTTCCTTTGTTAACGACTGGTGGTTATCGTTGATTCATGGATGAGAGGGCGACCACCAGAGAGCGGATCGTGTCCGCCGCCGCTGCCCTGCTCGCCGAGGGCGGCCGCGACGCGGTCTCGACCCGGTCGGTGAGCAAGGCGGCGGCTGTCCAGCCGCCGACCATCTACCGGCAGTTCGGCGACATGCGGGGCCTGCTCGACGCCGTCGCGGCGGACGGTTTCGCCGGCTACCTGCACCGTAAGACCGACCGGGTACGGGCCGCCGATCCGGTCGAGGACCTGCGGCGCGGCTGGGACCTGCACATCGAGTTCGGTGTGGCCCATCCGGAGATCTACCAGCTGATGTTCGGCCAGCCCAGGCCCGGGGCCCAGCCGGCGGCCGTCAGGGAGTCCTTCAACGTGCTGCGCGGCCTGGTGACCCGGGTCGCCGAGGCGGGCCGACTGAGCGTCGACGTGGAACGCGCCATGCTGATGATCCACGCGGCCGGTTGCGGGGTCGTCCTGACGCTGATCGCCACGCTGCCCGAGGATCGCGACCCGGAGCTGTCGTCGCGGACGCGGGAGGCCGTCTTCGCCGCCATCACGACGGAGGAGACCGATGAGTCCGCAGGGGACGCCGCCGAGGAGGAGCGCCGGACGATCACCCGTACCGTCGCCTTCAAGGCCGTGCTTCCCGAAGTCGCGGAGATCCTGACACCCGGGGAACGCATCCTGCTGAACGAACTCCTGGACCGCATCACACAGTCCGCCTGAGCCGCCACGTGCGTGGGGGCCCTGACTCCGCACGCGGCTGCCCCTCGGCCGCCGCGGCGCGCACACGCGAAACGCTCGGCGAGAACCCCATCCGGGATTCTCACCGAGCGTTCGCGCGTTCCGGCACCTGTCCGTCAGCCGGTGATCCGCATCAGGGCGATCTTGTCGCCCTCGGCTGTGAAGGCGAAGTCGGACGGGCCGTTGAAACCCATGCCGCCGACCTCGGCGGACACGATGACCTCGTTTTCGCGCCTGGTCACCCCTGTGACCTTCAGGGAGACCTGGACACCGATGAACTCGCGGTCGCTCCATCCCGCGACGGCCGCTCGCCCGACGAAGCGGCGGCCCCAGTCGTCCACGGTGCCCTCCTCGGTGAACTGGTCGAGAAAGGCCTCGGTGTCATGGGCGTTCGCAGCGGCGACCGCGCGGCGCACGGGCTCGGGAAGCCCGGGGAAGTCGGAAGAGGTCATGGCGGTTCTCCTCGTCGGGTGTCGGGCTGCGTAGCAGCCCCGGTGATGTGGGCGCCCCGAGGCGGTGGCCGGAGGCAGGCGACCAGCCAACCCGGCGGTCAGCCGGCGCCGCAACCAACCGGCACCGCGGCAACCGGCACCGCGGTCAAGCGGCACCGCGGTCAAGCGGCTGAGGGGCCATGGGGCTCTACCGCCGGCCTGAGCAGGTCTTCCAGACCGATCCGGCGGTAGAAGTCGACACGGATCCGATCGGCGACCACGGAGACGACCTCCGAGCCGTCGTCGGCTGGGTCGATATGGCTACGGAAGGGACGCTTGCCCGTGGGGAGCCCGACGATGCGGACGATCTCTCGTGCCACCGCTGCGACGTCGGCGTCCTCCGGGGTGATGGCCGCCAGCGCGCGGCCGACCCGCTCGGTCAAGCCGTGGTAGCGGGTCTCGTAGGCCGCGGCGGTGCCGGTGTCGGCGGGGTGTCCCGCGTTGGCGAAATGGTTGGTGCCCGAGGTGAAGGCACCCGGGACGACGATGGAGGTGTCGATGCCGAAACGAGCGAGTTCCGCGGCATAACTGACGGCGACGGCGTCCATGGCGGCCTTTGCCGCGAAGTACGGGGCCAGGAAGGGCGGGGTGCCGCCGCGGGTGCTGCTGGAGCCGACCCAGAGCAGCAGACCGTGTCCCTGGGCCCGCAGGTGGGGCAGGGCGGCGCGGTTCACCCGCTGGGTGCCCAGCACATTGGTGTCGTAGACAGCGGCCAGCTCCTCGGGGGTGAAGGCCTCGGTGGGACCGAGCACCATGTGACCCGCGTTGTGGACCAGAACGTCCAGCCGGCCGGCCTCGCGCAGGACGGTGGCGACGGCCTGGTCCGCGCTGTCCTGCGACAGGACGTCGAGTTCGACGACCCGCAGGTCGATGCCCTCCCGAGAGGCCTGTTCACGTACCGCGGCCGCCCGATCGGCGTTGCGGCCGGATATGTCGCGCATGCTCGCGTAGACGGTGTGCCCCGCCGTGGCGAGGGCGTGGGCGGCCAGCGCGCCGAACCCGGAACTCGCTCCGGTGACCAGGACGACCGAAAACGGGCGGGACATGACTGATCTCCTTGAACTGCGGGTCGGGCCCGGTGCAGCAGGCGTCCGGGTTCCGAATCGGTTGGTCGGCTCGGGATGGGGAGATGCGGTGTGCCGCTGGCAGAGTGCCGCACGGCTCGGTGTGCGGTTCCGCCGAGGGGCCCGATGGCCCGCGGCGGTCCCGCCGTCCGGTGGCCGGAGGGCCAGGCCGGCAGCGCGGCTCACGAATCAGGCCGCACCACCGTTGGCGAAGATCGTCTGGCCGTTGATCCAGCGACCGGGGCCGGCGAGGAAGGAGACGATCTCGGAGATGTCTTCGGGGGATCCGAGACGCTCGAGAGGGGTCATCTTCGCAAACCGCTCGATTGTCGGCTCGTCCTTGCCGCGCAGGAACAGTTCGGTGGCGACCGGTCCGGGCGCGACGGCGTTGACGGTGATGTCACGGCCGCGCAGCTCTCGGGCCAGGATCAGGCTCAGGGCCTCGACCGCGCTCTTCGATGCTGCGTACGCGGCGTAGGTCGGCGTGGCGATCCGGGTCTGCGACGAGGACACGTTGATCACGGCGCCGCCCTCGCGAAGCCTGCGGGCCGCCTGCTGGTTGACGACAAAGGCACCGCGGATGTTGGTGCGGTGCATGCGGTCCAGGGCGTCGAGATCGAAGTCCGCCACAGTGTTGAGGATCATGAGGCCGGCCGAGTTCACCACCACGTCCACACCCCCGAACTCCCGCTCGGCGGCGTCGAAGAGCGCCTGGACCGCCTCCTCGTCCGCGACGTCGGCCCGCACGGCGAGGGCGGAACCGCCGTTGGCGGCGATCTCGGCGACGGTCGCGTCGGCGTCGGCCTGGTTGCCCGCGTAGGCGATGACAACCGCCTGACCGTCGTCAGCCAGGCGCAGGGCGACCTGCCGGCCGATACCGCGGGAGCCGCCCGTGACGATCGCGACGCGGCGGGTGGTGGTGCTCTCGGTCATGGCGGTCTCCCACTTCACGAGGGGGTGGCTCCTCCCGCCACCCCGCTTCCGCCGCTAACAATGCCACGTTATCGACGGAAACGCAAGCGTCGATAACATCGCCTCGTTATCGGCGCTCACACGGGCTCGCGGTGCACGGCCCGGGACGCACAGGGGGCCGCCACCCCCGTGAGGAGGCGGCGGCCCGGGAACGACGGCCGTCACGTCTGGGCGTTCAGGCCGGCCGGAGGTCAGCGGAAGCGACCACCGAAGAAGAAGGGGTCGAAGAGGTAGGGCCCGAAGAGGTACGAACCGAAGAAGCCGCGGTCGAAGCGGTAGTTGTCACGGTGGTGGCCGCGGCCGCCATGACCACGGTCGTAGCCGCGGCCGTGGTCGCCCGTGACGTGGGTTCCGTGAGCGCGGACGAGGTCCGGGGTGGTGGCGCCGGCAGCAGTGGCACCACCCAGCAGAACGGCAGAGGCCACGCCAAGAGCGGCCACAAAACGGGAAACACGCATACTGACTCTCCTGTCTCGGCGGGCACCGTGGCGGCGCTCGCAAGGTTCCGACATGCAGAGCCTGCGTCGAGGACATTCGAGCCGCACGGCGGGACGCAGTCACACTCCGTCACGCGACGGCATGTCAGTTACGGCGAACGGTGGACTCCGAAGCGGGCGCACAACCTCGAATGCCTGATGACCACGGGTCCTGTGGGGCGCCAACCAGGCGACCACGGACCGTAATCACGAACCGTCACTTCCTGACCTCCCGATGGGTGAATCCTTGCCACCGCCCGACGCCCGCATCCGCCCGCCACGGCTCCGGGACATCCCGCACTCGGTACTCCGGGAGCCCTAGGCAACCGCTGCGTCCCAGGTCACGGCCCCGCGGCGGGTCGCGACCCGGGACCTGCACGAAGTCACTGCGAGGCGCAAGCCCGGCTCGTGACCGGAAAACGGAGGGCCCCGGCCCGCCCGAGCGGCGGGCACGGGGCTCCGACGAGGACGCCGGACGGGGCGTCAGGCCGTCTCGGACAATGCGTCAGCAGTCCTTCTCACGCAGCGAGTGAAGGTACGCGCTCGACCTGCGGGCGAAGCTGAGGGAATCGGGCGGCGTGTCGTGCTCGGTCTGCCAGTGGTGGTCGAGGCGGCCGCCGTGCGTGCGCGTCACGGCCGAGATGAACCGCTGGTAGTCGATGTCGCCGTCCCCGACGTCGACCATGTGGTAACCGTCGCCGGTGGCCTCGTCGCGCTCACCGTCCTTGACGTGGAAGAGGGGGTAGCGGTCGGGCTGCTCCAGGACGTAGCGCAGCGGGTCGAAGGGGGCGGGGCTGCCGTCCACCTGCTTGGAGAAGCGGAACTGCCCGACGTACGCCCAGTAGATGTCCATCTCCAGGTAGACCAGGTCGGGGTCGGTCTCGGCGAGGAGGACGTCGTACAGCCGGACGTTCGGGCGGTCGGCCGCGAAGGAGAACTCGTCCGCGTGGTTGTGCTGGTAGAACTTCATGCCTCGGGCCTTGGCCGCGGCGCCGTACTCGTTGAACTCTTCGGCGCAGCGTTTCCAGCCGTCGACGGTGCTGCCGTACCGCCAGGGCCCGGACGCGGTCCCGATGTGCTTCAGCCCGAGGGCCTGGGCGTCGTCCAGGACCTTCGTCAGGTTCTGCGCGAACGTGTATGCGTTCGGGTTGCCGTCGTCGTAGTAGCCGACGTGGCTGCCGATGGCACGCAGTCCGTGGTCCCGGGCGAGCCGCCGCACCTGGGCGAGGGTGATGTCGCCCGCGGAACCCTGGGTGTACCCGGCGTACTCGATCTCGTCGTAGCCGTACTTCTCGAGTTCGGCGAAGACGGGGGCGAAGCCGAGGGTGGAGACCTTGTCGCGCAGCGAGTACAGCTGGATGCCGAGGCGGCCGGGAGGCAGCAGGGGGCGGCCGTGGCCCTTGCCGTGGCCCTTGCCCTGGGCGGCGGCGGTGGGAGCGGTCACGCCGAGGAGCGCGGCGGCGGTGGCTCCGGCCGCGACGCCGAGCATGCCGCGTCTGCTGAGCTTGCGGCTGAGCTCCGGGTCGGGGGTGCTGTTACGACGCGTGCTGGACATTGTGGATAACTCCTTGGCGTCGGTGATGTGTGGTTCAGTGGAGTCCTGCCAGGCGCAGGAGCAGGGACTTCACTTCGGTGGCCGCGACGGGGCCACCGACGGCACGGGGGACGGAGCAGATGATGAGTGGACCTTCGTCGTCGCTCGCCGGGAGGCGGCCGTGGCTGCCGCGAATAGGCGAGGGATCGAGCGGCACGACCGCCATGCGGTAGCGCATGCCGAGCTTCTTGCGGGCCAGGGCCGTGGCCGCCCTGACGCGGACGTAGGGGTCCGCCGGGTCCATGAACAGTTCGACGGGGTCGTAGCCGGGTTTGCGGTGAATCTCCACCAGCCGGGCGAAGTCTGGTGCCCTGTCGTCGTCGAGCCAGTAGTAGTACGTGAACCAGGCGTCCGGGTCCGCGACGGCGACGAGTTCGCCGGAGCGCGGATGGTCCAGGCCGTGGCCCCTCTTGCCCTCGTCGTCGAGGAGTTCGGCGACGCCCGGCAAGGTGGCGAGGACCTTGCGGGTGGTCTCGAGGTCCTCGGGACGGCGCACGTACACATGGGCGATCTGGTGGTCGGCGACGGCGAACGCACGGGACGCCATCGTGTCGAGGTACTCCATGCCGTCCTGGGTGTGGACCTCCAGGAGCCCGGCTCGCCGCAGCTCGCGGTTGATGTCGACGGGCCGGCTCACCGGCGTGATGGCGTACTCGGAGAGAGCCACCACCGTTCGGCCTTCTCGCTGTGCGTCGTCCAGGAGCGGGGCCAGCGCCTCGTCCAGTTCGGTGGCGGCGCGGCGGGATCGGGGGTCGTCGGGGCCGAAGCGCTGCAGGTCGTAGTCGAGGTGCGGGAGGTAGCAGAGGGCGAGGTCGGGATTGCGGGTGCGCAGGATGTGTCGCGTGGCGTCGATGATCCAGCGGCTGGAGACCAGGTCGGCGCCGGGGCCCCAGAAGTGGAACAGTGGGAAGGTTCCGAAGGCTTCGGTGAGCTCGTCGTGGAGCTCGGGAGGCCGGGTGTAGCAGTCGGGCTCCTTGCGGCCGTCGGCGTAGTAGACAGGACGCGGAGTGACCGTGACATCGGTGTCGGCGCCCATGGCGTACCACCAGCAGATGTTGGCCACGGTGTAGCCCGGGTGGGCACGGCGGGCGGCGTCCCACAGCTTGTCGCCGTCGACGAGGCTGTTGTGCTGGCGCCACAGCAGCACGTCGCCGAGTTCGCGGAAGTACCAGCCGTTGCCGACGATGCCGTGTCCGGCAGGCGGCGCACCGGTGAGGAAGGTGGACTGGGCGGCGCAGGTCACCGCGGGCAGGACGGTGCCGAGCGGAGCCTGCGAGCCGATGTCGGCGAGCCGTTTGAGGCGCGGCATGTGCTCCAGGAGCCGGGGAGTGAGGCCGACGACGTCGAGGACGAGGAGGGGGGCCGGCCCAGCGGTGTCGGTCATGGGAGTTCCTTCAGGCCGAGGTCGTGGAGGAGGTCGCGGGCGAGGCCGAGTTCCGCTGCGATGCCATCGGCGAGCTGGGCGCGGGTGCGCGGGCGCAGCTCGGCGGGCAGGGCCTGCCAGGTGTAGGTCTCGACTTCCAGGTGGTGGGTCAGCGGGGCCGCCCCGCCGACGAGTCGAGCCAGGACGTCCTTGAGGACGGGGAGGGTGGAGGTGAGCGGAGGCGCGGGCGGTGCGTGCAGCGGCACGTGGAAGTGGGCCCGCCAGGGAGCGCCGGTGGGGAGCGGTCCCTCAGTGAGCGCCTGGTGCAGGTCGTCGGTCCCGTGCAGGCCGACGGCGGTGCGGGCCCGTGTCTGGTGGAGGAAGCGGGGTTCGGAGAAGGCGGCGAGCGCGTCGCGTACGTCCTGCAGGTGCGGGTGTTCGGCGTGCAGGGCGGCGGAGAGCTGGACCTTGGGAATGGCGATGCCCGCGGCGGTGAGCGCGTCCAGCGCGGCGGCGGGTTCTTCGAAGGAGGTGGCGAGGTGGCAGGTGTCGACGCACACGCCGATGCGTGGATGGGCGATCGCGGTGAGCGGCTCGATCGCGTCCGCGGTGGTCTCGACGACGCAGCCGGGTTCGGGTTCCAGGGCGATCCTGATGGACTTGCCGGTGAGCTCGGCCAGCGCGTCGAGCCGTCCGGCGAGGGTGGTCAGGGCGGCCCTGGTGGTTTGGGCGGCGCGGTCGTCCCAGAGGGTGCGCCAGGCGAGCGGGAGGGTGGAGATCGAGCCTTCGCTGACGTCGGCGGGGAGCAGGGCGGCGAGGAGGTCGGCGAGGCCGCTGGTGTAGGCGAGTCGTTCCGGTTCGGTCCAGTCCGGTCGGTACACCCGGTACTTGACCTCTGCGGCGCCGAAGCCCTGGTATGGAAAGCCGTTGAGGGTGACGACCTCGAGGCCACGGCGGTCGAGTGCGGTGCTCAGGCCGCGCAGTGCCGCCGGATCGGTGTGGAGGGCGTGCGCGGCGTCCTTGGCGAGCCACAGCCCGATGCCGAGGCGGTCCCGCCCGAGCCGTTTGCGGACCGGTTCGCAGTGGTCCCGGAGCTGGGCGAGGACTCCCTCGAGCGTCTCCGCGGGATGGACGTTGGTGCAGTAGGCCAGGTGGACGATCGAGCCGTCGGGGTGCCGGAAGCGCATGGTTGCTACCTCCTCATTCCCCGCCGCGGAGGATGGAGTTCCCCTCGTGCAGGTCCCCCGGGGCGGGGGTGTCCAGCTGCAGCTTTCCGCTGCTGCCGTAGAAGGCGACGGGGTTGCGCCACAGGACCTGGTCGACGTCCTCGTCGGTGAAGCCGGCGGCGAGCATCGCGTCGGCGGTCCTGCGGGTCTTGAGGGGGTCGCTCTTCCCCCAGTCCGCCGCCGAGTTGACCAGCATCTTCTCGGTGCCGTAGGCCTTCAGCACGGCGACCATGCGGTCCTCGTCCATCTTGGTGTCGGGGTAGATGGAGAAGCCGAGCCAGCAGCCGCTGTCGGCGGCTTCCTTGACCGTGGTTTCGTTCAGGTGATCGAGCAGGACGTACTCGGGGTCGAGGGCCGACTCGCGGATGACGTCGATGGTGCGTCGCATGCCCGCGAGCTTGTCGCGGTGCGGGGTGTGGACGAGGGCGGGCAGCCCGTGGTCGGCGGCGAGCTGGAGCTGGGTGGCGAGGGCGATGTCCTCGGCGGGGGTCATCGAGTCGTAGCCGATCTCGCCGACGGCCACGACGTTGTCCTTGACGAGAAAGCGGGGCAGCGCGTCGAGGACGGGGAGGCAACGTGGGTCGTTGGCCTCCTTGGGGTTCAGGGCGACGGTGCAGTGGTGGGCGATGCCGTACTGCGCGGCACGAAAGGGTTCCCAGCCCAGGAGGGAGTCGAAGTAGTCGAAGAAGGACTCGGGACACGTGCGGGGCTGGCCGAGCCAGAAGGAGGGTTCGACCAGGGCGCGGACACCGGCGGCGTACATGGCCTCGTAGTCGTCGGTCGTGCGGGATGTCATGTGGATGTGGGGGTCGAAGATGCGCATCAGGACTCCTCCGTCCGGGACGTCAGGGCGAGCACACGGTGGAGGTCCGCAGGGACGGGCCGGCCGGCGGCGGTGCGTTCCGCGGCGTAGTCGCCGAGCATGCGGGCCAGTTCCGCGTCGCCGTGCGCTCTCTGCTCGAGCCGCGCAGCCGCATCCACCGGTACTCCGGTGAACAGGCACTTCAGGAGGGCGTGGCGCCAGGTGTGCGGGTCGAGGTGCGCCGCGGCGTAGGGGCCGATGGCCGCGGCGACCAGCCGCGTGTCGTTGGTGCGCAGGGCGTCCTCGACGAGGGGCACCCCGTCGGCGGGGGCCGGCTCCAGATGGGGCAGCGAGAGGAGGACGGCGCGGCGTTCCGCGGCCGTGCCCTGCCGGTACAGGCGGGTCAGGGTGGCGGCGTCCGCGCGGGCCTCCCGCAGCAGCAGCACCCGGGCGCCGTCGGCGTGCTCCTGGCCGCAGTGCCGGCCGGCGGAGGCGAAGTGCCGTTCCCAGGCGGGCAGGCAGGAGGGTGTGGTGGGGCTGCCGTCGCCCGTGGCTCCGCCGTGGGCGGCTCGTGCTTCGGTGAGGGCCGCGTCGAGCCAGTCGCCGGCGGTGTCGCCGAGTCGGCGGTGGAGGACCTCGCGCGTGGGTGTCGTCATACCGTGGCTCCGTTCGTGGGGGTGTGGGAGCGCAGGAAGTGGAGGGAGGTGCGGGCGAGTTCCGGGCCGGCGTGGGAGTGGCGGGGAAGCTCGACGACGGTCAGGCCCTGGTAACCGGTGTCCGCCAGGGCTTGGAGGACGGGCGGGAAGTCGATCTCCCCGTCGCCGAAGGGGAGGTGTTCGTGGACGCCGCGGCGCATGTCCTCGATCTGGACGTGGCGCAGCCAGGGAGCGGCCTGCTTGACGCAGTCGGCGGGGGGTACCGGTTCCAGGCACTGGCAGTGGCCGATGTCGAGGGTCAGACCGAGGGGTTCGGGGTCGCCGAGCAGGCTGCGCAGGTGGTGGAAGTCGTCCAGGCAGGCGAGGAGGTGACCGGGCTCGGGCTCCAGGGCGAGGGGGATGCCCGCGGTGGACGCCGCGTCGAGGACGGGTGCGAGGCCGCCTTGCAGCCGCTGCCAGGCGGTGGCGGGCGAGGTGCCGTCGGGCGTGATCCCGCTGAAGCAGTGCACGGCGTGGGCGCCGAGGTCGGTGGCGACCTGGACGGCTCGTACGAGCAGCCGGGTGCGGGCGGCCCGGGCATCGGGGTCCGGGTCGAGGAGGGAGGGACCGTGCTTGCGGCGCGGATCGAGGACGTAGCGGGCGCCGGTCTCGACGGTGACGTCGAGACCGAGGGCGGACAGCCGCCGCGCGAGGCGGTGGGTGCGAGCGCCGAGGTCGGGTGCGAGGGGGTCGAGGTGCATGTGGTCGAGGGTGAGTCCGACACCGTCGTAGCCGAGGTCGGCGAGGAGGGCGAGGGCGTCGTCCAGACGGAGGTCGGTGAGGCCGTTGGTTCCGTAGCCGATGCGCAGGCTCATGTGGGGCTCACCTTTCCGGCGACCCGGCGGGCGACGGGGCCCAGGGCGAGGACTGCCATCGCGGACGCCGCCGAGCCGGAGCGGGCCGCCAGGGCGGCCTGCAGCGGGATCATGGCGCGGATCCCTGCGCCGACCGCGCGCTGGGTGAGTGGCGGGGACGGGTTGAGAGCGGCGTGCAGGAGGGGGGTGAGCACGGTGCCGGCGTAGGCCGCGGAGGCGAGCGTCGTCATGGCGAGAGGCAGGGCCGATGGCCGCTGTGTCAGGGGGGCCGCGCGACCAGGGTCGGCCGTCGCCGCGTGCCGGGCGGTGGCCGACGGCGGACGGGTCCAGGCGCGCACCCGGCGCAGTGTCCGGGCGGCGTCGGTAGTGGAGGCGGCGATCGCCGTGGCCGTGACCAGCGCGGCGAGCGGTGCCCTGCTGGAGCCGCCTCGTGTCTCGTTGCGGGAGACGGTGGTGACCGCGTAGGTGTGCGCGCCGAGCAGGGCGGCGTGGGGCAGCGCAGCGGTGAGCGCTGCCGGCCGGGTGGCCGTCGCGCCGAGCGCGAGGTCGAGGGCGCGCGCCGCCGCCATGGCGGCGGGGCCCGCCGCTGTGTGCTTCAGGCGCAGGTCGTATGCCCAGACGGTTGCCGCGAGGCTGGTGGCGACGGTGAGCGGGGCGCGTCCCGCGCGAGCCGCGAGCGCCAGGCCGGCCGCGGTGAGCGCCGCGGCCGCCGTCAGGGCGGCGGCCGGGCTGATCCGGCCGGAGGGGAGGGGCCGGTGGGGCCGGTCGACGGCGTCCTCGTCGCGGTCGGCCCAGTCGTTGAGCGCCATACCGGCGTGGTAGAGGCACAGCGAACTGCCGATGGCGAGGAACGTGCCGCGTCCGGGTCCGCGGCCGGTTGCGGCGGCGCCCGCGAGGGCGTCTCCCGGCACGGTGAACAGGGCGGACACGCGGATGAGTTCGGCCCAGTCCCACAGCCGCGTGCCCGGCGCGGGCCGTTCCGCCTCGGCGCCGCCCGGGACGTCTGCCGTGCCGGCGACATCGGCCTGATCGGCACGTTTGCGCCCGTCCGGGGCGGTCCCCTCCGCCGCCCCGGGCAGGTGTCCGCCGCGCGCCCCGTTCGGCGCGACGGCTTCCGCCGCCGACCCGCGCGGTGGGCGGCGCGTGGCGAAGGCCGTGACGACGCCCAGCGCGGCCACCACGGCCAGAGCCCGCAGCCGGCGCGATCCGGAAACCGTCACCGGGACTCCCCCAGCCTGGTGGCGAAGTCCAGCAGCTCGCCGTACTGCTCGGACAGGGCTGCCGGGGCGCCCGGGTCGGGGTCCTTGAAGTAGAAGCCGAGTTCCGGGAGGGGACCGCTGATGCCGGCCTCGTGGGCGCGGGCGGCGAAGCGGGCGAGGTCGATGACGAGCGGGGCGGCGAGCGCGGAGTCGCAGCCCTGCCAGGTGGTCTGCAGGACCATGCGGGTCCCGAGGAAGCCGTCGAAGGCGATGTGGTCCCAGGCCGTCTTCCAGTCGCCGAGGGCCGGCACGTCGTCGATGTGGACCTCCCCCTCCGGAGCGACGCCGAGGGCGTCGGCGAGGACGCGTTCCTTGCCGGCGTTCTTGGCGGCGGCCGCCGCGGGGTCGGCGAGGACCGCGCCGTCGCCGCCACCGAGCAGGTTGGTGCCTGACCAGGCGCGGACCGCCAGGGCGCGTTGCACGAACATCGGGGCCAGGACGGAGCGGAGCAGGGTCTGTCCCGTCTTGCCGTCCCGCCCCGCGAAGGGCAGGCCGCGGGCGCGGGCCGCCTCGGCGAGGGCCGGGGTCCTTATCCCGGTGGAGGGCGTGAAGTTCACATAGGCGCATCCGGCCTCGATGGCCGCCGCGGCGTAGAGGGAGCTCGCCGGCAGGCGGTCGCTGCCGGGCTCGGGTACGGGTTCGGTGGAGGCCACGTTGACGACGACGGTCCGGGCCAGGTCGTGGCGTCGGGTGAAGGAGGTGATGTCCGCGGCGAAAGCGGCGATCAGTTCCTCGTCGCCGCGGGTGTCACCGGGAACCGGGCCGCCGGTGCGGATCTCCTGGTCCGCGGCGGCGAGTTCGGCGTGCAGCGCGGTCGGCAGGCCGTGTGGGAGCACGCCGCCCTCGGCGAGCTGTTCCGCCCGCTTGGCCAGCGGGCAGGCGGCCGTGTCGTGGCCGCCGAAGACCAGGGACGGCAGCGGTGGGAGTCCGGCCGCCGCGAAGGGCGCGATCTCGCTCACCATGCCCGTCGCGGGGTGGAGCCCGGCGCCGACCGCCGCGCATCCCGCGACGGCGGTGGTGGCGACGGAGCCTCGGGCTCCGATGAGCCAGACGCCGGTGCGCGGGGGCGAGGGGTTGTCCGTTGCCGGTGCCGGGGCGGACGGGTTCGTCACGGCTGCCTCCCTGGTGCGAGTGGTGGGGGCGGCGGGCGGGGGCACGGCGTCTCCCCGCCCGCCGCCGGCTCGTGGGTGCCGGCAGGACCCGCCCTACGAGGAGGGCAGTTCCTTGATCTGGATGTTCCGGAAGGACACCTGGTCGTCGGCCCCATGGTTCTGCAGGCCGATGTAGCCGTCCTTCAGGCTGCGGACCGGGTCGGTGTTGGTGAAGTCGTTGATCTTCACTCCGTTGAGGAAGATCTGGAGCCGTTCACCCTGGACCTTGATCTCGTAGCTGTTCCACTGGCCCGGGGGACGCAGTACCTGGTCGCGGGCCTTGAGGTTGGCCGACTTGAAGCTGTAGACGGAGCCGGTGGTCCGGTCCGAGGCGTCCGAGGCGTCGATCTGGATCTCGTAGCCCTTGTCCACCGCGGACCAGGGGTCGTCGGAGGCCGGGAAGCCCACGAAGACACCGGAGTTGTCGTCGCCGTCCATCTTCCAGTCGAGCTTCAGCGAGTACGAACCGTACTGCTTGGCCTGGTACCAGAGCAGGCCCATGCCGCCCTCGGTGCGCAGTTCACCGTCGACGACGTTGAACTTGCCCGGGCCCGCCTGCTTCCAGCCCTCCAGGGTGTGCCCGTTGAACAGGTCGCGGTAGCCCGTCTGCGGCTTGCAGTCGGCCTTGACCTGTCCGGCTGCGTAGCGCAGTCCGCCGAGGAGGTGCTGGCGGAAGGCCGGCTCGGCGTAGGACTCCTTGGTGTGCCCGAGACCGGTGTAGAAGGAGCGGCCGGACTGGTAGGTCTGGCACCACGCGATGGGGTGGTCACCCTTCATCGTGCCGCCCTGGTAGGTGGTCTCGTCCAGGGTGGCGAGGACGCGGGCCTGGCCGCGGGGATTGGTGCGGTAGTTGTACCACTCGTCGGTGCGCTCCCAACCAGCCTCGTCGAGGTGCGCGGTGGCCGGGTGGTCGTGGTCCTCGGCGCGGACGGTGGCCTTCTGGATCTGCGGGTGGCCTTGGAAGTAGGCGCCGACGAGACCGCCGTAGAAGGGCCAGTCGTACTCGGTGTCGGCCGCGGCGTGGACACCCATGTAGGCGCCTCCGCCCTTGACGTAGTTCTCGAACGCCTGCTGCTGTTCGGCGTTGAGGACGTCACCCGTGGTCGACATGAACACCACCGCGTCGTAGCGCGCCAGGTTGTTGCTGGTGAACTGGCGGGGCTCCTCGGTGGCGTCGACGGTGATGTTGGCGGTGGCGCCGAGCTCCTTCAGCGCGGCGACGCCGGTGGGGATGGAGTCGTGGCGGAAGCCCGCGGTCCGGGAGAAGACCAGGACCCGCTTGGCGGCGCGGTCGGCCGGCACGTTGGAGATCTCGAAGTCGTCGACGTCGTAGAGCGCTCCGGAGCCGCCCTTGAAGACCAGGAAGAGCTCGGTGGTCTTCTTCGGCACGGCGCGCAGCGGTACGTCGATCTCCTGGAACGTCTCCCAGCCGCCGGTCACCGGGACGGGGGCGGAGCCCAGGATCGGGCCGGTGGCCGAGCCCGTGCGCACCTCGAGGAAGCCGCCGGAGCCGCCGGAGGAGACCCGGGCGGTCAGCCGGACGGAGCCGGTGAGGTTGTAGGGCTTGAAGGAGATCCAGTCGTCGTTGTCGATGTTGCCGACGGTGCGGCCGCCGTGGGCCTCGGCCTTGTCGAAGAGGTCGACGCCGGAGGAGCCGGTGAAGTGCTCGGCCTGCCGGTGCCGCGGCTGCAACTGCGCCTGGTCGTGGCCGGCGAGCGCCTCCTGGCCGCCGCCACCGCCGTCGGTGTACTCGGCGTCGATGACGCCGAAGATGTTGGCGTTGGGGTCGTGGCCGCCGTCGCTGGTGGTCTTGATGGTGCCGGAGCAGCCGTTGACGGAGGTCAGGGGGTGGCCGTGGCTGTCGTGGCCGAGGACGTAGTTCACCGTGACCTTGGAGCAGTCGATGGTGCCGTCCTCGGGGTCGGTGACGGTCACCTTGAACGGGATCTCGTCGCCGAATTCGAAGAGGTGGCCCTCGGCGGGCAGGTCCAGCGTCACCTTGGGCGCGGTGTTGCCGACGACGACCCGGACACTGGCCGTCGCGGTGCGCCCGGTCGGGTCCTTCACGGTCAGGGTCGCGGTGTAGGTGCCGTTCTTGCGGTAGGTGTACGCGGGGTTCGCCGCGCTGGAGGTACCGCCGTCACCGAAGTCCCAGCTGTAGGCGAGCGTGTCGCCGTCGGGGTCGGTGGTGCCGGCCGAGGAGAAGGTGACCTTCAGCGGCGCGGTGCCCGAGGTCTTGTTGGCGGACGCCTCGGCGCTCGGGGAGCGGCCGTCGGTGGCGTTCTCGATCCGGTACAGCCCGGAGTGCTCGTCACCGCCGAACCAGGCGGTGCCGTAGTCGAGGACGTACAGTGCGCCGTCCGGGCCGAAGGCCATGTCCATGATCTGCGTCCCGGTCCACGGGACGTCGTTGATGGACTGGACGGTGCCGTCCTCGCCCTGCTCGATGCGCTTGATCCAGCGCCGCCCGAACTCGCCGGCGAAGAAGTCGCCGTCGTAGGCCTCGGGGAACTTCACCGGGGAGTCCAGTTCGGGGTCGTACCGGTAGACCGGGCCGCCCATCGGGGACTCGGAACCGGTACCGAACTCGGGTACGGAACCGTCGTCGTAGGGGATCCACGCGGCCTGCGCGGGCGGCAGGTCGGTCAGGCCCGTGTTGTACGGGGAGTCGTTCTTCGGCGCGGCGCAGTCGAAGGTCTCGCCCGACTGCCCGGTCGCGAAGTCGTAGTCGACGTACGGGTCGTTGTCGCCGGTGCAGAAGGGCCAGCCGAAGTTGCCGGCCTGTGTCACGCGGGCGAACTCGACCTGGCCGCCGGGGCCGCGCCCGGGGTTGGCCGTTCCAGCGTCGGGACCGTAGTCGCCGACGTAGGCGATGCCGGTCTTCTTGTCCACGCTGAAGCGGAACGGGTTGCGGAAGCCCATGGCGTAGATCTCGGGCCGGGTCTTCTCGGTGCCGGAGGCGAAGAGGTTGCCCTCCGGGATCGTGTACGACCCGTCGTCGGCGACCTTGATCCGCAGCAGCTTGCCGCGCAGGTCGTTGGTGTTGCCCGAGGTGCGGCGGGCGTCATAGGCGGGGTTGCGGCCCGGGCGGTCGTCGATGGGGGCGTAGCCGTCGGAGGCGAAGGGGTTGGAGTCGTCGCCGGTCGACAGGTACAGGTTGCCCTGGGCGTCGAAGTCGATGTCACCGCCGACGTGGCAGCAGATGCCGCGCGTGGTGGCGACGTCGAGGACCTTCTTCTCGCTGGCGAGGTCGAGGGTCCAGTCGGCGTTCAGCGTGAAGCGCGAGAGCCGGTTGACGCCGTCGAACTTGGCGAAGTCGGCCGCGGTGCCCTGGTCGGGCGCGTCGCCGGCGGGGGTGTCGAGCGGGGGCGCGTAGTAGAGGAAGATCGCCCGGTTCTCGCCGAAGTCCGGGTCGATGCCGACGCCCTGCAGACCCTCCTCGTCGTGCGTGTAGACGGGGACGGTGCCGATGACGGTGGTGGTGCCTTCCGCGTCGGTCCTGCGCAGCTCGCCGTCCCGCGATGTGTGCAGCACACTGCGGTCGGGCAGGACCGCCAGCGACATCGGCTCGCCGGTCTCCGGCTCTCCCTTGGCGAGGGTGACCTGCTGGAACTCCTCAGCCGCCGCGGCCGCGGGCTCCGTGTCGAGAGACC
The DNA here is from genome assembly GCA_033793685.1 of Streptomyces sp. ME19-03-3. Lineage (GTDB taxonomy): Bacteria > Actinomycetota > Actinomycetes > Streptomycetales > Streptomycetaceae > Actinacidiphila. Next base: position 111,502 of record JARAXD010000005.1, on the reverse strand, counting down.
GGGCGAAGGCTCCTGAGGGGGCGGAGACGACGAGGGACGTGGCGGCCAGCAGGCCGCCGGTGAGGAGCGCGAGTCCCTGCCTGAATCGGGTTCTTGGTGCTGCGGACCGTTTTCTGTGCACGAATGTCCTCCGGGAAGGTCGTACGGGCGGATGCAGCTGCCGTGCGGAAGATCCGGGGACCGGCGTGCGCCGTCACGCTGGTCGGAGGTGCCGCGTCAGGACCGGCCTCATGTTGCAGGCATGTGTCCTGTACACCTCAGGGACGGTAGCCGGGTTCGTCCGGAACCGAAAGCCCTTGTGCGTCAGGCAAGTTGAACTTTCCCCCGGATCAGGACAAAGGCGTGCCCGGGCAGCCCGACAGGCCCGGCGGTGGTGGCCGCCGGGCTGTCGACTGCCGGCCGTGTGCTGCCGACGGTGACCTGCCGTGACGCTCTAGTCGTTGCCTCCGAACGCGGCGTCGAAGGACGCCGCCGGCGGGTCGAAGTCGTACCGCTTCAGCAGGGAGAGTGCTTCCGGCGCGCCGGCGAGGCGGTCCATCCCGGCGTCCTCCCACTCGACCGAGATCGGGCCGTCGTATCCGATCGACCGCAGCATCCGGAACACGTCCTCCCACGGCACGTCGCCGTGCCCGGCCGAGACGAAGTCCCAGCCGCGCCGCGGATCGCCCCACGGCAGATGGGAGCCGAGGCGCCCGTTGCGGCCGTCGAGACGCTTGCGGGCCTCCTTGCAGTCGACGTGGTAGATGCGGTCCTTGAAGTCCCACAGGAAGCCGACGGGGTCGAGGTCCTGCCACACGAAGTGGCTCGGGTCGAAGTTCAGCCCGAACGCCGGCCGGTGGCCCACGGCCTCCAGCGCGCGGTGCGTGGTCCAGTAGTCGTAGGCGATCTCGGCCGGGTGCACCTCGTGGGCGAAGCGGACCCCTTCGGCGTCGAAGACGTCCAGGATCGGGTTCCACCGCTCGGCGAAGTCCTCGAACCCGCGCTCGATCATGCGCTCCGGGACCGGCGGGAACATGGCGACCAGGTGCCAGATCGACGAGCCCGTGAAGCCGATGACGGTGCGCACCCCGAAGGCCGCCGCGGCGCGCGCGGTGTCGGCCAGCTCGCGCGCGGCCCGCTGCCGCACGCCCTCCGGCTCACCGTCGCCCCAGATACGGGCGGGCAGGATCCCCTTGTGGCGCTCGTCGATCGGGTTGTCGCAGACGGCCTGGCCGACGAGGTGGTTGGAGACCGCCCAGCACCTCAGGCCGTACTTGTCGAGCAGCGCCCGCCGCCCGTCCAGGTACGCGGGGTCGGCGAGGGCCTTGTCGACCTCGAAATGATCGCCCCAGCAGGCGAGTTCGAGCCCGTCGTAACCGAAGTCACGGGCGAGTCGGCAGACCTCCTCCAGGGGCAGGTCCGCCCACTGACCGGTGAAGAGGGTGAAGGGTCGTGGCACGGCGAGGACCTCCTCGTTGCGATACGGGTCAGGCGGGGACGGGCGTGTAGACGGCGTTCTTCTCGGCGCTCTCCTCCACCGCGGCCAGGACCCGCTGCACCTGCAGGCCGTCGGCGAACGAGGGAGCAGGGGCGACCCCCTCGGCGATGCCCACGACGAGGTCGCGCGCCTGGTGGGTGAAGGTGTGCTCGTAACCGAGCGCGTGGCCGGGCGGCCACCAGGCCTCCAGGTACGGATGGCCCGGTTCGGTCACCAGGATCCGCCGGAAGCCGGCCACTTCGGCGGGCTCGGTGTGGTCGTGGAACGACAGCTCGTTCAGCCGCTCCAGGTCGAAGGCGAGCGAGCCGCGCTCGCCGTTGATCTCCAGCCGTAGGGCGTTCTTGCGCCCCGAGGCCATCCGGGTGGCCTCGAACGAGGCGAGCGCCCCCGAGGCGAGCCGCCCGGTGAACAGCGCCGCGTCGTCGACCGTGACCGCTCCGAGCCGCCCGCCCGCCCCGGAGCCGGACAGCCCCGACGACGCGCCGGCCGGCTCGGGCCGCTCCCGCACGAACGTCTCGGTGAGCGCCGAGACGCCCACCAGGAGCTCCCCCGCCAGGTACTGCGCGAGGTCGACGGCGTGCGCGCCGAGGTCCCCCAGGGCGCCGGAGCCCGCGTGTTCGCGCTTGAGCCGCCAGGTCAGCGGGAAATCCGGGTCCACGAGCCAGTCCTGGAGATAGGTCACCCGCACATGGCGGATCGTGCCGACCCTCCCGTCCGCGATGAGCCGGCGGGCGTAGGCGACCGCGGGCACCCGCCGGTAGTTGAAGCCCACCATGGCCACCTGCCCACGGGCTGCCGCCCGCTCGGCCGCCGCGGCCATGGCCTCTGCCTCGGCGACCGAGTTGGCCAGCGGCTTCTCGCACAAAACGTGCTTGCCTGCCTCGAGCGCCGCGACAGCGATCTCGGCGTGGCTGTCCCCGGGGGTGCACACGTCCACGACGTGGACGTCGTCCCGGTGGACCAGTGCCCGCCAGTCCGTCTCCGCGGCGGCCCAGCCGTGCCGGGCCGCCGCGGCCCGCACGGCGCCCGCGTCCCGGCCGCCGATCGCGGCCAGGACCGGCCTCATCGGCAGGTCGAACACGTGGCCCACGGTGCGCCACGCGTGGGAGTGGGTGGCGCCCATGAAGGCGTAGCCGACCATGCCGATGCCGAGCGCCGGCGAAGCGGCCCCTGCCTCACTGTCTTCCTTGCCGGCCATATCAGCCATGCCGTTGCTCCTCGTCGGTTGCTCGGTCCGGTCGGGCGGGCGGATCTGTCAGATGAAGCCCGTCGGCAGGTACTCGTCGACGTTCTCCTTGGTGACCACCGCCGAGTACAGGGTGATCGAGGCCGGGATCTCCAGCTCCGAAAGTCCTCCGACGCCCTTCTTCTGGCCGAGCGCGCGAGCCAGGTCGATGGCGGAGGCGGCCATGGTGGGCGGGTAGAGGACGGTCGCCTTCAGCACCCCGTTGTCGGCCTTGATGGCGTCCATCGCCGACTTGGACCCGGCGCCGCCGACCATGAAGAACTCGTCGCGGCCCGCCTGCGCGATGGCGCGCAGGGCACCGACGCCCTGGTCGTCGTCGTGGTTCCACAGCGCGTCGATCTGCTTCTGCGCCTGCAGCAGCTGGGCCATCTTGGCCTGGCCGGTCTCGACGGTGAAGTCGGCGGCCTGCCGGGCCACCTTCCTGATGTTCGGGTAGTTCGCCAGCGCGTCGTCGAAGCCCTGGGTGCGTTGCCGGGTCAGCTCCAGGTTGTCGATGCCGGCGAGCTCGACCACCTTGGCGTCGGGCTTGTCCTTGAGCTGCTCGCCGATGTAGCGGCCGGCGTTGAGCCCCATGCCGTAGTTGTCGCCGCCGATCCAGCAGCGGTAGGCCTGCGGCGAGGCGAAGATCCGGTCCAGGTTGATCACCGGGATGCCGGCCTTCATGGCCTGCAGACCGACCTGGGTGAGCGCCTTGCCGTCGGCCGGCAGGATGACCAGGACGTCGACCTTCTTGTTGATCAGCGTCTGGATCTGGCCGATCTGGGCGGCGGTGTCGTTGGAGCCCTCGGTGATCTCCAGCGTCACGTCGGAGTACTTCGCGGCGCGGTCCTTGGCGTTCTGGTTGATGGCGTTGAGCCAGCCGTGGTCGGCCTGGGGACCGGCGAAGCCGATCGTGACCGGGGTGCCGGCTTTGTCGTCGGCGGCCGGCGCCTTGGTGACAGCCGTGTCCGCCTTCTTCGGCTCGTTGCTGGTGCAGGCGGTGAGGGCCGCTCCTGCGGAGACGGCGGCGGCGCCGAAGAGCAGCCCTCTGCGGCTGGTGACCGGGATTCTTGGCATGGCGGTAGGACCCTTCGGGATAGGGCGGTGCAGGGCGCGTACGGATGGTCGGGTGGAGCGGGAGCGACCGGCCGGGTCAGCCGTCGCCGTTGCGCGCGGTGCCGCGCTGGACCAGGACGGCGGCCACGATGATCGCTCCCTTGGCGATCTGCTGGACGGCGCTCTCCAGGTTGTTGAGGGCGAAGATGTTCTGGATGGTGGTGAAGACCAGGACACCGAGGACCGAGCCGACGATCGTGCCGCGTCCGCCGCTGAGCAACGTGCCGCCGATGATGGCCGCGGCGATGGCGTCGAGTTCGTAGAGGTTGCCGTTGGTGTTCTGGCCGGAGCCGGACAGGATGATCAGCATGAAGGCCGCGATGCCGCAGCACAGCCCGGACAGCAGGTAGAGGTGGAGCCGCTGGCGGCGGACGTCGATGCCGGCCAGACGAGCCGCCTCCGAGTTGCCGCCGACGGCCACGGTGCGGCGCCCGAAGGTCGTCCGGTTCAGCACCAGCCAGCCGACGACGGTGACCGCGGCGAAGACCAGCACCAGCGGTGGGACGCCGAGCACGTAGGAGCCGGGAAGGCCGAGGTCGAGCACCGAGGACACGGTGACGATCTGCGTCTTGCCGTCGGTGATGTACAGGGCGACCCCGCGCGCCGAGGCGAGAATGGCGAGGGTCGCGATGAACGGCACCATGCCGCCGTAGGCGATGAGCACCCCGTTGACGAGCCCGCAGCCGACGCCGACCACGATCGCGGTGAACAGGATGCCCGCGAAGCCGTACTCCTGGGTGGCGAGGGTCGTCGCCCACACGGACGCGAGCGCCACGATCGCGCCGACGGACAGGTCGATCCCACCGCTGGTGATCACGAACGTCATGCCGACGGTGACCACACCGATGATGGACGCCTGGGTGAGCACCAGTTGGAGGTTGGAGACGTCCAGGAAGCTGTCGGGCTGCGTGATGCCCCCGACGATGACGAGGGCGGCGAGGACGCCGAGGAGGGACAGGTTGCGGACGTCGGCGTGGAATCCCAGCGCCGGACGCCGGCCCCCGCCCTTGGTGACGGCAGGCGCGTCCGCGGGCGGTTTCGGTGCCTGCGGGGCCTCGGAGGCGGGCTGCGTCATCAGCTCGGGCTCCCTTCCATGACGAGGTCGAGTACGCGGTGTTCGTCCAGCTCCGTCGCGGGCGCCGCGTGCACGACGCGTCCCTCGCGGAGCACCAGCACCCGGTCCGCGAGCCCCAGGACCTCGGGGACCTCGCTGGAGACGAGGAGTACGGCGAGCCCGTCGTCGGCGAGCCTGCGGATCACCGCGTACAGCTCGGCGCGGGCCCCCACGTCGACGCCTCGGGTCGGCTCGTCGAGCAGCAGGACGCGGCAGCCGCGCAGCAGCCAGCGGGCCAGGACGGCCTTCTGCTGGTTGCCCCCGGACAGGGTGCGCACGGGCGCGTCGGGGTTGTCGGGGCGCAGTGACAGCGACCGGGTGGACTCGCGCGCCGCCCGCCGTTCCTCCCGGCGGTCGAGCCAGCCGGCCCGTGAGAAGCGCGAGAGGGTGGACACCGACACATTGCGGGTGACGGACTCCAGCATCAGCAGCGCCTGCGCCTTGCGTTCCTCCGGCGCCAGCCCCAGCCCGGCGCTGACGGCCGAGCGGACGCTGCCGGGCCTGAGGGGACGGCCGTCGACGCTGACCCGGCCGGCGGTGGGCTTCCTGGCGCCGTAGAGCGTCTCGAGGATCTCCGACCGCCCGGAGCCGACGAGCCCGGCGAGCCCGACGATCTCGCCGGGGCGCACCTCCAGGTCGACGGCCGCGAATTCGCCGTCCCGGGCTAGGCCCTCGACGCGTAGGACGGGCTCACCGGAGCGCGGCCCCGCGGGGCGCGGGGGGAAGACGTACTCGACGTCACGGCCCGTCATCAGCGCCACGATCTCCCGGGTGGGCATCGACTTGGCGGGGAGCCCGCCGGCGACCGCGCGGCCGTCCTTCAGGACGGTGACCCGGTCGCCGACACGGCGGATCTCCTCCAGCCGGTGGGAGATGTAGACGACCGCGACGCCGTCGGCGGTCAGCTGCCCGACGATGCGGAGCAGGTTGTCGGTCTCCTCGGGGTCCAGAGCGGCGGACGGCTCGTCCATGACGATGAGGCGCACGTCGTGCGAGAGCGCCCGGGCCATCGAGACGATCTGCTGCTGGGCGGCCGAGAGGTCGCCGACGCGGCGGGCGGGGTCGATCTCGGCGTGGCCGAGCCGGCGCAGCAGGACGGCGGCCTCGCGGCGCGCGTCGCCGCGGCGCACGACGAACCGGGCGGTGGTCGGTTCATGGCCGAGGAAGACGTTCTCGGCCACGGACAATCCCTCCACCAGGTCGAGTTCCTGGTAGATGGTGGCGATGCCGAGTCGCATGGCGGCGATCGGCGACTTCAGCGACACCGGCTCCCCGCGCCAGGTGATCTCTCCGCCGTCGGGCTGGTGGGCCCCGGCGAGCACCTTGATGAGGGTGGACTTCCCGGCGCCGTTCTGGCCGAGGAGGCAGTGCACCTCGCCGGCCTGGACGTCCAGGTCGACCCCGTCCAGGGCGCGGACACCGGGGAAGGACTTGGTGATGCCGGACATGGTGAGCAGCGGCGCTGCTGTCGGGGGCGGCGGTGCCGGTGGTTGAGGTGCCATGACGATCCCCTCGGCGGGTGCGGGTGACACGTGCGCGTGCGGAGCGTGCAGGTGGAGCCGGTGGTGCCGTGGTACCGGTGGAGCGTTTGGCCGGTGGGGGGATCAGGCCGGGGAGAACATGTGGTCGCTGATGAGCCGGGCCCCGCCGATGACGCCGGCGGTGGGGCCCAGTTCACCCAGGACGATCGGCAGGTTGCCCGTCGCGAGCGGCAACGACTGGCGGTAGACCTGGCTTCGGACGGTGGCGAGCAGGGTGTGGCCGAGACCGGTGACGCCGCCGCCGATCACGACCAGCGCGGGGTTGAAGAAGCTGACGAGCCCGGCGATGACCTGCCCGACCCGGTTGCCGCCCTCGCGGATGAGTTCCAGTGCCGCCGGGTCGCCGACCGCGGCGGCCGCGGCGACGTCGACGGCGGACAGCCGCCCGGTCGCCTCGAGCCGGGCGGCGAGAACGGAGGACCGCCCCGACCTGGCCGTCTCCACGGCGTCCAGAGCGAGCGCGGCGCCGCTGAAGTGGGCCTCGAGGCAGCCCTTGTTGCCGCAGGCGCAGGCGCGTCCGTCGGCCTCGACCCGGATGTGGCCGATGTCGCCGGCGCTGCCCGTGACACCGCGGTGCACCTCGCCGCCGACGACGATGCCGCAGCCGATGCCGGTGCCGATCTTGACGCAGAGGAAGTCGCGGACGGAGCGGGCGACCCCGGCGTGCTGCTCCCCCATGGCCATGAGGTTCACGTCGTTGTCGACCATGACGGGGCAGCCCAGTTCCTGGCTGAGTGCCTCGCGGACCGGGAACCCGTCCCAGCCCGGCATGATCGGCGGGGCGACCGGGACGCCCTCGGGAAAGCGCACCGGCCCCGGCACCCCGATGCCCGCCCCGTCGAAGCCCTCGGCGAGTCCGGCGGCCTTCAGTTTGGCGGCCATCTCGAGGATCCGCTCGAAGACGGCGACCGGTCCCTCACGGACGTCCATCGGGTGGTTGAGGTGGCCGAGCACCTCCAACTCGGCGTTGGTGACGGCGACGTCGACCGAGGTGGCGCCGATGTCGACGCCGAGGAAGCGCAGGCCCGGGGCGAGCCTGATGTTGTGCGAACGCCGGCCGCCGCGTGAGGCGGCCAGGCCGTCCGCGACGACGAGCCCCGTCTCCAGCAGCCGGTCGACCTCGACGGCGAGCTTGGAACGGGACAGGTCGATCTGGTCGCCCATCTGGGCACGGGAGTTGGGTCCGCCGTCACGGAGCAGCCGCAGGAGTCGCGCCTGATGCGCGTTGGCGGGTCGAGCTGTCATGCGTCTCACGTGCCCCTCACCTCCCCCGGCCGTCGGCATGGGGGTACCGGACCGGTGTCGGCCGGTACCGCTCCGTCAGGCTTTCGATGGGGAAAGTAGCAGCGCCCGCCGAGCAGGGGAAGAAGTTGCGCAGGAATCGGTAAGGTCTTTTTCCGGTTCCAGGACAAAGTCGTGGCGGGATGCCGGCTCCCCTGGCGGAAAAGGGAGGGGCAGCTGACCTGGCGAGGAGCCTCGGCCGTCGTCCGGACGGCGCGGCGGCGTCAGGACCAGTACACGGCGGCCAGCGGGTACTGGCCCGCGTCGAAGGCCTCCTGGCACACGGAGAGCCCGAAAGCGATCTCCAGCCCCTTGAGGAACCGCTCCTGCCAGTCGGTGATCCGGCCCTCGTTCTCGAAGACCGGACGCCCGTCGACATAACGGATATCAGGACGACATCCGGCGTCGTGCATGGCCCAGTTGAGGAAGGACATCTCCGGCGCGTGGTCGAAGTAGTGTCCGCCGTCCGCTTCGGCGGCCCCGGCGAAGCGGTCGTGGATCTCGCCGTTCCACACCCGGCGGCCGTTCTCGAAGTACGCCATGCAGTACATGCCCTTGGCGGCGATGTTGTGGACGAGGACGACGCGGCCCGTTCCCCGCGGCAGCGCGAAGTCCTGCCGGAAGTGGATCAGGTGGTCGAAGTTCCCGGCCAGGAAGGACCAGTCCCCTTCCCTGCCGTAGACGGTGAGGCAGGGTTCGTCGGGGACCCGTACACAGGGGTGCGTCCGGTCGTACACAGCCTTGGCCTCGGCGCCGACGGGCTCGGGTATCTCCCAGGGGACGGCGCCGAAGACCACCGCCAGGTCCTGCGGCGCGATGCCTTCCGCGAACACAAGACCGGCCTGTACCCCCAGAAGGGGGTCGGCGGTATGCGGCCAGCGTTTGCCGATCCACCCGATTCCATCGTCTGCTGCCATGGCCGGGGACCATAACAGCGATGTCCGACAACGGCGTTCGGGTGCGGCGGGCTCTGTGCGGCACGTTGGGGCGATACGCGCTCCGCACGGGGCGCGTGGGGCCGGCGCACCGCTCTCACGCGATCGCACGGGGCTGCCCCTCCCGTCCGTCGCCTCGGACGGATCGATCGCGGCAATCGTTCGGCGGTCAGGAGGACGAGTCGGCCCCGGCGGCCGCGATGTCGGCGAACTCCTCGATCAGCGGGTCGTGGCGGCTGCCGTCCCACGCCAGGAACACGCGGTTGGGACCGATGTCCTCGATCTCGACGTGGACGATGTCGGCGCGGGTGTAGTAGGTCGCGGTGGACAGCGGCAGCACGACGACCCCGCGCCCCGCCGCCACGCTCTCCAGCTTCTCCTCGACGGACCGGAAGACCGGGACGGCCGGCCGACGCCCCGGCTCGGCGAGCTCCTTGGCGATGTCCCGCCACTCGGGCACGGCGGCGGGGTCCTGCAGGAGGTGTTCGCCCGCGAGGTCCGCGATCGCGAGGACGGGCTTGCCGGCGTAGGGGTGGTCCGCGGGCAGGACGACGACGCGCGGCTCGGCGAGGAGGCCGCGGGTGGCCAGGCCGCGGGTGTCCACGGGCATCCGGACGTACCCGATGTCGACGTGTCCGTCGAGGATCACCCGCGTCTGGTCGTCCCAGCTGGTCCTGACGACCTCGACCGTGAGGTCGGGGTGCCGACGGGAGAGCTCCCGCACGGCACCCGTGACGATCAGTCCCGGCATGAAGCCCACGGTGAAGGAGGCGAGGCCCCGGGCCGCACGGGCGACGCGCCGCCGGGCCGCGCCGGCGGCGGCCAGCAGCGGTCCGGCGTCGGCGAGGAGCTGCGCGCCGGCAGGGGTCAGCTCGGTACTGCGGCGGTCGCGGAGGAACAGCCGCACCTTGAGTTCGTCCTCCAGCGCCCTGATCTGTCGCGACAGCACGGGCTGCGCGATGTGCAGGCGTTCGGCGGCCCTGCCGAAGTGCAGTTCCTCGGCCACCGCGACGAAGTACCGCAGCTTGCGCAGATCAAGGTCCACGGGCCCCTCCTCGCCTCGTCACCGGGACGGACACATCCGAGCGTATCCGTCCGGTGCGCGCTCCTCGCGGGAAGGGCTCAGCGCCGGGCGAGGTCGGCCGTCAGGTCGAGCCGGGTGGGCCGCCAGCCCAGCTCACGGCGGGCCCGGGCGCCGGTGAGCCGCTGGTCGAGGGCGAAGGCCTCCGCGATGGGTCCCATCTGCTCCTCCGCCTCCGCCTCGGTCAGGTGGCGCACCGCTCCGGGGCGGCCGATAGCCCCGCTCACGGCGTGGGCGATCTCCCGCTGCGTCGGGTGCAGCTCGCCGACCCCGGCGTAGACGGAGCCGGGCGCCGCGTTCAGGGCCAGCGCATAGAGCTCGGCGATGTCGTCGACGTGCACGGTCGACCAGTGGTTGGCGCCGTCCCCGACGCAGGGCACGGAGCCGGTCTCCCGGCCGGGGGCGGCGTAGAACGTCTCGACGAGTCCGCCGGAGCGGCCGTGCACCAGGCCGGGCATGACCACGACGGGCCGCTCACCGGTCGCGGCGCGGGCCAGCACGCGCTTCTCGTTCTCCAGCCGCCATGCGGTGATCCCCGGCGGCGACAGCGGGGCGTCCTCGTCCACCACACCCTCGGTGTCGCCGTAGACCCACACTCCTCCGGTGTGGACGTACGGGCCGGCCCCGGCGCCGTCCTGCAGCGCCGCGGCCGCCGCCCGGTCGACCTCGGCGGTGTCGGGTCCGTAGTGCTGGCCCATGTGGATGACCCCGTCGGCGTCGCTCGCGGCGGCCCGCAGCACGTCCGTCCGGGTCAGGTCGCCCTGCACGGGGACGGCGCCGAGGGCGCGGACGACCCCGGCCGAGTCCTCGCTGCGCGCCAGGGCGGCGACCTGGACGCCCCGGCGCACCAGGGCCTGGATGGTGACCCGCCCGATGTAGCCGGAGCCTCCGGTGAGGAAGACCTTCATGATGCTCGCCTCTCTCGATGGTGTCCTGTGACACCTGCGAGTCTTCGGCCGGGGCGGGTCGCGCGTCCAAGACCCGTTCCGCGCCCTGTGATACCCGCCCGGTATCAGCGCAGCGCCGCGTCGATCAGCTCCTGCAGCCGCAGGCCGCGCCGTGCGTCGAGCTCGCCGGCGCGCCCGGAGCGTACGGCGGCGGCGAACTCGGCGCGGAGGACCGGCCAGCCCTCCTCGTGGTCGATGACGGAGGTGTCGTAAACGAGCTCTCCAGCGGGGCCCAGCAGTTCGATACGGGTGCGGGGCCTCGGCAGCCGGACGCTGCCGGAGAGGGAGGCCTGACTGATCGCCCCGTTCTCGTGCTCGCAGGTGACCTCGACCCAGCGTCGGGGGTCACCCGTGGCGCGGATGGAGGTGATCGGTCCGACGGCCGCGTCGAGGAGGTCGATCAGATGCGGTCCCAGGTCGAGCAGGGCGCCCTGTTCCAGGCGCCAGCCGGTGGCGAAGTCCCCGCCGAGGAAGGCTCCGTGCAGGTAGCACGACCGCGCGCCGGTGACCTCGGCCCCCCGCGCGCGCCGCAGGAAGGCACGGGTCTCAGCCTGGTAGCGCTTGGTCAGCACCATCTGGGAGACGACCCCGGCCTCCGCCACGGCATCGGCGACCGCTCGTGCCGAGGCCAGGTCGGGGCCGAGCGGCTTCTCGAGCAGCAGTGCCTTGCCGGCCTTCGCGGCTCGTACGGCCAGTTCGGCCTGGACGGCGGGCGGGACTGCGAAGGCCACGGCCTCGCAGCGGTCGAAGAGTTCCTCGGGGCTGCCGGCCGTCGCCGCGCCGTAGGTGCCGGCGATCTCGTGGGCGGCCTCGGTACGGCGGGCCCAGACGGCGGTGAGACGGGTCTCGGGTCCGGCGGCCAGTATCCGCGCGTGCATGGCGCGGGCCCAGGGCCCTGCGCCGATCAGCCCGACGTCGACAGGGGTGGAAGTGTTCACGATGGTGCTCCAGGGTTTCCGTCCGGGGCCGCGGCGGCCAGCCGCTCATTGGCCTGGTCCGGGGCGTAGAGGTGCTCGACCACCATGGCGGTGGCGCCTGCGAGGGCCGCGCGGTCACCGAGCCGGGAGGTGACGACCTGCAGGTTGCGGGTGGCCCGGGGCAGCGCCCGCTGGTAGAGCAGCTCGCGCACCCCGGTGACGAAATGGGTCTCGGCGAGGTCTCCGGCGATCATCAGGACACCGGGGTTGAGTAGGGTGACAACAGTGACCAGCACCTCTCCGCAGCGCCGGCCGGCCTCGCGGGCCAGCCGCACCGCGTCGGGCTGCCCGGCGTCGAGGTGCTCGCGCACCTGGGCGGCGGAGCCCGCGGGGACACCGAGGGCGCTGAGCTGCTCGGCCAGCGCACGGCCGCTGGCGACGGCGGCGAGGCAGCCGTGGGAGCCGCACATGCACAGGGCGTCGGACGCGTCGTGCACTCGGATGTGGCCGAGGTCGCCCGCGCCGCCGTCGATCCCGCGGAAGGCGTTGCCGTCGATGACCACGCCCGCGCCGATGCCGGTGCCCACCTTGACCAGGACGAAGGCTGAGCAGTCGCGCCAGGAGTCGCGCTGCTCACCCAGGGCCATCAGGTTGGCGTCGTTGTCGACCAGGACGGGCACCGAAGCGGGCAGTCCGGCGTGCCGGGCGAGCTCCTGCTGCATCCGGGCCGGGACGGGATATCCGTCCCAACCGGGCATGATCGGCGGCCGGACCACCACGCCGGTGGTCCAGTCGACGGGGCCGGGCACCGACAAGCCGACGCCGCACACCGTGGCCGCCGGAACGCCGGCGGCGACGACGAGCTTGGCGAACCACTGGCCGAGTTCGCCCAGCACCCGGTCCGGGCCCTGGTCGAGCAGCAGCTTCCCGGTGTGCTCGGCGAGTACCCGCCCGGACAGGTCCAGCACCGCGGCGCGGGCGTAGGTGGTGTCCAGGTCGGCGGCGAGCACGGCGGCGTGGCCGGAGTCGAACCGCAGGTGGGTGGAGGGCCGTCCGCCGGTGGACTGCCCGCCGGGTACGGTGCGCAGCCAGCCTGCGGCGAAGAGCTGGTCCAACCGCTGGCCGACGGTGGAGCGGGACAGGCCGGTCACGCGCTGGAGCTCCCCTCGGGTGGCCGCCTGTCCGGTCCTGATCAGTTCCAGCAGGTGTCCGGCGGTGCTCCAGGGCGTAGCCATCCGTCCTCGCTCCCCCTCGTGTCGGGCCATGGTGCTCAGCTCTTGTCCGCGCCGCTGGTCAGGCCCTCGGTGAGGAGCCGTTCGGCCGCGTAGAAAAGGAGTACCACGGGAATCGTCAACACGACGGAGCCCGCCATGAGTACGGTCTTCGGCACCTCGATCCCGTTGGCGAGCTGCTGCAGCCCGAGGGACACGGTCCACTTGTCGGGATCGGCGGCGAGGAAGAGCAGCGCGAACAGGAACTCATTCCAGGCGATCATGAAGACATACAGACCGGTGGCCATCAACGACGGTGCGGCCAGAGGCAGCACTACACGCCGCACGGTCTGGAGGCGCGAGGCGCCGTCGAGGGCCGCGGCCTCCTCGATGCTTTTCGGGATGGTCACGAAGTAGTTCTTCAGCATGTAGATGGAAACCGGCACGGTCTGCGCTATGTAGACGATCGCGAGCCCGACGAGGCTGCCCTGCAGGCCGATCCGGGCGAAGATCACGAACAGCGGCACCGCGAGCAGCGTCGACGGGAAGAGATAGACGGCCAGGAACAGTGCGCTGGCCTTCCGCCCGCCGAAGAACCGCAGCCGGGTGATGGCGTAGGCGCCGGGAACGGACACCAGCAAGGTCAGGAGCATGGAACCGAGCGCCACCAAGGCGGAGTTGCCGAGCATCCGCAGGAAGCCCTGGCCGCCGTCGTCCACGGACCGCAGGACGGTGCGGTAGGTGTCCAGGGTGAACTCCGAAGTGCTCACCCACAGCTTGCCGGGATCGAGGAGCAACTGGTCGATGGGCTTCACCGAGAGCAGCAGCATGTAGTAGAAGGGGAAGATCGTGACGACCGCGAGTGCGGCGATCACCACCCAGCGCAGGACGGCGAAGGTGCGGTCCTCGATCTGCGCGCGACTTGCCATCACGCCTCCTCCTGAACCTTCTTGCCGAAGAACTTGAAGTAGATGCCGAGCAGCACGGCGAGGATCGCCGCCAGGACGAGGGCCTGGGCCGCGGCCGCGCCCACGTCGTAGCGGGCCGTGAGGAAGTCGTAGACACGCACGGCCACCACGTCGGTGCCCGAGCCACCGCCCGTGAGCAGGTAGATGTCGTCGAACTTGTTGAAGGTGAGGATGAAGCGCAGCACCGACAGCAGGGCGATGACCGGCATCAACTGGGGCAGCAGGATGTGGCGGAACCGCTGGGTGAGGGTGGCGCCGTCGACGATGGCGGCCTCTTCGAGCCCCTCCGGGACGGCCTGCAACCGGGCCATCAGGAAGAGGAAGGCGAACGGGAAGTAGCGCCAGGTCTCGAAGGCGATCACGGTGAGCAGGGCGATCGGCACGTGGACATGCCAACCCAGGAGAGACATCTCCTGGGACCGGGTCGACAGGAAGGCGACAGGCTCGTCCCAGCCGAACAAGCGGGTGCCGACCTCATTGACGACGCCGAACTGCGGGCTGAGGGCGATCTCCCATACGAAGGTCACCGCCACGACGGGGGCCACGTACGGCAGCAGCATGGTGCCGCGCAGCAGCGCCCGACCGCGGAAGGGTCGGCGCAGGGCGAGCGCCGCGATCAGCCCGAGGACGATCGAACCCGCGGTGGCCCCGACCGTGTAGAGAAGGGTGGTCCACAGTGAGGTCCAGAACCCGGGAGAGGTGAAGACCTCGCTGAAGTTGCTCCAGGTCCAGTTGGACAGGAAGCCCATGCTCTGGATGTCGACCAGCTTGGCGTGCTGGAAGGCCAGCAGGACGGTCCAGACGATCGGCAGGACCACGACCACCAGGACCACCAGGAGGGTGGGCGAAACGAAGGCGAGTCCGGCCCGGTTCTCCCGCTGGGCCAGGGTCAGGGGACGCCGTGACCCGCCGTCCGCGGTATCCGCCGCCGGCGTTCTCGGCTGCTGTGTGCTCTGTACGGTGCTCATCGCTGCTTCCTTGAAGGACGAGGCCGGGGGCGGCTCACTGAAGGGACTTCTGCAGGGCCGCGACTTCCTCGCGGGCCTCCTCGGCCGCCTCCCGGGGGGAGGTCTGACCGGTGGTCATGTCGGCCACCGCCCTGGCGATGGGCAGTTCACCGATGGTGGCGCCCACCAGTGCGCCCTGGCCCTGTGTGATGCCCCAGCGCTTCATGTTGCTGACGCCGGCAGCGAGCTCGTCGAGCAGTTGCGGGGAAAAGACCGACTGCATGGGCTTCTTGGTGTCCACGCCGATGTCGCTGGCCCGCCAGGCCTCGAGGTACTTCTGCGGGTCGTCGGGGGTTCCGGCCCGGACCGGGATCTTGCCTTCGGGGGCCATGCCGAACCAGCCCTTGTAACCGTCGCCCATCATGTACCGGATGAACTTCTCCGAGGCGGCGGTCTCGGCGGTCTTGGTCACCACCCAGGAGGAGATCTCACCGAACTGGGCGGGCTTGGCGGCGCCTGGTCCGCTCAGCGCCGTGACGATGCCGCTGTTCTCGGACAGGTAGTGCGGATCCTTCTTGCACTGGGCGCAACTGGGCAAGGCGTCGCTTCGCAGACCTGCCAGCTCGTCGAGGAGGAAGGTGGACCAGACGATCATGGAGGAGCGGCCGGCGAAGTAGACGGCGCGGGTGGTGTCCACGGTCTGGGTGCCCGGCGCGCCGTAGTCGCCGGCGAGCTTGTCGTAGGTGTCGAACGCGCGGACGCACTGAGGGCTGCCGAGGGTCACGTCGCCCCTGTGGTCGGCGAGTTCGCAGCCGCCTGCGAGGGCGAGATCCTCGAAGCTCTGCTGGGTGAAGACGTCACTCGGGTCGGTGGACAGCGACATGCCGCTCGTGTCACCGCTGTTGAGCTTCCGCGCGGCCTCGAGCATCGCGTCGTAGGTGTCAGGGGCCCGGAGCCCGGCCTTGGCGAAGAGGTCCTTGCGATACACAAGGATCTGCATCCAGGCGTCGCTGGGCACGCCGAGGCGGGTGGCGCCGTCGCCGGTCAGTTTGAGGGCGTTGGCGTTGAAGGTGCCGGGCCCCAGATCGTCGACGATCTTCTTGGTGGCGTCGGTGTTCAGCAGGCCGTTGGTGTACATCTGCCAGACCGGCGCGAGGGGTATGCCGCCGATGACGTCGGGAAGGGTACCGGCGGCGGCGGCCGACATGATCAGCTGCGGCAACTGTCCCTCGTCGACCCCTACCAGGTTCACCTTCACACCGCTGCTCTTCTCGAAGGCGGCGATGGTCTTCTTCGTCGCCTCCACGCGGTCGGTGAGGTTTTCCAGGCTCCAGACGGTGATCTTGTTGTCGGGCCTGCCGGGGTCCTGTGCCGCGCACCCGGACATCAGCCCCACCCCCAATGCGGCGGCCAAGCCGGCCGCCAGCGCCTTCGACCGTCGGGACCACATGCGCATCAACCGTCCTCACGTCAGCCTCGCGTTACGTACGCGTTGCATCAGAGCACCACTTTTGCTTGTTGACAAGACTTAAGTCTCGGATATCTTCGACGTAAGTCAGTCCTTGATGGCTGAACGGACCGCATAACTGATCTTTCCGGAGTCACCTGTGGAACGCGTCGTCCAGTTCACCGGCCCCCGTCAGGTGGAGGTCGCCCCGAGCGAGTCGGCTCCCCTGCCCCCCGGCCATCTGCGCGTACGAACCCGTTACTCCGGCATATCCGCGGGTACCGAGCTCACCGCCTACCGTGGAACCAACCCGTACCTGACCCGCACCTGGGACGCAGAGGCACGCCTGTTCCGCGAGGGCGCGGCCGGCATCGAGTACCCCGTGGCGGGCTGGGGGTACTCCGAGGTCGGCGAGGTGACGGAGGTCTCACCGGAGCTCACGGACGTGCCCGGCATGCCGGCCGTCGGCGAACTCGTGTGGGGCATCTGGGGTCACCGCAGCGAGGGCGTCGTTCCCGCCGAGCGCATGGTCGGGCACGTCCTGCCGTCCGGCCTGGAGCCCCTGGCCGGTGCCTTTGCCCGCGTCGGCGCGATCGCGTACAACGCCGTCCTCGGCGCGGACGTCCACCTCGGCGAGGACGTCGCCGTCTTCGGCCAGGGCGTCATCGGGCTTCTCACCACGCGGCTCGCCCAGTTGAACGGCGCCCGCGTCACCGCCGTCGACGCGCTCGACGTCCGCCTCGCCAAGGCCGGGGAGTACGGCGCGACGAGCACGCTCAACGCCCGTACGGACGCAGTCGCCGAGCGGATCCGCGCCGCGACCGACGGCCGCGGCGCCGACGTCGCCATCGAGATCAGCGGCGCCTACCCTGCTCTGCACGAGGCTCTGCGCTCCGTCGCGGTCGGCGGCCGGGTCGTGGCCTCGGGCTTCTACCAGGGCGACGGTGTGGGCCTGCGGCTCGGCGACGAGTTCCACCACAACCGCGTCCAGCTGATCTGCTCCCAGATCGGCGGAGTCCCGCCGCAGCTCAGCGGGCGCTGGACAGTCGAGCGACTCCAGCAGACCTTCCTGCGGCTGGTCGCCGAGGGCCGCGTCGACGTGGAGTCCCTCGTCAGCCATGTCGTTCCGGTCGCGGACGCGGCCGAAGCCTATGTCCTGCTGGATGAGCGTCCTGCCGACGCGCTCCAGGTCGTCCTGGAGTTCTGAGAGGCCCCTCGATCATGTTCAAGACCGCTTGTCAGGAACAGCTGCTGCCCGGTGACAGCCTCCAGGAGAAATGGGAGTTCGCACAGGAAGCCGGCTACGACGCTATCGAACTGCGCGGGAAGGGCGACTTCCACTTCCGCGACAGGCTCCCCGAGCTTCGCAGGGCCGAGGCCGACGGTGTCGTCATGCCGACCGTCTGCGTCGACATGCTGCACTTCTTCGGCGCCTTCGACGCGGACCTGCGCCGTGACGCCGTGGCCCAGATGAAGTCGCAGCTCAGCGTGATCGCCGAACTCGGCGGCCGCGGCGCCCAGACCCCCGCCTCGTACGGCATGTTCTCGCGCCGGCTGCCACCCTTCGAGCCGCCGCGCAGCGAGGAGGAGGACCGCGAGGTGCTCCTCGCGGGGCTTGCAGAACTGGGCGAGCACGCCCGCGCCGAGGGTGTCACGCTCTTCCTGGAGCCCCTCAACCGCTACGAGGACCACATGGTCAACCGGCTGGACCAGGCCGCCGACCTGATCCGCACCGTGGGTCTGGACTCGGTCCGCATCGGGATAGACAGCTACCACATGAACATCGAGGAGACCGACCCCGCGGCGGCGATCCTGGCCGTGGCACCGCTGATCGGCCACGCCCAGGTCAGCGACTCCAACCGCTTCCAGCCCGGCGCCGGCCACCTGGACTGGCCCGCCTGGCTCGGGGCGCTTGACGCCGCCGGGTACGACGGCTTCCTGGCCGCGGAGTGCCGTCTCACCGGAGACCCGGCTGACGCCGTGCGCTCCGTCCCCGCCTTCCTGCACCGGGCCGCCGGATGACGGCCGTCCTCGAACCGGCGCTGCGGTCCACGGGCCGCGAGGCAGAGGGGGACGCCGGGCTGCGCAGGGCCGCCGCGCGCGTCCTGCTGTCCAACTGGACGGGGGCGGCCACTGTCCCCTCGCGCACCCTCTACCCGCACCAGTGGAGCTGGGACTCCGCCTTCATCGCCATCGGGCTGGCCTGGCTCTCCCCGCGCAGGGCCCAGCGGGAACTGGAGACCCTGCTGGGGGCGCAGTGGGGAGACGGCCGCGTCCCGCACATCGTCTTCAACCCGTCCGTGCCGTTGGACGCCTACTTCCCCAGCCCCGACTTCTGGCGCAGCTCGAGCGCGGGCGCCGCTTCCGGCGCGCCGGTGGACATCGAGACCTCGGGCATCGTCCAACCGCCGGTGCACGCCCTCGCCGTCTGGCAGGCGCACCTCGCGGACCCGGCCGAGTCCCGGCGCCGCGGCTTCCTACGCCGGATGTACCCCCGGCTCGCCGCCTGGCACCACTACCTCGCCGCTTCGCGCGACCTGGGCGGCGGCGGGCTGGCGGCCGTCGTGCACCCCTGGGAACCGGGCCTGGACAACAGCCCGGTCTGGGACGCGGCGCTCGCCAGGGTGGAACCGGCACCGCCAGGGTCCTTCCGCAGGGCCGACCTCGACCACAGCGCTGCCGCCGACCGCCCCACCGACCTCGACTACGGCCGCTACGTGCGGCTCGCCGCTGACTACCGCGACCACAGCTACGACGACGCGCGCACCCCGCACGCCTTCGCGCTCGAAGACCCGTGCTTCAACGCCCTGCTCATCGCCTCCGAGCACGCCCTCGCCGAGATCGCCGCGGCAACCGGCGCCGACCCCGGACCGCACCGCCGGAAGGCCGCCGAGGCCACGGAAGCCCTGGTCGACCGGCTGTGGGACCCCGCCGCGGGCATCTTCCTCGCCCGTGACCTGACGACCGGTGCCGCCGCCGGCGGCCACAGCGTCGCGGGACTGATACCGCTGATCGTGCCCGGCCTCCCGCACACCGTCGCGCGGTCACTCATCGCGACGGCGCACGGCGAACGCTTCCGGCTCGGGCAAGTGCACCTGGTGCCGAGCTACGACCTCACCGCCCCGGAGTACGACACCAACCGCTACTGGCGCGGCCCGAGTTGGTTCAACACCGCCTGGCTCGTCCACCGCGGCCTGCGGCAGCACGGCGCAACCGAGGCGGCCGACGCCCTTCGCGAGCAGGCGCTCACCGACGCCCGGCGCACAGGTTTCGCCGAGTACGTCGAACCGCACAGCGGACAGGGCCGCGGCATCCGCCGCTTCAGCTGGACCGCCGCCCTGGCCCTTGACCTGCTGCACCGGACACCGCAAGGAGAGCCCTCCCGATGACCGTCGAACGCCTGCTGGTCCACCGCGGCACCTTCGCCTCCACCAGCCGCTCCGGCGACATCACCGGCCGCCGCGGCGAGACACCGGACGGCCTCTTCCTGCGCGACGCCCGGCACCTGAGCCGCTGGCGGCTCACCGCGGACGGTGTCGTACCGTCCCTGCTGACCTCTTCCGACGAGGGTTGCGTGCTCACCCCGGAGGGCGGCCGCGACGAACCGCCCGCGTACTCGCTCTTCCGCCGGCAGGCCGTCGAGGCCGGCTCGCTCACCGAGCGCGTGCGCGTCGTCAGCAACCGCGCGGAACCCGCCACGGTGGAGATCGCGTTGGAGGTGGACGCGGACTTCGCCGACCAGTTCGAGCTGCGGGGCGACCATCGGCGCTACGACAAGGCCGGCGGCCGGCGCACCGCCGCGGACCGGCCCGACGGTGTCACCTTCCGCTACCGGCGCGGGGCGGACTGGGACGCCCGCACCACCGTCACCGCCTCACCCGCTCCCGCCTCCGTCCGCCCACTGGAGCCGCAGGGCACCGCGCGGCTGCTGACCTGGCAGCTGACACTGCCCGGCCACGGTGCGACCGAGCTCGCCCTGAGCGTCCGGGCGGTACCCCACGGCGCCCCTGAACCTCCCGCTCCCCCGGACCCGATGGCGGTCCGCAACCGGCATGCCGCCGAGGAGGACTGGTTCGTCCAGGCCCGGCCGCGGCCGCGTGCGCTCACCCACTGGGACGAGCTCGCGCGTGCCTGCGCGGCGGGCCTGGCCGACCTGGCCCGGCTGCGCGTACCGGCGACGGGCCCGGCGGGCGAGCCGCTGCTGGTGCCCGCGGCCGGCATCCCCTGGTTCCTCACCCTCTTCGGCCGCGACTCCCTGCTGACATCGCTGTTCGCCCTGCCGTACCGGCCGGAACTGGCCGCCGACACGCTGCTCGCCCTCGCCGCCACCCAGGGCACCCGGCACGACGCGGCCCGCCTCGAGCAGCCGGGCAGGATCGTGCACGAGGTCAGGCACGGCGAACTCGCCCACTTCCGGCAGGTGCCGTACGGGCGCTACTACGGCAGCGTCGACGCCACGCCGCTGTTCCTGGTGCTGCTGGAGGCGCACAGCGCTGCCACCGGCGATACGGGACTCGCCCGGCGCCTGGAGCCGCACGCCCGGGCCGCGGTGGAGTGGATGTTCCGCGACGGCGGACTGGGCGGAGACGGCTACCTCCGCTATACCTCCGACGCCGCGCGCGGCGGGCTGGCGCACCAGAACTGGAAGGACTCCGAAGGCGCCATCTGCTTCGCCGACGGCCGCCGCCCCAAGGGCGCGCTCGCGGTCGCCGAGGTCCAGGGCTACGCCTACGACGCCCTGGTGCGCACCGCGCGCGTGGCGCGCACCGTCTGGAGTGACGCCGGGGAGGCGGACCGGCTGGAGAAGGCCGCAGCGGACCTCAGGGAACGGTTCCGCCGGGACTTCTGGATGAACGGCCGGGATTTCCCCGCTCTCGCCCTGGACGGCGAGGGCCGGCAGGTCGACGCCCTTGCCTCGGACGCCGGTCACCTGCTCTGGTCCGGCATCCTCGACCCGGCCGACGCGCGAACGGTGGGACGGCGCCTGCTGCAGCCCGACTTCTTCTCCGGCTGGGGGGTACGTACGCTGGCCGCCGGGCAGGCCCCGTACCACCCGCTGTCGTACCATCGCGGCAGCATCTGGCCGCACGACAACGCGATCGTCGTGCTGGGTCTGGCGCGCAGCGGTCTGGCGGAGGAGGCCTCCGAGGTCGCCCACGGCCTCGTCCAGGCGGCCGCCGCGCACGACTGGCGCCTGCCCGAGGTGATGGCCGGCTACGGACGGGACGAGCACCCGGTACCCGTGCCGTACCCGCACTCCTGCTCGCCCCAGGCCTGGGCCGCCGCCACGCCTCTGGCGCTGCTCACCGCGCTGGGCGGCGGCCTCGAGGCGGTGCGCTGACCGGCGGCCCCGGCGCGCCGAGGGTCACCGGCGCTGCCCGCTCATGGAGCGGAGCGTCGATGTCCGCACGCGGCCGGGGATCTGTGCGGGGCCCTCGTCACACGGTGAAGTCGGTGGACAGCGCGAGGTCCCGCCAGGTCTCGAGCTCACGGGCGACGCCGTCGAGCTTGTCCTGCACGTCGGCGAGGCCGGCCTTGCCCAGGGGGATCCGCGCCGGCATCCGCGCGGCCCGGGCAACGGTGATGATGGCGGCCGCGGCCTTCACGGGGTCGCCGTCCTGGGCGTGGTTGCTGCTGTCCGCCCAGTCGCGCATGCCTCCCGCGCCCAGCACCGCCGTCGAGACGTGCACCGTACGGCCATGCTCCAGGCGCACCACGTAGTCCACGCTCACGTTCGCGAGCTGCGCCAGTTCCTCCCGCCGCAGCCCCGGCACCCGGCGGTGCCGCCCGTCGTCGGGCAGGCCCGCGTCCGTCGGGTTCACCCGGGCACGGCACGCCCGCAGGAAGTCACCCAGCGTGGCGTTTGAAGCCTTCTGCCGGCTCATATGTCGATTATCGACGCTCCGGCCCCGTACCGGGACGTCGTGGAGGCGAGCGCCCGGGGACGGTGCACCGGCACGGTCGGACGCCCGCCCCTGTCGGCCTCGCCGAGGGCGCCGCGGTGTAACGGGCGGGCAGCGGCGAGACGGTGCAGCCGGTGCCGGAGCGGCACCGGCTGCACCGGGGAAAGGCGTCAGAAAGTCAGGCTCCAGCGGTCGAGCCAGCCCGGGTCGACGCTGAAGATGCCGGGGGTGTTGTCGGTGACCCGCAGCTTCCACGTGCCGTTGGCGGGGACCGCCGAGGCGTCCACGGTGTAGGTGGCGTGCACCTCGCCCTCGCCGGTGTCCCAGTACCAGGGCTTCACCGGGATCTCCGTTCCGTTCTCAGCGACCAGGGTGACGATCTGGCCGCCGACCCACGGGTGGACGAGGTCGATGGTCACCTTGAGGTCGCTGGGCGCGTTGCCCTTGCGGCCGGTCACGATCAGCGGGGACTCGATCGTCTTCCAGTTGGGGATGTCGTAGCGCGCCGGGTTGACGAAGAAGCTGCCGCCGGAGGCCAGGACGGGCCACTCGAAGCGCACCGTGCGCTTGGCCTTGTGCTGGGCGGTGTTCTCGACGGTGACGGCCGCCTTGTAGGTGCCGGCCTTCTTCGGCGTACCGCTGATCAGGCCGGTACGCGCGTCGATGGACAGGCCCTTGGGCAGCCCGTGCGCGGAGTAGGCCAGCCGTCCGGGGGTGGAGCCCGCCGCCACGATCTGGCTGCTGGTCGGCTGGCCGACGGCCACCGGACGGGTGGAGGGGGCGACCACGGCGATGTGGTTGACGTAGCGGGCGCCGACGTTGACCGCGGCCCAGGCGTTGCCCACGGCCTCGTAGGTGTCGCTGCCCTGCCCGAACAGGTCGGCGGCCGCCTGGAGGGTGGCGGTGCGCGCGCCGGCGTAGTCGGTGCTGCTCGTCATGTAGGTGGTCAGCGCCCGGTACCAGATGTCGGTCGCGTTGCCCATGCCGATGCCGGCGACCGGCAGGCCGTCGTACGTGGGGCTGTCATAGGCGATGCCGTTGACGGTCTTCTTCCCGCTGCCCTCGGAGAGGAGGTAGAAGAAGTGGTTCGCCGGGCCGGAGCTGTGGTGGACGTCCTCCTTCTTCAGTTGCGGCGTCCAGTAGTCCAGCGACGTGCCCTTGACGGGGTCGGCGTCCTTGGACGGCTCGTCCATGTAGCGCAGCGGCTTGCCGGTGCCGCGGACGTCGGCGAGCTCGCCCATCATGTAGTCGGGGGTGTCCGCGGAGTTGTTCGCGAAGAACTCAACGGCCGTGGCCATGATGTCGCTCGTCGCCTCGTTGAGGCCGCCGGACTCGCCAATGTAGGTGAGGTTGGCGGTGGCGAAGGTGACGCCGTGCGTCATCTCGTGGGCCGCGATGTCGAGTTGTGTGAGCGGGTGCTCGTTGCCGCGGCCGTCGCCGTACGTCATGCAGAAGCAGCCGTCGTCCCAGAAGGCGTTGGCGAAGTTGTCGCCGTAGTGCACCCGGGAGAAGGCTCCGACACCGTTGTCGGCGATGCCGTTGCGGCCGAAGCGCTCCTTGTAGAAGTCCCAGGTCTCGCGCTGGCCGTAGGCGGCGTCCACCGCGGCGGTCTGACGGCCGGCGACGGTCCCGTCGCCCCACACGTCGTCGTCGTCGGTGACCAGGTTGCCGTT
Source organism: Streptomyces sp. ME19-03-3 (assembly GCA_033793685.1). Taxonomy (GTDB): domain Bacteria; phylum Actinomycetota; class Actinomycetes; order Streptomycetales; family Streptomycetaceae; genus Actinacidiphila. Next base: position 87,719 of record JARAXD010000005.1, on the reverse strand, counting down.
GCCGCCGACGCCGGTCAGGTCGTAGGTCTTGTGCCCGCCGCGCTCCGGGTCGATCAGCTCGTAGACCCCGTTGTCGTTGACGGTGCCGATCTCCACCTGCCCGCTGTACTGGCTGTTGCCGGTGCCCGAGCGGATCTCCTCGACGCTCTGCAACTGCTTGCCGGTCGCGGCGTCGGTGACGACGTTCAGCCTGCTCGGCGTGCCGTCCTGCTGGGTGCCGGTGACGTAGGTCTGCCAGGCGAGGGTCGGCTTGCCGTCACCGAGGAAGACGACCAGGCGCGGGGCTCCCGCGGCAGCCGGGTCCTGGGTCCGCTCGTTCTCGGCCGAGACCAGCGCGGACTTCTTCGCCTTGGCGGCGCTGACCGCCGCCTTCGTGCTGGGTACCGTGACCGGCACGGACGAGGCCTTGCTGACGGTGCGGGCACCCGCCCGCTCGTGGACCACGAGGTCGCCGCCGACGACGGGGAGTCCGGCGTAGGTGCGCTCGTAGCGCGTGTGCACCGTTCCGTCGGCGTCCTTGATGACGTCCCTGGGTATCAGTGCCTCCTTGCCGCCCAGCCGCAGGGCCCGGGCGGTGGAGGCACGCCCCTCGGACGCCGCCTTGAGCAACTGGCCCCGCTGCGCGGGGGAGAGAGCGAGGGAGCGCGCCCCGGGGCGCGGCTCCGCCGCGATCCGGCGCGGCGCCGTCCCGTCGCCTTGCGACGCGGCGACCGCGCCGGTGGCCGGGAGGAGGGGGGTCAGCAGTGCGGCGAGGGTGACGGCGGCGGTCGCCGCGACACGGCCGCGCACGCGGCGGGTGGCGGGGGGATTCGGCGGAGAAGTGGCACCCGTGACAGCGGGATGATTCGTCACTCGTGAAGCTCCTTGTGGCCGACCGTGCGAACGGCCGGTAGGGGAAGGGAACATCGGGGGCCTGTCAGGCCTCCGCGAGATGACGTGCGAGTGATGCTCGCGCGACGTGGGGGATCGTTTCAGCACACCCGCCGCCTGTCACCACTGCGGAGATCAATGTCCGAAAGTCGGTCAGCGCCTCGCAGTGGGAGCGGTCCCAAATCCCCGTGGCGACATGCCAGTTCGCTCTGCCGCAGTCGCGAAGGCGCGCCGCGGGGCGAAAGGATCAAGCCACAGCCGCGGACGCGCCATCCGGCGAAGATACGGGTCTGAGAGCCTTTCCCCTGATCAGTACGGGGCCGTCGGCGCCCCTACCGACGTCGGGCGGCACCATTCGGCGACGGCCCCGAAGCATTCGAGCCAGCACACCCGTGCCGCGCGACGGCGACGCTTACGCGTCCTCGGCGGTCGGGACCGCGTACCCCGCAACGGACGGCCAGCGGACGGTCAGCACCGTCGAGTCCTCCTCCGCCACCCAGGAATGGTCCACGCCCTTGCCCCACACCACGTAGTCGCCCTGACGGGCCAACACCACCGACCGCCCCGGGAACTCGACCCGGAACCTTCCGCTGACGAGGATCTGCAGCGCCGTCCGCTCCTCGCCCCGCACCCACTCGCCGCGCTCCTCCCCCGCCGGGTGGACGCCCCACTTGATCTCCACGGCGTCACTGTGCCGGGGGTCGCCCGCCTCCTTGAAGTGCCCCAGCAGCCAGCCCCGGTCGAGTGGCGCGTCCTGACCGGCATTGCCCACGTATACGCTGTCGTCCATGAGGGGACGCTAACACCGCGATCCGGCCGTCCCGCCGGCCCGGCGAGGCGCCCGTGCCGACCCTCCGGGCGCGAACCGTCCTCTGAAACGTTCTCATCTCATGGCCCGCGCCCACCTCGAAGCGCCGGCGCAGGCCGTCGGCGTCCCGCCCCCCGACGTCGCGGATGCCGCCCCCCACCGCCTCCACCACGCCCGTCGAGGTTCATGCCCGCCGGGACCTTGCCCCCGGCAGGGACCTCGCTGTAGCCTCCGCGTGGATTGAAACGGTTCAATACGTCACCGCGTTGCATCTCGGCACTGATCACTCCGCGATGAACGGCACTCCACCTCTCACTCCGGGAGCCACGGCACCATGCACGACGACAGCAACCGCCCCGAGAGCGGCGGGGTCTCCCGCCGCAGCCTCCTCATCGCCACCGCCGTCGCGGGCACCGCGGCCGCCGTGGGCTCCGCGCTGCCCGCTGCCGCCGCCGAGGCGCGGACCGGGACCGGCGCGACGGGCGCGGGCGGTGCGGCAGGCGCGTTCGCCGAGCCGGGGAGCGCCGTGCGGCCCAGGTTCCGCTGGTGGTGGCCGGACGGACTGGTGGACCCCGACGAGATCAGGCGCGAGGTCGACCAGATCGCCGACGCCGGGTTCGGCGGCGCCGAGATCGCGGCCGTCCACCACAGCGTGAAGGACACCTCCGTCCTGGACACCGAGCACCACGGCTGGGGCAGCCCCGCCTGGGTGGCCGGTGTCCACGCGGCCCTGGACCAGGCCCGCCGGCGGGGCGTCACCATCGACCTCACCATCGGCCCTAGCTGGCCGGCGGCCGTCCCCGGGATCACGCCCGACAGCCAGGCCGCGGTGCAGGAACTCGCCCTCGGCGCCGTCACGGTGCCCGCCGGCACGGCCTACTCGGGCCCCGTGCCGCCGCCCGCCGCCGCCCCCGCGTCCGGGGTCACCCGGCAGCGGCTGCTGGGCGTGCTGGCCACCCGGATCGCGCCGGAGAACGCCACCCGCAAGGAGACCGGCCTGGACCGCGCGAGCGTCCAGGACCTCACCGCACGCGTCGTCGCCGGCACCGTCGACTGGACCGCACCCGCCGAGGGCGACTGGGTACTGACCGCCTTCTGGCAGCGCGGCACCGGGCAGACCCCCGAGGGCGGCCCGCACACCTCGCCCACCGCGTACGTCGTGGACCACTTCGGCGCGGCCGGCACCACGGCCATCACGGACTTCTGGGAGCGAAACCTGCTCACGAAGGAGATCCGAGAGCTCCTCAAGTCCGCCGGCGGCGTCCTGTTCGAGGACTCCCTGGAGATCGAGACCAAGGCGCTGCCCTGGACCCCGGGCCTGCCCGCCGCCTTCGAGAAGCGCAACGGCTACCCGCTGCTGCCCGTACTGCCGGTGATCGCGATGAGCGGCGGCAACCAGGTCTACGCCTACGACGCCGTCGCCACCCGGCAGATACGGCACGACTTCTGGGACACCGTCAGCGACCTGTACAACACCCACCACCTCGCGGCGCTGCGCGACTGGGCGCACGGGCTGGGCCTGGGGATGCGCGCCCAGCCGTACGGCCTGCAGACCGACGCGATCGAGTCGGCCGCGCTGCTGGACATCCCCGAGGGCGAGTCACTGGGCTTCAAGAACCTCGACGACTACCGCTGCCTGGCCGGCGGCCGGGACATGGCGGGCCACACGGTGCTGTCCTGCGAGGCAGGCGCCTACACCGGCTCCGCGTACAGCACCACGTGGGAGAAGTTCCTGCGCACCATGGGCGGCGCGTACGCGGCCGGCGTCAACCAGACCGTCGTGCACGGCTTCTCCTACGCCACGCTGCCCGGGGTGAAGTGGCCCGGCTACGCGGCCTTCACCCCCTACAACGGCACGGTCGGCTACGGCGAGTCCTGGGGGCCGCGGCACCCGACCTGGCGGCACGTCGGCGATGTCTCCGGCTACCTGTCCCGGGTGCACCACGCCATGCAGCGCGGCACCTCCCGGATCGACGTCGCCGTCTTCCGGCAGAGCGGTTACACCGCGACGGGGATCGGCGCCTCCTGGTTCACCTCGACGGGCGTGCCGCTCGGCTGGACCCACCAGTTCGTCAGCGGGCCGCTGCTGGGCCTGCCCTCGGCGAAGGTCCGCGACGGCAGGCTGGCCCCCGACGGCCCCGCCTACCGCGCGCTGTTCGTCGAGGGCGACTTCTTCTCCGGTTCGGCGATCACCCTCACCCTCGAGGACGCACGCCACCTGCTGCGCCTGACGCGGGCGGGGCTGCCGATCGTCCTGCTCGGCGACTGGACGACGGTCACGACGACCGGTGTGGCGGACGACTCCCGGCAGCAGCAGCTCCGTTCCCTGGTCGCCGAGCTGCTGGCGCAGCCGCGGGTCCGGCAGGTCACAGAGAAGCCGGCCGTGGGCCAAGCCCTCGCGGACCTCGGTCTGGTGCCCGACGTGAGCTACGCCGTCCCCTCGACGCTGCTGACGATGCACCGCTTCGATGACGGCGTCGACTGGTTCTACCTCGTCAACGGCAAGCACGCCGAAACCGTGAAGCCCCCCGTCGCCGCGATCGACCACGCCGTCACGGTGCGTCGCACCCGCTCGGGCGCGGTGCCGTACCTGCTGGACCCGTGGACGGGTGAGGCCCGGCCGCTGGGCCTGTACGCGCAGGACGGCGACCTGTTCACCTTCCGGGTGGACCTGCAGCCGTCCGAGTCGATGGTCGTGGCCTTCGCGCCGCCGGGACGCTTCCACGGCAAGCCCGGCCGCATCCACGCCGTCACCACGGACGCGGACGACGTGCGCTCCGACGACGGGCGGCTCGTCCTGCGCGCCCACGCGGCCGGCACCTACAGCACGGCGCTGTCGCACGGGAGTCCGGTCCGCACCGTGGTCGGGAGGGTGCCCGCACCACGGGAGCTCACCTCCTGGACCCTGGACGCCGAGGACTGGCGTCCCGGCGCCGACCCGGACCGCACCACCGTCGTGAGGCACCGGATCGCCCTTGACGCACTGGCGCCGTGGAACGCCATCGCGGAGCTCACCGACGCGGCGGGCATCGGCCGCTATCGCACCACGGTCGAGCTCGACGAGCCCTGGAGCGGCGGCTTCGGCGCCCTGCTCGATCTCGGAGAGGTCACCGACACCTTCCGGGTCAGCGTCAACGGGCGCCCGGCCCCGGTCACCAGCCACCTCAACCCCGTGGTGGAGCTCGGCGGGCTGCTGCGCCGGGGTGCCAACACAATCGAGGTCGAGGTGGCCACGCCGCTGCTCAACCGGCTGCGTGTCAGCGACCCGTCCGTCTACGGCGGCGCCGCCTCGCAGCGCACCGGGCTCGTCGGGCCCGTCCGGCTGATCCCGTACGCCGAGGCTGTGGTGGGCCGGGACTGACGGTCCCCCGACCCGCCTCCGGGTCCCCCGCCGTACGACCGGCGGGGGACCCGGGGCACAGCTCTTTGCGAGCGGCGGGGCGGCGCTGATCGACCTCGATGTGACAGCGGCCGCGACGCGCCGCGCGGACTGGCGCGCCCGGCCCTCGGCACACTCAGATGTGTGCCCTGACCTGCCGTACGGGGTGCCCGAGCACCTTGCCGAGGGCGGCCAGGTCGTCGTCCCCGAACCAGTCGCGTCCGGGGTTCCGCACGGCGATCTCGAAGCGCGCGAACCCGCACGGCCCGTTCGGGCCGCCGCCCGGGTGGGGCTACAGGGACGGCGTGACGATCACCGTGGAACGCAGACCGCCATGCGCTATATCGGCGCCGCCTGCCCGGAGGGCACCGCGAAACTGCCGAGGTAGCGGGCCCGCTCCGAGCCCGATGCCAGCTGAAAGCCCGTGGTGCGGTGTACCAGTGGGTCCGGCATCATCCCCGTGTGATTGTGATGCAACCCGTTCTGGAGATCTCCGCCAACGACGACTTCGCGCTCTGGCCCGTTGGCGAGCGGGAATCGTATGGCTACCTCGTGCTGAACGGGGGGCTGACTCCGGCGGAGGTCGGCACGGCGGTTATGCAGATCGCCGCCTGCAACGACTTTGAGCCGGAGGAGGAGCATGGGCCGTGCCCGACCGACCCGCTCGGCACATTCCTGCACGGGCTGCTCACCATGCCTGATCTGTTCGCCGCCGGAGGGTTCCGGGTGACCGAGAGTGCCACCGACACCGTCTTCGTCGAGCCGGGCTGCTGCAACGGCCTGGAAGCCTGGCGGGACTGGCTGGAGGTACTCGACGGCACCGGCTGCTCCTCCTTCGGCCACGATCCGTCGTCGGTGGCCGAACGCGTCGGCGACATTGTCCGGCTGACGTTCGACGCTTACGGGACGGACGGCAGCCCGGTGATCGAGCTGTCGGTGGACCAGGCACGCAGGCTCGTCGCGGGCGCCCAGCAGGACTTGCAGGACTTCCTCGGTCTGGCCGGAATCTGGGCTGAACAACATCTGCCGGCACACGCCGCCGCCGTCACTGCCGCCCTGGCACGGGCACTGGACCTGGCGCCCACACAATGACCAGCTTCCTGACCCACCGAACGCACGTGCACGACGTCCGTCTCCCCCTCCGCCGCCGGCACAGCGCGCTGCGGACCTGCATCACCCTCTTTGCTCCGTACGGTTTCCGGGCGACGTACCACCACCTCACGCTCAGCGCCGCGATCCCCCGGCGGCTGGAGTCGTCGCCGGGAACTCCGCGTTTTAGGGAGGCGATCAGGGCTGCGGCACGCTCCGCCGCGTCACCGCCCGGCTGCCATCGGGGGTCGGTCGGTATGACCGAGAGAACGTCGTCGCTCACGCCTGCCACTTCCCGCTTCCCGACGCACGGGATGGACGCAGAAACGCCTCAACGGTAACCCGCACCCCTGACACAATCCCGTTGCCGCTCCCCATCGCCGTGCACGAGAATCCGGGCCCATGACTTCCGCGATGCGTCACATCACGATCGACTGCTCCGAGGCCTACCGCCTGGCGAGCTTCTGGTCCCTCGTCCTGGACCGTCCGCTGCACGAGGACGACAAGCCCGGCGACGAGGAGGCGCTGATCGAGGTGGACGGCGGTCCCGGTCTGCTCTTCGTGACCGTTCCGGACGCCAAGACCGTCAAGAACCGCCTGCACCTCGACATTCAGCCGCAGGACCGCACCCGCGACGAGGAGGTCGAGCGCCTGCTGTCGATCGGTGCGACGCAGGTCGACGACCGGCGCCGCCCCGACGGATCGGGCTGGGTCGTCCTCGCCGACCCGGAGGGCAACGAGTTCTGCGTCGAGCGCAGCGCGGCGGAGCGCACGGGCTGATCCGGCCCGGCACCCGCGTCAGCGCGGCCCTGACCCGTCGTGGCCACGGTTCCTCCCGACGCCGGGTCACCTCATCGCGGGATGCCCGACCGGTCCGACCCCGCCCGCGCGAACCGGTCGTGGTCGTCGAGCACTTCGGCGATGACGCGCAGGTTGGCCTCGGCGCGGGCCCGGTCGGAGGCCAGGGAGTCGGCGAGCACCAGCAGGGACTTCCACAGGGCCCAGCCGCGGGCGCGGGCCCAGGCGGCGGAGTCCTGGCGGACCGTACGGCGGAACGCCTCGCGACTGTCGCCGGAGAACATGGTCCAGGCGATGACCAGGTCGCAGGCGGCGTCGCCGACACCGCAGGTGCCGAAGTCGATTACGGCGGTGAGTGCGCCTTCGCGTACGAGAAGGTTGCCGGAGGCGATGTCGCCGTGGAACCAGACGGGCCGGCCGTCCCAGGGAGCGGCGAGGGCGGCGTCCCATACGGCGCGGGCGCGGACGGTGTCGACGTCGCCTTCGAGGACCTCCAGGCAGCGGCGGGTCTCCTCGTCGTAGTGGGCGGGCGGCGCGCCCCGGTACCAGCTGTGCGGGCCGGCGGCCGGGCCGCCGGTGGGGTCGCAGCCCTGCAGGGCGAGGAGGAACTCCCCCACGTCGACGGCGAACCGGGGCATGTCGTCGATGCGTTCGGGTGCGGCCGTCTCGCCGGGCAGCCAGCCGCGTACGGACCAGGGGAAGGGGTAGCCCTCGCCCGGGGCGCCCATGCCGAGGACGGACGGGACGGCGACCGGGAGGGAGGGCGCCAGCCGGGGCAGCCACGCGTTCTCCTTGGCGACCGCGGGGACGTAGCCCTCGGCGGTGGGCAGCCGGACCGTCATGGCGTGGCCGAGGCGGTAGGTGCGGTTGTCCCAGCCGTCGACCTCCACCGGGGTGACGGACAGATGGCCCCACTGTGGGAACTGCGCCGCGAGCAGGCGTCTGACCAGCGAGGCGTCGATTCCGGCGCGACCGTCGAGCGGGGTGGTGAACATCCGGCGATGATCACAAGCGACGTCGGCCGGGAGCAACGGATTTTCGGGGCGCGGGGCGCTCGTCGGCGAGGTCGCGGCCGCCCGGCGCACTCCCGAGCGGATCGAGGTCCGCCCCGGGGGCCCGGGTGCGCGAAGGAGCCGGTGTCACGCGTGCCGGCGTCGCATGCGGAGCACCGGGTGCGTCGACGATCCCGGCCCAGGCGTCGACCATAGGCTCGGCCGGCTCCCGCGGGTCGCCGGGGAGTCGCCCACGGCGCCACCGCGGGCGCGCTGAACGCTCTTCACCGGTGGTCGGCACCGGCGACATGCACAGGCACGCACCGGGGAGCACTCTCAGGGAGAAGCCGGCGGCCGGCCCTCCGCCGGGTCGGCCGGCCGCTTCCGGCGGCGCGCCAGTAGGTGCCGGGTCGCGGCCTCGCCGGCGAGGATGCCGAGCAGGCCGGCGAGGGAGATCCACGGCGGGGCCGGCGACATGACGCCCATCAGCCAGTACAGGACGCCCGCCAGGGCCCCGACGGAGAACGACACGAGGCACCGCGAGAGCACGTACCTCACGCGATCCACTCCAGCGCACCGTAGCCGACCAGCATGCCGGCCAGGCCGACGAGGCAGATGAACGGCGGCGCGGGGGACGGGACCCGCAGGAGGCCGTACAGGACGCCGACGACCAGGCCCGCTCCGAAGGACGCAGCGTAGACCACACCGGACCTCTTCCCTTTTGCCGGATATGCGAACTTTCACTTTCTAGCAGTACGGATGCGCCGCCCGGGGCAGCGCTGCGCCGGGCGTCCGGTCCCTGTGGCCGGGGCAGCCGCCGCGAGCGGCTCCGCACGAGCGTCCGGTTCATCCCCCGGGCGCGGCACCAATGACCGATCCCCGAGCGGCTCCCGCACGAGCGCCCGGTTCGGCGCGCTGCCGTCCGGCGCGGGGCTCCGCACCATCGGTCCGGCTCACAACATCCGTGTCTGAGCGCCCAAGTGATGGTCCGTAACCTGCCTGCTCACGGACGGACGTGGCGAAGATCACCACGCGCTCCCGGATGCTACCCGCCGGTTCGAGGCCAGGATGCGACCGGCCCCTACCGGGGTCTTCCGAATCTGCGGGCCGACCCGGCCCCACGAACAGCCGAGGAACCCTTGAGACCATCACCCAGACGCTGGAGCGTGTTCGCCGCCGCCGGCGCCGCCCTCGTATCGATGGCGCAACCCGCCGCCGTCTCCGCCGCATACGCCGCTCCGTCCGCGAGTGCCGGCTCCGACGCCCGGGCGGCGCGGAGCAACGTGCCTCCGGGCGTCCACACGGTCACCCTGATCACCGGCGACGTCGTCAGCACCCGGCAGTCCGGGGCCGCCGGGGGCACCGTCGAAGTGCGCGGCGCGGGCGGGGCCAAGGCGCGCGCACACATCATGGAGTCGCGCGGCGACCTGTACGTGTACCCCGAATCGGCCCTCCCCTACGTGGCGGCGGGCACGCTGGACCGGCGCCTGTTCAACATCAGCAGGCTCGTCGCGGACGACTACGACGACGCGCACCGCGCCGACCTGCCGCTGATCGTCTCCTACGGCACCGCCTCCGGCCTGCGCTCCACGCCGCCGAGCGGTGCCAAGCGGGTCAGGGACCTCAGCAGCGTGCAGGGTGCCGCCCTCACGGAGGACAGGGGCCGGTCCGCGGACTTCTGGCACTCCGTCACCTCCGGTGCGGGTGCCGGAGCGCGGGCCACCGGCGCCGCACCCACCTTCGGTTCGGGCATCGCCCGCATATGGCTGGACGGCAAGGTCACAGCCGATCTGGCCGACACCACCGCGCAGATCGGCGCCCCGCAGGCGTGGGCGGCCGGCGACACCGGCAAAGGCGTCGACGTCGCCGTCCTCGACACCGGCGTCGACACCGGGCACCCCGACCTCGCGGGCCGGATAGCGACTTCGCGCAGCTTCGTCCCTGAGCAGGACGTCACGGACCGCAATGGCCACGGCACCCATGTCGCGTCGACCATCGCCGGCACCGGCGCGGCCTCGGACGGCAAGGAGAAGGGCGTCGCCCCCGGCGCGGACCTCCACGTCGGCAAGGTGCTCGCGGATTCGGGCTCCGGTCAGGACTCGTGGGTGCTGGCCGGCATGGAGTGGGCCACGGTGGACCAGGACGCGGACATCGTGAGCATGAGCCTGGGCTCCGGCACGCCGTCCGACGGCACCGATCCCCTCAGCGCGGCGGTCGACCGCCTGAGCGCGCAGACCGGGGCGCTGTTCGTGACCGCCGCGGGCAACGCGAGCGCGCCGGGAAGCATCGGCGGACCCGGCGCGGCGGACTCCGCCCTGACGGTCGGCGCCGTCGACTCCTCCGACGACGTGGCCTGGTTCTCCAGCCAGGGACCGCGGGTCGGCGACGGCGGGCTCAAGCCGGAGATCACCGCGCCCGGCGTGGACGTCCTTGCCGCCCGCTCGCAGTACGCACCGGAGGGCGAGGGCAGCTACCAGACGCTCAGCGGCACCTCGATGGCCACCCCGCACGTCGCGGGCGCGGCGGCCCTGCTCGCGGCCGCGCGTCCCGGGCTCACCGGCGTCCAGCTCAAGGACCTGCTGGTGAGCAGCTCGAAGCAGACCCCGCAGTACGACGCGTTCCAGGCGGGCAGCGGCCGGGTGGACGTCCCCTCGGCGCTCGGTGCCGACGTGTTCGCCTCGGCGACCGCGTTCACCGGCCAGGCGGAGGCGGGCGACGGCGCGGCCGCGGTCCGGCGCCCGGTCACCTACACCAACACCGGGAGTTCCCCGGTGACGCTCGACCTGTCCGTCGAGGCCCCGAACGCCCCGACGGGCCTGTTCTCGCTGTCCGCGTCCCGGGTCGTCGTGCCGGCGCACGGCACCGCGGAGGTCACCGTCAGCATCGACGGCTCAAAGGCGACGGGCAACGGGCGCTGGTCCGGCCAGGTCGTGGCCTCCGACACGGCGGGCAGGACGGTCACCCACACGGCGGTGTCGCTGGGCGACGCCGCCCACAAGCTGACGATGGTCCTCAAGGACGGCGACGGCAAGCCGATGTCCGGGGTCGTCGAGGTGCTGCGCTCCGGGGACTTCGAGCCGGGCTTCTACATCGTCGACCAGACCGGGCGGCTGGAGACCTGGCTCCCGGACGACGTCTACTCGGTGCTGTCCTTCAAGGCCATCCGCGGGGTGCACGGCCCGCACTCGATGGGCATGGCGCTGCTCGGCGACCCCGAGGTAGTCATGGACCGCGACCGGACGGTGGCGCTGGACGCGACGAAGGTCACGCGGGTCGAGATGACGACACCGCAGCCCACCGAGGTGACCTACCAGCGCCTGGAGTACAACCGCGCGATGGGCGGCGGCCGCTGGCGCGACTACATGGAGACCCAGACCAGCTACGACAGCCTCTGGGCCCAGCCCACCACACACAAGGTCGCCCACGGCGACTTCCACCTCGGCGCCCGCTGGCGCAAGGAGCAGCCCGCGCTGTCCGTGACCACCCGCGGCGACGCGTTTACGGACGTCCTGCGGCAGGAGAACGTCACCGCACTCCCCGAGGGTGACTACTCCTTCCCCCTGGTTGCCGCCGGTGACGGCGCGAGCGCGGACTACGCCGGGCTCGACGCGCGGGGCAAGGCCGTGGTCGTACGCCGCAACGCCGGCGTGAGCGACGCCGAACAGGCGGCCGCGGCGGCCGCCGCGGGCGCCCGGCTCCTGCTCGTCGTGAACGACGAGCAGGGACGCCAGTCGCGCAGTTACACCGACGACCCCTTCACGCCCGCCCGGATCGACGTCGGACTGCTGAGCACCGACGAGGGTGAACGGCTCATGGGGCGCGCTTCGGCACGCGGCGCCGTGCTGAAGGTGGGCTCGCAGCCGGTCAGCCCGTACGTCTACGACCTGATGTGGACGTGGCACAACGAGATCCCCGGCCGGCTCGTCGTCGAGGGCGGCACGAAGAACCTGGCGCGGGTCGACGTCTCCTTCGACAGCCCCGACCCGGCCCGGGGCGGCGGGGAATTCCGCTTCGACTGGCCCGAGTACTCGAATTGGGGCATCGGCCTGACGATGCGCGAGCCGGTGAACTCCCGGCGAGTCGACTGGGTCTCCACCGGCCCCGGCTACTCCTGGGGCCAGGAGGCGTACGTCGACGGTCTGCTGTACGAGATCGAGCCGCGCGCCACGTACCGGCCGGGCAGCCGGCACACCCAGGAGTGGTTCCGGCCCGTCGAGCGCCCGTACCTCAACGACAACTACAAGCTGCCGACGCGCAGCGGGAGTTGGCTGGCCTTCGACATCCCCGCCTGGGGCGGCGCGGACCACGTCGGCATGTCGATGGACTACGAGCGCACCCGGCAGACGCTCACGCTCTACCAGGGCGACACGCGCCTGGGGCAGAGCACGACCAACACCAGCATGGGGGGCACCGCCCCCGCCACGGGCCGGCTGCCCTACCGCCTGGTGCTGGACGCCGGCCGCGACGCGTCGGTGAGCCCCTACTCCGCCACCACGCACACCGAGTGGGAGTTCACGTCCAAGGCGCCGTCGGGCGACGAGGCCGCGGTGCTGCCGCTACCGCAGATCGACTACGGCATCGCCACGGACGGGGAGGGCAGAGCCGCCCGCGGCAGCGCGCTGACGGTGACGGCCGCGCACCTGCCGGGCGCGGTGGGCGCCGGCACGCTCTCGGCCGTCTCCCTGGAGGTGTCCTACGACGACGGACGCACCTGGCGGGAGACCGCCTGCGGGCACGACGGCCGCTGCAAGCTGTCCGCGCCGAAGCAGGCCCGGTTCGTCTCGCTGCGTGCGCATGCACACGACTCGGCGGGCAACGCGGTCACCCAGACCGTGATCCGGGCCTTCGGCCTGCGCTGACGCACCGCGTCGCATCCCCACCGGTGCGGGCGGGCCGTCCCGGTCCGCCCGCACCGCCTCCTTCGAGCGGTGCGCACCGCGCCGCGATCCCGTCCGCCGCCGGCCGCGCCCCGGGGTTCGGCGCCCCGTGACCGCACGATGGCATGGCACAGCGCCGTCCCCAGGGGTCGTCGGCGGTGTAGGCCGGCCGCCCGGCGGCACTCGGCCCTCGACGCACAAGGCCCTTCGGCGCGGATCGCGTACGCGCCCGGGATCGCGCCTGCGAGGGGCCCGGTCCGTCCGGGAGCCCGACACGCATCGCCGACGGAACGGGCAGGACCCCGCGGGCCACGGCCCGCGGGGTCCTGCCGCGAGCGGGCTCAGACAGCCTCGGAACCGGCCTGGGCAAGCTGCTGGATGACCTTGGTCAGGCCCTCGACGACCTCGTCGTCGTCGGCCGGGTGGGTCTCGGCGAAACGGCCCACGGAGTCCGGGATGGAGAGCTTCACCTCGGTGAGGACGGAGGCCCCGGCGATGCCGGCGGCCTTGCGGGCCTCGTCCTGCGCCCAGACACCGCCGTACTGTCCGTGCGCGGTACCGACCACGGCCACCGGCTTGCCGCTCAGGGCGGCGGCGCCGTACGGGCGGGACAGCCAGTCGATGGCGTTCTTGAGGACGGCCGGAATGGTGCCGTTGTACTCGGGCGAGACGAGCAGGAGCACGTCGGCCGCGGAGGCGGCGGCCCGCAGGCGGGCGGCGGCCTCGGGCACGTCGCCCTCGACGTCGATGTCCGTGTTGTAGAAGGGGATCTCCGCCAGCCCCTCGTAGAGCGTGATGTCGACGCCCTCGGGGGCGTGCTTCACCGCCGCCTCGGCGAGCTGGCGGTTGTGCGAACCGGCGCGGAGGCTGCCGACGAGGGTGAGAATGCGGACGGTCATGGGGCGATCTCCCAACTGAGAAGACGGAAAGCGGACCGTGGTCCGGTTGTCTGTTGTACCAGCTAACCGGACCGCGGTCCACTTTCATTCCCCCGCTACGCTGTGGCCATGACTGAGCCGCCCGCCACCGCGATCCCTGTGAGCATCGCCTCCGCCGGATGCACGTGCCTCACGCTCACCCCGGCGAACGAGCCCCCGCCGCTGCGCGCCGACGCGGCCCGGAACCGCAAGCGCCTGCTGGAGGTGGCGGCCGAACTCGCCGCCGAGCGAGGAGCGGCGAACGTGACCATGGAGGCCATCGCCGCCGCGGCCGAGGTCGGCAAGGGGACGGTCTTCCGGCGCTTCGGCGACCGCACGGGCCTGATGCTCTCGCTCGTCGACCACATCGAGCAGCGACTCCAGGCGGCCTTCCTCACCGGTCCGCCGCCCCTCGGCCCGGACGCCGCACCAGTGGAGCGGCTGCGCGCCTTCGGTCCCGCCGTGATACGCCACGAGCACGCCCATCGTGACCTCTACATGGCCGCGCGCCGTGAGGACAACCGCCGCTTCAACCCGCCCTACCAGGTCAGGCTCACGCACCTGGTCATGCTGCTCCGCCGAGCGGGCGCCCCCGGCGACGCCGAGCTGACCGGACACACCCTCCAGGCCTATCTCGACACCGTACTCGTCCAGTACCTGCTCACAGCCCGGAGCATGCCCGTCGAGCGGCTGGACGCCGGCTGGTACGACCTCGTCGACCGCCTCGGCACACCGCGGTAGCGGGCCGCACGGACGAGGGGAAGCGCACGCGCGTCAGCGGCGCATCGGGCGGCGCGCCGCGGACACCCTGGCGGCGACCGCGGTGGGCACGGCCCTCCGTATGGAGGTGCCCCGCGGCACTCCCCCGCACTGCGCCCGGTGACTGCTGACGGAGTACCGCCCCACGGACCGCCGGAGCGTGGCCCCGCCCTGCTCCTGTCGTTCCGACCCCGCGCCTGCGCCCGTGTCCGTGTACTGGGCACCGCACTCGTCGCCGGCGTGCTGATGCCGCGCACCCGGGGGCACGTCGCCGGGCCGTGGCTCGTGGCCACGGTGGCTGTCCCGGCGCCGTACGCGGCGCTGTCAGCCGGGGTCTTCCTCTGTCGCGATCCCGACAGCGGGCGGGAAAACGCCATGGTCCATCTCCCGATCACCGCCCGATTGAATCGTTTAACTCGCTAGCATGCGGCGGACATTGGATGGATCAACGTGAAGGATCCCCTGTGAGACCGCTCTTCCCGGGCCGAACAAGCCTGCCGATCGTCGCGGCTGCCGCGGCCATGCTGGTGGCGATCCCACCGGCGTTCGCCGGTGACCACACCACCGCCTCCTCCTCGAACGACGTGTTCGTGACCGGGAAAAGCCCATCGGGCTCCACCCCGCGCACCGTCACCCTCATCACCGGCGACCGGGTCACCGTCACGCCGGGCGGTGGCGGCCGCACCTCGGTGACCGTGGAGGGCCCTCGCGGACACCGGGCGGACGCCCGCATCGCCACACAGCACGGTGACACCTACGTCTACCCGTTCGCCGCCGAGCGGTACGTGGCGGCCGGGCTGCTCGACACCGACCTCTTCAACGTGACGCGGCTGATCGCCGACGGCTACGACGACGCCCGGTCCAAGGGCCTGCCCGTCATCCTGACCTACTCCTCCGACGCCCACCGCAAGCTCGCGGCGCCCTCCCTCCCGGAGGGGGCCACCGGTGCACGGGCGCTGACCAGCATCGACAGCACGGCCACCACGCAGGACCACGACCAGGCAGCGGAGTTCTGGTCCGACCTGACCGGCCAGGCCGCCGCCCCGACCTCCGCCAAGGCCAAGGCGAGCGGCCTCACGCTGACCGGCGGCATACGCAAGGTCTGGCTCGACGGAAAGGTCAAGGCCGAACTCGCGGACAGCGTCGCACAGATCGGCGCCCCCGACGTGTGGGCCGGAGGCGACACCGGCCAGGGCGTGGACGTCGCCGTCCTCGACACCGGTTACGACCCCGGGCACCCCGACCTCGACGGCGTCGTCACCGACTCCCGCAGCTTCGTACCCGGCGAGGACGTGGAGGACCACCACGGCCACGGCACCCACGTGGCGTCCACCATCGCCGGCAACGGCGCCGCGTCCGGCGGCAAGGAGAAGGGCGTCGCCCCCGGTGTGCGACTGCACGTGGGCAAGGTGCTCAGCAACGCCGGCAGCGGATCCGACTCGTGGATCATCGCCGGCATGGAGTGGGCCGCGCGCGAGGCCAAGGCCCGCGTGGTCAGCATGAGCCTCGGCAGCGACCAGCCCACCGACGGCACCGACCCGATGAGCCAGGCGGTCAACGAACTCAGCGCCGAGACGGGCGCGCTGTTCACCATCGCCGCCGGCAACTCCGGTCCCTCCGAGGGCACCGTGGGCGCGCCCGGCGCCGCGGACGCCGCGCTCACCGTCGGCGCCGTCGACTCCTCCGACGCCATCGCCGACTTCTCCAGCCGCGGCCCCCGCTTCCGGGACGACGCGATGAAGCCGGAGATCACCGCTCCCGGTGTCGACATCCTGGCCGCCCGCTCGCAGTGGGCGACCTTCGGGACCGGCTCGTACGCCACCATCAGCGGCACCTCGATGGCCACCCCCCACGTCGCGGGCGTCGCCGCCCTGGTGGCGGCGAAGCACCCGGACTGGAACGGGGCCCGGATCAAGGACGCCCTGGTCTCCACTTCGGCGGCGACCCCGGACATCCCCGCGGACTCCGGCGGCAACGGACGCGTGGACGCGGTGGCCGCCACCAGCGGCACCCTCGTGGCCACCGCCAAGGCCGACGCCGGCATCCACCCCCCGGGCGGCACGTCCGGCGGGACCGTGACCCGCACCGTCGAATGGGCCAACTCCGCCGACACCGCCGTCACCGTGACCCCGCGGGTGGACGCGCCGGGTGCGCCGGAAGGCCTGTTCACCGTGACGGACCGGGAGCTCACCGTGCCGGCCCACGGCACCGCCTCCACCACCGTGACCACCACGCTCGACCGGGCTCCGGCGGGATCCCGCTTCACCGGACACGTCGAGGGCCTCGTGGGCGGCAGGGCCGTCACGCGCACCCTGCTCGCGGTCAGCACCCGGGACGAGTACCACCACCTGCGCGTCCACGTCACCGACCGCGCCGGCGACCCGCTGGTCGGCGTCGTGATGTACCAGCGCAAGGGCGACGAGTACGCGCAGGCGCTGTGGACCGACCTCGACGGCGTGCTGGACACCGTCGTCCCGCCGGGCACGTACACCGTCTGGACCTGGGGCGCCGTGCGCGGCGTCCACGGCGAGTCCTCCTACGGGCGGGCGCTGCTGGCCAGGACGGGCGTCGTGGTCGGCAACGCCGACACCGACACCACGCTGGACGGCACGAAGCTGCGCAGGACCCAGGTCGTCACGCCGAAGACGTCCACGGACAGCGACATCCGCATGGACTTCACCCAGTCCTTCAAGGACGGCACCCCGGCGATCACCGACACCGTGACCGTCGGCGACGGTTTCGACAGCGTATGGGCGCTGCCCATGCCGAAGGCGAACGGCGGCGACCTGGCCTACACGGTGCGCTGGCGCATGCAGCAGCCGCTGCTGGCGCTCACCTCCGGCGACCAGGTCTTCGACGACCTGTGGCTGCAGCCCGGTGCCGGCCGCCCCGCCGAGGGCGCCAACACCCTGCCCGCGGTGTTCGCGGGCAACGGCACCGCGGCCGAGTACGCGGCCGCCGGCGTCAAGGGCAAGGTCGCCGTGGTCCGTTACACGGGCGAGGACAGCCAGGTCACCGCGGCGCGTTCGGCCGGCGCCGCCCTGCTGGTCGTGGTGAACGACCTGGACGGGCGGCTGCGTGAGCCCGTGCGCCGCACCGACCTCGTCATCGCGGGCATCTCCCGCACCGAGGGCGAGACCCTGATCGGCCGCATCCGGGACAGCCGTACCGGGTCGGTGCCGATGCGGGTCGTCGGCCACGCCGAGACCGACTACCTGTACGACCTGGTGCACACCTGGCACCACTCGATCCCGCAGAAGCAGACCTACGCGCCGGCCGAGCACCGCCTCGCCCGGGTCGACGTCACCTTCCGCAACCCGGCCGACAGCGAGGTCGACGAGTTCCGCTACGACATCCAGCCCTACCTCGGGGTGAAGGTCGGCGGCACCCGGCTGTCGACGGCCGGCGCCGAGCGCACCGACTGGGTCACCCCCTCCGCTGAGGCCACCTGGATGGAGGAGGCCGCCAACGGCATCCGCTCGATCCAGTCCTCCGGACTGGTCGGCTACCCGGCGGGACGCACCACCGACGTCCAGTGGTTCGGGCCCATCGAGCACCCGCGACTGAACGAGAGCCAGTGGCTGCCCCGGCGCAACGGCGACGTCCTCGACGTGAGCCTCCCGGCCTGGGGCGACGGCGGCCGCGACCACGCCGGTGTGATCGGTCCGGGCACCACCTCCCAGGTGAACGAGCTCTACCGGGACGGCGACCTGGTCACCCGAACCGAGGGCGGCTGGCTGGGCGGGGACGTCCCGGCGGCGTCGGGCCGGTACCGGCTGGTGACCTCCACCGAGCGGACGGAGGGGTACCCGTACTCCACCGCGACCCGCACCGAATGGGGCTTCTCCTCGGCGACGCCGGGCACGGACGACCCGCAGGTGCTCCCGCTGCTGCAGCTCGACTACGGGATCCGCACCGACGCGGGCGGCGCCGCGCGACGTGACGCCGAACTCACGGTGAACCCCGCGCAGTTGCCGGGTGTCGCCGCCGCGAAGGTCCGCACCGACGCGGTGGAGGTCTCGTACGACGACGGCCGCACCTGGCACAAGCTCGCCCTGCACGGCGCGGGCGACGGTGCCGCCCGGGTCCGGCTGGACGCGCCGCGGCGGGCGGAGTTCCTGTCGCTGCGGGTGCGTGCCTCGGACAAGCGGGGCAACACGGTGACGCAGACGGTGATCCGGGCGACCGGCCTGGCCTGATCCGCGTCCGCACGCAACGCGGCCGGTCCCTCCACCACGGAGGGGCCGGCCGCGTCGGCGTTCCACGGTCCTTCGGGGCACGGGTGGAGGCCCCAGCCGCGTGTTGATGAGCGCGGCAGGTCGTGGAATCGACACTGACCATGCTCCAGTCGATCCGGCTCGGCATCGGCGTCGGCCTGGACGGCCCGCAGGATCCCCTCCCACGTGCCGTCCGCCGACCACCTGCGGTGACGATCGTGAACCGTCTTCCAGCCACCGAAGCGGGGAGGCAGGTCCCGCCAGGGGAGGCCGGTCCGCTGCCGGAACAGAATCCCGTTGATCACACGGCGGTGGGATTGCCAGCGTCCACCCCGCCCGCGATTCGTTGGGGTGCTGCCATGGTGCTGGTGGTTCTCCTTCGTCAGGACGGTAACCCTTGCATTAGGGACGGCGTTGGCCCCTGACCGGCCACCGCAGTACCGGCAGGCCTCAAGGGCCCGGCGATAGACGCGGTCGAGCCCACGATCCGGGAGGTGCTTCTCGTGAGACTCGGACTTCGTCTGCCCCAGAGACTGGGAGTAGACCTACAACACGACGTGGTCGAAGCGGCCAGAACGGCCGAAGCGGCCGGCTACAGCAGCTTGTGGACGTACGAACGGCTGCTCTTCCCGCAAACGCCCACAGAACCCTACGCCCCGCCGAACGTTCCGTGGCCCGAAAGTCAGCGGCAGGCCGCCGACCCCCTGGCAGTCCTGACGGCCGCGGCGGTGGCGACCGAACAGGTACGCCTCGGTACTTCCATCTTGATCGCCCCGCTCCACACTCCCGTCCAGCTGGCGAAGCAGCTTGCCACCATCGACCAGATCAGCGGCGGCCGCATCATCGCGGGCATGAGCACCGGCTGGTCCACCGACGAACTCCAGGCCACAGGTGCCACCCGAGCCGATCGTGGCCGGTTCCTCGACGAGACACTGGACGTCTTCGACGCCGTGTGGGGACCGGACCCGGTCACCTACCGGGGTCCCCGGACAGTGATCAACAACGCCGCGGTCCTGCCCAAGCCCGTATCAAAGATCCCTGTGATGCTCGGCGGCGGTGGCAGCAACCTAGGCCGAAGCACCAGTACCAAGGCGGTGCAGCGCATCGCCAAACGCGCAGACGGCTGGCTACCGCTATTCACCACTCCCGGGCCAGCCGGAGCCGCAGACCTGCGTGCAAGTTGGAACCGCATCCGGGAGATGGCTTCCGAGTACGGCCGGGACACGAGCCGGATGGAGATGGTTGCGGTGGGGAATGTCACCTTCACCGACCGTCCAGCAGGCCCTGACCGCGCGGCATTCGTCGGCTCTCTCGACCAGATCATGGACGACATCCACACAGCCGCAGAGGCAGGCGCAGACGAGCTCATCGTGGATCTGAATCTGCAGGACTGGTTCGCCACCACTCGGCAGATGCTCGAGATGGCGATCGAGATTTGCGATCGGAGCGAAGCCTCATGACAACCGATATCGCCGGATCGGCACGAACCCTTCTCCCCCGGCTGTCGCGCGGACGCCCCCAAGGCTCCTCGGGCCCTGGCTGACGTGTCCCACTCGGTAGGGAGTGTTGGACGGAACCGGTGGTTAGGGGCGCGGCCGCGTGAGCACGACACCTGCGGCGTCACCGGGCGCAGGCGGCATGCGTTGCCCACCGGATGCGAAGGCGAAGCCAGCCCAGGACCTGATTGGCACCCAAAGCCAGTGCGGTCGCCGACCGGTCAAGGGCGAGGTCGGCGACCGCCTGGCGGCCATTGCCTCCGGCTGATCTGGGTCAAAGAATCAAACGGGACCGCATGCGGGAATGGACCCCGAAGAGGGAGGGAATCCGCCCATCGCTCCTCTGGGCCTCCAGCAGCCCGTAGGCGTTGTCGATGGTGAAGACATGGGCGGCGACTAGTGTGCCGGTGTGCTCGGCAGCACCGGCATGCTGAAGAACAATGACGCGGATCGGAGTCGTCGCCTTCTTCTCACTTGAGATTAGGACGGGTTCATGCCGCCTTGATAGTGCCACCGTCGATCACAAGGTCCGTTCCCGTGATCCACTGTGCCTCGGGCCCCAGCAGGAACGCGACGGCTGCGGCGATCTCGTCGGCCAGGCCCATCCGGCCGAGCGAGATGTTCATGCTTGCCGGCACGCCCTCGGCGAGCACCTGCTCCCGTGTGATGCCGGACGCGGCGGCCATGCCGTCTGCCAGTCGGCCGTCGTCCGTCCAGCCGGGTGTGCGGACCGGTCCGGGCGACACCGCGTTGACCCGCACTCCACGGGGGGCGAACTCCTCCGACAGCGTGGTCGTGAGATTGGTGAGCGCGGCCTTGTGCGCGGAGTAGTCGACGACCATGGGGAACGGCAGACGCGCGTTGATCGACGACACGTTGACGATCGCCCCGCCGCGCGGCAAAAGCGCCGGCAGCAGGGCCCGGGTCAGTCGCACCGCTGAGAGCACGTTGGCGG
This sequence comes from Streptomyces sp. ME19-03-3, assembly GCA_033793685.1. Lineage (GTDB taxonomy): Bacteria > Actinomycetota > Actinomycetes > Streptomycetales > Streptomycetaceae > Actinacidiphila. The sequence continues at coordinate 66,562 of JARAXD010000005.1, read as the reverse complement.
CGAAGCCCTGCTCCCACTGGGCGTCGGTGACCTCGAGGAACGAACCCCGGGCTTCGAACTGCCCGACGTTGTTGACCAGCGCGTCCACCCGGCCGCGCTCCAGCGCGGCGGCGGCCAGGGTCTCCACCCCTTCGGCCGTGGCGAGGTCGGCCCGGACTACGGTCAGGTCCTCACCCTGCTCCGGCACGGCTGAGCGCGAGCCCGTGACCACGGCATAGCCGTCCTTACGCAGGCGCTCCACGACCGCCGCGCCGATGCCCTTTGTGCCGCCGCTGACGACGGCCACCTTGCTGTTCATCACTGCCTCCATTTCGGGAGCGTTCGCTCCCGATCTGTTGCCGACCGTAATACGAAAGCGCTCGCTCCACAACTGGGGTATGCTGGACAGGTGCCACGCCCCCGGGAGTTCGACGAGCAACAAGCGGTCGCACGCGCCATGGAGGTCTTCCACCGGCGCGGCTACAGCGCCACCTCCACACGCGACCTCGGCGAGGCGCTCGAGCTCAACCCGAGCAGCCTCTACCGGGCGTTCAGTGACAAGCACGCACTGTTCCTGCGCGCGCTGGACCACTACCAGGCGCGGGAGTCCGAACGCTGCACGGCGGCACTCAGTGGTGACCGACCCGTCCGTGAAACACTCCGGGACTGGCTCTATTCCATGGTCGAGCCGACCGACCTGCCAGGCTGCTTCATCATCCACACCGCCGCCGAGCTGGGCACCAGCGACCCGGAAACACACCGGCGCGTGCAAGAGGCCTTCGAAGGCACCGCGGCTGCGATCGCCGCACTACTGCGCCGGGGAATCACAACCGGAGAGCTGTCCCGCGACCTCGACGCGGACGCCACCGCCGACCTCCTGTTCACCACCCTCACCGGACTGCGCGTACGCCACCGCGCCGGCCACGACGCACAACAGCTGCGGGCGGCGGTCGACCAGGCATTGCGCCTACTGGACTGAGCCCGGCGAGTTCCGGAGGGGCTGACTCGCGACCGGTGCACCACAGCGAGGTTCACACGCTCCTGACCCGCGCCGGGCAGAGCAAAACCGTCGTAGCGTCCCGGCAGGAGCCGTCCCGAGGGTCGGCTCCCGTCATCGACACACTCCACCGACACCCCGTACAGATGGACGGCCACCGCCAGGATCACCAGCAAAATCAGATGCTGCACCTGCGGGCGCACGATCCACTCGGTGAACGTCGGCTCTTGCGGTACCGGCGGGTCGTAGTCGGCAGGCTCCGACCAGCCGCTGCCCCCATGATCCCTTTCGCCTCCTCCGAGGCCTTGTCCGCGCAGAGCTTCGCGGGCTTACGTCGGCGTCGTCCGCGGCAGGAGCGGATCGGAGGTATGCCGCGGATCAGGGGAATCAGGGCCTGGCTGTCGTGCGCGTTCGCTCGCGAGGTGCCGATGGAGACGGGCAGACCGGACCCTTCGGTGATCAAGTGGATCTTCGACCCGTTCTTGCCCCGGTCGACAGGATTCCGACCTGTCAGGTCCCCCCTTTCAGGGCCCGCATGTTCACCGAGTCGATGGCGCACCGGCTCCGGTCCAGCTCACCGCGCGAGCCGAGTTCGTCGAGCACCAGGCGGTGCAGTTTCGCCCACACCCGGGCCTTGGTCCGCTCCGTGAACCGGCGATGCGCGGTCGCTCCCGACGGCCCGAACGATGCTGCGGGCAACTGCTGCCACGTGCACCCCGACGTCGCCCACGAACACGATGGCCGCCAGCACTTCCCGATCCCCGTGTCGTCGCCGACCACCGCCTTGCGGTCTGGTCGGTGCAGGCGGCGGCACCACTCGCCCGTTCGAGGCCGGCGTTCGAGGCCGGCGTTCGCACCCGCGGCCAAGACACCGGCGTCAAGCGTTCGACAATGCGGTCTCATCGAGGAACGGCCGGAGACTGCCACCATCAGGCTGTTTCGGCGTAGCGCTCTCCCGCGTACGCCCGGATGACCGGGACGACCGCTTCCGCGCCTCCGGGCAGGCGGTCCAACCGGACCAGGGCGTAAGCCCGGTGGCCGTCGAGCAGGTAGCTGTGCGGGAGGTCCGTGGCGGTGCCCGGCAGCGGCCACACCACGACCCACGGCCGCGTGTCCCGGCCACACGGATGGCGGGGGCCGACCGTGACAGCCGCGACCTGCGCCCAGGAGAAGTACCGCTCCTCCTCGGTGAATTCACGCATGCCGATCCCGCAGGGGCCGATCCGCAGCCGCAAGGGCCGGTGCCATCGCAGGAGGTACCGGCCGGCCAGGGGCCAACAGGCGACGGCACCGCCCAGCGAGCAGAGCCCGATGACGGCTCCGACGCCCTCGGCGGTGTGGCTGATCATCAGCTCCCAGAAGGAGAACATGAGGACGGCGGCTGCCCCGGCCCATACCAGGGCCCAGGTACCGGCCTGGCGGGCATCGGCGAAGACCTGCTCACCACCAGGCACATCCCGTTCGGGCCCCGACACCGTCACCGGGATCGGCGGCCGCACGGAGCGCGGGGCCGTCTCGAAACGGGCTCCGGCATGCTCGGCAAGTGCAGCGGTCAACTCGGACAAACTCTGATCCAGGTCCTTGCAGTCCACAACGGTGTAACGGATCCGGTCGTCACCGAAGGTCAGGTCGGCCTTGCGGCAAAGCGTCACCCCAGGTGCGGTCCACAGGACCAGCCGCGCCTTGGGCGACGCGGGAAGCTCGTCGACGCTCTCAGCGCTGTTCCGGGTGTGCCAGAGGGAGACGGCGTCGATCTGCTCCCAGGCGAGCTCGGCATCGTGCAGCGTGATACCGAACCCGTCGACCCGCAGCCGAAAGGGACGTTTCGCCTTCCGCAGAGCGCCCAAGCCCCTGAAGACCGAAACCACCGACAGGAACAGAACGAACCACGCGGCCATCGTGCTGTCGCTACCGGCTGTCGTCCTGCCGTTCGTCCCGAGGTCGGCCAGCCACACCAGGGCGACCCCCATCACAAGGACGCCCCAGACGAAGAACCGTCTGCCCCGCCGTCTCAGCGTCCACTCGACCGTGAAATCCATGGCCCCGCATTTCCCCTCGTCACCCCACCCAGCACGCCTATGGTGGGGCCCCGCGTGCCCGGCACCGAGTCCCGACGACCCGGTGGTTGCCCAACCGTGACGCCCGCGAGACAACACCGCCCGGCGGTCGCCCGGGCGGCTCCGGGCGTTCACCCCCACGTCACCGCATCGCGGTCGGCGCACCGACGACACCCGCGTCCAACAGCTCCGCACCCCCACGACGATGTGCTGACCGAAGCGGTACGCACCGGCCTCACCAGATCGCTACCGTCGCAGTCCCAAGCGATACGCCAGCCAACCAGGCGGACACCGAGGGCCGTAGACCGCGACTACTCGCACGCCGGCGCCGAGGTGCGCCCGCGGGCGGTCGCTCCGCCGGCGCGCTGACGCACGCCAACTGGGAGCAGCCCTGTTCACGATCGAACGTGCAAGGCGGATGTCGATGTTTCGGCCGTCCAGGCCCGGCGGTGAGAGGGCCCGGTCGGTCAGGGCCGGGGGGCTTTGGCCTTCGGGGACCGGCCGGCGCACTCACCGCCCCGAGGTATTGCATACAGTATTCAGAGCGGATAGGGTCCCGGTCATGCTGCAGACGAATCCCGAAGACCTGGCCCTCTCGGCGCTCGCGCGGGCGGCGGCGACCCGCGCGGGCACCCGTGAACTGCGGGGGCAGGCATGACGACCTACGGCGATGACGCGACGATCCAGCGGATACTCACCGCCGCCGGGGACACCTGGGCGGTGGTGGGTCTGTCCGACAACCCCGAACGAGCCGCCTACCGCGTGGCCGCGAAGCTGCGGCGCATCGGCAAGCGGGTGGTGCCCGTGCACCCGAAGGCCGAGACGGTGCACGGCGAGCAGGGCTATGCGTCCCTTAAGGAGATCCCCTTCGCGGTGGACGTGGTGAACGTGTTCGTCAACTCCGCCCTCGCCGGGCGAATAGCCGACGAGGCTGTGGCGATCGACGCCAAGGCGGTGTGGTTCCAGTTGGACGTCATCGACGTGGCCGCCTACGCCAGGACGCGCGACGCGGGCCTGTTGATGGTGATGGACCGCTCCGCGGGTCGGGAGATCCCCCGGCTGGGGCTGGCCTGACGGGAACGGGAGCGCTCCCTGTCGTCAGTCGACGAGCCGGTCAGGACCGGGTGCCTCCGCCGGCCGTCCCGGGCATGACAGGAAGTGGTCGAGCAACCGAAGCCGTCGCGCCGCCGTAGAAGCGGTCCGCCACGAACGCGTCACCGAAGTGCTCGCCGAACGGCACGGCGGCATCGTCCGGTTGACGGTCGACACGGAGCGGGACGCCATTCCCGCCTTCGAGGTCGGCATCGACGTACTGCGACGCGGGATCGAAGGCGCCGAGCGGGATCTGGCGGGGTTCCTCCGTGCAGCCGCCGACCGGGCGGCGGCACATCTGCGCGGTCATGCCTTCCCGGTCGTCGCCGCGCCGGTCCGTGGCATCGGAATGCCGCCGCCACGGGCGTAGTACGGCTGCCGCGACCACGGCGGGCAGACCCCGCCCGGGACGTCAGACCGCGCTGCGCGGGTACCCGATGCCTGCGATGTCCTCGGCCAGCTCTTCGAGCGTGACCTCCGGGTTCAGTGCCGCGACGACCTCCGCGGTGAGCGGCCGCAGCCCGTACACATGACGTACGGCGTCCAGGTCGACGGGCACCTGGTAGTAGTCCTCGGCGAAATTCCGGAACGCCTCGGGCGAACGGTCGGTCAGCAGCGCGAACAGGCGGGACGCGCCGTCGGCGTCCTCGTGCTCCTCCGGCAGGTCGACGGAGCCGTGGCGCCACACATCGTCCCCGGCGCCGCGCCACAGGCAGACCGTCGCGACCGGCACGCCGTCCTCGTCGCAGAACGCCGGCTCCTCGACGTACGGCCGGAAAGGCTCGGGGACCTCGTCGACGACACCCGGCCAGGGCTCGTGATCCTGCGAGCCGTAGGGGCTGACGGGCGACTCGTGGTCGAAGCCGCGTATGAAGGCCCCGGCCGCGCAGAACACGATCGCGTACTCGTCTCCCGACCCGTTGCGCAGGGAGGCCATCTCCTCCCCCATGTCCCAGGCCATGTCGAAGGAGTGGTACCGCGACTCCCACTCGGGACTGAGGATCGCGTCGAGCATCGCCAGCGCGCGGGAGTGGTCGCGCAGTTCGGCGATCGAGGGCAGTCGTGGGGCAACGTCCTGAACGGTCACGCGCACATCCAAGCCCATGGCCCGGGCACCCGCTCACCCGGGGCCTCCGGGCGCGCGGACACTCGCCGCCCCTCATGCCCCTGGGCCGCCGAACATGATCGGTGATCGCACTTCGAAGGGCGCCGGATGCCCCCACGCACCCTGCATCCCGCATCCTGACGGGCGGCGCTGTCGATCGACCTCATGGAGCTGCGGCGCCACCGCGGCGCCCAAGAGCGGATGGCGGAGCCCGTGCGGTACGTCCTCCGCGGGTCGCCGGCCGACGACAGACGTGACCGAGGGAGCGGCGCGTCCTACCGGAGGGCGGCCGAACCGCTCGCCCGCATCGGTGTCTTCCGGCACGACGACTGTCACCCTCGGCGGCTTGGCCGTCGCGGAGGGCGACGGCCCCTGCGGACGCACGGGAGCCGGAGACGAGGCGACAGCGTCGCTCCCCGGTCGGCCGCTTACTGGGCGGCGGCGACTTCGCCGAACTGCTGCGCGCGGCCCGCCGCATCCTCACCGGGCTCCTCGCGAAGCGGACCGAGTTGCGCCGGGCGGACGCCCCGCCCGCACGATGAGGAGCAGGCCGGCCACCCCGCCGGCTGAGCGTCCCGGCTCCGCCCGGGCCAGAATGGTGGGGAGGTGAGCGCGATGACGCCCTGGCGGGTTCGAGATCTGGAGGAGGGCGACCTGGACCAGGTCGTGCGGATCTGGGAGGAGTCGCGCGACACGGCAGAGGATCCCGCCGTGACCCTGGCGGAGGTGGTCGGGGCGCTGCGCGCGGGGGCGCCCGCGGTGGTGGCGGTGGTCGGCGACCGGGTGGTGGGGGCCGCGGTGTCCTCGACGGCGCAGGAGCGGGCCTGGGTGCTGCGACTGGCCATCGCCCGGCAGTGGCGGCACCACGGGATGGGCTCTGCGCTGCTGGCCGCCCTGGAGGGCGGCCTCGTCCGGACGGGAATCCGCCGGATCGGGGCCCTGCTGCCGGCGGGCGAGGTCGGTGAGCAGGCGTTCAGGAACTCCGGGTACTCCTTCCGCCCGGGACTGGACTACTTCGAGAAGCTGCTGTCCGCCGACTCCGCGGAGGCGACACTGCTCGACCAGCTGGGTGGCGCGGTGCCTGAGGAAGGGCTGTGGGACCGCATCGCGGGCATGTCCGCGGAGAAGACGCTCATCGAGCGGCGGCTGGTGCTGCCGCTGGAGAACCCGGAGGTCGCGGAGCGCTACCACCTCGTCCCGCCGCGTGCCGTGGTCCTCTTCGGTCCGCCGGGCACGGGCAAGACGACCTTCGCCAAGGGTGTGGCCTCCCGGCTGGCATGGCCGTTCATCGAGGTGCTCCCGTACCAACTGGCCGAGGACGCGCACGGCGTGGCGGACGGGTTGCGACGGCTCTTCGCCCGGGTCGAGCACCTGGAGCAGGTGGTGCTCTTCTTCGACGAGGCGGAGGAGATCGCCTCGGAGCGTCAGGACCCGTCCACCCTTGCCCACCGGGTGACCAACGAACTCCTCAAGCTGATCCCGCAGTTCCGGCGCGGTGAACGCCGGCTGCTGATCTGTGCGACCAACGCGGTGCGCTCACTGGACCCGGCCTTCCTGCGGCCGGGGCGCTTCGACTTCCTGATCCCGGTCGGCCCGCCCGACCCCGCGGCCCGCCGGGCCATCTGGATCCGCTACATCGGGCCGGACCGGGTGGCGGACATCGACCTGGACGCCCTGGTCGAGGCGAGCGACCGCTTCACCCCGGCGGACATCGAGTACGCCGCCCAGGCCGCCGCGCAGACGGCCTTCGAACGGCACCTGGCGACGGCCCCCCGCACGGCGGCGGCCCTGACGCACCGCACCGATGACTACCTCCAGGCGGTCGCCCGCACCCGCACCACCCTCACGACCGAGGACATCCGGGCCTTCGACCACGATCTGCGCTCCGCCGCCCGCGTGTGAGGCCCGCGAGCGGCGGCGGACGGCGACGGCCGCCGCGCGGCCCGGTTCTCGGCCACGACCGGCGGACCCTCCGGATCCGCGCTCGGGCCCCAAGGGGCCCGAGCGTCGTCCGGGCCGGCGCGGACGTGTACTCCCCCGCCGGCCCGTGCCGCCTTGCGGCCGCGTGGGGCCCGGCGGTGCCGGGCCCCCGGGGTGTCAGGACAGCTTCGGCACGTCGATCCGGTCGATGTCCGGGGCGTACCCGTCGGCGCTGTCGAAGGTGAGGGTGTTGGCACCCGCCTTGAGCACGACCGGGAGGCTGACCGTCTCGACGGTGCCCCAGTCACCCGTGGAGGGGAACCTGTGTCCGGTCGCGGCGCCGCCGTTGGCGGAGACCTGGACGGTGCGGGTGTCGCCGCTCACGTAGGCGACCTTGACCAGGTAGGTGCCGGACTTCTTCACCACGACCTCGTTGAAGCGCAGCGCGCCGCCGAGGTAGAGGTTGCCGGCCTTGCGTCCGCCGGAGCAGGCGCCGCAGTCGGCGAGGGAGGCGTTGCCGGTCAGGGTGTTGCCCGGGGCCTCGGCCTCGTAGGAGGCGGTCGTCGGCCGGCCGGGCCGGCCGTGGGGAGTGACGGTGAACAGGCGGGAGCCGTGCGCGGGCAGCTGCTCGGTGATCCGGTTCCTGTGGGCGCCGAGGTTCTCACGGCTCCACAGGTTGCGCACGGACGCGTTGCCGGAGAAGCCGAGCGAGGTCCAGTCGGCGGTGACGGCCGCGGGGGCGTCGGCGAGGTTGAACAGGGCGACGGTGTAGCTGCCGTCGGCGTTCCGCGCGGCCCAGACCTGCTGGTCGTCGGAGGGGGTGACCGGGCGGGCCGGCGGGGTGTTCGACTGGTTGAGGGCGATGACCTCGCGGTTGGTCAGCAGGGACAGCCCGTAGTCGTCGAGGCGGGTGAGGTCGTCACCGGTGTAGAGCGGGGACTTGGCGATGGCCCAGAGCGTCATGTAACTCTGCCGTTCGGCGTTGGTGAGGCCGTCCATCGCGCCGTTGCCGACGTCGAGGGAGTCGAGGTCGTTCCAGCCGCCGGGACCGCCGTGCCGGCTCCACGCGGCGGCGTCGTCGAAGCGGTCGTCGACGGAGTTCTCCCAGCTGACCAGGGTGTCGCAGTAGCACTCGACGTCGGTGTCGATGCGCCAGCCGTTGGAGTACTTCTTCCAGTCGGCGACGTGGCCGATGTCCAGCGACCAGGACAGCTCGAGGTGGATGGGGCGGCCGGTGTCGGCGATCGCCTTCTGCCAGGCGGCGATGTCGGCGCGGTTGTCGTAGTTGTCGCCGCTCTTGAAGGAGCCCGGGCCGACACCGTCGATCTTGAGGAAGTCGTAGCCCCAGTCCGCGATCATCCGTGCCTGGGAGTCGACGTACTTCTGGGCGCAGGGGTCCGAGAAGTCGATCTTGTAGGAGCTGTCCCAGCCGTTGGTGGTGCGCAGGTCGTCGTACACGATGTCGGCGGTGGTGCAGCCGGTGGTGTTCCAGATCGGCACCTTGCCGTCGCCGTAGGCCTCCTTCTCCAGGCCGACGGGCAGGTAGATACCGGCCTTCAGGCCCTTGGCGTGGATGTGGTCGGCGACCGCCTTCATGCCGCGCGGGAAGCGCTCGGGGTCGGCCGTCTGCCGGCCGTACGCGTCGAACTCGGGCTTCCAGGACTGGTCGCGCCACCAGCCGGCGTCCAGGTTGACGTAGTCGTAGCCGTACTTCTTCAGCTTGGCGGCCAGCGCGTCGGCCTGCTTGAGGACGTTCGCCTCGGTCAGGTAGCTGTAGTCGCCGGTGGGGTTGAGTCCGGGGTACTTGGAGGACTGCATGCTCCAGCTCGACCAGCCCATGTAGGGCTTGGCGGCGACCTGGTGCGCGGCGGTGTGCTCGGCGGCGGTCGCGGCGGGGGACACGGGACCGGTCGCCTGAGCGGCGGGGACGGCGGCCGGCACGCCGGCGGTGAGGGCCAGGACGAGCAGTGTCCCGGCGGCGGCCGAGGGCAGGGTGGAGCGTGAGGGTGACCTCATGGGTCGGGCCTCCTGGGGGGTGGGGTACGTCGGGTCGGGGTACGGCGGGTGCGGTGCGGGCTCTCCCGGGCCTTGAGGCGTCAGCCCTTGCCCGAGCCGATGGTCAGGCCGCTGATGAACTGCCGTTGCAGCGCGAAGTACACCAGCAGGGTGGGCACGGCGGTCATCAGTGCGCCGGCGGCGATGAGGTTCGGGTTGGTGAAGTACTGGCCCTGCAGGTTGGCCAGGGCGGAGGTGATGGGCCGTTTGTCGCCCGTCTCGATGAGGGCGAGCGGCCAGAAGAAGTCGTTGTAGATCCAGATGGACTCCAGGGTGGCCAGGGCGGCGAAGGCCGGCCGGCACAGCGGCAGGATGATCTGGAAGAACTGCCGCCACACCGGGGCGCCGTCGACGAGCGCGGCCTCGGTGATCTCCCCGGGGATCGTCTTCATGTAGTTGCTCAGCACGAAGGTGCAGAAGCCGCACTGGTAGGCGATGTGGATGGCGATGATGCCCCAGGTCGAGTTGTACAGGAGCAGCGAGTCGCTCATCCACGCGGGCAGCGGGACCAGCAGGTAGAGCCGGTAGAGCGGGGTGATGAGCACCTGCGCGGGCAGCAGGTTGCCCGCGGTGAAGAGCATCAGCAGCGCGATGTTCCAGCGGAAGTCGAAGCGGGAGACGAAGAAGGCGACCGCCGCGGAGAACAGCAGGGTGCCCAGCACCGACGGGACGGTGATGAGGACCGAGTTCCAGAAGAAGTGCGGCATGCCGGACTGGTTCCAGGCGTCGGTGTAGTTCTGCAGACCGATGCCGCGCGGCCACGACAGGTAGCCGTGCTCGCTGGTGTCCGCGTAGGGGCGCAGCGAGGTGTAGACGGCCCACAGCAGCGGCAGCAGCCACAGCAGCGCGATCCCGGCGAGCATCACGTGCCGTCCGGTCTGCCGCGGGGGCCTGGACGCGGCGCCGCCGCGCCGCGGTGCCTCGCGGGGGCGGGCGGGGGTGACGGGCGGCGGCGTGGCGGTCGTGGTCACCGGTCCTCCTTGCGGAAGTTCTGGACGAGGAAGGTCCCGATGGCGGCGAGGGAGACCAGCAGCAGGACGACCGCGAGGGCGGAGCCGTAACCGATGTGGCTGGACTCGCCGATGATGTTGTCGGTGATCAGCAGCGACAGCAGTTCCATGCCGGGCTTGCTGCCGACGCCGCCGCCGAGCACGTAGACGACGTCGAAGGCCCGCAGGGACTCCATGGCGGTGACGACCAGGATGATCACGTTGACCGGCTTGAGGGCGGGGAAGACCACCTTCAGGAAGGTCTGGCGGCCGTTGGCGCCGTCGAGGGCGGCGGCCTCCTTCAGGGCCGGGTCGAAGCCCTTCAGCCCGGCCAGGTACAGGATCATGATGTAGCCGGTGTGCCGCCAGGCCGAGGCGACCAGGACGGCCCACAGGTTGAGGTCGGGGTCGCCCAGCCAGTCGATGTGGTGGCCGGGGGCCGCCGCGCCCAGGATGCCGTCCAGCAGGCCCGTGTCGGGGTTGTAGATGATCTCCCAGATGAGGCCGACCACCGCCAGGGAGAGCACCATCGGCAGGAAGATCGCCGTCTGGTATATGCGGGTGAAGCGCAGCTTCCGGTCGAGCTGGTACGCGAGGAAGATCCCGAACGGGGTGGGCAGCAGCGCGGTGAACAGCAGCCAGATGACGTTGTGCCGCACCGCCGGCCAGAACGGGGGGTAGTTGGTGAGGATCTGCTGGTAGTTGTCGAGCCCGACCCAGTGGATGTCGGACAGGTAGATGCCGTCCCAGCTGGTGAAGGACAGGGCCATGGAGGCCAGGGCCGGCAGCCAGACGAAGACCATGAGGGCGAGGAGCGGCACGCCGACGACGACCGCCAGGAAGAGCCGGTCCCCGCCGCCGAGCCGGCGGGGGCGGCGGCGGGGCGCCGCGGTGGCGGGAGCCTGCGGGGTGGGGACGGGGGGCACGGAGGGGGGCGCGGCGGGGGACACGGAGGGCACGGTGAACCTTCCCGGTCCGGTCAGGAGGTGAAGAAGCGGGAGCGCTGCGACTCGATGCGCTTGAGCAGGGCCGAGCCGTCGTCCGGGTGGCCGAGCCACTGGGTGAGTCCGGGCAGGACCACCGTGGAGATGAAGCCGGGGTCGCTGTCGCGGTCGGCGAACTGGGTGATGTGCTTGGCCGAGGCGATGAGTTCGGCGGACTTCTTCTGCAGCGGGTTGTAGGAACTGGTGTCGGCCCGGGCGTTGACGGCCACGTTGCTCGGGTCGACGCCCATGTAGAGGTTCTCCGCCGCGGCGCTGCCGAGGAACTCCAGCAGCTTCTTCGCGCCCTTCTCGTTCTTGGGCCTGCGGCTGAGCATGAAGCCGTCCGTGGGTGCCTCGACAGCGTCCTGGCCGTTGGCCGGGTCGATCTCGGGGAAGGGGAAGAAGTCGATGTCGGCGCGGAGCGCCTCGTCGGAGATCTGCTGACCGAGGAAGAGGCCGATGACGGCCATGCCGGACTTCTTGTCCAGCAGCGACTGGGCCGCGTCCTGCCACGAGCGTCCGCCGGCGCCCTGCTGGTAGTAGGGGTTGATCTCGCGCCACAGGTCGAGGGTGGTGGCGGCGCGCTTGTCGGTCCAGGAGACCTCGCCGCGCATCAGGGACATGTGGAAGTCGTAGCCGTTGGCCCGCAGGTTCAGGTAGTCGAAGGCACCGAGGATGCTCCAGGCGTCGCCGCCGCCGTAGCCGGAGGCGATCGGGGAGAGCCCGTCCTTCTTCATCCGCTTGGCGAGCGCGGTGAACTCCGACCAGGTGCGCGGGACGGTGTAGCCGCGCTCCGCGAACAGGCTCTTCCGGTAGAAGACGCCCCAGGGGTAGTTGTAGAGCGGGACGAAGTAGAACGTGCCGTCCTCGCCGCGTGAGAGCTGCTTGGTGGCCTCGCTGAAGCCGCCGCCTATCTTCTCCCACACGTCGTCGAGGGGGGCGGCGAGCTTCTTCTTGGCGAAGTACTGCATGCGGTAGCCGGCGAACCAGGTGAACACGTCGTCCGGGGTGCCCTGCAGGTAGCTGGAGATGCTCTTCTGGAAGCTGTCGTGGTCGACGGTGTTGGTCTTGACCGTCAGGCCGTTCTCCTTGGTGAATGCCTTGGTCACCGCCGCGTAGGCGGCCTTGGGCGTGGCGTCGGCCCCGTTGGACCCGAAGGTCACCGTCTTGGGGTCGGCCGCCGCTCCCCCGCCGCAGGCGGTGAGCAGGGGGGCGGCAAGCGCCGCGGCGCCGAGCCCCAACAGCCCGCCGACCACGGTGCGGCGGCCGGGCTGAGGCGCGGTCAGGACGGTGCGGCTCTGCAGCGTCATCGCTACTCCTAGTACGTGTCTGATCCGATGAAGGACTGGATCGCGGTGGCCGCGGCCCCACGCGCCCACTCCTCGAAGGGCAGCGGCCGCGTCCGCAGGTCGCACTGCCCGGCGGTGCCGAAGGCGGAGGCGGCGAACGCCTCCAGGATCTGGTCGGCGAACAGGTCGTGGGCCACCAGGCCCTCGCCCGAGATGATCACGCGCTCCGGGCCGAACAGGTTGGCCACCGAGCCGATGGCCCGGCCGATCGCCTCACCGGCCCGCGCGTACACCTCCCTGGCTCCCGGGTCGCCCCCGTGGGCCAGTCGCAGGGCCTCGGCGGCGTCGGCCACGGGGGCGCCCGTCGCCTCACGGACGGCGCGGACGATGGCGGGGTCGGCCGCGATCGCCTCCACGCAGCCCCGGTTTCCGCAGTGGCACAGCGGCCCCGCCGGGTCGATGGACAGGTGCCCGATCTCACCGGCCACCCCGTACGCGCCCGACACCACCCGCCCGTGCACGACGAGTCCGCAGCCGATGCCCGCGCCGACCGTCACCACGGCGAAGTCGGACAGGCCCACCCCCGCGCCGAACCACTGCTCGGCGACGGTGAGCGCCCTGACGTCGTTGTCGACGGTGACGGGCAGGCCCGTGGTCGCCTCCGCCAGTTCGGCCAGCGGGATGTCGCGCCAGTCGAGGAACGGCGAGTAGCGCACCACGCCGCCGGCCCGGTCGACGTCTCCGGAGACCGCGATGCCCATGCCGCTGACGGGGACCCCGAAGCCCTCGGCCTCGGTGAGCAGTTCGTGCACCAGCCCCGCCGCCGACTCCAGGACGGCCCTGGGGCCGGAGGCGTCCAGCGGCACGTGCCGGGCGGTTCTGATGCGGCAGCACAGGTCGGTGAGCACGCCGATGAGCTCGTCCCCGGTGATCTTGAGACCGACGAACAGCGCGCGGCCGCCGTCCACCCGTATGGGGTTGGCCGGCCGCCCCAGGGAGGTGCGCGCCTCCCCGTCCACGTCCTCGACGAGGTAGCCGGCCTCGATCAGCGGCCGGACCGCCTTGGTGACCGCGGCCGCGGACAGCCCGGCTCGCCTGGCGACCTCGGCGCGGGTCAGCGGACCGTGGCACAGGACGGTGGTGAAGATCTGGGAGGCGGCCGGCGTGTGGGCGGGGAACGCCTCCCCCGGCGGGATCGAGCGCATGGCCGGGAACCTAGGGGGAGTTCTTTTCTGTTGTCAATAAAAAAATCAAGGTTCCTCAGAAACGCATCAGTGAGCCAGGGTCAGTCTGCAAAAGGCCGTTCCGCAGCGTGGTGTTGACATGTGATCCAAGGTAGGGATTGGCTGCTGCCTGCCCCTGGCGCCACCCGAACGTGAGGACCCATGCCCGAGATCTCCCACGCCCCGGACACCGGGATCTGGTTGCTGAGCACCCCGCGCACGTCGTACGCGCTGCGCCTCGACGCCACAGGTGCCCCCTGCCACGTCGCCTGGGGCCCGCGACTGACCCTCGAGGAGGCGGCGGCGCTGGCCCTGCCACCCGGGGCGGACGCCAGCAGCTTCGAGGGCCGGCCCCCGGTGGGCGAAGAGCTCCCCGTCGACGGCGGGGCCCGCTTCGGGCCGCCGTCGCTCCAGGTCCGCTTCGCCGACGGGACCCGGGCCTTCGAGTGGCGGCCGGTGGGACACGAAGTACGGGAACCCACGCCGGGCGTGCGCGAGTTGTCGCTGCGCTTTCGCGACCGCGTCCACCCGCTGCAGGTCACCCTGCGGTACCGCGTGCACGACGACAGCGACGTGATCGAGCGGGACACCGTGCTGCGCAACGACGGGGACCGCGACCTGACCCTCCTTCGCGCCGACTCGGCCGCGTGGAGCCTGCCGCCGCTGCCCGACTACCGGCTGAGCCATGTCACGGGCCAGTGGTCCGCGGAGAGCCGGCTGCACCGGGACCGACTGCCGTACGGCGAGACCGTGCTGACCAGCCGCCGCGGCATCACCAGCCACCACGCCAACCCGTGGGTGATGCTCGACGCGGGCGACGCCACCGAGACGCACGGCCGGGTGTGGAGCGCCGCCCTGGCCTGGAGCGGCAGTTGGCGGATCACCGCGCAGCGCACCCCCGACGGCCGGGCCGGCGTCACCGGCGGCGTCGGACACGACGGGACGAGCGTGCCGCTCGCCCCCGGCGAGGAGTTCACCACCCCGCCCTTCGCCGCCGTGTACACCGACGGCGGCTTCGGCTCCGCCAGCCGCGCCTGGCACGCCTACACCCTGGCGCATGTCCTGCCGCACCCGCGGGAGATCGCGCCGGTGCTCTACAACTCCTGGGAGGCCACCGGCTTCGACGTCGACGAGGCGGGTCAGACGGCGCTCGCCGCCCGCGCCGCGACGCTGGGTGTGGAGCTGTACGTCGTCGACGACGGATGGTTCGGGGCGCGGCGCGACGACCGTGCGGGGCTGGGCGACTGGACCCCGGCCGCCGACCGCTTCCCCTCCGGTCTCGGCCCCCTCGCGGACGAGGTGCACCGGCTCGGGATGCGCTTCGGCCTGTGGGTGGAGCCCGAGATGGTCAACCCGGACAGCGACCTGTACCGCGCGCACCCGGACTGGGTGCTGCACGTCCCGGACCGCGCCAGGACCGAACTGCGCAACCAGCTGGTCCTCAACTTCGCACGCCGGGACGTCGCCGACTGGGCGTACGGCTGGCTCACCCGGCTCGTCGCCGACAACGGCGTCGACTTCCTCAAGTGGGACATGAACCGCGCCTTCAGCGAGGCCGGCTGGCCCGGCCGCGACGGCGGCGCCGACCGGCTGTGGACGGGCTACGTGCACAACCTCTACGGGGTGATCGACCGGCTCCGGGCCGACCACCCGCGGCTGCGGATCGAGTCCTGCAGCGGTGGCGGGGGCCGGGTGGACCTCGGCATCCTCTCCCGCACCGACCAGGCGTGGCCCTCGGACAACACCGACGCCGCCGACCGGGTGTCCGTCCAGCACGGCTACGGGCAGCTCTACCCCGCGCGCACGATGGCCGCCTGGGTGACCGACGTGCCCAACCAGCTGACGCACCGCTCGGTGCCGCTGCGCTTCCGCTTCCACGTCGCGATGGCCGGAGTGCTGGGCATCGGCGGCGACCTGACCCGCTGGTCCGAAGAGGAACTGGCCGCCGGGGCGGAGCTGGTGGCCGAGTACAAGCGGGTCCGCCACCTCGTGCAGCACGGCGCGCTGCACCGGCTGCGCGACCCCGGGGACGAGGGCCCGGCCGTGGTGGAGTACGCCGCGCAGGACGGGAGCGAGGCCCTGGTGCTCTCCTGGCAGCTCGTGCGGCGGCACGGCAGCCCGCGTACGCCGGTGCGGCTGGGCGGCCTCACGCCCGGCGCCCGCTACCGTGACACGCGCAACGGGACCGTGCACCACGCGGCCGTCCTCGAGGGGTACGGGCTCACGCTCGACCTGCCGCCCGGCGACTGGGCCAGTGCGGTGGTGCACCTGGTCCGCGTCGTGGAGCGGGACGGCGCATGAGCGGCCCGGCCGGGCCGTCCCTCGGCCCGCGCATATGGGCAAGTGCGCACATCCGAAGCCGCCGGATCTTGTCCTACGTGACGTGACACCGTCAAGGTGAGCTTCGTCCGCCGTCCCGAAGACCCGCCGGCCCTCTGCACGTTCCTCACCCCTCATCACGAAGGGCGTTGCATGTCCCACCGCTTCAGACGAGCACGCTTGACGGCACTCGCCGCCTTGTTGTCCACGATCGCCGTGCCCGCCGTCGCCGCCCAGGCCGCCGACCCGGACGCCCAGGCGTCCCGGTCCGCGGCCCACGCGGCCGCCGCGGCGCACTCCCTCACCCTCGCCGACGGCTCGGTGCTGCGCTGGTCCGACGACGGGTCAGGCACTTTGACCCGCAAGGACGGCACCACCCGAGCCTTCCCCGTGGCGGCCACGAAGGGCCGCAGCGCGTTCGGCGAGACGCTGACCCCCTCGGCCGAGATCCTCCAGCGCAGGGCCGACGCCGCAGCGCTGGCGCCGTACTCCGTGGGCGCGTCCACCGGCGCCCGCTCGTCGGTCCGCCCCCGGACGATGAACTCCGGCGCCGTGCCGCTGCCCAAGGAGGTCCTCGCGGCCGTCGAAGGCATGGGCGACCGAAGCGCCGCCCGCACCGCCGCCCCCTCGTTGGCGGCCGAGGACCTGCCCGCCAACGAGGGGCTGACGACGTCCTTCCAGTCCTACCTCAACGCGGGCGGCGTCAACGCCGTCGGTGCCTTCCGGGACACCGCCACCTACCTCGGCGCGCTGCCCGGTGAGGGCCAGATCATCACCAACGTGTCGCTGGGCGACCTCACCGACCAGGGCATGGCCGACGCGGGCGACGACTACGTGCGCCTCAACGGGCCCACCACGGTGCTCCGCGACGGCAAGCGCTACCTGGACTTCCCCTCCCTGCCGCTGATACCCACCTACACCAGCGACAACAAGGGCCGCCTCGACCCGGCCGGCGCCATCGAGGGCCAGGACCCCAACCTCGCCGAAGTACTGCTCGACTTCTCGATGATGGCCCCGCTGCCGCACGACCGGCAGCGCCCGGAGGCCACCGGGAGCGGCGCGACCGACCTGCTGGGCATCGCGCCCGGAGCGAAGTACCGGCTGGTGATCCCCGAGGAGCCCTCGTCCACAGGCATCGCGGCCGCGCTGCGCGCCGCGGCCGCCCAGAAGCCCCGGCCGAACGTCATCACCGCGAGCCTCGGCTTCGGCACCGACGGCACCATCGGCTTCCCCTCGCGGTGGCTGGAGGACGACCCGGAGATCAGGGACACCCTGCGCTCGATCGTGGACTCGGGGATCGTCGTGGTCGTGTCGTCCAACGACGGCACCCGCCTGGGCCTGCCGGTATCCGTCGGCCCCGACGGCGGCAGCACCCCGACCGACGTGACGTCGGACAGCCGCGCGCAGACGTCCATCGACGACGTCGCGCCCACCACCACCCCGACCGTGGTCCGCGACACCGGGGTCATCGCCGCCGGCGGCACCACCGTCGACGACACACTGGGCTCGGACGACGTGCGCACCGCCGCCTACCCGACGACCCGCTACAACGGGTCCGCGGGCTACTCCTCGGGCTTCGGCACCCGGATCGACCTGGCGGCGCCCGGTGACAACCTGCCCTCGCTGATCCACACGCCGGAGGGACCGGGCGTGGTGCTCAACGGCGGCACCTCGGCCTCCGCCCCGATGATCGCCGCCGCGGCGGCGAACGTGCTGGCGGCCGCCGAGGCGACCGGGCAGGAACTGAGCCCCCGTGAGGTCAGGAAGCTGCTGGTGGACACCGGCCGCGCGATCGCCCAGCCTCCCCAGGCCGACCGGGAACTGCGCATGGGCACGCAGCTGGACGTGACCGCGGCGGTGGAGAAGGTGCTCGCCAAGCGCCATGACCTCACCCCGGCGGCGGTGCGGCTGTCCGTCGCCGAACGCCAGCTGCTGTCGGTGAGCCCGACCACCTCCTTCGTCGAGGCCACCGATCCGTCCGCCATCGACCTGGCCGGTCCCGCGGACGCCGGGGGCAACCCGTCCGGCCAGAACGCGGTCTCGCCCCTCACCTTCGGCCTCGACCTCACCGGCGGACACGGCAAGCTGACGTACCGCCTGCGCGTCGGCGACCGCGGCACGATCCCGTCCGCCGGCCCCAGCCTGCGCGTCCTGCCGCAGGAGCTGCTGGGCGCCGCCGGACTGCCGCTCGCCTCCGACACGACACGCAGCGTCCAGGTGACGTTCGAGGCACTCGCCAAGGGCAAGGTGGTCGCCTCGGCCGCGCGGCGGCTCACCTTCACCCCGACCGACGGCACGTATGTGCAGCCCAAGGCCCCGACCACGCCCGGCTCGGCGCCGCTGGGCAAGCCCGTCACCGTGCACTACGACCTCACCGGACTGCGCGACGCCACCGCCCCCGAGCTGGTGCTCTCCTCGGTCGGCCACTGGACGCCCTTCACCACCATGGACAAGTGGCGTGCCCAGTGGCGCACCCGCCTCACCGGCACCAAGGGCACCGTGACCATCCCCGCGTCCGCCTTCGAAGCGGGCGGCGCCGGGCTCTACGGCGTCGGCATCACGCTCTACGACGGCCAGCTCTTCGGTGACTTCCGCGCCCTGCGCGTCGGGCCCGGCGCTGACCAGCGGCCGCAGGCGCCGCTGCTGGGCCAGGGGAAGTCCGCCACGGCGCACGCCGTCGAACTGAGCCGCCCGGCGCCGAAGCTGACGGTCTCCTGGGACGCCTCCAAGGTCCGGCAGGCCGACGGCGCGGCGATCGAGTTCCTCACCCCGGCGCCCACCCTGTACGGGGCGCTCAACACCGCCACCAACCAGAACGGCAGCGGCCGCGACGACAACGGCGTCGACCACGCCTCCACCCTCCTGCGGCCCCTGCCGTCGGTGAAGGGCCGCACCGTGCTCGACCTGAAGGCACTCGGCCTGCCGACCGGTCTGCAGTACCCGGTCCGGATCCTGCCCACCCGGGCGGGCAAGCCGATCGGGCAGGCCTCGCCCACGTCGTTCGTGCAGTACCTGGACGGCGACACGGTCTCCGGAACCCTGGAGAACTTCGAGGTCAGCAACGGCAAGGCGCTGATCGCCACCGACGACTTCGCCGAGGGCGACGACGGCTGGATCCACCTGAAGGGCTCGGCCACCACCGCGTACTCGCTCTCCGAGGGCACCCTCGGCACCACGGTGTCCCACGAGACCGGGACTTCGATGATGCAGATGGTGCTGGGGGCCGACCCCGGTACGGGGCACACCCTCATCGCCCACCGGTCCTTCGAGGGCGGTCCGCTCCCCGAGCTCGACCTGCGCGACACCGCGACCGGTGAGCGCGTCCGGCTCAGTGCGCTCGACCCGGGCACCGGCTCGACGTCGCTCTACTTCCAGGGCGGCATCGTCGACCCGGCCCACCACCGGGCGGCCGTGACGACCTTCGACGGGGTCTCCGGCATCGCCTCGATGTGGCTGGTCGACATGGCCACCGGCAAGGTCTCCGCTCCGATCGCGCTCAACCCCGACAACCCGGGGCGCACCTTCAACAACGTCTCCTTCGACGCCTCGACCGGCACCTTCTTCGCCGCCACCGGTGGCACCATGGGCCCCTGCCTGTCCGGGCGCGTCCCCTACTGGGCCGTGTCGGTCGACCCGGCGGCCCGCACCGTGTCGCCGCTGACCACCATGCCGGCCTGCACCGCCGGGCTGCTGCCCGACGGCAAGGGCGACCGGGTGTACGTCGCGGCGGGGCCGGCCACCCCCAGCTACTCCACGGGTGACTTCCCCACCAGCACCTGGCGTTCCGCCGACCAGAAGGTCCTGACCACCACCCCCGCCGCCGATCTGGGCACCCGGGGCGTCATGTGGCCGGTGCTCGACAGCCGGCACCACGTCGCCCTCGTCGCCCACCTCTATGAGGAGGCCACCACCGGCGACAACAACGCCCTCAGCGAGATCACCGTCCTCGACCCCGACACGGGCAAGGTGCTCGCCCGGCACCCCGTCGCCAACCTCGTCAACTCCACGCTCAGCACCAGCAACTTCGACTTCACCAGCCGGCGCGGCCTGCACGTCGACCCCGCCACCCGCACGGTCTTCCTGGTGAACCCCTGGGCCAACGGGCTCCAGCGCTTCACCTACTGACCACGGGGCCTGGGAGCCGGGTCCGCCACGTACGAACGGCGGACCCGGTGACCCGGTCGCTTCGGCGACGCGTGTGCTAGATTAGGCCCGTTGCAGTTTTGGTACCCATGAACTTCTTGTGCACCTGCCGGGATGTGACCCCCAGGTGCATTTTTTGTTTTCCGGTCTTTCCGGAGGGGTCATTGCGGCGACGGAAGTCCGCAAAGTGCGGCCTTCGTGTACTGCTCCCAAAGGAGATTCCCATGGCGACCGGCACCGTGAAGTGGTTCAACTCGGAAAAGGGCTTCGGCTTCATCGAGCAGGACGGCGGCGGCGCCGACGTCTTCGCCCACTACTCCAACATCGCCACCCAGGGCTTCCGTGAGCTCCAGGAGGGCCAGAAGGTGAGCTTCGACGTCACGCAGGGCCAGAAGGGCCCGCAGGCGGAGAACATCCTCCCCATCGGCTGACCCACCGGGGATGTACGGGCCGGCACCCCACGGGGTGCCGGCCCTTCCTCATGTGGGCGTCAGCAGGCTCTTCGTTCGCGGCACAAGGGGCGCGGGGCGGCAGGGCGCGGCCGGGTGCGGGGAGCCGGCCGGTGGCCGAGGCCCGGCGCGCGTGCGGCGCCTTCAAGGTGCCGCCCGGACCGACGGCGGGCCCGGAGCGCCGGCCGCACCGGAAGTCTCCGAACGGCCGGCAGGGACGCCGGCGGGTCCGGCACGGGAAGAGCATGAGGGGTAGGATTCGTTACAGCTGCAGCATGTAACCTATTCAGCCGCACCGAGGAGAACCGGATGCCAGCCGCCTCCGCCCCCGAGACCGGCTCGCCGTTGCGCACCGCGACCGCCGAGCACTGGTTCGACTTCATCTGCCCCTACTGCTACGTCGCTCAGGACCGCTCGCGCATCCTGCGGGAGCACGGGGTCCGCGTGGTCGGCCACGCGCTGCAGATCCACCCCGAGATCGGGCCCGGCGGCATACCCGCCGCACCGCGCACCGGCCCCGGGTACGCGTTCCTCGCCCGCGAGGCCGAGGCCGCCGGCCTGCAGCTGCGCTGGACGGACCGCATCAACTACTCACTCCCGGCGCTGGCGGCACACGAGTGGCTCGCCGCCACGGACCAGGAGGCAGCCGACCGCTTCGCCGCCGCCGTGTTCGCGGCGAACTTCGCCGACGGCCTCGACATCGAGTCGCGGGAACTGCTGCTGTCCCTCGCGGCACGGGCCGAAGCCGACACTGAGGGGCTCCGGGCTGCTTGGGGCTCCCCCGCGATGAACGACGCGCCGGCCGCGTCGAGGTCGCTCGCCGTGCGGTACGGCGTCCACTCCACGCCCACCTGGGTCTCCGGGCCGCACGGCATCGCCGGACTGCGGCCGCGGCAGTGGTTCCGGGACTGGGCCGCGGCACTCACGTCCTGAAGCGCGACGCGCTCGCTCTACTTCGGCAGCGCCTCCAGGTGGGCCTCGGCCTCACGCGCGGCCTCGTCAGGGGTGCGGCCCTGTTCACGGGCATAGAGGTAGGCGGCGTACCAGTCCCACCAGTGGTGCTCGGGAGCGGTCGCCTCGTACGCGACGTGGCGCTCCTCGGTCTCGTGCAGGAGCCCGGCCAGGGTCGGGACGTCCATGGCGGAACCTCCTTCGTGATGGTGCCCGGAATCCCACCGTCCTCGCGGACGGTGGGATTCCGCAACCCTCACACGACTAGCGCATCGGACGGAAGCCCGTGCGGACCTCGTCCACGAGCAGCTCCGGCTGCTCCCACGCGGCGAAGTGCCCGCCCTTGGGGAGCTTGTTGTAGTGCACCAGGTTCGGGTACGCCTGCTCGGCCCAGCTCCTGGGAGCCTGGTAGAGCTCGTCGGGGAAGACGCTGACGGCGACGGGCAGCTTGACGCCCTTCGCGCCGAAGAACGGAGATGTGTTCTCCCCGTACAGGCGCGCCGCGGAGACCGCGGTGTTCGTCAGCCAGAACAAGGTGATGTTGTCCAGGACGTCGTCGCGGGTCAGGCCCTCCTCGACGCCGTTGAAGGAGCGGGTGATCAGCTCCAGGCTGGCCTTGTCGTGGTCGAGCATGAAGGCCGCCAGGCCCACCGGGGAATCCGCGAGGGCCATCAGCGACTGCGGGCGGGAGCCCATGATGTAGGCGTAGTACACGTGGCGGTAGACGTAGTCGAGCTGCTCGACGGCGGCCTTCTCCTCGTCGTCGGCGAGCACGACGTCGGCGGGCAGCGGGTTGCCGGCCACGATCGCCTCCTCGATGGCGGGCGGGATCACCTTCGGCATGTTGGTGTGGATGCCGACCAGGCCCTCGGGCTCCTGAACGCCCATGTGATCCGTGACGACGGCACCCCAGTCGCCGCCCTGAGCGACATACCTGGTGTAGCCCAGGCGCTTCATCAGCTCACCCCAGGCGGCGGCTATGCGCTCCGGACCCCAGCCCTTGGCGGCGGGCTTGCCGGAGAAGCCGTAGCCCGGCATCGAGGGGATCACCACGTGGAAGGCGTCGGAGGCGTCACCACCGTGGGCCGTCGGGTCGGTGAGCGGCTCCATGATCTTCAACTGCTCGACGATCGAGCCCGGCCAGCCGTGCGTCACGATCACCGGCAGCGCGTCCTCGTGCTTCGAGTGCACGTGGATGAAGTGGATGTCCAGCCCGTCGATCTCGGTGACGAAGTGCGGCAGGGCCTTCAGCCTCGCCTCGACCTTGCGCCAGTCGTACTCCTTCGCCCAGTAGCGGGCGAGCTCCTTGATGGTGGCGAGCTGGGTGCCCTGCGACTGGTCACCGACGGTCTCCTTCTCGGGGAAGCGCGTCGCCTCGATGCGTGCGCGCAGATCCGCGAGGTCCGCATCGGAGAACTCGAACGTGAACGGACGGATCTCCGGGTTCTGCGGAGTGAAGGACATCTGGGTCTCCTCCTCGTCTGCGGCGACCCTGCGTCGCCGGCTCACCCAAAATCACCCGAAAGCGGCGGGCATCGCCCCAGGGGAAACCCCGGGGATCGCCCCGGGGATCGCCCCGGGGATCGCCCCGGGGTCGTCCGGGCGACCCGGGGGCCGCTTCGGGGGTTGAGGAACATCGGAACGAAAACCGGCGCTAAGCCCCTGGAGGGCTTGAGAGCGCTTTGACCTGGGGTTCGGCGGGGGGTGGAGCCTTCGGCAGTCGTGTTGATCACTGACTGTCTGGAGGTCCGGGGTGCCGGTCGAGTTTCTGACGGATGAGCAAGCCGCGAAGTACGCGGCGTATGACGGGGCGCCGTCCCGTACGGAGTTGGAGCGGTTCTTCTTCCTGGACGATGCGGATCGGGCGCTGATCGAGCCGAAGCGGCGGGCACACAACCGGCTCGGGTTCGCGGTGCAGATGACCACGGTGCGGTTCCTCGGGGTGTTCCTGGACGATCCGGCCGACGTGCCGGCGGAGGTGGTCGACTACCTCGCCGAGCAGCTCGGCATCGAGGACGCGTCGGCGCTGAAGGCGTACGGCGAGCGGGAGAACACCCGGCTGGACCACGTCCGTGAGCTGCGGCGGGTCCTGGAGTACACGGAGTTCGCCGAGGCGGAGGCGGAGCTGCGGGCGTGGGCGGACGCGCGGGCCTGGACGACCGGGGAGGGGCCCAAGGCCCTGTTCGACGCGGCGGCGGGGTGGCTGCGTGAGCGGCGGGTGCTGCTGCCCGGGGTGACGACGCTGGCCCGGCTGGTGGCCGCGGTGAGGGAGGCGGCGAACCAGAGGCTGTGGGACACCCTCTACGGGCTGCTGAGCACCGGTCAGCGTGCGGTGCTGGACTCCCTGCTGACGGTGCCGCCGGGCGCCCGGGTGTCGGAGCTGGACCGGCTGCGCCGGGGTCCGGTGCGGATCTCCGGGCCGCAGATGAAGTGGGCGTTGGAGCGGGCGGAGGAGATCGCGGCCTTCGGGATGAGCGAGGTGGACGTGTCCGCGATACCGCCGCGGCGGTATCGCGGAGCTGTCGCGGTACGGGGTCGACGGCAAGGCGTCGCTGCTGCGGCGGCACGGTGACTCCCGACGCCTGGCCACGTTGCTGGCCACTGCGGTCTACCTGACGTCCCGGGCGGTCGATGACGCCCTGGACCTGCTGGAGGTGCTGATCGCGACGAAGCTGCTGGCCCGCGCGGAGCGGGAGACGGCGAAGGAGAAGCTGAAGACCCTGCCGCGAGTGGAGCGGGCGTCGGCGAAGCTGGCCGCCGCGTTCCAGATCGTGTTCGACACCACCAGCGAGCAGGTCGACACCGACACCGGGGAGATCAGCCCGCCCGAGGTGGAGACGCTGGAGGCGATGTGGGAGCGGATCGAGCAGGTGGTGCCCCGGAGCGAGCTGGCGGCGGCGATCGCCGCGCTGTTCGAGCTGACCCCGCCGCTCGACTCGGACGCCGACGAGGCATGGCGGGCCCAGCTGGTCACCCGGTTCGGCACCGTGCGGCCGTTCCTGAAGCTCCTGGTGACGGTGGTCGACTTCGGCGCCACGCCGGAGGGACTGCCGGTCCTGAAGGCGTTGAAGTCGCTGCCGGACCTGATGGGACGCAAGAAGGTCGGCCCGGCGGAGATCGACACCGGCCTGCTCACCGGGTCGTGGCGGCGCCTGGTGCTGTCCGCGCCGCACTTGGAGCCGGGCACGGTCGACTGGAAGGCGTATGCGTTCTGCGTGCTGGAGCAGGTGCACCGGATGATGCGGAGCAAGCAGGTGTTCGCGAAGAACTCCTCCAAGTGGGGCGACCTCCGCGCGAAGCTGCTGAACGGAGACGCATGGGAGCAGGCCAAGCCAACCGTTCTCGCCTCGCTCAACCTGCCCGCCGAGGCGGGTGAGCACCTGGCGGCGCGGGCCGCGCTGCTGGACGGCACCTACCGCGAGGTCGCCGCGCGGGTGCCGGCGAACTCCCAGATCGTGTTCGATGAGACGGCCGCCTGCACTTTGCCGCCCTGGAGCCGGAGCCTGAACCCGCCTCCCTGCGTCAGCTGCGGGAGGCGGTGGAGGCGATGCTGCCCCGGGTCGACCTGCCGGAGGCCCTGCTGGAGGTGTTCTCGTGGACCGGCGCCGACCAGGCGTTCACCTCGGTCACCGGCGGCGAGGCCCGGCTGAAGGATCTGCACGTGACGATCGCCGCGCTGCTGGTCGCGCACAGCTGCAACGTCGGCTACACCCCGGTCATCGGGGCTGCGGACGCGCTGAAGTACGGGCGCCTGTCCCATGTCGACCAGACGTATCTGCGGCTGGCGACGTATCGGGCCGCGAACGCCACGCTGATCGACTACCAGGCGGCCATCCCGCTCGCGCAAGTCTGGGGCGGCGGCCTGGTCGCCTCCGTGGACGGCATGCGGTTCGTCGTCCCCGTGCCGTCGGTGCACGCGTGGCCGAACCCGAAGTACTTCGGGCGCCGGGGCGGGGCGACCTGGCTGAACATGATCAACGACCAGGCGGCGGGGCTGGGCGGGAAGGTGGTGGCCGGCACCCCGCGCGACTCGCTGTACGTGCTGGACGTCCTCTACGACCGCGACGGCGGCAAGCGTCCCGAAATGATCGTCACCGACACTGCGAGCTACAGCGACATTGTCTTCGGGCTGCTCACCTTGGCGGGGTTCGCGTACGCGCCGCAGCTGGCGGACCTGCCGGATCAGAAGATGTGGCGCATCGACCGCGCCGCCGATTACGGCGCCTTCCAGGACGCAGCCCGCGGCCGGGTCGACCTCTCCAGGATCGAACGTCACTGGGAGGACATCCTTCGGATCATCGGCTCCATCCACACCGGCGCCGTGCGCGCGTACGACGTGATCCGGATGCTGTCCCGCGACGGCCGACCCACCCCACTCGGCGACGCGATCGCCCACTACGGGCGGATCGCCAAGACCCTGCACATCCTGCGCCTGGCCGACGAGCCCGGCTACCGGCGGCAGATCAAGAGCCAGGCGAACCTCCAGGAGGGTCGCCACTCCCTCGCCCGGAAGATCTTCCATGGCCGGTCCGGGCAGCTCTACCAGCGCTACCAGGACGGCATGGTAGACCAGATCGGCGCCCTGGGCCTGGTCCTCAACGCACTCGTGCTGTTCAACACGCGGTACATGGACGCTGCGGTGAACCAGCTGCGTGCGGACGGCTTCGACGTCCGTGAAGAGGACGTGGCCCGCCTCTCCCCGTTCGTGCGGCATCACGTCAACATGCTCGGCCGGTACTCCTTCCAGCTTCCCGACCTGCCCGGCGGCCTGCGTCCGCTGCGCGATCCGGATGCCACCGACAAGGAATGACCCGGTCCCGCGCCGCCGGATGGAAGGACCCTGGAGCTACGGCCAGGAAGTACGTCCGGCGGTGCGCATAACGAGATCTCCGACAGAGCCTGGAATTCCCCAGCCCGGTCACCGAGGGTGGGCGACATGGGGCTCCGCAGGTGGCCACAGGCGGTTGGAGCGGTTCTTCGGGCAGGTGTCGGCCGTCACGGCTGCCGGGTCGACGGTGTGCTGGTGGATTGCGCGTTCTGTTCCTGTCTGGTCGTGGCGGACCAGCTGGCGAGTAGCTTCAGGCCGTCCTCGGCGGCGGTTTTGGGGGGCGCGCTGTAGACGACCACGCTCAGGCCGCTGTCGTCCGGCAGGCTCATGGTCTCCTGATCGAGTTCCAGTTCGCCGACGAGCGGATGGTTGAGGCGTTTGGTGCTCTCGCGGAAGACATGGACGTCGTGGGAGCCCCACATCACGCGGAAGGTGTCGCTGCGGGTGGACAGTTCACCGATCAGGTTCGACAGTTCCCGGTCGCAGGGGCTTTTCCCCGCCTCGACGCGTAGCGCGCCCACGGCGAAGCGGGCCATGCGCTCCCAGTCGGTGTAGAACCGCCTGGCTGCTGGATTGAAGAACGCGAACCGGGCGACGTTCGCCCCGCATGTCGGGTCGGCGTACATCTCCGAGTACAGGGCCCGGCCCAGCGGGTTGGCGGCCAGCGCATCGAGGCGGTTGTTCATCACGTATGCCGGCATCCCCGGCATGCCTTCGACGATCCGCGCCACGCTCGGCCTCACCGTCGGCCGGACCTCCCGCTGCCGTGCCCGCGCCTTAGGCGCCGGTCCGGCGGCGCGGGCGAGGTCGTACAGGTACATGCGCTCGGTGGCATCCAGTCGCAGTGCCTGGGCGAGGGCGTCCAGCACGCTGTCGGAGACACCCCGCAGGTTGCCGCGCTCCAGGCGCGTGTAGTACTCGACGCTCACCCCGGCGAGCGTGGCGACCTCGCCCCTGCGCAGTCCGGGCACCTGCCGCCGGCCGTAGGTCGGCAGACCCGCCTGCTCGGGGGTGATCCTCTCGCGTCGGGAGCGGAGGAATGCGCTGACTGCGTCCCGGTTGTCCATGCCGACCAGGGTAGGCAGGCCGCGCGAGGGGTGGGGGGTCCCTGCCAGTACCCCTCGCAGCAGAGACTCCCCGGTCACGGCCGTCTGCCGTTGCATGGTGCGTGCCCCGATCCCCGGGGCCCGACCGGTGCGAGGACGCAGGCCCCCCGGCCGGCCGACCTTTCTTGTACCGGAAACAAACCTGAAGGGCACGCGAGATGAGCAACCAGATGAAGACGGTGACGGAGAGCCCCGCGGAGGTCGTGCGAGGGCTGTATGACGCGCTGAGCAAGGGCGACGTGCCGGGTGTCCTGGCCAAGCTCGACCCTGAGGTGATCGTCGACGAGCCGACCCAGCTCCCCTACGGCGGCGTGCACCAGGGCCGCGAGGTGTTCGTGCAGTCGATCCTGGGCGCGATGATGGGCTACGCCAACGTCGCCATCACTTATGCCGAGGTGTTCGAAGGCCCGGCCGGCGTCATCGGAACGCTCACCGGAACGCTCACGGCCCACACCACCGGTGAGGAATTCCCGCTGACCATGGTCGAGATCCACCACGTCGAGGACGGAACGGTGCGCAAGATCGACGTCTACACCAAGAACCCCCACGAGCTCGCCGCGTTCTACGCGCGCGCCGAGGCGGGCACCCGCTGACGACGGCACCCCTTCACGAGTCCGGCCGAGTTGCCTCACGGCAGCGCAAGCAGCTCGGCCGACTCATGCCCAGGCCCAGGCCGTCGCATCGATGACCCCTGTCCGCATCAGCGACACCGCAACCAGCCACGCGCACCACACAGCGAAGGACACACCATGACCACCACCTGGTTCATCACCGGCACCTCCTCAGGCTTCGGGCGACTGCTGACCGAACGCCTCCTGGCCCGTGGCGACCGCGTCGCCGCCACGCTCCGCCGGCCCGAGGCTCTCGACGACCTCCGCGCCGAGCACGGCGACCGGCTCTGGACCGCCCAGCTCGATGTCACCGACACCGAGCAAGTGCGTCGCGCCGTCACCGAGGCGTTCAAGACCCTCGGCACGATCGACGTCGTCGTCAACAACGCCGGTTACGGCGTCCTCGCCTCCGTCGAGGAGGCATCCGACGAGCAGATCCGGCGCGTCATCGACACCAACCTGCTCGGCTCGATCCAGGTCATCCGTGCCGCCCTCCCGCACCTGCGCTCCCAGGGCCGAGGCCGCATCCTGCAGGTGTCCACCGCGGGCGGTCAGACCACCTACCCCAGCCTCGGCTACTACCACGCCTCCAAGTGGGGCATCGAGGGGTTCTGCGAGACCGTCGCCCACGAGATCGCGCCGTTCGGCCTGGCCCTGACCATCATCGAGCCGGGTGCGACCCCCACCAGCTTCGGCACGTCGCTCGACATCGCACCGCCCCTGCCCGAGTACGAGAACACCCCCGCGGCCGACACCCGGCAGGCGTTCCTCGGCGGCCACTTCCCGGTGCCCAACAGCGCGGAGAAGCTCACGGACGCGATGATCGACCTCATCGACTCCGGCGCGACCCCGCTCCGCCTCCCGCTCGGCCCCGACACCTACGAAGACGTCCGCGCCGCCCTCACCGGCCGGCTCGCCGAACACGAGGCTCATCGCGACATCGCCCACTCGGTGGCGGCCACAACCGCCCGGTGACCGAGACCAGTCGTCAGTCGCCGCCGACGACGAGTGACTAAAGCGGGTTCGCCGTACTCGGCGATGTATGCCGCGCGGTTCTCCGCGATGATCGCCCGGCCGCCCTCTGCGGTGAGGTGGTCGACCGAGGAGACGGCCGGCACTTGCCGCCCGTCGGCGTTGGACGTGATCAGTGCGATCCGGCGGGCCAGTTCGGCGACGACGCTGGGAGCCGACTCGACCGGCGCGGACCCCGGAGGACCTTGGCCGACTGTGCCCCTGGCGGCGTGGGCGCTCAGAGCGGCGGTACGCGTCTGGCCGTGGTGTGGTTCACGGTAGGGCACACCGCTGACAGCAGGGTCAGCGGCGCGCGTCGGCCGGGGGCCAGCAGACTGGTCAGCTCCGAGATCGCCTCGGGGGACGGCTTGAAGTAGCGGCGGACGTTCTCCGGCTTCTTGTGCCGCGACTTCGCCATCAGCATCAGCAGGGAGGCGCCCTGCGCGCCGAGGTGGTCAGGGCGGAATGGCGGTACTCGTGCAGGTCCCAGCCGGTGCCCGGCCCGCGTACGGCGGTGTGCTCGTCCAGCAGGGCTCGGGCCTGGCCGTAGGAGAGCCGGGCCAGGCCGGTGTCCGGGCACACGTCGCGCGGGCTGACGACCTTCCCCGGGCCGGGGCGGCGGTGGGTGACGAACACCGGGCCCTGGGTCCGGCCGCGCAGTAGCCGGGGTAGGAGCCGGGCGGTGCCGGCGTCCCAGTAAACGGTCTCCAGCACGAAGTCCTCGCGCGCCTGGCCCCGGCGGCGGGCCTTGCTCCGGGCGCCCTTGGCCTTCACGGGACAGCGGCGCGCGGCGAGGTCCAGGTCCTCGATGTTCACCCCGAGGATCTCCTCCGCGCGGGCGGCGGTCTCGTAGAGCATCCGCCACAGCGTCTTCTCCCGCAGGTGGACCTCGCGCCGGGCGATGAGCCGGTCCACAGCCATCTTCGAGCGGGCCGGGGTCTCGGAATCCGGCACCGCCAACCGCTTCGTCCAGGCCGGGACCGCCGGGCCGTCGTAGCCGTACTCCGCGCACCAGTCCAGCCACGACAGCACCGCCGCCCGGCGGGCGTTCCAGGTGTTGACCGCCGCGGTGCCCCACAACAGTTCCAGGGCCTCGCCGATCTCGTCGTCCGCGACCGACCCCAGCGGGCGGCCCTCCCCGATCCGCTCGGCCGTCTTGCCGACGCCGGTCGCGTAGCTGCGGACCGTGTTTCGGTTCCGGAGCGAGTCGAGGAAGGCATCCGCCACCGCACGGACGGTCAACGCCTTCCCGGTCGGCAGTTGCACGACGGTGGGCACCGCTTTCCCCTTGCCACAGATAACAGGGCCGCTTCACGCGCGGCCCGGAGAGCATCACCGCAGCTCACGAACCATGCTCCCGCAGATAATAGGGCGTTATCCGTGGGACGACTTCAGACCGGTCCCGCGACCCACGCTCCGTCAGCCGCCCACCAGGGGCGACGGAGGCTTAGCGCCGGTTTTCGTTCCGATGTTCCTCAACCCCCGCGAGCCCCGTGGGTTCACGGAAACTGAAGCCTGTTCAGTGGGAACTCACTGGTCGGTCCGTGTGCATCAGCTGCGTGTGTCCGTGGGTTCGGCGGGAACGTGGGGGTGGGCTGCGAGGCGGTGGGCCTCTGCATCGGCCTGGTCCACGGTTCTGTTGCTGTACTCCGGGACGTCGTACTCGTCATCGACTTCGGCGTGCCTGGATACCGCATGTCGCACGCTGCTTCTCCGGGGTCTTAGCTCGACGTCGGGTTCCTCAAGCGGTCGCCCGTCGGACGTTGTAGCGCCAGTGGGAGAGCGACCGGACCACAGTCTCAGCGCCAATGGGGTTCACGCTGTGAACGAAGACCGTTCCGATTTGGAACGGCCGGTCATTGAAGGCTGCTTCTTCCAAGAGGGACACCACAGGCAAGATCGTGTCGTCACCGCCGAGATCGTGGTCGAGCCAGAGTTCGTCGATGAAGGTGTCGTGGTGCTCTTGCAGGAGCTGGATGCCTTCACTGCTGGTGCGGGCAATCCGCGTGGCCCTGGGCAGCGGCCGGAGGTCGTCAATGCCGAGGATAATGGGCGTGTGTGCGGGCGGTTCTACTTTCACCGGGCCATCATCGCGGTCAGTGGGGTGAAAGCGGGTCTCGTCGTCCGATGACCTCCGCGAGCGGGGTTCCCGTGCGGGCAGCGACGATGCGCCGTGCCCGCAGCTGAGCACGAGTGCGGGGGCGGAATTTGGGCTCCCTGACGCAGCCGCAGGGCTCCCGGCCTTCGTAGCGCAGGCCCGCATTCAACACTGCGGCCACGACCGACCAGCCCTTCACGTCGTGCCGTCGAGGTGCTGCGAAGTCATGTCCTGCGCAAAGCAGCGGTCGGCTGCAGCGAGGGCAGGCATGTGCGCCTTCGAGCTCGGGGTGCTTCTTGAACGACACGCGGCACGGCAGGCACACGTAGTGCAGCTTGTAGGGCGTCTCGGCGTAGAAGCACATGGGGCGACGATACTGGACGATGCCAGCAGGCCGCCGAGGGAAAACCGAAGGCCGTTTTCCCATCACGGTGCTTCCCGGTCGAGCGGATTTCGTCGAAGTGGCTGTTCGGCGGCCTGCTCCAGCAGGGCTCGTGCGGAGTCCGCGTAACGCATCGCTGTCTTCTCGTCGAGCCCGAACACCTCGGTGAGGTGGAGCGGATCGGGCCCGTGGGTCAGGGCCTCTTCGAGTTGCCGGTCGACGCGGAGCCGCTCCAGTGTCGCGTCCTGCCCGCGCATCGAGGCGCTGATCCAGTGGTTGCTGGCACGGCTGGTCTTGGTGGCGGTCTGGTTGTTGATCAGCAGGTGGAGGTTCGCGGTGTTCGGCCACCGGCCTCGCCGGTGTTCCAGCCAGTCCAGCAGCAGTTTCAGGGTGAGGTCGTCGAGCGGGCGGACGCGTCCCGCGATGGTCAACCGGCGGTTGCCGAGGTCGACGTCGTCGAGCATGAGCGTGCCGATCTGGGCGACCCGGGCGGCATGGACTGCCGCGAGGGCGAGGACGAGCCTCGTTGCCGGAGTGGTGGCAGCCGCGACGGACCGGTCGACCTGGGCGGGGACGAGCGGTTGCAGAACGGCGTACTCATACTGACCGACCTTGATCCGGCTGGTCGGGTTGCGGAAAAGCAGCCCATTCCGCTTGGCCCAGGTGAACAGCGAGCGCAGGGCCACGAGTTGGTCACGTCGCTGGTGGCCGTGCAGTGTCTTGATGTAGGTCAGGACGTCGTCGCGGGTCACTTCCCGCAGGTGGTCATAGCGGTCCGACCATTCCAGCAGGGCAGGCCGGACACGGTTGAGGTAGAGCCAGACCGTGCCTTCCCGCCGCGGGAGGCTGCGGGGGCCACCGTCACGCAGGACGCGGGTCCAGCGCTCGGCCCCCGAGCGGATGCCGGGTGCGAGACCCTCCAGACGCTCGGCGAGCCAGCCCTCGAAGGAGGGTTTTCTGTTGTCCTCGAAGATCCCCATGTCCTCCAGTACCGTGACGACGTGGCCGACCGGGAGGTCGCGGGACCGGAGCGGGGTGAAGATCTCGCTGTGCCGGATGACGTCGCCCTCGACGTACCCGGTGAGGACAAGGGCCAGACCGCGGTTGACAGCGAAGCGGATGTTGCGCCCCCAGCCCCGTGCCTCGGCGAACCGGTGAGCGAGGTACTTCGCCCAGGTCAGCCAGGGGCTGGTCAAGTCAACGTCGGAGGGGTCGAGACGGCCGTAGTCGCGCGAGACCTGTCCGAACAGCGGTAGCTGTCTCCAGTCGGCATTCGGCCGCCAGGCCGGCGCGGGCGGCGGCTTGCGAGGGGCGCCCCGCCGTCCGCCGCGTCGCCGAGGGGCGGGTGCCGATCCGTTGCGGTGGTGCATGCCCATGAAGAACAGCTGATGGTGCCGGACCGCGTTGAGGCGGGCCCTCACATCGGCCTCCGCGGCCAGCCGGTCGACAGTGGCCTGGGCACCCAGCCGGGCCTGGCACCAGCACAGACGACAGTAATCCGACTTCAGCGGCTGGACACGGCGGCAGCCGGCGCAGACGGCCGTCGCGTGGCTGCGGCCGAACATGTAGCAGGTCGGGCAGAGTCGTCCGCTGAAGTCGCCCCAGGCCAGGCAGCCCTCGCAGGAGTCGGTGGGCCTGCGGTGGCCCTTCGGATACCGGCTCATGCAGGCGGCAGCGACCGGCCGTCGCGACGCTTGGGCACCACCGCTGGAACCGTTGCGGCGGCACCGACAGCGGTCTGGGTGATGTTCTTCTCGCCGGGGCGGGTGACCTTCTGCGGTTCCGGGATCAGCAGGTCGCCGATCTCGCAGCCCAGCACGACGCAGATGACGTCCAGGTCGTCCAGCTTGAGGGAGACCGGCTGGCCGGACCACAGCCCGGACATCTTCCCGGCCGAGATCACCAGGCCGTGCTCGGCCAGGCTCCGCTGGAGCTCGGACGCCTTCCAGATACCCCTGTTCGCGGCAGTCAGTCGCAGGTTCCACCTCATCGGGCCAGTCCTTCCAGCCGCTTCGCGGCCCGTTCCATCCCGGCGACCCAGGCGTCCTCGACCCGGGTCTGCTGCACGTGGATATACCGCATCGTGGTGGCGATCCAGGAATGTCCCAAAACCTCCTGGATGGCAAGCAAGTCCAGTCCATTTCCATAGAGTTGGGAAGCGCAGAAATGCCGCAGAACGTGCGGCGTCAACTTGTCCGTCCAGCCCGGCAGATGAGCCTCGACGGCGTTGTCGAGACCGTTTCGCAGGGCGTCATCGCCGACCCGGCGGGCGGAACCGTCGGCGTTCTTCCGCTCGCTCGGGAACAGCGGGGCGCCGGGCCGGGCGTGATCGTCGTCGAACTGGCCCCACACGTCCTCGATGAACCACCGCAGCGTCCGGTCGGCACCGTTGATCAGCGGCACCATCCGCTCGCGCGGCCCCGAACCTCGGGCGCCCTTACCGTGGCGGACATGCAGCTTGCCGAAGCGCCCCAGGTCCCACTTGATGTCGTCCAGGTCGAGGCCGCATGTCTCGCTCACCCGCAGGCCGACCTGGGACATCAGCTTCGAGGCAGTGTAGTTCCGGGCGGTAGGGGCGAACTTCCGGCAGGTCGCCAGCACGCCGCCCCAGCCCGTGAACAGCGTCCCGATCTCCGGCTCACTCGGCGGGATCCGCAACTGGGCGTCCTTGGCCCCGCGTGGCCGGTTCATCTCGTCGATCGGACACTCGACCACCCGGCCGGTCATCCGGTGGAGTTCGACCTTGTGCCGCAGCTCCAGGAACATGAAGTACGTGCTCAGCGCCTGTGACCGGCCCAGCCGGGTGCCGCTGGGCGAGTGCCGCAGTACCTTCCCGAAGTACACGTCCGCGTCGGCGGGCTCCATGTCCCACAGCGGCCGGCCGAACCAGGACCTGATCTGATCCAGGTGACCGACGTCCCCGCGGATCGTGCCGTCCGCCAAGCCCGCCGAGGCCCGCGCCAGGACGAACCCGGACAGCACGTCGGTCTCGAACCGCTCCAACTCCTCCGCCGACGCCGGCGCCCAGTGCTCACGCAGGTCCCGTACGACTGCCAGCGCCGCCAACCCGAGCCTCCTCACCTTCGACCCAACCGTGGATCGGTCGAACAAGGTGAGAACGCTTCAAGAATCCCGAAGTTACGTCGGAGGCCAGCAGAGCACACGAAGGAGGAAGAACCCCCTGGCCGCGGGCCCGAGGACTCAGCGTGGCTCAGGGGAACTCACGGGATGTCGCACATTCCCGGACACCGCGCGGCGACCGGCGGGCAGCACCTGGGAAAAACCACTCATGTGACGCGAATGCACTAAAATGACCACGTCAGGCGTGAGATCAGGAAGAGCGGCCCATGGGTGTGTCCGCCATCGACGCCCGGCCCGTACTGCGGGGCCGGGACCAGGAGCTGGCCGCGCTGGAGGGCGTGCTGGCCACCGCACGCGCGGGCGGCAGCGCGGTACTGGTCGTCCGCGGAGAGCCGGGCATCGGCAAGACCGCCCTCCTCCAGAACGCGGCGGCCCGGGCCACCGGCTTCCGCACCGCGGCCATCGCGGGCGTCGAGTCCGAGATGGAACTGCCGTTCGCCAGCCTCCACCAGCTGTTCGCGCCGTTGCTCGGCCGGCTCGACGGGCTGCCCGGACCGCAGCAGGACGCCCTGTCCGTCGCGTTCGGGCTGCGGTCGGGCGCGGTTCCGAACCGGTTCCTGGTGGGCCTGGCGGCACTGAGCCTGCTGGCCGGCGCCGCGCAGGAGCGGCCGCTGGCGTGCTTCGTCGACGACGCGCAGTGGCTCGACGCCGGATCCCGGCAGGTGCTGGCATTCGTGGCCAGGCGGTTGATGGCCGAACCAGTGGCGCTGGTCCTGGCCGTACGCCAGCCCGACGACGACCCGGGTCTGGCCGGACTCCCCGCGCTGGCCGTGGAGGGCCTCAGCGAACCGGACGCCCGCGCCCTGCTGGACGCGGCGGTCCGCGTACCGCTCGACCCGCTGGTGCGGGACCGGATCGTCGCCGAGGCACACGGCAACCCGATGGTGCTGCTGCACCTGCCGAGCACCCTCGGCCCGTCCGAGCTCGCGGGCGGCTTCTGGCTGCCCGGCAGGCGTCCGCCGGCCGGCCACGTGGAGCGGGCCTTCCACCAGCGGTTCACGTCGCTGCCGCGGGACAGCCGCCGGCTGCTGCTGACCGCCGCCGCAGAGCCCACCGGCGACGTGGAACTGCTGTGGCGGGCGGCCGCCGCGCAGGGGATACCCGAGCAGGCCGCGGCACCGGCGGAGGCTTCGGAGCTGGTCGAGTTCGGCGCCACGGTGCGCTTCCCCCACCCCCTGGCGCGCTCGGCCGTCTATCAGCGGACACCGGCGCCCGAGCGCCGGGCGGCACACCACGCGCTGGCCATGGCCACCGACCCCGGTCTTGATCCCGATCGCCGGGCATGGCACCGGGCCCACGCCGCCGCGCGGCCCGACGAGAGCGTCGCCTTCGATCTGGAACGTTCGGCCTGCCGGGCGCAGGCCCGGGGCGGAGCCGCCGCCGCCGCGGCGTTCCTGCGTCAGGCGGCCGACCTCAGCCCCGATCCCGCCCGCCGCGCGGGCCGTGCCCTGGCCGCCGCCCAGGCCGCCATCGACGCCGGCGGGGTGGACCGGGCCCGCGCCCTGCTGGCGACCGCCGAGGCCGGCCCGCTCGACGAGCTCCAGCACGCCCGACTGGAACGGCTGCGGGCCCGCCTGGAGTTCTCCCAGGTGCGCGGCAGCGTCGCGCCCCGGCTCCTGCTCGACGCCGCACGCCGGCTGGAGCCGCTCGACGCCGCCCTCGCCCGTGACACGCTGCTCGAGGCGGTCGGCGCGGCGATCTTCGCCGGCGGCCTCAGCGACGGCCCCGGGCTGCGCGAGGTCGCGGAAGAGGCCCGCGCGGCGCCCTCACCCCCGCAGGCGCGGACGCTCGACGTGCTCCTGGACAGCGTGGCCGGTCTGGTCATCGACGGCTTCGCGCCGAGCGTCGACTCGCTCAGGGACGCGCTCGGCCGCGTCCGCCGGGAATTGCGGTCCGGCGCCATCCATGCGGACGGCGACCGGCGCTGGCTCTGGCTGGCCTGTCCCGTGACGCCGGAACCCCTCGCGCTGGAGCTGTGGGACGACGACGCATGGCACGAACTGGCGTCCGGCGCGGTGTGCGTCGCCCGCGCGGGCGGAGCGCTCGCGGCCCTCCCGATGGCACTCGGCTACCAGGCCTGCTTCCACGTGCACGCCGGCGAGTTCGACACCGCTCAGGCCCTGATCGACGAGGCGACCGCGATCTCGCAGGCGACCGGCAGCGCGCCGATGATGTACACCCCGCTCCTGCTCGCCGCCTGGCGGGGGCAGGAGTCCCGGGTGAGGGAGCTGATCGAGCACCACATCCGGGAGGTGGGCGACCGCGGCGAGGGACGCGCTCTCGGCCTCGCCGAGCACGCGACCGCCCTGCTCTACAACGGACTCGGCCGCTACGACGCCGCGCTGGAGGCGGCGACCCGCGCGTGCCGGTACGAGGACCTGGGCTTCCTCGGGTGGGCGCTGTTCGAGCTGATCGAGGCGGCCGCCCGCGGCGGCCGGCCCGAGGCGGCGGCCACCGCGCTGGAACGGCTCACCGAACGCACCCGCGCCAGCGGCACGGAGTGGGCGCTGGGCATGGAGGCCTGTGCACGGGCTCTGCTGAGCCGCGACGACCGCGCCGCCGACGCCTTCCACCGGGCGGCCGTCGAGCACCTCGGCCGCTGCCGCATCGCCGTTCACCTGGCGCGCGCCCGCCTGCTGTACGGCGAGTGGCTGCGCCGCCGCGGCAGCCGCCGGGAGGCCCGCACCCAGTTGCGCGCCGCTCACGACACGTTCAGCGGACTCAGGGCGGACGGCTTCGCCGAACGCGCCCAGCGCGAACTGCTGGCGACCGGGGAGTCCGTACGCAAGCGGACGGTCGACACCGCTCACCGGCTGACCGGACAGGAGGCCCAGATCGCCGCCCTGGCGAGGGACGGGCACACCAACTCCGAGATCGCCGCCCAGCTGTTCATCAGTCCGCGCACGGTGGAGTGGCACCTCGGCAACGTCTTCACCAAGCTCGGTGTCTCCGGGCGGCGCCAGTTGCGCACGGCGCTGTCCCCCGCGGGGACGGCGACCCGGCAGCAAGTCTGAGCCGCCGGCTGGCCGGCCCCTGTCCACCCTGCGGTGAGGCTGCCGTCGGACGGGGACAGTTCGACCCCAGGACCTCGCCCGTTCGCCGCCGTCCCCGGTCTGGCCGACCCGGTCCAGCCCGTTCCGCTGCGGCCAGAGCGTCGTAGTCGCCGTTGACGAAGCACGCTCGCGTCGGCGGCGCGCCGTCAGCCCGGCCCCTTGCATGGCCCCTCCTCGACCACCGAGTGCCGGTCGGGGCGGTCGGGGCGGTCGGGCGCGCATGCTCTCCACCCCACCGGGAAACCCGGACCGAGCGGCGGCCGCCACCACCACCACCACCACCACCACCACCACCACCAGCGTGCCGAAGACGCCCGACACCAGGATCAGGCAACGCCGGACGGCTCCCCGCACCGCGAGGAGCAGCGCCGCGGTCAGGCTCCCCCCTACTGCGACGGCGAAGCCACGGGATGCGGCCCGCCCGAGCGGGACCGCTCCCGCCGCCCTGTCCACGCGCCGAGGATCAGCACCCCCGGCGACCCCGGCCAGTACCACCGCCGCGGCCATCCCGGCCACCCCCGCTCGCACCCCTGCATCGGGACCCGCACAGGCCAGGTCGTGTCGTCCTCCAGGCCCGGCCGATCAAGGCGCGAACCCGCCGGCATGTGATCGCAGGACGCGCACGCGCACGGCGCACCGGCTCGTCAACCGCCGTCAGCCCGCAGACCGTTGACCACGAGATCGGTGACGCGGCGGTCCCGGTCCGGGCCGAGGGTCTCGCCGCCGACGCGCCAGAGGAAGCCCATCAGCAGCAGCACGTCCTGCGGGGCGAGCCCGGGGCGGACGCTGCCGTCCGCCTCGCAGGCGCGCAGCAGCGTACCGACGGCGCCGACGACGCGGCCGCAGGTCTCGTGGACGACGGTGTCCTGGGCCGCCGCGCCGTGCAGGGCCTCACCGAGTCCGTGCTTGACGCGGACGCAGTCGGCGAAGGCCGTGAACCAGGTGCGGAACGCCTCCAGCGGGGTGTGCCTGGCGAGGACGTCGTCGACGGAGTCGACCAGGCGCTGGACGTCGTGGCGGTAGACGGCGAGGATCAGGTCGTCGCGGGTCGGAAAATGCCGGTACAGGGTGCCGGCGCCCACGCCGGCCCGCCTGGCGATGGTGTTGAGCGAGGTGGTGCCCGATTCGGCGAAGGCGTCGTGGGCCACCCGGAGGATGTGCTCCCGGTTCCGCAGCGCGTCGGCACGCCTTCGCGTGTCCGTTCCGGTCACGGGGCCTCCCCCATCGCGTCGTCAGGTGCGGTTGAGCACGCCCTGCCGGCGAGGGCGCTCCCGCGGGGAGCGTACTGCGGAAACCGGCACCCCATCGCCTCCCGGCACCCCCGACGGGCGGTGGACGCACCCCATCGCCTCCCGGCACCCCCGACGGGCGGTGGACGCACCCCGTCACCTCCCGGCACCCCCGACGGGCGGTGGACGCACCCCGTCACCTCCCGGCACCCCCGACGGGCGGTGGACGCACCCGGTCGCCGAGGCGGCCGCAACGGGTGAGACGCTTCGTCACCAGCGGTCGTCATCCGGCCGCCGGTGCCCCGCCCGCCCCGCCGCGACACGGCTGCCGCGGGGACCGCGCCGCGCCCGCGGCCGGCCCTCGAGCGGCGCTCGCGACCCCGTGGCGTCCGGGGGTCGGTCGGCGTCCGGGGGTCAGTCGGCGTCCGTGAGGCGGCTCAGCAGCCGCCCCGCCTCGAGGACCCGTCGCACGTCCTTGGGCGGTAGGGTGCCGAGGCGCACGGCGAGGGCCTGGGCCTGGCCGCGGGCCATCCGGACGAGCTCCCGTCTGCCCGGGGCGGTCATGACCACCCGTATGGCTCGGCCGTCGGCCGGATCGGACTCCCGCCGGACCAGCCCGGCCTCCTCCAACTGCCGCACCGCCGCGGTGACCGTGGGCTGGGTGCAGGCGGCCCGCTCGGCGAGGACACCGACACGCGCGGGGCCGTACTGGTTCAGCAGGGCGAGGACGATGAGCTGGGTCGGCTGCAGCCTCGGCTCGGGGTGGGCCCGGTGGAGCAGCCGCACCAGGCGGTGCAGGCACACCACGAAGTCCAGGGCGTCGTCCTCACCGACCGCCGCCATCGTCCGTTCCTTCGCTCCGTCCCCCGTCGGGTCAGGGGATGTCGACCGTCGGTGCGTACAGGTCCATCCACACCGCCAGGTCGAGAACGCGTTCCAGGCCGTGCCGGGCGGCGTGGCCGCCGACCGGGGTGGCGGTCCTGACCGCGTCCTCCAGCCAGGTCCGGCTGACCAGGTCGAACACCGGGTGAGCGGGCTTGGCCAGCAGGTCCTTGGCGTTCTCCTGGAGCGCGACGAAGTACTTCGGGTCCTGGGTGGAGGGGTAGGGGCTCTTGACCCGGTCGTAGACCGAGCGGGGCAGTACGTCCGCGGTGGCCTCGCGCAGCAGGCTCTTCTCCCTGCCGTCGAAGGACTTCAGCGACCAGGGGGCGTTGTAGACGTACTGGACCAGCCGGTGGTCGCAGAACGGGACCCTGACCTCCAGTCCGTTGGCCATGCTCGCCCGGTCCTTGCGGTCGAGCAGGATACGCACGAAACGGGTGAGGTGAAGGTGGCTGATGACGCGCATGCGGTACTCGAAGTCGCTCTCACCGTCGAGGCGGTCCACGCCCGCGACCGCGCGGCGGTAGCCGTCGTGGATGTAGCCCCGCAGGTCCAGGGACTTGGTCACCCGGTCGGTGAGGATGCTGCCGTCGTCACCGAAGTCGGTCGTGAACCGCACCAGCCACGGGAAGGTGTCAGCCCGGCGGGCGTCCTCGTCGAAGAACTGGCGGTAGCCGCCGAAGACCTCGTCCGCGGACTCGCCCGACAGGGCGACGGTGGACTGCTGCCGGATGGCCTTGAACAGCAGGTAGAGCGAGGAGTCCAGGTCACCGAACCCGGCCGGGATGTCACGGGCGCGGATCACCTTGGCCCGGACCTCGGGGTCGGCGAGCTGGCCGGAGTCGAGGACGATGTCCTGGTGCTCGGTCCCGCAGAGCTCGGCGACGTCGTGCACGAAGGGGGTGTCGGGCGTCGCGCGCAGGCTGTCGGGGACGAAGCGCTCGGTCTGCCCGGCGAAGTCCACCGCGAAACTGCGCACCTTCTGGCCCTGTGCGCCGAGCTGCCGGGCCGCGAGCGCCGTCATCGCCGAGGAGTCCAGGCCGCCGGAGAGCAGGGTGCATCGTGGCACGTCGGAGACCAGCTGGCGGCGCACGATGTCCTCGAGCAGCTCACGCACCCGCGCGATCGTGGTCTCCTTGTCGTCGGTGTGGGGCTCGGTCCGCAGCGACCAGTACACGTGGGTGCGGATGCCGTCGCGTCCTACGGTGACCACCGTGCCGGGTTCTACCTCGCGCATGCCCTCCCAGATCGCGTGACCGGGCGTCTTGACGAAGGCGAAGAGCTCGCGCAGCCCGTCCAGGGTCACGCGGCGCGGGACCAGGGGATTGGCCAGGATCGCCTTGGGCTCGGACCCGAACAGCACCCCGTCGTCGGTCGGGTAGTAGTAGAACGGCTTGATCCCCATCCGGTCGCGGATCATCACGAGCTTCTGCTCACGGCTGTCCCAGATGGCGAAGGCGTACATGCCGTTGAGCCGTTCGGCGACGGACTCCCCCCACTCGAGGTAGCCGCGCAGCACCACTTCGGTGTCGGAGGTGGTGGTGAAGCGGTGGCCGCGCGCGGCCAGTTCCGCGCGCAGTTCGGAGAAGTTGTAGGCCTCACCCGAGTACACCATCGCCACCGTGCCGCCCCCGGACGCCTCGGCGCTCATCGGCTGCCGGCCGCCCGGCAGGTCGATGATCGCGAGCCTGCGGTGGCCGAGCGCGGCGGGCCCGTCCACCCAGGTGCCGCGGTCGTCGGGCCCACGGCAGGCCATCGTCTCGGTCATCGCGTCGACCGTTGCCTGCTCGTTCCCCAGGTCCCTGCGGAACGAGATCCATCCGGCGATTCCGCACATGCGCGTGCCTCCGGGCTGCAGCTGTGCCCGAGCGCCGTCCGCTGCGTCGCGGGCGGCGCTCGGCCGGCTCCGCGGAGCGGTGGTCACTCCAGGTGAAATGTATAGGGCATCTATCTATCGAGTGTCCGTCTGCCCCGGCCGACCGTCAAACGCCCGCACCCATCCCATGCTCGGCCAGAGGACCGACCGTCAGACCGGCCTCCCGGCAGGCCGTGACCAGGGCGGGGAGCGCCGCGAGGGTCGCGCGCCAGGAGCCGGGGGCGCAGACGTGGTCGCTGTCGTGGAGCAGGACGGTGGCGCCGGCCCGCAGATCGGGGCGGAGAGTCGCCAGCACGGACCGCGCGGTGGCGTCGGACGTCCAGTCGCGGCCCCATGCGCTCCACAGGACCGGCGTCAGGCCGGCCCGCGCCGCCGCCGCCCAGCGGCCGCCGGTGAGGATGCCGTACGGGGGGCGGTACCAGAGCGGCGCGGTGCCGCAGGTCTCGCGGACGACCCGCACGGCGCGGGCCAGGCCGTCCCGCTCGCGCGTGGGATCCGGCAGCCAGGGGCGGTCGTGGGTCCAGCCGTGGACGGCGATCTCGTGGCCGCGCCGGACGGTTTCGCGCGCGGTCCGGGGGTGCGCGTCCACCCGCGCGCCCAGGACGAAGAAGGTAGCCCGGACCGAGAGTTCGTCAAGGGCGTCCAGGAAGCGCGGGG
Source organism: Streptomyces sp. ME19-03-3 (assembly GCA_033793685.1). Lineage (GTDB taxonomy): Bacteria > Actinomycetota > Actinomycetes > Streptomycetales > Streptomycetaceae > Actinacidiphila. The sequence goes on along the minus strand of JARAXD010000005.1, from coordinate 24,137 downwards.
TGGAGACCGGATCCGGTCCGTCGTCGAAGGTGAGGGCCACGTGGCCGGGGCTGCCGAGGCCGGCGAGGGCGGGAAAGGCCCGGCGGCGCAGCCCGGGGAGCCAGGTGGCGGCCGGCACGATGTGGCCGGCCGTCAGGAGGCCCACGGCGAGCGCCGACCGCCGGACGTCGCCGCCGCGCCTCATCGCGGCCCTCCGCGGGCCGTGCGGCGCCGGCCCCCGGCGGCGCCCTGGCCGTGCCCGCGCGGTGCGTCCCAGCCGCCGGCCACAGCGGGCGAGCGTGAGAGCCCCACGGCTCCGACGGCCATCAGGGCGACGCCGGCCGCCTCGGGCACGACCTGCGCACCGAGCGCGATCCGTTCATCGAACAGCACCCACCCCAGCGCCACGCTGACCACCGCGTCCCCGATGGTGAGCGCCGGCTGCGACGCCGCGAGGCTGCCCGCCCGCAGGGTGACCTGCAGCAGCAGCAGGCTGAGCAGCCCGACGGCACCCAGCGCGTACAGCTGCCAGGAGGCGAACACCCGGGGCAGGCCGTCCGGGACGCGCCCCGTGACGTCCTTGATCAGGGCCGCCGTGCAGGCGAAGCAGGCAGCCGTGGCGCATCCCAGCACGCAGGCCCGGGCACCGCCGCGCCGCAGCGCCAGCCCGACGAGGCACAGGACGAGCACCAGCAGCGCCAGGGCCACACCGGCGCGCGGCCAGGTCCCCGGCAGGGACTGCGACCGGCCGCCGGACGGCGTCGCCGCGCCGAGGAACAGGGCCAGTCCCCCGGCCAGTGCCAGGAACCACAGCCAGGTCCGCGCGCCGGGCCGCCGGGAGAAAGCGACGCTTCCCGCCATCAGGGTGAACAGCAGCTCCGTCGCCATCACCGGCTGCACGACCGACAACTGTCCCACGGCCAGGGCACTGGCCTGCAGGGCGCCGGAGACCCCGAGCGAGGCCATCCCGGCCGCCCAGAACGGGCGGCGGACCAGTTTCATCAGGTGCCGCAGCCGGCCGCGCACACCGTGCCCGGCCCCTTCCTCCTCCTCCTGCTGCAGGGCGGCGCGCCGCTGCAGTGCGGATGCCGCGCCGTTGGCGAGGGCCGCCAACAGGGCGAGGACGACGGTCAGGACGGGCACCGCGTCATCCGTACTTGCCCGCGAGGCGCCGGTAGACCCAGGGCAGGAGGCCGCGCACGGCGACCGGGACCCGCAGCCAGCGGGGGACGTACACCTCGTCGCGTCCGCCGCGGATGGCGTCGGTCACGACCCTGGCGACCCGCTCGGCAGGCATCGGACGGGGCCGGGAGCGCGTGTAGGCCACACCCCGCGTGGCAAAGAACGGCGTGTCGACGACGCCCGGGATCACATGGGTGAGGCGCACCCCGCTGCCCGCCAGCTCGTAGCGGAGCGAGTCGGCGAAGGCCCCCAGCGCCGCCTTGGCCGCGGAGTAGACGGCCTCCTCGCGGACGCCGACGCTGCCCGCGAAGGAGCCGATCAGCACGATGTGGCCGCTGCGCCGGGCCAGCATGCCCGGCAGTACCCGGCGGACCAGCTCCAGCGCCGAGACGACGTCCACCATGAAGATCCGCTCGATGGCGCCCGGCGGCATCGCGGCGAACTGGCCTGCCCAGCCGATGCCCGCCCCGGCCACCAGCAGGTCGACCCGGCCACCCGTCACGAGCGCGGCGTCGCGCACCAGCCGGCCGGTGCCCTCGGGATCCTGCAGGTCGGCCGGCAGCGCGGTCGCGGAGGTGCGTTCCGCGACGGCCCGCAGTCGCTCGTGGTCGCGGCCGCTGACCAGCAGCCGCCATCCCTGGGCGGCGAGGCGGTCGGCGATCGCCGCGCCGATGCCCGAGGACGCACCGGTGACCAGCGCGACCGGGGCCGGTCCGTCGGCCGGGGCCGTCGGGCCGCGCACCGCCTTGCCGTGCACCGCCTTGCCGCCGGAGACCGCTTGGGGAGGGTGAGAGGTCATGGCATCGCTTTCTGTCCCTGCCGCCGCAGCTGCCGCCCGGGACGGCCGGTGCGGCTCCCGGGGCTCGTCCCCCTCCGGTCTCAGTAAACCGTCCGATCGCCGGACCGGCTCTGTGGGCGATCCGGCCGGGACGCGGACGGCGGACATCTGCGGTCTGCGGTCTGCGGTCTGCGGTCTGCGGTCTGCGGGCGGGAGTACGCACAGCTCGTTTCAAAACCGGGTGAATCGGTTAGATCCGAGGAGACCGCTCCTGGTGTACGAGGTGATCACGTGCCGGATGTGTCCGCGACAGCCCCGCCCCTTCCCTACCGGCGCGGCGTGGTGCCGCGGTGACGCACACCGGGCGGGCGGGCCGTGCGCCCCGGCGTTTCCTCGTGCTCAGCGCCACCATGGGCGCCGGCCACGACGCGGTCGCCGACGAGCTCGTCGCCCGGCTCACCGCCCGCGGCGGGCAGGTGCACCGGGCCGACGTCCTCGGCCTCCTCCCCGCGCACGCCGGAGCCGCGCTGCGCGCGTTCTACCGCGCCACCGTCCTGCACCTCCCGCCGCTCTACGGGGGTATCTACGCGGCGTTCCTGCGTCCTGGCGGAGCACGCCGCACGCCCGGCCCGGGCGGGCTGGCCGGGCTCGCCGAGCGCGGACTCGCCGAACTCGTCCGACGTGAGCGGCCGGACCTGGTCGTCCCGGTGTTCCACCTGGCGGCCCAGCTCACCGGCAGGATGCGGGTGCGCGGCTCGCTTCCGGTGCCCAGCGCGGTGGTGGTCACGGACTTCGCCGTCCACGGCCAGTGGCTGCACCCGGGCAACGATCTGTACTGCTGCCTCACGGAGGACGCCGCCATCCGGGTGCGTGAGGCCGCCGGCCGCCCCGCCGCGGCGACCGGTCCCCTGGTGGCCTCCCGTTTTCTGGCGCCCGCCGCGGACGCAGGGCAGTGGCACCAGGTGTTCCGTTCCCGGGCGCCGGACCGTCCGGTCGTCCTGCTCTCGGCGGGGGCCTGGGGAGCCGGCTCGCACCTGGCGGACACCGCGGCCCTGCTGGCACGGGCCGGCTTCCTGCCGGTGGCGCTGTGCGGTGAGAACAGGCGACTGCACGCCAGGCTCTCGCGCGTCCCCGGCACGCTCGCGCTGGGCTGGGAGCGGGACATGCCGGGACTGATGAGCGCGGCCGACGCCCTGGTGGACAACGCCGCCGGGCAGACCGCGCTGGAGGCGCTCGCCATGGGGCTGCCCGTCGTCGGCTACCGCCCCATCCCGGGCCACGGCAAGGCCGGTGCGCGCCGGATGGCCGAGCTCGGCCTGACCCGCTTCGCCCCCGACCCGTGGACGCTGATCGACGTCCTGGACGGTGCCACCCGCCCGCGCCGCTCACGCCGCGCCCTCTCCCCGGCCGCGGCCGCGCTCTTCGCCCCGGACACCGCGGCGCGCCTGATGGAGGCCTGCACGCCGGACCCGGTGACGGCCTGACCGTCCGCCTGAGCCCGCGGGCCACGGCTGCCCTCCGTCCCCGGGCGCCGCGGCGGCTGTGGTCTCATGGGCACCGTGAGCCGCGCCACCGAAGAGACCAACCGCCGGATGCTCCGGGCACGGGACACCATGGACCGGGCCTACGCACAGCCGCTGGACGTGCCGGCGCTCGCCCGGGTCGCCCATGTGTCGCAGGCGCACTTCGCGCGCACCTTCCGCGCGACCTTCGGCGAGACGCCGCACCGCTACCTGCAGCGACGTCGCGTGGAGCGGGCGATGTTCCTGCTGCGGGAGACCGACCGCAGCGTGACGGACATCTGCTTCGAGGTGGGCTTCGGCAGCCCGGGGACCTTCAGCCGCACCTTCCGGGACATCGTGGGCACGTCACCGCGGGCGTACCGCAAGCAGGCGGGGGCGATGGCGGTACCGACGTGCTTCGCGAAGGCGTGGATGCGGCCGCGCGCCTGATGTCGACCGCCGGGCCGGCGGGCGAGCGGGAACAGCGGGCGAGCATGGCCGGCGGGTCGATCGGGTCCGGCGGGCGAGCAGGTCGAGCAGGTCGAGCAGGTCTGGATAAGTTTTCCTCCGGCCCGGTCAGTAGCGTGGTGCACATGTTCAACGCCATCACTCATTCGCAGATCTACGTCCTCGACCAGGACGAGGCCCTCGACTTCTACGTCGGCAAGCTCGGCCTGGAGGTGAACGCGGACGTCGACCTGGGATTCATGCGCTGGCTCACGGTGAACGTCCCCGGCCACCCCGAGCGCCAGATCCTGCTCGAGAAGCCGGGCCCGCCGGCGATGTCCGAGGAGACCGCGCAGCAGGTCCGCGATCTCGTCACCAAGGGCGCCACGGGCGGCCACCTGATCTTCAGCACCGACGACTGCCGCAAGACGTACGAGACGCTCCGGGACCTCGGCGTGGAGTTCACGGACGAGCCGACCGAGCGCCCGTACGGGATCGACTGCGGCCTGCGCGACCCCTTCGGCAACAACATCCGCTTCACGCAGCCGAAGGCCTGAGGCGGCCCCGGGCGAGGCGCCCGCGATCCCTGCCCACCGGCGGCCCCTCCCGGCGTCCGCCTCGCACGTCCCGCCGCCACGGGGCGTCGCGAGCGGCGCCGGGCGCGGGCCGCGCGGTGTCGCCCCCCGGGCCCGCGCCGCGCCTGCGCCGTCACCGCGCCGCTCCGGGTCCGAGCACGCCCGGCTCCGCCCGCCTCCACCCGCAGCGGAACCGGGTCGTGTCGTTCCGGAAACCGGTGACGACCGAGCCCTCCGCCCCGGCTCCCGGGTGGGCGTAGTCTGAGCCATCCCATCGCACGGGCCATCAGGAACGGGGGGCGTGGTGCCGGGGTTCGTGTTGCTGCGCCTGCGCGCGCATCGTCTGCTCCTCGGCGCCGCCGTGCTCTCGGTACTCCTGACCGCCGGCGCCGTCGCGGCGCTCGCCGCTTTCAGTTCGGCCGTGGGGGACGCCGGTCTGCGGCGCGCGCTGCAGGAGCAGTCGGCCGCACGGACGCTGGTCGAGATCACCGCGGGCGTCGGCGGCGGGGATCCGGGCGCGGCGGACCGGGCCGTGCGCGCGGCTGTCAGCGGCGCCTACGACGGACTGCCGGTCGCCGTGACCGGGGTCACGCGTTCCGGCCCCTACGGGCTGCCGACGGCGCTGCGCCCGGCCGGTGCCCCGCGCGCCGGGGACCCGGACCTGACGGTGCTGTCGACGCTGGACCGGGCGCGGGTGGCCATGACCGAGGGCACCTTCCCCGGTCCGCCGGCGAACGGCGGCCCGGTCCCGGTGGCGCTGCCCGAGGCGGCCTCCGCGGCGCTGAAGGTGCGCCCGGGACAGGTGCTCAACCTGACCGACCGGCTGCACGGCGGCACGCTGCGGGTACGCGTGACCGGGACGTACCGGCCGGTCGACCGGTACGCCCTGTACTGGCGGCTCGACCCGCTCGGCGGCCGCGGCATGCGGACCCTCTCGTTCACCACCTACGGCCCGATGCTCACCGCTCCCGCGGCCTTCGGCCCCGGCGGCGTCCCGGCGGTGGAGATGGCGTGGCAGGCGCGCGGCGACTTCACGGCCATGACCGCCGCCCGCGTCGACGAGGTCAGCGCGAGCGTCCAGCGGACGGTGCGGGGACTGGGCGCGCTGCCCGACCCGAGCTCTGTGGTGGCGAGCAGCGAACTGCCCGATCTTCTGGCGGAGTTACGCGGCACCCTGCTGGTGAGCCGGTCGACTTTGCTGATCAGCGTGCTGCAACTGCTGCTGCTGGCCGCGCTGTCGCTGTTCCAGGTCTCCGGGCTGCTCGCGGCGGAACGTTTCGGCGAGAGCGCGCAGTTGCGGGCCCGAGGCGGCTCGCGCGCCCAGCTCAGCGGGCTCGCCGCGGCCGAGGCCCTGCTGCTGGCCCTGCCCGCCGCGCTGCTGGCCCCGCTGCTGTCGGGCCCACTGGTGCGGCTGCTGGCCGGTCGCGGCGCGCTGGCGCGGGCGGGAGTGCGCCTGGAGCCCTCACCGGTGACCGCCTGGTGGGTGGCCGGGCTCACCGCGCTCGCCTGCGCCCTCGCCGTCGTCGGGCCGGTGCTGCGGCGCTCGGGCACGTTCACTCAGGAGTACACGGCGCGGCGGCGCCGGCGGGCGCTGCCCGCCGCCGCGCAGGCGGGGGCGGACGCTGCTCTCGTGCTCGTGGCCGGCCTGGCGTGGTGGCAGTTGTCCCGTCGCCGGACCGGCGGCGGGGCGCTGAGCACCGACACCTCGGGGCAGCTCGGATTGGACCCGGTCCTGGTGGGGGCACCCGCGCTGTGCCTGCTGGCGGGTGCGGTGCTGGCGCTGCGGTTGCTGCCGCCGGCGGCCCGGCTCGGCGAGCGCCGCGCGGCGCGGGCGCGCGGGCTCCCGGCCTCCCTGGTGGGCTGGCAGTTGGCGCGCCGTCCGGGACGCGGGGCCGGGCCCGCCCTGCTGCTGGTCTTCGCCGTGTCGATCAGCATGTTCGCGATGGCGGAGGACAGCACCTGGACCCGTTCGCAAGCCGACCAGGCGGACTTCGCGGTCGGCGCAGACCTGCGCGTGTCCGGTTCCGCCACGCCGGCGTTCGGACAGGGCGGCGGCTACGACGACGTGCCCGGCCTCACGGCCGTCACCCCCGCCGCCCGCGGCACGGTGTCCCTCCCCCGGGACCGTGACGCGACCGTCGTGGCCGTGGACACCACCTCGGCCGCCCGGGTCCTGCGGCTGCGCGACGACCTGTCCGCCCAGTCCCTCGACGGCCTCATGCGACCCCTGCGGGCAGACGGCGGCCGCGCCGCCCGCGACGCCGGGTTCATCCTGCCCGACGGCACGGTGCGGCTGCGCCTGACGGTCCGTCTGCGGTGCCTGGGGGCCGCTGACCGCACCGTCTCCGGGACGGTGACCGACCGGCTGTACGCGACGCTGACCGACCGGTACGGCGTCCCGTACACGTTCGTGCTGGGCGAGGTCCGGGCCGACGGCGAACTGCGCGTGCTGGAGGTCGACCTGGCGGCCGCGGCGGGCCTCACGCCCGGCGCGGCCCCCGCCGGACCGCTGCGTCTGACCGGCCTGAGGGCCGATTACTCGGTGCCCCGGCGGAACGAGCGGCACAGCATGACGGTCACCGACGTCCGCGCGGTGACCGGCGGCGGCGTGCACCGGGTGCCCTCCCCCGCCACGACGGCCTGGTCGGCCCAGGCACGGATCGACAACCCCGACTTCCCCGATGCCCCGGACCTCGGCTACCGCACCTCGGACGCCGGCACGCCCCGCTCCGCCGCCGGCACACCGCTGACCGTCCGCTACGACACCGGCGCGGAACCCTTCCAGAAGGACGCGCCGGAAGGCGCCGACGGGGCCACCGTCACCCTGCGGGCCGGACCCCGGCCGCCCGCGGTGCTGCCCGCGGTCGCCACCGACGCCTTCCTGAGCGCGGTCGACGCCAGGCCCGGCAGCACCGTGCCGGTCGAACTGAGCGGCACGCGCCTGTCCCTGCGCATCACGGGGTCGCTCCACGCGCTGCCCACCACCGGGCGCGACGGCACCGCGAGCACCGGTGGCGGAGCCGTCCTGCTGGATCTGGCGAGCCTCGACCGCGCGCTCTTCTTCCAGGGACAGCGCCCGCTGGAACCCACCGAGTGGTGGCTCGCCGCCTCGCCGGGCAGCGCGCGCCCGGTCGCCTCGGCCCTGCGGGCCCGCGGGGACGCCGCCACGATCGTGCTCCGTGACGAGGCACGGGAGCAGTTGCGGCGCGATCCGCTGGGCGCGGGTCCGTTGTCCGCCCTGCCCGCGGCGGTGGCGGCGGCAGCCGTGCTGGCCGCGGTGGGGTTCGCGGTCGCCGCGGCGGGAGCGGTGCGGGAGCGCTCGGCGGAGTTCGCGGTACTGCGGGCGCTGGGGGCGCCGCGCGGATCACTGGCCCGGGTGGTCGCGGCCGAGCAGGGGCTGCTGGTGCTGACGGCGGTGGCGGTGGGGGCGCTGCTGGGCGGGGCGCTGACCCGGGCGATCGTGCCGTTGATCGTCCTGACCGCGCGCGCGGACACCCCCGTACCCGCGGTGCGGGTGGAGTTGCCCGTCGTGCCCCTGGTGGAACTGCTGGCCGCGGTGGTCCTACTGCCGCTGCTCTCGGTCGTGGTGGCGGCGTTGCGCACGGCCGATCCGGTCCGCGCGTTGCGCCGGCAGGGAGGGGAGTGACGTGAGCGCAGTACGTGCGGGTCGGCCGGGATCGTGGACCGGTGCCCGCCTGCGCGCCGCCCCGGGCGGGGCGTTGGCGCTGGCCGCCCTGGTGCTGGTCACCGCGTTCCTCGCCGCGGCGCTGCCCCGCACCGTCGAGACGTACGAGAACGCCGCGCTGCGGGACACCCTGCGGCGGGCCTCGCTGGCCGACCGCAGTGTCACCGCCACCCTGGACGTCACGTTCGCCGGGGAGCGCGTCGGAGCCGGTTCGCCGTTACGGGCCGGCTCCCTCGCGACGACCGAGAACGCTTTCCGCACTCTGGTGCGGCCGCCGCTGGCCCTGGACACCGGGCAGACCGTGTACGGGGTGCGCAACGCCGTGGCGGCGTCCGCGACCGATCGCGGCCTGCCGCAGCCGACCAAGGGCCGCGCCCCGCAGGCGACGCTCGTCGCTCAGCCGGATCTCGCCGCCCGCGCCCGGCTCGTCGCTGGACGCATGCCCGCGTCCACCTCCGGGGCACGTCAGGTGGAGGCGGTGATCACGGCGAGGACCGCGAAGGTGATGGGTCTGCGGGCGGGTTCCGCGGTCCACCTGCGGGACGCGACACGGGCGGGACTGACGGTGCGGATCACCGGGATCGTCGAACCCCGCTCGCCCGGCGCGGCGTTCTGGAACGCCGAGCAGGACCTGCTCGCCCCGACCCTCGTCAGCGTCCCCGGTCCGCCCGGCGAGGATCCCGAGCACTACTGGCACTTCACCGCGCTGATCGGCCAGGACGCGGGCGGCGTGGTGCTCGGTCTGCTCGGGGGCGCCCGCCTGTACTGGCACCACCCCGCCGACATCGGCGCGCTCTCCGCCCACGAGGTGCCCGCGCTGCGCGACCGGTTGGCGTCGCTGTCGGGCGGGCCGGACAGCTTCCGGCTCCAACAGCTGACGGGCAATCAGTCCATCACCGTGAGCCAGGACGGACTCGCCTCCCTGCTGGGCCCGTTCGTGCGGGAGCGGGCCGCGGCCGCTCCCCTGGTGCTGGTCGCGGCGGTGGGTGTGGGCGCCGTGGCGGGCATCGTGCTGGTGATGGCGGGCGGCCTCGCGGCGGCCCGCCGCCGTACCGAACTACGGCTGCTGCGGTTCCGCGGGAGCAGCCTCACGGGGCTCGGCGCCCGGCTGCTGGCGGAGGGCGCGGTCGTGGCCGTCCCCAGCGCGGCGGCCGGCGTGCTGCTCGCGTCGCTGCTGGTGCCGGCCGAACGCTCGGCTGCCTCGCTGCTCGCGGGGGCTTCGGTGGCGGCGGTCACCGTGGCGGCGCTGCCGCTGCACGCGGTGGCGCTCCTTCACCGGCGGGGTACGGAGCGGCGCGACGACCTCGTGGCGTCCCGGCCCTCGCACCGCCGTACGGTGGCGGAGTTGACGGTGGCGGTCGTCGTGGCCGGCGCGGTCCTGGCGTTGCGGCGCCGGGGCACGGCGGACGGCGGCGCCGACCTGCTGACCGCCGCGGCACCGGTACTGGTGGCGGTCATCGCTGCGCTCGCCCTGCTGCGGCTGTACCCGCTGCCGCTGCGGCTGCTGCTCCGGCCCGCGGCCCGACTGCGGGGCGCCGTCTGGTACCTGGGACTGGCCCGGGCCGGCCGCACGCCGTCCGCCACGGCACTGCCGCTGGTGGCGGTGCTGGTCGCGCTGGCCGTGACGTCGTTCGGCGGCTCGGTCCTCACCGGCGTCGAGAGCGGCCGCGACGGCGCCGCCACACGCGCGGTCGGCGGCGACGCGCGGATCGACTCCGTCACCACCCTCCCGGACGGACTGGAGGCACGCGTCAGGCGCGTGCCCGGCGTGCGCGCCACCTCGCCCGTACGGATCGAGACGGGACTGTCGACGACGCCGGCCGAAACCCCCTACACCCTGGTGGTCGTGGATCCGGCGCGGTACGCCGCGCTGGCGGGGTCCACGGGGATCGGCGCCCCGTTCCCGGCCGCGGTGCTGGAGAGCGACGGCGCCGGTCCACTCCCGGCGATCGTCTCCCCGGCCCTGGCGCGGGAGTTCGGTACGACGACCGCGACCGTGCGGGCCTTCGCCGGGGCCACTCGGGTGCGTGCGGCCGCCGTGCGCGACGTGACACCGGCCGTTTCGGGCGGCGACTTCGTGGTGGTCTCCGCCGCCGGACTGGCCCGCGCGCACCCCGAGACCGCCGGGTCGTCCCTCCAGGCCGCGACGGCGCTCCACGTGACCGGGCCCCGGGTGGACGGGCGGGCGCTGGCCGCCGCCGCCCGCGCCGCCTCGCCCGACCTGACGGTTGCCGTGCGCTCCGAGGAACGCGCCTCGTTCACCTCCTCGCCGCTGCAGACCGGCGCCCGGCGGGTGTACGTGGCGGCGGTGGCCGCGGGCGCCTGCTACAGCGCCCTGGCCCTGCTGCTGTCGATGCTGGTCCACGGACCGCAGCGCAGGGCGCTCCTGTCCCGGCTGCGGACGATGGGGATGCCGGGCCGTCAGCGGCAGTGGCTCGCGGTGCTGGAGGCGCTGCCGCAGGTCCTGCTCGGCGCCCTCGGCGGCATCCTGGCCGGTCTGGCCACGGTCCCTCTGCTGCGTCAGGGGGTGGATCTGACCGCGCTGGCCTTCTCGGCGGCCGAGCCCGCGACCGGAGTGGCCGGGACGGTGCTGCGTACGGACCCGCTGTCGCTGCTGCTGCCGTCGGCCGCGCTGGTGGTGCTGGCCTGCGCGGTGCTGGCGGGCCAGGCGTGGGCGGCCGGACGACGCGGAGAGGGAACGGACCTGCGGATGGGGGACAGCGATTGACTTCCTCCCCCTCCTGAAGGAGGGGGATTCCTACGGCTCGCGCCGTAGGGGTTTCTGCTTCATCGCCGACTGCCCGCCCGGAGTGCTCCGTTGAGGTCTTACACCAGCTCCACAGACAGACGCCGTCAGCCCGACGGCCAAAATGTTCTTCGCCGCGTTCACGTCGCGGTCATGGGTCGTTCCGCAGCCGCACGTCCAGGTGCGAACCTTCAGCGGCATGGTGTCCCGCAAGGTGCCGCAGGCGGAGCACAACCTGGAGGACGGGAACCAACGGTCGATCGCGATCACTTCGCGGCCGTACCACTGGGCCTTGTACTCCAGCATGCTCCGAAACTCCGACCAGGCCGCGTCACTGATGGCGCGGGCCAGGCTGCCGTTCTTCACCATGTTCCGGACGGCGAGGTCCTCGATCACGATCGTTTGGTTTTCACGAACGAGTCGAGTGGTGAGCTTGTGCAGGTGGTCGTACCTGCGGTCGGCGATGCGGGCATAGATCCCTGCGACCTTCCGTCGCGCCTTGGCCCGGTTCGCGCCGTCGCCCTTGGCCTTGCGGGCAAGCTGCCGCTGCGCCCTCGCGAGGCGGGCACGGTCACGCCGCTCGTGCCGGGGGTTGGAGATCTTCTCACCGGTCGAAAGGGTCACAAGGTGATCGAGCCCGACGTCGATGCCGACGGCCGCGCCGGTGGCAGACAGCGGCTGGACGGACGGGTCCTCGCACAGCAGGGACACGTACCAGCGCCCGGCCGCGTCCTGGGACACGGTCACCGTGGATGGCGACGCCCCCTCTGGCAGCGGACGGGACCACACGATGTCCAGCGGCTCCGCCATCTTCGCCAGGGTCAGCTTCCCGTCCCGGAACCGGAACGCGCTGGTGGTGTACTCCGCCGACTTGCGGGACTTCTTCCGCGACTTGAAACGCGGGTACTTCGCCCGCTTGCCGAAGAAGTTCGTGAACGCCGTCTGCAGATGCCTCAGCGCCTGCTGAAGCGGGACGGAGGAGACCTCGTTGAGGTACGCGAGTTCCTCGGTCTTCTTCCAGGCCGTCAGCATCGCCGACGTGGCGTTGTAGTTCACCCGCTCCTGCCGCGTCCACGCTTCCGTGCGCGCGGCCAAAGCCAGGTTGTAGACCTTCCGCACGCAGCCGAACGTGCGGGACAGCTCTGCTGCCTGCGCATCCGTCGGATAGAAGCGGTACTTGAACGCCCGCTTCACGTGGGTGGCCTTCACGGCTCACATACTACTCCATCAGTTTGTGACGTAGTGCGGATAGTTGAGGGCAGACGCCGGTCCGCCGCGGCGGCGAACCGGCCTTCCCTGCCCCACTCCGCAAGATCTTCGATTTTTCCCCCGCAAGCGGGAGGTACCCCCACCCCCGGCTGAAGCCGGGGGTATCCACGAAGGAGAGCCCCGATGAGTCAGGACACGCCGAAGACGCCGGAGCACGGCCGGACGACGCTGGCGGAGTTGGAACGGCGGGCCGTCGAGAGCCGGGAGCAGCCCGCCTTCGGGCACGACGCCCTGATCGTCTGCGACCGGCTGGTGCGGATCTTCACCGCGCAGGGCGTGGAGGTGCAGGCCCTGCAGGGACTGGACCTGCTGGTGCGGCAGGGCGAACTGATGGCCCTGGTCGGAGCGTCGGGCAGCGGGAAGTCCACGCTGCTGAACGTCCTGGCCGGGCTGGACACCCCCACGGCCGGCGCGGCCAGGGTCGCCGGGCACGACCTCCTCACCATGAACGCCGCCACACGCCTGCGCTACCAGCGCGAAGTCGTCGGCTTCGTCTGGCAGCAGACCTCGCGAAACCTGCTGCCCTACCTGACGGCCCTGCAGAACGTCGTCCTGCCCATGCGTCTGTCGGGCCGGGTCAAGGGCCGGCGGGCACGGGCCGACCGCGCGGCCGCACTGCTCGACATGATGGACGTGGGCCGCTGCGCGGACCGTCGCCCCCAGCAGATGTCCGGCGGCGAGCAGCAGCGCACCGCGGTCGCCGTCGCCCTGGCCAACCACCCCTCCGTGGTCCTTGCCGACGAGCCCACCGGACAGCTCGACTCCGCCACCGCCGAGCAGGTCTTCGGCGCGTTCCGCACCGCCAACGAGCAACTCGGCACGACGATCGTCGTCGTCACCCACGACCAGGCCGTGGCCGACGCGGTCGACCGCACCGTCGCCATCCGCGACGGCCTCACCGCTTCCGAGGTCCTCCGCCGCACCAGCACCGACGAGGAGGGCCGCACCACCGTCCACGCCGGCGAGTACGCCACCGTGGACCGCTCCGGCCGCCTGCAACTGCCCCGCGAGTTCACCCGTGCCCTCGACATCCGCGAGCGCGTCAAGCTCGAACTCGAACCCGACCACATCGCCGTCCGCCCCGACCGCCCCGACGAGTCCCCGGCGTGACGGCGGGGGACTGCCTGCCCAGGATCAGCGACCGCCCGCCGCCCCACCGCGGTTCGGCGGGAAACCGCGCGCGGTAGACCGGGGGCGGGGTGTCTCACACCCCGTCGCCGCCCGGGCCACGGCCACTGAGCGGGCCGTACCTCCCGCCTCGGGGCCTGGCTCAGAGCGGCGCCCGCACGGCTGTCGGTGCGGGCGGATCAACGACTGTGGCGCGAAGCCGGGCACAAGTCAATATGTGTCCCTAATTTACGAGAAATTCGGCATGCGGCGTGCCCAGATCCTTGACAGGAACTTTCCCGGCGGTGCATGTTCGGCAACGTTGTCATCGCGATGGCAACGTTGTCATCGGTTCTTCGATGATGCCAGGCCGTCTCCTCATTGAACATCCCTGAACGGAGCCGTTGTTCATGCCGGACCAGTCCTCCCTGCCCTCCCGACGCGCCGTACTCTCCACCGGCTCCACCCTCCTCGCGGGGTTTGGGCTCGGCATGGCCTTCCCCGCCGCCGCCGCGGCGCAGACCCGGCCTCCGGGCCCGGCCGGCAGCCGGGCCGAGCTCGCCGCGTACCGCCCGGTCACCGTGTCCTCCACCGACTACGCCCCCACCCCGGCCGAGTTCGCCGTCGACGGCCTCGACCAGGTCGGTGTACGTGGCTCCGGATGGCGGGCCGCGGCCGGCGACCCCCAGTGGATAGCCGTCGACCTCGAGGCGCTGTGCGAGGTGGAGTCCGTGCGCCTCGTCTTCGAGGCGACGACCGACGACCCGCCGTACACCCCCTCGACCAGCGGCAGCCCGCGCGACAACACCACCGGCCAGGAGATCCTGTCGAGTTGCGCGGTCGCCTTTGTCGTCGAGACCTCCCGCGACGGCACGTCGTGGTCCGTCGTGCACCGCACCGACGACGGCAAGGGCGGGGTCGTGGAGATCGCCCTGCCGAAGCCGGTCACCGCCCGGCATGTGCGGATGACCGTCACCAGGCGCTCCAACGCCAACCCGTTGGGCCTCAACGGCCTGCAGGTGTACGGCACTTCCCGCGGCCACCGCCCCGACGCCACCGGCTGGACCGACTGGGGCACCCACCACCGCACGCCCCCGGCCCTCGAGGTCGCCGAGGACGGCACCGTGCCACTGGAGTCCGGCTGGGACCTGACCATGGACGACTGGGCGGGGGGCAGTGCCGCGGAGCTGTCGGCGCCGGCCGTGGACACCAGCACCTGGCTGCCGGCCGTCGTACCCGGCACCGTGCTCTCCTCCCTCGTGGCCGAGGGGCACCTGCCCGACCCCGTCGCCGGCTTCGCCAACCTGCACATCCCCGAGGCCCTCTCCCGCCACTCCTGGTGGTACCGCCGTGAGTTCCGCCTGCCCAAGGGCCTGCGCACCGGGGCCGGCCGGCGGGTCTGGCTGGAGTTCGACGGGGTCAACCACGAGGCCGACATCTGGCTCAACGGCAAGCAGGCCGGCACCCTCACCTTCCCCTTCGCTCGCGCCGCCTACGACGTGACCGAACTGCTGACCGCCAAGGGCCCGCAGGCCCTCGCGGTGAAGATCAGCCCCATGCCGTTCCCCGGCAGCCCCGGCGACAAGGGCCCGGCAGGCCTCGCCTTCGTCGACGCCGGCGCGAACATGATGAACCGCAACTCGCCCACCTACCTGGCCTCCTCCGGCTGGGACTGGATGCCCGCCGTGCGCGACCGGGCCGCCGGGATCTGGAACCACGTACGGCTGCGCTCGACCGGCGACGCCGTCCTCGGCGACCCGCGCGTCGACACCGTCCTGCCCGACCTGCCCGACACCGGCACGGCCGAGGTCACCATCGTCGTCCCGGTCCGCAACGCGGCCGCGGACCCCAGGTCCGTCACCGTCACCGCCGCGTTCGGCGACGTGCGCGTGCGGCGGACGGTCAGCGTGCCCGGGGGCGGGAGCGTGGACGTCGTCTTCGATCCGGCCTCGGATCCGAGTCTGCTCGTACGGAACCCGAAGCTGTGGTGGCCCAACGGCTACGGCGAGGCCGCACTTCACCTGCTCACCCTCACCGCCGCCGTGGCCGGACAGGAGAGCGACCGGCGCACCACGCGCTTCGGCCTGCGCCAGTTCGGCTACGAGTACGACGTCCCCCTGACGTTCCAGTCGGGCTCCGACGCCTACGCCCAGACGGTGACGTTCGCCCGCACGACCGCCCGTCACGTGCGGGTCCTGTGCCGGACACGGGCGACCGACTGGGGCTCGTCCATGTGGAGCCTGACGGTGGCCGACAGCTCCGCGCCCGGCGTCGACCTGGCCCTGCACAAGGATGCCTACGCCTCCTCGACCGACGACCCGGCCAACCGGCCGGGCAACGCCACGGACGGGAACCCGGACACGCGGTGGTCGTCGGAGTTCAAGGACGACCAGTTCATCCGGGTCGACCTGGGCTCCGCGGTGTCCTTCGACCGCGTCGTCGTCACCTGGGAGCAGGCGTACGCCGAGACGTACACCATCCAGGTCTCCGACGACGGCGAGGACTGGACCGACGTCGCCTCCGTGGACAACTCCGCCGTCCCCCTGCCCTTCCAGACCGGGGGCTCGGCGAGCCTGCAGAACGTCGACTTCTCCGCCACCACTGCGCGCCACGTGCGGATCCTGTGCCACACGCGGGCGACCAGCTGGGGCTCGTCCATGTGGGGCCTGTCGGTCGTCGACAGCGGCACGCCGGGCGTCGACCTCGCGCTGCGCAAGGAGGCCACCGCCTCGTCCTTCGAGGGCGGGGGCAGCGAGCCGGCCAACGCGGTGGACGGCAAGCCGGGCACCCGCTGGTCCTCCGAGTACGAGGACGAGCAGTGGATCCGGGTGGACCTGGGCACCCCGGTGCGCTTCGACCGCGTCGCCATCACCTGGGAGCAGGCGTACGCCAAGACCTTCACCGTCCAGGTCTCCGACGACGGTGAGCAGTGGACGGACGTGAAGTCCGTCGACAACTCCACCGTGCCGCTCAAGATCAGCGTCAACGGCGTCCGCGTCTTCGCCCGCGGCGGCAACTGGGGCTGGGACGAGCTGCTGCGCCGCATGCCGGCGGAGCGCATGGACGCGGCCGTGCGCATGCACCGCGACATGAACTTCACGATGATCCGGAACTGGGTCGCCAGCAGCAACCGGGAGGAGTTCTACGCCAGTTGCGACGAGCACGGCCTGCTGGTGTGGAACGACTTCCCCAACGCCTGGGCGATGGACCCGCCGAACCGCCAGGCCTTCCTCGACCTGGCGCGGGACACCGTGCGGCGCTACCGCATCCACCCCAGCGTCGTGGTGTGGTGCGGCGCCAACGAGGGCAACCCTCCGGGTCCGGTCGACGACGGGATGCGCGCCGCGGTCCTCGCCGAGGCGCCCGCCCTGCTCTACCAGAACAACTCGGCGGGCGGCATCGTCTCGGGCGGCGGCCCGTACGGCTGGGTCGAGCCCGAGCGGTACTACTCCGCCTCCACCTACGGCGGCGGCGTCTTCGGCTTCCACACCGAGATCGGCATGCCCGTCGTGTCGACCGCCGAGACCATGCGGGCCATGGCCGGAGAAGAGCCCGCGTGGCCGGTCGGCGGCGTCTGGTACCACCACGACTGGAGCACCCGCGGCAACCAGGCGCCGCAGAACTACCGCGCGGCCATCGAGGGCCGGCTCGGCACCACGGAGGACCTCGACGACTTCTCCCGCAAGGCGCAGTTCGTCAACTACGAGAACTTCCGCGCCATGTTCGAGGCCTGGAACGGCCGGCTGTGGGACGACGCCTCCGGTCTGATGCTGTGGATGTCGCACCCCGCCTGGTACAGCACGGTGTGGCAGACCTACGACTACGACTTCGACGTCAACGGCGCCTACTACGGGGTCCGCAAGGCCGCCGAGCCCGTCCACGTGCAGGCCGACCCCGTCAGCGGGAAGGTCCTGGCGGTCAACCACACGCCCCGGGTCCTGAAGGGCGCGAAGGTCTCCGCTCGTCTGCTCGACCTGTCCGGCCGCCCGCTGTCCGCGGAGCGGCACGGGACGGTGGACGTGGCGGCGTCCGCGAAGGCCGACGCCTTCACGGTGGCCTGGACGGACGACCTGCCGGACTTCCACCTGCTGCGGTTGCGCCTGACGGACCGTGACGGAGAGGTGCTGTCCGAGAACGTCTACTGGCGCTACCGCAGGCCCGAGCACATGCAGGCGCTCAACAAGGCCGCCCGGACCCGGGTCTCCGCCGACGTCACGGACACCGACCTCACGGGCGACCGGCACGGGCTGACGGCGCGACTGAGCAACCGCGGGTCCTCTGTGGCCGCCCTGGTCCGGCTCTCCCTGCTGGACTCGCGTTCCGGCGACCGGGTGCTGCCGACGCTGTACAGCGACAACTACCTGTGGCTGCTGCCGGGTGAGAGCCGCACGGTGACGTTGTCCTGGCCCGCGGGGGCGCTGTCGTCGAAGCGGCCGAAGCTGCGGGTCGACGGGTACAACGTGCCGCAGGTCACCGCGCACCCGTAGCCGGTCGCGCGGGCGTGGCGGTCACCTGCCGGGTGGCCGTCACGCCGCTCCGGCGCGCGGGGAACCCGCCCCACCGCGCGTACGTCTGACAGGAGGTGACGACTTCTCCAGCCCTGATGCGCCCGGCGCGGTTCGGCGACCTGGCGGCCATCGTGGACCTGCACACGCAGGCGCGTGGCGCGTACTACCAGGCGGGCGGCCTGCCCGGCTCTGAGATCGACAGCCCCGACGGATGGGCGCGCCGCCGCGCGTTCTGGGCGCACGCCGTCCAGTCGAGTGCGATGACGGTGCTGTGCGCCGTCGAGGACACCGAGGTGGTCGGTGTGGTGGCCATGGGGCCGCCCAAGGAGGGCACGCAGGCCGCATCGGCGTGCGGTCAGCTGCACCGGATCCATGTGCGCCCCGGCCGCTGGGGCCGCGGTGTCGGAGGCCGGCTGCACGCCGAGTTCGTCCGCTTCCTACGGGATTCCGCCCTGGACACGGGGCTGCTGGACGTCTGGGAGCACAACAGCCGCGCTCTCGCCTTCTACACCCGCAACGGCTGGGTCCCGGACGGCCACCGCCGCCCGGGCCCCGGCGGCATCGACTTCCTGCGGCTCCGGCTCGACCTGGGCGACCGTGCCTCCGCCGCGACCACCGCCGCGTCGTCGGGCCCGTCCCTGCCGCAGGTCTGACGCACGCCGCATGGCATCCTGTGCGGCGTGCTGATCGAGGGGTACGAGGGCGGGCCGCTGACGGCCGGTGAGCCGCTGGCGGCCCGTCCTGGCTTCTGGGCGAACCACCTCCTGCAGTGGTGCGCGGCCGGGCCGGACGGTGAGCGTCCCGCGCCGGAATGGTTCGGGGACGACGGGGCCGACGCCGACGCCCTCGCCGAGGTGCTGTACGACGAGCGGGCCCGGCCGGTCCTGCGGGTGCCTCTCGCGGACGGGCACCGCGCCGTCGTGGTCTTCCGCAACTTCGCCGACGATCCGGGGCTGGACTTCCTGCTCACCCATCCCTGCTGGGCCCGTGCCGAGACCCTGCTCTCGTACGACGGCGAGCGCGGCGGCCCCGGTCTCGGTCTCGGCTGGCGCCGGCTGCTGCACGTCGCCGAGACGGTGCCGGACGCCGGGCCGGACGAGGGCCTGTCGGACCCTGACGTCCGGCTGCTGCTCCTGCTGCCCCTGCTCGAGGACGGCCGGCGGCACGCTCGGCAGGCCGTGCCCCGGATCGCCGGTGCGCTCCGGGCGGTGGGGGCGCCGGAGGAGACGGCGGCGCTCGCGGCCCGGTGCCTGGTCGACGGGACGGCGGACGAGGTCTGGCACGACCCGGCGTGGGGCTCGCCGCTCAGCGGCGGCGCTCCCCGTGACACGGAGGGTCACGGGGGGCCGGGCCGGGTGCCGTTGCCGGGCCTCGGCGTGACCGCCGCCCAGCGGAAGCGGCTCGCCCGCGCCCTCGGTGGGCGCGGGGAGCCGTCCGCAGGAGTCAGTTCGCGAGCGACGTGACCCATTCCTTCACGGTGACGACGTCCGCCTGCCGCGGGAACACCTTTTCCGTGAGCACGCGGTGCACCTCGGGATCGGAGTCCAGGCATCCGTCGGACAGGACGGTCAGGCCGTAGTCGAGATCGGCCGCCTGACGCAGCGTCGAGAGGACCACGCCGGAGGTGGCGATGCCGGTCAGCACGAGGCTGTCGATGCCCCGTGCCCGCAGAAGCATGTCGAGGTCGCTGCCCGCGAAGGCGCTGACGCGCTTCTTGGTGACGACGACGTCGCCGGGCTCCGGCGCAACCTCGGGGTGGATCTCGGCGCCCGGGTCGCCCGCGGCGAAGCCGCCCGCCTGCGCGAGCGCACTGAAGCCCTTGTTGCGGGGGCTGATCTCGGGATGTCCGGCGCGGAACCCGATGACCACGTACAGGACGGGGATGTCCGCGGTGCGCGCGGCGGCCACCGCTTCACGCACCCGGGGCAGGTAGCCGTCGTCCCCGGTGAAGCGATCGGTGATCCCGCGCTGGACGTCCATCACGAGGAGTGCGCTGTTCGCCATTCTTGCTGTCCTTTGTTCGTGCCGTTCGTGCTGTTCGTGCTGTTCGTGCCGTTCGGGTCGTCCGTGCCGCCCCCGGTCCGGCGGCCGCGCAGCGCCGAGGCGAGCGCGGCGATCAAAGCCATGGCGGTGGCCGCGCCGAAGACGGTGACGAGTCCGTGGTGGAAGGGACCGGCGACGAGCGCGGGGAAGAAGCCCGTACCGGTCAGGGTGTGGGCCTGGTGCTCGGGCAGGGTGGCCAGCAGCCCGGGCCCGAGCAGGTGGCCGATGGGGTTGTCGCCGAGGAAGGTGGCGAACAGGGTGCTCACCGGCGGCAGTCCGGCGACCTGCTCGGCGGTGCCGGCGGGCACGCCGTTGGCCCGCAGTCCGCTCTCCAGCGTCCGCGGCAGGGACCCGGCCAGCCCGGCGATCATCAGTGAGAAGCACAGGCCGATGGAGAGCGCGGTCCCCGAGTTCTGGAAGGTGGAGCGCATGCCGGAGGCGACGCCGCGCTGTTCGGGCGCGACACTGCCCATGATCGCCGAGGTGTTGGGGGCCGAGAACATGCCCTGCCCGATGCCGCTCACCAGCAGCAGTCCCGCGAACGCGGGGTACGGGAAGTCGACGGGGAGCGCGAGCAGGCCGACGAAGGAGGCCGCGACCAGGACGAGGCCGGTGGTGGAGAACAGCCGGGCGCCGAAGCGGTCCGACAGGTGCCCGGACACCGGCCCCGCCACCAGGAAGCCGACGGTCAGCGGCAGCATGAAGATGCCCGCCCACAGGGGCGTCTGCTCGAAGTCGTAGCCGCGCAGCGGCAGCCATATGCCCTGCAGCCAGATGATGAGGGTGAACTGGAGGCCGCCGCGGGCGATCGCGGTGAGCAGCGCCGCGAGGTTGCCTGCGGCGAACGCCCTGATGCGGAACAGCCCGAGCTGGAACATCGGTTCCGCGACCCGGGTCTGCGCGACGCAGCACACCACGAGCAGCAGCACTCCCGCCGCGAGGCCGCCCAGCACCCAGGGGTTGGTCCAGCCCGTGGGGTGGCCGCCGTAGGGCTGGATGCCGTACGTGATGGCGGCGAGCAGCCCCCCGGCCCCCGCGGTGAAGGTGAGGTTGCCGACCCAGTCGACGCGCCCGGGCTTGCGCGTACCGGTCTCCCGCAGGCTGCGGTACGACCAGACGGTGCCGACGATGCCGATGGGCACGCTCACCCAGAACACCGCGCGCCAGTCGACGGTGGCCAGCAGCCCGCCGGCGATCAGCCCCAGGAACTGGCCCGCGAGCGCGGTGATCTGGTTGACTCCCAGCGCCATGCCGCGCTGCCGGGCGGGGAAGGCGTCGGTGAGGATGGCCGCCGAGTTCGCCGTCAGCATCGACCCGCCGACGGCCTGCACGATGCGGAAGCCGATCAGCCACAGGGCGCCGCCTCCGCCCCGCAGCGGGTCCAGGGAGAGCGCGAGCGACGCGCCGGCGAAGATCGCGAAACCCATGTTGTACATCCGCACCCGGCCGAACATGTCGCCGAGCCGGCCGAGCACGACCACCAGCACGGCGGAGACCAGCAGGTAGCCGAGGATCATCCACAGCAGGTAGCCGATGTTGCCGGGCGCGAGCGGGTCGAGGCCGATGCCGCGGAAGATGGCCGGCAGGGAGATGATCACGATTGAGGCGTCGATGGTCGCGATCAGCACGCCGAGCGTCGTGTTCGACAGCGCGACCCACTTGTAGCGTTCGCCGTCGGCGACCGGCGCGGCGGTCACAGCTCCTCCGCCAGCCGGTCCAGCAGCGGCAGCGCTTCGACGAGCTGCCGCCGTTCCTCCGCGGTGAACCGCCCGCCCAGCACCGCGGCGAGCCGCCGCACCGACTCCGACCGCCGGTCCGCGAGCACCTTCCGCCCGGCCTCCGTCACCGTCATCACGACGCGCCGCCTGTCGGCGGCGTCCGGGCTGCGGCTGACCAGCCCGCGTTCCTCCAGCCCGGCCAGCGTGGTCGCCATCGCCTGCGGGCGTACCCGCTCCAGCTCGGCCAGCGACCCCGGCGAGTCCGGACCGTCCCCGTCCAGCCGGGCGATCACCGACACCTCCGACAGCGTGACGTCCCCCACGGTGTGCGCCTGGCGCAACCGCCGCGCGATCCGCCCCACGCTCAGCCGCAGCGCCGCTGCGACCTCGATCGGGTCACCGGCCCCGAGTGCCTTCGCGTCCATAGTGGTAACGGTAGATTGATCAACCTGATGTAACGATCTGGATCCGGTCAAGAGCAGGCCAAGGAGGCGTCCCCGGCGTCGCGCCCGAACCGGACCGCGAGCTTCGATCCCGGTGACGTCATGACCCTTCCTGCGAAAGTCTCTGGGGGACGTCACCGCCGAGTACCGTGCGACAGGAAGAGTCATGGACCTCAGCAAGCAGCCCATCGGCAAGGTCAGCCTGGACAAGGGATCAAGAGCGACCATCCCCTGGAGAAGAAGGACCCGGAACTGACCATCACGGCGTCCCTCGAATGGGACGGCGGCAGCGACGCACGCCGGAGTCAGGGTGCGGACCTGGACCTCTACGCGCTCTTCGTCCCGGCCGCCGAAGCCGTCCGCGGGGCGGAACTGCCACCGGGCCACGTCTTCGAGCGTCCATCCGGCGGGTTCCTGGACCGCGCCGCCAGGAAGGCCAGGAAGGCGCACGGCGCCGAGCTCGCGGCGCGGGTCGGCACCGGGCACGCCGTGTACTGGAAGAACCTCGGGGCCCTGGACAGAACTCCGTTCATCCGGCTCGACGGCGACGCCCGCGACCCCGGCGTCGAGACCGTCCGCGTCCGGCGCCCCTCCGCGCGTGGATACGCGCTGATCTGCGCGTACAGCGCCGTGTCCAACGGCACGGGCAGTTTCCTGAGCTATGGCGCCCGTGCGGTGGTCACCGACGGCCGCGGCTCGACGGTCACCGTTCCCCTGTACGAGGAGAACGACTTCGCCTACTGGGTCGCCATCGCCTTCGTCGACTTCACGGACCCGCTCGGCGTCGGCATCCAGCACATCGAGCGCTACGGCCGGCGCCGGTCCGAGCGGCGTCCCGTCCTGCACACGGACGGAACGATCGTGATGGACCGGGGCCCCGTGGAGTTCAAACGAGGGTGACGTGAACTGCTGGACCCCCGCTTGCACGGGGCCCGCGAGCAACGCATAAGGTTAGGCTCGCCTAATACTTCAAGGGCGAACCACGTACAGGAGTCTGCACATGTCTCTTCGGCGCCGCGGCACTGCCGCCGTCGCTGTCGCCATCGCCGCCGCGCTGTCCCTCGCGGCCTGCGGCGGGTCCAGCAGCAACGGGAAGGAAGGCAGCGCAGCCGCCTCCGCGACCGCGGGGTCCAAGGACTCCAAGTCCGTCGCCAAGGGCGGCAAGGACTTCGGTGACGCCGCGGAGAAGACCGCCGCCATGGGCACCACCGCCGAGCCGGGTGAGTGGCCGCGCACCATCACGCACGCCATGGGCAGCACCGTCCTCGAGGCGCAGCCGAAGCGCGTCGTCGTCCTGGACGTGGGGGAGCTCGACAACGTCGTCTCGCTCGGCGTCAAGCCGGTCGGCCTCGCACCCACCGAGGGATCACCGGAGCTGCCGTCCTACCTCAAGGGCACGGCGGGCAAGCCGGCGAACATCGGCACCATCAACAGCCTGAACCTCGAGGCGATCGCCGCGCTCAAGCCCGACCTGATCCTGGGCAGCCAACTGCGCGCCGCCGACTCCTACGACGAGCTGTCGCAGATCGCGCCGACCGTCTTCTCCATCCGCCCCGGCTTCACGTGGAAGGAGAACTACCTCCTCAACGCGGCCGCGCTGGACAGGACCGCGCAGGCCGAGGCGAACCTGGCCGCGTACAAGAAGAAGGCGCAGGAGCTCGGCACGAAGCTGGGCGCCGACAAGCCGACCGTGTCGATGGTGCGCTACATGCCCGAGGGCAAGATCCGCCTCTACGCGAACGACTCCTTCATCGGCACCATCCTCAAGGACGTCGGCATCCCGCGGCCGAAGAACCAGGACATCGAGGACCTGGCCGCCGAGATCAGCGCGGAGAACATCGACCAGGCCGACGCCGACTACATCTTCACCGGCGTGTACGGCGACCCCAAGGCCACCGACAAGTCCAAGGCCCAGGGCAACCCGCTGTGGAAGAACCTGAAGGCGGTCAAGGACGGCCACGCGTTCGACGTCCCGGACGAGACCTGGTACCTCGGGCTCGGGGTCACCGCGGCCAACGCGGTCCTCGACGACCTGGAGCAGCGCCTCACGGCGTGAGCCGGCGAGGCCACCCCAAGCCGTGGGGCGGGGGGGGGGGGGGGGGGCCGGCCGCCCCCCCGCCCCCCCCCCCCCCCCCCCCCCCCCCGCCCGGCTCCC
>JARAXD010000049.1:12222-17904 GCA_033793685.1 Streptomyces sp. ME19-03-3 | reverse complement strand
AGTTCCCGCCCGATGCCTGAGGTTCCACCCACGACGAGAACAGTACGGTTGGACAGATCCACGGAAACCTTCTCCTTCGGTCCAGCGGCGCCGACGGCCGACGGCCTGCGGCGCGGACAGTGATGTGCCGGCTGTCTCTTCCACGACAGCGCCACCGAAGTCTCGCGCCGGATACGCCGGTGCGGCAGGGCTCCGCTCTTCCCTGGTCCTGGCAGGACCCCCTCTGGCACACGCGCGCCGCATTACGGTGTCGATATGAAGGATGAGAAATCCGGAAACCGGCTCGGCAGCTACCTGCGGGCCCGGCGCGAGCTGGTCTCCCCCGCGCAGGCGGGGATCCCGCCCGGCGGCAACCGCCGAGTGCCCGGCCTGCGCCGTGAGGAGGTCGCACTGCTCGCGGGAATCAGCCCCGACTACTACCTGCGCCTGGAGCGGGGCCGGGACAAGAACCCCTCACCGCAGGTCCTCGACGCGCTCGCGCGTGTCCTTCAGCTCGACGACGTCGAGCGGACGTATCTGCTCGGCCTCGCGGCCGCCCGCCCCAGAGCGCCGCGCCGCAAGCGGCCCGAGCACGTACCGCAGCGGGTCCACGCACTGCTGGCACACCTGCAGATCCCCGCGTTCGTCGAAGGGCGCGCGTTCGACGTCCTGGCCTCCAACCCCATGGCCGTCGCACTCTCCCCCCGCCTGCGGCCCGGCCACAACCGGCTGCGTTCCCTCCTCCTCGACCCCGAGGAACAAGCCTTCCACCAGGACTGGCCGAAAGCCACCGCCGACTTCGTCGCCGCCCTGCGCACCACCATCGGAGACGACACCGACAACCCCCGCTACGTCGAACTCGTCGGCGAACTCGCCCTGTCCAGCCAGCGGTTCCGTACCCTTTGGGCCCGCCACGACGTCCGGGGCCTGGACGGGGGCACGACCACGGTGAACCACCCCGTCGTCGGTGAACTCCGCCTGCACCGCGACAAACTCCCCATCGACGATGTCATCCTCGTCATCTACTACCCCGACAAGGACAGCGACAGCGACGAGAAACTGCGGCTGCTGGCGGCCCTCTCCCCCACCGCGTCCACCGGCACGGCACCCGACACGCCCGCCGCGGACCCCCCGCCCACGCAGACTGCCTGAGGACCCCTACGCGGACTGCACGGCCGCGATGGTTCAGCAGTCATGCAGAACTGCCAGACGGACCGGAACGACGGTCAGCAGATCATCAGTCCCTTGAAGGCGTCAGGGTTGGATGCCGACCGACTCATGCGAAGGGTGCTGAACCGTGGATCAGTGCCGTCGATTCCCGGACAGACGCGCAGAACCAGCAGTATCCGGCACCCATGTGCTGCCCGGTGTCGATTGGGTGACTGGTCACCGCATTCCGCTTCAGTGACTCATAGCAGATAGACAGTCGACAATACGGGCAGCACAGGTTCACCACAACGAGTGAAATGCGTTTGTGGGTAGAACCCCACACAGACTACCGCCGCGCGCATTGTGCGCCCGGCGCTCCCCACCCGGCACCGCACCGCACAACAATCCCCTCGCCCGGGTCGATTACCCCTCCCCCACGGCCCCGCGTCACCCGATCCGGAAACCCACCCCCTCGCCCGCCGGTCGAGACGACCACCGCGCCCCATCGTGTTCTTCCTGCTCACGACCGCACCGACACCCATGACTCCCTGGAGGCGCAAACCGGCTCACACCAAGGCGCCCGGCAGCGCCCGACGAATTCCCGAAGACCAGCCGTCGACCCCACCGGCCAGGCGGGGCCCGACGCAACAGCCGGCAGCCCCGCACCCATCGGACGCCAATTCGACTTAAACAACAATAAATGACGCAGAATTGTCCCTCTGGGGTATACACGTGGCGCACATCGGGGTGAATCCGAAATCATCGTGAGCCGCCTTATGCGCTGCGCCATTCGGGTGGTGCTGGCTGCATGAATCTGGCCAGCGTGGCGCGAACGGATGCCTACTGAAAAGCATCGACAGGTGGGCGCGGCCTTCCCCGGCAGGGAATATGGCCGGCCGCGGTGCGCGACCGGACACGCCGCCTTCCCCTTTCCCTTGAGGGCTGCGGCCTGTGGGCGAGGGCGCTCCCACTCGCTGCATGGATCCCGCGAAAGGGCCCAACCATGGCAAGTTCGACGACCACGCTCACTTCCGCTCCCAACCCGTCCGTCTGCGGGCAGACGGTGACCTTCACCGCACAGGTCAGCGCGGTACCGCCGGACCCGGGCACTCCCACGGGCACGGTGACCTTCATCATCAGCGACGACGGGCCGGCTCAGATCGCGCCGCTGGACGCGGCGGGCCAGGCTTCGATCACCGTGTCGGACCTGTCCGCCGGCTCCCACGTGGCCATCGCCGTCTACTCGGGAGACGGCACCTTCGATCCCTCGAGCTCGCCGCTGATCACCCAGGTCGTCACCGCCGCGGCCACGACCGTCGCGGTGACCGCGACGCCGGACCCGTCGGTGTGCGGCCAGTCGGTGACGGTCTGCGCCACCGTCACGATCGAAGCGCCGGGCAGCGGCATCCCCACCGGGACGGTGACCTTCACCGGGCCCGGCGGGCTCAACCAGTCCGTCCCGTTGGACGCCACGGGGCAGGCGTGTCTGACGACGAGCTCGCTGTCCTCGGGCACGATCACCGCGACCTACAGCGGCGACGGCTGTGCCGCCGGCTCGGTCGGTACGGTCGCGGTGACCGTCAACCCGGCCTCCACCACCACGACGGTCACCGCGACACCCGACCCGTCGATGTGCGGCCAGTCGGTGACGGTCTGCGCGGCCGTCACGATCGAAGCGCCGGGCAGCGGCATCCCCACCGGCACGGTCACCTTCACCGGGCCCGGCGGACTGAACCAGACCGTCGCCCTCGACGCCACCGGCCAAGCCTGCATCACCAGCACCACGCTGACCTCCGGCACGATCACCGCCACCTACAACGGCGACACCTGCGCCGCCGCGTCGACCGGTACGGCCACGGTGACCGTCAACCCGGCCACCACCACCACGACCGTCACCGCGACACCCGACCCGTCGGTCTGCGGCCAGTCGGTGACGGTCTGCGCGGCCGTCACGATCGAAGCGCCCGGCAGCGGCATCCCCACCGGCACGGTCACCTTCACCGGGCCCGGGGGGCTCAACCAGACCGTCGCCCTCGACGCCACCGGCCAAGCCTGCCTGACGACGAGTTCGCTGGTCTCCGGCACGATCACCGCGACCTACAACGGCGACACGTGCGCGGCCGGGTCCGCGGGTACGGTCACGGTCACGGTCAATCCGGCGAGCACCACGACCAGTGTCACGGTCACGCCGAACCCGTCGGTGTGCGGCCAGTCCGTGACGGTCTGCGCCACCGTCGCGATCAACGCCCCCGGCACCGGCACCCCCACCGGCACCGTCACCTTCGCCGGACCCGGCGGACTCAACCAGACCATCGCCCTCGACGCCACCGGTCAGGCCTGCATCACCAGCACCACGCTGACCTCCGGCACGATCACCGCCACCTACAACGGCGACACCTGCGCCGCCGCATCGACCAGTACGGCCACGGTGACCGTCAACCCGGCCACCACCACCACGACCGTCACCGCGACACCCGACCCGTCGGTCTGCGGGCAGACGGTCACCGTCTGCGCCACCGTCGCCATCGACCCACCGGGCAGCGGCACCCCCACCGGGACCGTGACGTTCACCGGACCCGGCGGACTCAACCAGACCATCGCCCTCGACGCCACCGGCCAGGCCTGCATCACCAGCACCACGCTGACCTCCGGCACGATCACCGCCACCTACAACGGCGATGACTGCGCCGCCGGCTCCGCAGGCACCGCCACCGTCACCGTCAACCCCGCCAGCACCACGACCAGTGTCACGGTCACACCGAACCCGTCGATGTGCGGCCAGTCGGTCACCGTCTGCGCCACCGTCGCCGTCAACGCCCCCGGCACCGGCACCCCCACCGGCACCGTCACCTTCACCGGACCCGGCGGACTCAACCAGACCATCGCCCTCGACGCCACCGGCCAGGCCTGCATCACCAGCACCACGCTGACCTCCGGCACGATCACCGCCACCTACAACGGCGATGACTGCGCCGCCGGCTCCGCAGGCACCGTGACCGTCACCGTCAACCCGGCCACCACCACGACCAGTGTGACCGCGACACCGAACCCATCGGTGTGCGGCCAGTCCGTGACGGTCTGCGCGGCCGTCGCGATCGAAGCGCCCGGCAGCGGCACCCCCACCGGCACCGTCACCTTCACCGGACCCGGCGGACTCAACCAGACCGTCGCCCTCGACGCCACCGGCCAAGTCTGCATCACCAGCACCACGCTGACCTCCGGCACGATCACCGCCACCTACAACGGCGACACTTGCGCCGCCGCGTCAACCGGTACGGTCGCGGTGACCGTCAACCCGGCCACCACCACCACGACGGTCACCGCGACACCCGACCCGTCGGTGTGCGGGCAGACGGTCACCGTCTGCGCCACCGTCACGATCGAAGCGCCCGGCAGCGGCACCCCCACGGGCACGGTCACTTTCAACGGACCGGGCGGGCTGAACCAGACCGTGGCGCTGGACGCGACCGGGCAGGCGTGTGTCACCAGCACCTCCCTGACCTCCGGGACGATCACCGCCACCTACAACGGCGACACGTGCGCGGCCGCCTCCGCGGGCACCGCCACCGTCACCGTCAACCCGGCCAGCAGCACTACCAGCGTCACGGTCACACCGAACCCATCGGTGTGCGGCCAGTCGGTCACCGTCTGCGCCACCGTCGCCGTCGAGCCACCGGGCAGCGGCACCCCCACCGGAACGGTAACCTTCACCGGGCCCGGCGGGCTCAATCTGACCGTCGGCCTCGACGCCACCGGCCAGGCCTGCATCACCAGCACCTCCCTGACCTCAGGCACGATCACCGCCACCTACAACGGCGACACCTGCGCGGACGGGTCCGCCGGCACCGCCACCGTCACCGTCAACCCCGCCAGCAGCACCACCAGCGTCACGGTCACACCGAACCCATCGGTGTGCGGCCAGTCGGTCACCGTCTGCGCCACCGTCGCCATCGACCCACCGGGCAGCGGCACCCCCACCGGGACCGTGACGTTCACCGGACCCGGCGGACTCAACCAGACCATCGCCCTCGACGCCACCGGCCAGGCCTGCATCACCAGCACCTCCCTGACCCCCGGCACGATCACCGCCACCTACAACGGCGATGACTGCGCCGCCGGCTCCGCAGGCACCGCCACCGTCACCGTCAACCCCGCCAGCAGCACCACCAGCGTCACGGTCACACCGAACCCATCGGTGTGCGGGCAGACGGTCACCGTCTGCGCCACCGTCGCCGTCAACGCCCCCGGCACCGGCACTCCGACCGGCACCGTCACCTTCACCGGACCCGGCGGACTCAACCAGACCATCGCCCTCGACGCCACCGGCCAGGCCTGCATCACCAGCACCACGCTGACCTCCGGCACGATCACCGCCACCTACAACGGCGATGAATGCACGGACGGGTCCGCCGGCACCGCCACGGTGACGGTGAACCCGGCCACCACCACCACGATCGTGACCGCGACGCCGAACCCGTCGGTGTGCGGGCAGACGGTCACCGTCTGCGCCACTGTCGCGATCGCGGCGCCCGGCAGCGGCACTCCGACCGGCAC
>JARAXD010000049.1:0-12127 GCA_033793685.1 Streptomyces sp. ME19-03-3 | reverse complement strand
GGCACCGTCACCTTCACCGGACCCGGCGGACTCAACCAGACCGTGGCGCTGAACGGTTCCGGCCAGGCCTGCTTCACCAGCACCACGCTGACCTCCGGCACAATCACCGCCACCTACAACGGCGACACCTGCGCCGCCGGCTCCGCGGGCACCGTGACCGTCACCGTCAACCCGGCCACCACCACGACCAGTGTGACCGCGACACCGAACCCATCGGTGTGCGGCCAGTCGGTCACCGTCTGCGCCACCGTCGCGATCAACGCCCCCGGCACCGGCACCCCCACCGGCACCGTCACCTTCACCGGACCCGGCGGACTCAACCAGACCGTGGCGCTGAACGGTTCCGGCCAGGCCTGCTTCACCAGCACCACGCTGACCTCCGGCACGATCACCGCGACCTACAACGGCGACACCTGCAGGGCAGGGTCGGCGGGGACCGTGGCCGTCAGCGTCGTCCCGGCGACCAGCACCACCGTTCTCGCGGTCTCGCCGAACCCGTCGGTGTGCGGGCAGCCGCTGACGCTCACCGCCACCGTGTCGGTGGTGCCGCCCGGTACCGGGATGCCTTCCGGGTCGGTGACGTTCTTCGACGGGCCCACCCCCCTGGGCACGGCGATGGTCGTGGGCAACACCGCGACGTTGCCAGTGCCGTTGGGGTTGGGGGCGGGTACCCACAGCCTCCTCGCCGTCTACAGCGGCAACTCGTGCGTGGCCAGCTCGGCCGGCTCCGCCCTGCCCACCGTCGGCAAGGCCGGTTCCACGACGGTCCTGACGACTTCGCCGAACCCGTCGCTGACCGGTCAGACGGTGACGATGACCGCCACCGTCTCCGCGGCCGCACCCGGTGGCGGGACCCCGACGGGGACGGTGACGTTCTTCGACGGGCCCACCCCCATCGGCACCGCCCCGGTGGTGGGTGGTGTGGCCACGCTGACCAAGTCGAACTTCAGCGTGGGCGTGCACACCCTGACCGCCTCCTACAGCGGCAGCACTTGCCACAACCCGTCGACGTCCGCGGCGGTGCTCCAGCGGGTGGTCTCCAACACCCCGCCGAGTCTGGCGTACATCACTCCAACCATCGGCCCGCGGGCCGGTGGCGGCAACGTCCTGCTGGTCGGATCGAACCTGGCCTCGGTGACGTCGGTGACCTTCGGGGGTGTGGCGGGCACCCTGCTGACGGTGACGGGCTCCCTGGTCACCGTGACGGCGCCGCCGCACGCGCCGGGCACTGTGAGCCTGGTCGCTCACAGCCCGGCAGGTAGCA
Source organism: Streptomyces sp. ME19-03-3 (assembly GCA_033793685.1). Classification (GTDB taxonomy): domain Bacteria; phylum Actinomycetota; class Actinomycetes; order Streptomycetales; family Streptomycetaceae; genus Actinacidiphila. The sequence continues at coordinate 10,863 of JARAXD010000049.1, read as the reverse complement.
GCAACGCGGTCAACTACAGGTACCTGTAGCACGACCGTACGCCCGGGTCCCGTTCCGCAGCCTTGCGGGCGGGGCCCGGGCCCGTCGGCGGGAGGGCACAGCATGAGCCTGCAGATCCTGCTTCTCACCCTCGGCATGACCTGCCGTATCACCCGTTTCATCACCAAGGACACCCTGGCCGCGGGGCTGCGCGGTGGGATCGCGGCCCGGTTCGGGGACGACTCCAGGCCCGCGTACCTGGTCACGTGCGGCTGGTGCACCAGCATCTGGGTCTCGGCGGCGGCCGTCCCCATCGCCCTGGTCGCGGGCGGCACCACTGTGTACCAGGCCGTGGCGACGGTCTTGACTCTCTCCTACCTGACTGGAGTGGCCTCCACCTGGCTCGACTGACGTGACCTGGCAATGGCTGTCCCCTGCGACGACTGTCCCCCCTGTATCGAAGACCAGTGAAGGAGTTGTGCGATGGGATGCAACTGCGGGCGCGGCGAACGGCCGCGCGGACCGGCTGCCGGGTCGGCTGTCGGGCCGGGCCGCCGGGCCGGCACCGTCTACCGGCTGACCCTGCCGACCGGTGTCGTGCGGGACTACCCCACCCTCCAGGAGGCCGACGCAGCCAACAAGCGGGCCGGGTCGGGCGGCAGCATCGCGGTGCTGCCGGGTGCCGGGCAGACGGGAGGAGGCCGGCGGGCCGGGGCGTGAGGCGCCGCGGTGTCCTACCCGGCCCCGGGTCCCGGGCGTGGATGCCCGGGATCCGGGGCCGGGCCGCGGGGCTCGGCGCGGAGCGGGCCGAAACCACCCCGGCCGGTGGTACGGGCCAACGCCCACGCAGTAAGAGCACCCGGCAGTAGCCGTGCTGGGCGGTCTTAATCGAGTGCGAGAGTCCCGGTCCGGGTGATACAAGGTCTGCGTGCCTGAGCATCTGTACTTCCCCACCCTGCTGCGGATGATTGACGAGCGGTCCGCCGCGTTCCGCGCCACCGTCGCCGCGGCCCCCAGCCTCGACGCCGATGTCCCGTCCTGCCCGGGCTGGACGCTGTACGACCTGGCGAACCACCTCAGTGAGGGGGACCGCTTCTGGGCCTACATCGTGCTGAACACCGCGCCGGGCGACGAGCGGCCGAGCAAGGACGGGCTGGCGGCGCCCAGGGAGCGCGAGGCCCTCATAACCTGGCTGGCCGACTCGACGGAGCAGCTGCTCACTGCTCTGCGCGAGGCCGGCCCGGACCGGGGCTGCTGGGCCTGGTGGGAGCCGCTGGCCTCGCCGCACACGGTGGCCGCCGTAGCCCGCCGCCGCGTCCCGGAGTCACTGATCCACACCTACGACGCCCAGCTGGCCGCCGGTACCCCGCAGGAGCTGCCGACGACCGAGGCGGGCGACGCCATCGAGGAGTTCCTCGCCACTGTCTGCACCGGCACGGTCCCGTGGCCGGGCGAGCCCGCCACCATGGACTACCACGCAGCCGAGGCCGGCTCCTGGCGCCAGACGGTGGACGCCGCCGGTTCCCGCTTCACCCGCCTCACCGCGGCGGAGGCCGCCGGGAGCAAGCCCACCGCCGCCATCTACGGCACGGCGAGCGAGATGGCCCTGCTCATGTACATGCGCATCCCGGCCGGCTCGCTGAGGATGGAGGGCGACGCCGACCTGCTCCAGCAGCTGCAGTACTGGGGCTGAGACCGACCGGCAAACGGATCGCTTGAGGCGTCGGGTGGTGGGGCGGGTCCCAGCGGTAGCGCGGGGTCGCGCGGCGGATGAGGATACGCAGCGTGACGATCGCTGCGGACAGATAGAGGTAGAAGTCCACGACGCGGCTGCGCTTCTCGGTACAGCGCCGCAGCTTGCGGGCGCCGACGGCGCCCTCCTCGGGCGCCCTCCCCCGCCGATAACAGACGCGTCGGCGGCCAGTCCTGCGTGGCAGGCCCGGTAGGGCGTCGGTCTCGCCTGCGACCAGCCGGCAGCGGCAACGGGCGGTCACAGCGTGTCGAGGAACGCGCGGACCACCGCGGCGAACCCGGCGGGATCGGTCTCATGCACGGTGTGTCCTGTCTCACGTGCGACGAGCCGGGTATTCGGACGGCGGACCGCCATCGCCTCGGCGTGTTCCAGAGTGAGGGTGTCGCTTCGGGTGCCGTGGATGAGCAGGGCCGGGCAATCGGTGGCGAGCCAGTCGTCCCAGTGGTTGCCGTTGACCTGGTCGACGGAGGTGACCATGTCGTGCGGACGAAAGGCCAGGCCCCAGCCGTCGGGGTACTCGCGGATGGCGTCGGTCAGATATCGTGCCGACCCCTCCAGTAGTTCGACCAGGGCCCTGCGGGTGGGCGCCCGGTGCGGCCACGCCAGGCAGAAGGAAAGGTCATCGTCGATTTCGGCACCGACGTCCTCGATGATGAGCGCCCTGACCACAGCGGGATGACGCGCGGCAAGCTGATAGGCATTGACTCCTCCGAGCGAGTGGCCGAGCACCACCACCCGGCCCAGGCCGAGGTGGGCGATGAGCGCGGCCGCATCGCGGACGTAGCCTTCACGCGAGAAGTCCGGTGGCCGGTCCGAAAAGCCGTGTCCGCGCTGATCAAGGGCCACCACCCGCCAGACCGGGGCCAAAGCGCGCGCCAGATCCGTGAAAGTGCGCGCCTCACTGAAGTGCCCGTGCAGGGCGAGCAGAGGCCGCCCCCGGCCCCCGAAATCAAGGTAGGACAGACGACGCCCGCCCACCATCAATGCCGCGCGCGCCGCCTCCGGCGGGACTATCGGATCCATGAAGATCAGCATGCCACGATCACGCGCCACTGTTCTCCGCGCCCAATTGGCCGAGCGAAGCGCCCGGCCCAGCCTCACCCGGAAATGGACATCAACTCACGAACTGCCCTTTCAGCAGCGGCCTGACCAGAAAACCCCGACCGAGGCTCTCCTTTGCGGCGAAGACGCCCGAACCTATGCCCGGGGTGTGCCGTACCAGCGCCATGAGGTGACACGAGGGTGTCCGGTCAGTTCAGCGCGTCCGGTAGCCCACAAGAGGGTGGGCCAGGGCGCCGTGAGTGACGGTGCATCCGGAAAGAGCCGGGCGAGCACCCGCGCGCACAGATCGGCCGGCGGGCTCCATACGAGACCGAGCCCTTCTGCCAGGTCGTGCGTGTGCACCAAGGTCTCCACGATCCCCATCGCGGCAAAGCCCTCCGGGTCCGAAACACCGAAGACGTGGTGGGCTCGGGTCTGCGCAGGCGCCGTGCGCACCATGGCGACCAGCAGCGCACCGCTCGCTTCCAGGACCTGCAGCAGGCCGGCAGGCCCTGCCTCGCGGTCCGCGTGGATAGCGTTCGCTGGGCCGCCGGGCCGTCGGCTCTCCCACACGAAGGGCACTTCACCATCCAAAGGCGGTGTTTTGAGGCCCAGTTGCGCAGCGTAGGCGAAGAGGTCGTCGCTGAGGTGCTCGACGGTCTCCCAGCAGTCCCACTCCAGCGAACCAGCCTTGCCTTCCCACGCGGCTGTAGGCGCCTTACGAAGGACTGCCACAGCGAGTCGCACGGCAAGGTCGAGGTCATCCGCGGTGACCGGAGGCTGGGAGAAGACGATATCGGCTGATCGGGACATAGCAAGGACCGTACCCCGCGCAAAGGGAACGCCCACTCCCTTTTTTGCTCACGGCTTCGCCCGTGCCGGTGTGGCGGGCAGGCCGGGAGGCGTCGCCGACCCCGGCGCGTGGCACATGAACTGCCGCACGACGAGGTCAGAAGTCTTGCGACGGCTCCCGGATCTCTCATCCGTTGGCGGATGGCTGCTGTTCCGCGTCCGGCGTCCGTCCCCGCTCGAGCCGGCGCGGTGCCGCGGTGTCGGGGGCAGGTCGACGGGACCGGCGCAGGACTGCAGCCGCGGACAGCACGACCGGTGCCGCGGCAAGTGCGAAGCACACAGGCAGGGCAAGGCGGCCCACCAAGAGCCCTGTGGCGGCAGTTGCCCCCGCTGAACCGGCGTTGTAGGCGGTGTTGACCCATGCTCCCGCTCTCGTGCCGGTGGTCGAACCTGCGCACTCATCGGCGATCAGGTAGGCGGTGGTGACAGTCGGGGCGACGAACAGTCCGCCGAGCGCTGCGCCCACGATGAGCACGTAGGGATGAGAGGCAACTCCCGTCGCGGCCAAGGTCAGCCCCATGGCCGCCGCAAGAAGTGCCAGCCGCAGCCTGTTCGAGGCGCGCCATGGGAAAGCGCCGTAGACCAGGCCGCCGATCGCGCTGCCGCCGGACAGTGCGGCCAGGACCCAGGCAACCGCCCCAGGGGCTTCATGTTCGTCAGCGAAGGCGATCACAAGGAGATCGAACGCCCCCAGACACACACCCACCCCGGCTGAGACAGCGATCGCCTGCCGCAGCCCGGGGCCGCCTTGCAGGAAACGCGGGCGCAAGGGGGCAGGTTGCCCGGCGGAGACGAGTCCTTCTGACGGCGCCGGCCCGGCAGAAGCTTTCCAGCCGCCGGCCCGGCCGCGGATCGCCGGAGACGAGATCAGGGCGAGCGAGCCGGTCAACACGAGAGCGGCGCTCACCGCAAGACCGACCGATGGCGCCGCGACGTGCACCAGCAGTCCCACCAGCAGCGGTCCCGTGACAAAGAGGAGTTCCTCGGCAACGGTGTCCAGACTGTAGGCCCGCTGCAGCAGCCGCTGGTCCGGAACCAGGTCGCGCCACAACGCCCGCATCACCGGTCCGAGCGGCGGCGTGCAAGCGCCGGCGGACACCGCCAGGACTCCCAGCAGGATGCCTGACGCACCTGGCCACGAAGTCACGAAGGCCAGCCCCGTCAACAGCAGCGCGTAGGCGCCCGCCATGGGAAGCAGCGCTCGACGTGGGCCGTACCGGTCGACCAGACCCGCACGGGTCGGCGAGAGCAGGACACTGGTTACGCCGAAAAGAGCTACAACGGTGCCGGCCACGGCATAGGAGTCGGTGGTCTCCTTGATCGCCAGCACCAGCGACAAGGAGACCATTCCGTAGGAAAGCCGGCCCAGCAACGCCGCACCGAACGTGCGGCAGGCGTAGCGGGTGCGCAGCACAGCCCCATATGAAGGGGCCGTGGAAGACGAAGACATGATCATGTTCCTCGGAGACAGCGCCGAGCTGATGGCGCTCAAATGTGCATGGGCGGCGAGAACCGCGCCCGGTGGGCGCGGTCAATACCGGCTCCTATGCACGAGGGAGAAACATGCGAGCACGGTAGCAGAACATGCGGCGTCCACTCCCGGACCCGGGCTGTCCGTCCGCCCTCACAGGTGTCGGGAGCCGACCGGCCGCTGACAGCCACGGTGATCACGGAGCCGTCAACTTCGGCGAGGGGGACGGCCAATGGATTCCTACTAACGCTCCGGTGGCCTGCTCCTGCACAGGGGGCGGACGGTGCTCTGGCCGTGGCATGGGCGTTGCCATGGGCGGCGGGCACCATTGCGTGGAACGATCACACGGAAGTCCTCACCGGGGGTGTGGGCACCCGACGCTCGCGGCCACCGTCCACAACCGCACACTGCGCGGGCGGCGTCCGGGCGACACCGCTCGTCCGACTCGGCGGATCGCGTCATCAGCTCCAGGCTGTGGCCTCTACGGCGCACTGTGTCTCGGCTGAACCGCAGGGCAGCCGTACACCACTTCCAAGGACGCGATCCCCGCCCCGCGGCTCCCCCGGCCCGTCAGCCACGGCAACGGCCATCAGCCGGCCGCCTGATGCGTCCTTCGGCATCCGGCCGAGCGGCCGGATCCGGGTCAGTGGTCCTGGAGCAGTGCCCGGCAGGCAGCGCGGGCGATCCACGCCCGGGCACGGTCGAAGGACCACTCGCGTTCACCGACGAGGGTTATCCAGGCGTGCGGGCCGAGGTGGAACCAGAGCAGGTCGACCGCCTCGGCCGGGCTCACGTCGGCGCTGAGCGCATCGAGCGCCGCGAGGCGGTCTGCCACTCGCGTCAGAGCCTGGACGTAGTCGTCGGCTCCCCTGTCCAGGACCGCCTTGACGGCCGGTTCTCCCGGCGGGTTGCGGTAGAAGAGCCCGTACACGAGGTCCCAATGGCGTTCGTGCGTGAGCCGGGTGCCTTCGGCGGTCACTTCGATCACGGCGCGCGGGTCGTCGCTCGCCGCCACCGCCGCGAGCGAGTCGGCGATGGCGGGATCGGTGAGGGCCGGCTCCAGCAGGGCCGTCAGGATCTTCGGCTTGTTCCCGACGCTGCTGTACACCGTGGGCACGGCGACCTTCGCCGTCTCCGCGATCTCCCCGATCGTCACTCCTGGGTACCCCTTCGCCAGGAAGAGCGTGTGGGCGCTGCTCAGGATCGCCTCCCGGGTGGCGGTCGCCGACCTGGAGCGCAGAGGTGAGTGGTACTTCCGGGTGGTCACAGGCGCAGTATACGCGGCCAACAATAGGTGACCATATTGACAATAGTCGCTTCTAATGAATACGTTTCCCTACATGATCGATATGCCCGACGCGCCCATGGCCATCATCGAGACCCGTCTCGTCCACGAGATCCACCGCGTGGCCACCACCCTTTTGGCCGAGGCCGCCGACCGCCCCTCCGCGCCCCTGGCCACGCTGGCGCAGCTGCGCGACTTCCTCGTGGTGAATCTGCGCCACCACCACGAGACCGAGGACGAGGACCTGTGGCCGCAGATCGTCGCTACGGCGCCTGCCATCGCGGACGCACTCAAGGATTTGAGCGGAGAGCACCAGCGCCTCGAGGACGACCTCGACCGACTCGCAGGCGTCGAGTTGAGCGACGACGAGCCCCACGTCGCTGCCGGGAGCAGGGCAGCCCTCCATGAGGCGGCCGTAGCTGTGCGCGACACGGTTCACAGCCACCTGAGCCACGAGGAACCCGTCCTCCTCCCCGCACTGCGCGAGCACGTCACCCCGGAGTACTGGGCGGACTTCTCGCAGCGGGTGATCGCCACCACTCCGCCCGTCGCTGGGCACCTCATGATCGGTTTCCTCGACGAGGTGGGCACGTCCGACGAAGTCGCGCTCATGCTGGCGGGCCTGCCCGCGCCGGTACAGCCGCTCCTGCCCGCGATGCGCCTGCAGGCAGCGGCCGACCTCCAGAGCTTGCGCGCCCTCGGTTCGTGACATCGCCCTCACAACGCAACCGCGCGTAGAACCGGCGAGGTGGGCCGGCCGACGCGCCCGACATCCCCGGTGGGGGGCTGCTGCGCGGGCGCATCCGCAGCGTGGCAGCGGTCGCAAGGGCCACCGGGTGAGCTGACGTCAGCTCTCGCTGCGGTGGTTGCGGCCGACCCTGGCGGTGTTGCGGATCCGCTTGGTGCGCCCGGCTCCAGCGAGGGTCTCGATGGCCTCGGCGTTCGTGCCGCCAGCGGTCTTGAGCTGGAGCCAGTTCGATGACGCGAGCAGGTCCTCCGGCCGCCAGGGCAGCTTGAGCGTGATGGCGCGGAACAGTGACCACTCCCGCGGGCACTGAGCCAGGAAGGGGCGATCGCCCGTGGCCTGGGTCATCGCCTGCGCCCACCTCTGGTAGGCGGGACCGGCGTAGAGGCAGGCGGCTCGACTGTCCAGATGCCGCAGCACAGCGGACTGTGCCATCGTCTGGACCGGATCAGCGAGCACGTGGCTGACCAAGTCAGCCTCGTATGCGTCGACAACGTGCCGCAGCTTGTCGAGGTAGGCTGCCAGGCGGACGTGCTCGTCCGGGTTTTGCAGGATGTTGTCGACGTTCATGCGGCCTCCCTTGCGCTCGTCCGGGTTTTGCAGGATGTTGTCGACGTTCATGCGGCCTCCCTTGCGCTCGTCCGGGTCACCGTTCTCGAATCGTGCGCCGGCGCGGATCAGCGAGACAAGGTAGCTCCGGTGATCGCGAGCCATCGCGCGTGAGCGGATTCGGGCGGCTCGAACACCGTCGCGAAGGTGGCCGTCGGCCTCCGCGCCGCGGACGACCGTGGCGCGGAGCGCGACCAGTGGAGAAGGTCGACTCGACGGGGGCAGGGGGTCCGCAGGCCCCGCTCCGGCTCAGGCCGACGAGGAGAGCTGTGCGCGCACCCATTCCGGATCCGGATTGGTGTGCGGCCGGCCCATGACGAAGACGGTAGGCACGGTCTCATTGCCCTCGTTGGCCGCCCTCACGGCTGCCGCTCCAGCCGGGTCGCGCCAGATGTCGACCCAATGCAGCTGGCGGGCCTTGCGGCCCAACCGGATGCGCAGTCGCAGGCAGTACGCACACCCAGGGCGCCAGTAGACGACCGGCCGGCCGTCGATCGCGCCGCGGCGCTGGGCCTCGACCGCACCGATCGACCTCGGGAAGATCAGGGAGGAGTTCACTCCCGCCAGCAGCGCGAACGCCAGCAGGATGACTACTGCCTCGCCGTAACTTCCCTGGAAGGCCAGCCCCGTAGCGACGCCTGAGCCGCAGAGCACGAGCAGCATCGGCCACATCCAGGTGCGCATCATGGTCGTGCAGTGTAGCCACGGGTTGTCGTGCGTCGCGAAGGACGTCGCTCACGGGGCCGCGGCGAGGGCGCACTTGTGTGAACGCGGGTGCCGTGCCTTATGACGGGCGCCTCGCCGGCTCTGTCCACGAGAAGGGGTTCTGGCCCAACTCCCGTGATGCGTGCACAGTGGGTGACGACCGTGAGTCGTCGGGCGGCTTGTCCCGCCGCTTCGAATAGGGCTGTCCCGTAATTGCTGGTCACGAACCTGGTCAGGGTGTGGAAACTGCGTAGCTGCTGAGTGCGCGGCGCCGGTATCGTCCAGTCTCCCGACCCGCCGTACCGGCGGTCTACGTGCAGAGAGCGATGCAGATGACCAGCCAGCAAGCAACGACGACCCTGTGGCGCCCCACCGGCCCCAAGGAGCTGGATCTGGTTCGGGAGCTGAACTGGCGTGCCTGGCCGCCCCGGCTGCCGGAGCAGCCGATCTTCTACCCGGTCCTCAACGAGGACTACGCGGTCAGGATCGCGCGAGACTGGAACGTGAAGCACGATGGCGCCGGCTTCGTCACTCGTTTTGAGGTCGAGTCGGAGTTCTTGAGCCGATATCCCATCCAGCAGGCCGGCGGGCGGACGATCCTCGAGCTCTGGGTTCCGGCCGAGGAGCTGGGCGACTTCAACGCCCACATTGTCGGCGAGATCCAGGTGGTCCACGAGTTCCGCTGAGGCGAGGGACCTTGCTGGGGGCAGGCCGACTCGATGCGATGGTCTTGATGTGGCTGGGGTGATCACGGCGTCGGAGCCGTCTTGGATAGCCCCGTTCACTAGCCTCGATCTTGCTGACGGACCCTCATGCAAGATCGAGGCTAAGTCACGCCCATCGATCAACGATCCGCAGGTAGGCGATCCCGCCTGCCTGCATCACGACTTGCAATTACGTGTCTAGATAGACAGTGCAACGTGCGCCAACTCGATGAACAATAAGGCCTGCATAATTTGACATGCTATCGGACCGGAAGTACCGGACATCCGCATTGTCCTTCACCTTGGACCACCCATGTTCACCCGCAAACACCTCGACGGCCGCCATCCCACCGTCTGCAGATGAAGTCGAACGCAATGCATTCTCCGAAACAAACCCGGAAACCGAGGCGCAGGGCATACGGAAAACCGCCGCCATAGGGTACTCATCATCGGTGGACGTGGCGTAGTAGCCTACAACTTCCGCTTCCCTGGGGACAGTAATACGGAAATCCTCCAGCGCCTGGGGAGCGCTTACATTCGTATTCGAGCCCGGAAAGGCGTGCGAGAATCTCTTAGGCGCTTCGTCACACGAAGCTGCGGAAAATGCGGTTAGAAACAGCATCAGAAGCGCCACCATTCCACGCCGAAGAAGTCGAATGCACATATCAGCCCCCTATTGAGTAAGAATAGGATCCCCACACGTTGAAATCTTGAGCATATCCGTCGGTATGCAACCTCGCAAGATCATTCTGCCTCACCTCGTGGAATATACCAACATTGTTTCGAGGTTTACCGCCGACCGGATTACCCCAATTGTATCGCTTGAAAATTTCAAGAGTAACGGTCCGCTCGCCAACCTTAACGCGATACTGGAATCCGTTAAGCGCATACCACCAGTCTTGCACTGCGGCGCCCTTGTCTCCCTGGGCCAGGAAATCAGCAACCGTAGCCTGCTGCCAGCCCGAATCACGACTACCAGAGAGTTCAAACTCAGAGACTCGATTGTTCACCAGTTTACGAAGTCCCGGCAAATCATTGAGCATTTTTTTCGCGGAAATCTGAAACGCATCCCCCGTAGCGTCCAGCCAGTGGTCGAGCAGATCTGCAGATTGGCTGAAGTGCATTGCCTTACGCAAAGCAGCTGCGCCCGCCCTCATGTACGACCACAGCTCAAGGTCGAAATCCTGGTTCCACCATTGCGTGAGCCAGCTGACAGTGTTGAAAGGACGATCGTCTTCCTTGTTCTGCCTAGGGGATTCAAGCGGAGTGTCGTTCTCGTAATATGTTCCCTTGCCGCTTGAAGTTCCAGTGTTCCCGCTACTGTCAGTGGCGGCGGTGCCGCCCTGGGAGATTTGGTTGAGGTTGCGGATTCCTCCGTCTCCGCGCTGTCGTGCATGGTCACGGTTTGCAGCTGTCTTGGTTCCGCCGCTTCCTCCGCTGTCTATCCAGCCGCCTTCGTTGCCTTCCGCAATCCATAGTCCTGTGGGGTCGGACAGGGTGACTGGGTTGTTGTCGCCATAGGCGTATCCGGTCAGGGACTGTGGGTCAGCCGTGTCCAATACGGGGTCGACGCTGACGAATCGACCAATGGTCGGGTCGTATTCGCGGGCGCCTATATGGGCAGGGCTTGTGCAAGTTCCCGGGATCGCCCAACTGGCGTGAGGATGCCGCTGTTGGGGCGGATGACAGGGCGGACACGGGGTCCGTGATCATTCAGGT
>JARAXD010000048.1:0-17939 GCA_033793685.1 Streptomyces sp. ME19-03-3 | reverse complement strand
TGCTCGACACCTCGAAGCGTGAAGAACGGCCGCCCTGCTGTCTCAGGAAGAAGCCAAGATCAGCGGGTCAGGTGAACCGGCGAGGTTAAACAACAAGCTAAGGGCTGTCCCGTAAAGGCTGGTTGAGTCGACGGTGCGGGGGCCGGGCCTCACTCGAGGGGCTTCAGCCGATACCCCCCGCGACTCTGATCCCGAGCTGTGGCAGCCTGCCGTCATGCCAGCAGAGCTGCGAGAACATGCCGGTCGCCACTACGCCGTCCAGTTCCACTACGCCTTGCCTGATGGTGCTTGGGCCGTGGAGTTGAGCGAGGCCGTGCCCGCGCCGGCCGCATGGGCCGAGATCCCCAATGCAGCGACCCACCTGCCTGGCCGCGCCTTCCTGGTGGCGTTCGTCCCCGACGAGGACCCGCATCTGGAGCCGACGGTCCACGTCCACAGCCACGACGAACACATCATCCCCTTCGAGATCATGCGGTGGTTCACGGAACAGGTGGCTGACCAGGTGAAACGCTGCCGGGCCGCACTGGCAGAGGGGGACAACGAAGCAATGCGATGATCTTGGCGTGGCTGGTGTGATCACGGCGTCGGAGCCGTCCTGGATAGCCCCGTTCACCGGGCTGAGCCCGCGAGTCTTCGACAAGCTGATCACTATGCTGCGTCATGAGGGAGCAGATGCTCCCCGGGCTGGTCGGCCATGGTCACTGCCGCTGGAGGACCGGGTGCTGCTGGTGGCCGCGTACTGGCGGACCAACCTCACCCTGCGCCAGCTCGCACCGCTGTTCGGCGTCTCCAAGTCCGCCGCCGACCGGATCGTCGACCACACCGGCCCGCTACTCGCCCTCAAGCAGCGACAGCGGTTCCGCAAAGGCACCGTCCTGATCGTGGACGGCACCCTGGTGCCCACGCGCGACCACAGCATCGCCGAGCAGTCCAAGAACTACCGGTACTCCACCAACCACCAGGTCGTCATCGATGCCGACACCCGCCTGGTCGTGGCGATCGGACGCCCAGTGCCCGGCCACCGGCATGACAGCAAGGCCTGGGAGGAGTCCGGGGCGAAGGCCGCCGTCGGCAAGACCACCACCATCGCCGACGGCGGCTACCTGGGCACCGGCCTGGTCATCCCGCACCGCCGCCCGCCCGGCGGAGAACTCCCTGACTGGAAACAGGAACACAACCACTCCCACAAACAGGTCCGCGCCAGGGTCGAGCACGTCTTCGCCCGCATGAAGACCTGGAAGATCTCGCGCGACTGCCGGCTCAAGGGCGACGGCGTCCACCACGCCATGCTCGGCATCGCCCGCCTGCACAACCTCTTGCAGGCCGCGTAACCCTACGAGCGGCACCGGGGTCAGCACATCCACAGCCGCACGTGATCAATTACGGGACAGCCCTTAGAAGATCGAGTCATTGCGCGTCCTGAGTGCCCTTGCCTTGCTGTCAGGACAGCAGCCTTTGAGTCACGACTGATGCCCGGCCGTCGTGTCGGGTTGTGCGCTGGTTCGACGGCTGCGGAGTTCCCACCTAATTGCAAGCGAAGTAAGGATGGATTAGGTTTCGAATCACCTCTCCTCGCCTTACGCGACGCATTCTTTCGTTGGTTCCCGAAATTACATCGGTGTGATATCGTGCCGCGTCTTCCTCATATCTTGCAGGAGGTTGCTCATTGTTTGAGAGGGAATCCACTGCATCGTAAAACTCCCTCAACTTCGCCGCCACCGCGGAGCTGTCGGTGCAATTATTCGGGTCGAGGTCGTAGACCTCAACGACCGCTGTAAACAGATCGTTCTTCTGCCAAGCTCGGCTGTTTGTGTCCAAGCCTAGCGTGTCCAAGAAATCAAGAGTTGCCTTCAATCGCTCCAGCACTTCCCCCTCCATGGGGAATTCGTCATTGTATTGCTTCAGGTATGTCTCATGTTCAACGTCTCGACTAAAGTACCCGGAGATTACGGTGATGATCACCGTAAGGCACCAACGTACGTCGCCCATCCTTCGATCATCTACTGCGGTGAATACCTTGCGCCGTTCGAAGACGTCCCACTTGCTGACCTTGTCAGCTGCCTGCTTCAGGGCACCATCGAATCTGGCATGGTTGACCTCCATCGCATTGAGGCCGTATTGAGTTGAATTCATGCGATAGAAGACGTCGCGCACCTGGTCATCAGTGAGAGTGCCCAGGTCTCGTACAACCACCTGGTAGTTGAGGAAATCCTGTTTCTCCCTTTGCTCCAGCTGGGCGTAGGGCGTGAGGGTGCCCAGGCGTAGGTTCCCAGATCCCTTGAAATACTGGTATAGGGTTGTGATTCGCTGCTGCCCATCCACGATCTGCTGGGTGCCTACCCCGCTATCCACATCGACTTCGCCGTCGCAAAGAAAGATTTCTGGAAAGGGGAAGCCGTCCAGTACTGTTTTGATGAAGAGTTGCTTATGGCGATCGGTCCAAACGAGTCGTCGCTGAAATTCCGGTTGCAGCACCAGGCTACCATCAGTTACAGCGGTGAGGAGTTCGCGGATCTTCTTGTTCGTGGCTGCTGTCTTCACAGTTTCTCATTCTCCATGCAAAGCGCTACGGAAGTCGCTTGGTAGAATTCGAGAGCTTCCATGTCATTCCAAATTACGAAAGTGATCGCATAGGGGCCCGCTGCGCGCTCATTCTGCAGAAGTCGGCTGAGTTCCCACAAATTTGCAGCAGTTGGAATCAAGGGCGACACTGGCAGGGATTTTGGATGGATCGATCCCTTAAAGTGATTGTTTTTATACCACCTGAGATCGCCCTTCTCCCATATCCCATCGTCCGCAATGAAACTCCTGGCCTCTCTCCAGAGTCGCGAGTAGAGTTCCGGTGAAACAACGGCGACGTCAACGTCAGATTCGTCGTTGAATCGACGATATCTGGCTCCAGATTTAATGCTGAACCCTAGCTTGGCTGATCCGACTGTATAAACGTCGCGATTTGGATGAACGTCGAGCTTCTCGGCCACGGCCTCACGTAGTAGTGCGTGCGGTTGTCCCGGTATCGCCACGCAAGATCCGTGAGTAATGAACTCACGAACAACTTTCACGGGGTCGTCATGGCGCCTCAAGCCAGATCTGAACTGTTCTAGGGAGGCGTCGATCCTTTGGTCGAGGTCGGTAAGAAGATCAAAGTCCACGCTTGACAACGTACCGCACGCTCTCCGTCCTTGCACCCGTCTCTCAGCAAGAAGTACGAGTCAGGGCCATGTGGCTTGCGATTTCAATGCTTCGCGGACGCTGGCAGGGCACCCGAACGAGCAGGTACGGCCTTCCACCGCCGCTCCCTGGGCGCCGGCCTGCCTCCGTTTGGGGCGATGCGCTGACCTCAAAGGTTCGCAAGGGCGGCGGCGATGAACATCCCCGCTCTTATTGCTGTCGGCGTCGACATGGAGTCAGCGAAGACAAGGAACTCGGCTTCAATGCTGCAGGCCACTCAGGCCCGCATCAAGGCCGAGGCTAGCCTCCGAACGCAGCAGGATCTGGAAATTGCAATCGGCTTTCGTCCAGTGCCGTTTCAAGGCTGGCGGCATCCTTGATCCACTCCAGCATCAAGGCCTCGGCGCGTTGATCGCTGAAGTCAAAGAAAGTGCCACGCTCGGCCAATCGCAGCACTTCGATCTCGTCAGCGGCAATTTGACTGCGAATGTTGAGAATGGCGGCGACGCGGCGGATATCGCTGACGAAATCAAGGACTTCGACGTGCGATTTACCAGGGCGGAGTCGCAGGCCTCGTCCTAGCTGTTGCACGAAGATGCGGCGGCTGTGGGTGACTCGCGCGAAACACAGGATGTTTACATCCGGCACATCCACGCCCTCATTGAGGATATCAACGGCGGTCAGAATCGGCATCTGACCCCTCCGAAAACGCATAAGCCGAGACTGGCGTTCCCGCTGGTCGAGTCGAGCATGTACAGCTAGAGCTCCCGGCCACTGTGGCACCTCGTTCAGGAGGGCAGCCATACGTTCCGCGTGTTCGATCGTACGGCAGAAGACCACGGCACGAGGACTTTCAGTCGCTCGCCAGACTTCGATCAATTGATCACGTACGGCTTCGTCGCGGTCAGGTAGGAACAAGCGGGCGTTGAGATCCTTAATGGAATACTCGTTCTCGCTTGCGTGGCGAACGAAATCCCAATCGATGTTGTCTGCGAACAAGCGGTAGTGCACTTCAGCTAGGTAGCCATGCCGCATTCCATCGGTGATGCCCAACGTGTAGCTTGGCTCGCCAAAACGTTGCTGAATGTCGAAACGATCGCCGCGCCAAGGTGTTGCAGTTGTCCCGAACTGTTCACTAGAGGACAGCAAATCCAAAAGGCTTGCTAGCTGCCCATCCTCGGATACGTGGTGTGCCTCGTCCACCATGATAAGTCCGGGACGGTAGCCAGCCCGGGCACAGTGAAGCGCGCTTGCGACCGTGGCGCAGGTTACCCCTCGAAGGTCGTCAGGACGGTGATCGCCAGTGAGCAGCTGGGTGCGCACACCTTTAGGAAGGTGATGCCACAACGAGCGTTCCAACTGTTCCACAAGGTCCTTGGTCGGTGCGACCACTAGAACTTTGTCGTCCGAGTGGCGTCTCAGGTGACGGGCGATAACCTCACCGCCAATCACAGTCTTACCTAGCCCCGTCGCCAGAATGAGAAGAGCTCGGCCGCAGCCATCGAGAGCGCTCACCACGCCTTCCAACGCTGTCACTTGATAGGGCCGCAATGAACGTGCGGGAAGGTACTCGAGTGTGTATGCGGGGTCTACGTACAAGTCGGCAAGATCGGAACCCGACCACAACTCGACGCGCATTCCGGCCCGCGCAAGGCGGTCACGTCTTTTGTAGGTCTCAGGGCCGAAGCGGCTGTTGGTTACGACGACAGCATGGTCAGCGCCGTAGTACGCCTTGGCGTCCAAGACCTCCTCGAGAGCACCAGGGGGTACTGGCGCCCCTCTTTTCTTCCACTTAGCTTGAAAGACCCAGCGTCGACCCTCACGCTCTGCGAGCAGATCCCCGCCCTGGTCGCCAGAACCATCAATATTGACGACGTCTGTGAAGCCGAGGTGCATCGCCATGCGCTCGAGTTGACGGGTGAATCCCCGAGGCCCCGCCTCACGGAGAAACATGGGGTCGACGAATGAAACGCTCATTTACTCACGCCAGTCGGATGACGACGAGATCCAGCATGTCAAGTGTCGTTCGCGCCAGGGATAGCTCTAGGCGCGACTTGCGCCCCTGCTCGACCGTGAACTCATGCAATATCTCGAGTGGACGAGTAACCTGCGCGACTTGGCGTTCCCTGGTGTCGGGATCTGACCAGGTGGCCCATGTGGTTGCGAAGACAGCGCCATCCAAGAAACGGTTAGGAGCGGCGCGCACGAGCGCGGCTACACCTGCAGCGTCGAGATAATCGATGAACTTTCCGGTCTTCGTCGCCTCCTGCCAGTCCAGGGCTGAGTCGGCACGGCCGGCAGCGCGTTCGGCTTGCAGCTGGCATGCTGGAGGAATCGCGTCCCACCATTCGATGGAGTCCTGTGCGGCAACTCGCAGCCGCATCAACTGGCGTATCTGGTCCAGCATCACCTCGATCCGGTCTCGAAGCGCGGAGTCCGTCACCCGCTGGTCGCGGAACTGTTGCGTCACTTCTGCCGCGATCGCCGTGGCTTTCGGTCCGTCTGGATCGGCAGCTTGCAGGGTCTCCGCAATCTCCATGAGGGCATAGTCACGAGGATCGCGTCCGAACAGCCGGAAGACTGGATGTTCACCATGGACGTAGACTTCCAAGGTGCTTCCGGTGGCCAGGCGTGCCAGGGAGGGCACGGGTCGGTCACGGTCATCCCGCAATGACTGAGCAGTCTCGTAAACCATTACGTGCCTGCGACCGAGCCGTCCGGACAGGGTGACCTCGCCGGCCAGATCGAGAAGCTGGCGGGCGCCGCGTCGGTACCGGTCGAAGCGTTGTTGCTCCGTTTCAACCTCGATCGACTCAGAGTGAGTGTCTACTTCGTCATCATCGTCTTGTTCGGCTGGCGAGGTTGCGGGCAGCGGGCTAAGCCCCAAACGCCCCTTCTTGGATGTCTTAGCGTCACTTGCCGGACGGCGCCGGCTCGCCGTGCCCGAACCGTTCTGCGCCTCATCATGAGCGACGACAGCCCGGAACCAAACGTCGTCAGACATGTACTCGGCCATGCCGTTGTGAAAGTGCTTGCCCCACATGCGAGCACTGTCATGAATGGCCTTTTCCCCGTTGCCCGGAATCAAGCAGCGGGTCCCCGGGCGGTTCTCCTGATACCCCTTAAAGATTGTCGCCAAAGGACTGTTGTTTTCCGTGTAGCCCTGCTGCTTGGCTTTTCTGGCACGCATCGGACCCTCGCCACGCAATTGCGCGACTGCCGTGCGCCATTCGCGGCTCTCACGGTTGAAATCCAGCTTCTGATATCCAACAGGGACGTGGTCCATATGTATCTCGCCGATGATGCGGCCCTGAGTCGCCGGGACCTCTACCGGGTACTCTGGCACCAATGCGCCCGTCTCGGGATGTTCCCATGAGAACATGCTGCGATCGTTGACACGGATCTTGCGGCCGTTCCGCAAGAAGTCAATACCGAAGTCGTTCTCGTCCAGGTAGCGCTGTACGCCAAACCAACCGTGAATGCGCCGCTCGCGAACCTGGAGGTCTTCACTTTCGCACTCCGCGCAGCGCTCAACATTCAGGTCTGCTCGGTGCCAATGACCACAGTCCATGCACGCGAGTGCGGGGGTTAGCTGGATGTCTACTGGCAAGATGGCCGGAATCTCGCGACCGTCGCGAGTTACCGATCGGGTATGCGCCCACACGCATGGCAGGCGCGCGGACACGCTTTTGTCGTTCACGACCAGCTGAAAACCGCGTCCGGAAGTCGGGCCGTCTGGGAACCCCGGAATCGAGTCGTCCCCGCGTAGCAGGTACGAGTAGACCCTTCCCAACTCCTTGCGGATAGCCGTGTGTCGTAGGGGGCGCTTCAGTTCCTCCGCGATGTCGTCACGCAGGCGTCGCACCGTGACTTCCGTACCATGCACCGCAGGGTTTGTCTTAGGCTCTCGACGAAGGGGAGCCGCGTAGGAGTCATTACGGGCCAATCGCCGGAGGTCAATCTCGACCACTAGCCAGGACTGATCGCCGGCTCGGGTCGTGCGGACCTCTGTGACGTTCCCCAGGCGGGCAGTGGCGATGTTGAATCCCATGCCGAAGAGCCCAAGGCTGCCGTATCGGCGCTTGCCGCTGTATCCAGCGCGTAGGGCGTTCTGGAGCATCTCAAGGCTCATGCCGCGCCCGTTGTCGACTACACGTACTTCAGCGACGCTGGATGTGGCCTTGGGTAGAGAGATCGAGACCCGCGGAACTAGCTTGGGGTCAGGGTCGGGATTCGACAAGAAGTCATCGAAGGAGTTGTCGATGAGCTCCGCTAGGCACTGCCAAGGCTTGTATGGGATGTCCCCCAGCGCTTCCAGCAGCTGCGGTGAGGGCGTCAGGTCTACCTGGTCTACCGGCCCCTCGAGATCGCGCAACGCGACCTCCTCCCCTTGCTCATCCACTCGCCCCCCCGGGCGGTGCAACACAGTCGTTGGTACTTGAATACACCACCATGCCGAGGACCGTCTCCCATACCTAGGACGTACGGGCTCCGGGCCGGCGGAAGTTGGTGTGTCGATCTATGAGTTTGCGGACAATCTGCGCATCTCGCGAGCGTCGTCTTGGCTTCGAAGACCCGCGCATGCGGTTCAGTCCGGCCCCGCTTCTGCCAGGGCGAGCTCACCCTGCAAAGGGCCAGTGCGCGCCAGTGCCTGGTCGCGCCAAGCCGCTGTTTCTTGGTGGCGAGCCTCAACAGGCAGCGTGCTGTTACGGACGATGCAACAACTGTGTCGACACAGTGCTGGGGCGTACGGCGCCATGCGCCGCCGACGGGGGGCAGCGCACCTCTTACTCCGTTCGCAGTCGCACCGTAGCGTCTGGATGAGCCAGTGTCGGCCCCACTCCAGGGCGGGAACGCGAACGTGACGCTGAGGCCAAGTGAGGCAAGGAGTGGGGCGGGACGCTGGGGCGTCCGGCGAACTCAAACGAGATCGAGGTACTTGGAAGTGGTCGGGTGAGGCCACGGCATGGAGGTGTACCCAGTCACCTGCTTCTCGATCTGCGACTCCACTGCCGCCGTGAGCTCGGCTAGGTCGTGTGCTTCTCCACCGTGAGTCCGATCCCGTCCGTCGTGGAACGTGTCCCACTTGCTCTTCTTGCTCTTGCGGGTGGTCGACCCTTGCTCGTGGCTTCCGAAACCATTCAGCACGCTGTTCCAGATCGGCTGGTACCCCACCCGCAAGCCGTCCTCGCCGAGGTTCGCGTGGACGTCTGGTAGAAGCAGCGCACGGAACCGGAACTCGGAGCCAGGAAGCCCTGCGCCGACGATCGACTTCCTGTGATCACGTACACGATTCCGCAGCGGACGCTTCTGGCTGACGGCCCTGCCTGTCGCGCTGTTGCTGGAGAGGGCCTGGCCCACGTAGACAGGGATGTGTAGATCAGCGAGTGGCGCGTAGGTGGGGATGCTTGTGCCGCGGTAGTAGATGGCGTAGAGGCCCGCGCCCTCAAACGGGGGGACCTCTTCAGCCATGGAGACCATCGGCTGCCGCTCGAAGATCTCGCAGATCGTGTGGGCCAGACGTTCGGTGGAGAGCGGATCGAAGAAGTCCGGCTTGTAACTGGTCGACACGTGGCTTCCTGGGCTGGTCAAGGCTGGTAAGCGGAAAGTGTGACGGAACCATACGGTGACATTTGATCTTTGGCTACCCGCTTGAGCGAAGTCGTCCTCAAGATCACTATCTCCGCGGTACACTTTCTGGATGGTTGACCAGCCAGAACACACCAAAGAGACTCGCACAAGCGTGGAGCTGTTCGCTGGTGGCGGCGGCCTTGCGATGGCGGTCGGCCGAGCGGGCTTCCGGCCGTTGCTCTTGAACGAGTGGGCCAAGCGCGCGTGTGAGACCTTGGCCGCGAACGGTGCGGAGCCAGTGCCTGAGGGGGAGGCGCCGGAGCGCCCTCCAAAGCCCGGTGAGCCTGTCCCGCTCGTCCCTGGGGATATCCAACGCCTCGACATGAGGTACCTGGAGGGCCAGGTGGACGTGCTTGCCGGCGGGCCACCCTGTCAGCCGTTCAGTCTGGGTGGCGTTGCCAAGGGTGACGAGGACAAGCGGAACATGTTCCCGCACATGTTCCGAGCCGTTCGCGAAATCCGCCCAAAGGCGGTCATTTGCGAGAACGTGCGGGGTCTGCTCAGGCCGTCGTTCCGTGACTACTTCGATTACATCCAGCGTGAGCTCGCGCTGCCCTTCCTCACGCGGGGCGATGACGTGGACTGGCAGACGCACAATCTTGCTCTCACAAGAGAGTTGGAGTCTGGCAGCGTCCCCAACGATGAGCGATATGACGTGATCATGACGCCGGTGAACGCGGCGGATTACGGTGTTCCTCAAGTGCGGCAGCGGGTCATCCTCGTGGCCTTCCGCGCCGACTTGGGCGTCGACGTGGAGGCCTTCACTAAGTGCGTGCAGACCCCTCAGTTCTCCGAAGCGGCGCTTCACCGTTCCATGCGGGAGGGTAGCTACTGGGAGCAACACGCCAAGGCGGGGAAGCCTGTACCGGAGCATGTCATCGAGCGCGTTATGGCCCGTATTCCGGACGTCATCGTGGATGTAGATGATCAGCTCAAGCCGTGGCGAACGCTGCGTGACGCTGTGAGGGGCTTGGGTACCGACGAGCAACTCCCTGCACTGCGGGACATTGATCTAGGACGCTTGGACCGTGTGAGCGAGCAGGGCGGTGACATCACCGACCATGTTGGATGGCCCGATGCCAGGATCTACCCCGGGCACACGCCAAACGAGCTCGACCGCCCAGCCAAGACGGTCAAGGCGGGTGTGCACGGAGTACCAGGCGGCGAGTCCGTGATGTTGCTGGATGAACGAGTACGTGATGCCCAGTCACCTGACGGCTGGCGCTACCTCCATCGCTACATGACTGTGCGGGAGACCGCACGCGTTATGACGTTCCCTGACGGGTGGAAGCCCGCAGGACCCCGTGGCGAGAAGATGAGGCAACTTGGTAACGCCGTGCCTGTCCTTCTTGGCGAGTTCTTCGCCAAGGCCGTGGCTGAAGCCCTGGACAACGCTGGACGCTGAGGGGCGAGTGTGATCCAACCGGCCAAGAGCCAGCACGGGTGGAGCGGTCAACTTCCACCCGAGCGGGCCTGGAAACCGAAAGCGGGCATGACCAAGGCCGCCCGCTCAGCGGAGCAGGATCGCGGCGCTGGAGGCCGCCACCGCCGTGTCGTTGTGATCGATGAGGAACGGCGGGCCACTGGATCAATCGCATTTCGCCTCTATCGCCGCACGCGGCGCATCCGCGCGTACCTGCGTTGGTCTCATCAGGGCTCTACGCGGGAGCGCTACGTGGGCGAAGTCAACGCCGCGACTCGGGCCGCCAACCTAGACCAAGCCTGGTCTATGGCTCGGGCAGCGGGGATGGTCACGGACGAGGTTCTGCCTACCGGCTCCACGGCTTCCACAACAGCAGTGCGGGCCGTCATGGCGGCCAACAAGGGGCGCGACACGAAGCCGGAGCTCCTACTTCGCTCGATCCTGTACCGCAGGGGTCTGCGGTACCGCGTGAACGCCCAGCCGTTGCCCGAGCTGCGTCGCACAGCCGATTTGGTTTTCCCAAGGGCCCACGTTGCCGTCTTCGTCGACGGCTGCTACTGGCACGGGTGCCCTGATCACTATCGTCCGGCCATGAAGCGCTCCCATTTCTGGCGAGACAAGATTCAGGGCAATCAGGCCCGGGACGCTGACACGAACCAGAGGCTTCAGGAGCGGGGCTGGACGGTCGTTCGGGTCTGGGAGCACGAGGACCCGAATGTCGCTGCCGACAAGGTAGTAGCAGTGCTCGAGCAACGGTGAATGATGCCGTCGAGGCAACCCACCGTGGCAGGCTGTGGTCATGTTTAGGGAACCCACCCAACTGACCATCGGCGATGACGGACATGTCCAGCTCCCACTTGGCCTCTTGGCGGAGGCGGGCCTAAGTCCCGGCTCTGAGATCCTTGCTTACAGCATGGGCGACGGTCGCATCACTCTTCGCCGAGCCGAAGATGCGATCGGCGACCTGCTCTCTACGGGAGATCTCACGTAGTCGGGACTCGTCTGGGAAGCCGCGTTCAGGTGAGCAGTTGCGGGACGGTGGCCGCCTCAGCCGCAACTTGCTGCGGAATCGCGGGGGGTGACGTCTGTGCTCGGTGCATGTCCCAGTGCTTTGCCAGCCACTTGCGGTGATCAGCCGTCACCGTCACGGTCAACGGGACGCCGTCCAATTTCGCGTAGTCCGGGTACGTCTTGAGTGTGTAGGCCAGGTGCAGAGTCTTGGTCTGCGGGTTGACGGCGATCAGCCCGAGATCGAAGAGCCGGTGTAGGTCGCGCCGCAGCAGCAGGCCACCGCCCTTGTGGTGAGCGCCGTTGGCCGCGTAGCTGTAGAGGTGAGCTGCTTCCAATGCTTGGACGGGGGCCGGCCCTGTGAATGCGCATACCTCGCCGAACGTGTCCAACAGATGCTTGCGGAAGGCGGGCTGGCCCTTGCGCACACGAATGGTGGCAGTGACGTGACCACCGGCGATGACCTGTTGGGTGGTGTCGATGATGCGCAGCGGCAGCGGCGTACCGCCGTGGGTGAGGGCGTGCTGGAAGTCGTTCCATCGCAGTTCGCGCAGGCTGTTCTGTGAAGCGCGTTGAACGCATAGCGCGCGCAGCTCGGGAGCGGTCAGGGTGTTGCGGGCTGGGGTCCAGCCAGCCTCGTGTCGGCTGCGGTAGGTGGTGACCTGCCTACGCTTCCAGCCAGCCTTGTCGGATTCGTGCTTGCACTTCTGGTTCCAGCACACGAACCGGGGCATCTTCTTCTTCCGCTCGGCCACATCGGCCTTGCCGCACTTGAGGCAGTACGGGGTCTCCTTCTCAGCCTGTCCGATCTCGATATCCTCGATCACTGACAGGCCCAGCAACTCGGCGGCGTCCCATAGTGCGATGACGTCACCGACCCCCAGTTTGGCGTGGTTGTTTACCGTGTTATCCCAGCTGTAGTGGGTTGCGGGATTGTCGTCGTAGCCTTCACTCACCCGCTTGCTCCCGGCCTTCGCCAGAACCAACCACGCCGCCATGAAGCCCTCCTGAAGAACTCGAGCCAAGGGCCCCCACGCAGGCACGATCCCGCATGAGAACCCGGACCAACGTAGCGGGCCGCACTGACAAACGCCCCGGAGCAGTCGGAGGCTAGCCTGCCAGCATGACGGATCAGGGTCGGTTAGTCCGGTGTGCTTGATGCGCGGCCGAGTGGGAGGTGTTGGGGCCCGGCCTTCCCTTCTGTTGGTGATGCGGGCTGATGATCGGGGCGGGGGCACCAGATCGTCGTGCGCCGCATCCCGGAAGGACGCCAAAAGACTGGTGGGGAGCAGCCATCTTGCTCACGGTCGTAGTGGTGATTGTCGTGCTTTTTGGAGGTAAGGTCTAGCGGCGGGGCTGCCGGCTTGCCCGACCGACTCGTCTCCCAAGCTCCCATCCCGTACACCGTCGACCCACACATCGTGGAGCGGGCGTGGTTCCTGGCGTCCAGGTGGAGCGCGCCACTGTACGAACGACCTGGACGCCAGGGGCCGCGTCTGCTCGGCTCTGCCTGGGTCGACGGTGTGCGGGATGGGAGCCCCCTGCATCCGCCACGACGAACCGGCTGTCGGCGACGGCGCCCCCTCCATCCCGGTGCCGGCCGATCCCCCGCCGGCGTGTCGGCGGTCTTGAACCGGGACTGTAAAAAGAACGGCTCTGTCTCACATTCGGTGGTGACGGAGTGTGGTGCTATCCGAGAAGGATGCGGTAGCGAAGTAGGGTAAAGCCTGCTCGTCCGTGCATCTGTCGCGCGATCCGCTTGGTTTTCGTGTTGATTCCCTCGGTGGGGCCGTTGCTGTAGGGAAGTGTGAGCGCGGCGATCACTGCGTTGCGGTCTCGGTCCAGGCCCCGGGCGAAGGATTGCAGATGGGGCAGATCGGTTGTGCGGACCTCGTCGATCCAGCGCGAGAGACCGTCGGCGTTTCCTTCGCGAGGCGTCAGCAGCTTGGCGAAGTCAGCTATGCACGCGCCCAGTTTGGTCATCTCGAGACAGGCGGCGGTGAGCTGTGCCAGCAGGTCGTGATGTTCGGTCTTGAGGTTGTCGGGCCTGGTGAGGAGCATGCGGGCGAGCCGGCGTGGAGAGATGTGGCTGTGGTCGGCGTCCGCCCGGCCTTGGTTGATGTACTTGTACAGGAGGTTGAGGCAGCCGGTGTAGCCGAGGGCCTTGATCTCTTCGAAGAGGTGCTTGACGGGGACGGCGGGGTCCTCAGCCCGGCGTTTGCGCAGATGCTCGCGGTAGGGGTCGACGAGACCGGCGCGGTACTTGGGGACGCGGAGCATCCGCTGGGGCCGGTCGGCACGTGCGTAGCGTTTGATGGTGTTCAGGGCCAGTTGCAGTCGGCGGGCGCATTCGAGCAGGCCCACCCCCTGGTCCGGCAGGTCATGGATCTGGTGCCAGCGTTCCAGGGTGGTTCGGGCGCGTGGCCCGTCGTAGAGGGGTGCGTCCAGTACGGTGGCCCAGCAGGCGCTGTGGGCCTTCACCTCGCTGAGGGTGACTTCGCACAGGTTGTGCCATAGATGCCACCTGTCGGCGACCTGCACCGCGTCGGGTAGGGCGCGGCGGATGGCCTCGGCATAGGTCGTGGAGCCGTCGCGGCAGACGACTTCGACGCCCGGATGTGCGCGTAGCCAGGCTTCGAGCGTGTCGGCCGTGTGGTCGGGCAGCACGTCGATCCGCTCGTGGGTCTCGGCGTCGATGACCACGGTGGCGTAGCGGTGGCGCCGGCGCAGGGCGAAGTCGTCGATGCCGATCACGCGGGGCGTCCGCCCGGTGGGCAATGGGATGCGCAGCAGGGTGCGCAGGGCGGTGTGACGGGACAGGCCCACGGCGAGTATCGCCAGCAGACGTGCTCCCGCCCGGCCCGCTAACTCTTTGACCACGGCCTTGACCTGCTCGTTCAGCCGGGCCGTGCGTCGCTGGTATCGCTCCAGCACGCCGGGTACTTGTTCGCGGAAGGTGTGGCGGCAGCCTCGTGTGGGGCACACCAGACGCCGCACCCGCACGCGGACCACGACCCGCCGCCCGTCGACCGGAACGTCGGCCACCGTCCGCCAGTGATAGCCGTGCACCCGGCTCGACGAGGCACCGCACACCGTGCAGACCGCGGTGTCCAGCGGCGTCCGGGCCCGCAGCACAATCCCCTCACCTTCGTCAGTCACATCCTCTATGACCAGCGGAGACAGACCCGAAAACACCAGCTGCACAAGCTCGTTGACATTCATCACATGAAAATCAACGACCCTCACGACTCTCCGTCACCACCGAATGTGAGACAGAGCCGTTCAATGGACAGACCCCGACCCGGACGGCCGTCCGACGAGGCGATTCGCAAAGCACTGCGCAACTGGGCCTTCGTATTGCCGGGGCCGGATGATCGGGAAGTCCCGGACGATGTGCGGAACGTTCTCCACTGGGTGTCCAAGGCGTCCCGACCGCTCGCTGATCTCGCTGAGCCTGCCACGGCCCGCGCAGTCCTCGACTCGCTGAAGCTCAAGCTCGACGGCATGGCAGCGGCGGCGAAGACGGTGCGGCGTAAACGTCGGACGCTCGTGAACGCGGCGAACTACGCCGTCGACCTGGGGGAGCTGCGAGAGAACCCCATCACGGCTGTTCGCTGGCAGAAGCCGAAGGTGTCCAACCAGGTCGACCCGCGGGTTGTCGCCAACCCGGAGCAGGCTCGCAACCTCCTGGCGGCCGTATCCTATGTAGGCGGCTACCGGCGTGCTCGGGGCCGGCGTCTCGTCGGCTTGTTTGCGGCGATGTACTTCGGTGGCCTGCGGCCTGCTGAGGCGGTCGGCCTGGTCGAGACAGACCTTGTCCTTGCTGAGCAGGGCTGGGGATCGGCGCTGCTCCACCGGACCCGTCCTTCGGTCGGCAAGCAGTGGACCGACTCGGGGGAGACCCACGACGACCGCGGACTCAAGAACCGGCCGACGGAGGACGTACGGCGTGTGCCCATTCCGCCCCAGCTCGTTGCCGTGCTGCGCGAGCACCTGGCCACGTTCGGCACGGCGGAAGACGGGCGACTCTTCTTCAGCGAGAAGGGTTCGGTGGTTCCGTCCTCGACCTACTACCGGGTGTGGCAGGAGGCTCGGCTTCTGGCGCTCCCGCCGGCCGTCGCGGCCTCGCCGCTCGCGAGTCCCCCCTACGACCTTCGGCACTCGGCGCTGTCGACGTGGCTCAATGCCGGGGTGGATCCCACCGAGGTTGCCGAGCGTGCCGGGAACAGCGTTGAGGTGCTGCTGACCCGCTACGCGAAGTGCCGCGACGGACGGCAGGACGTTGCCAACCGGCGCATCGAGGATCTGCTCCGCGAGTACGAGTGAGACATTCTGTACCACACCGGGGCCCCAGGCATCTTGCCTGGGGCCTCCCACGTCTCGTGCATTAGCTCCGGCGATGCAGCAAATAAAGGGAGCTGCTACTCGGCTAGCTGTGACCCTGGTCGCCGTCGCCCCACTCCTGCGGGTGCGGCGGCCAGCTTCCGGCGGCAACCCTGTTCTACGCATTGCAGCGCAATGCGTAGAACGGTACGGTTACTGGGAAGCCAGTTGCCGCGGGCGGCTGGAAGTGGAGCCAGGTGACCTGGGGCAGACCGGGAGCCTGGCTCGGCGTCTTTCTGAGCTCTCCTTTCAGCAGTCGGTGGGCACGTCGAAGTCGATCAACGTTTCGCCCAGTAGATCCGCGTAACGACTGTCGCCCCGCCGCTGGGCGCGCGTGGCTCCTGCGACGATGTCCGAGATCCAGAGCAGGGGCTCCATGGCGCCGGGAACGTGCTCGGCGCGCATTAGCGTGCCTTTGGGCAGAATGGTCTGCCGGACCGTGGCTATGGTCCGGATGTCCCGGACGTTGAGTTCCTCCTCTCGCGCCTCCAGGCACAGGCGCGAGACGCCGAAACCGTGGAGTTCCAAGATCAGGGCACGCAGGCACTTGCTGCGAGCCCGCTCCTGCTTGCGCTGGGGAACTGGGGAGCCGACCGAGACGACGTGCAGTCCCTCTAGGGCGGCCACCACCTGAGCGGCGTCTTTGCGCTCAGTGTGGTCCATTTCGTTCCAGTGCAGCTTCGTAGTGTCACGCGGTCCTTTCAGGCCGCGCATCGTCAGTCGGGCGGTGCCGGTGGAGGCAGGATCGAGGATCGTGGCGGCGATGATGTAGAAGCCCGCGGACTCGTGCTCGCGGAAAGACTCGTCCAGCCAGGCGGTTTTCACCTCATCGTTGCTGTTGTGGGTACGCGGACGTTCCCCCCTGGTACGGCCTATGGGGTCACCTCCTCCGCCGGGCGGCCGCAGCCGCGGACTTCTTGGTCTCGTGTGCACCGCCCGTTGTGACCTCGCTGCCTGTGGGCCGAACGGAGGCCTGCTTGCGGGGCTTGCGCGCCCGCATGATGGGTGCCCGCTGGTACTGGTAGGCCATGGTGAAGCCGCTGGGGGCCAGGGGGGCCTTCTTGAACTCCGGTCGGCGCTCGACGAGGCCGAGGTCGAGGAGTGTCTTCAAGCCGCGTTCGTGGGTGTCGGCCGACCAGCCGTACCACTCCGGCGCCTTCTCGGCGGGGAACTTCGACCAGTTCTTCTCGCGCAGAACCACCAGGAGCAACGCCAGGGACGGCAAGTCGACCTCCTCGTCGTAACCCTTGGTCCAAAATGTGGAGGGGATCTGCAGGTACAGGTCCTCCTCCGTCTTGCCCAGCGGCCGCTCGTAGGGGTCGCCTCTGCCGTCCTCGCGTAGCAGGGTGACCGTGATTGTCGTGCCGGAGCGGGCGCAGGTGATCAGATTCCGCTCTTGGAGCCGACGCAGAGCCCGCCAGGCCCCGGTTCGGGCGGCCTGCTCGGTGGCGGTCCGGTCGATGTCCATCATCCGTGCCCAGACGGCGCTGTCGTGCCTGGTCGTCCAGCCGTCGGCGCCGTTGCTGCAGGCGGCCACGATCAGCAGGTACGCCTTCAGCCCGCGCAGGTCCCGTCCGGTCACGAACTCCCTGAGCGGTCCGTGCCGGCTCGCAGCGGTTCTAGGCGCCTGCACGAACGTCTTGCGTAGGGGTACGTTGGCGCGGATCGAGCGGCGGAGGATCTCCGAGCGAGTGTCGCGACCGGTCGCCTTCACTGCCTGTGCGTCCCGCTCGGCGGGCCAAGTCCTTTTCATGTCCACGAAGTTAGACGGTCTGCTGTCAGCAGAGCAACCAGTTCAGCCCCTCCCGGCTCGACCGTGTGAGCGGGTATATGAGAGAGCCAAGTTGAGAGATCAAGGTGAAAGGTCAACCTGTAACCACTGTGTAAGGACTACTTGGGATCGAGTACGTTCCAGCCCCCGACTCTGTACGTGCTGCACCGCTGGCATCGGCGTTGCAGCACGCGTTCCCGACCAACTCGTCTTCTTCTTGCTCCGGCACCCATGCCAACACGCCACAGGTGCCCCGGTAGCTCGCCTCATCCCGAATGGAACTCGACTCTGGGTCAGGCACCTTGGGGCGGGTCCGCCGGGCGGGCGGAAGTCGGGAGAATGTGACTGAGCTGAATCCGGGGTTGCGGCCCCCGACTCGCCGGATCGCTCACGATCGTCGGGCTTGGGCCTCGGCCTGAGTTTGGTGGCCTCAGCGAGCTGCTGGCAGTCCTTAGAAGCTGTTGTTTTTCCGTAGGTGATGGCTGCGTTTCTGCTGGTCAGGCATGGTGGCGGTGGTTCGGCGGCAGGGATGGCGTGTCGTCTCTTCGTGGG
>JARAXD010000047.1:0-19091 GCA_033793685.1 Streptomyces sp. ME19-03-3 | reverse complement strand
CCGGCCGCAAACGCTGGACCATGCGCTGGAAGCCCGCCCTGCAGGCCTTCGACATCGCCTTCGACGGCCGACTCACCGCCGGCCGCCGATAACTCACACTACACGAGTTACACCGTTCAATGGACAGACCCTAGCAGCGGCCGCATACGGGAGGCGGATCGGCAGTTGACGGACATCCGCTCGCTGATCTACGGCAAGCTCCCCTCCGACCGCAATGTCTTCGCGGAGGGTGGAGATCCCTGTTGTGCCGAAGGAAACCTCTTCAGCACCATGACGCACCCCATTCAGAACCTGGGCGTGGCTTTCACCGAGACGTCAAACGGGGAGTTCGTGCCGAAGCAGGGCGGTATGGGACGAGGAAGAGGCTCAAGGCACCCCGCCTGCCAGTTGGGGCTTACATGCGCCGCGGTGAGGCCCTGCGGCTCTGGCCGGCAAGGTTGCCTCACCACGGTCAAGCAGCCCGTATGGATGCCTATAGATATGAACAGCCGTCTGCCCCTGGACTACGGAAAGCCGCCGCGGCTCCACGCGGCGGTAGCTGCCGCGCGACGCATCGCGAAGCCAAGCTTCGCCCTACTTCGCCACCGCATCATCGATCCGCTTTGCAGGGCTGCGCCAGTGGGGGCTGTGAGGGGGACTGCCTGACGCTGTATGCCTGCTGCCCGGGCGAGGACATGGAGCCGGAGACCTTCCAGGGCGAGCACCGGCGCACGCTGCGCCGCGTCGCCCTCGTCGAAGGCCCGACCGTCGTTGCCCGGGCCGGCACCGGCTGCGCCACCGGCGGCTGCCAGTCCGGGGCGGACATCATCACCGTGGAGTTCGTCCTTACCGGGGCTACGTCGTGGCTGTGGACGGATACAACGCCGGTCCTCGAGGTCGCCCCGCCGGGCTATGACTCCCCGACCTGCATCACGTGGTGCGTCCACCCGCCGGACGGGCCCGGCTGCGACGGGCCGTGCCGGTTCGCGCCATGCCCGGACCCAACCGCCCTGTGCGCCGACCCCCGCTGCCCGCCGCCCCACCGCCGACGCCGACCCTGCCGAGCGTGACCTGCTACTGCCTGCCGGTCGCGATCGAGCGGGAGTGCTACGAACTGGATCTCACAGACCGTCCGGCCTGGTCGGTGGACGCCCCGATGATTACCGTGCGGGCCGGGTCGGCGGACCTGCGGAACCTCACCATCGAAATCTTTGAACGGTCCCCGAACGACGCGGGCCTGACCGCGGATGCAGTCACGGACAACGCCCGCTGCTCCCCGCACTCGGTGTATACGGCGACGTAAGTTCCGGCTGGTGGGGCGTTGACGCTGGACGGGCAGGTCGGGCGCGCGACGGTGGAGTGCGGCGGGACGTGCGAGTCCTCACCCGACGTCTACGGCCGGGACGGGCTGCCGCCGACCTGGCGCACGCTGGACTGCGCCTCGTACGTGGTGTGCCTTTCGACGGACGTGAGCAACCCACCGGCTGCAGGGGCGTCGGTTGCCTTCGGCCGCTCCGGGAGGGGGCGCTGAGAGACTGTGCCCATCACAGATCTGATCAGGGCCGCATCGGACGCGGTTATGTCACGGTTCAGCGCCGATCGGTGAATCCAGGGCCAAACGGTGCATATGGAAGCGATCGGCGGTTTCGGCGGACTCCAGGGGCGCGGCAGGTTGACTTGAAAGGGGCTATCCGGCTTGGCCATACGCCTTCTTTACTTCTGCGGGCGCACCGCTTCATCGGTGCCTACGAGGGAGGGAAAGAATGCGCTTCCGTTCGCGTTCCTTGCGGATTTTGGCCGTTGCCGCGCTAGCGGCTGGTGGATTGACCGCCGGAGGGTCGGCCACAACGGCAACGGCCGCGGCCGCGTCCTGCTATGGCAGCGCCAAGACCATCAGCAGCACGGACGACAATGGACGATGGCCCATCACCGGCTACGTCTACGCCACGTCGGCGTGCAACGACATCAACGTCAAGGTGACCGGACAGAACACGGTGGAAACCTGCTTTGTCCCATCGAGCGGCAGCGTGTACTGCAACGGTGGTCACGACGTTTATGCCAACACCTGGGGGGTTGCGGCCACCGACGTCAAGGATGGCACCAAGTTCTACCTGAAATTCTGGTCTGGCAACGCCCACGGGGTCGCTGCATACTGATCCGACGCGCGCCCAGCGTTGATATCCGCGCGCCACAACGCGCCCCCGACCCGGGCAACTCGGGAAGGGGGCGCGTGCTCGTCGGCGCCACTTCGAGCGTCCCTCGCCCAGCGCCTAAGCTGAGATGAGCCGCTGGTTCTGGGCCGGGCCGACTACCCGTACGGGGCAGGCCCGGGTTTGGCCGTTGCAGGGTGCGGAACTCATCAGGTCCGTGTGGTCGACCGCGGGGGCGGCATCGTCGCCGCGGGCTCCGTCCTTACGGAAGTGGAATGGTCCAGGATCCTGGACGACGTGTCGACGGCCCGGGTGGTCATCACCCGTCCTTCGACTGCTGCGGCCCACTGGGCAACGTGCGCTCTTGGCGGCACCGCCTGGTGATCTACCGGGACGACCGGTGCGTGTGGGACGGCCCGATCACCAACGTCGAGTGGGGCGTCGACTCCGTCGAGATCTTCGCCGAGGACGTCCTGTCCTGGCTCGGGGAATGCGTCGTCCACCAGAACCTCAGTTACAAGAACGCGGACCTCAACAGCATCGCCGCGGAGCTCATCGCGGACGACCCCGGGCACGACGTGAAGATCCTCGCCCCGGCCGGCGTCACCGGCTCCCGCGCGTACAGCCGCAACGTCGGCCAGACCCTCGATCACCTCAAGGAGGGCTACCACCAGCGGTTCGGACTCGTCCACGTCGACTACGCGACCCAGCGGCGCACGCCGAAGGCCTCCTACCACTGGTACCGGGAACGCATCGCGCGGGCCCGCCGTACCGCTCCCTGACGCCGGTCCGTCTCCGGTCGCCCGCGGGCCGGGCCGGATCGATAGAGGTCCTGGATCAACCGATAACGAGGGGGTCTTGGACACCCCGCGTGCGGCGGGGCGACGATCGAGGGCGTGATCCCCGTCGTCACGGTGGAGCTGCCGTGGGCCGGAGACGGGAATGGTTCCGAGGAGTCCCCATGCTGATTCCGCGTGCCCCGGGGGCCTGTGCCCCGTCCCTTCCCGAACCCCGTCACGCGCATGACTGACGCGCCCGGGGGCACCAGGACCGTCGACGTCGCGCCGCACGACGCGGAGCCGGCACCGCCGCCGCGCCGCCGCCGGCACCACCGGCCGCGGCTGCCTCCGCGCACGATCGCCTCGGCCGCGGTCACGACCTCCATCGGGCTGGCCGTGCTGGTGGCCCTCGGTACGCTCACCCACCAGACGGTGCTCGTTCCGCCGCTCGCCGCCACGATGGCGATCGTCACCGCCACCCCGGAGTCCCCGCTCGCCCAGCCCCGCCACGTCATCGGCGGCCACATGCTCTCCTGCCTCGTCTGCTTCGGGGTGCTCGCCCTCGGCTGGCACGGCCCCTGGGCCGCCGTGGCGGGCTGCGGCATCGCCTGCGGAGTCGTCCTGCTGCTCAAGACGCCCCATCCGCCCGCCATGGCGACCGCGGTCATGATCATGCTCACCACCCCGTCGGCCACCCGCTTCGTCCCGCTGCTGGCCGCGGGCGCGGTGCTGCTCGTCGCGGTGCAGACGGTCTCCGCCCGGCTGCGGCGCGAGGTCTACCCCACGACGTGGTGGTGAGAGCCCGCCCCGAAGGGCGGGGCACCGGGCGGGACGTCCCCCGCCCGGGCGGGGGACGTCCCGCGGAGCGACGGCGACGGCCTACTCGGCCTGGGGGACGGCGAAATGGATCGCGGCACCCGGCGGGGGCGGCGGGCGCCCGGTGAGGCCCGTGCCGGCGCGGCGCAGGCCCGGATCAAGCCCACCGCACAGCCCCGCGGAACGGCCGCGGAAGCGGAGGACCCACCGGCAGCAGTGACCGGGCCGGTGCGCCCCTCTGCCCGGCCGCCTCCACCGGACGGGGCGTCACCGGCGGCATCCGGACGCGCGGGGCGGCGACCCCGCCGGCGCCGCTGCCCGCGCGTGCGGGTCAGTTGAACGAGGACGGATCCGGGCCGAGGCGGCCGCCGTTGTCGAGGGCGTCGATCGCCGCGAGGTCCTCGCCGTCGAGTTCGAAGCCGAAGACGTCGATGTTCTCCCTGATCCGGGCCGGGGTCACGGACTTGGGGATCACGACGTTGCCGAGTTGCAGGTGCCAGCGCAGGACGACCTGGGCCGGTGTCCTGCCGTGCTTGCCGGCGACGGCGGCGAGTGCCGGCTCGTCGAGGAGGCCGCGGCCCTGGCCGAGCGGTGACCAGGCCTCGGTGGCGATGCCGTGGCCCGCGTGGAAGGCCCGCAACTCGCCCTGCGGCAGGTGGGGATGCAGCTCGACCTGGTTGACGGCGGGCACGACGCCGCCCTCGTCGCGCAGGTGCTGCAGTTGCGCGACCGGGAAGTTCGACACGCCGATGGCCCTGGCGCGGCCGTCGGCCTGGATCTTCTCCAGGGCGCGCCAGGTCTCCAGGTACAGGCCGCGGGCCGGGGTGGGCCAGTGGATCAGGTAGAGGTCCACGTAGTCCAGGTCCAGCTTGCGAAGGGAGGTGTCGAACGCCCGCAGGGCGTTGTCGTGGCCCTGGTCGGTGTTCCAGAGTTTGGTGGTGACGAACAGTTCCTCGCGTGGGATGCCGGAGGCGGCGATGGCGCGGCCGGTGCCGCTCTCGTTCTGGTAGAGCGCGGCGGTGTCGATGCTGCGGTATCCGGCCTCCAGGGCCGTGGCGACCGCAGCGGTCGCTTCGTCGTCGGGGACCTGCCAGACGCCGAAACCGAGCTGCGGCATGGCCGCGCCGTTGTTCAGGGTGATGTCGGGAACCTTGCTCACGAGCGGGTCTCCCTCACTGGTGTCGAGGGTCAAGGTCTGTGTAAGTGGCAACGATCTCCGCTCCGGCACTGTTCCCCGGCGTTGTTCTAGGAGTGGTAAAGGGCTTCGATCTCGCGGCCGTACGCCTTCTCTATCGCCCGCCTCTTCAACTTGAGCGACGGCGTCAGCAGCCCGTCCTCCTCCGAGAACTGTCCGGCCAGGATACGGAAGGTGCGGATCGACTCGGCCTGTGAGACGAGCGTGTTGGCAGCGACGACGGCCCGCCGGATCTCCGTCTCCAGGTCGGGGTCGCGGATCAGCTCGGCGATCGGCAGCCGCGGCTTGCCCCGCATGGCCAGCCAGTGCCCGACGCCCTCGGAGTCGAGGGTGATCAGCGCGCTGATGAAGGGCCGGTCGTTGCCGACCACGACGCACTGCGCGACCAGCGGGTGGGAGCGCACCCGGTCCTCCAGCACCACCGGCGAGACGGACTTGCCGCCACTGGTCACCAGGATCTCCTTCTTGCGCCCGGTGATCGTGAGGTAGCCGTCCTCGTCGAGCGCGCCGAGGTCGCCGGTGGCGAGCCAGCCGCCCTGCAGGACCTCCGCGGTGGCCTCGGGGTTGTTGAGGTACCCGCAGAAGACCTGGCCGCCGCGCACCCAGATCTCGCCGTCGTCGGCGATGTGCACGGCGGTGCCCGGGACGGGCACGCCCACCGTGCCGAAACGCGTCTGCTCGGGCGGGTTGGCGACCGCGGCGGCCGTGCTCTCGGTGAGTCCGTACCCCTCGAAGATCCGCACGCCCGCGCCGTCGAAGAACAGCCCCAGCCGCCGGTCCATCGCCGAGCCGCCGGAGAAGGCGTGCCGGACCTTGCCGCCGAGGGCGGCGCGTACCTTGCCGTAGACCAGCTTCTCGTACAGCTGGTGCTGCATCCGCAGCGAGGCGCTCGGACCGGGACCGGTGCCGAAGGCCCGGGCCTCCATCGCCTCGGCGTGGCGCACCGCCACGTCCACGGCCTTCTCGAAGGGCCCGAGCCTGCCCCCAGCCTCGGCCTTGCGGCGGGCGCCCTGGAAGACCTTCTCGAAGACGTAGGGGACGGCGAGCACGAAGGTCGGCCTGAAGGAGGCCATGGCCGGCAGCAACTCGGTTGCGGCCAGTTCCGGCTGGTGGCCCAGCCGGACCTTCGCGCGGACGGCCGCGACCTCCACCATGCGCCCGAAGACGTGGGCGAGGGGAAGGAAGAGCAGGGTCGATGCCTCGTCGCCGTGCCTGCCGTGGAAGACCGGCTCGTACCTGGCGACGACGTTGTCGCTCTCGGTCATGAAGTTGCCGTGGGTGATCACGCACCCTTTGGGGCGGCCGGTGGTGCCCGAGGTGTAGATGACCGTCGCGGTGGCGTCCGGGGTGACCGCCTTGCGGCACCGGTGCACCAGGTCGTCCCCGACGGCGAGACCGTCCCGGGCCAGTTCGGGCAGCGCGTCGGAGTCCAGCTGCCACAGCCGGGTCAGCCGGGGGAGCCGGTCCACGACCGCGCCGACCGTCATCGCGTGGTCCTCGTGCTCGACCACGCAGGCGACCGCCTCGGAGTCGTGCAGCATCCAGCGGACCTGGTCCGAGGACGAGGTGGGGTAGATGGGGACGGGCTGGGCGCCGATCGCCCACAGCGCGAAGTCCAGCACGGTCCACTCGTAGCGGGTCCTGGACATGAGGCCGACGCGGTCGCCGAAGCGGATCCCGTGGGCCAGCAGTCCCTTCGCCACGGCGAGGACCTCGTCCCGGAAACGGGCGGCCGTGACCTGCTCCCAGCCGGTGCCGTCCGCCCCGGAACGGCGGCTCAGCACGATCCGGTCCGGTTCTTCGTCGGCATTGGCGAACACGGCGTCGGCCAGACCTCCGGTCTGGGGTGCCGTCACCAGTGGTGGAATGGCGAACTCGGGCAACGTCGCTCCTCGACCGCTCGGGCGGTCAAGAAACGTACCCGACACCGGGGCGGTGGGGAGGGGTCCGACATGCTGCTGTGAAGGCCGCGGCGGACCCCCCGGCGCCCGGGCGACGGGCCGATTCCCGGTTACCGCAGGGAACATGGCGCCCGCGACCGGTTTTCGCGCCGCCCGGGGCCGCCCCGGACCCTGCACCAAATCCCCTCGCGGGACGCACGGCCGCTCTACAGGCCCCGGCCGCCGTGGCAGGACCGGGCACGGCCGCGCCGGCCGGCCGCCGACGACGGGCGCCGCCGGGCCCCCGAGCCCCGTCCGAGGCGAAGAGGGCGTGCGGCCGTGGTGCGCCACCGCGCCGGACGGGCAGATCACGACCGGAGGGATCCGCTGAGGATCGCCGCCGCGAGGGCGTCGGCGGCCTTCTGCGCGGCGGGGCGGCGCCGTCCGTGCAGCAGCACGAAGTCGACGCCGCCGAGCTCCGGCAGTCCCCCGCGGGCCGGGACGCGTACCAGGCCGGGCGGGATCAGGCTCTCGGCGTGCGCCATCACCCCGAGCCCCGCACGGGCCGCGGCGACCAGCCCACTCAGCGAACCGCTGGTGCACGCGACGCGCCACTCACGGCCGTTCCTCTCCATGACCTCCAGGGCCCGTGCCCGGGTGATCGCGGGGGCCGGATAGAGGATCAGCGGGACGGGCCGCTGGGCCTCGGGACGGTAGCGTTCGCCGGCGATCCACACCAGCCGGTCGCTCCAGACCAGTTGACCGTGGGTGTCACCGGCCGCGCGCTTGCCGAGCATCACGTCCAGCCGCCCGGCGGCCAGTTGCCGGTGCAAGGTGGCCGACAGCTCCACCGTCAGTTCCAGGTCGACCTCGGGATGGTCGCGCCGGAAGCGCTCCAGGATCTCGGGCAGCCGGGTCAGGACGAAGTCCTCCGACGCCCCCAGGCGCAGCCGGCCGCGCAGCCGCGTACCCGCGAACCACCCCGCGGCGCGCTCGTTCACCTCCAGGATCGTCCGGGCGAAGCCGAGCATGGCCTCGCCGTCCTCGGTCAGCTCCACACTGTGCGTGTCACGCGAGAAGAACCGCCGGCCCGCGGCCTCCTCCAGCTTGCGCACGTGCTGGCTCACGGTCGACTGGCGCAGGCCCAGCCGGCGGCCGGCCTGCGTGAAGCTCAGCGTCTGCGCCACGGCGACGAAGGTCCGCAGCTGCACCGGATCGAACACGCCGCCAGCCTACCGCCGCCCATCGCGTTCCGCGATGACAGTGAGTACGGTCAAAGTCATTTACGATCGCCGGGTCAGCGGGCACTCTGGAGAGGGCCCCGTCCAGCACCGATGAGGAAGACCATGCGCAGCCTGCGTTACCCGTCCTGGCTCCCTGTGGACCCGTACGTCGCGGCGCTGCTCGGCACCGTGCTCCTCGCGGCGCTGC
Source organism: Streptomyces sp. ME19-03-3 (assembly GCA_033793685.1). Classification (GTDB taxonomy): domain Bacteria; phylum Actinomycetota; class Actinomycetes; order Streptomycetales; family Streptomycetaceae; genus Actinacidiphila. The sequence continues at coordinate 10,861 of JARAXD010000047.1, read as the reverse complement.
TGCCCGCCCGGGGCGCGGGCGCCCACCTCGCGGGCGGGGCCTCGACCGGAGCGGTGGGGCTGCTCTTCTTCCTCTACGGCGTGCGCCTGTCCACCCGTGAGGCGATGGACGGACTGCGCCACTGGCGCCTGCACGGCACCGTCCTGGCCGCCACCTTCCTGGCCTTCCCGCTGCTCGGCCTGGCCTCCCGCGGACTCGTGCCGTACCTGCTGACGCCCGAGCTGCACACCGGGCTGCTCTTCCTGTGCCTGGTGCCCTCGACCATCCAGTCCTCGATCGCCTTCACCTCCGTCGCCCGCGGCAACGTGGCGGCCGCGATCTGTGCCGGCTCCTTCTCCAGCCTCGCGGGGCTCGTGCTGACCCCGCTGCTCGCCGCGCTGCTGCTCGGCGGGAGCGGCGCGGGTCTCACGGCGGACGCGGTGCTCGACATCGTGCTGCACCTCCTGGTGCCCTTCGCGGCGGGACACCTCCTGCGCCGCTGGATCGGCGGCTTCGTCACCGGTCACAAGAAGCTGCTCGGCCTGGTCGACCGGGGCTCGATCCTCCTCGTGGTCTACACCGCGTTCAGCGAGGGCGTGGTGCGCGGCATCTGGCACCAGGTCACGCCGCTGCGGCTGCTTGGGCTGCTGCTGGTCGAGGCCTTTCTGCTGGCCGCGATGCTCGGGGTCACCTCGTACGGCTCGCGCAGGCTCGGTTTCCCCCGCGAGGACCGGGTGACCATCGTCTTCGCCGGGTCCAAGAAGAGCCTGGCGGCCGGGCTGCCCATGGCCTCGGTGCTCTTCGGGGCCCAGGCCGGGCTGATGGTGCTGCCGCTGATGCTCTTCCACCAGATGCAGCTGATGGTGTGCGCGGTGCTCGCCAAACGGTGGGCGCGGCAGGCGGAGGAGGCGTCCACCGCTGTCCCGGCCGCGGCGCGACCCCGGGAAGTCGTGGCCGACCGGAGCTGAGCCCGGGCCCCGGCCCGCCGGGCCCCGGCCTGCCGCGGCCGCGTGCCCGCTCAGCGCCCGGCGTCGACCAGGAGGACCGCGACCGCCATCGCCAGGAACAGCGCGTACGCGGCCAGAGCGCGCCCCCGGTCACCGGAGCGCCGCTGGCACAGGCGCACCCAGGCGAAGATCCCCGCCTCCGGCGCGGCCCCGGCGACGCCTGCGGGCGGCAGCCACAGTCCCGCCAGGACCGCGGCGGCTCCGACCGTGTGCAGCGTGCCGAGCGGCGTGACCACCCACAGGCGCTGTCCCTCCTGGGCGCCCGGCCGGGTCAGCTCGTCGAGCCGTTCCAGGCCGGGCCGGGCACGGACGAGCTGGGCGACCGCGGAGGGGACGACTTCCAGCAGCAGAAGGACGGTTGCCGTGACAGCGAGTGCGAACACCCGGACAGTCCACCGTGGGTCAGTCCGCCGTGGGTCGGTCCGCCGTGGGTCGATTCCCTTCAGTCCGTGCGGCAGACGACGAAACCCGGGTAGGCATGGCGTCCCGTCCGGTCGCCGATCTCCTCGATCGCCCGCCGGATCTCCTCGAGCCGGCCCACGCTCGTCTCCAGCGGCGGCTCGTCGGGCTGGTACGTGGTGCGGACCGGGTAGTCCACGCCCGGCTCGCGGGTCATCTCGATGTGGCAGCCCAGCACATGGGTGACCGGGCGTTCCGCCGCGAAGGCGACGAGCCGGTCGAGGGTGCGCCGAAAGGCCGCCCAGTCCTCGACGTACAGCCGGCCCGGGTAGACCGTGTCCCCGGTCAGCAGGAAGCCCGTCGCCGCGTCGAAGTAGGTGATGGCGGAGGCGTGGTGACCGGGCGTGGCGAGACATTCCAGAACCCGGCCGCCGAGGTCCAGGCGCGCCACACGGTCCGGGTCGTCGGTGAGGCCGAGGAAGTCCCATGCGCTGTCGCGGTCGGCCGGTACCACGACGGTGTCGGGGCGGCCGGCGAACTGCGCGTCGCCCGCGACGTGGTCGCTGTGGGCATGGGTGTGCAGCACCAGCAGTTGGTAGCCCGGCCGCTGCAGGGCAGGCGGCCGCAGTTCGAACAGCTCGTCCACGACCTTCCGCAGCGGGAAGAACTCCTCCTGCGCGGTGGCCCCGGTGTCCAGGAGCACCGCGCGGTCGTCCCCGAAGAGGAGGTAGAGGAACGGCGCCTCGTAGTGGACCGCCTTGTTCTGCCGCAGGATGAAGGTGCGTTCGTCGAACTCGAACACCTGGATGTCGGGATCGGTGTTGTGCTTCGCCGACGGCGACCCGTGGATCCAGCGCACGTCGAGCGGCTCCGACGCCGCGGGGGCGGACGCGTTCATCGGGGTCCTTTCTCCTGGGGGCAGTCGCGGAGCCGGCCGGGCCGGCGGTGCGGGGTCCGCCCCGCCGGCCGGTGCGGGCACCGTTTTGTGCGTCCCGCCGGTCGGGAGGGACACTGTCAACGTGACCCCAGAGGCAACAGTGACGACGTTCATCCACCCTATCGGCGTCCTCGCCTCGGACCACGACGGCGCCGTCGAGGCCGTCCACAAGGAGGAGGCTCCCTGATGGCACCCCGCCTCGTGCTCGTCCGGCACGGCCAGACCGAGTGGTCCGAGAGCGGCCGGCACACCGGCAGGACCGACATCCCGCTCACCGAGGAGGGCAGGGAGGCGGCCGGCCTGCTGGGCAAGCGCCTGTCCCGCGCACCCTGGCACGACTTCCCCGGGGCCCGGGTCCGCACCAGCCCCCTGCGGCGAGCACGCGACACCTGCGAGCTCGCCGGCTTCGGTGACCGGGCCCAGGTCTGGGACGCACTGCGGGAGTGGGACTACGGCGAGTACGAGGGCCGTACGTCCCCGCAGATCCGGGAGGAGCGCCCGGGGTGGGTGATCTGGCGCGACGGGGTCGTCGGCGGGGAGACCTCGTGGCAGGTCGCCAACCGCGCGGACGAGGTGGTGGCCTGGGTCAAGGAGGAGGACAGCGACGCGGTCGTCTTCGCCCACGGCCACTTCCTTCGCACCCTGGCCGCCCGCTGGCTGCGGCTCGACCCGATGCGCGGCATGGTGCTGAGCCTTGCCCCGGCCTCGCTGTCGGTCCTCGGCTGGGAGTACGGCGACCCCGCGATCACCCTGTGGAACGACACCGCCCACCTGCAGTGAGGTGCTGACCGGCGGGTCAGCGCGCCCAGGGCGGGCTGACCCGCGACCCGTCGGGGAACACCGCCTCCACACCGACGCCTGTGGTCACCCAGACGGATGCGGGGCCTTCCCCCGGGTTCGCCATGGCGAGCAGGGCGCCCGCGGGCGCCGTGGCGACGTCGCCGGGTGACAGGTCGTGCGCCTCGCCGTCGATGGTCAGGCGCGGGCTGCCGGACAGGACGAGGAAGACCTCCTCGCGGGTGACGGTGTGCGCGGGACCGGCTGTCCCGGCCGGTATCTCCCCCCGCCACGCACACAGTTCGGTGCTGCCGGTGGCGGTGCGGGCGTACGAGGCGAAGCGGACGCCGTGCAGGTCGTGGACGTCGGCTGCGGCGGAGCGGACGACGGGCATGGGGGACTCCTGTTCCGTGATAGGCAAGTAACTTGAGCAAGTTGCTTGCCTACATATTCAAGCCGCCTGCGCACTGTGTCAAGGTGGCCCCATGAAGGACGAAGAGGCCTTGGCCATGGCTCTGGGTGTCAACCTGCTCGCCGCCGCCGGAGCCCTCACCGCGGCCATCGACGACGGCGTCCGCGCACGCGGCTTCGACGACCTCCGCCCCGCCCACGGCTTCGCCTTCGCCCGGATGGCGGCGGGCGGCGCGACCGTCACCGAACTCGCCGCACACCTCGGCGTGACGCGCCAGGCGGCCGGACAGCTCGTCGACGAACTCGTGGCCAAGGGCTACGCCGAACGCCACCCCCACCCGGACGACGCCCGGGCGCGGCTGGTCCTCCTCACCGACCGCGGCCGCGCCTGCACCCGCGCCGCCGAGCAGGCCGCGGCGGACGCCGTCCGCCCCTGGGCCGAGGTGCTCGGCGAGGACCGGCTGCGCGCGCTCGTCGCGGACCTCGGGCGGCTCGCCCCGGGCGGCCCAGTGCGACCGGCGTGGTAGGCGGGACCCCGGTGGCCGGCTTCGCCGGCGACTGCGCGGGGCACGTCTCGGTGCCGGCGCCGCGCCCCGGTGACCAGCAGCAGGCGCCACGAGATGTCCGTTCTCAGATCCTCAGGATCCAGTGTCGCGTGTGTCCAAGATCAGGGGTCAGGGCCGTTCCAGCGGCTGGAGTCGGTGGTCATCGGTCATCAGGCACAAGGCGTCAGCGCCACGGCGCACCGGGCGAGGTCGACGACGTCTTGGATGATGTGGTGCGCCAGGCCTCAAGGAGTGCCGCTGTTTCTGTCTCTGGACCCGTGTGGGCTGTGTCCGCCCATGGGGCAGCGTTGGACTGCGATGCGGCGTTGTCCGTGGCATCGTGGTGCTGCGCTCACGCCGGGGCAGGACATGGGGACGGCCTCCCCACGAGATCGTGGCCGCAGCCGGGCGGCTGTTCGGACGCGACCGCGATCGGCTGCGTTATGTGACCTGTGGGGTGTCTCAGCCGCAAGGTGTCCAAGGCGGCGCAGCTCCCATGGACAAGACGTGACGGGCGTCGCGGCCACGTGCCGCAGCGGCCGCTCAGAGGTGGCCGTCCAGGAACTTCCGTACCTCGGCGATGGTCATAGGCCCCGTGCCGTGCGCCACCGCCTCTCCCTCCTTCAGCAGGACGTAGGAGGGGGCTCCGGTGATCCCGTATCGCTCGGTTGCGGCCGGACAACGCGTGATGTCGGCGCGGACGGCCGTCAGGCGGCCCGTGTAGTCGTCGGCGATGTCACCCACGACGAGGTCCATCACCCGGCAGGGCTCGATTGCCTTGGGCCATGTCCCGGTGAAGTATGCGAGGACCGGAACTCCGCTCATCCCGAGGATGAAATCGAACTCCGCGTCCTCACGGGGTCGGTGAACCCGCTTCGCCATGGAAGCTCCTGACCTCACGTTCCGTCATTCCATCCCCATCATCCCTCGCGCGGTGTGCCAGGCTGGACTGCCCGCCGCCCGCCCCTGGTGACCCGCCCGGCCGCCCCACCGGTCACCCAGCGGCAGCCTGCCGCGCGCCCGTGGGTCAGCTCGTGCCAGGGCAGCGCCCTCCACCACGACATGGAAGCCGTTTCCCATGGCACAGCCGACCAGATGCTCGATGAGCGCCTCGACGAGCGGGCCGGTGCGCATCGTCCAGATCCAGTCGAGCGTATCCGCCACCGCGCTTCTCAGAGACAGCGCCCCCGACGGGCTTCCCGAGGCCTTGTCCGCTCTTCGCATCAAACTTCCGGTCTCAGCTGGCTCATACCGCTCTTCCCCTGGCCGCATGAGCCAGCTGATGGCACCGAGAACGAGGCACGGTTCCTGGACCGCTCGCGGACGTGGTCGTGGCGGTCGAAGTTGGCGTCAGCTGACCCGAAGACCGACCGCAAGCGTCAGTTCAAGGACCTGGTGCGGCGATGCGAGATCCGGAAACAGCTCCCGCAGCTGCGACATCCGGTACCGGACTGTCTGGGGATGGACGAACAACGCCGCCGCCACCTCGTCCCGCCTGCCCTGGTGCAGCAGCCACGCCCGCAACGTCTCCTCCAGCCGCCGTGCGGTCGCGACGGGCAAGGTCCGCAACGGTGCGAGAGCTCGGGCACGCAGGTCTGCGAACGCGTCCACGTCGGCGCTCAGCACCAGCTCAGGTAGGTGGTCCTCGGTGTCGCGAATATCAGAGGAGAGGGAGCGCGCGCGTGCCGCTCGTGCGTACGAGGCGGACGCACGAGTCCATGGCCGGTCCGGGCCGACCACGGCGGTGCGGTCGGTTAGCTGCCGCAAGAGACGTGATCGGTCGGCATCGGGGACGAGCAGCACACCGGTGGCATCCGGCAGATCGTCGAGGACGAGGGTGCTCGGGTCGAGCGCGCGGTAGGCAGGCCGGGCCTGTGCGGCAGGCAGCAGGACCGCGGTCAGTGAAACCGGAGGCTGCCACCCGGCCCGTTGAGCAGAGGCCAGCAGCACGTCCGGGCTCGCGCCGGCGAGGAGGTCGCGGGCCAGGTGTTCCAGCTGGCGCTCGTGGGCCCTGCCCTGGGCAGCCAGTTCGTCAGCGTGGCCCGCGGCGCTCGCGGCGGAGAGCTCGTCGATGTAGGCGAAGGTCAGCTCGGCGAACTTGGCGACCTCGGCGGCGGGCAGACCTGCGGACACGGCACCCGCTGCCAGGCATCGCCAGGCCACACGGGCGCCGACGCGGTAGGCGCTGAGGAGGGCGTCCATCGAACGGCCGTCGCGCACCTCGCCGCGGCCCAACTCGTAGGCTGCGTCACCGGCGTCGCCGCCTGTGGCGTCCCCGCTCGCGAGGTCCAGGTAGTGCCCCAGGGCGGTGCGGACGGCTCGGCGGATGGTGCCGCCCATGCTGCCCGAAAGGGCGTTGGCGTAGGAAGGGACCTCGTCGATGATCGCTTGGACGACCTCGTCGGCGGTGGTCTTCAGCGCGGCCCGAAGTGCGGTGACCGTCGTCTCATCCAGGGCCAGTTCGCCGGCCCTCCGGATTGCATGGCTCACGTTTTGTTCCCTGCGAACAATTCAGCCGACCAGATTTACGTCCTGTGGTCAGGACTTTACGCCTTGAGGCGCAGCAAGCTGGAGTCATGACGAGTGCAGCCCTCCGCAGCAGGGCGTGGAAACTGCTGGAGATGGTCACGACGCCGCTGCTGCCGTCGGACTACCTCGACCTGGTCAGCCCGCTGCGTGCGGGCGCCGACCTGCGTGGGCGCATCGAGGCCGTGCACCCCGAGACGGGTGACGCCGCGACTATCGTGATCAGGCCGGGACGGGGCTGGCGCGGCCACACGGCCGGTCAGTACGTGCGGATCGGGGTCGACGTCGACGGGGTGCGTCTGTGGCGTGCCTACTCCATCACCTCCCCGACAAACCGCCAGGACGGCCGCGTCACGATCACCGTAAAGGCGATCCCGGACGGCAAGGTCAGCAACCACCTGGTCCGCAGGGCGAAACCGGGCACGCTGATCCAGCTCGACCAGCCGACCGGTGATTTCGTGCTGCCGCAGGCCAAGCCGGCCAAGGTGCTCTACCTGACGGCCGGCAGCGGCATCACGCCCGTGATGGGCATGCTGCGCGACATCGAGTTCGACGACGTCGTCATGGTCCACTGCGCGCCACAGCCGCAAGACGTGATCTTCCGCAACGAACTGCACGACCTGGTCGCGAACAAGAAGCTGCGGCTCAGGGAGGTGCACACCGACACAGACGGCATGCTCGACATCTCCCGTCTCGACGAACTCGTGCCCGACTGGGCCGCGCGCGAGACCTGGGCTTGCGGGCCCGCGGGCCTGCTCGACGCCGCCGAAGAGCACTGGAGCCAGCACGGCGTCCAAGAACGCCTGCACACCGAACGCTTCCGTCCCAGCATCACCGTCGCCGGCGACGGCGGCGAGGTCACGTTCAGCGCCACCGGCAAGACCGTCGACGCGGACGGCGCCACGCCGTTGCTGGACATCGGCGAGGAGGCCGGCGTGCTCATGCCCTCCGGGTGCCGCATGGGCATCTGCTTCGGCTGCGTCACGCCGCTCAAGGCGGGCGCCGTCCGCGACCTGCGCACCGGCGAGATCACCGAGGCTGAGCCGGGCGTCCTCATCCAGACCTGCGTGTCCGCCGCGGCGGGCCCCTGCGACATCGAACGGTAGGAGCACCTTGACCGCCATCGACCCCACCGCCCACCTGACCGCGGAGCAGATCGAGGAGCTGGGTCGCGAGTTGGACGCGATCCGCGACGAGGTGATCACCGGCCGCGGCGAGAAGGACGCCGCCTACATCCGTAAGGTCATCTCGGCGCAGCGCAAGCTCGAGCTGGTCAGCAGGGGCGTGCTGCTGTTCTCGATCTTCCCGCCCGCGTGGCTGCTCGGCACCGCCGGGCTGTCCGTGGCGAAGATCATGGACAACATGGAGATCGGCCACAACGTCCTGCACGGCCAGTGGGACTGGATGCGGGACCCGAAGATCCACTCCACCACCTGGGAGTGGGATCACGTCTCGCCGTCCGACCAGTGGAAGCACTCGCACAACGAGCTGCACCACACGTACACCAACGTGATCGGCAAGGACAACGACCTCGGCTACGGCATCATGCGCGTCGACGAGGACCAGAAGTGGCACCCGTTCCACCTCGGCCAGCCGCTGTGGAACTTCATCAACGCCTGCTTCTTCGAGTACGGCATCGCAGCGTACGACCTGGAGCTCGGCAAGAACCTGCACAAGCGCCGCCGCAAGAACCCGGAGTTCCGCGCGCGGGCGAAGGCCGTGGGCCGCAAGATCCGCAAGCAGGTGCTCAAGGACTACGTGATCCACCCGCTGCTGTCAGGCCCGTCGTTCCTCACCACACTCGCCGCCACATTCACCGCGAACCTGGTCCGCAACATCTGGTCCCACTCGGTGATCATGTGCGGGCACTTCCCCGAGGGCGTACAGGTCTTCGAGCGCCGGTCGATCAAGGGCGAGACGCGCGGCCAGTGGTACCTGCGCCAGATGATGGGCTCGGCGAACATCAGCGGCAGCAAGGCCATGCACTTCATGACCGGCAACCTGTCGCACCAGATCGAGCACCACCTGTTCCCGGACCTGCCGAGCAACCGGTACGCCGAGGTCGCGGTGAAGGTGCGCGCGCTGTTCGAGAAGTACGAGCTGGAGTACGTCACTGGCCCGCTGCCCAAGCAGGTGTTCTCCGCGTGGCACAAGGTCTTCCGGCTCTCATTGCCGAACAAGAAGCCCAAGGTCAAAACGCCGGACCGCGAGCAGGAGCTCGTCGCCGCCTGATTCCCGGTAGTGGGACAGATCTCTCGACCGTACCGCCGGCAGCGCTGGGTTCGGTGAGATCCGTTGCGGACGGTGGCGACCGCGACATCACCGTACGACACGGGATCCGTCCGGCCAGTGTCCGGCTGCGCTGCTACCTGGACATGTGCCAGGAGCTCAGCACGCAGCTCCCTGCGAGGTGTTGTAGTGCGCTGACCTGCCGTGGTCGGGCCGGTAGTCGGGTGCGTACGCGCACTCGGTTCGCCGACGGGCGGGCTGGGTGGAAGGCATGGGCTGTGACGTGGACACTGCCGGAACCGATGCTCGCCGCCCCTGTGCCCGACCCTGCTCTGCGGCCGGGTTGAGCGGGGGAGCCGAAGTGGGGCGGATTTCGGGCTCTCGTCTCCGTCGACGCCGGCCGGGTGGTGCTGCGCTCGAGGCGCGGCACCGAAATAGGGTCGGCGTTTCCGGAGGTTGTGGCTGGAGCGGTGTGCAGCTGCCGGACGCGACCGCGCTGGACGGCGAGCTGGTCGTACGGGACGCCGCGGGCCGCCTCGCGTTCGAGTGGTTGCAAAACCGGCTTGCGACGCGGTGCCGGGGCGGCCCGGGCAGCAGAGGAGTGGCCGGCCCACGTCGTCGCGTTCGATCTGCTGCGGCTGTCCGGGACGGACACGGCCTCCTGGCCGTATCGGAGGCGCAGGGCCGCGCTCGAGTGCGTGTTCGCCGCCCGCCGGCTGTCGGCGCCGTGGGCGCTGTGCCCGTCGACCACCGAGGCCGACACCCCCGGCCCCGTCCCTGGCCTCCCATGGCCCCCTCATCCTCATGGCCACCCCTCCCAAGGGCCCCATCTGACGTGTGGCCGCGTGCAGCGGCCCTGGGGCCAGCCCCGGCCACCAGCCTCGTTCGGACGAGGTCCGGGCAAGGCCCTTGCCCGGACCTGCCTCGAACGCTGTCATGCGACTGCCAGGATGATGGCCGTGTAGTGCGCGGTGAAGGCGGCGATGGTAAGGGCGTGGAAGACCTCGTGGAAGCCGAACCAGGCCGGTGAAGGGTCAGGGCGCTTGAGTCCGTACACGACGGCGCCCGCGGTGTAGAGCAGGCCACCGCCCACGACGAGTACGACGACCGCGGTGCCGCCGGTGTGCGCGAAGTCGGGCAGGTAGAAGACGGCCACCCAGCCCAGCACGAGGTAGCACGGGGTGTACAGCCATCGGGGAGCCCCGATCCACAGCATGCGGAAGGCGATGCCGGCCACGGCGCCTGCCCACACCACGGCCAACAGCACCAGCTGCTGGCCGGCGGGCAGCAGCAGCACCGCCAACGGGGTGTACGTGCCGGCAATGATCAGGAAGATGTTCGCGTGGTCCAGCCGCCGCAGGACCGCCTCCCCGCGCGGACCCCACGTTCCGCGGTGGTAGACCGCGCTGGTACCGAACAGAAGGCAGGCCGACAGCGCGTACACCGAGCAAGCCGCCACTGCCGCAGCCGAACGCGAAACGGCGACCAGGACGATGCCGCCGACCAGCGCGAGGGGGAACACGCCGGCGTGCAGCCAGCCGCGCATCCTCGGCTTCAGCGCAGCCGCCGCGCGCTCCACCCCGCCTTCCAGGCCGGCGGCGCTCTGCCCGGCAGCCAGTCGGCCGGTTGCGTCAACAGGCGCATCAACTGCGCTCGTACTCAAGGTGTCCGAGGTTGTGCCGGGGCGAGGCTGGGACTCCCGCCCGTGTGCCGGCGGCTGCATGTCTTCGGTGATCATGCGCTCATATTCTGGAGTCGGCGGAAGAATGCGCGGCTCGGCACGTCTCCCCGGACTGCGGGGTCAGGTGTCGGCCGCGCGGCGGTATTCGGCGTTGATGCGCTGCGCCTCTGCGAGCTGGTCTTCGAGGATGACGATGCGGCAGGCGGCCTCGATGGGGGTGCCTTGGTCGACGAGTTCCCGCGCGCGGGCCGCGATGCGCAGCTGGTAGCGGGAGTAGCGACGGTGTCCGCCTGGAGAGCGGAGCGGGGTGATAAGGCGGGCTTCGCCGATGGCGCGGAGAAAGCCCTGGGTGGTGCCGAGCACCTCGGCG
>JARAXD010000046.1:0-21948 GCA_033793685.1 Streptomyces sp. ME19-03-3 | reverse complement strand
TGCTCGACACCTCGAAGCGTGAAGAACGGCCGCCCTGCTGTCTCAGGAAGAAGCCAAGATCAGCGGGTCAGGTGAACCGGCGAGGTTAAACAACAAGCTGATACGCGCCACCAGCACCCGACGACCGCCGGTGCTGGCGCTGCTGCCCGACGGCTCCTACCTGACCCGCATCGGGGGCCTCCCGCTGCGGGTGATCGAGGCCGAGATCCACTCCCGCACCGCCGACGGCGGCGACTTCGGCGGCACCTACCGACTGCTGACCACGCTCAACGACCACCGCACCGATCCAGCCGACCACCTGGTGCGTCTCTACCACGAACGCTGGGAGATCGAGATCACCTACCTGGCGCTCTGTCACACCCTGCTCAAAGGCCGAGTTCTACGATCGAAGGACCCGGTGGGCCTCAACCAGGAGATGTGGGGACTGCTCACCATCTACCAGGCCCTACGCTCGGTCATGGTGACCGCAGTGGAGACAACGGCCGGCTGCGATCCCGACCGAGCCGCCTTCACCGTCGCTCTGGAGGCCGCCCGCGACACGGTCGTCAGCCTGATCGGAACGAGCGCAGATTCAGGGCCGAGCAGCCACACCGACCTGGTCGGACACATCGGCGCCCGCGTCCTGCATGCGCTGCTACCCGGGCGCCGCATGCGACTGTCCACCCGCATCGTCAAATGCGGAACCTCCCGCTACAACATCTGGAACCGCGACGGGCGCCCACGCAACAGCACCCCAATCACCGCCATCGAGATCACCGTGCACCCACCAGCTCTGCCCAGCGCGCAGGACTCCAGCCGGGCCCTCTCCGGCCGCTGGGGCCAGCCCTGCCAGCTCTTGGCCGCGAACTCCAACCAGGCCATGCCACCCGGGACATCGCGCGGCATCTCGGGCTCCCCGCATCGGGACGCCCCCTCAACAGCCTCACCGCGCAACTCTGCTACTGGGCCCGCAACGGCAGACTCATCCGCACCGCGCCGAACACCTACAAGATCACTCTCCCCGATGCCTTGACACCGCCGATGGGCTCTTAACTTCGCGGCATTGGTCGAGCATCTGCCGGTGGCAATACGCCTCCGGACGCCCGCCCCGCTTGAGGAGCCAGGCCGGCACCGGCATCGCCGAGCGGACCTCGGCCCACTCCGCATCCGTCATGTCACTCGGGTAGCAGCCTGCCCGCCTCCCCGGAGCGATCGAACCGAACCGGTGCACGTAGCAGTCACACCCAGGGGTGACCGCGGTGGACGCAGGCACAGAGATACTGCTCAACTGATCGGGCAACGGGCTTCCTTGGTCGTGCTGGGTGTCGTAACCGCGTCACTACCAAGGAGCCCGTTCTTTCATGTCCGCGGCCGCACCCGTACCTCTGTCCAGATGATCACCCGCGCCGCACACCTCGAACGAAATCCGGTTTGCCACAACGCACTAACCCCGCCAAGATCGTTTCTTGGTGGGGTTCGTCATTCGCCTGACAGTTGGGCGGCCTTTGCGTGTTCGTGTCTTCTCGCTGAAGTCGACAGTCGATCAACCCAAAGGCCGTGATGGACAGTCTGCAAGATGGCGCCGCGCGCGTCGAGGCCCCACCAGGTTGTCCCGGTTCCCCGCGAGTTCTACGAGTGCCTGACCCTGCGGGCCGATGCGCTGTTCGAGCTGACTGACGCGGTGCTGTGTGCCGGCGGGCCGGTGGCTTCTCTGCCTGAGCTGTCGCTGGAGGCGGTGTACCGGCGCGGGCACGGGGCGATGTACGACGCGCTGGCCCAGGGGCACATCGCTGTGTCCCGTCTGCGCAGGGCGCTGGCCGGGCTGGAGCTGCCGCGCGGTGCGGATCGGCAGCTGTCGATCGCGCTGGACGTCACGCCCTGGCCTCGTCCGGATGCCGAGTGCTCGCCCGAGCGGCTGCACTGCCACCGTCCGTGCCGTTGCGACGGGGTGCGCCAGACCATCCCGGGCTGGCCCTACCAAGTGGCGGTAGCCCGTGGGAGCCGCTCCTCGTGGACTGGCCCGCTGGACGCGGTGCGCATCGGGCCCGAGGACGATCCCACCGAGGTCACCGCCGCTCAGATCCGTGAGCTGCGCGCCCGCCCCTGGCCGAGGACCTGCGCAGGCCCTGGGAGAAACCTGAGCTTCCCCCGTTGTGTGGGAGGTGCTGACTAGCTGGTCAGGAGGGGTTGGCGGGGTTTCAGGTTCACCGGTTCGGCCGTTACCTGGTTGGCGTAGTGCTTCTCCTCGTATTCGATGGGGCTGAGGTAGCCGAGTCGTTTCTGGATGCCGCGGGGGTTGTAGAAACCGTCGATGTACTCGAAGAGCGCGAGATTGGCTTCGGCCCGGGTGGTGAAGACGCGGCCGCGGACGCATTCGGTCTTGATCAGCATCCAGAGATTCTCCGCGAGGGCGTTGTCGTAGGAGTCTCCCACCGAGCCCATGGAGGCCTGGACTCCCGCTCGAATCAGGCGGGTTGTGAGCTTGATCGATGTGTATTGACAGCCGTGGTCGGCGTGATGGATCAGCTTGCCGGGCGCGACTTCGCGGCTGGCGAGGGCGTACTCGAGCGTGGTGAGGACCAGGTCGGCGTCCGCGTGGGCGGAGGTCTCCCAGGCCACCACTCTGCGGGAGAACGCGTCCCGGATCGCGGACAGCCACAGAGGTCCTTCCCGCGTGGGCAGCATGGTCAGGTCGGTGACCCACAGCCGGTTCGGTTCGCTTGCGGTGAAGTCGCGCTGGACCAGGTCCGGGGCGAGGTCGGCGCCGGGGTCTCGGCGGGTGAAGCCCTTGCCGGTGCGACGTGGGCTGATGCCGGCCAGGTCGGCCTCGCGCATCAACCGCTCGACTCGCTTGCGGCCGATGTGGACGCCCTGGCGTTTGAGGGCGGCGTGCACGCGCGGGGAGCCGTAGATCCCGTCGGAGTCCGCGTGGACCTGCCGGATTCTCTCGGTCAGCTCGGCGTCCTGGCGCTTCCTGTCACATGGCTCCTTCTCGGCGCGGCGCCAGCGGTAGTAGGTGGAGGTCGGGATGTCCAGTTCCCGGAGTACGGGCTCGACCCCCAGGTGCGGGTGCTCGTCGAGGAGCGCGGTCACCTGGGCCGGGTCGGGTCGAGCTGTGCGGCGAAAAAAGCCGAGGCCGTCCGCAGGACCTCGTTCGCCCGCTTGAGCTGCACGTTCTCCCTGCGCAGAGCGGCGAGCTCCTCGCGCTCGGCGGTGGTGAGCAGGTCGTCCCGCTCGCCGGCATCGGCCTCGGCCTGCCGGATCCAGCCACGCAGGGCCTCGTGGTGGACACCGAGCTCCTCGGCGAGACGACGGATCACGGGCTTCGGCTCGGACGTGCGGTACATCCGGACCGCACGCTCACGCAACTCCAGCGGATACTTCCTGGGCGCAGGCATCGTCAGATTTCCTCTCACGAGCTTCATCTGACCTGCTGTCACCCCTCCTCGCATCTCGGGGGAACCTCAAACCACTGACTCCGGACCGGCTCACCCCCGGCCGGGTCCGGCGCGGCTATCCCCGTATCCGGCGGATCCTGGGACTCCCGCCAGCACGCCGAAAGCAACCCACCCCGGGCCCGGCCGCCCCAAGGGCCGCACCTCCACCCCCGCACCACCCCGCCACCCAGTCGGCAAGAAACAGCAAAAAGCGGACAGACCTCGACGTGACACAGCCGAGCAGCACACTTAAAGATCAAGTTGAGTGGTTGCCTGCATCGCCGATGATGGCACTTGCGGGTCACCGTTGGCGCTTGGCCCGCACCGGCTCGCACCCGGCTTGTAGAGTGCAACCCTCCCCGTACACGACGGAATTTTCGCTGGAGCTGACTGTGCATGTGCTCGCTGCCTGTATCCAAGTGGTCGGTGACCGGAAGTCTAACTACCGGGCCGTAGCGGAGGTGGCCTGTGACGATCAGTGATACCGCCATCTCGGGCGCCTTGGCCGCCTACTTGGAACGCTACCCGGATGAGGCAGAGCCGCTGTCACAGCCCGTACAGATGCTCGCCAGTGGCGAGAATTTCGCCTCTCGACGCAGCTTCCCGATGCACGTTACGGTTGGCGCACTGCTCGTGCGTGGTCGCCGCGAGATCCTGCTGATCGAGCACCGCGCCTACGGGATCACTTTGCAGCCTGGCGGTCATCTCGAGCCGACCGACACCACGCTAGTCGACGCCGCCTTGCGCGAGCTATCCGAAGAAACCGGTCTTGACGCGGCAGCCGTGTTCCTGGCGGATCCGGTTCCCGCGTATGTCGAGTATGGGCGCGTTCCGGCGCGTCCGGAAAAGGAGGAGCCGGATCACTACCACCTCGACATCGGGTTTGCCTTCATGACGGACTACGCGGACGTGGGCCAGATCCAGGAAGCGGAGGTGAGCGGCGCGGCTTGGTATCCACTCACGGACGCTGAACGGCTGGTCGGCCGCCGCATCACCCGAGCAGTCAGCAGGCCAGCCCACGCGGGCTGACCCTACTGAGCCGAATGGTCCGAGCCCGCTGCCGCACCCAAAGATGGCCCGCATGGCCGGGAATCGGCAGGGCCGGTCTGGCGCCCTTCGATCACGCCTGGGCTCCGTCGAACTGAGCGACGACGACGAGCCAACTGGTGACCGTGACGTCGTCGGGGCGAGTACCGGCATACGCCTCCTGCAGGATCGCCATCTGCTGGTCGTAAGAGAAGCCGTGCTGCGGGCGGGCGAAGACCGGGATGGACAACCACGCCTTTCGCTCGGCCATGGTGGTGTGCTGCGCTATGACGTCCGTTTCGACCAGCGTTAGTCCGGCGTCAGTCAGGTGGCTGGTGATGGCCGTGAACGGCAGCCTGGGAACTCCGCTTACCGGAGCCGGGGATGTGCCGTGGTCCCTGGCGGCGATCTTATCGATCAGCGAGCCGAGCGAGGGATTGACGGAACTGGCCTGCGCTTCCGGATGGGTAACCCCGGCGAATCCGCCACCGACGTTGAACACGAACCGGCCGCCGGGCCGCAGAATGCGCCGGACCGCGGCGAACACGGCGGGAACGTCCGTTTTCCAGATGGCCGAATTGCACACGACGGCGTCGACGCCGTCGGCCGGGGCGTGCTCGGCCAGTTCCTCGGCGCGCGCCGTGACCCAGGACAGGCGCGGATCGCTTAGGGTGCGACGGCCGATGCGCTGCATGGCAGGAGCGTTGTCGAAGGAAATGACTTGGGCGTAAGGCGGCGCCAGGGCGAGAATGGCCTCCGCTGTCGCTCCAGTGCCGCCGCACAGGTCAACGACGATGCGGCTGTCGGTGAGGTGGGCGCGGGCGGCGAGGTCGCGGCTGGTAGCGCTGTACATGGGGTAGGTCCGGGCGAAGCTGGCGTAAGCCTCGGCGTTGGTCTCGTCGTCCCAGCCGGTCAGGGCGTCTTGCGTCAATTCGATGTCCTCAATTCTACTTGGTCCCCGCCTAGTCGGCGTGTCGTGGCTTCGCTGACTGCACGCCGACCGGGCGGGGTTGCCGGCTCACTCGAAGGACGGTTTGCGGTTTCGAGACCGCTTGAGTTCGAAGAAGCCGTCCGTTGAGGCAATGGCGAGCAGGCCGTCCCAGAGTCGTCCGGCGGCTTCACCGCGGGGGGCAGGGGTGAGAACGGGGCCGAACAGGGCCGTACCGGAGATGCGTAGGACGGGGGTCCCCACGTCAAGTCCGACCTCATCGAACGCTTCGTGGTGCGAGTCTTTGATGAGCTGGTCGAACTGGGTGTTGGTGGCCGCCCTGGCCAGGGAAGCCGGCAGTCCGACCTCCGCCAGGGCTTCAGTGATCACGCTGGGGTCCTCGCGTCGCCGTTGGTTGTGCAGCCGGGTGCCGATGGCGGTGTACAGCGGGCCCAACACCGCGCGGTCGGCGTGTTCGGCGGCGGCCGCGCAGACTCGTACCGATCCCCAGGCCGTCTCCATCAGGTTACGGTAGTCGGTGCTGAGGCCCTTACCCTCCCGCTGGTCGAGGTTGAGGTAGGCGAGCGACATAATCCGCCAGTCAGCGCGCACCGGTCGGACCTGCTCGACCTCCAGTAGCCAGCGCGAGGTGATCCAGGCCCAAGGACAGAGCGGATCGAACCAGAACGGGACCTCGTGGACCTCGTCGCCAGAGGGTTCTTCCGTGCTTGTCATGATGGGAGCCATCCAATCTCCTGTGTTCCTGCAAAGTGTGGGAGTTATCTGAAGGCGGGCTAGATGTCAAACAGCCCGCTCTGCACAGGCAGGTTATGTTTGGCAGTACGACCGGCGATCTTCACCAGGGCCGTCAAGCCGCCGAGCTGAGGGTCTTCGGCGGCGGCGCTTATGAGCTGGAGGAAGACCTTCGCGGTGACCTCAACGTCGGCCAATGCCCGGTGCCGGTCCGGCGGCTGCGAAATGTTGAAGTGCCCGAGTAGCGTGTCGAGTTTGTAGTTCTGCAAGGCCGGAATGATGTGTTTGGCCAGTGGGATCGTGTCGACGAAGTCGGTTCGGGCCAGCGTGGGGCAGTGCTCTGCCTGATGGTGGATGAGGCTTGCCTCGGTCGCCGCGTGCTGGGCCACCAGCAGGTACGGGGTTCCGGCCGCGAGACGCCGGTCCAGTGCCCCAAGCGCCTCGGCCGGAGTTGGGGCATTCAGTAGCTGCTCGGCAGTCAAGCCGGTCTGGGCGGTGTCCGCCGGGGTCACCGGGGCAAAGGCGGGCGGCCGGATAAGGGAGGAGCTCCGGCCGGTCTCCCTCCAGACACCGTCCGAGCAGCGCATGGCGAGGGCTGCGACCTCGATGGGCTGGGCCGGGTAGCCGGTAGGGGTCGTCGTCTCGAAGTCGATGACCACGAATGTTGTCGCCCGGAAGGCCGGGTCTTCGAGCAAGGCGCCCATGCGTTCACCATTCTCGTAGGTTCCGACGAGCCGCTCGCCGCCATCCGATTCGAGGCGAACGCGTCTGAGTACCAGCTATCGTGATATGCCGTCATCGGCTGTTGAGCCTGGCGACGGCCCGGGTTGCGGCGTGCAGATCCGGAGCGTGCCAGTGCCGCTGACCGGTCCAAGTCTCGCTCAGGGACCGGTATAGATCCGACATCACCGGAAGGAACTCCGGCGGGATCGAGGCGGGCCGTGGCCACTCGCTGCGGGGTACGCCGTCGGCGATCAGCTTGCTGGTAGGGATCTGATTCCCAGAACCCACGTACCAGTCCCGCAGGATCTGCTTACCGCAGTGCACACCGGCCAACATCAGGCGGCTCTCGTCTGGTGTGCCAGGGCTATCGGCGAGCACCAGCTCCTGATCGCTCGACATCAGATACTCGGCCTTGCCGTCACAGTGGCTCAAACCGACCTTGCTCGCATGCTCGGTGAGAACTGTGTTGACCTTGAGGGTGATCTCGCGCAGGGCCTGGAACTGCTCGTCGTCCAAGCCGACGAGGTGCTGGGCCTCGGCGGGGGTAAGGAACCGGTTGACGTCATCTCGGGTCGTCGCATACTCAATAAGTGGCTGCTTGAGTTTCTCGCCGACCGAGGGGACCGCGTCGAGCCCGACGTCGCTCGGCGCCAAGTCACCGGCAGCTAGACGCCGGTGGACGGAGCTGCCGGGCGGAAGCTCATTGCGGAAGAGGACCTGGAGCGGGAGCAGGTAGTTGCCCGACGTCGGGAGGAGGGGGTGGGCGGCCGGGTCCGGAAGGCGCGCGAGGGTGAACTCGATCCGGTTCGGGGGGATGAATCGACGGAAGTGCGTCCGTACACCAGCTTTCTCCAGCAGACGGAAGTTGAAGACGGCCATACGGCAGATCGCCTCGCCCTTGTAGGGGATCGCATCTGGCATCCGCCCATAGTGAAAAACGGTGTAGTGGTTGGTGTACTCGAATACGCCGATGCCTTCCCTATCCGCGGTCGGTGATTCGATAACGTGCAAGTTTTTGGTCGAGTTCAGGACGGGCATCGCGCTCCTCGAAATGGTAGGCCTCGCACCTTCATTGAGTGAGATTTGCGGGCCGAGGCATCTCGGCGGCCCATACGGAGGGCCGACCGGAGCCGTCGAGCTGTGTGCTACCGCGCGGTATCTGCGCCCCGGCAGAGGATGCAGTCTTCGCAGCCGCGTCGCTTCTTGAGGTCAAGTGGCCGTCGACCACCGTCAGCACCTGCATGCCCGCTGCTCGGGCAGAGGCCGTTCCTTCGGGTGCGTCGTCGACCGCGAGGCAACGCTCCGGCGCGACACCCATGCGGTGGGCAGCGGTGAGGAACAACTCCGGGTGCGGTTTGCCATGCGCGACGTCCTCGAGCACGACGACGGCCGCGAACGCATCGCGCAGACCTAAGGCTTCAAGCCCTGGGTCAACGAGTAGCCGGCTGGCGCCAGACGCCACGGCGCAAGGCAGCTGAGCACGGCATGCCTGCTGCAGGAGCTCCACGACGCACGGGATCGGCGAGACCTTATCCACTGAGGCCAGCAAATGGGTGCGGCTATGCTGGACAATCTCACCAGAGGGCAGACCCCTGCCGCCGGGCAACACCGCCAGGAGGTCGTAGATGGACAGACCGATGTGTAGACTGTACCAGTCGGGGTCAAGATCGACGCCGTATGGTTCCAAGGCCGCGCGCAGCGCGTCTTCGTTCCCACGTCGAGTGTAGGCGAGGGTGCCGTCGAAGTCGAAGACCAGAGCTTGGACCCCCTCGTCGATCGTCGGCACGCAGGTGCCCGCTGCACGGCCACCTCCCGGGCAGGGCGGAGGTTGGGCGACGGTGCTCATGCGGCCCCCGTGGTGGTGTGCCGACAGCAGCACATGCATACGGCGTCCGGGCCCTGCCAGGGCTCCAGCAGGCAGGCTAGGTCACCGTCGGCGCCCTGGATCCATGCCCGGATCTGCGTGGCTGCCTCATACTCGTTGACGCTTCGCCGGTCCACGACCCGGTAGCGTGCTGGGTCGGTGGCGGCGAGTTCTTCGAACAGTGTGCACGCCCCACGCATGAAGGCTGCCTGTTCGCTAGTGAAGAAGCAACTGTCGCGCTGCTGGGCCCGCTCCAGGGCTTTCGAGGCGTCGTCGGTGACAAGGATTGTGAGGTCTGGCAGCGGCCGGAAGGAGGAGGCGAGGTCCAGCAGGTCGGTCGCCGTCTCCAAGGCGGCATCCGGGTCGTCGGGGTGCAGCAACAGGGCCTGGCACACCGCGGTGGTGTCCACACTGCGGCCTTCGACGACGGTTCGACCTTGGGCCAGGTCGGGCAGGACTGTGTCTAGGTCGTGCCGCTTGATGGCCATGAGGAGCAGGGCCTCAGCCATCGGGGTGCCGCCGCGAAGGAACGGGTCCCCCGCGCTGGCCTCGCGCAGCGAGCGCAACAGGGCCTCTCCGAGCCTGGGGCGCCCGTTGGCCCGCTGGGAGAACTCGTCCAACATCAACGGCTTGGTCTCGAGGGCCTCGACGGCACGATTGGTGAGGTAGGTCTTGCCGACACCGTTCAAGCCCTCGGCGGAGATCAACGGACCGCGACTGCATCGGGGCGTACCGGTGCCTTCGTTATGCCGCGGTATCCGTTCGCGGGCTTGGACGGCTGGCTGCCGGGCGCAGTTGACCGGCGAGTGTGGACTTGATGGGTCAGTCATGCGCGCCATGCGGTGGACTCCCGGGTTATAACGGCGGCGTAGCGGTCCAGGATTGCTTCGTCGTCGCGCTCGGTCAGGACTATGGCAAGAGTGCCGTCCAGGATCTGGGCAGCGCCGCGGCACGGGTCCCAATCGCCGCCGGTGAACATGGGCCGAGTGTCACACGGCACCAACCGGAAGCTGCCGGTGGAACTCGGCACTCCGAGTTGGGCGAGGTGCTCAGCGAATGCCCGAGGGTTGGGCAGGCCGATGTGCAGTAGCGGGGAGTAATAGTTCCAGGCCTCGTCCGCTGCCGGCTGGAGCGGCGCTAGGCCACGTGCGCCGGCCAGCGCGCGCAGCAGGTAGGCGGTCTGGGCACGGCGTCGCTCCAGCAGAACCGGGAACTGGAGCAGGTTGGCTTGAGCGAGCAGTGCAATCAACTCGGGCATACGTCCCGATAGACCGAGCCGTTCCTGGGGGCGGCCGCCCGGCGGAGGCGTCAGCCAGTGGCCGCGAAGTGCACGGGCATGAGCGGCGATAGCAGGATCGTCAGACAGGACGAATCCACCCTCGTTACTCCAGAGGATCTTGCCGTCCTTCGTGCTGAAGCAACCTGCCGCGCCAACCGCGCCAGCCTGGAAGCCCGCACGCGACGTCCCTGCGGCCTGGGCGGCGTCCTCGACGATGGTGAGGCCCCACTCCGCAGCGAACGCGCGGAGGCTGGCCGGATCGCCCATCCTGCCCCACAGGTGCACCGGTATAATCGCCTTGGTACGGACCGTGACCTTAGAGGCGGCGTCGGCGTAGTCGAGGTCGAGGGTGTCGGGGTCGCTGTCGACGAACACCGGCTTCGCGCCGAGCTGGACGATCGGCTGGGCGGTCATGATCACGGTGAGCGCCGGCAGCAGGACCTCGTCGCCGGGCCCGACCCCGACAGCCGCCAAGGCGGTGTGCAGCGCCGTCGTGCCGGAGGATACCGCTACCGCATGCTGCCGGGCGAACACCTGGGTGAGGTCGAACTCGAATCGGGTGGCGAACTCGGCGCCTGTGGGATCGGGCATGCTGGCCAGGGCGGCTACCATTCTGTCGCCGAGGCTCTCCGTCGCGGGGAGTGGTGACAGGCCGGTCATGATGCTTCCCGCGCAAGGAAGCGGGGCATGTCGAGCACGAGTGGGCCCATATTCACGCAATCTCGGGAGAAGTGGGAGCAGTCCGTACACGGCGGGCGCCCATCGAACAGGGTCTTCGCGTCGGCCCCGACGATGCTGCGCTGCTCCGAAGCCGAGGTGGCGGCGATCCGCCGATCTGATGGGCAGTCCCACAGCGAGCCGTCAGGCTGGATGAAGAAAAGCTGCGCCCCACCGAAGCACTCTTTAACGCGGCCGCTGCGCTGAGTGGAGATCGCGGCGAGGAACTGCCGCATGTAAGCGGGATCCGGCAGGGTGATCCCGAGGGGATCCGCCTGTAGACGGCGTAGTTGTTCTTCAACCGCCGGGACGTCGGCGGGAGTGTGGCACCGCTCGGCAAAGAGCTTGTGGCCGGGAGGCAGGGAGATGGGCTGCGGCACGTAGTAGTCGACGCCGACCTCAGATGCGAGCCTGGCGACGTCGGTGATCTCCTGGGGCCGGTCTCGGATGACGACGGTGTATATGCCGATCCGCGGGCCCGGCAATGGGCCCCGCTCGTTCAATAGCATATGGATGCCGTCCATGACCTCGCGGTGGCCGACCCGCCCGGACCGGGACGGTCGCAGCCGGTCATTGACGGCCGCCTTCGCGCTGTCGAGGGACACCGAGACTCCGTCGACCCCGAGCTCGACGAGCCGCCGGGCAATGCCAGGCCGGGTGAGCGGCACGCCGTTGGTCGCGACGACTACTTCGCACCCGGCGTCCTTGATCGTCTTAATCAGGCTGAGGGTGGGCAGCCAATCCAGTGGCTCGCCGCCGGCCAGAATGATCCGTTCGACCGGCGAGTCGGACAGGGACTGCGCGAACTCTTCCATAACGTTGCGGTCGAGGTCGCGAACAGGGATGTGGGACAGGACGCCCGGGCCTTCGGGGAGCATCTCCTTGTGGTCGGCGAGCTCCCCGAAGTAACAGTGCGGGCAGCCGAAAGAACAGGGCGAGCGCAGCGCCCACAGCACTGTGATGTCACGAAGCACGATCAACCTCCCGCCGCGCGACGAGGGCGCACACGGCGTCCTCGACGGCCTTGCCGGTCTCCTCGGGGCCTTGGCCGGTCACGTCGATCACGGTGAACCGGTCCGGATCAGCAGCGGCCAGCTCCCGGTACAGGTCGTGGGCTTGCTCGATCACCTCAAAAGCGCTTGCTGGCAGCGTCCGCCCAATCCGGGCGACGAACCGGGCCACAGACACCTCAAGGTCGCCGGTCAGCAGGATGGTGGCGTCAGGCATCGACCGCCACCGACGGGCGGTGGCTAGAATCTGTTCCGCCACCACCCGGGCGGGGGTCGCCCTGTGCTCGTGGTGCAGGATCGCTCCCTGGTACACGGCCACGCTGTCCGCGCCGCGGTCCTCAATGATCACATCGGCGCCGTCCAGTAGCTCGGGGGTGAGACGCTCGAACTCGCGGAACTTCAATGCCAGCAGCGCGAGGGTCTCCACGACCGGGTGCCCAGTCCGCAGGTAGACGTCTCCACCCGAGGCGAGGGCAGTGATCACCTGGCCGGGCAGGGTGTCGGCTGCCTGGTCGGTCAGCTCATCCAACCGCAGGCACCGCGAACCGAGCGATGTGGCTACCGCACGGACGGCGGTTGTCTTCCCGACCCCGTTGATACCCTCTACGCTCACCCACAGTGGCTGGCCCGGGGCCTCCCAGGCATGGCGAGGCCTGGGAACGATCGCGGTGGTCATGCTGGCCTCCGGCACTCAGACGGCACACCGGGCGCTCCGTCAGTGAGGGCGACGGTCGGAGTAGCCGGCCCGGGGCGGTAGTGCCCACTCAGTTCAGCGCTCATGCTGTACCTCCCAGGGGAAAACGATCCAGGTGTCGTTCAACGAAGCGATGTAGTCGATGACGCGGTCGGGGTCGATCTCCTGCATCCAATTGGCGCGGTTCACGGTGAGGACCGCGGTGCGCACCCGAGCTGGGCTTAGGTCGCGGAGCAAGTCGGCCGTGTGAGCGAGGGTCGCGCCGCTTCCGGCGATGTCGTCGACGAGCAACACGTCCATGCCCGTCAGGTCGCCGAGCGAAGCGGGGTGGCGGGCGGTCGGCACCAAGGCCTTCGTGGCATTGATGCAGTCGCTGGTCGTGCGGGTGACCTCGATGGTCCGTACATCACGAATTCCGAGATGGTGGGCGATCCACACGGCCGGGATCACACCGCCGCGCACTATGCCCACCACAGCCTGCGGCATCCCTTCGGCCGTCACTTGCTCGGCAAGGCCCCGTGTAGCGGCGCCGACGTCTTCCCAAGTCAGGTACAAGGGAAGGAGCCGGTCTGTGTCTTGCG
Organism: Streptomyces sp. ME19-03-3; assembly: GCA_033793685.1. Lineage (GTDB taxonomy): Bacteria > Actinomycetota > Actinomycetes > Streptomycetales > Streptomycetaceae > Actinacidiphila. Next base: position 8,957 of record JARAXD010000046.1, on the reverse strand, counting down.
CGAGCGGCGTCGGGGACGTGGCCATCTTCTGCGCCTCCTTCTTTCTCTGTTTGCTGGTCGAATTAGGCCGCGTTCCACTGGGCGGTCGCGAAAGTGACGAACTGCTGGTTGAGCACTGGGTCACTCCGGAATCGACCGCCGCTGTGCGCTGTGGTGGTGCGGGCGGACTCCATCCGTACACCGCGCATGCTCATGCACAAGTGCACGCCGCGCACGGCGACGGCGACGTCCTCGCGACCGATAACGCCGGCCAGGTGTTCAGCAAACTGCCGGGTGAATCGCTCCTGAACCTGAAGGCGGCTGGCAAAGTACTCGGCGATCCGTCCGAACTTCGAAAGGCCCACCAGTTCCCCATCGGGCACATATCCCGCAGTGACCTGGAGGTTCATGGGCAGCATGTGGTGCTCACAGAGCGACCACACGCTCATGCCACCCACGATGACCAGCTGATCGCTAAGCTGGCACTCCGTGAAGCAGGTGGCTGTTGCGGCGCCGTCGGGAGACAGGAAGTCCCTCCACCAGGCCGCGACGCGTGCTGGTGTTCCGATCAATCCTTCACGAGAGGTGTCTTGGCCCAGCGCGACCAGGAGCTGGGCGATGAGATCGGAGACCCGACCGGTGTCGATGGCCGCGCTGGGAGGACTGGTTACGGGGACGGTGACCAGATCCGGATTGGAGCCAGCGGTGGAGACAGTCATGGGCTTCTCTCACTTCCAGTGGCTAGGGAATAGAAGGGGGAGGGCGGCGGGAGACTAGCGACCTCGCGCGTCCGCGAAGGCGAGCACGTGTAGTCGGATGGTGAAGTGCCAGCGTCGGGCTGCGACCGCATCCGCGAGCGCCCGGGTCGTGGCAGTGATGGCATCTGCGGTCGTGCCCTCGGGCATCACCCACACCGGCGCTAGCCGGTGAGCGTCAACCAACATGGCGATTCGGTCGAGATCGGCCACCGAGGACGCGACGAATTTGAACGCCGCCCGTTCGGAAGCCACAAACGCTTCCAGCTCGGCGGGCACCAGGCTCTTGGTCTCATCAATTCCAAAGCTGGCGATCTTGGGTGAGACGTTGAAGCGGACCCCGTCGACCACTAGTTCGGGCACTGGCGCGATGGTGCCGTTCGTCTCAAATTCCACGCGCTTTCCGGCGGCCAGCAGCTGCCCGACGAGTGGGACTAGACGCGCCTGCTGAAGCAGTGGCTCTCCACCGGTGATTACGATGAGCTCCACCGGCGAGGATGTGGCCCAGGTAACGAGCTCCTCCACCGTCCACTTCGTCGATTCCTTGCGCGGGTCGAACTGCTTCCAGTCCCACGTGTACTTGGTGTCGCACTTGGTGCAGGTGAGATTGCACCGGGACAGGCGGATGAACAGGGCGGGGTGTCCGCAGCTCGGGCCCTCGCCCTGGAACGTTGGCACCTCAATGCCAAAACACTCAGAGACGATGAGTCGGCCCGCGGCGCCATGCACCCCCAGATCAGGACCGAACGATTCAGAGGTGGTCACTGTGCCTCAACATCGAAGCGGGCCCAGCTATTTCTGGTCTCGCGGACTAGGACGGCGACCAGGGTGCCGTGGATCTCCGGTTGGAGGTTCTGGACGAACCAGCTCGCCAGAAACTGCGCCAAGCGCTCTGATGTCGGATCGAAAGGAAGGATCTCGTGCAAATTATGGTGATCTAGCTCGGTGTTTAGAAAATTTTTGAATGGAGCCAGATCACCAAAATCAGTAACGAAGCCGGGATCTTCCAGAGAGTCAGCGGACAGGATGACTTCAACCTCGTAGCTGTGCCCGTGTTGGCGAGCGCACTTGTGCTCGGAGGGCAACCCAGCAAGCTTGTGGCCAGCCTCGAAGAAGAATCTCTTCCCAATAGTGCAGGTACCAGATGACAAAGGTATAGCATTGAAGTCCATGAGCCTACTCCAAACGTGGGGCGGGACAGACGATCTGATACGACATCCGCAGGTTAATGGCCGGCTGCGGGTAGCCATTGTCCTGGCGGCAGTTCCGCCAGTTGAGCTGACGGCGATTCACCCAGCAGAACTAGGCCAGGGTAGCTGAACAGGCGCGGGCAGCGAGGTTCGGAGCGGTGAGGGGTCCGATACGGCCAAATACGTCCTGGTGCGGAGCTCATTGACCGCGGAGTCAGCCACTCACACACACACGGTGACGCCTGCAGCGACGGACCCTGTAGATCGGGCAATCTAGCGAGTCTCGATTGCCCTGGTAGGTCACCGGCATCGACCGGATTATCGTTGCATGCGTAACAGGCCAACTGCCATCGTCAGGACGACACCGCAAGCCCCAACGCCGGACTACCCAGCCTTTGAAACCGCCGCGGCTCTCGCATGCCCCAAAGCGCACGCCCTAGCCGCGCGTTCACAGGCCTGATCCCACCCGTGACCGCTCTCACCGCCTGCACCAGCACACCCGGCGCCGCAAGCATCAAGTTCACGGAAGCCGGCCACCGGAATGGCATCACCAGCAGAGCACCCGTGGGCACAAATTCAGCTTCTTCCGTCACCTTGCCGCAAAGGGCGAAGGAAATATCAACTCATTGCGGAACCTTTGCTGTCAGAAATTGCCGGTTCAAAGAGTGCAATCGATGCCCGCGGTCGGGCAAGAGCTGCCACAAGCGCGACGGCTGCCGCTACAGCGCCTGCCAGAATCAGTACCGTTGGCGCTCCCAATACTCCGACTAGGTAGCCGGCCGCCCCAGTTCCGATAAGTGTTGATGCGCGACTGATGAGCCGCACCGAGGCTGTGGCGCGACCAAGTAGCTCCGGGTCGCACAATCTCTGCCTTATGCTGACCGAATATATATTGTAAACGACCATGCCGAAATCTGCGACACCGGCGCATGCGGCCAAGAGTCCGACAATCGGCCATTCGTCGCGCGAAAGCAGCAAAGCGAGCGGACCGCTTGCCATGTAAGCGGCAGCAAGCGCTAGTAGCCCAAATATCATGAGAGGGAATCCAGTTCCAGATCCACCTATTCGTGGCGCGAGAAAGGCGCCGAGGACGCCGCCACACCCGCCAATCATGAATACCACCCCCATGTAAGTTGACGTCAATTGTGACAAGAGAAAGTAAGTTAGGGCAACATAGTTTAGCGAGAAAGCCAGGTTGGCCCCAGCCGTCGTGAGAGCGGTCCATCGAATTGGATGATTTTGGAAGACATACTTCATTCCATACCATGCGGCATTCCACCAAGGAGCGCGATGTTGGCTGAACCCCTTATTTGCAGTTCTGGGCATGGCCACAAGTATTCCAGCCGCCAGAAAGAAGCTTGCGGCGTCAATCAGTATTGCCAGTGGGGCGCGCAAAATCGCCACTACTGTAGCCGCCATAGGCGGACCGACAATGTTGAGCGTCGAGTCAGAAGTCGCGAGGTAGCCGTTCAATTTGACAAGATCTTGCGATCCACGTGTTTCGTAAAATGGCGGCAGCGACATTTCACCGACACGAGAAAAGACGGCAGAAATCGCAACAAGCAGAGTAGCAACTCCTAGCGGCCAAATATCGAGGCGGCCACTCAAGTAGAGAAGTGGTATCGACAAGGACGCCAAACCGCAGGCGACATTCGCCCAGATCGACACCGATCTGGGAGATTTCCTATCAACCAGGACGCCGGCGAATGGTAGTAGTAGGAGGGAAGCAACCGCGCTGAGTGACGTCAGTAGACCGTAAGTCCCAGCATCTGCTCCGGATACTGTAATCGCGACGGCTGGTAGCGCGATGGAACTGACCTGTGACCCAGTCCCGGAAACAGCCGCCGCCGCCGTTAGGAGGCGTCTTGATCTACTGCTCACGGCTGTACCTCGAGATTAAGCGTCTGTGCAAGGAATAGCAGCCTGTTAGTGTGCCAATCGAGGGAATCTCGCTGAGAGGGCCCGAAGTGTCCACCTTCCGGTGAAACATAGAGAATCACCGGGTGGGTCGAAAGAGGAGAGGAAGTTGATTGGCGCAGGCGCTCAGCGAGGCGTCGAGCGTGCCTACTGGGGACGCGTCGATCCTTGAGTCCGACCATGATGAGGAAAGCGGGATAACAGGTCCCAGCCCGGAGATTGGACAAAGGCGCGTATGCCTCAACGGCGGTCCGGTCAAGGGGGTCGAGAGGATTGCCATATTCCTCTAGCCATGCTTCACGGCTTGCCGAGTCTGGATCGAACGGGTCAACGACTGGATGACGAACGACACAGGCACGGAAAAGATCGGGGGCCATAATAGCCGCCGCGCTCGCGATCAGGCCACCGTTGGAGGCACCACCGATTGCCAGGGATTCAGGCGAAGCATAGCCCTGCTCTATGAGCCACCGCGCGGCATCGATCGTGTCGGTGATTGCATTAATCTTCAGCCTCCGACGGCCAGCTCTATGCCAGTCAGGGCCACCCTCACCTCCTCCTCTTACATGGGCGACAGCGTGAGCTCCACCAGCCAGAGCCCACGCGTTCATGTCGTGCCGTCCACCAAGTGCCATTGAGACACCGAAGCCACCGTAGACGCTTAGTAGCAGCGGCCGCGGCGCATCGCTGGCGGGGGCCAGGTTCTCAGCAGAAACGCTAATTGTCGTACCATCGCGTGCCTCGAATGTGAATTCTGATCGCAATGAGGGCGATGGTTGAAGAACCTCCCTCCATGGAGGAGAGTAGCTGAGTCCACAACCATGCCGACGCGCTTCGGCAAGTTGAATGATCGTCGGGGAAAATCGCTCAGTGAGCAATATCTTGCCACTATCTCTGTCGAGGCTTATTGCTTGCAGCTGACCATCTGTCTCAAGAGGACGGAGCATGCACTTCGTCCAATCCAGTAGGGCCAGGCTCAAGCCACCCTTGGAGAGGTCCCTAAGAGCCACCAGAATGTCATCACCATCAGTAAGAAAACTGACAATGCGACTCGAGTTATCAAGGTTAAGCGTCGACTGCAAAGATGGACGTAAGTGGGGAAGCGCACATTTGGCGAATATTGTCGATCCCGCGTTGTCGCGAAAGGCTATTGCCACACTTCCATCATTAAAGAAGCGGGCAAAACTTCCTGGCATTGGCCCCAAAATTTGTTGGATTTCTTGGCGCTCGAGACCATAATGGAGAATCGAAGCCTGCGGCTTGTGCCCATCCGTTAGCAGAAGCAATAGTCTGCCGGGAATGCTATCGGCTATTACAATATGTCCATCAAAGTCGGGCCCGAGTGCCAGACTTCCCTCTGCACTCGTCCACCTCAGCAAACGTGAACCTGATGGGGTCGACCTGATGTAAACCAGATCTTCCCCATTCCAGGCCAGCTGTCGTGTTCCTAAGTCCACTTCGATGAATTCTAGATTGCCTGTTTCCAAGTTCTTCACTACCAGGCTATGCTGATCCTGAACGGTGAGGATCGTGGCGATCTTCCCGCCGCCGGGTGACGTAATCCAGCGAGATAGTTGCGGCCCCCCAGGTAGCTCGCGGCTACTGAGAACGACCGTGTCGCCTTCGGCGTTTGACTCTAGTATTTTCCACGCGTGCTGCATTCGCTGAGCGAAGAACCGCTTCGCGCCTCTACGTTGGACCGAAACTGGCACAGACTTCGCCGTTTCCTGCAGTAGCAGTGCCAGTCTGGCCCGTCGAGGGTCGGGCGAAAGTGAGTCAATTGCGACCGTCAAGGTTCGGGCCTCCACTAGCTGACAGTTCGCGATTCTGCCGAGGGCTCGAGGACTCGGGCCAACTTGAGGTTTTTGAGGTACCGCTCTACGGCCGGGCTGGGCACCCCAGTCTTGTTGGCAAAGCCCTCGACGGCTTCATTCTCCGAGCGGCCATGGGAATATCCCCAGAGTGCGAGACCTTTGAGACTGAGACTAACGCCATAAAGGTCCTCCCGTAGAAGACCGACGGCGGACTTGAAGAAGAGTGGCGCCGCATAACTATTCCTGGCAAGATTCCCAGGAGCAGTAGTGCGAATAATCGGGTAATCAATACCGGTGATGGCTTGCACCAAAAGGTCTTGGCAAAGATACCTGAGCGCGACTGGGTTGCCGTCGGAAGGCACGTCTAGCGACTGATTGTTCGTGCCCTCAGGGCGTCGGGAAAGGCGTCGCCACTGGCTCCATACCCATTTCGCGCCGTGGTAAATGTCGCCCTGGCGTGCGGAATATGCCTTGGCCGCAAAAATTAGGGCGTGCCAAGTTGAATAGAGTTCCGCTTGAATATTTTCGGTAATAGCAAACCCCCGAGCGTCCTCGAGGCGATTAGCGGCTGTCATGGCATAGTGAGATATGCGGATCTTTGCAAATGTCGACCTGTCTTCAATAAGGCTATCGCGCAGACTTGCCAGTTCTTCCCGAGGGTCTTGCAGGATCTCACCAAGTAGCAGCCGACCGCAGATGTCAAGAGCTGAGGGGCTAATACGGTGCATCTGGTCAGCATCTGGTGTGATCGACAGCTGCTTTATTGCCGCAATTGTTTTAGATAGCGAATCGCCATCAATATACTCAATGTCGACTCGCATCCCGTCTATTGACTGCTGCTGCTGCTGCGCACCGCCGGGCGTAAGTACGAACAGGTCAACATCGGACGTCGGAGTGCCGAGGCCGGCTGAGACGGACCCGCCGATGAAGGCCGCGGATGTAGTCGAGCTGAGCGCCGTGCGCGCTGCGCGAATTTGTGCCGTGAGAGCAGCCACGTAGACCTTCCTTGGGATTCGATGGGAGTGAGGCCGACCCCACTGGCGACAACAGGCCAGTGGGGCCGACTTGCCGTCACGCCTCTGGCGCGATGGGCCCTGGGGCAAGGACGGTGACTTCCTCACCCATGTCCTGCGAGGTCTCGTTGATCTCTTCGTCCACTTTCGTTCACCTCCTCTCGCTATAGCGGCTTGGGGAGGCTAGCAGGGCATGGCGAAGGTTGGCTATGGCGAGTGCCGCTCAACTACTTGGCCAGTACCGTTAGTTCGGCCTAATATCGGCCATATCCTGACCTGCTTGCTCTCCACTCCGTGGTGGCAGAATGCGCCGTCGACTAGGTCGCATCCAGCGACGGTGATCCGGACACTCTTGTCGGCATCGACTACGTAGGCGATGACGCGGACTGGGATGAGTTCGTGTGCCACGGAGGACGTCCCTCGGCCCTGCAGGCATTCGATATCGAGCGGCTCACGACACGTGACAAGGACTATCCTCGATTCGTCAGCGGGGTTGGGTCGCTGATCCGGTCGGCGGTTCGCCCGTAATGTCCTCGGGCCGTTCGAGGTGGGCCGTCGCGTGACGCCGCGGGTGCGCCGGGTTCCACGGGCCCGGAGTGCTGCCGTCTTCTCCTTCCTGGTCCTTGTCGGGGCTTGCCCGGTTGTCAGGTGACGACTGGGAGGGCGGCCAGTCGTTGCCAGCAGGTGGTGAACGCTTCTGCCCAGGGCCAGGTCGCCTCGATCCGCAGCCATCGGCGGCGGGCGTGTTCGGAGAGGCGGGCGGGCAGGTGGTAGAGGCGAAAACGCATGGTGTCGGGCTCGGCGTCGGCCAGGTCGTCGACATCGTGCAGAGCCAGCAGTCGTAGCCACGCGTCGAGGTCGGCGGAGAGGTTCGCGGCGAGTGTCCATCCGCGATTCACGTCCCACGACTGCGAGGGCAGGTTGTCCAGTCCCATGGCCTTGTTCGTGCGCACCCGGTCTTCCACGGATGCGTGGGAGCGGTGCAGTACGTCCAGGAACTGGGCGTGTCCTGAGCCGGCGATGCCCCACATGTGGCGGATGTTGGTCGCGGTGATGCAGTAGCGCCAGCCGGTCTGTTTCTCGAACGCGGTCAGCTTCTTCAGGTGCCGCCGGGAAGGTTTCACGCGGCGCACGAGCAGCCGCATGCCCTCGGGCCAGCCTTCGCGGGTGTTCAGACCGGTCAGTTCCGCGACGAAGTAGCCCTCCTGGAGGCTGCCGTCCTGGTGCACGGAGGTCTCCCAGGCCGCCTCGGGCAGGCGGGCGATGGCCTTCTCGTCGTCTTCGGTGATCGTCCAGCCGACGGTGTAGCGGACCGTGCGCCGGGTGGTGTTCAGCGCTTCGAGGTGTTCCAGCAGCCCGTGGGTGGCTCCGGCCCCGTCCACCCGGATGAGGATCTTCGCGGCCGACGATCCGGGGACCTGCGCCAGCGCGTCGGTGAGCACGGCGATGTGGTCGGCCACCGTGTTCGCCCCGGCATTGCCCGGCCGCAGCAGCATGGCCAGGGACTCTTGCGTGTTCGCGCACCACGCGGCCAGCGGATGAAACCCGAACGTCTTCTTGAACGTGACCGCGGCCCCGGCCTTCTTCGAGGCGGAGGTGATGATGGTGGCGTCGAGGTCGATGACGATCCAGCCGGTCAGCCGCTTGCCCGCCACGACCAGCCAGGGAAAACCGCCCGGCCGCAGATGCAGCAGACTCCACACGTGCCGGCGCACCCTCGCCCGCACCTTGGCGATCTTCGCCAGGGTGGCCTCGTCGAGCGCGGCCAGCGTGCGGCGGGCGGTGGAGTCCGACGCCGCGGGCGCGAACAGCGGCCGGTGGTGAAGCTGGAGCTGCTCGGCCTCCGACAGGTTCGCCGCCCCGAGCACGATCGCGACCGCCAGGTGCACCAGCACCCCCGCCCGGTCCCGCCAACCGGCCACCGCACTGGACGGCAGCACCTTCGCCAACGCCCCGGTCAGCCCCGTCCTGTCCGCGCACCGGCGCAGCAGCACCGCCCCGGCACGCCCGATCAGCCTCTTCCCGTCAGCCATCACCGACAGCCGACGGTCCCACCCTGTACGCTCACTCACCGGAAAGGTGCCCTGATTCTTGCAGTGGATATGATCTAGACACTCACATCCTTGCCGGTCAGCGGCACCTTTCTGCTGCTGGGCCGTCAGATGACCCAATTCCGCTGAATACCCAGGGTTAACCTCGATTCGTCAGTGGGGTTGGGTGGCTGATCTGCTCGGCGGTTCGCCCGTAATGTCCTCGGGCCGTTCGAGGTGGGCCGTCGCGTGACGCCGCGGG
>JARAXD010000045.1:0-22841 GCA_033793685.1 Streptomyces sp. ME19-03-3 | reverse complement strand
ACCTGAATGATCACGGACCCCGTGTCCGCCCTGTCATCCGCCCCAACAGCGGCATCCTCACGCCAGTTGGGCGATCCCGGGAACTTGCACAAGCCCTGGGCCGGCGCGGCTCCAGCTCGCCTTGCCGGCGCTTCCGTCGGCCGTCAGACCGTGGGCCGACTGCCAGTTGGCGGTCGCGGTTTTGGTCTGGCTTCCGAAGTCGCCGTCGTCGCCCGAGGACGAGAGGTAGCCGTCTGCCCACAGCACCATCTGCCACAGACAAGTAGCGTTGGAAGTCCTATTCGTGTTGGTGTCCACGACGCCCTCGTTGCCCCAGTCGTCGCTCCAGGCTCCGTCCCCGTAGACGTACTCGAGGCCGCTGTAGGTTCCGCTCGCCGCGGCCGGGGTGGCGCTCACGGCGAGGACGGCGGCGGTCAACGCCCCCACCGTGCACGCGCCCCACTTGAAGCGCTTGGTGTGCAAACTCATGAAGACTCCCGAATTCGGGCCCCCTTGGAGCCGGACAGAGCCATTGAACAGCCTCCACCAAGTGATCCACACGGGAAGTTCACGCCAGATAAGGATCATGTTCGCGCCAAGTGCGTCGGTTGCGACGTGTGGAAGTTGGGTTATCATCCCCGTCCTCCAGGGGAGGACCAGCGCAGACTACGAACGCTGCATCGCCCTGTAGTCCAACGCCGGGAAACACCCCCATGCGCCGGTACGACTTCAGCATCAGCAACAGCGCCAGCGGATGCTCATCGCAGTCCGTGGCATCGGCCGCCCACGCCAGCCCACGATCCACCGTTGTAGCCGGCGAACCTGCGGGAGGTTAGCGGTCTCGCCAGGGCCGGTCGCCGTCCCGCTTGCATCCCGCAGGTCGAAGGATCGACACCGAGGTCCGCGACAAGACAGTCTTGCGCAGAGACGCCCGGGTGCATCTCCGCCCTGTAGCCCTCGGCTCGCGCGGTCGCAATGGCGATGTGTGGCGACCAAGCGAAGATCCCCGGGTGGCCGTAGAAAAAGGCGCAAACATTTCGGCCATTGCGCACCTCGGTCATGATGGCATCGACCATCTCCTGGTAAGTGTCCAGAGTGGCTTGCCGTTCCCGTAAAGCCCGTAAAGGGAGTATTCGGCGGGAACGTGCAGTTCCTGTCCGCCCCGGACGGCACCCCGCTGTGGGTCTCCGACGTCGAGCCCGGCTCCACGCCCGACATCACCGCCGCACGCATCCACGCACTGCCCGCCCTCTACAAGGCCGCCGCCGACGGCCTGCCCACCCTCGCCGACAAGGGCTACATCGGCGCCGGCATCGGCATCCACGTCCCGGTCCGACGCCCCAAGGGCAAGTCCGAACAGGCCCTCCACGCCGACACCCGCACCACCAACACCCTGATCAGAGACCTACGCGCCCTCGGCGAACGCGCAGCCGCCGAAGTCAAGGAACGCTGGCGCGCACTCAAGCACGTCTCCCTCAGCCCCAGCCGGATCGGCGACATCGCCCGCGCTGCCCTTGTCCTCAACGAAATCTGGAAATGATCTTCGTTGAGAAAACCTCAGTGTCTGCGGCTATGGTGCGTCTGCCACCAAGGGCAACACTCTGGGGAGGGGCTTTGGGCGCCAAGACGGGACTGCTGGTGTACGCCGACGGCGATGTGCCGGGGTTGCTGCGACGAGTGGGGGCGGCGGACCTTGATCACACGGTCACCATGATGCGCCGACTCTACCCGGGCTGGGAGATCGAGGAGTGCGAGGGCTCGACCCTCTGGGACGGCGTGTACCCCCCGAAGGGGACGGCTTATGCGGCCAGCTGGCAGGGCGTGGAGGTCATCGGGGATCAGAGGGTGATGGTCGACACCCCTTCCCAGCTCCCCGAACACCTCGTGGCGGCAAGCGCTGGCCGACGGCTTGTCCTGCATGCCATGCACAGTGTCGTCGACTGGCTCGCGTTCGCCGTGTGGGAAGACGGGCGCCTTGCCCGCTCCCTGAGTCTGTCGCCGGACAGCGGCGTCATAGAGAACATCGGCGAACCGCTCCCCTTTGAACTGCCCTACTGGGCCGGAGACCGCCCAGCCGACGTCGTCCCGTGGCCCGGCGAGGAGGAAGAGCCGTACGCCCTGCCCTTTCACCCCTTGGATCTGGGCGAAGACGCGCTGCGCGCGCTCTGTGGCTTCATCCAGGAGGGCCGTCCCGCGCCCGATGACGTCGACGCAGACGCCATCATGCTGCACGGATTCCATGTGCGGGACCCTCATGGGCCTGATCCTGCGGAACAGGAGGTGGAGCTGCGCAGAGCCGTGGAAGCCATGGATCCGCCACGCATCTACGCACTGGGCCCTGACGGCTCACTGATCGAGCGCGACGGCCTTTAGCTCACGGCCTCTTCGTCCCGAAGCAATGCGCGCGCCCTTGTGACCTGCGGCCGAACCACTCGTGACCTGGGCGGACCGTCCGCGAGCGTCCGTGGTTGTGCGCCCTGGTGCGGGGTCGTTGTAGCGCAGTTACTGAGGTTTTCAGGTCGGAGTCGGTGAGGTGATGGTCAGGCCGGGGCAGGCAAGGCAGCCGTTGATGAGGCCGGGTCTGTCGCGGGACATCACCGCTTGCAGCCGATACCGGCGAGACGGCTCATCGTGATCTCCCCGCCTGCCAGGTCGTACCGGACGAGGTCCAGCGTCGCGGGCCGCACCGTCCCGTACCACTTCTCACGGCGTGCTGAGACGACACCGGCGATCGAGCGCTCGGGGACGACCGGTGCCTGGAATACGGCGACTGAGACGTGGGCGATATCCCGCATCGCCGCGTAGTCGTTGCTGACGAACGCCCGCGGGCCGTCGACCGCACCGGCCTCATGCAGTCTGATCCGGAGCCGGACCAGACCATCACTGGGAACTCCGCACACAAACAGCCCGCCTTTCGATCCGCCCAGGCCAGACAGTTGGATCTCGATCGGCGGGCAGTCCTTCAGCGCGGTTTCGACGAGGTCTGTGTAGTAGTCCACCTGGTCCTGCGGCACCTGGTCTTGATAGCCCTCCAGGCTGCGCACGGTGCTGTGCAGGTTCTCGGGAAGGTAGGTGAAGTGGTGCGGCGACAGGGCAGCGGCGATCGGGCCCAGATCCTCGGCGATCGCGTCACGGATCGCGCCGTCGATCGGCACGACCAGACTCAGCCCCCAGCGGGGATCGCCGTGGCGGGGGATGGAGTCGGCGTTGTAAGTGCCCTCCGCGAGAACGGGCTCGGCGTTGCCCCACATGGTGTGGAACTTCGCGACGAGATCAGGCGTGTGGTGGGTGTCAGCTGTGTGGGGCATCGGCTCGGGCATCAGTCACTCATCAGGGTTGCGGAAGGATCGGGCAGTGTCGAAGGTCGGTGGTTACTGAGGTTCCCAGGTCGGGGTCGGTGGGGTGATGGTCAGGCCGGTTCCGGCGAGGCAGCCGTTGATGAGGCGGGGTTGGAGCTGGATGTGTCGGAGGCCGCGCCGGAGGGTCTGGGTGAGGTGGTCGGGATCGGTGAACGCTGCATTGGCCATCGGTCCGCGCCGCAGAAGCGACCAAATGCCTTCACCGGGTTGAGGTCCGGCGCGTAGCTGGGGAGCTGGAAGACGGTGAGCCAGTCGTGGTCGGCCGCGTACTGCTTCATGCCAGCGGCCAGATGAGTGTTCAAGTTGTCCCACACGAGCACGACCGGGCCACCGAGCTGGAGATGCGCCCTCACCGCCAAGTCGCGGTAATCGGTCCACGCGAAGCTCTTGCGTGCCCCCTTGAAGGGCAGGTGGAAACGGGGGCGGTAGATCAGCCGCGGTCTCTCGCCCGGTTTGTAGCAGCACAGCGCGGCGACCGAGATCCGCCGTCGGGAGCGTCCGCGGACCCTCACCACGGGCGTGTGTCCGCGCCGGCCCCAGGTGCGTGCGCGAGGCGGCGTCATCGCGAACCCGGCTTCGTCCTCAAAGACGATCCAGGCCCCGAGCGCCGCCGCAGTGCTTCCACCAACGGCCACACCTCCTTCTTCCACAGCTCCACGGCGCCCTCGTCACGTTCCAGCGCCCGCCGGGCCGGGCTCTGCCATGACCAGCCGTGCCGCCGCAGCAGCCGCCACACCCCAGCCACCGACAAGGAGATCCGGAACCTGCGGTCGATCACCGTCTGGACCCGGGCCAGCGTCCACCGCTGGCCTTCCCAGCCATACGCGGCCGGCCCCCTGCCCAGCTCTTCCTCCAGGACCGTGAACTGCTGAGCGGACAGCTTCGGAGCCTTCGCCGGCCCAGCCGACCGCAGACCCTCGACACCGCTCTCCCGCCAAGCCCGACGCCACCGCTCCACCGACCGCTCACTGACCCGTAACTCCTTCGCGATCACCACGGTCTTCTCACCGCGGACGAACCGCGCCGCGGCCTCCAGCCGCACCTGTTCACGAAACGCCCGCCGCTCACCGGTCAGGCCCCCACCCTGCGCATACCGCATAACAACGGCATACCGCAGGGATCACCACCCGTCACCACCCGACGCCCACACGAAAACCTCAGTAGACACTCAGCCCGCATCCCGCTACAGGCCGCGTAGCGCCTCATAGAGATCGTCGTAGGCTGTCCAACAGTCGATGCTGCCGTCGTCGTACAGGCTGCCCATGTACCAGTCGTCATCATCGACAGGCTTCACGATGCACAGGTCGTGGAACCCGAGAACGATCTCCGGGTGCAGTACCTCGTGAGGGTCGGAGGCAACCCACTTCGCTGCCCGGTTTGGGTCTAGGACGATAGCCCCTTGGTCGCCGGATACGTCGCGGATCCGCTGAAGCGTCCAACCCGACGGTAGCTGTGCGTCTGCCATCCACGGATGATCTCACCCGGCAGTGTGGATGACCTCTTTAGGAGCGAGGTCGGGCGGTTCTGGTCCTGACCTGGGGCTCCTTGTGCTGGACGGAGTCTGGCAGCACGCGCCCTTGCGCACTCTGATTCCCCGTGAGGCCCCGCCCGTTCTGGCACAGAAGTGGCACGTCGATCTACTCACAGATCGCGGTGGGTGGAGGGAACTCTCAGTCTGACTTCGTACCGATGGCCAAGTGGGACTGGCCCATGTGACCGCCGCAGCGGATCTTCTGTTTCAAGACCAGACGAGTCGCCCTTCGGCGACTTCACAGACCGGATGGTTTCCATCGGCGATCTTCGTCAGCCTCTCCGCGACGGAGTCGAAATAGTGAGCCAGCGATTCGTACTCGCCCGTGATCGTGATCTCACCCACGAACCACCTGCCGACACGGCCGTCCCGCACATCGATGAACTTTCCCGTCCAGGCGTCCTGGTCCGACAGGAACGGGATCCATTCATTACGCCAAAAAGGATTGTCCGGCTGGTCCGGAGGGTCGAATCCACCGAGCGTGGAGCGGTTCGCGTAGAGCCTCTCCATCGCCCGGATGCCGAGAAAGAAGCTTCCCTCATCCGGGAACCCGGCGAAGCCGCAACATGCCACATCGTCGTCCACATCTTCCTCAGGAAGATCCAGATTGTTCTGCAGCAGCCACGCCCGTAGATCCTGAGGGAGGGGGATACCGATCCGTTCCTCGGCGGCCGCGAGCATCTGTTCCGTAGCGGGCCCAGGGAGATCCGCGTGATCTGCCGGGGCGTGCTGCCGAAGAAGATTCATCACGCGGGACCAGCTCTCCGCCACACTCATTCCACTCTGCCCTCTCTACACGGATGCCCCATACGACTGTGCCGCTGCGGGGGTTGCGGAGCGCCGACATGAGGACCTCGCAGGGATGGTACTCCGAGCAAGCTTCCCGCCCCCTCCCCTCGACCACTTTCCGGCCCGAGGTGCAGGACCGGCCGCTCAGTGAGGTGACCACCTGCCAACTCCTCACAAACAAGCCGGCTGTGCCCAGTGGGCCGAACCGAGGTCGCCAAGACCGTCCTCACCCTGGAGTTTGGAAGCTGAAAACGCTCCGTGTAGGGCGTTGGCGCGATCTTTGGCCGGTGGCCTGCCTGGGCTGGGGTCGAGCATGGCCAGGGGGCCTTACGCTGGCCGCGAATCGGGCTGGCTCCTGCCTGCCCGCAACAAGCCCGATCGGCCCCCTGGTCTTGCTCGACGTCGGGTCCCGGACCGGGGAGGTGGCTAAAGATCGTGTCGGCGCCCGCCCCAGCCACCGCGGCCGGGTCTGACTCGTCAGCCCAGTCCTGACCGCGAGGGCATGAGCTCCCGGCGGCGGGCACACTCCCCGCGTCTGCCGCCGGGCCCGGAAGCTTCCGGCGGCGGTTATTAGAGGTGATCTCGTTTGGTACGGAAGCGGCAGGAGTTGGGTTCGGGCGGTTCAGTTCAACGGGTAGGAATGTCGCTCACGGGCGGCGTGGGGCAGTTCAGCCGCCAGACCACGTCGATGCCGGAGTCGGAGGGGGCAGCGGGCGGCGTCACCTGCTCACGGCGGACTTCGGTGAAGCCCAGCCGGCGCGGTATGGCGCCGCTGGAGACGTTGGCCAGGTCGTGCGCGATTTCCAGATATGCCACGTTCGGCAGGGTGAATGCTTCGGCCACCATGGCTGCTGTCGCTCGCGTGGCGATGCCCTGGCCTGTGGCGGCAGGGTGCAGCCAGTACCCCATGTACCATCCCTGGGGTTCGGTCCCGCGGTAAGTGGAACACATGCCGATGAGCGTGGCGTCCCTGGTGATGGCGTAGTTGAACGCGTCACCGCTGTCCCACTTCGCGTCGGACTTCACGAGGAAGTCGCGGGTCTTCTCCTCGCTGTGACGGGCGACCCACGGCATCCAAGGGCGCAGGTGGTCCAGAGACTCCTCGATCAACCTGAACACCGGCTCGAAGTCGCTCTGTCCCCGCCAGCGTCGAAGGGCGAAGTCTCCACACTCGATGATCTGCCTCGGTCGTTCCATGGCGGTCATGATCGTCCCGTGGAGCGGATCACTGCAACGGGATATGGGTGGCCTGTGGGGACATCGACCTGCCCGTGCTTGACCAGGAAGCCCGCCGCCTGGCCCTCCTCATGGCCGAGAACGGCATGGAGCACCTGACCATCCCGGCGACCAGGTCTCCGCAGGATGCGGGGGTGGACATCGAGGAGAAGTTCAGTGCCGAGCTGGGCGTGTCCTATGCCCGGCTTGCCGCGGCCGGGACCGAGGAGGAATGCATCCTGCCGAGTCTGCTGATGGCGATGGCCGGCCAGGTGGCGACCCTCGCCATCGAAATCTCGTTGCGGAGCGACCGGGATGCGGCGGAGGTGATCCGTACGATCGGCGGCCGGTAGAAGGCAGTCGCACATGCGACAGGGCCCCCGGCAGGCATGCTGCGCGGGGGCCCTGGGGTGTAGCGGCGGGTCAGGTCGCCGGGTGCGCGGCGATCCAGTCCAGGAGCTGCTGCGCGTCCTGCAGCACGGCGGTGCGGGCCAAGTCCACCTGGTCCAGGAACGGGACGTTCCCGGCCCACTCCTTGGTGTGGTCGATGATCGCGTAGGCGCCGGAGTAGTCGCGGTGCGCCGGGTCAGCTTCCATGGCGGCCCGTACGGCCAGCATCGCGTGGTACGTCTTCTGCAGCATGTCCTCGCACTCCCCGTCAGGGTGCGGTACCGGGCAGGGCTTGAGGACCGCCTGCAGCGCGTCGGCCGCGCCTTGCACGGTCGGCCCGCTCGGGGACGCCTTCGCGGTGGCGGCGGGCTTGGCTGCGGCGGGCGGCGTGGAACTGTCGCACGCGGCCAGTGTGGCTATGAGGGCGGCGGCGACTACGACGACGCCCCCCGGCTTGATCATCGTCATGGCGGCGGATCATGCCACAACCAGGAGACGCAGGTCAGCGGCGGGGCCGTACTGCCCGCGCGGGGCCGCCTTCACCACCAGGTGGCGCCTCGAGCTCGATGCCGCGCCGGAGTTGTTCCATGCGCGTCGACAGCGGCTCCCAGCCGGGGAATCCGGCCATGCCGAGGTTGAGGCGGACGATGCCGCGCTCGAACGACCGGAGTACGCCCCGGGCCATGAGGGGGCTGCCGACGGGGCGCGGGCTGGTGGTGTTGTCGGGGTGCTCGTTGTGGCCTGGCCGGACCGACACCCACAGCGCATCGTGGTCGGAGCCCTGCAGGTGGGAGACGAGGTCGGCGCGCACGTCGAGCCAGCGGCGTACGGCGGCGATGGTGGGCCGTGACAGGGCGATCGTCTCGACCACGGGTGGGATGTCGCGGCCGCGGTGCTGCGGGCGGCGGGTGATGCGGACGGTTCCGGCCCGGGCGTCCAGGTCGTGGAGGGTGAGCGCGCCGAGCTCGCCGGAGCGGGTGCCGGTATCGAGGACCAGGCCGAGCATCGCCAGGAGCCGCACGGCTTCGGGGCCGGCCTCCCAGTGGTCGGCGGCTGCTTCCAGGTGGCGCAGCAGCAGGGTGCGCGGCTGGACGGGCACGACGGGGTTGACCGGGGAGTGCGACTCGGGCGCGGGCGGGGGCAGGTTGAGCGGCGGCAGGCCTGCGGCGCGGGTGATGTCCCGTAGGCGGGTGGCGGCCATGTCCACGGACGCGTCCGATGAGGGCCCGTGCTGTGCGCGGCCGGTACGGCGGCGGAGCTTCCCGGCCCGGGCCAGGTCGAGGAAGGTGCGGGCGGACTCGGTGGACAGGAGCACCGCCAGGTCGTCGGCGGCGTCGGGCGGGAACGCTTCCGGGTGCCGCTCCAAGGCCCTGTCGAGCATTCCCGCCACCCATCGGACTTGCTTGGCGACCGCGTCGCCGATGTCGGCTCCGGCCGTCATGCGGGCTACCACGGACTCAAGGGTGTCCAGGGCGGCACTGGGTGGGGTGGGCTGCGCAGGCATGCGGGTCAGGGTAGACGGCGGCCGCTGGAACCCGCACGTGAAGGCACAGTTCCGGCATACACGGCGCGGCCCCCATCAGCACTGCTGGTGGGGGCCGATTGCATCTGTACTGTTACGACGCCCGCGGGTCGTCCGCAGCGTCCAGCCCAGCCACGAACGCGTCGTAGAAGTCGAGGTTCTCCAGGGACTTGCACACCTCGGGCGTCTGCGGGTCTGTCTTCCAGCCCTTTAGGTCCAGATTCCAGTCCGCCCAGCCCGGCGCCGCCTCAGCCACAGCGTCGGTGCACTGCTGGATGATCTCTTCCTTTGGGACCGTCGCGGTTGCTGTAGCGGTGGCCGTGACGGTGACCGCGGCCTTCGGCTTGTTCTCCGCGGCCGGCTGATCGTTGCTGGAGCAGCCCGTGACGGCGAGCAGCGCGGCGGCTGCGAGGATAGTGATGGTTTGGCGCATCCGTCCCCCATCGCGTGGTGTGAGCCGCGATTGTTCCGGGGCGGCGGGATGCCGCGCTACCTGTTCGCCGGTATCCGGGCAGGCAAGGCACGTGAACGCAGTACGGCCCCGCACACCGGGGGGAGTGTGTGCGGGGCCGTACCAGGAGGGGTGAAGCGTGCTCAGGCTACGGCGGCGGCTGCCATGGCGGCCTCCCACACGCCCTTGTCGACGCGGACCACCTGGCCGTCCTCAGCCATCCGAGTCAGCGAGCTGTTGACGGTGGTGGGCTTCATGCCGAGGGCGTTGATGATCTGCTGGTTGGTGCACCGCCCGTTGCTCCGCAGGTAGGCCAGGATGTCGGCCCGCGCGGAGGAGCGGGGCACGGAGGCTTCGGCGGCCGCGGCTGCCTGCTCGGTCTGCGTCACGGCCTGCTCGGCCGCCGTGGTGGAGGCCTTGCCGGCGCCGGGCTCGGTGACCGGGCGGCCGGCCCGCCGGTCGTCGCGGCGCTGCCGCCAGTGCCGCCACCCGTCGCCGAGCCGCGCGGCCTCGGTGGCGTTGAACGTGGTCGTCTCACCGGTCGACGCCCAGTGGTACGGGTCGACGGCCAGGAACGTGCGCGCCACGGTGGCGCGGCCGCTGCTCACGCTCGCGTACGCCAGGCCTGCCGTGCTCGATCCGTCGGGCCACGACTTGGGGATCTTGTGGGGCTCGACCGCCATGGTGCCCTGCAGGGCAAGCTGCCCGGACATGCGGCCACCGGTACGCATCACGACGACGTTCCCGGCGGCGAGCTGCTCCCGCAGGGTGTGGGAGCCGCCCAGGTTGCCCAGGGCTGGGTTCTGGATGACCACGCGCAGGCGGCCGCCGCACTTGCGGGCCATGGTGGAGAAGCGCTCCGCCAGGACGACGGCCTCCCCCGTTATCTAGTGCTGTCAACTCTCTCTACAGGTCAGCGTGCTAGGGCGAGGTAAGTGGCTGTTGTTCTACCGATCTTGATGGTCGCGAGTTCGACGGCGGCGCTTCCGTTCGTCGTCGGTGTCGCCACCCCAGGCAGGCTGAGCGCCTGCGTCGCCGGTAGGGTCGGACGCCATGACCGACTGGACCGGGGTGCGCGATCGGGTTCTGGCTCTGGCCGCAGCGCCAGGCGGCGACAAGGTGTTCGGGGCGAGGGCGCACGGCTTTGCCCTCCATGCGGCTCTGACCGCCGCCGAGGTGGCGAACCTCGAGGCATGGCTGGACGTTGACCTACCCGAGGACTATCGCTCGTTCCTATTGCACGTCGGAGCGGGAGGGGCCGGGCCGGCTTACGGCATCCTCCCGGTGATGCGGCGTGAGGGTTCCGCAGGCTGGTACTGGGTTGGAGAGCTCATTGAGGAGGTCGAGCCGGGCATGTTCGCTGAGCTGTTCCCGGGCGGGGCGGATCCAGCGGCGACGGTGGAGATCCTCGCTGAGCGGCCGGTGGAGGAGGAGTTCGACGACCTCGCCGATCTCGCCGCGGCCGTTGAGGAGTGGGAGGAGCGTCTGGGAGAGGTGCAGTACGATCCGCGCCGCACGGCCGGGGCGCTTTGCCTGTGCGATGAGGGCTGCGGGATGGTGGTCTGGCTGGTCGTTACCGGGCCAGAGCGAGGCCGAATGTGGCGTGACGATCGCGTCAACGGCACGGATCTTCAGCCGATGTGCGACGCCGACGGCTCTCCTCTGGACTTCGCCAGTTGGTACCTCGGCTGGCTCGCAGACGCCGAAGCCGCCTGCAACCAGGCCCGATAACAAGAAGTCTGCTGCCGATCAGAGCAACGCATGACGCTGCGCTTGTCACCCGATTGGGGGGTCTGCAGCCCGTGCGCGCATGGAGACAGGGCCTCCTGAACAGCTCGCAGGTGTCGAAGTCCACGTGCAGTAGGAGGCCCTGTGCCGCAGTCTTCCGTGTCGCCCTCACATCCGTCCGACTCGGGTGCCCGACGGTGTGATTGCCTCGCGCACGCGTACGGGAACGCGGCCGACCACGGGTCACGTGTGCGACGCTACCCCTCCGACATGACCGACGCCGAGTGGGTGGCGGTCCAGCCGCTGCTGCCGGTGCCGCGCTGGCTTCAGGGCCGAGGCGGCCAGCCGGAGGCGTACTGTCACCGAGCGCTCCTGGACGCGATCCGCTACCTGGTCGACAACGGCACGAAGTGGCGGGCCATGCCGGTCGACTTCCCGCCGTGGGACCGCGTCTACGCGTTCTTCCGACGTTGGCGCGACCACGGACTGGTCGGCGAGTTCCACGACCGCCTCCGCCGCCAGGTCCGTGAGCAGGCCGGTAGGGATCCGGAGCCGAGCGCCGGCGTGATCGACTCCCAGTCGGTCAAGGCGGACGCCGTGGTCGGATCCGACAGCCGGGGCTTCGACGGCGGCAAGCTGATCAACGGCCGCAAGCGGCACGTCGTGGTCGACACGCTCGGCCTGCTGCTTGCTGTGATGGTCACCGCCGCGGATGTCGGCGACCGTGCTGCCGCCCAGGTGCTGCTCGCCCAGGTCGCCGCCGCGCACCACCTCCTCGCTCTGGTCTGGGCCGACGGCGGCTACACCGGAAGCCTCGTCGAGTACAGCCTCGCTGTCCTCGCCGTGGTCCTGGCCATCGTCAAGCGCAGCGACGACATGCGCGGCTTCGTCGTGCTGCCGAAGCGGTGGATCGTGGAACGGTTCTTCGCCCACATGATGCGAAGCCGCCGACTCGTACGCGACTTCGAGCGCTCCACCAGCAGCGCGGAAGCGATGATCTACTGGTCGATGACGACGCTCATGACCCGCCGCCTTGCCCAGTCACGTTCTTCGCGAGCGTGAACCGACCCGGCGCCGACTCGACCAACCAACCCCGAGCCACCAGTCGCTTCGCCTTCGACCGCAAGGCTTCCACCTTCCCCGGCACCGGGTCCAGGCCGAAGCAGGCTGCCATCTCCTGGCACGTCAATGGGCCTTGACTGAGCCGGTTCCGGTCCGCGAGAGCTTGCAGAATGCGCTGGTAATCCGCCGACAGGGCCGACCAGGCCAGTCCCGCCCGCCACATCGGCACCACCGACTTCGGCTTCGCCGCTCCCGCGGCCCGGACCGCACCGGTTGTCCACTGGGAGCCGGCAGACCCGCGGTTGCGGCGGGGCCAACCACAGCATCGTCGCCGGGGGCCAGCACCTCACCGACGCGCGAGCGAGCGATGACCCACTCGTTCCACTCACGCTCGGCCACGTCCAACTCCGCCTGGATGCGGTCGGCCTCCTCCCGCAGCTCATCCACACGACGGCGAGCAGTGAGCTCACGCAGTTCCAGCATCCCTACGACCGACGGCATCCAGGACCTCCACCCGAGCGACGACACGACACGTCACCACTGCCACCGGACCGCCGACCCTATTCCTGACCAGCGGAAACAGAGCCATCAAGCCCGGAAAGACAACAACCACTAACAACCGTCTCGGGTGAGCGGCGCGCCGGCGGGGAACTGAGGTCGGCGGAGAGACTTTGGGCTGGAGCTGCCATGGGGCGAGAGATCGGGGCCCGTAAGCTGCTGGCGACTCGGGCGGTCTGTGGACCTGCCCGCTAAGGCCCGATGTGGGCCCCGATCTTCGAGGCTCGCCCCATGGTGGCTGCCTAAAGTCTCGGAGTCGACCGCTCCGGCCACCGCGGTTCTGACCTCATGCCCTCGGCCTACCTGTGTGGGCGCGCGGCGGCGGGCGACCGTGCCGAGCGGGGCGAAGACTGGAGCGTGGGCGCGGCCGGACGTCGGCCGCGCGCCCGGCGGAGCGTGAGCGACGCCGGGTGCCTTGATGAGGTAGAGAAATCTGTAACAGCCCTGGTCAAGGGCCTGCGCCCAGCACGAGGTCAAGGCATGAGTCCGCTGCGCCGACCCGCTGGGTGCTTGGTGTAAGGATGTCGTCACCAGTGAATATCGCGTGGAACGGAGGATCGGTGCCAGCAGCCATAGAGGTGCAGAGGGTTTGGAGGCTGCCCGTTGCGGATCGCTGGGCAGGCCTGCGTCCTCTGTGGTGGACTGTTGGACCGGCTGGAGAGCTCGCCGTTCTGCTCGTTCACCGTCGGCAGCTACACCGAAGCCGCTACGTCAAGGGCTGGTTGGGTTGGAGTCCCGAGGTTCCCTTCGATGGCGTTCTGGTTATCCGTCAGGCTGAGGAACCCATTCAGCGCCACATGATCACGAATGCTCAGGTCCGGCCTAGCCACATCGCTCTCCTCCCTGGCTCCCGGCTGCTTCTCGCAGGTGGCCGTACGTTCAAAGACGACACTGGCTCGTGGGAGCCGAACGCGGTGGTCACCTCACTGGAGGGCGAGCAGGAGGGCATCTTCTGCGTCGGCGATGACATCCCAGTCCTGCTGAGCGACCGTAGCGGATTGATCTGGGCGGCTTACGGCGACGAAGGCATTTATGGAGGTCATCCGGAGTCGAGCGCCGGGCTCGCCGGGTGGAACACGGACGGTGAGGTTGCATGGTCTCCGACAGGCCGTCTCCCTGACGCCCCCTTGGAAGGCTGCACCGCCGCCACCGAAGCCGACAAAGTGTGGCTGGTCTGGTACTCCGGAAGCAGTCGCGGAGGCACGTTCCTGACGCGGATCACACCATCCACCGGTGAGGTGGTCAGTTGGCCCAGTCCCGTGCGTGACCCGGACGGATTTGCCGTACGCGGTAACCGCGCGGTCCTGACCAAGCGTGTCCGCAACCAGCGATCGACCGAAGTGATCCGAGCTGAGTTGACCGGCGATGCGTGGCGTGTGGCCGAGCGGTGCCGCATTCGGGTGCCAGGGCGGATGGTCATGCGTTGCGGTCAAGGACGTGACGGCTTCCTGTGGCTTCGCGCTGGCGATACCTGGCTACGGATCAGAGCCTGATCCTCGCGAGAAGCTGCACCGAACGAGACGGAACAGGTCGGCGAGAGGCTTACGCGTCGAAGTCGTATTCGAGGATGTAGGCGGCCGAGTCCAGGGTCATCTCGTTGACCTCGACCGGGCGTCCCTCGTCGGCGAACGCGGTGCGGCAGATCAGGATGACGGGCATGCCAATGGACAGGCCGAGTCGGGTTGCCTCGTCTTGCGATGGCATCCGGGAGCGGATCTCTTCGCGGAAGCGTACGGGCTTGGAGCCGAGCTCCGCCAGGCGCGCGTAGGTGCCGCCGGGGCCGGTGTCCTCCCGGGTGATGGCCGTCCCCGCCACGAGGTCCGCCGGCAGGTAAGAGGTCGATAGAAGGACGGGCTTCCCGTCGAGTACGAAGCGGCGGCTGCGGACGCACACCGCATCCCCCGCGGGCACGTCGAGCACGCCGGCGGAGACCTGGTCCACCACCAGCTCGCAGTCGGCGATGTCGGCGGACCAGATCGAGCGGCCCGCTCCCCACTGTTCCTGTGCCAGTTGCTGGATCCCGCGGCGTCGTAGTGACCAAAAGTCGCGTACGAAGACGCCTGTTCCCTTCCGGGATTCTGCGATGCCTTCGTTCTGCAGGACGCTCAGAGCCTGCCGTGCCGTCATGCGGGCTACTTCTACGATCTTCGTCACACCGGGCACACCCTGACGACCCGCTCGGGCGCCACGCTCAAGGACACGATGGTGCGGGCCGACCAGTCGACGGAGCGGGCCGCGCTGATCTATCAGCACTCAGACCTGGAGCGGCAGAGGGAGGTCGCGGCCGGCCTGGATCGCCTGGTCCGCGAGCGGCGTGCGGCGGCAGATGACACGGCATCTGGCACGGATCTGGCACGAGACGCTTGATCCGGTCTGGACAACAAAGAAGCCCAGGGCTGCTCGACTGGGGCTTTCTGCTGGAGCGGGTGACGGGAATCGAACCCGCGCTCTGAGCTTGGGAATCACCGGCCCTCGGCCTGAGTCATGGGCCTGACCTGCGAGGACGGCTGTGCCATGGGTGAGCTGCAGCTCGCGTCGCGACCTCTGTTGACCGCTGATTACCGCGGCATCTGGTGCTCATCTGGTGCGGCGATCCGTGGGGTCCCGGCTTCGGGTCGGAGTGTCAGTAGGGGGCGCTATCTTCGCTTCTTAGTGTGCGCCGGTTCGATGCTCCCGACGAGGAGCACGGCGGCCAAGGGGGGTGGCCGGATAGGAATCCCCGGACCCTCGCGGTCCCGGGACGCCGAATGGCTCCGACACCACCCCCTCATGACCTTCTGATCCGTAGCTAGAGCCGGATCGGCGCACGGCGTTCGGTTGGGTCACTTCACGGCGAGCAATCGTCAAGAGTTGTGGATCAGCAAACTACGTAGGGGAAAGTGAGTCCCGGTTCCCCGCGACTGTCGCGATGAGATCGTCGAGACCGCATTCTGCGGAGGCATTGACGACGGGCTCGAAGTCATCGACGCTCGCTGCTCTTGCGGCGAAGTCCGAAGGCTGGATACTCCACCCCTCGATGTTGCTCCAGCCCGCCTGAACGGTGGCGTGGATTCCATCCGGCGAGGAGACGCGCAACCAGGCCGTGCACTGGTCCGAGAAGTCGAAAGGCAGGAAGACAGTGCCGCCGGTGGGCCGTAGCCGCCGCAGGTGGTCGCCCCACTGCTCGAGGAGTCGCCGGAGGCCATCCGTGATGTCTTGGCCTGCCAGCGCGGACTCATCGATGGCGAAGTAGTACGAATCGCACGAGTGCTGGTAGACGCCCAGCCGCAGAAGCAGGTCGCCGTGGACATCGCGCTCGGT
The DNA here is from genome assembly GCA_033793685.1 of Streptomyces sp. ME19-03-3. Classification (GTDB taxonomy): domain Bacteria; phylum Actinomycetota; class Actinomycetes; order Streptomycetales; family Streptomycetaceae; genus Actinacidiphila. The sequence goes on along the minus strand of JARAXD010000045.1, from coordinate 6,957 downwards.
GGTGCGCTCCAAGCGCAATGGAACGTTGTTCATGGTGAGGACTCCAGCCTGATCGGGTATGAGGCTATGCCACTGCCCGCTCGGAGCGTTCAACGAGATGTCCTCGCTCGAAGCGAGCACCTGCCCGCACCAGTGTGACGAGGTGGGGTGCGGTGACCGCCCGCCAGCGGGCCTGGGCGGCCTCGGCCAGCTTGAACACCATGGCCAAGGCGGCTGCCGGGCTGCCAGCCCCGCGGGTCACCTTCGTCCGGAGCTTCACCGTACTGAAGGTCGACTCAATGGGATTCGTGGTCCGCAGATGGATCCAGTGCTCGGCAGGGAAGTCGTAAAACGCCAGTAGCTCGTCCAGGTCGTCGGTGATCTTTCTGACGGCCTTGGGCCACTTCGCGCCGTACGTCTTCTCAAACGCGCGGGCCGCCTGCTCGGCGTGGTCACGGTCCTCGGCGTTGTAGATCTCCTGCAGGGCCTTCTTCGCCCCGGGCTGCGCGGACTTCGGCAGAGCATTCGAAACATTTCGGAGTTTGTGAACCCAACACCTTTGGTGCCTGGCCTGCGGAAACACCTCCGCCAGAGCACGCCACAGACCCATCGCGCCGTCCCCGACGACCAGCGCTGGGTCTTTCATGCCGCGTCGGCGGCAGTCGCGCAGCACATCGGCCCACCACTCCGTCGACTCCCGCAGTCCCTCCGCGAGGGCGATGAGTTCCTTAGTGCCGTCCAGGCGCACGCCCATCAGCACCAGGACGCAGGAGTGGGCCTGTCCGAGGCGGACTTTGGGATGGACGCCGTCGGCCCAGACGTAGACGTAGTCGCTGTCGGACAGATCTCGGTTCTGAAAGGCAGCATGGTCATCCTGCCACTGCTTCGTGAGCCGGGTGACCGTCGCGGCCGACAGGCCGGCGGAGGAGCCGAGGAACTGTTCGAGGGCGGGCACGAAGTCACCGCCGGACAGGCCATGGAGGTAGAGCAGTGGCAGGACCTCGCTGATCTTCGGGGACTTGCGGCACCACGGCGGCAGGATCTTCGAGGAGAACCGCTGCCGTTCGCCGGTCGTCTCGTCGACGCGGCGATCGTCCACCCGTGGTGCACGGACCTCGACAGATCCGGCGGCCGTGGTCACGGTCCGGGGGCGGTGGTGGCCGTTGCGCACCACCAGACGCCGGCCACGATCGTCCCGCTCGGCCGCCAACTCCGCTATGTACTGCTCGACCTCCGCCTCCAGAGCAGTGGCGAGCATCCGCCTCGCGCCCTCCCGGACGATCTCGTCGATCAGGGATCCGGACGACTTGGAGCCGTCTTCATTGACTACGGTGAGCACGGGCGTGCCTTCCTGACCCGCGCTGCAACGCGGGCCCTGACTTGGTGGATCACAGGATCATCGGGAAGGTACGCCCTTCACATGCCTTCCCGCGGACGATCCACAAGTCATGAGCATTGCTCTTCGAGGACGCGTACGAAGAGATCGCAGGCTCCGTGTCGATAATCTCGCCATCGGGCCCAGTCGCCGAGTTTCTGCTGCACATCCAGGACGACAAGGCCTGGTTCCGATGGAGCGACGAGCCGTTCGAGGGTGGGCAGGGCGATCACGAGATAGACGGTTCCACTTCGTCTGCGGGCAGCGAAGCCGACCTCGACCTGCCAGTGATGACATGGGAGCGGTTCTGGCAGTTGATCGAGGTTCTCGGCGGTGAGGCAGGCATCGAGACGTGCGAGCGCTTCGAAGGAGTCTGCGCCCGCCTGACCGAGGTTCTCGCGCGCGAACCGCTGGGCCAGATCATCGGCTTCGGCGAGCGTCTCGGCGCTCTACCGTTTGGACCAAGAGCAGTTCGGAACCCTGCCTACCTTCGGGACAGCGCTGCCCGACGGCTCGCCGTGCCGCCAGTCGGACGACCACTTCCTGTACACGCGGGCTGCGGTTGTGGCGGCGGGTCGAGGGGTGTTCGAGAGCGTGTTCCACGATCCGGAGCGGTTCGCGCCGTTCACCGCGCAGCAGTGCGAGCTGTTGCTCTACGTGCACGAGGAGGCGTTCAAGCAGGCGACCGGGACGCAGTGGGATCGCCAGACCCGCTACGACTACGAGTCTCGCTCGAACAAGGACGGCTGGCCCGAGCTCCGCAGCTGATCACCGTTTGCCTCAGAGCCGGTGATCACCCGACGACCGGGGGGCCCGGTGGTACTTTGACCGGAATCCGTGGGAGGGGTGGGCAGCCAGGTGGACAATGCTCTGCGGCGTGCAGCTGTCGTGGCGCTCGGCGATCTCGGGCGAAGCAATAACTTTGGGGACCGGGCGGACGCCGGTTGCGGCCTGGCAGGCTTTGCCGAGATGGAGGAGGCTGTCGATCCGCTACTGAAGCTGGTGCTCGACTGCGAAGACACCTTCGTCACGCGGGTCACCGCGCAAGCCTTGCTTCGGCGAATCGACAAGGCCGGGCTGAGGGTAGTCGCGTCCGCGCTGGCAGTCGCCGACGCGAATCACGGTGACTGGATCCACACCGCGATCCTCGACGTGTTCGCCATCTACGCCAGCGACCGCGACGACGCGATGCGGCTCTGCGAGGAGCTGACGCGGGATCCTGACCAGCACGTCGCCCTGGGGGCTCACGAGCTGCGCGAAAGCCTGGCCGGGATCAATCCCGTTCTTCACCCTGCGTAACGCGGTCGGATGCTTTAACTGCCGGCGACTGTTCACGAGTACCTCTGGCCTGTCCCCCGCTGGCGGACCTGCGAAGCATCTTCCTGAAGATCCTTTGTCGGGGACGGTGTGATCTTTTCCCCTTTCTTTCGTCGGCACCTCGAGCACGGTCCACGCATGGTGGCTTCGATGCGGCTGAGGCCATACGGGACAACATGGCGGACCGCTCGGAGGATGGCACTTTCCTTCTCGGATCAGGGCCGGTCCTCCCTCAGCGACGGTTTGCGTCCATCCATTCGTCGCTGTTCCACATGACGGGCATGGCACCAACGGGCTCGAAATGGATGTCGGGGTCGTTGCTGTGAAGAAGGCAGAAGAACCGTCGTTGGAGTACGGCCGCGTGGCGGGCCTGGTCGGCGATGATGTCCAGGACGGCCTGGGCCGCTCTCGGGCATACGGTGGCGAAGCGGTCGTAGTCGGTGAAGGACAGGACGAGTCCGGTGCCTTCGGGTAAGTCGTCATAGCCTCCGTAACAGGCCACGTCGCCGAGGCAGTCGTTGAGCGCGTCCAGATTGTGTCCGTAGTAGTCCGGGAAGTGCAGGGCAGCGGCGATAGCTCGGTGCATGTCTTGTTCCACGGTCCACTCGCCTGCTGCGAGACGGACGACACGGAAACCGAGCTCTTCAAGCCGCAGCACGGCTTGAGTGAGGAGCCGTCGGCGCCAGAAAAGGTTGACGAAGGTGTTGCTCATGTACTCGATGCCAGGGAACCGAGTCGTCGCGGTGGCCTGCGCCGGCGCATGTGACGCTTCGCTTCGGTAGGCGTCGAGGAGACGGAAGAACTCTTCGACGGGAGTTGAGCCGTCGGGGGTGTTGCGTTCGATGTCGGCTGCCCAGCCGAGTGGGCTGGTGCCGTCGAGACGTGTTCCGAGCCACTGGCTGAAGGCTCCGCCGTGCCAGAAGTCGCAGGGGTCGTCGATGGAGTGCACGCCCAGGGCTACCTGGTAGCCGATCAGCATCATCTGCAGATCGTGGAGTGAGCCGCCAGACAGCCACATGCCGGGCCGGAGACGGATCTGGTCCAGGAAGTCGTACACGTCCGTGCAGTCCTGCCAGTGCTTGGCAACAGGGCACGGGCTGTCTTCGGTCGGCATCCCTCGACCTTACGGCGTGGACGAGAAGTGTCGTTCACCGCAGGGGTGCGGGCGCAAGGCGATCGCACGCAGTCGGTTGGGGGCATCTGCGGTCACCCTCTGCGATCTTGCTGCTGCTGGTCCTACGTTTTGCTCAGGCTTCGAGTGTCATCGGGCCCCTGGGTCGGCAAGTGAAGGCGGGGCCGGTATGACGCCACTGTTCGAGCGTCTGGAACAGGAAGAGGCAGTCGTGCGGGGCGAGTTGGCCGCACTGCGCGAGAAGGTCACGGTGGCCGAGGAACGGCTGGCTCACCTGACGATCACGCGGGAGACACTTCTGTCCCTGGTCGGCGAGGAGTACACCGACCAGGACCACGTCACGCAACAGTGGCCACAGGGCCCCACGGGCGAGCCGGTGCCCGATGGCCCTGCCCCCGATGCCCAGCCCGGGGACGCCGAAGTGCCTTCCAGCGGGCGCGGGTCTGCCGGACCGTTGGAGTGGGAAGTGGCTCGGGAGCGGATGCTGGTGCTGCTGGCGGGGGCTGGTCGGGCGATGAAGGTGCAGGACATCGCTGCGGCGATCGGCGAGGACGTCTCGGACACGTCGAAGGGGCGGCGGGTGGAGACCACTCGGTCCCGGCTGAAGCGGCTGGTGAAGGAGGGCCGGGCGGTGGAGGGCCCGACAGCCTGGTTCGCGATCGCTCCGGCCCGTGCCGGTGACCGGCGGCAGGGGGCTGCTCGGGAGTGAACCGGGGCCGCGGGCGCGCGGCACAAGGGGTGGCACCGCCGAGGGACTACCAATCGACTCGGCGGTGCCGGTGCGTGAGCGCCATCCGGCAGGTGGCTCCGCGCGTTTTCGAGCGTAGTTGAGACGTTCTCCGCTCGATGCGTGGAGCCGCGAACTTTGTCATGCCCGGTCGTCGTTTGGCGTCTTCGGGCGTGGATCGAGGCTCAATGCGTTCTTTTCCGATCGATGTTGGTGTTGTCCGGCCACGGGTTGATGCCGGTGAAGTGGGCGAGTCGGGCGACGGTGGCCACGTCGGGCCAGGACCGTCCCGCGAGGAGGTCGGCGATGGCCTGCCGGTTCACTCCGGAGCCGGCTGCCGCCCGCAAGCTCAGGCCCTGGTCGGCCAGGGCGCGGGCGAGGGTCCGCGCGATGCAGCGGACCGCTTCGGCGGCCACGTCGGCGCTGGGCTGTTGGGGCCAGGCTTCCGGATCGTCGGTCAGCTCCCTGGGGGAGCGTGCGCGGGCGTGTCCGCCGACCATGCGCGCACCATCCTGTCCGTTGAAGTTGATCAGCTGTGGAATGGCTGCTTGTCCAGCCGGTATGCATGGTGTGTGGTCCTTGATCCAGTCACGTCCGCGAAGATCACCCGCTACCGGCCCAGGAAGGCTCCGCCGGTCTGGGATGAGGTCGCGCCGCTGGTCAGGTCGGTGGTCGCCGCCACGGTGAGCTCGGTGCCCTACGACGTGGACAGGCTGCTGCACGTCACGGGCCGACTGGCTCTGTGGGCCGAGACGGCGGGGTTGGAGCGTAATCCGGATGCGTGGTTGCGCAACGAGGTGATCGACGCGTTCGTCCTTTCGCGGGCGGGGGACATCGAAGCGTCGTCGGTACGGACGTACCGGACGTGGCTGTTGCGCGTGCGGGACGCTTTGGCCTTCAGCGAGCGCGGGGAGGCTGCTCCGGCCCGGATGCACGCCGAGGCAACTTCCCACCAGCTCTACACCGCAGCGGAGTTGGCCGGTCTGCGGCACTGGGCCGCTCATCTGCCTCGTCAGCAGAAGACCGACGCTCTGGCACTTCTGGGTCTGGGCGCCGGCCTGGGGCTCACGCCGAAGGAGGTGGCGGCCAGTCGTGGCCTGGATCTGCGACGTCCGCGCCGAGGCGGGCCGCTGCTGCACAAGGGTGCCAAGCGGCTGGTCCCGCTCGTCGCCCGCGCGGACTGGGATGGGCTGTTGGGCGAGCTGGCGGGGCAGGTGGCGGGTACTTGTTCCGGCCGCGGCGGACTGTCGAGTACGCCAAGAACCTGATCGGTTCCTGGTCCCTGATCCATCGCCCGCCAGAGGGTCTGCCGGCAGTGTCTGTGGGGCGGCTGCGGGCGACGTGGATCGTCGAGTTGATGCGCGCCCATATCGATCACCACCTGATCGCCCAGGCGGCCGGGCTCGCCTCCGCCGCGTCCCTGGCCCGCTGGCAGCACTTGGTGCCGCCCGTCGACGAGGTGACCGCGGCACGGCTCTTGCGGGGCCCGGAGGCAAGGTGACCAAGCCCCTCAACCATGCCCACCGCGTCCCGGCGCCGCGGCCGGCCGTCGTGGACCTCACCAACAAGCCGGCCACCGCCGCACACAGCGCGGCCAAACCCACCGTCCCGATCCCGCAAGCCGAACGGCTGCGGCCCCTGCCCAAGAGGGAGCTGCCGCGGATCTGCCAGAAGCCCACGATCACCGTCCAACCCGGCGCCCTCGGCAAACTCGACAAGTTCCGCCAGGACCGGCACTATCTCCACCCGACCTGGCACGACGCCTACCGGCCCGAGCGAGCGAACATCGAAGGCCTCAACGGCAGAGCCAAAAGCCACGGCATCGACATCTCCGACCCCACCAAACGGCTCGCGCACGGCCGGGTTGCGCAGACCATCCTGCTCGCGCTGATGATCTGCAGCATCAACCTGCACATCCTCTTCGCCTGGCAACAGAGCACCGGCACCCGAGCGACCCCGACCACCCATGAAATCACCGCGCTCGCCGCACCTGCTGCTCGGCCGCCCGACACGGCCGGCCTGCCTCCACCCACGGGTCCGCCGATCCGCACGACCACCTGAGACCCCAGCACCACAAGCCGGGCTCAAGCACGCCCGCCGACAGCCCCAGAACGCCCCACGCACCCGAACCACCCCGGAACGTCAGCCCGACGACCGCCCCCAGCACCGATCCGTTCGGACAACACCTCGAACAGACCCCGGAAACGCCAAGATCCCGCCCGATCAATCAGATCGGACGGGATCTCGTGAACCCTTCCTGAGCTAACTCAAGAACAGTCGTGCTGTGGACCTGAGGGGATTCGAACCCCTGACCCCCTCGATGCGAACGGGTGTGTCAAATTAACGGCTGATCTTGGTTGTTGAGGTTGTCAGTGACCGGCCGGGGTGAGTCGGCCTTCGAACTCGATCTGGAAGGCGTTCAACGGT
>JARAXD010000044.1:0-23685 GCA_033793685.1 Streptomyces sp. ME19-03-3 | reverse complement strand
AGCGTTCCGAGGCGCGGATCCGCGAGCTGCGCCAGGAGGCGGGCACCGTCTTCCTGGTCAGCCACAGCAACGGTTCGATCCGCGACACCTGCGACCGCGCGATCTGGCTGGAGCACGGCACGCTGCGGATGGACGGGCCCACGGACGAGGTGCTCAAGGCCTACGAGGAGTTCACCCGCGGGAAGTGACACCGTGCGACGCGCGGGCCACGGCAGTACCGGCACGCAGCGGGGGAGACCGCCGGACCGAGAACGCCGACGCGGTGACCGCCGGGACCGGGCGGCTCGGCGGGAAGGCCGTCGCGGGCGCGCCGCACATCGGGGGCGCCGGCCGCTTCGCGCATCCGGCGGCCTCTCGGGCGTGCGGTCGGAGGTCCTGACCAGCCGGCCGCGGCCGAGCCGGTTCGGCCTCTGACCGCGCGGGTGGCGGCCGGCGCGGAACCGGGGAGCCCCACCCCGCACGGGACGGGCGGGGACCCGCCCGTCCCCCCGGGGGTGTGCTCGTCTCAGTCGTTGCGGGTCCAGCCGGCCGAGGACCGGTAACCGTATGCGGGGCGGCCCTTGACACCGCTGGTGCGGAAGGGGCGCCCGCCGTCGTCGACGCGGACCGTGCCCGACCGGCCGCCGGCACTCCACTCCAGTTCCAGGTACCAGTCGCAGTCGCACCGCACGGTGCGGGCATGCACCCGGAGCACGAGGGGCTCCTGGGCGGAGACCTGGTAGGGGAGGCGGACCACGGGCAGGATGTGCTCGCTGTCGTTGCCGTCCCGCGGCCGCGGCTGCGGGCGGGCGGCGTCGAGGTCCACCGCGTACTCGGCAGGGGACAGCGCCCCGCCGCAGCCGTTGTCCATGGAGTACGAGGACCAACGCAGCGGCTCGCGGCGGTCGACGACACGGATGTGCAGGGCCTGCACCACCACCGGGGTCGCTCCGCGCCCGCGGATTGTGGCCTCGACGATGGCCGTGCCGCCGTGCACGGCGCCCAGGGCGGTGGCCCAGGCGCGCGCGTCCTGGGAGACCGGCGGAGGCGGGACGTCGGCGGGCGGCCGGGCGATCAGGTAGCGGTGACCGCAGCCGTTCTCCCAGACGTGCGAGCGCACGCTCCAGACCAGCGGCTGCGCCGGCACCGGGGCGCGCGACGCCGTGGCGCCGCCGGGGGAGGGCGGACCGGCCGTCGGGCCCGTTGCCGACGCCGTGGTGGACGCGGTCGCCCCGGCGGGGGACGCCCCGGGCGACGCCGGCGCCGTGCCCGTACCACCGGGCGCGGCAGGTGCGCTCGCCGTCGTGCCGGGGCGCGGAGGCGACGTGGGGTCGGCGCGGTACGGCGGGGCCCCGGCGCCGGTGCCGTTGGTCATCGCCAGTGCGGCGCCGGTGAGGACCAGCGCGGCCACCGACCCGGCGACCGCGGGTCGGGACAGGCGGCGGCGGGATCGCGGCCGGCGCGGCGGTGCGACGGTGCCGATCGATACGAGTTCGGCGGGCGCCTTCTGCGCTGCTCCGGGGGGCGGGCCGACCGCCGCGTCCGGGGCGGTGTCAGGGGCCGCGACCGGGGCGGTGTCGCGGGTCGCCCGGGGGTGGTCGCGCGAGGGCGCGGGGCCGGCGGGCACGGTCTCGGCGGGTGCGGCGCCCGCGTGGCCGGCGGCCACGATCTTGGCGGAGGCGGCGTCCGCGCGGCCGTTCGCCTGGGCTTCCCCGTCGGCTTCGCCCCGTTCGGCGCGGTCCGCCCCCGCGCCCCCGGCCCCGCGGTTGCCGACCCGCCGGACCGCGTCCGCGAGCACCCAACGGCGGTGCAGCTCGACCAGTTCCTCCGGCCCCGCGCCGCACAACCGCGCCAGACGCTCCACGACCGCGTAGTCGGCCGGCACCGCGTCACCGTGGCAATAGCGGTGCAGGGTCGACGTGCTGACGTGCAACCGGGTCGCCAGCTGCCCGTAGCTCAGCCCCGAACGGTCCTTCAGCTCACGTAAGCACCTGGTGAAGTGCCCGCTGCCCGCCGCCGTACCACCCATTCCCGCGCCCCCGGCGTCTTCCCGTGTCCCGGCCGCCCGTTCCAGGGCGCTCACGTCTCCCCAGGCCAGGGTACGCGCAACCGTTCCGGCGTCCCGGAAGCCGCCGTGGCCGTTGCCGGGTCGTGACGGCGCCGCGCACGCTGGGGCGCAGCACCGCCGCCGCCCGGCGACGGCCGACTCCACGATCCGACCACGGGGGAAGCACCTTGAACCGCACACTCGTCCGCCGCTTCGCCGTGACCGCGCTCTCCACGGTCGCCGCCACCTCGCTCCTCACCGCCGGCTCCGTCGAGGCCACCGCCGCGCCCGCCAAGGGGCCGAGGTTCCTCGCGCCGAAGGACCTGCCGCCCTACCCCTACTCGCCCTGGTACGCCGACCGGGTCCGAAGCGGCCTGCCCGAGGGCGGCACGGCCTGCGCCCTGAGCGGCCTGCCCCGCAAGGGCGTCTCCCACCGTTCCTTCTGGACCGAACTGGACACCAACGCCCAGCAGGTCACCTTCACGACCAGGAACACCAAGGCGGCGCGTGACCTCGCCGCGAAGCTCCGCACGTCCGTGCGGGGTTGTGTCGCCCGCTTCCTGGAGCAGAACCCGGGCTCGACGGCCGACTGGAAGGACTACGGCAGCCTCGCGGTGGAGGAGGGCGCGCACGTCTACGGCGTGCACGTGGCGCCCCCCGAGTCCGAGCACAACGTCCGGCTCTACGGGATCGGCCGCGACGGCCGCACCGTCACCGTCGTCGAGTGGGGCCAGATGGGAACGCTCGACCAGGTCCCGCTGGAGGCCTTCAAGAAGACCACCCGGACCGCCGTGAACAAGCTGTACCGCTGAAGTCGCCGCCGGGGCGCCGGGACGGGCCCCGGCGCCGGAGCGGCACCGCACCGGTCACAGCGGCTCGACGCGGGTCAGCCCGCCGGCCTCGAGCCGCAGCCAGCGCGTGATGCCGACGTCGCGCAGGAACGGCAGGTCGTGGCTCGCCACGACCAGCGCCCCCTCGTAGGAGGCCAGCGCCGTCGTCAACTGCCGCACGCTGGCCATGTCGAGGCTGTTCGTCGGCTCGTCCAGCAGCAACAGCTGCGGGGCCGGCTGGGCGAGCATCAGCGCCGCGAGGGACGCTCGGAACCGCTCTCCGCCCGACAGCGAACCGGCCGCCTGGTCGGCCCGCCCGCCACGGAACAGGAAGCGGGCCAGCGACGCGCGGATCCGGTTGCCCGTCGCCTCCGGGGCGAACCGCGCCACGTTGGCCACGACCGACAGCTCGTCGTCCAGCACGTCCAGCCGCTGCGGCAGCAAGCGCAGCGGCACGTGCGCCCAGGCCTCGCCCTCCGCCGGGGGCAGTTCGCCGGTGATCGTCCGCAACAGCGTCGTCTTCCCGGCGCCGTTCCGGCCGACCAGGGCGATCCGTTCCGGGCCCCGCAGTTCCAGGTCCCCGACGGGCGCCCCGTACGCCGTCCGCAGCGCACGCAGCGTCAGCACGGTCCGGCCGGCCGGAACCGCGGTGTGCGGCAGGTCGACGCGGATCTCGTCGTCGTCCCGTACCGCTTCCACGGCCTCGTCCAGCCGCTCCTTCGCCTCCGCGAGCCGCTCGGTGTGCAGCACGCGGTGCTTGCCCGCCGACACCTGAGCACCGCGCTTGCGCAGTTTCATCACGGCGCGCGGCTCCCGCTTGGAGTCGTACATCTTCTGCCCGTAGCGCACCCTGCGGGCCAGTTTGACGTGGGCGTCGGCCAGTTCCCGCTTCTGCCGCCGCACGTCGGACTCCGCGACCCGCAGCATGCGTTCGGCGGCCTCCTGCTCGACGGCCAGGGCCTCTTCGTAGGTGTCGATGCCGCCCCCGTACCAGCGGACGCCGCCGTCGCGCAGCTCGGCGATCCGGTCGACGTGTCCGAGCAGTTCACGGTCGTGGGAGACGATCAGCAGCACGCCGTGCCGGCCCGCGACCGCCTCGTGGAGCCGCCGTCTGGCCCTCAGGTCCAGGTTGTTGGTGGGCTCGTCGAGCAGCAGCACGTCGGGACGGCGCAGCAGCAGGGCCGCCAGCCGCAGCAGGACGCACTCGCCGCCGGACAGTTCGCCGACTTCGCGGTCGAGGCCGACGTGGCCCAGCCCGAGGCCGTCCAGCTCGGCGCGCGCCCGCTCCTCCACGTCCCAGTCGTCGCCGACCGCCGCGAAGTGCTCCTCGCGTATGTCGCCGGCCTCGATGGCGTGCAGGGCGGCCCGCGCGTCCTCGATGCCCAGGGCCTGGTCCACCCGCAGCGCGGTGTCGAGGACGATGTCCTGCGGCAGGTATCCGACCTCGCCGGTGACGCGCACCGTGCCGTCGACCGGTGTGAGTTCGCCTGCGATGAGCCGCAACAGGGTCGACTTGCCCGAGCCGTTGAGGCCGATCAGGCCGGTGCGTCCGGGGCCGACGGCGAACTGGAAGTCGTCCAGGACAGCAGTGCCGTCCGGCCAGGCGAAGGAGAGGTCGGCGCAGGTGACGGAGATGGCGGGATGATGCATGTGGTCCTCCGGGGTGCTCGTGACTGACGACGGTCGGTACACGGGGGACACCGGGGATCGGGCGCTGCGCCAAGGCGGCTGCTCACGGCCGAGGTCGCGCACGGCTCCGCGCGGACGCCGGTTCGGCGCCGCGGGCACGGTGTCCCGGACCTCAGAAGAGCAACGGCCTTCTCCAATCTGGCGGTGGCAGGGCCGGAGCAGAAAGTACGCCGGGCAACCGGCCCCCGGCAACGCGTTTTCCGGGCGCCGGGGCACACGGCGTCAGGCCGCCGTGGCCGCCGCCGTCAGGCATGACGAAGGGCCCGCCCCAAGAGGCTCGTCCGAGCACGGTGCCCGTTCAGGCGGCTGAGGACAGCACGCTCTTCTCGCAGTCGGCGTACCGGCGTACCGAACGGTCGGCCCGGTCGGGACACATGGGCCGTGCCACGGCGCGGGACCGGTCGCAGGCAGTCGTCCCGGCCGGTCCTGGTCCCGGGCGCGGACCACCGGCCGCGGTGCTGTGCCGGGTCGGCGGGCGGGTGATGGGCGTGCGGGCGGTCGGCCGCCGTCGGGCCGGGACGCCCTGTCGGCGGGCGGTGGCGCGGAAATGGATTTGGTCCTGGCGCCGACACCCCGTAGAGTCATGTTCATCGACGCGGGGTGGAGCAGCTCGGTAGCTCGCTGGGCTCATAACCCAGAGGTCGCAGGTTCAAATCCTGTCCCCGCTACTGAACCCGAGGGCCCGGTGCGCAAGCACCGGGCCCTCGGCCTTTCCCGTCCCGTGCTCAGCGTTTCCGGAGCGGTTCGTAGGGCGGCACGTCGCGTCCCGGCTGCCAGTGCGGGCCCTGGTGGATGTGCCGGACGATCACGACCAGGTCGACGGCCGCGGCGAGCGCCAGCACACCGAAGAAGACCGCCCACCCGGTCTCGCCGAGGTAGACGAAGAGCACCGTCCCCGCGATCGCCCAGACCAGCCCCAGGGTCGCCAGTGCGAACCGCATCCGCAGCGCGCTGCGAGCCCGCAGCGGCTCATTTCCAGAACGTCCCATACGCATGGAAAACGCCTCCTTGTTCGATGCGTACCCGGCGAAGCGCGTCCCATGGCACGGCGGCACGCCGGTCCGCGGCCCGCCCTGGTGGCCTTCCGCCTGCCGTGAGCCATGTCTCCCCTCCGGCGCTGCAACATTTCGGCACCCCCACGACGTCAGTGAGGTGAAGGCGACACCGGACGACGACGGGGTGGGGCATGCACGAGGACCGGACGAAGGACTTCCTGGACTTCGCGGCGACTCGCGCGGGGCATCTCTTCCGCTCGGCCTGCCTGCTCACCGGTGGTGACACACACCTCGCCGAGGACCTGGTGCAGGAGACGCTCGGCACGATGTACGTCGCCTGGCGCCGCATCGTCCGGGTCGGCAATCCGGCCGGCTACGCCCAGACCGTGCTCGTCCGCACCTTTCTCAGTCACAAACGGCGGCGCAGCAGCGGGGAGTCGCCCACGGCCGAGTTCCCCGACGTGCCCGCGAGCGCGGACGGCTCGGACGCGGCACTGCTGCGGCTCACCCTCCTCGACGCCCTCGCCCGGCTGGCGCCCAAGGACCGCGCGGTGGTGGTCCTGCGCTACTGGGAGGACCGGAGCATCGAGGAGACGGCCGACTCGATGCGGGTCAGCTCCAGCGCCGGGCGCACCCGGTCCGTGCGCGCCCTCGCCAAGCTTCGCGAACTGCTCGGCGACAGTCTCGCGGAAGTGGTCTCCTCCCACTGATCCTCGTCCGCCGGTTCCCCCCGCCCCTTCCCTTCCCGCACCTGCTCCGGACGGTGGTTCACCATGCCCTTCGAAGACGACCTCGGCGCCGCGCTGCGTCGTACCGGCGACACCTTCAGCACCGACGGTCGCGCCCTGGTCGCGGCCGGCCTCGCCCGGGGCCGCCGGGTCAGCCGCCGCCGGACGGCCGCCGCGCTCGCGACGGTGGCCGCGATGGTGGCCGTGGGCGTGACCGCCGCCGTCGTCCCGCACGGGGGCGTACGAACCACCGGCCCCGCGGCGACGTACACCGGCACGGACACCAACCCCGGATGGGGCCCCGAGACGGCCTCCGACCGGGAGCTGCTCGCCCTCTTCGAGGGCCTGCTCCCCAAGGGCAGGCTCGTCAGCGGACACGCCGCGGGTACCCGGCCCGCGGCCGACATGTTCCCCAGGGCCCAGGTCGTCTGGGACGACGGTCGCGGCGCCTCGACGATCGCCGTCGGTCTCAGCCGCGCCGGGATCGGTTCGGAGCGCACGCGGTGTCCGGACCTCACGACCATGAGGGAAGGCAGTGCCTGCACGCGCACTCAGTCCCCGGACGGGTCGGTGCTGGTCGTGCTCAAGACCTGGGAGTACCAGGACGAACGCGAGGGGCCGAAGAACTGGCGGGCCGTCCTGACCACCCTGGAGGGCCTGCAGATCGAGGTCGATGAATGGAACGCGCCCGCGCAGAAGGGGGAGCGCACCACCCGGAGCGAGCCGCCGTTGAGCGAGGCGCAGCTTGCCGCCCTCGTGCGCGCACCGGAGTGGAAGCGCGTGCTCGCCACGTTCCCCGACCCGTCGGCCCCACCCGAGCAGCCCGACCCCGGATCCGGCGAGCCGAGCGGCAAGGAGATCCTCGAACGCCTCAAGGCCGTCATGCCGCGTGGCCTGAAGATCACCGAGCCGACCGGTGAGGACGGCTATGCCCACATCACCGTCGACGACGGCCGCGGCGCGACCCTCGTCGAGGTCAACGTCCAGCACTGGTCCCAGGAGGACGTCCAGGACCTGCACTATTCCAACCCCGCGACCCTGCCGGACGGCACCGAGGTGGACACCGTCCAGGGGCCGGGCGACAAGGGCGGAGCCGGGATCCGGCGGTGGACCGCCGACACCTTGCGGCCCGACGGGCTGCGCGTCGTCATCGCGGAGCTCAACTCCGGCGGCTACCACCGGCCCCCGACCCGCATCGCACCCGCCCTCAGCATGGACGCACTCGTGAAGGCGGCGACCGACCCCCGGTGGAAGTCGTTCGGATGACCACTTCGACGGCGCGCCCCAGCGGGCCGATCGGCCCCGCCGGCGGCCGCACGGGATTGCTCGAGTCGCCGCCGGCGAGGGGACGGCAGGCCTAGAATCCCAGGACTGCTGTACGGTCCACCGACCCGTCCAGGGGGAACGCCGATGTCCCTGCACCCGTCCAGGCGCACGATGTTGGGTGCGGCGGCGACCGCCGCGGGCGCCGCGATCGTCGGATTCGACCCGGTCGGCGGGAGCTGGGCCGTGGCGGCGACCGCTGCGCAGCGCGCGGACGGCACTCTGGTGGGGCTGCCCCGACTGGACGGGACGCTGCTCACCGACGACGCCTCGCTCGGCGCCGCGGCCGACGACTACGGGCACATCGTGCACCGCGGGCCGGCCGCGGTGCTGCGTCCCGGGTCGGTGGACGACGTCGTCGCCATGGTGCGCTTCTGCAACCGGCACGGGTTGAAGGTGGCGCCGCGCGGCCAGGGACACGGGACCTACGGCCAGGCGCAGGTCGACGGCGGGCTGGTCGTCGAGACCACGCCGCTGGCGCGGATCGGCCCGGTGGCGGCGCACAGCCGGACCGTCACCGTCGGCGCCGGGGCCACGTGGAGCGACGTCACCAGGGCCACCCTCGCGCACGGCCTCACACCGCCGGTCCTCACCGACTACCTGGAACTCTCCGTCGGCGGCACGCTGTCCGTCGGCGGGCTCGGCGGGCAGAGCCACCACCACGGCGCGCAGGTCGACAACGTCACCGAGCTGCGGGTGGTCACCGGCGCGGGCCAGCTGGTGCGCTGCTCACCGTCGCGCCACCGGGACCTGTTCGAAGCGGCGCTGGCGGGCCTCGGCCAGTGCGCCGTCATCGTCTCGGCGACCCTGCGCCTGGTGAAGGCCCCCTCGACGGTCCGGCACTACCTGCTGCCGTACCACGACCTCGGCACCTTCCTCGCCGACCAGCGCCTGCTGGTCACCGACGGCCGGTTCGCCTACGTCGAGGGCCAGGTCGTCCCGGACGCGGACGGCGCCTTCCGCGCCTACGTCCTGGAGGCCGTCTCCTACGATGCGGCGCCCGACGACGCCGCGCTGCTTGCCGGGCTGCGGCACGACGCCGCGGGCGTGCGGATCGAGAACCTGGACTACCTCGCCTTCCTCGACCGACTCGCGGCCTCGGTGGACGCGCTGAAGGCGGCCGGACTGTGGGACCTCGCCCACCCCTGGCTCAACCTGCTCATCCCCGGCGACAAGGCGGCGGCCGTGGCCGGGGGCATCCTCGGCGCGCTCACGCCCGCCGACCTCGGCCCCGGTGTCGTGCTGCTCTACCCGCTGCTGCGCGAGCGCCTGCGCACGCCCCTGCTGCGGGCCGGCCATGACCCGGTCCCCCACCTGCTCGCGGTGCTGCGCACCACCCCGCCGGACGACACCGCCGAGGTCGGCCGCCTCCTGGCCGCCAACCGGACCGCCTTCGAGGCCACGCGGGCGGCCGGCGGGACGCAGTACCCGGTCGGCTCCATCCCCTTCGGCCGTGCCGACTGGCGGACCCACTTCGGCTCCGCCTGGCCCGCGCTGGCGGCGGCCAAGCGGCGGTACGACCCCCGGGGGATCCTCGTGCCCGGTCAGGGGATCTTCTGAGCGGCGCGGCCGCCGGAACGGATCCCGCCGGACGGGGCTCAGCCCGGGACGATCACGTCGATCCCGTACGCGGCCACCGCCAGGCACGCCGCGAAGCACAGGACCGCCACGGCCAGGGCCGCCTTCTCCTGGCGGTCGCGTGACTGCCCCTCGCGCGGACCGTCGCCGGCCCGGGCCCACGCGGCGACGCCCAGCGAGAACATCACCACCACGGCGATCGTGATACCGAGGCTGGCCCCGAACACGGCGCCGAGGCTGCCCCACTCGATGTCCATGTCGATCCGCTCCTCACCGTCATCCGGCCGACTGGCCGGCGGGGCTCGGTCCCGGTACACCGGGCCGCGTTTCGTTGACGTTGTCCGCGCCCACCGGGCAGCGGCGCGACAGGAGGTAGAAGCCGCCGGCGGCCGCCGCCGCGACACCCGCCACGAGCCCCACGCCGAGGTCGCCCTGGTCCGCCACCCAGGCCGCCACCCCGCCCACGGCCGCTGCCGCGGGGAGCGTCAGCGCCCAGGACAGGGCGATCCGCCCGGCGACCCCCCAGCGCACCTGGGCGAGCCTGCGGCCCAGGCCGGCACCCAGGATGCTGCCGGTGCAGACCTGGGTGGTGGACAGCGCGAAGCCCAGGTGCGAGGACGCGAGGATCACGGAGGCCGCGCTGCTCTCGGCGGCGAAGCCCTGCGGGGACTGGATGTCGGTCAGGCCCTTGCCCATGGTGCGGATGATGCGCCAGCCGCCCACGTAGGTACCGAGCGCGATGGCCAGCCCCGCGCTCAGCACCACCCACCACGGCGGGCCGGTACCGGGCGCGAGCAGCCCCCCCGAGATGAGGGTCAGCGTGATGACGCCCATCGTCTTCTGCGCGTCGTTGGTGCCGTGGGCGAGTGCCACGAGCGATGCCGAACCGACCTGACCGGCCCGAAACCCCCGCTTCACCGCGCTGCCCCGGGTCCGTCTGGTGATCACATAGGCCAGGTAGGTGGCCGCCATCGCCACCACGCAGGCCACGAGCGGTGAGGCGACCGCCGGGATGACGATCTTCTCCAGGACCTCGCCCGCGTTGACCGCGGACGCGCCCGCGCCCACCCAGACCGCGCCGATGAGCCCACCGAACAGCGCGTGCGAGGAACTGGAGGGAAGGCCGAGCAGCCAGGTCACGAGGTTCCACAGGATCGCCCCCACCAGCCCGCCGAAGATCATGGCGGAGGACACCTTGGCGTCGTCGACGATGCCGTCGGAGATGGTCCGGGCGACTTCCGTGGACAGGAAGGCCCCCAGCAGGTTCAGCACCCCGGCCACCGCGACGGCCACCCGGGGCGCGAGAGCGCCCGTGGCGATGGAGGTGGCCATGGAGTTGGCCGTGTCGTGGAATCCGTTGGTGAAGTCGAAGGCGAGAGCCGTGATGATGACGATGACGATGAGAAAGCTGACGGAGCCCACCGCATACCTCCCGCCCGGTGCGGTCCGGTCCACCGGGCCCCTCGTACCAGGGTCGGCTCGGGGTTTCCAGCGTAGGCGTGCCGACGGAGCGCCGCACGGCACGGCCGCCCCGGGGCTGGGCCCGGAGAAAACGCGTGGTGGCCGGCCGCCGTCGGCGGGCAGGATGACCCTCATCATGGAGAGCACCGAGACGCCGAACCGGATGATCAGAGCCGCGCACACCGGCACCACCGTGACGGTCTATCAGGCCTACCGTCCAGGGATCGGCGATCCCGCCGTGCGACACGGCCGCTTCCCGGCGAGCTGGAGCCGCTCCCGGATGACGTGGATCAAGCCTTCCTTCCTCTGGATGATGTACCGCAGCGGCTGGGGCCGGAAGGAGGGCCAGGAGCGGGTGCTCGCCCTCGAGATCACCCGTGACGGATTCGACTCGGCGCTGCGCGAGGCCTGCCTGTCGCACTTCGACCGCTCGGTGTACCCCGACCGCGAGACATGGGCCGAGCGTGTGCGGACCACGCAGGTCCGCGTCCAGTGGGACCCGGAGCGCGACCTCTCGCTGCGTGCGCTGCCGTACCGCTCGCTGCAGCTCGGGCTGACCGGCCGGGCCACACGCGACTACGCCGACCACTGGATCGTCCGGATCCGGGATGTGACCGCCCTCGCCCACCGCGTCCACGAGCTCGTCCGCTCCGGCGACCGTGCGGCCGCCGCCGCGCTGCTGCCCGAGGAGCGGGCCTACCCGCTGGACGCGGCGACCGCCGCGGTGATCGGTGCGACGACGGAGCTCAGCGGCCGTCCAGCTCCACGATGAGCCGACTCAGGGCGACCACGCGGTAGCTCTCCTCCACCCATGCGCACAGCACCTCCGCTGCGGGCGCCTGCGAGTGGGCGCCGAGTAGAGGTCGTCGCTCAAGGCGGCCAGGCAGTCTTTGCCGACCTTCCGCGGACCCGCTCCGCCGCCGGCTTCGCGAGGGCCACAACGGCTTCAGGTCGGCATGGTCGGCGGCCCCCGCTCGCCGACAGCCTGCCAGTTCCAGTCGGCAGTGCTGCTCTGGCCGGCTGGCGTCCTGCGAGAGCCTCGAAGCTGTCAAATGACACCGAGACGGGCTGCGTAACCGACCGCGTGTGCTCGACTCCGGAGGTCGAGTCGGGCAAGCAGACCGTGCAGGCAGTTCTTGATGGTGCGCTCCGAATAGCTGAGCTTTTCGGCTATCTCTGCCGTCGTCCAGCCTTCGGCGAGCAGCACGACAATATCGATCTCGCGCCCGGTGAGGCCGATCTGCTGCGATTCGGAGGACTGTAGGACACGCAGGTTCTCGATCAATGTGCGAATCATTGCCGAAGGAAGATGGGCTCGTCCCGCCCAGGCATTGAGTACAGCGGACAGGATGTGTCGCATTTCCGTCTGCTGTCGGGGAAGGAAGCTCACCACTCGGTGCTTGATGGCTCCCGTCAGCTGTGCTTCGCTGACTCCGTTCGCCACCAATATGATGCGCATCTCCGGTTTGACGCTTTCTAGCGACGCCTTTCTGATGGCAGCCAGTGTTGCAGTGGTGACCTCATCGGCCAGCATGACCGTTACATCGGCCTTGGGGTGCTCACCAACGCTCAAGACCTCCACCTGTGGTTCTGCGCGGAGGTATTGGGTAACCCCTTCACAAGTAAACGGATCGCTGGCCAGGATCCCAACCCTGGGCGGGCGCAGCGTAGTTGCATTCGCATCGACGTCACTGCGGTCGCTAGGCTCTTTTCGAAGGTTTCGGAATTGCTGGTTCGGTTCCATCGGGGCCTTTACGACGGGTCGGGATTGTGCAGCGACAACCTGTCACAGATGACCGTGGTCGCCAGCAACAGAGTCCTTCGCGACCCATGATCGGTCAATACGTATTGCGACTCAGGCGCTGTGGCGTCCAACGCGCCGGTACTGAGCACATGACGTAGGGGACGGGCGGATGGCGTAGTCGCCGACATGCATCGGAAGCCGCCGTGGCAGCTCGACTCCGTCCGGCCTTGATCTTCTACGGCCCTGGAGAGTAGGGGATCGATCTCCGTAAGAGCCGAGTCTTGGCCTGACTCCCCTAGCTAGCGTCGAGTCCGCCATCAGGCAGGGCGCTCGGGCCGCCTACCCCACTGCGACACCGAGTGGCGGCGCAGTGGCTGCCGGGCGCACGCTCGATACCGGTCCTGGACGAGGTGGAGGGCAGACCGGACCCACCAGACCCGCATCCGGCCTCGCCCGGTCGCGCATCCTTCTGGAGCCCGCACTATGTGACACGAGGCTTCCTGCACCCGCCCCGTAGCCGAAGAGCGGATCCGGTGCTCGGACACGGGGTGCCCGGATGCCGTTCGATCTCCGCGAAGCACCCCAGCCGGGACGGCCTTCTGTTCCGCCGGCTGGGCCGAGGATGCCGCGCCCGGGGGAGGTCGCACTCGCCCCGCCCCGGAGCGCGCGAGCTCGCCGCTCCGACCGGTCACCAGCGCAGGCACGACCGGAAGGGTGATTGCCCCGCGCTCCGCCCGCGATTCGGCGCTTCCCCGGCAGGACCCGACAGCCTGCTCGTCGGCCATCGTGCCCTTGCCTTTGTGGCTGTGGGCGCTATCGCGTCCTGGACGCACTCGAGCCAGGTCTGCGTGACGTGCGCGGGTGCCGCCGCGCGTATGTCTCACTGCGGACGGTGGCGGCGCCCTGCCCACGGCGTCACCAGGCTGCACCGAGGGGCTGATATCCATGGAAAAAAGGGCAGAGGTGATCCGCGGAGTCACCTATGCGCCCTTGCTGCTGCGAAGCTTTACGCCGTCAGGAGGGTGTGCTGGGCCGCCGGTTCCACGGTGGCTGCATGGCCGGCTGACAACCGCCCCAATCCCCCGGCGGGGCGGTAGGGCCCCCCACCTGCACGCACTGGTGGGGGCCCTTTTGCGCGCGCCGACGGGAGGTCCTGTCGGCACGGCCGGGGCCCCGGGCGTTGGCCCGAATGCCGTTCCACGCGTCTCACCGTGCGGCCGTTCAAGATCTCCATACGGTGATCATCGTCACTCCACGACCTCCGGGACGGATCCATCTGTCTTTGCCGTCGGGGCATTGACCAGGAAGTATCCAAGAGTCCGGTCGGTGTTGCGCCTGGACGGGAGCGTTGCGCGGGCCCAGGGAGGGTTGGCGCGCGGGATGGACCGCGTCGATGTGAAGTTAAAATGCTTGACCGGTTGTTTCGGCTGTACGGCACGGGCGTCGCCGAGACTGGTGAACGCAAGGGCCGGGAGACAAGGGCTTGATGGGTATGCGGGGTGACCCGGGTCGCCTGATCGGCCGGGCCGCCGAGTTGTCGAGTCTGTATTCGATGATCGAACAGACGCACGACAGGTCCGTGCCCGTGTTGCTGCGCGGCGCTGCGGGGGTGGGCAAGACGGCGCTGCTCGAGGAGGTGGCGGCCGCGGCGCAGGCTGCCGGATTCCAAGTGCTGTGGGCCACCGGCGTGGAGTCCGAGGTGAGGCTTCCCTTGTCCGGGCTCCACCAGTTGTTGCACGGCATGAGAGACGATTTCGACCGGTTGCCGGCGGGGCAGCGGGCGGTTCTCGAGCGGGCGCTCGGCCTGTCGGAGGGGCCTGCGCCGGAGCAGTTCGCGATCTCGGCGACCGCGACGGAACTGTTTCGTACTGTGGCGGTGGACCATCCCCTACTGGTGGCCGTGGACGATCTCCAGTGGATCGACCAGGCCAGTGCTCGGATTATCGGCTTCATCGCGCGCCGTCTCGATCCTGAGCTGATCAGCTTCATCGGCGCGATCCGCACCGACTCGGAAAACCCCGTAGGGGCGAGATCCTTCCGGGAGCTTGCCATCGAGCCCCTGCAGGCAGAGGCGGCGGCCGAGCTGCTGGACCGGCGCTTTCCCGGGTTGTCCCCGGCTGTGAAGGCGCGGCTGCTGGAGGAGGCCGGCGGGAATCCGCTGGCGCTTGTGGAACTGCCGGTGATGCTTACCGACGAACAGTTCTCAGGCCGGGAGGAGCTGCCTCATTGGTTGTCGCTGAGTGACCGGCTCGAGTCGCTGTACGCCGGCCGCGTCCGTGGTCTTCCGCCACCCACCCGGGCACTTCTGCTGCTTGCCGCACTCGAAACGACGGGCAGCGTGCGCACGATCTGGTCAGCGTTCTCGACGAGCGGCATCGCCGCACACCATGCTGTCGTCCCGGCCGAGCGTGCCGGGCTCATAGGGCTGGACTCCGGGAGATCACGGCTGCTCTTCCGGCATCCGCTGGTGCGCTCGGCGATTGTGCAGCTTGCCTCCGCTGATCAGCGCCGCTCGGCGCACCGCCTCCTGGGTGAGGCTCTCGACGACGAGCCGGAACGGCAGATCGGGCACGTGATCGCCGGCTCGCTGGGGCCGGACGAGACGGTGGCAGCGATCTTGGAGCGCGCCTCCTATCCCGCGATGAAGCGGGGTAGCGCGAGTGCGTCCTTTGATGCTCTTCGTCATGCCTCACACCTCAGTCCCCGTCCCGAGGACCGCTCCCGCCGGCTTGCTCTTGCCGCCTACGCGGCCACCCCTGCGGGCCGGCCGGACGCGGGCCGCCCGGAGGAGGCGGACACCAGGGGCTGGAATCACGGGAGCGCCGGCTGTGCGGCATTCGGCGCTGCCTTCCGCCTGATCCATCGGGACTGTGACGTGCGGGCGGCTCAACAGTTGCTCCTTCAGGCCATCGACCACGTCGTTGAGGCTGACGGTCAGGGGGCCTCGGCCATTCCCGGCGAGGAACTCCTGGACAGCCTCTTCCACCTGGCGATCACCGCTTCCCTCTTTGACGGCGGACCCGAGGCGTGGGCTCGAGTGGCCCGTCGGATCCAGCACGGTTCGGAGTCCGTCCGGTTGAGCTTCGATGTCCTGAGCGACCCCGTGAGCTCGGCTCGTACCGTGGGGTCGCGGTTGCGACGTTCCTTCGAGCTGGCGGCGGACTCCGGACCCTCGCGCGTATTGAGTACGGCCCAGTTGGCCGTGTTCTGTGACGACCTCGGCCGTTATCGCGAGCAGGTCGCGCGGGCGGCCCAGCTGACCCGTACCGGTGGGGCCTTCGCCGATTGGGCGGCAGCGACATCGTTCCTCGCTCTGGACGCGTACCAGAGCGGTCGGTGGAACGAGGCGGAGGCCCTGCTGCGTGAGGGCCTCAAGGTCGCTGAGGAGTGCGCCTACACGCTGTTCGCCGGCTGCATGCGGTACCAACTGGCCGTCATCGAGGCGGGGCGCGGGCATGGGGAGGCTGTCAGGGATCTGACGGACCACGTCCTCGCGGTAGCCGTCCCCCAGGGCCTGGGGGCGAGTCAGGCTGTGGCGCTCCAGGCTCGAGCCCTGATGTCACTGGGAACAGGTGACTGGGAAGCGGCATACGCCGACTGCGTACAGATCAGCCCGACCGGCGAATTCCCCGCCCATGTGCCGTGGTTGTCGCGCTCTGTGCTCGATGTGGTCGAAGCGGCTGTGATGACCGGCCGGACCAGGGAGGCTCTGGCACACGTGGAAGCGGCCATGCGGGCCGACCTCGGCGCCCTCTCGCCGAGGACCGCCCTTCAGGTAGCCGGAGCCGCCGCACTTGCCGCCTCCGACGACGAGGCTGGGCCGCTGTTCGAGGAGGCACTGGCACTACCCGGCGCGGAACGCTGGCCCTTCGAGCACGCAAGGATTCGGCTGGCCTTCGGTCAGTGGCTGGTTCGGCGAGAGGATCCCGCTGCCGCCCGGGAGCATCTGCGGTCCGCGGCGGAAACGCTCGAGCGACTCGGTGCCACGCCGTGGGCGGAGCGGGCGTACCGGGCCGCTGTGACGGCCGGCGGTACTCACCCGGGACGGACGGCGACGGTTCTCACGCCCCGGGAGCTCGAGGTGGCCCAGCTGGCTGCTTCCGGCCTGAGCAACAAGCAGATCGGCGTGAAGCTCTCCATGAGGCAACGGACCGTCAGTACGCATCTGTACAACATATTTCCCAAACTGGGCATCACCTCCCGGGCAGCGCTTCGGGACGCCCTTGTGGCCATGGACGGGACGGCCCATGACGACCGCGGGACTCCGCAGCGGCGGTGACCATCCGTTCCCGGACACCGGCTGCCACGTACGGAGGCCGCTGACTGTAGCCGTGTGGGGAGGAGATGGCCGCAGTCCGCTCGCAGGGCAGTCATGCCTCGGGTGGCGGGCCCACCTGCCCAAGAGTCGCGGAGACGAAGGAAACGTGCGGCACCGCTCATGGCGGCGGGCTCTTCGGCGATGCCCGTGAGGCGGTCGAGGACCTGCGCGTCCGATTCCTCGAGCAAGTCCGGGACGGCTGCGGTGGCAACGATGTCCAGGGCGACCGTTCCCGTGTGGACCGTTCCGGCGACGCCCAGTCCCGTCAGCGAGCCGGCGATGAGCAGCCGATCCTCGCCGAGCCGCGTACCGGCGAGGAACAGACCGAGGCCCGCCACGCTGAGGGCAGTCAGTGCGGTGAGCACGAGCAGTGAGACGCTGGAGCGCATCTCCACGTTGTCCTCGGCACCTTCTCCGGCCCGGCGGAGAGCCGGGCCGGAGAAGGTGCCGACGCTGTCAGCGGGAGGGGTGTCAGGCCTGCCACAGGCGGGCCATGTCGTTGACGTAGTCGCGATAACTGCGCGGCGCACGGCCGAGGAGTTCGGTGGTGGTGCGCACCTGGTCCGCGTCGGTGGGCACGGGGTAGAGGCTGATGAACTTCTCGAAGGAGGAGATCCAGTCGGTCAGCTTGCGTCCGCTCAGCCGCTTGGCGAAGACAGCCTTCCAGTCGCCGTCCGCGCCGAGGTACTCCACCGGGCGGCCGAGCGTCTCGGCCCAAACCGCCGCCGCCTCGGCGCCGTTGAGCATCTCGGCGCCGTTGAGGCCGTAGAAGCCCGTCGCGAAGTCCTTGTCGAGTAGGGCCTTCGCAGCGATCTCGCCGGCATCGCGGAGGTCGATGCGGTTGGCGCCGCCCTCAGCGATGGGCAGAGGGTAGACGCCGCTGAGGATGTCCTCGCGGAACGGCTCGTCGTTCTGCGCGAAGTTGGTCAGGTTGAGGATGACCGGGCTCGCGGAAGACTCGGCAATCGTTACGCCGACCTTGAGCTTGCCCTGGTAGGAGGGGACCATCTGGCCGAAGCTGGTGCGGACCTCCTCGTCGGGGACGTGGAACCCGCCGAACACCAGCCGGGTTCCGTTCGCCTCGCAGGCCGCAACGAAGGTCTCCGCAATCTCGACCTCCTCGTCCACGTGCGGCGAGACGTAGAAGGCGGACTCCACGCCCTCAAGCGCCTCCCGCACGGAGCGCTCGTCGGTCAGGTCCCCGGCGAACAGCTCGACGCCCTGGAGCAGTCCAGCGGCCCGCGCCTTGCTGCGGACCAGCGCACGGACGGTGCCGCCCCGGGCGAGCAGCGCGGGGATCGTGGCACCGCCGACGGCACCAGTGCCGCCGACAACCAGAATCGGAGAAGTCATCTTCACTCCCTGTGTAATGAATCAGGACGGGGGCCGAGCCCGGGAACGGTTCCCAGTCGTCGAACGGTGCCAGGGGCACCGCAGTAGGTGGGTCGCAGGCCGCAGGTGGAACACGTGGGTCCGTGCCATCCCACCTGCCGAGGGGCGCCGTCAACGGTTGCGAGGGCTGCGCGTTGGCGCACCAACCGCGCCGGGTGACCGGGGTTGTGGGGAACGCTTGAGACCGCGTCCGGCATGTTGGGCGCACCCAAGGCGTCTCAACGGTCAAGCCTTTGAACGCGGCCGACAGGAACACTCTAGCGAATAATGCGCGTCGTTTGAAAAGAAGGATCGGTGCGAGCCGGGGCCGGAAGGGTTCGCGAGAAGAGTGGCCGCGGACCCGTGCCGGCCATCGAAACACATGTGGAAGCCTGCGAGAAACGCGTACGCAGGGTATTCCCCTTGAGGCACAAGGCTTGTTCGCTGATCGTGGCGGGACCGCGGCAACATCACGTCAACGTGGCAGGGTACATTCGGGCAATTCAATTTCCCGCATTTCCCGACCTTCTGTTGTGTAGAGCTCGCCGAGCTCTGGGTCTCACCACGTGACACCTTTTCGGCCACCGTGCGTGGAGGGCTGCGGTCCGCCGAGTCGTTCGGGAATCCCCCGGCACTGCGGGATGCCCTCGCATGGTCACGTCGGACCGGTGCCCGCCGGCGAGGTTCCTGGATCCGGCACTTCGACCGGATGCTTCCGCAGGACAGCGACTGCCCGGACGACAGGATCATCGGTGGGGACGTGCGATCGGCACATCGGCGCCGCACGGCAGCACTGCTCCCAGGTTGCACCCGAGGCACAGCGCATCCGAGAGGCGGGGATCCTTCGAGCACCTTGCCACGGTGGGCCGCCTCGCCGGAGAGCGCGCTTGGCCGGTGTGAGTCGCCGCGACTGTCGGTGCCGCTGCCGGCGGGCTGGGGCGGGAACAGTCCTGGCCGCGCGCCTGGGCGACCCGTCCGGCTTCATCTTCATCTCCACAACAACCCCGTCGCGGCGTCCAGGTGGCAGAGTGTCAGATACCGATGTCGGCCAGCCACTGCCCGGCTGTCCGGGGAACGAGACCGAGCAGTTTCTGCGCGGAGCGCTCGGGGGAGATGGAGTTGTCCGGGAGTGTGGCAAGTGTCCGGTACAGACCGGCGACTCCTTCCGCAGCGCCGGCTCCGATCAGCGGGGCGATGGAGTCGCCGAAGATCGCGGGGTCGATCGCGTCGTACGACACCTCGCGACCGAAGCGGGCGCTGAACGCCGCGGCCAACTCCGGCCCTGTGATGGCGGGGTACTGCCCGACAGTGACCACTCCGGCGATGTCCGTCCGTTCGAACAGGGTGGCTGCGGTGTCGGCGACGTCCAGGTGAGAAGCCCAGGACACGGCGAAATCCACGCCCAACGGATAGCGCAGTGCGCCTTCCTTGTGGACGGCGTCGATGACAGGCGGAAGAAGCAGGTTCTCCAGGAACATCCGTGGCGCCACCACCACGTGGGACACGCCGCTGTCGCTGAGTCCGCGAATGAGTGTGGAGACCGCGCTGTCCTCCTGCTCCTGGAGGACATTCCCGGGAGCGTCGACGACGGCGCCACTGGTGGAGTACACGACGCGCGCCGGTTGGGCTTCGCGGACAGCGGCGACGATGTTGCGGGCATAGGTCCGGCGGTCGTCCTCGGCACCCAACGGCAAATGCATGAAGACGCCTTCGGCGCCACGGTACAGATCGATCAGCTGAGGGACGGACGAGTAGTCGGCGGCCACGACACGGGCGTTGTCCACCGCTGCGCCGGCGTCACGGGCAACGGCGACGACGGGCTTGCCCGCGGCTGCGAGAAGAGCAGCGACAGGGGCTCCCTGGGCGCCGGTGGCGCCATGGATCACGTAGGTCATGCCCCCTATTAGTGCATGCAACGCATCGGTTACTTCAACTGCACTAATGGATAGGATGGCGATGTGACCACTGCCACTCCACTGCCTGCGTGCGGCGTTGCCCGATTCCTGGTGCTGCTCGACGGACCATGGGCCACTCTCATCGTGCGTGAACTCTTGGACGGCCCGCGCCGCTTCACCGAACTGCGTGACGCGCTACCGGGCATCAGCCCGCACACCCTGACTCGGCGGCTCCGTCAGTTCGAGACCTACGACATCGTCACCCGCACCGCGTACGCCGAGATCCCACCTCGCGTCGAGTATCGGATAACTCCCCTCGGTGAGGGCTTGCGTGACGTGCTCTCGGCCATGGCCGCCTGGGCCACCGCTGTCCCGGACCCCTTGCCCCGCGCCGCAGGCCGGTCCGGTCAGCAGTAGGGGCCCTGGGTCGAACCCCCTGTGCAGGGCTTGCCGACGGACAGCGTTGGTCGGCTCGCCGCGTCCGGGGTGCCGCGCCGACGCGGGGATACGCATGTCGCAGGCGGTGGGCTCACATGGCTGCCGTACCCCCGGCCTGACTCGCGCCCTGTGCGAGGCGTACGACAACGGACCCCTCGCCGACTGAGGCCCGTGGGCGACGGTCGCGCCGACCACTTCGGCAAGCACAGCCGCCACGATCTCCACCAGGGACTCACCCCCCGAACGCTGTCGCTGAACCGGGCGCGCGTCCGGCTCGGTATCCCGTCGAACGCGGCATGGCCACCCTCCGCGGCCGGTGCGTCCTCCGCCATGCCCACTGTGGTTCTGATCACCCGTCGTCAGCGGCCTGAGCCGCCCTCACCCAGGAAAGGCGCCGCTGAAGGGGCTCGACGTCTCGTACGGGCCCCAGTGTCCTCTCTGGTCATGGCATGTGCTCATGGACGAGGTGACCGTTGGCGCTGGCCGGCCCTGCCGCCTTGAAGTCCGCTGAGATGACACGAGCAGCGTCCCGGACGACAGTGCACAGGTCGCATTCGGTGTGCGCCTCCCCTGACCTGGCGGGAACTGGCCGACACGGCCGCGCTCTCCCCGGCCTTCACCACAGCCGCGCTGCTGGGCCAGCACCCCCTTCCCAAGGAGGCAGTGGAGACCGTCGCCGACCGCCTGGGCCTGGACGATGACGCCGCTCTGTTGCTGCAGACGGTTCCCATGCGCGGCAGCATCCCCGGTGGGGTGCCTACCGACCCGACCATCCACCGCTTCTACGAGATGCTCCAGGTCTACGGCACCACCCTGAAGGCGTTGGTGCACGAGCAATTCGGCGATGGGATCATCAGCGCGATCAACTTCCGCCTGGGCGTCAAGAAGGTGGAGGACCCCGAGGGCGGCTATCGTGCGCTGATCACCTTGGACGGCAAATACCTTCCCACCAAGGCCTTCTGAGGCGCCTTGGAACGGTGTGCGAGGCTCCGCCGCTGTGTCCGAGTGGGATCGTCTCCCGGATGCGACGACGCGGCATTCTGCCGTGTGCTCGTTCCCGTCCAGGCATCTGCCTCGTGCGGGATGAGGCTGCCGTCAGCAGCAGTGCGCGCGGTCGTGACGACGAGCCGCCCGTGCGACGGAGCCACCGGTTGCCGCGGTGTCGGCCCGGGTGCTCCGCCGCACGGGTCCTAGCCGGTCAGGCGTCAGGGAATCCGCCCTCGAGGGGGTCGAGGCGCAAGCGGTTCAGGGCTATGCGGTGGATCAGCCAGCGGTTGTTCACCTGGCGGTATTCCTCCTCGTAGTGCCCCCAGCCGTGGATGCCTTTGGGTGCCTCGCCGAGGTCACTGGGGAAGGTGACGATGTCCTCCATGCCCCAGATACCGGTGGCCGTACCGGGGCCGGTGATCTCGATCTCCGGCATGCTCACGCTGTGCACGCTCGTCGATTCGCCCAGCCACTTCCGCGCGATCACGACGAACTCATCGGCCGACTGGTCCTGGCCGCCGATGGTGGAGCGGCCATCATGGGTGAACAGGCTGCGCAGGCCGTCCCAGTTGCGCGTGTCGACGTAACGGCAGTACCGCGCCTTGAGTTTCTTGATCTCTTCGACGTCCGACAGCGTCTGGTATGTGGTCACGGCGCCCTTCCTTGCATTTCCGATGTGTTGGCCCTGGGACGGTGGACCTGGTTGACGTGTGGCCCACTCGGTGCCGCGCGAAGCCGCGGCGATTTCGGTGTGAACGAGTGCGGACGGCGCCGCCGACGGGCGAGGCCGCCTCGCTCACGGACGGAGTCGCGGCCGACCAGGGCGTGTACCCCTGTCCGGTCGCCGCGTCAGACCATGAGGCTCACTCGTTCGTTCACGTCCAGCAGTGTCTTGCCGTAGACCTCCAGGCCGACGGCAGGGATCAGGCCGGCGTGACGGGCAGCGGTGTTCGCGTCACGCCAAATGCGCTGCAGGGGGTTCGTGTCAGCGAGGCCGGAAGCGCCATGCGCGTCCAGCAGGATGCCGATGGCTTCGAGGATCTGGCGGGCCGCGTAGCCCGCCTGGGCCCTGATGTGGGTGCGCTCGCTGTAGTCGAGCGGGCCGGCGGCGGCCGCCAGGTCGACCTGCGAGGTCGCGCGGTGGGCGTGAAGCCGCGCCGTCTCGATCTTCAGAGCGGCCTCGGCCACCTGCATCTGGATACCCACCGAGTCCGCCTGCCGGCGGTGAACGGTGAACGACAGCGGCTTGGACGCCGCGGCATCCACCACCATGTTCAGCGCAGCCTTGCCCAGCCCGAGCAGCGGACCGAGCAGGCACAGCAGTAGCATCGGGCCGAACGAAGCGCCGTACAGCTCCTCTTCGCGGGACGATCGCGGGTAGACCCCCTCCGCCGCCGCCGGAACCGACAGGACTCGGTGCGCGGGAACGAACACTTCGTGCCCGACGAGGGTGTTGCTGGCGGTACCCCGCATCCCGGCAGTGTGCCAGGTGTCCTCCATGACGAGTTCCGAGGCGGGGATCAGCACCAGAGCCTGATCCACGACCGCACCGCTGTCATCCTTGAGGAGTGCGCCGACTGCCGCCCAGGTTGCGTACGGCGCACCGGAGTTGTAGGACCATCGGCCGCTGACCCGCCAGCCTCTTGGCACCGGTTCCCCCATACCCGTCGGAGCCGCCACTCCGGTCACCCGGGCATCAGGGTCGGCCCCGAACACCTCTTCCTGTGCCTGATCCGGAAACAGGCACGCCAGCCAGTTCGTCACGGAGATGATCATTCCGACCCAGGCCGCCGAGCCGTCGGCTTCGCCTAGTGCCTCCGAGACGTCGGTCAGGGTACGCAGATTCGCTTCCTGGCCGCCGTACCGCTTCGGTGTCAGCAAGCGGAAGACGCCTGCGTCGGACAGCGCACGGACGACCTCTGACGGCACGACGCGGTCCCTGTCACCGCGGGCGGCGTGCTCCCGCAGCAGGGACTGCAGCGCGACCGCCGCTGCGACCGGCTCGGCCTCGGGGCTGGCCTTGATCGGGCCAGCGGGCACGCCGTTGGAGGTGGTGCTGTGCATACGTGTCTTCTCCGTCGTGGTCATTCAATGGGCTCTCGACACCGGTCGGAGACAGCCCGTTTGCCACCTCTCGTTTCGGCCCCGAAAGGGAACTGTCGGCGCCTGGAGTCGGGAACTGGCAACTGAGGAGGTCCGGGATGGGTTGCGTCCTTGGAAGTGGTGTAACGGGTTGGACCTGATGCGGGGGTTTACTCCGGCGTCCGGGTTGGTGCCCGCATAGACAAACGGCCACCGGCTG
>JARAXD010000043.1:0-25271 GCA_033793685.1 Streptomyces sp. ME19-03-3 | reverse complement strand
CACGGTTCCTTCCGGTCTGGGGGGCCGGTGAGCGGGCCGAGCGCGGGGATTCCGCCCCGCAGTCTGTACATTGCATACAGGCGACGAATACTGTATGCAGACGTTTATCCCGCATGGACGACCCGGTGTCCAGAGGTGTGCACCGGATTGTCGTTCGACCCCGAGTCAGGGCAGGTGCGTGTGACGATGGATCTGTTCGAGTACCAAGCACGGGAGCTCTTCGCGCGGCACGGCGTCCCCGTGCTCGACGCCCACGTGGTGGACGACCCCGCGCGGGCCCGCGCCGCGGCCGAGCGCCTCGGCGGGCAGGTCGTGGTGAAGGCGCAGGTGAAGACCGGCGGCCGGGGGAAGGCCGGCGGTGTGAAGCTCGCCTCGGACCCCGCGGACGCGGAAGGAAAGGCCCGCACCATCCTCGGGATGGACATCAAGGGCCACACGGTCGGCACGGTGATGCTGACGCCGACCGCCGACATCCGGGACGAGTACTACGTCTCCTTCCTCCTCGACCGCGCCGAACGCACCTTCCTCGCGATGGCCTCGGCCGAGGGTGGCATGGACATCGAGGAGGTCGCCGCCACCCGGCCGCACGCCCTGGCCCGCATACCGGTGGACGCCGCCGAGGGAGTCACCGAGGAGAAGGCCCGGCAGATCGCCGCGGCGGCCGGACTCCCCGAGGAGACCGTGCCCGTACTGACCGCGCTGTGGGAGGTCTTCACCGCCGAGGACGCCCTCCTGGTCGAGGTCAACCCGCTGGTCCGCACCGCGGACGGGCGCGTCCTCGCGCTGGACGGCAAGGTCTCCCTCGACGCCAACGCCCGCTTCCGCCACCCCGACCACGCCGCGTACGAGACCCCCGGCGAGGGCGACCCCCTGGAGGCCGCCGCCCGCGCCAAGGGCCTCAACTACGTCAAGCTCGACGGCACCGTCGGCGTCATCGGCAACGGCGCGGGACTCGTGATGAGCACCCTCGACGTGGTCGCCCACCACGGCGGGGCCCCGGCCAACTTCCTCGACATCGGCGGCGGTGCCTCCGCCCAGGTGATGGCCGACGGGCTCGGCGTCATCCTCTCCGACCCCGACGTCACCTCCGTCCTCGTCAACGTCTTCGGCGGCATCACCGCCTGCGACGCGGTCGCCGACGGCATCGTCCAGGCCCTCGACCTGGTCGAGCTCACCAAGCCCCTCATCGTCCGCCTCGACGGCAACAACGCCGAGCGCGGCCGGGCCGTACTCGACGAGGCCGCGGCGTCGCTGGGCCCCCTCGTACGGCAACTGGACACCATGGACGGCGCGGCCGCGCGGGCCGCCGAGCCGGCAAGGAGCTGATCGCGATGGCCATCTTCCTCGACCGCAACAGCAAGGTGATCGTCCAGGGCATGACCGGATCGGAGGGCATGAAGCACACCCGCCGCATGCTCGCCTCGGGGACGGACGTCGTCGGCGGCGTCAACCCGCGCAAGGCCGGTGCGGCGGTGCGGTTCGACGGGCGCACCGTCCCCGTCTTCGGCTCGGTCAAGGAGGCCGTCGGCACGACCGGAGCCGACGTCAGCGTCGTCTTCGTGCCGCCGCCCTTCGTACGCGCCGCCGTCGACGAGGCCGTCGACGGCGGGCTCGGGCTCGTCGTCGTCATCACCGAGGGCGTCCCCGTCCACGACACGGTCGCCTTCCGGGCCCGCGCGGTCGCCTCCGGCACCCGTGTCATCGGCCCCAACTGCCCCGGCCTCATCAGCCCCGGGCAGTCCAACGCCGGCATCATCCCCGCCGACATCACCACCGCGGGCCGCATCGGTCTGGTGTCCAAGTCCGGCACGCTCACCTACCAGTTGATGTACGAACTGCGCGACCTCGGGTTCTCCACCGCCGTCGGCATCGGCGGCGACCCCGTCGTCGGCACCACCCACATCGACTGCCTGCGTGCCTTCCAGGACGACCCCGAGACCGACCTGATCGTCATGATCGGCGAGATCGGCGGCGACGCCGAGGAACGGGCCGCCTCCTACATCTCCCGCCTCGTCACCAAGCCGGTCGTCGGCTACGTCGCGGGCTTCACCGCGCCCGAGGGCAGGACCATGGGCCACGCCGGCGCCATTGTCTCCGGCTCCTCCGGGACCGCCCGGGCCAAGAAGGAGGCGATGGAGGCCGCCGGCGTCAAGGTCGGCAGCACCCCCTCCGAAACCGCCCGGCTCGTTCGCGGGCTGCTGCGGTGACCGCCCCCGCCAGGGCCGCTGGCGTCGAGCGACTGCTCGTCCGCAGGTACGACGTGGGGGCGGCGCTCACGCCCCTCGACCTGAGGAAGAAGGAGGCCCGCACCGGCGTCGCCGTCGTCGCGTGCATGGACTCCCGGCTCGGCGTCGAGGCGATGTTCGGGCTGCGGCCGGGCGACGCCGACGTCATCCGCAACGCGGGCGGGTGCGTCACCCGCGACACCCTCCGCTCGCTGCGCCTGAGCCAGCTGCGGGGCGGCACCCGCGAGATCGTGCTGGTGCACCACGAGGACTGCGCGGCGCTGGGCGGCGATCCCGCCGAGGACCTGACCGTGTGCCTCACGCGCCTGCGCGACGCCGGGGAACTGCCGCACACCGAACTGGTACGGGGGTTCCTCTACACCCGCGAGGGCGCGCTGCGCGAGGTCCGCCCGGCACGAGCGGGGAAGGCGTGACCCTCACCCTCAGACCCGGTACGGCCTGGGCCGACGTCTGGGGGCGGTGCCTGAGGGCCGCGCCGGAGGCGTTCCACGACGACCGCGTGCGCAACCTGTGGGCGGGGGCCTGGCAGGCCGGCGGCCGGGTCCTGCCGGCCACCGGTCCCGTCGACGGCGTCCCCCTGGCCGGGGCGCCCCGGCTCGACGCGGACACCGCCCGACGAGCCGTCCGCGCCGCCCTCGACCAGCACCGCGCCTGGCGGGTGGTCCCCGTGGCCGAACGCAGGGCGCGGGTCTCGGCCGCCCTGGACGCCCTGTGCGAGCACCGCACGCTGCTCGCCCTCCTGCTGGTCTGGGAGATCGGCATGCCCTGGCGGCTGGCCCAGGCAGAGGTCGACCGGGGCCTCGACGGCGTCCGCTGGTACGTCGGCGAGATCGACGACATGGTCGAGTGGCGCCGCCCGCTGCCCGGCCCGGTCGGCAACATCGCCGGCTGGAACCACCCGATGAGCGTCGTGGTGCACGCCCTGCTCGTACAGGCGCTGGCCGGCAACGCCGTCATCGTCCGGGCCCCCACCGAGGGCGGCCCGGCCTGCCTCACGCTGGCCTGCGCGCTCATCGCCCGCGAGGACGTGCCCGTGACCCTGGTCAGCGGCGGTGAGGAGCTCGCCGCGGCACTGGTACGGGCACCTGAGGTCGGGTGCGTCTGCTCCCTCGGCGCCCGGGACGCGGTCGGCCGGACCGCCTGCGCCGGCGCCGACCCGGGCAGACGCCACGTCCTCCAGCAGGAAGGACTGAACGCCTGGGGCGTGTGGGACTACAGCGACTGGGACTCCCTCGCCGGCCACCTCCGCGCGGCCTTCCGCCACGGCAAGCAGCGCTGCACCGCCTACCCCCGCTTCGTCGTGCGGCGTGAACTCCTCCCCGACTTCCTGTCCGCGTACCTGCCCGCCGTGCGCTCGGTACGGCTCGGCCACCCGCTCGCCGTGGACGGCCCCGGCGACGACCTCCCCGACCTGGACTTCGGCCCGCTGATCAACGCAGCCAAGGCCAAGGAACTCGGCGACCTCGTCGGCGAGGCCGTCGACCGCGGGGCGATCCCGCTGCACCGCGGCAGCCTCGACGGCGCCCGCCTGCTGCCGGGCCAGGACACCTCCGCCTACCTCGCGCCGGTCGCCCTCCTCAACCCGCCGCGCGCCTCCCCGCTGCACCACACGCAGCCCTTCGGCCCGGTGGACACGATCGTCACCGTCGACACGGAGGCGGAACTGCTCGCCGCCATGAACGTCAGTGACGGCTCCCTCGTCGCCACCCTCTCCACGGACGACGAGGCCACCTACGCCCGCCTCGCCCCGCGGATCCGCGCCTTCAAGGTCGGCCACAACCGGCCCCGGTCGCGCGGCGACCGGGCCGAACTCTTCGGCGGCCTCGGCGCCTCCTGGCGCGGCGCCTTCGTCGGCGGGGAGCTGCTGGTACGCGCGGTCACCCGGGGCCCCGCGGGTGAGCGCCCGCCGGGGAACTTCCCCGACTACCACCTCATGCCGCCCGAGGCCGTCTAGCCGTCCCGGTGCCGGGGCCCAGAAGGCCCCGGCACCCCGCGCACCCAGCGGATACGCAGGTGAAACCCACCCCGAATCCTTGGTATCGTTGTCCTTGTCGCCGCGGGGCCAGCCCCCGCGCATCACCTGTCCGGGTGGCGGAATGGCAGACGCGCTAGCTTGAGGTGCTAGTGCCCTTTATCGGGCGTGGGGGTTCAAGTCCCCCCTCGGACACTCGACTAGTTATAGCGATACGTGAATGAGGGCCTCGACCGGACGGTCGCGGCCCTACCTGTATGTTTGTAACTGATCCCCGAGTGCTTCGTAGAGCGGGCCCTTCTTCTCGGCGTCGGCGGCTTGGATGCGTTGTGCGATGTCTCCGAGTCTCTCAGTGATCTCGCGGATCTGGTCGGCGGTCGTACGGTCGTCCGGTCGGACGCATCGGGCCAGGTCGGCGACTGCGAAAGGGTTTTGAAGCAGTACGGCCGACGCGGTGGCCCAGGCGCCGCAGCACGCCCTGGATCCGGGTTGAGCCCCCAGGCCGGGTTCTCCCACGACAGGCGCAGGTCAGGGCGGTGATCTCTTCGGAAACCGGCGGCGGGCCGGTGCGCGCAGGGTTCTGCCTCCAACTCCAGCAGACGAGTCGGCGGTGCCAGGACAGGAGGGTGCCGGGGGTGGCCAGGCGATATCGACGCAGCCGGGTCGGCAGGTGCCGGGCAAGGGCAGCGAGTACGGCGTGCTCCGGCCAGGCAAGGCGTGGCCTGGCGCCGAGCCGGCGGCGCTGCACCGCCTTCTCTTGGCGTAGCGCGAGCAACTCGATGTCCTTGGCGTCCCGGGAGCGGGAGAGCAGCAGGAGCAGTCCGAGGAGCCCGAGGAAGTTCAGGTAGAGCATGCGCAGGGCCATGCAGTCTGGGCCTGCCATGATCACCCGGAACCGCAAAATACCAGGTCAGATCGTATGCGTCACTTTTGGAACCCTACAGGGACTGCCAGAAACCTACAGGGTCATTCCTCCGGTTCGCCGAGCAGGTCTGCCAGGGAGTCGAGCACCAGGGTCAGCAACTCCCCGGCTGCCGGGTGCCGGTCGGTCAGGGCGCGGGCTGCGGCAACTGCCTCGGTCGCGGTCGTACGTGCCGTGGGTAGATCCCCGGTGACCTCATAACAGAGAGCCAGGAGCGCGAGGATCTGGATGCGCAGTGGCCGCATGGTTTCGGGGGAGGCCCAGATGACGAAGGGGTCGGCCGCCTCCCGCGCCTCCTGGCCGACGGTCAGGGCCTCCTCGAACCTGCCCAAGCCGAAGAATCCGACGGTTAGTTTAAACAGCACGCGCGGCCGAAGTGTCGCCAGGCGCGACAGCTGCAACAGGTCCCACGGTGACATGGCCCGCAGCAGACCAGCGCACTCCTCGTGGGCGGCCACGGACTCGTTCGTACGGCCGAGGGCGCCCAGTACCAGGGCGTACGTGTGCAGGGCGCGCGGCAGACGGCCCAGCACCCTCTCCCGACGCGTGGGGACAAGACGGCGATATGCCGCCACACACTCCGCTGCCGACGCCAGCGCCTCGTCGTACCGCCCCAGGTTGAACTGCACCTCGGCCTGAAGGTGCAGCAGGGACGCCCACTGTGCCGGCGACCACCGAGCGCCCGGCACGGCCAACGATGCCTCGATCGTCGTCCACGCCTGTTCGTAGCGGCCGACGAGTAGGAGAGCCAAGGCGTGCTGGGTCAGGGCGCGGGCCAGAAGGTCCCGGTGTCGCGGACGTGGGCTTTCGGTCTCGACGAGCGCCTGGTACACGGCGACCGCCTCCTCGGCCCAGGTCAGCCGACGCTTCGGCGAAGGTGGACGTCTCAGCACCCACGTATTAGGGGTGTGGCAGTGCATCAGCGCGGAACCGAGCAGCGGTCGGCCCACCCGTGGGCTCAGCCGGGCCACGGCACGCGGTAGCGGCAGGATTGTTTTCACCAGCCCCATCAGCGCTCCCCCTGCGGTCGTTGATGAAATGACGCCTGAGGGCGCGCTGCGGTTGCATGGGTGCGACCGAGCCTCGGTGTGCGGCTGGTGCTGGACCGGATAACGAGGCGCCGGGCGTAACTCCCACAAGTCCCTCGTAGCGACTCGTCCGAGGCAGAGCGCCTCGTGGTGGTCGTTGCCGTCTGCGAGGAGCCGGGCTGCCGGAGGGGAGACTTGGTGAGCATGCACCTCGTACGGGACCTCGGTCTGCCGGGGCGATGCGGTGCGGCGGCAGACGCACTGGTCGCCCTGGGCGCTGGTGTGGTGGAGCCGCTGGTGCGATACCTCACGGACTCGTTGACCGCGCCTGCGGCTTTCGCTACGACGTAATAATCGGCACCCGCACCCCGAGGTCGTCCAGACATGCCTCGTGGGCATGTGGAGCCGGCACTTGGGCGACAGCGTGAGGAGGAGGCCACCACAGCCGGCGAGCCGACCTCGGCAGTCGTATGACTCAAGTCCGGTTTCGCAGGTGGAGCTTTCCTTGCGCTGCCACAGCCGTATCGTCAGTGGTCAACTCCGCCCTCGGACAGTCGCTATAGCGTACGCGGTTGTGGGCTTCGACCTGACGGTCGGGGCCCTGTGTGCGCTTTCGTAGCCGATCGTGATCCCGAGGGCTTCGTTGGGCGCGACTTCTTCTCGCAGCCGAGGGTGCGCACGCGATCTGCCCTCATCACGGTCGCGGGGTCGGCAGCGTGCGCAGGAACGAACTCGTCGTGGCTCACAACCGTTCGGCGTCGTGACAGACGCATCCGATGACGGCGTTTCCCCTCGTCATGGTTGGCACCACACGCGCCGCTTCCGTCGGGGGAATGGTCAGCCGTTCGCGAGCGTCCTCCTTCGAAAGGCGTTCCCGGATGAGTTCCTCAAGGCTGTCGAGCAGACTGGGCAGGGCGGCATCGATGCGTTCGTCCTCGCTCTTCGCATCGAGCGCGGTTCTGGTGGAGAGGCAACCGCGCGTAGGGCTTCCCTCGGTCGTGCCCTCCCTACGCCTGCGGCCGACTGCTCACGCACCACCATGACCGGGCACTGGCCGTGCGCGGCGCCCCGTGCGCCGTTCCTCGCGCACGTGGCACCGGCCCCGATGTCCTGCCCGGGGCGCGGTCGGTCACCGGAGCGGTCGAGTCGAGTCGCCGGTGCGTAGGAAACGGGCGGCTTCCTCCCTGCGCGCCACGCGCCGCGCAGGGACGGCATCCGCTCGAACGGCAGGACGGCGCCGACCTGGCGGCGGGCGGTCGTGGGGCGTTCAGGCAGGCCGACCTTGTCGAACACGCCTTCGCGCAAGCGTCGGAAGAACCGGGGCATGGTCCCCTCGAGGACGGTGCCCCGCGTGGGAGAGCAGCGGCGATCCCGGTGTGAGGCCCTCCCCCAACGGGCGCGGTGCTCGTTGTCGCCGGTGCCGTGCGGGAGCAGCAGGCGGTGGCACCGAGGTTCCGGGACGCCATACGAGCGGTCGGTTCGCCGCTGCGGTGATGTCGGTCATGGATGCCCCTTGCGCGGAGGAGGGCTGGTCGATCGACCGCCGTCCGAGGTCAGAGCACCTGGGAGCCGTACATCTCACCAAGCGGGTCGGCGATGAGTTCGATCCGGGCGCCGTCGGGGTCGGTGAAGTAGACGGAGACATCGCTGTGGACGACGTGCTCGATGCCGTTGCGCTCCAGCTTGGCGACCAGGTGCTGCCAGCGCTCAGGCTCGACCGAGATGGCGATGTGGTGCAGCCCGCCGAGGACCTCGGCGTACGGGCCGAGATCAAGCCCGGGGAAGTCGAAGAAGGCGAGCAGGTTGTTGTTGCCGATGTCGAAGAAGAAGTGGGACGAGCCCTGGTAGTCCCGGTTCTCTATGAGCTCCGTGAGCGGGAACTCGAGGATGTCCTGGTAGAAGTGAACGGTGCGCTCGACGTCACTGCTGAGCAGTGCCGTGTGGTGCAGACCGCGGGCCGAGGAGGCCGGGCGTCGGTCGGCGGGGCGCAGGTGCGTCTCGCGAATCCGGTTGCGCTGTGCCTCGATCGACGTGAGGTCGACGGTGTGCATGCTTGCCTCCGTTGCTTGGGTTGTGCGCGTGCGGAACTCATGGGCGGCCGGGGTAGGGCGCGTGACTGACCACCGCCCTTTGTAGTTTAACTTTCAATCATCATGAGCCGCAAGGCACCCGCGTCAACACCTTCGCCACCGGCACGGCTGCCACCGACCGTCAGCCAGGCGGAGGGGTCGGATGCCGAGTGGAACCTCGTCCGGCGGCTGCTGCCGAGTGCGGTATCAGGGCGGAAGCGGCTGGACGACCGGATGGTGTTGAACGGGATCGTGTGGCGAACAGGGTCCGCCCGGCGAGATGTGCCCGAGCGATAAGGGCTGGGCCACCTTGCACACCCGGTATTGCCGCCGGGTGGCCGACGGAACCTTCGAGCGGATGCTGCGGGCCGCCCACGGGAAGGGACAGAGCCGCCCAGTCCTTCCAGGCCGCCGTCACCCTCGCATCCCTTCGCCGATCAGGCGTGACGTGCGAGGACGTGCTCTGGCCAGATCCAGATGAACGCCCCGCCGACGGCTGCCGGGCGGGGCGTTCATGGACAACGTGTTGCCGACGTCGGCGAACTACCGGTTGCTCAGGCGCGGTAGTAGGTGTCTACCCGGGGTCCAGGCGGGAACTGCTGGCTTTCGACGCGGCGCCACGGCGTTTTGCCCACCGTGTCGGGGAAAACGCGTAGCCCGGCGCCGATGGTTACGGGGAAGACCATCAGCCGCAGCTCGTCGACGAGGTCGTGATCGAGGAGGGCGTGCACCAGCCGCGCGCTGCCCGCGACCAGGATCGGCCCGCCCTCCTTCGCCTTGAGCTCGGTGACGCCCTTGACCGCGTCGCCGGTCAGCACCGTCGTGTTCTGCCAGGTGGGGTCGGTCACTGTGCTGGACACCACGACCTTCTGCATCGTGTTGAGCTGGTCGGCCAGCTCACCGGTCCGCTCCGGCCAAGAGCCGGCGAAGGACTCGTAGGTCACCCTGCCGATGAGCAGCGTTTCGGCGGCGAGCGCCTCCTCCAACTTGTACTGCCCCTGCTCGGGGCTCATGTAGTCGAACACCCACCCCCAGTGTGGATGGGTTTTCTCGCCTCCTGGCGCCTCCATCACGCCGTCCAGCGTCACGAACTCGGAAACGATCAGCTTACGCACGAGCCTCTCCTGGGGGATTGTGCCCGGTGCTCACCGGGTCTCCTCAGTGGACTGCTCGCGGCGCGTTAACTCATCGGGGCTGCAGTTTCTTTCCGGGGGTCGAGCCGGGCCGGGTCGGGACGGAAGAAGTGCAGGCCCGGAGCGCGCTACGCCCGCCTCGTCCTCACCCGCGACTCGGGACGGGGCCCCGGCCGCCGAGCAGGTTGCGCACCAGCACGTCGGCCACGGCGATCTCCGGCACCCCACTCAGGGCGTGCGGGCCGTGCACCGAGCCAATTGTGGAGGAGTCGCGGGCGTCAGCGCCCGGGGAGGGCGAAGATCCCGTAGGAGAATCCGTCGGCGACAAGCGTTCCTTCGCTCACGGTCACCCCCGAGGTCTCGAGTGGGACGGCACTGTCCAGCCCGTCGACAGTGACCGAAAGGGTGGCCGGCTTGCGGCGCGGGTTGATGACGACGAGGTGGCTCTCCCCGCGCAAGTATGCCAACGGGTAGCGGTCGTGCAGCACCCGCACGCCACCTGCCGGGCCCAATGCCGGGGTGGCCTTGCGCAGGGCGATCAATCGCCGTACGAGGTGCAGCAGCGAGGTGGTGTCGGCCCGCTGCGCGTCCACCGTCGGGCGGTCGGTTGTGGGGTCGAGGGGGAGGTAGAGACGGTCGGCGGACGCGGTGGAGAAGCCCGCGTTCTCGGTGTCGTCCCATTGCATCGGGGTGCGCGAGCCGGCCCGGTTGTAGTGGGGCCCGACCACGCTGCCCTCTGTGTCGGGCAGGTCGGGAATGAAGCGCATCCCGATCTCGTCGCCGTAGTAGATCGCGGGCAGTGTCGGCCAGGTGAGATGGAACGCGAAGGC
This sequence comes from Streptomyces sp. ME19-03-3, assembly GCA_033793685.1. Taxonomy (GTDB): domain Bacteria; phylum Actinomycetota; class Actinomycetes; order Streptomycetales; family Streptomycetaceae; genus Actinacidiphila. Next base: position 15,071 of record JARAXD010000043.1, on the reverse strand, counting down.
CGCGGGGAGCTGTTCTGCGGTGCGCGAGCCGCAGGCCAGCCGGGCGAAGTCGTGGTTGGAGGTGGGCAGACAGAGATGCTCGGGGCCTACGGCGGTGGCCGCGGACTTCCAGGCCGCGTAGAACACGTCGAGGGAGCCCTTGCCTTCGGCGTCGAAGAGGCAGTCAACGGGTTCCCAGGCGTCGTTGTCCAGGCCCTCGCGGTTGTGCCACAGCGAGCGCAGAGCGCGTCCGCCTGTGGGACCGCCGGAGTGCAGGAAGAAGTCGGCGTGGAAGCCGGCGGGAACGGACTGTTCGGGGTAACCCCATTCGGCGAGCAGCACCGCCTCGGGATGTGCGCGGTCGAGCCAGCTGCGGAGATGGGTCCACAGCCTTGCCGTCTCCGCCTTTCCGGGGTCGTCCTTGACGAGCGTGTGCGCCATGTCGACGCGGAAGCCGGAGACGCCGAGGCCAAGCCAGTGGTCCATGATCTCCAGCAGCGCGGCGCGGTTGGCGCGCGGACCGTCGGCGTCCACGGGCTGCCGCCAAGGTTCGTCCGGATCCATGCGGGCGTAGCCGAAGTTGAGTGCGGGCTGGCTGTCGAACCAGTTACGGAGGTACGAGCCTGGGCGGCTGCCTGGGGATGGCACCCAGCCCTCGGGCAGTGCGGGGGCCTGGGACCAGATGTAGCGGTCGTCGGCCGGGTCGTTGGAGGAGGCGAGGAACCACGGGTGCTGGTCGGAGGTGTGCCCGGCCACCAGATCGAGGAGGACCCTGATGCCTCGGCGGCCCGCGGCGTCGGTCAGCTTCTCCACGTCGTCGTTGGTGCCGTAGCGGGGAGCCACGGTGAGGTAGTCCGAGACGTCGTAGCCGGCGTCGCGGAAGGGTGAGACGAAGCACGGGTTGAGCCAGACGGTGTTCACACCGAGCCAGGCGAGGTAATCGAGGTGGGCGACGACGCCGTCCAGGTCGCCGATACCGTCGCCGTTGGAGTCGGCGAAACTCTGCGGGTAGATCTGGTACATCACGGCGTCGGCGAACCATGCGGGAGACGTCATCGCTGAATCGCGGCCTTTCCAAGAGTACGAAGGGGGCGAGAGGTTGTTTGCACGGCTCCAGCGGCCGGACCGGTCAGGCAGGTTCGCCAGGCGCGTCCGCGGTCGAATCCGCGGGCCCTTGGATGACGGGACCGGCGCAGGGCGCGGACGGGGAGAGTGGGCCACACCGCGGGTTGCTCCATCCCGCCGGAGGCGTACACGGCGATTCCCGCGGGCGCCCGCAGTCCTCACTTCAGTCCTGTGTGCGCCAGCCCCTCGACGAACTGCCGTTGGGCCACGACGAACACCGCGAGGACAGGAAGCGCGGTGAGCGACGCGGCGGCGAGCTGGACGTTCCACATGGGACCGCCGTACGTGTCCACGTACTGCGTCAGCGCCTGGGGCAGAGTGAACTTCTCCGGCGTGGACAGGTAGACGATGGGCTCCAGGTAGAGGTTCCAGCTGTGCAGGAAAGTGAAGATGGCGACCGCCGCCAAGGCCGGCCGGGCGAGTGGCAGCGCGATCTTCTGGAAGATGGCGAACCGGCCGAGGCCGTCCATCCGTGCCGCCTCCTCCAGTTCGGCAGGCAGCGCGATGAAGAACTGCCGCATGATGAAGGTCGCGAGCACACTCGGCGCGCCGAAGACCGGCACCAGGATCAGCGGAAGATGCGTGTCGATCATGCCCCACTTGTTGAACATCTGGAACAGCGGGACGATCGTGACTTCGCTTGGAATGAGGAGTCCGATGAGCACCACCAGGAACAGCACGTTCTGCCCGCGGAAGCGGATACGGGCGAAGGCGTAGCCGGCGAGTGAGGACACCGCCAGGGTGCCGAGGGTCACCACGACCGCGATGTACATGCTGTTGAAGTACTGCCCGGCGAACGGCTGGAGTTCGAAGACCTTCTTGTACGCGTCCAGGCTCGGGTGGCCGGGCAGCAGTGACGGCGGGTAGGCGAAGATGTCGCTCGCCGGTTTCAGCGACGACGTCACCATCCACCAGGTGGGGAAGACGAACGGTACGCACAGCACCAGCAGAACGCCGGAGAGCAGGACCTTGGCGCGAGGAGACAACTTATGACTCATGGAAGACCCACTTCTTGCGCATCTGCCACTGAACAGCGGTGAGGATGAAGACGATGACGAAGAGCAGCACCGAGAGCGTCGCGCCGTAGCCGAAGTGGTTGAACTGGAAGGCCTGCTGGTAGATGTAGTACACGAGGACTGTGGTGGAGCCCTCGGGGCCGCCCTGGGTGAGGACGGCGATCTGGGCGAAGGCCTGCAGCGAGCCGGCGAACGTGATGATCGACACGAGCAGGATCGTGGGGCTGATCAGGGGCACAGTGATCCCACGGAACTGCCGCCAGCGCCCGGCCCCATCGATGGTCGCCGCCTCGTACAGCTCACGCGGAACCCCTTGCAGGGCGGCGAGGAACAGCACCATGTTCAGGCCGACGTCCTTGAAGACCTGGGTGACGATCAGCGACACCATCGCTGAGGTATTGCCTCGCAACCAGTTCGGGCCCTGGATCCCGATCATCTCCAGGAAGGCATTGATGCCACCGTTCTTCTGCAGCAGGAAGCCCCAGACGATCGTCCAGGCAACGATCGACACGATGACGGGGGAGAAGAAGATGGTGCGGAACACGGTGGTGCCGCGTAGCTTCTGGTTCAGTAGGACGGCGAGCGTCAGGGCAAGGGTCAGGTTGAGCACGACCAGGCCTACCGAGAAGTAAGCGGTCGCACGCAGGACGTTGGGCAGCTTCGGGTCGTCGGCGAGCGCACGGTAGTTGTCCAGGCCGACCCCGTGGAAAGTGCCGGACAAGGTGTTCCACTCGTGGAAGCTGTAGTAGAACACCAGGACCAGCGGCGTCAGGACGAAGACGATGCTGCCCGCGAGTTGTGGGCTTATGAACAGGTAGCCGGCCAGTTGGCTCCGTCGGTGTTCGGTCCAGAAAGGCCGCCGGGGCTGCGGGATGACCTGGGAAACTGCGGGAGTTTTGGACCGTTCCAGGGTAGTCATGGTACGGCCGTCACTTTTCCAGGGCCGGCTTGAGGGTCGTGCACACGTGCTTGAGTACCTGCTGCACGTCGGCGTCCGTCTTCCACAGCGGATCCAGCCCGGAGCGCACGGCCTCGGTGATCTCAGCCGTGTTGGTGTGGCTCGGGCTGATCCGACCGTTCTTGATGCCCTTGATCACGACGTCCAGCTGCTTGGGCGTGAACTGCGGGTTGCTTGTGGCGAGCACATCGGCGCTCAGCTGGGAGGCGCGGGCCTGAGGGAAGTAGCGACCGAGCTTGGCCGAGTTCTCCTTGTCAGAGAGGAAGGCCAGGAAATCGGTGGCTTCCTTGACGTGCTTGCTGCGCGCGAGGACGCCGAGCCCGGCCTGTCCGATCACGTCGTACGAACCCTTGACTCCTGCGGGCAGCGGCACGAAGTCCCACTTGAACTTGTCGGTCAGCAGCGAGGACCGGCTGATCTGGGTCACGGTCATGGCAGCGTCGCCGGCGAAGAAGTCCGCTGTGGTGCCCGGCACGGGCAGCGCCTTGCCCTTGAATATCGCATCGTGCAGATACGTCATCGCGGCGGTCATCGCGGGCTGGTCGAAGTCGCACGTCCTGCCGTCCGCGCTCCACGGCCGGGCACCCCAGCCGTTCCAGACGGTGACGAGAAGGGGCCATTGCTTGTACTCGAAGTCGCGGATGACCATGCCGGCCTTGCCGGTCTTGTTGTTGACCGCAGAGCCGATCTTCGCGACCTCATCCCAGGTCCACTTGCCCTGCTTGATCAGTTCTGCCGGCATCGGCTGTCCGGCCTTCTTCAGCAGGTCGGTGTTGACGAAGACGCCGAACGGGGAGGTGGAGAAGGGGTACGCGTAGAGCTTGCCGTCCTTCTGCCAGAGGCTCTTGGCGGACGAGAGTACGTCGGGGTCGTCATTGACCGGGGCGAGGGCGCCGGAGGCCACGAAGTCGGCGGCCGAGTCCTGCTGGATCCAGGCCAGGTCGGGTGCTTTGCCGCCGGCGATCTGGGTGGTCAGGGTGGTGGCGTAGTTGTCCGACGGCAGGACGTCGAACTTGATCGACTTCACCTCGGGGTGGGTCTTGCGGTAGTCGGCGGCGATGCCGTTGAGGAGCTTGAGGTGTTCGGTGTTGCCGCTCCAGATGGTCATCCGGAGGTTGACTGGGCCGTCTGCGGAGTCGCCGGCGCCGCCTCCTGAGCAGCTGGTGACCAGCATGAGGCCGACGGCGGCGAGCGCAGTGAGACCGGCGCCGCGCATGTGGTGGGATCGTGCGGACCTGTTCTTGCGGTTCATGCTCTTCTCCTTGTCTCAGTCCTCAGTAGGCCCTGATGTCGGGCCAGTGCAGCTCGATGCCGTGGGCGGTGAGCACGCGCTGGAAGTTCTCCAGGTGGTCGCTGGTGTTGCGTACGGCGCGGGGGGTGAGCCCGTGCTCGACGCAGTGGGCAGCGAGCAGGCCGGCGACCTCTCCGGTGTTCCACTCGACGGGGTGCAGCCGGTAGCAGCCGTTGGTGATGTGGGTGGTGCCGAGGTTCTTGCCGGCGGGCAGCAGGTTCTCCATGCGCTGGGGTATGAGCGCCCCCAGCGGGATTTCGAACGGGCTGGCCGGCACGTCGATGTAGTTGTCGCCGCCGGTGGAGGGGTGGAGGTCGATCCGGTACATCCCGATGCCGACGGAGTCGCGATAGCCGACTGCCCCCCTGTCGCCGCGCACGTCGTGGGAGAGGTCCTGCTCGACGATGGTGTACTCGGCCCGGATACGGCGCGATTCGCGGATGTACGGCGCCTGAGCCAGTCCGTCCGCGCTACCCGTGACATCCCCGCGCAGCCGCAGGCCCGGGAATCCCGTACCGCCGTCCGGCCGCGGGGCCTCGGTCTGCATCCAGTAGAGGAAGCTGCGGGACAGCTCCTTGGCCGCGTCCAGATGTGCTTGTGCGTCGGGCACGTCGATGACCGGTCCCTCGAGATAGTCGATCATCGGCCAGTTGACGAGGGTGATGTCGCTGGCGTACGTGCCCGGTGTGAACATGTCGCGAGCAGCGATCCGGCGGAAGGTCCACAGGTTCATGTCGCCACCGGTGACCCGTTGATCGGCGATGACGGCGAGTGGATCGTCGCCGGGGTTGGGCTGGAAGCCGCGCTCGACCACCTCGAGGGTGCGCGGATGCGGGGCCTTCCAGGACAGCAGGGGGGCACCCCAGAACGGCGGCTGGTAGGTCCGCCAGAAATCGTACGAGGCCGGGCGGTCGATGGTGTGGTCGCCGTCGACGTGGTCGAGGGCGAAGCAGTACGAGACGGCCTGCATGTTCAGCGGCTGGGCGGTGTCGGGGGCGCTGGGCTCCCCGGTGTCGGCACGCGACTCGAACCCGGTAACGTACTCGGTTCCGGTGAGCGGCAGCAACTCGCCCGTCTCGGTGGCGTCCAGCACGTACGGCGCGGTGAGGGTGATCTGCTCGCCGCTGTCGCGGTGGGCGACGGTGACGGCGGTGACGCGGTCCCCTTCGGTCTCTGCGGACACCGGTCGGTAAGGCTGGAGCACGACGAGGCGACCGGAAGCCCGGTACGGGGCAAGCATCTGGTCGATGACCGCGACCGCCACCCGGGGCTCGTGGCACAGGCGACTCACCCAGCCGGCGCCCGGGTTGAGGTCACTGCGGGTGCGGGCTGCGGCGGTGAGCGGGTAGGAGCGCCGGTAGTAGTCGCGGACGCCGTCGCGCAGCGCCCGGTAGGAAGCGGTCGCGCCGAACTGCTCGATCCAGGTGTGCTCATCGGGCGGTACTGCCTGACTGGTGAGCTGCCCGCCCAACCAGTCGTACTCCTCGGTAAGGATGACGGACCTGCCGGCCCGCAGCACGCCGAGCGCAGCGGCGACACCGCCAGTCCCGCCACCGACGACGAGGACGTCCGCGTACATGAATCTCCCTTTTAATGACTAGAAACAAATGGAAAAGAATTGGCGAACGAGCCGGTGAGACGTCAGCGGAGGAGGCAAGATGATCAGCCGGCGGGCGCGGCGAGAGTCGCTCCCTGACTGAACCAGCAGTCCAAAAGCCGCTGGGTCACGTCCGTCTGGCCGTGCAGTACGTCTGCGAGCAGCTCGACCGCCTGCCGCCCCATCTCCTGTCGCGGGATGCGGAAACAGGTGAAGTCCAGTGGAGAGACGACAGGGATGGTGGGGTCGCCCAGCACGACCAGGGACAAGTCACGCGGGACTTCGAGCCCCCGGTCAGCGGCCGCCTGAGCGAGCTCGACCGCGTCGCTGAGGAACTCGAAAAACACCGCCGTTGCCTCGGACTCGAGCACCAGGTCGAGACGCTCCCCTGACTCAGACAACGAAACCGGCAGGTGCAAGCCGTTCTCCCCGGCGACACGGCGAAAGCCGAGCAGGCGGTCCGTTGAGGACTCCGCACCGCTCCCAGGCCCCACGAAGGCGAACCGCCGGTGACCCAACGCCTTTGCCCGGTCCACGACTTGCGCGGTGGCAGCCGCGTAGTCGGCCCCCACGTATGGGACGGGCTGCCCGCCGGCGTCGTCCCGGCGCCCAACGCACACGAACGGATACTCCTCCGAGACCAGCCGGCTCAGTTCCGCGGACGGGATCTCGCGGCCCAGGAGCACGCAGCCGTCGGCGACCCGAAGCCGATTGTTCTCGTGAAAGATCCGTCGCTGACCTTCGCGGACCGGGGCACTGGTGAACAGCAGCAGGTCGCAGCCCTGCTGCTCAGCCTCGGCTTCGATGCCGTGCAGAAACGGGTAGTAGAAGTCGGCGCTGGTGCTTGGGAAGACCGGCTCGTACGTGAAGACACCGATGATCTGGTTGAGCTGGTTGAGCATCCGGCGAGCCAGCGGATCAGCCGCGTAGCCGGTTTCGCGGATCACCCGCAACACTCGCTCACGCGTTTCGGGGGCGATGCGTGCGGCGGCATCGAGTCGGTTGTTCAGTACGAGCGAGATCGTTGTTTGACTTACCCCCGCAAGCCGAGCGATGTCGCGCTGGGTGAGCCTGCGGGGAGCCTGAGACATGACCGAGAGTGCCTTACGTAGAGTAGCTAATACGCATTGCCTGGTGGGCGTAGGCGAACCTAGTCCCGTCGGAAGTGTCGTGTCAAGAGTGTTCGACCAGGAGTAATACGAATTATCGGGGGAGCCGCTCCGCACGGGTGGGCAGCGCGCGGAGTCACACGATGTACAGGAATGGGCGCCGAGCGTCACCGCGATCTGGTGATGGGCCGACGCCACGGCGAAGTTCCTCGGCGAGGACAAGCCGGCCCCGAAAGGGTCTACCCGGTGATCGACCGACTCGTCGATGCCGGGGTACCGGTCAACAGGTGCTGCCGGATCCTTGACGTCGCCCGGCGGAGCTATTACAAGTACAAGCGCACACCGACCACTCCACGGCAGCTACGGCGCGACTGGCTGACCGGGCAACTTGCCGAGGCAGCGCGGGCTCAGCCCGATGAACGGGGCTATCCAGGACGGCTCCAACGCCCTGATCACACGAGCCACACCAAGATCATGTCATCCACGAACAGCAACCACCGCACGGATGTGGCCGATGTCCGGGCGTGCGGCCGGCGACATTCGTAGCCTCGGCGTCATGAAACTGGTGCGCAACGTGATCGTATTCGACGCGGCCGACCTGCCTGCCGAAAGCGCGTTCTGGGCTGGGGTGTTCGGCGGGTATGTCGTTGAGGATGAGGCATGGCACGGCGTTGTCGACGCCGATGGGGAGTGGCGGCTCGGCGTACAGCTGGCACCCAACTACGTTGCTCCTGAGTGGCCGCGCGGAGTTTCTCAACAAGTGCATCTCGACCTCCACGTCGATGACCTGCGAGCCGCGCACGAAGAGGCGATCGCCCTCGGCGCCCGCCTGCTCCAGCCAGCTCCTGACCTGGACAGCAACGAAGGCCATCAGGTGTACGCCGATCCAGCCGGACACCCGTTCTGCATCGGCTGGGGACACCCGTCCCAAGAGGCGCTCGCCGCGTTCGTCGCCGACAGGCTCGGACGGGGCAACCACGCTGAGCCGGCCAGATAGCACCGGGCTCAGCCCGACGCTCGCCGAGAGGGCTTCTTCTACGACGCTACAGCCCCGTGACCAGTAGTTACGGGACAACCCGCAGGCGAACCGAAGACACCGACGGATTGCCGGCGTTCTACGCTTCTCTGCCGAGCTCCGGGTCCACCTGCGGGTCGACGTTCTCCACGGTCAAGCGTACCTGGGCCCGTTACCGGCCCCTTCTTCGACTTCGGAGAGGCCGGCGCCGCGCCGAGGCGCGGTGGACGTGACCTGTTCATCCGTGAAGGACCTGGTCGCCCGCAGGCCGACTCGAAGAAGATTCCGAGTGCCGTGCCCGCCATGGGTACCGACGCGAGGATCACGGCCCGCCGGGGACCTAGGGGCCGGACGGACACGTCCGGCCCCAGCCCGTCTCCGGGGGTCGAACTCCGTCAGCCAGGCAGGATGTTGTGGTTGATCCGGAACATGTTGGTCGGGTCGTACGCCTTCTTCGCCGCGGTCAGCCGCCGGTAGCGATCGGCGCCGTAGACCTCGCTCAACCGCTCGGGGTCGGTGGCCTCCTCGGTGGACAGGAAGTTGACCATCCGGCGGCTGTCCGCCCAGGGCTCCATCGCGCCCATCACCTCGTCGAGCTTGCCGCCCAGATACGCGGCCCGGTCCGGGGCGCCCACGCCGAAACCGAAGAGCACGAAGGGAAGCCCCCGGGTGGAGACGGCGTTGGACACCGCGGGCTCACGGTCGAGCGCGCCGCCGAGCATGCGGAGTTCGACACTCACCAGCGGGCAGTCGGACTCCGGGCCGAGCAGTTCCACCAGCTTGTCGGCCGCCTCGGCCGGAAACTCGCGCAGCATTGTGGTGCGGTCGCAGTAGGGCATCGGCGTCGGGGGGTCCATGTGGATGGCGCCCATGGCGGTGAAGGGCATCTCACCCACGGCGTCGATGATCGCCGGGGCGGCCGCGCGCAGGGGGGCGATCAACCGCTCGCCCTCGGCCACCGGGCCGAGGAAGGCGATTCGCACGTGCACCACGAACGCCCCTCGCAGGGGTTCCGGCAACTCGGGCAGCGGGGGCAGCCGTTGCACCGCCACCGAGGAGGTCATCTCCTCCGGCATCGTGGACTGCCAGGTGCGCCAGGTGTGGAGCACGTCGGCGAGGCGTTCGCCGGGGAAGTAGATGCCGCCGCCGTAGAAGTGGGTCAACGGGAACACGTCGAACTCGAGCGCGGTGACGACGCCGAAGTTGCCCTTGCCCCCGAGCAGGGCCCAGAAGAGCTCGGGGTCGCTGTCCGCCGTGACATGCCGCAACTCGCCGTCCGCGGTCACCACCTCCAGCGAGCGGACATGGTCCGCCGCGTATCCGCGGCTGCGGCCGAAGATCGGACTGAGTCCGCCGCCGAGGGTGTAACCGGCCACGCCGACCAGGGGAGCCGAGCCGCTCATCGGGGCCAGGCCGAAGGCGGCGGCCTGGTCGATCACCTCCTGCCAGATCACACCCGCCTCGACCCGTGCGCGTCGACGGTCGGCGTCGACGGCGATGCCCTTCATACGCCGGGTGCTGATCAGAACGCCGCCGCGGGCCGGATCGACCTGCTGGTGCCCGGTCGTCTTCACCGTCACGGGCCGGCCCTGGCGGGCCGCGAAACGGACCGCCGCCTGCACGTCGGCCGCGTTCGCGGCACCGACCGCGAGCGCAGGCTCGAGGGGGACGTTCAGGTTGTAGATCTGGCACTCGGCGTCGTATCCCTCGCCTCCGGGCAGCAGGACCGGGCCGCTCACCAGCGAGGCGAGTTCGGCCGCGTCCGCGGGCGACACCTGGGCGAACGGATCGTCAAAAGTCATGGAATTCCTTGTGAATCGTGCCGCGGGGAGGGCGGGCAGCCGCCCGCCGGACCACCCCCGCGCGTGCGAACCGGTGCTGCGTCCGGGTCGGCGACGGTCGGGCGCCGCGGAGGCAAGCATCGAGCACATGCATTATACATATAATGTAAAAGAGGCGTGTGTCACCGATGTCGGTAACACCCATTCCGAGGGGCCGTGACCGCAGGCGCGTGCCCGCGGCCGTGCCGCCACCGCGCCACTGCGCTCACCCCAGCGCTCCGTCCTCATGGCGGACGCCGACTGGACATCGCCGTACCGCTGCCCCGGTCCGACGCCCGGAGCTGCTTGCGCGGCCATCGCGTGCGCAGCCGGCGCCTCGGACGGTTCCCGCATGGCCCCGGCGGAGAGGGCACTCGGCGCAAGGAGGGTGGAGATCCGCTCCCGGCTCGACCGGACAGATGGGCGGCACCCCGACCGGCTTGCGGGTATCCAAGCGACGCCCGTCCGGCACTCCCGCGGGTCGCCTCCGCAGGGCGGCCCGCCCCGCCAGGGGGTGGGCCTGTCCGAGTCCTCCGGAACGCCGGCCCCGACGGCCGGCTACGGATCAGGAGTTGGCGCGCAGCGGCTGCAGGGCCTTCGACCAGCTGACGACCTGGTCGAGCATGGCCTCCGCGGCGGGCTGGTGGTGCGTGCCCGGCTTGAAGACGCTGTAGTTCTCGAAGTCGGTCAGCAGGGACAGCGCGACCTGCGCCCTCACCGTGGCGATCTGCAGCTCACTCGCGATGAGGCGGAGGTGCTCCACGGCGCGCAGGCCGCCGCCCGAGCCGTAGCTCACGAAGCCCGCGGCCTTGTTGTTCCATTCCGCGTACAGGTAGTCGAGCGCGTTCTTCAGGGCGCCGGTGGTGGAGTGGTTGTACTCCGGGGTGACGAACACGAATCCGTCGAACTCGGCGATCTTCGACGCCCACGCCTTGGTGTGGTCGTTCTGGTACTGGCCCAGCGACGGGGGAAGCGCCTCGTCGAGGAGGGGCAGCGGGTAGTCCGCCAGGTCCACGAGCTCGAACTCCGCGTCGGAACGCTGCTTGGCGATGTCGAGAACCCACGCGGCCACGGCGGCGCCGTTGCGGCCGGGGCGGGTGCTGCCGAGGAGGATCGCGATCTTGGTCATGTCGTGCCTTTCGTCGGTGCGGCGCACACAGGTGGCGAAATGGTGCCTGGCGCCGGAGTGTGACGTGCGTCGGAAGCCCCGGTGTGCCTCGGGCGCAGAAGCCGTCGAGAGGCCGATCGGATGCTCGTGGGCCTGCCCCCACCCGGAAGGGCGCACGCGAGGTGGCTCTCCCGGTGTGTGTGCCCGTGTGTGTGCCCGCGTCGAGGAGCGCGTGCCCGGTGCCGACGTCGTCGTCGGTGGCGACAGTAGAGCGAAGCAAGGGGGAAGGCAACCAGGAAATATGCCTGGTATGCCCTGCCTTGGGCGCGCGATGCGGAACGGTGGACCGCCTGGATCGAGCACCTTGCTGCCGCCGCTGCTGGCCGGGAAGCGCGGACTTCGCGGTCGCTGTCAACCCGCTCGCGGCGATGCCGCCGGTCGGAAGTCCCCGCACGGCCGCCGACGTGATCGGTGCGGCAGCCCCGAGAACACGGCCGAGCGGCCGCACGGGTCGACGCGTCCTGTGGTCGACCGGCGCCACCTGTCACCGGTCCGAAGAGGGGGCTGGTGGGCGCCGTCGGCAGGTCCGGCCGCTGGAGGGCCGGTTCCCCGTTGGCCGCTTCCTCGATCCCGGGGGACAAGCCAGAATTCGTGCACGGTCAAGCAAGTCTCGGACCGAACCGTGCACGGAGAGGCAAGGCGGCGACCGGCGTGCCGCTTACGTTGGGGGAGTCGGCGGCGTCGCGCCCTGTCCGGCTGTCGACGAGGGGGCGACGCACTGGAGCATCGCGCGGTGACCACTCCTGGGCCTCGCAGTGAGGGCGGCCCGTCCTCGCTGCGAGGTGTCCCGCATCCTGGCCGGCTCCGCCGGGCGACTTCTTCTCCGCCGCCCGGCGGGCGCCCGGTGAGGTCAGGGCGTCCTGGACGGGGCCTTCGGGGGGCGGGGCATGGGCACCTGCGGGAAGTCCGCACTCATCGCCGCTCGTTCAAGCCTCCATTCGCGGGGGCTCACGCCGTACGCCGCCTTGAACACGCGACTGAAGTGCGGCGCGCTGGTGAATCCCCATCGGTGGGCGATCGCCTCGATCGTCATGAACCGATGCGCGGGCGAAGCCAGTTCGCTCTTGCACTCTTCGAGGCGCTGCGTCCTCATCCAGTCGCCGAGAGTGATTCCAGCTCGGGACAGGGTCAGGTAGAGCTGGCGTACGGAAACGTGGTGCTCGGCGGCGATACGTGCGGCGGTCAGGTCGGGTTCTGCCAGGTGGAGGCGGACGTATTCCTGGACGCGCTGAAGAAGGGTGTTGTTCAGCGGCCCTCTGGCCAGGTCGTCACGGCCGAGGGCCATGGTGACCAGAGCCCTGATCAGGTCGACGCAGGGTTCCGCGAGCAGGGCGGCCTCCGTCTCGCCGACAGCGGCCTGCTCACGGGCCAGCCGGCTGAAGAACGCCGCTGTGGCACCCGCGACCGGGTGGTCCGCACCCAGTGGTACGGCTGTGACCTGCTCGAGCAGGGGCGACTGCAGCCCCAGGACGTGCGTGGGGACGCGTACGAGGACCGAATGCATGGCGCCGTGGAAGGAGACGTCGAAGGGCTTCGTGTTCTCGATCACCACGAAATCTCCCGCCCGCAGCACGCCCTGCCTACCCCCCTGGCCGAACCGGGAGAATCCCACCTCCTGGAGATGGACGAGAACGTGCGGCACCAAGTCCTCGTGCGTCGGGGGGGTGGCACGGCGGAGGCGGGCCACGTTCCAGTCGATCTCCGATACTTTCACCGACCCCACCGTGCTGGTCGTCGCGACGGCCCTCAGGTTCCTCCGGGGGTTCGGCGGAAGGCCCACCTCTATGCGGCCGTTGATCGCCCACGAGAACTCACGGATCGCGTCCGCTCGGTCGCCCGGAGCCAGCGACCCCACGTCGAGTCGATCTGCCATGAGAGCTTCCTCCTGAACCGGTCGCGGCGTCTGCGTTGCAGGGCCGGTTTCCACGGTACAGCGGCCCATGGCCGGTTTTTACACCTCTTGATGCGATCTGAACCTTTATCTCCCCCGGGTCCTGCCGTGCGCGCCAGGACCCCGGGGCGTGTCGGGTGAAGGGGGTGGACGACCCCGAACCGGGGGCGGCCACGTCGCCGGCGGCTGGTCCTCCGCCGGCGATGTCGGACCGTCCTTCGAAGGCGCGGAGTCGACCCCGCCCACCAAATCGCCACGGGAACTGTCAGTGTTGCTCCATAGAGTGAAGCCATCATCGGACGGACCGGGGCCCGTATCCGGTTTCCGGATCCCGGGGCGCCGTCGTGGGTCCGCGGGAATCGAACAGAGGGGGATGGCGCGATGAGCGCTGCGGTGAAGGACCGGCTCAAGAAGCACTTCGTGAACCATGTCGCCCTTGTCATCGACAAGTCCGGTTCGATGAGGGGCCATTCGGAGCAACTCGTGCGGGTCGTGGACGAGTTCGTGAAGGGTCTGCAGGAGGAGTCCGACAGGCTCGGTCATGAGACCCGGATCAGCCTCTACGCCTTCGACCATCTGGTCGAGAACCTGGTGTGGGACATGGACGTCAAGCACCTGCCTTCCATGCGCGGCCTGTACACGGTCGAGAACGGCGCGACCGCGTTGATCCAGGCGTCGCTCAAGGCGCTCGACGACCTCGGCCACATATGGGAGGAGTACGGCGAGCACAGCTTCCTGGAGGTCGTCGTCACCGACGGCGAGGAGAACGCCTCCGGAGCCGACCGTACGGGCGCGCGCCATGACCGCCTCTCCGGCGGCCGCGAGGTGCTGGAGGAGTGGCGGGGCAGGATCACGGACAAGATGAACAGCCTGCCGGATCACTGGACCTCCGCCATTCTGGTACCCAACTCCCTGGCCAAGCGCACCGCTCAGCAGTACGGCTTCCCGACGGGCAACATCTCCGTGTGGGACGCGGACTCGGCGCAGGGCGTGGAAGAGGCGATCGGCACCGTCAAGACGGCCGCCACCAGGTTTCTGCGGGACCGCGAGCAGGGAGTGCGCGGAACGAGGAACCTCTTCGCGATGGGACAGGACCTGCGCCCGGCGGATGTGAGGTCCAGCCTCCAGGCCCTCGGCGCCGGCGGGTACGTGCTGATCCCCGTGGACCAGCAGACGTCCATCCGTGACTTCGTCACTCGCGCGGGGCACCAGTACACGACCGGGTGCGCCTTCTACGAACTGTCGAAGCGCGAGAAGATCCAGGCCAACAAGAAGATAGCCGTGGCCGAGAAGGACGCTGCCACGGGCCGGATGACCGGGAAGGTCTTCACGGGTCCCGCCGCACGGCAGGTGCTCGGCCTGCCGGAGGCGGAGGTGACGGTGACTCCGGGGAGCAACGCGGCGTACACGGTGTTCGTCCAGTCGACCTCGGTCAACAGGAAGCTCATTCCGGGGACCAAGCTGCTCGTCCTGCTGTAACCGCGCGTTCCGTGCGCCCCCGCCGGCCTCGGCGACGCGCGGGCCGGCGGCGCCCCCTGCCCGGGGGGTGCCCCTATCTGTTTCGTCAACCCCGGCGGGGTCGGCTTGTAGGGCTTGGTCCTGGTTTTCGGGAACGTCCCGCGAAGCGGGGCGTGCCCGGTATCGGGTGCCTGGCGGGCAGCCTGGTGGCCGGCGGGGCGGGGGTGGCCGACAGCAAAAAGGTAACGGGGCCGGGATCGGGTCTCTTCCCGGCGCGTCGCGGGCGCACGTCCGCTCGCAGGCGACGACGCGGGCAAGGCGGCTGGGAGTCTTCAGCCGGTGCGGGCACCCGCAGGCACCCGTGGACGCTCGCAGGAAGCCCGTGCGCACGCGCCCTGCGGACACCGGGCTCGCGGACCAGTAGGGGAGTGGCCGGGACGTGGTCGCAGCAGGGTGGACCGTTCCCGGTGGGGGTAGGGGACCTGCGACGCGGCCGCAGGGCCGGCCGCACGGAGAATTCGTTGCCCGCCGTCTCTGGACATCCACGCCGCGGACCGCGACCATGGTTACTCCATACGGTATGCAATCTACGGTATGGGGTCCTGCCCTATCACTCCTGACCCGTCGTGGGATGCGAGGTGGCC
>JARAXD010000042.1:0-27063 GCA_033793685.1 Streptomyces sp. ME19-03-3 | reverse complement strand
GGAGGGCGGGCCCCGCGGCTCCCCCGGCTCCGCCGGGGGTGCCCCCAGGTGCGGTGCATCGCAAGGCGGAGAGTCGTCCTCGTAGTGGGCTACTCGGACGATTCGACAACGCAGCGAGGTGTCGTGCCGGGCGTCGCGGGGCAGCCGGGCATGTGACGACACGGCCTAGGGCCCGGTCCTCTCGCCCGCTCTCCCCTAAGCCGCCCGGGTGGTCTTCTTCCGCCCGGGCGGCCTTGTTCCACCGACGTCCCGAATCGGATTGTCAGATTTGCGGCGTGATGTCCGAGACTCCGCTGCTCTTCGCCGTGGGCGTGTTCCTGGCCGCCCTCGGCCTGCTCGTCGCGCTGTTCAGCCCGGAGCTGGCGCACCGTGTCGACGCGCTCGCCGCGCGCTTTGCCGCCGCGCTCCGCCGCTGGTGGTCACATGACCCGGACCGGCGGCGCCTCGTTCCGCTCCCGCGGAAGTGGCTCACGTCACAGGACTCATTGAAAATTCAAGGGAATGTCGGTACGGTGAAGGAGGTTGAATCGTAAACCAACACGTCCCCAAGGAGTCATCATGGGCCTCTTCAACCGCAAGAGCGACGCCACTGCCACCCAGACCGCCGTCAGCGCCGCGCCGTCCGCCGACCTGGCGCACCTGACCGGCGAGTACACCATCGACCCGACCCACAGCGAGGTCGGCTTCGCCGTGCGCCACGCGATGGTCACCACCGTGCGCGGCCAGTTCGCGGAGTACGAGGGCAAGCTGCGGCTGGACGGCAGCAACCCCGCCAACTCCTCCGCGGAGGTCACGATCAAGGTCGTCAGCGTCGACACCAACCAGGCCCAGCGGGACGAGCACCTGCGCACCGGCGACTTCTTCGACGCCGCGACCTACCCGGAGATGCGCTTCCGCAGCACCTCCGCCGAGCAGATCGACGGCGAGACCTACCGCATGCGCGGTGACCTCACGATCAAGGACACCACCAAGCCGGTCTCCATCGACTTCACCTACAACGGCTCCGCCACCGACCCCTACGGCAACCTGCGCGTCGGCTTCGAGGGCTCCACGACCGTCAACCGCGGCGACTGGGGCCTGACCTACAACGCGGCCCTCGAGGGTGGCGGCGTCCTGATCAGCGACAAGGTCAAGCTGACCTTCGACATCTCCGCGATCAAGGCGGCCTGAGCCCTGGCCGAAGCCGCCGTCCCCGTGCGGCACGACCACGGGGACGCAGCGGACGAGACCGCCGGCACCGGACCGCCGCCGTACCGCACCACGCGGTCCGGCGGCGGTCCCGGTCGTCGTGCGTCCCGCAGCCGGGTCGTTCCCGGAGTTCCCGGCCGGGTGCGCTCCCCCGGCGGTGAGTCCGGCCCCGCTGCCGTCCGGGCGTGACCGGCCGCATCGCGGCGGCCGCCCCGCCGATGGTGGCCCGCGCGCCGCAGAGGCTCACACCCCGGGGAAGAGCCGCTCCAGGACCAGGGCGATCCCGTCCTCGCCGTTGCCGGCCGTGACCTCGTCGGCGGCCGCCTTCAGCAGCGGGTGCGCGTTGCCCATCGCGACGCCGTGTCCCGCCCACTCGAACATCGGCAGGTCGTTGGGCATGTCGCCGAAGGCGATGGTCTGCACGGCCGTCACGCCGAGCCGGCGGGCGGCCAGCGACAGCCCGCGGGCCTTGGACAGGCCCAGCGGCAGCAGCTCCACGATGCCGCTGCCGGACATCACGGCACTGACCAGGCCGCCGGCGGCCGTGGTCGCGGCCTGCGCGAGTTCGTCGTCACTCATCCGCGGATGCTGGACGTAGAGCTTGCTGACGGGCGACGCCCACAACTCCTCCACGTCGTCCACCGCGCCGCCCACCGGCAGTTCGGAGGCGAACAGCCGGTAGCCGGGGCCGAGCACGATGTCGCCGTCCACGCCGTCGAGCGCCGCCGCCACGGCGAGCGGGCCGGTCTCCGCCTCGATCTTGGCCAGTGCCGTGCGGGCGGTCTGCCGGTCCAGGGTGACCGAGGTCAGTAGTCGGCGCTCGCCGGCGTGGTAGACCTGCGCGCCCTGCATGCAGACGGCCAGGCCCTGGTAGCCGAGGTCCTCCAGGACGTGCACCGTACGGGCCACCGGGCGCCCGGTCACGACGATGTGCGCGGCACCCGCCGCGGCGGCCGCGGCGAGGGCCTTGCGGGAACGTTCGGAAACGGTGTGGTCGGGACCGAGCAGCGTGCCGTCGAGATCCGTCGCGACCAGGCGGTAGGGGAGCGGGCCGGTCACCTGGCCACCGGCTCCAGCACCTCACGGCCGCCCAGGTAGGGGCGCAGCACCTCGGGGACGCGGACGGAGCCGTCGGCCTGCTGGTGGTTCTCCAGGATGGCGACGATGGTGCGCGGGATGGCGCACAGCGTGCCGTTGAGCGTGGCCAGGGGGCGGGTGCCGTTCTCGTCCCGCAGGCGCACCGAGAGGCGGCGGGCCTGGAACTCGGTGGTGTTGGACGTCGAGGTCAGCTCGCGGTACTTGCCCTGGGTGGGGATCCACGCCTCGCAGTCGAACTTGCGAGCCGCGGAGGAGCCCAGGTCGCCCGAGGCCAGCTCGATCACCCGGAAGGGCAGCTCGAGCGAGGTCAGCCACTGCTTCTCCCACTCGACCAGCCGCGCGTGCTCGGCCTCGGCGTCCTCCGGGCGGGTGAAGACGAACATCTCCACCTTGTCGAACTGGTGGACGCGGATGATGCCGCGGGTGTCCTTGCCGTACGAACCCGCCTCGCGCCGGTAGCAGGGCGAGAAGCCCGCGTAGCGCAGCGGCAGCTTGGACGCCTCGATGATCTCGTCCATGTGGTACGCGGCGAGCGGGACCTCGGAGGTGCCGACCAGGTAGAGGCCGTCCTTCTCCAGGTAGTACACGTCGTCCTCGACCTGGCCGAGGTAACCGGTGCCCGCCATGGCTTCGGGCTTGACCAGCGTCGGGGTCAGCATGGGGGTGAAGCCGGCCGCGGTGGCCTGCGCGACGGCCGCGTTGACCAGGGCCAGCTCCAGCAGCGCACCGACGCCGGTCAGGTAGTAGAAGCGCGAGCCGGAGACCTTGGCGCCGCGGTCGACGTCGATGGCGCCGAGCAGTTCGCCGAGGTCGATGTGGTCCTTGGGTGCGAAGCCCTCGGCGGCGAAGTCGCGCGGGCTGCCGACGACCTCCTTGACGACGAAGTCCTCCTCGCCCCCGATGGGGGCGTCCGGGTGGACGATGTTGCCGAGTTGCAGCAGCAGGCGCTGGGCCTCCTCGGCGGCCTCGTGCTGCTCGGCATCGGCGGCCTTCACGGCGGCCTTGAGCTGCTCGGCCCGCTTCAGCAGCTCGGCCCGCTCCTCGCCCTGGGCCCGGCCGACCAGTTTGCCCAGCGACTTCTGCTCCGCGCGCAGCTCGTCGAAGCGGGTACTGGACGACCTGCGCCGCTCGTCGGCGGAGAGCAGGGCGTCGACGAGCGCGACGTCCTCTCCACGGGCGCGCTGGGAGGCGCGCACACGGTCGGGGTCCTCACGAAGCAGGCGAAGGTCAATCACGGGAACAGGCTACCGGTGCGCCGGGTGCCGACGCGACAAGTTAAGCCCTTTATGTACGGTTATGCCCGATTGGGAAGAGGGGTGCGGGACATGCGATCGGGCCGGTCATGGCGGTCCGGTTACCGTCGGTCGAATTCCGCGCGTCCCTCCGGGGAGGCCATGTTCCCTGTGGACAAAGGCAGTTGAAGCAGGTTGCGGCCTGGAGTTATCCACAGGGGGAGGGGTTCACCTCGAACTTGTCCACAGCCGGTGTGGACGGACTGTGGAAGGCTGACTTGATCATTTCAGAGGTGAATGCCGGGCATGGATTCCGGGGCTAAACCCTCCTAACACCCACTTTCGAGTGAGAACTCATCGCCCTATCGAGTTGTTCGAAGGTATTGGGCTGACGAATAATGATCTGCGATCTCCTGGGCCGCTTGGCGCGAGTGTGGCGATTTGTCGATCTGGCGCCTCCTTGGGCTACTTGTCTGTCGACTTATCCCCAGCCGTCGGGTACAGCCTGTGGATAACACGGTGGACACGCCGAGGGGTCACCGGCTGTTCACCGAAGCCCGCAGGGAAGCGGTGCCCCCATCGGCACCGGCTCGCGGGTGGTGGTCTCGGCAGGGGTCCCGGGCACGGGCTCCGTGAAGGTGCCCTCAGGGCCGGGATACCTGTATCGGCTCGCCGCCGACATGTCCGGCAGCCTGGGCCGTGGCGCGTGGCGCGTGGCGCGTGGCGCGTGGTCCGCGGCGCCGGCCTCGCTGCCGTGGCGGTCGGCCGGTCGCCCGGGCGGCCGCCGAATCGTCCGGGTGGCCCTCACGCACGGACCGGATTCCCCGCGGGGCCGACGCCGGACCGGGGACGCCTCACACCCGGAGGCGGCAGGGGCCGGGCCGGGCGCGCGGCGTCCTCACCCAGGGCCCCGGCCGCCTCAGGACTCCAGCAGCCGCTGCCCGACGTACTCGCCCGGTCGCGCGCCGCCCGGGACCGCGAAGAGGCCGCTGGCCTCGTGCCGCAGGAAGCGCGACAGGCCGTCGCCCCGGTCGAGCTTGCGCTGCACCGGAACGAACCCCTTCAGCGGGTCGGCCTGCCAGGCCACGAAGAGCAGCCCTGCGTCCGGTGCGCCGTCGTCGCGGTAGCCGTCGTGGTACGAGTAGCCGCGCCGCAGCATCGCCGCTCCGCCGTTGGAGGCGGGCGCGGCGACCCGGACGTGGGCGTCGGCGGCGATCGCGAAGGAACGACCGTCCGGGCCGACCTTGTCGAGGTCCGGCCTGCTCGCCTCGGTGCCGCCCGACAGCGGGGCCCCGTCGGCCTTGCGGCGCCCGATCACCTTCTCCTGGCGCTCCAGGGGGAGGTTGTCCCAACTGTCCAGCAGCATGCGGATCCGGCGGACGACCGCGTAGGAGCCGCCCGCCATCCACGCCGGGGAGCCGGAGGCGGGGACGAAGACGCGCGCGTCGAAGTCCGGGTCGGAGGGCCGGGGATTGTTGGAGCCGTCGACCTGGCCCATCAGGTTGCGGGCGGTGCGCGGCTGCGCGGTCGTGCCCGGGGTGCGGTTGAAGCCGTTCATCTGCCAGCGCAGCAAGGCCGTGCCCGCGGCCTCCTTCTGCAGCACGCGCAGCGCGTGGAAGGCGACCAGGGCGTCGTCGGCGCCTATCTGGATCCACAGATCCCCGTCACTGCGCCCGCGGTCGAGTGCGTCGGAGGCGAAGTCGGGCAGCGGGGCGAGGGCCTGCGGCATCTGCGCGGTCAGCCCCGTCCTGGCGAAGAAACCGCGGCCGAAGCCGAAGGTGACGGTGAGCGAGGACGGCCCGGCGTCCAGGGCGATCTGGTTGTCGCCCGCGGGCGCCCGGCCCTGCGTCATCGCCTCGCCCGCCGCCGACCAGCGGCGCAGCAGGGCAGCCGCGCCCTTGCGGCCCACGCCACCGGCCAGGTCGAAGGCGACCAGGTGGCCGTGGGCCTGCAGCGGGGTGGTGATACCGGCTTGGTGGACGCCGTGGAAGGGGACGGCCGTGGCGCCGACCGAGGCCAGTGCGGTGGCCTCGTCGCGCGTCGCGTGCGCCGTGACGGCGCCCGAGGCGCCGCCCACGAGCAGTCCCGTCGCGCCCGCCGCGCCCGCGGCCCCGAGCAGACGGCGCCGGGAGAGTTCCTGAGGACGGTCGTTCATCAGTCGATCTTCACTACCTTGGTGCGGGTGACCTGGTCGATGTCCGAGGTCCGGACGGTCACGGCGATGGTCCACTCCCCGGGGACCGGGATCTGGACGTTCTCGGCACTCCAGTGACCGGTGTCGATCTTCCCCAGCGTCACCGGGATGGGCCCGATCCTCTTCGACTTCAGGGTGAAGGAGATCTGCACCTCGGGGACGTCGAAGGCGCGGCCGTCGGGGGCGGTCACCAGCAGGTGGAGCTCGTTCTCGGCGACGCCGCCCGGATCCAGGGTGACCTCCGCCTCGCCCTTGCCGTCACGGCCACCGGTGTCGAACGGGACGCGTACGTCCAGCGGCTCGGGCACCTCGGCCACCGGCGCCGTCGTCTGCCGCGCGGCGTCCTCCTCCTGCGCGGCCCGGCCCGGCTGGGTGCCGGTCAGCAGCGTCGTGACGGCCAGCACCGCGACCGCGACGGCCACCTCGGCCAGCACCGACTTGCGCAGGCCCGTGCGCTCGGCGTCGGCGTCTCGTTCCTTGCGGGCGCGCTCCTTGGCGAGCGCCGCCTCCTGCCGGGCCAGCTGCCCGGCGCGCTCGGAGGCGTCCCCGCCTCCGCCGCCGCCGGCACCCCTGCGTCCCGCGGCGACCGGTTGCGCGACGGCGGCCCTGCTGCGGACGGGCGCCGCGCCGAGCCGCGCGGTCCAGCGGCGGGACAGCCAGGCCAGCCCCACCAGCACGACGACCAGGCCGAGCTTGACCAGGAGCAGCCGTCCGTAGCCGGTGGACACCAGCGCGTACCAGGAGCCGAGCTGACGCCAGGACTGGTAGACGCCGGTGGCGACCAGGGTCACCACCGCCCCGAAGGCGATCCGCGAGAAACGCCGCACCGCGGCCCGCTCCACGCGCCGCCCGCCCCACAGGGCCGCCAGCAGCGCGGTGAGACCGCCGAGCCAGACGGCCATGGCCAGCAGGTGCACGATGTCTACGGGCATCGCCACCGAAGCCTGGATGCCGACCGAGGCGTGCTCGGCCATGGCCCACGTCGCCGCCAGGCCGACCGACACCACCGTGCCGCCGATGGCCAGGCCCCAGGCGAGGTCCTGGCGTTCGACCGGGTCCTCCCGCTTGGCCCAGCTGCCGAAGAGCACGGCGATGAAGACCGCGCCCGCCGCGAGCAGCAGCAGCCGGGACAGCAGCGCCGCGCCCGGCCGGGTGTCCAGGACCTCCCGTACGCCGCCGAGGTCGAAGGCGTCGCCGAGGCCGCCTCCGGCGGCATAGGGGGCGCGCAGCATCAGCAGCAGTATCGTCGCGGCGACCATCGCGGCCCAGCCGGTGGCCACCAGGCGCCGCATCGACCGCGCCCGCGCCCCGTCCGGCCAGCACACGCCGATGAAGAAGGCGGCCCCGACCAGCAGCGCGAAGCCGAGGTAGGCGGCGTAGCGGGCGATGTCGTACAGCGTGCCGACCGCGCCGCCGCCCACCTCCTGGGTGGGCAGCGGCACCGAGGTCTTGGAGGGCGCGCCGATGGAGAAGGTGAAGGCACCCGCCACCGGGTGGCTGTCGGCCGAGACGGCCTTCCAGGCGACGGTGTACGTGCCGTCGCCGAGACCCGGGCGCAGCGCGACGACGGCGGTGGTGTTCCCCCGGCCGCCGTCGTTCGCGTCGCCGGTCTCGGCGCGGCTGCCGTCCGGGCCGAGGACGCGGATGGCGTCCCTGGACAGCAGCACGCCCTCGGAGAAGGTCAGCCGCACCTGCGCCGGCGCGGTCGCGACGACCGACCCCTGGGCCGGGTCCGAGCCCACCAGCGCGGCGTGTGCCGACGCCGGTGCGGCGGTGCCGAGCAGCAGGCCGAGCACGCCGAGCGGCACGGCCAGCAGGCGCAGCACGGACTTCGTCATCACCCTCATGGCGCTCTCCTCAGTCCCCCGGGCGGTAGCCCGCGGGCTTGACCGGGACGCGTACGTCGATGGTGTCGGCGTCGTCGAAGTGCAGTCGCAGCGCGATCCGCTCGCCGGCCACGGGCTTGTGCTCCAGGTCCGTCAGCATCAGGTGGCTGCCGCCGAGCGCGAGCGTGAGCCGACCGCCCGCGGGGACGGTGAAGGCGGTCACCCGGCGCATCCGGTTGTCCTCGGTGCTGTGCAGGGTGATGTCGCCGGAGACCTCGCTGGTGACGGAGGTCAGCCGGGCGTCCCGGTCGCCGGTGTTGGTGACGGTGAAGTAGCCGGCCGCCATGTCCGCCAGCGCGGGCTGCGGGATGTAGGCGCCGCTCACCTTCAGTTCGGGGCCGTCGGGTGACCCGGAGCAGGCGGCCGTGGCGCCGAGCAGTACCAGGGCCGCCACCGTGGTGGTCCGCCGCAGGGATCGGGTCACGGCGTCCGCCCGGCGATGATCTTCGGCAGGTCGGCGGCGAACTCCTCGGACGTGGTGCCCGACATGTACAGCGCGTGGGCCTTGTCGTCCTTCGGCGAGTAGGCGATGACCTGGGCGCCGTGCGTCACGGTGACGCTGCCGTCCTTCTCCTTCACGGGCGCCTCCACGTCCACGCCGAGCGAACGCGCGCCCGCCTGGATGGTGGAGAAGTCACCGGTGAGGCCGACGAAGGACGGGTCCTGCGCCTTCAGCCACTCGCCGAGCCGCTGCGGGGTGTCGCGCTCGGGGTCGGTCGTGACGAAGACCACGGCGAGTTCTTCCTGTTCCGCCGCGGGAAGCTTCGACTTGGCGATGGCGATGTCGCTCATCGTCGTCGGGCAGACGTCCGGGCAGTGGGTGTAGCCGAAGAAGAGCAGGGTCGGCCGGCCCTTGGTCCGCTCGGCGAAGTCGTACGTCTTGCCGTGCGTGTCCGTCAGGACCATGTCCGGCTTCTCGAACGGTGTGTCGAGGACGGTCGCGGCCTTCGGGGTCGCGTCGAGGGAGACGACCGGCGCGGCGCCGGAGGCGTCGGCTGCGCCGTTCGAGCCGCCGCAGGCGGCGAGGGTCAGGGCGAGGGCGGCGACGGCGGCTGCCGAGGCTGCCGCCCTGAGGGTGGTACGCATCAGGGGTTCCCCAGGAATTCGTTGTGGTGCCGGGGCGGCCGCGGCACATGCGCGGCGGCCGCCCCGGCGATGGTGCGTCAGGCGGACGGGGTGCCCGCGCCGCGGCGACGGCCGGCCAGCACGCCGAAGGCGACGCCGAGCACGCCCACGACGATGCCGACGACGCCCAGCACGCGGGCGGTGGTGTCACCGTCGGCGGCGGAGGCGGTCTTCTCGGTGGCGGCGCCGGTCGCCGAGACGGGCGCGGCCTTGGCGCCGTCCGTGGTGTCGTCCGAGCCGGCGGCGTCGTCGCCGTGGCCGTCGTCCGCGGCGTCGGCGAGGGTCAGCACGGGCGCCGGCTTCTCCGGCTCGTCCTCACCCTTCTGCTGCTCCTCGATCCAGCGCACGACCTCCTTGTCGTCGTATGTCTGGAGGGTCTTGAAGACCAGCTGGTCGGTGTTCTCGGGCAGCGGGCCCAGGGAGACCGGGAACTGCTGGAACTCGCCGGGCTTGATCTGTCCGCCGCTCCACGTGATCTTCGTGACGGCCTCGGCGATGTCGCCGTGTCCCGACTTCAGCGGGGTGGGGAGCTTGCTCTTGGTGATCTGCACCGTCCAGCCGGGCACCGGCTGGGTGGAGACGGAGGCGATCGGGTGGTCGATCGGCAGGTTGACCTCGACCTTGATCGTCGATGCCTTGTCGTCCTCGTTGGGGACCTTGAACGCGACCGTGCTGTAGCCGCCCTTGGCGGCGTCGCCGGGCTGGACGCTCACGTGCGCGAAGGCGGGGACGGCGGTGGAGAGTACGGCCGCCCCGGTGACGGCGGCGAGGGCGGTGGCGCGGCGCATGACGGTTTTCATGATGCGAAGACTCCACGGTGACGGAAAAAGGTGACGGATGGCACGCGTGCGGCGCGCGACCGCGTCCCCATACGTCGGTGGAGCGGGTCGCGTTCAGGCCGCGGGGGCGTACGCCGGCGGTCCGCGCCGGGCCAGGATGTGCCGCAGCCGCACCGTGCGCGGCACACGGTCGGAGCCGTCGGTGCGCCCGGCTCCCGGGACGGCGCGGGGCGCGGCCGGGCTCCCCGTCAGCAGCCGGCGTACGAGCGCGACGGCGTGGCGCAGGGCCCCGCCGGACAGCTCGGCCAGGCCGCGGACCGACAGTGCGACCAGCCGCCACAGCGAGGCCTCGCCGCGGCGCAGCAGCCACCCGGCGGTCACCGCGGCGAGCGCGTGCCCGAGCAGCATGGGAAGGCTGTAGGAGAGCATGGTGCTTCCGGCGGCCGCGTCGGACATGCCTGGCATACCCGGCATTCCCGGCATCGCCGCCGTATGGCCCGTGCTCGTCGCGGCCAGGGCGTGCGTGTGCGCGTGCGCGGGCAGCACCGTCGCCCGCTCGTCGCAGAGCAGCCGGCCGGCGATCCCGGCGATCCCGCCGCCACCGCAGATCCCGCTCACGTTGAACAGCACGTGCAGCACGAACTGTCCGCCCGCGAGCCCGGTCGCGATGGCGGGCATCGAGCGCTCCCGCCCGGCGAGCGGGGCGACGAACGCGAAGACGACGAGCCAGCCCACCGCCAGCGTCCAGCCGGGCACCCCGTGCCCCGAAGTCAGCATGTGCGCGCCCGCGGACAACACGACGCAGACCGCGGTGAACACCGCGGCCCGCAGCAGTCGCAGATCGGCGCCGGCGCGCACGGGAGAAGACATGACGGGCGTCATCTTCTCACCGCGCGCCCGCTTTGCGAATGGCGGGGGCCGGAACACGCCGCTCTGTGGTAGGACGTCGGGCGTCGTTCCTACACCCGCCGACGGAGCGACGGCATCCGCCGTATGGCTGGCATCACGTCAACGCCACGCTTACCGACCGTGTTTCGGGGCAATACGTATCGGTATGTCGAGCGCAGCCAGGAGGCTGAGCATGAGCATCTGGTGGTCCCTCCACTTGCGGCGCGAGGCTGCGAGCGTTCCGCTCGCCCGCCGGCTCCTGCTGGGGACGATGGAGACGGCCGGGGTGGACCCGGACATCTCCTACGACCTGTCCGTCGCCCTCACCGAGGCCTGCGCCAACGCCGTTGAGCACGCCGCCCACGGCGAGTACCGGGTGACGGCCCGCATCGAGGGCGACCGCTGCCGCATCGAGGTGGCGGACTCCGGCCCCGGCTTCGCGCCTGATCTGCGCCGTACGCACCACTCCGTACGCCCGCTCGCGAAGAAGGACCAGCACGCCGAGCACGGGCGCGGGCTCTTCCTGATCGAGGCCCTCGTGGACCACGTGCACTTCCACAACCGCCCCGGGCACGGGGCGGTGGTCAGTTTCGACAAGATCCTCAAGTGGCGGGACGACTCACTGCTCAAGGTCTCCTAGGAGGAAGCGTCCGCACGGCGCAGGACCTCCCCTGCCCGGACGGTCGGGCAGGGACGTGCGCAGACCGTCGTGGACGAGGCGGCGCCCGGCCCCCCCGTGACGCACGGCGGCCGGGGCCCCTCGGTGCTCCGTGGGGCCCCGGCCGGTCCGGACCGGGCGGGGGGTCAGCCCTTGAGGGCCGCCATCCAGCGCTCGACCTCGTCGGAGCGGCGCGGCAGGCCGTCGCTGAGGTTCCGGTTGCCGTCCGCGGTGACGAGGATGTCGTCCTCGATGCGAACGCCGATGCCCCGGTACTCCTCCGGCACGGTCAGGTCGTCGGCCTGGAAGTACAGGCCCGGCTCGACGGTGAGGACCATGCCCGGCTCCAGGGTGCCGTTGACGTAGGTCTCGGTACGGGCGGCGGCGCAGTCGTGGACGTCCAGGCCCAGCATGTGGCCGGTGCCGTGCAGGGTCCAGCGGCGCTGCAGGCCGAGTTCCAGGACGCGCTCGACCGGCCCCTCCAGCAGGCCCCACTCGACGAGCTTCTCGGTGAGCACGCGCTGGGCGGCGTCGTGGAAGCCACGGTAGGCCGCGCCGGGGCGGACGGCGGCGATGCCGGCCTCCTGGGCCTCGTAGACCGCGTCGTAGATCTTCCGCTGGATGTCGCTGTACGCGCCGTTCACGGGCAGCGTGCGGGTGACGTCGGCGGTGTAGAGGGTGTGCGTCTCCACGCCGGCGTCGAGCAGCAGCAGGTCGCCGGAGCGCACCGGGCCGTCGTTGCGCACCCAGTGCAGGGTGCAGGCGTGCGGGCCGGCCGCGCAGATGGAGCCGTAGCCGACGTCGTTGCCCTCGACGCGGGCGCGCAGGAAGAACGTTCCCTCGATGTAGCGCTCGGAGGTCGCCTCGGCCTTGTCCAGGACCCGCACGACGTCCTCGAAGCCCCGCGCGGTGGAGTCGCACGCCTTCTGCAGCTCGCCGATCTCCCACTCGTCCTTGACCAGCCGCAGCTCGGAGAGGAACTCCTTCAGCTCGGCGTCCCGCTCGGCGGTGACCTTGTCGGTCAGCGCGGCCTCGACGCCGGCGTCGTAACCACGGACGACCCGGACCGGGCCGGTGGCCTCGCGCAGCACGTCGGCGACCTTGCGGACGTCGGCGCACGGCAGGCCCAGCAGGACCTCGCCCTCGGCAAGGCTGTGACGGCGGCCGGTCCACAGCTCGCCCTGGCCGTCCAGCCAGAACTCGCCGTTCTCCCGCGAGGAGCGGGGGAGCAGGTAGGCGGTGGCGTCGTGAGATCCGTCACCGTTGGGCTCCAGGACGAGCACGGCGTCCTGGGTCTGGTCGCCGGTGAGGTACACGTACTCGGTGGCGGCCCGGAAGGGGTAGTCCGTGTCGTTGGCGCGGTTGCGCAGGTTCCCGGCCGGGATCACCAGCCGCTCGCCGGGGAAGCGGGCGGACAGCGCCGCCCGCCGCTTGGCGGCGTACGGGGCCTGCTCGATCGGCTGCAGGTCGCGCAGCTCGGTGTCCGCCCAGCCGGACTTCATCACCTCGGTGAGCTCGTCGGAGACGGCCGGGTACAGGCCGTTCTTCCGCTGCTTGATGGGCTCGTCGCCCTCCGGGGTCTCCCCCTCGGCCTGTCGGCCGGGAGAGGTTCCCAGGTCGCGGTCCTCGGCCACGTCATGCCTCCTCGCTGTAGACCACCCCATCGTAAGTGGGAGCGGGAGGCGGCCGGCCGTGCTCCCCGCTGGGGCTCAGTCGAAGCGGGCGGCGAGCAGGACGACGTCCTCGGCCGGATGGGGGTCCGCGCGTTCGTCGGGGAGCATCGTGTGCCAGACGTGCTCCACCAGCCGCGCGGGCTCGTCCCGGACGGACCCGGGGGCGGACGCCGCCGCCGCGTGCAGGCGGGCGAAGGCACGGTCCACGGGATCACCGCTGCGGTGCAGCAGACCGTCGGTGTAGAGCAGGAGGGTCTCCCCGGGCAGCACCCGGAACTCGACGCCGGGCGCCTCCCAGCAGCCGAGCATGCCGAGCGGCGCGGACAGCGAGGTCTCGACGTACTCGACCCGGTGCCCGCCGACGACCAGCGGAGGGCAGTGCCCCGCCCCCGCGGCCGCCACCTTCCGGGAGGCCGGTTCGACGTACGCGAACAGCGCCGTCGCCGACCGGGCGGGTTCGGTCAGCCGCAGCAGCAGTTCCAGGTCGGACAGGACCGCGACCGGGTCCTCGCCCTCCATGACCGCGTACGCCCGAAGGGAGGCCCGCAGCCGGCCCATGGCGGCGACCGCGCTCATGCCGCCACCGCTCACCCCGCCGACCGACAGCCCCAGGGCGCCCTCCGGCAGTGGGAGGGCGTCGTACCAGTCGCCCCCGCCCTCGGGAGCCGCGTGGTGCCGTACGGCAAGCCGGACGCCCTGGAGCCGCGGCAGCCGGGCCGGCAGCAGTTCCCGGCGCAGCTCGGCGACGGTGCTGCGGCTGCGGTCCAGTTCCAGCAGCCGGGCGAGGTGCTCGGTGGCGTAGCGGCAGTACAGGCCGATGAGGTGGCGCCGGCGCTCGACGGGTTCGGCCGGCTCGTCGTAGAACCACAGCGCGGAGCCCAGCCGGCCGGCGGAGTCGGCGGACAGGCGCAGGGCGTAGCTGGCGCCGAAGCCGAGCCGCAGGGCGACGTCGCGAAGGCGCGGGTCGATCCCCGGCTGGCGGAACAGATCGGTGTGGATCTCCTCCGCGGGCACCGTCTCGGGGGCCGCGGGCAGGGGGACGGTCTCCAGCGCGCCGAGTTCGGCGGCTCCGAGACCGAGGCCGACGACGGTGGCCGGACCCGGTCGGTCGCCGGGGCGGACGGCGGCGAGACCGCGCCGGGCGCCGAGCAAGGCGCCCCCGGCGCGCAGCAGTTCGCGCAGCGCGTCCTGCAGGGTCGCCGTCCTGGCCAGCCGCTCCGTGAGTTCCTGCAGGGTGGTCAGATCGCAGACCCAGGAGGCCATCCGGTCGTCGGCGACGGCGAGTCGGCCGGCCGGATCCGGTGTCCCGGAACGCGTGCCCGGGTCGTCCGGAGGGGCCGGCTGTCCGACCACGGGCGGGGCAGTGTGCGCCGGCGCCGGGATGGGTGGGTCGGTTCCGGCCACTTTCGGTAGGCGCGCGGCGCTCATGGCCGCCGGCTTTCGCGCTCTTCTTCGTACCGCGATGACGGCTTCGTGGGGCAGCGCATTTCCGGCAATGGCATTGCAAACCCCCAGGCTCATGCTGCGCCGCTATCAAGGGGTTCTCTTGTACCGCCTACTCGTGGGCCTGTCCAGGATCGCCCAGGTAGCAGGGCTGGTGTCGGCGCGTCCGGAGGAGGCGTGGACTATGGCCGAAAAAAGGCACCACGTGCCAGAATTGGTTGTCGACTGAAGGGGTTCGACAGCGCGTCATACCCGTCGCAGTGGGTACGTACGGGATAGGAGTCGGCGGCCGGCGGAACCCGGCGCCCCTGTCAGGGCGTCATGGACGGAGACGGCCGGCCTCCCCCCGAGGCGGGGTCGTTGCACGACCGGCGGGACCGCACACAGCACACGCAAGCGCACGCAGCAGTTCCCAGCACCCCGCAGGACGAACAAGCGCCAGTGTGCGCCACCCTCCGCCACGTTCCACGCTCGGCTCGAGACGTGATGCGCTGCCCTGTAGGCGGTGTGCTCCAGATGACGTGGTCATGGGCAGATTCCTGAGCGCCAACGGAAAGGAACGAGCGCAGATGCGCGAGATCCTCGGAAAGCGACGCGAGAGCAGTCCCGAGCTGCGGCGTGCGGCGCTCACCTGCGCCGAACGGTGGCACTGGCCCGTGGTGCCCGGGGCGGGTACGGACGCAAGCGGCGGATGCGCCTGTCCGCGGCCCGACTGCCCGGTGCCGGGCGCCCATCCGCTCGATCCGGGTCTGCTCGCGGCGACCCGCGATGGGCGGATGGTCCGCTGGTGGTGGACGCGACGGCCGGACCAGCCGCTCCTGCTCGCCACGGGGGACCGCGTCTCGGCGGTGAGCCTGCCGGCCGTCGCCGGAGCGCGGGCGCTGGACGTCTTCGACAAGCTGGGGGTGCGCATCGGCCCGGTCGTGACCACCGCCACGCGGCTGGCGGTGCTGGTGGAGCCGTACTCCCTCGAGGAACTGGGCGAGTTGCTCGACCGCCACGAATGGGTGCCGACCTCCCTGCGGTTCCACGGCCAGGGCGGCTACCTCGTCCTGCCGCCCTCGCCGGTCGGGGCGGGCGGCGGCGCGGGGGCCCGCTGGGTCCGGCGGCCGGTGGCGGGCCGCGGGGGCCGGGCGCCGTGGCTGCCCGGCGTGCGGGTGATCGTCGACACCCTCGTGCAGGCGGGTCGTACGGCGCCGGACGGCAGCCGGCTCTCGTACTGACCAGGCTCCCGTGAGGGCCGGCGGGAGGACGTGTGACGGCCGTTGCCGCCGTCGGCCATCACTCGTTCGGGTAGGAGCGAGAGCCGTCGCCCGGCGAACGGGCAACGCCCGCCGTTCCATGTCCGTTTCTCCCGCTATGTTCTGTGCATGATGCGTGCGCCGAACCTGCGGATGGCCGCCCTCGCCACGGTCGTGGCGGTCGCCGCGATGCTGCCCCTGACCGGCGCCACCGCCGGGCCCGTCCTTCCCGCCGCACCCGTCGACGTGACGACGGCCACCGACGACAAGCCCCTGTCGAGCGGTTCAAGCGTCTTCGACAGCCTGCCGAAACTGGCCGGAACGGGGCGCCAGACCGCCTCCTGCGGTCCCCAACTCACCTCACCGCAGGGCCTGCGCGCGCAGACCTGCACCATCGCGGAGGACGGCGACACCTGGGCCCGCACGTACTACGACAACACCACGGGCCGGCCGCTGGAGGGCGTGCTGACTCTCATGGGGCCCGAGGGCCGGACGCTGCAGGCGCGCTGCGCCGTGACCGCGGACGTGCGGAGCGGAAGCTGCGAGACGCCGCGCGAGCCGACGGTGGCGGGCACGGTCGAGCCGTACGTGGCGGTGGCGGAGATCGCCGAACAGGGCGGTGAACGACCGCTGCTGCGCAGCGGATCCGCGCACTGACGCGGACATGGAAACGTCCGGTCGCTGGCGACGGGGGATGCACCAGCAACCGGACTGTTCAAACGGTAACAAGACTTCGCCCGTACGCAAATCCGGGGTGCGGGTTCCGGCCCGGGATCCTGGGCCGGACGGCGCGGCTGTGACCAGCATCACCAGTCGTGAGCCGGCCCGGACGTGCGCCGCCCGTGCCGCGGACGGTCAGTTCAGCGTGATCTGCCGGTTGGTGAAGCCGCTGCGCGCCCGCCGCTCCTCCGGCGTCAACGGGGCCGTCCGCTCCAGCGCCTCGGCCAGCCGCTCACCGAAGGCCGCCGCGGGCTTCTCGACCTCGTCCGCCGTGACGCCCGCCGGCAGGTCCCACACCGGGACGACCAGACCGTGCGCCCGGAACGAGCCCACCAGTCGCGTGTCCTCGCCCAGCGACGAGGCGCCCGCGGCGTGCAGCCGGGCCAGCGCGTCCAGCAACCGCTCCTCCGGGTGCGGCATGACCCAGCGCAGGTGGTTCTTCTCCGGGGTCTCGCACCAGTACGCCGCGTCGACACCGGTCAGCCGCACGGTCGGGATCACGGCCGCGTTCGCCCGCTCCAGCGAGGCGGCGACCTCGCCGGTGGCGGACTCCGCGTTCTCCAGCCAGAACTCGAAGCCGGTGTGCACCACCGGCTCGAACGCGGCGTCCGGGTCCAGCAGGTCCTGCAGCCGGGGTGCGTCGGGCGCCGGGCGCTGCCCGCCCACCGGATGGCCCGGCTCGGCCCGCAGCGAGCGGAGCAGGGTGTCGGCCAGGTCCCGGCTGATGTCGCCGGAAGCGGTGTCGTTCTGCAGACCCAGCAGCACCGAGCCGGTGTCGCGGCGCAGCCCCGGCCAGGCCATCGGCAGCACGGTCGCCAGCGTGACGGACGGCACGCCCTCCGGCAGCGGGTCCCTGAGCGTCAACTCCGCCGTGGCGGCGGGCACCAGCTCGCGCAGCGCCACCCAGTCGCACTCGCCCGGCAGGCCCTCGAACGGCCGTCGCACCAGCTCCGCCACCGCGTGCGCCGCCTCGCGGCCGTGGCACGCCTTGTAACGCCGCCCCGAGCCGCACGGGCAGGGCTCCCGGGCTCCGACGGCGGGAATCTCCCCGTCGGTGATCTGCGGGCGGGCGGGGGCCTTCGTCTTCGTCGGGCGCTTCTTCGCCATCGATCTCTCCCGGTTACGGCGGTGTTCCGGCCGTGAGCCTAGCGCCACGCCGACCGCCTCCATCGGAGGTCGCGCCCGTGGAGGCCGGTCAACTGCCCTGCCGGGCCTACGCGAGGTCGCCGAAGGGGTCCGCGAAGTCGACCGGAACGTCGAGCGGGAGGTCGGCCGGAACACCGATCGGAAGGTCGAGCCGGGGTCCGAGGTCGTCGCGCCTGGCGTGCCGGCTGCGCACCGCGAGCATCGCCCACACCGTCACCTCGCCGGGAGCGTCGCGCACGCCCCAGCGCAGCGACAGGTTCCCCACGATGCCGAGCCCGCGGCCGCCGCGGGCGGTGAGCGAGGGACTGGCCGGGAGCGGGCGCGTGGGTCCGCCGCCGTCGGTGACCTCCACCGTCAACAGCCCGTCCTCGTCGATCCGCCAGGCGGCCCTGACACCGCTGCCGCCCGGGGCCGGCGCGTCCTCGCCCAGCGGCCGGGCGTGCCGGCAGGAGTTGCTGAGCAGTTCGGACAGGATGAGCACCGCGTCGTCGACGGCGGTCTCCGCGACCCCGTACGCACACAGTTCCTTGCGCAGCCTGCGCCGCGCCTCGGCCACGCCCGCCGCGCCATGGGGCACGGCCATGGTCGAGGACGTCGGCACCTCCTGGGCCACCACCAACGCCACCCCCGAGACCTCCTTCACCCCACGCCACGGGATGGATGCCCTCTCCTTCTGGGCAAGAAACCGGCCAACAGCGATCTCTTGGGGCACACACAACGATCGGACAGGTTCCGAACGCGCCGGTGCACACCGCCCGGGCCGGGCGGTCCGCCCTATTCCCTTCAGGGGCGCCCGAGTTGGGCCAGAACCTGCCGAGGGCGGTTGGTGATGACGGCGTCGACGCCCAGCCGTACGCACAGTTCGACGTCCTCGGGTTCGTTCACCGTCCACACATGGACCCGGTGGCCCGACGCGTGGAGCCGCTCCACATACCCCGGGTTGGCGCGCAGGACGCGGATGGCGGGGCCGGCGATCCCCACCCAGGGCGGCAACCGGCCGTCACGGTGCCGGGGCAGGACGTACTGCATCAGGAGCACGGTCGGCAGGTCGCGGGAGGCCATCCGGATCCGGCGCAGGGAACGCGAGGAGAAGCTCATGACGCGGACCCGGGACGGCTCGCCCGGCTCGGGCCACAGCATCCCGAACCGGTCCAGCAGCTCCACCAGCCGCTCCTCGACCTGGCCCGCCCAGCGCGTGGGGTGCTTGGTCTCGATCGCCAGCTCCACCCGGCGCCCGGTGTCCGCGACCAGCTCCAGCAGCCGCTCCAGGGTCAGGACCCGGCTGAGCTCGTCGGGGTCGCCGTCGTAGCGGTCGGGGGCCTCGGCGTCCGCGGCGAGGAGGGAACGCAGGTGCGCGGACGGGCGCCGCCGCGCCCCGCCGGTCCGCCCGGCGCCGGCCCCCGCCTTCCAGCTGCCGAAGTCGAGGGTCTCGAGGTCGGCCAGTTCCAGCGCGGACACCGCGCCCCGTCCGTCGGAGGTGCGGTTCACCCGGCGGTCGTGCACGCAGACCAGCGTGCCGTCGGCGGTGAGGCGTACGTCGCACTCCAAGGCGTCCGCGCCGTCCTCGATGGCCTTCCGGTAGGCGGCGAGCGTGTGCTCCGGGGCGTCCTCGGACGCTCCCCGGTGAGCAACGACCTGGATCGCGCGGAGATCGGTCACCGGGCTATCGTGCCATCCGCCGGGCCGGGAGCGGCCGCTGTTTACGGCGGTCTGACACCCGGTGGGAAAAGCTGTGTCCATCACGACGGTCGTCGTACGTACCGTAGCCGTTTCCGTACGCACGGCATACAACGCACATCCGAGGAGAACAGCCGTGAGCACCGAGAACGAGGTCGGCCCAGCCCCGGCGGCGCTGCCGGCGCAGCCGCCCGCCGGCACTGGGTCCGCCGCTCCCGCTGCGCCTCTCGCGGTCCCCGCCGCTCCCCCGGCCCAGGCGCAGACGCCGTCACCCGGTCCGGTGGTCCCCGCGCCCGCGGAGGCCACCGCGGCCCCGACCGAGCCGCAGTCCCCGGCACCGACGGCGCCCGAGCCGCGATCCCCGGCACCGACGGCGCCCGAGCCGCGATCCCCGGTGCCCGCCGCGGCCGTGCCCGCGGCCGGTCCCCCCGCCGGGTCCGCTGACGTGCCGCCCCCGGCCGCTCCCACGGCGCCGCCCGCGGAGGTGCACACCACGCCCCTGCCGCCGGTGGCGCCGCCGCCCACCCAGCCGTACGGCGCCCCCTCCGGGCAGCCGTACGGCGGCCCCTCCGGCCCGATGGGTCCGTCTGGCCCCGCGGGCCCGGTCTGGGGCACACCGGTACCGGCCGCCCCCGCGCCCAAGAAGCGCGGCAACGGCGTCCTGGTCGCGGCCGTCCTGGTCGCCGCGCTCGTCGCGGGCGGTGTCGGCGGCGGTGTCGGCTTCTGGGCCGCGGACCGCAACGACAGCTCCTCCTCGACCACCGTCTCCTCGGCCGGCAACCCCAAGCACCTCAGCCGCGCCGCCGACTCGGTCGCGGGCATCGCCCAACAGGCCCTCCCCAGCGTCGTCACGATCGAGGCCACCGGCAGCCAGGAGAGCGGCACCGGCACCGGCTTCGTCTACGACAAGGAAGGGCACATCCTCACCAACAACCACGTCGTCGCCCCGGCCGCCGACGGCGGCAAGCTCACCGCCACCTTCTCCGACGGCAAGAAGTACGAGGCCGAGGTCGTCGGCCGCGCCCAGGGCTACGACGTCGCCGTCATCAAGCTCAAGGGCGTCACTCCCGACAAGCTGACCCCGCTCGCGCTCGGGGACTCCGACAAGGTGGCCGTCGGTGACTCCACCATCGCCATCGGCGCCCCCTTCGGGCTCTCCGGCACCGTCACCACCGGCATCGTCAGCGCCCTGCACCGTCCCATCGCCTCCAGCGACGGGGAGGGTTCCAACGCCTCCTACATGAGCGCCATACAGACCGACGCCTCGATCAACCCGGGCAACTCCGGCGGCCCCCTCCTCAACTCCGAGGGCGCGGTCATCGGCATCAACTCCGCCATCCAGTCCACCGGCGGAAACAGCGGCGTCTCCCAGTCCGGCAGCGTGGGCCTGGGCTTCGCCATCCCCATCGACCAGGCCCGCCGCGTCGCGGAGACGCTGATCAAGACCGGCGAGCCCGTCTACGCCGTCATCGGCGTGCACGTCGACTCCAGCTACAGCGGTGAGGGCGCCAAGATCGCCACCGGCCCCGACGCCGTCACCACCGGCGGCCCCGCGGACCAGGCGGGTCTGCGCTCCGGCGACGTCATCACCAAGTTCGACGACACCGTCGTCGACTCCAGCCCCACCCTCATCGGCGAGATCTGGCAGCACCAGCCCGGTGAGAAGGTCAACCTCACGTACACCCGTGGCGGACAGACCCGCACCGCCACCCTCACCCTCGGCGAACGCAGGGGCGACAGCACCAGCTGAGCCGACCCGTTAGGCTGTCCCCGCGCCGCCCGGCCCACCGGACCGGACCCGCGGCGCGGGGAGAGTTGCCCGAGCGGCCTAAGGGAACGGTCTTGAAAACCGTCGTGGCAGCGATGTCACCGTGGGTTCAAATCCCACACTCTCCGCAATAGGCCGGCGAAGGCGCTGGACAGAAGGGGTGCCCCAGACACGGGGGCACCCCTTCTTCGTGCGCGGTGGCACCGTGCGGCCCCGCGGTTTCCCATGCGATCGGGCACGGAAGGGGCACGCTCGGGTCGCTCGCCCAACCTGAGGCCGGTGTCGGCCCAGACACTCATGAAGGCGGGGGAAGGCCATGGGGATCTACTGGCAGACCGTTGTGGACCTGGATGCCTCAGCGGAGGAGGCGGTGGCATGGGGCGAGCGTGGCAGGGAGTGGCTGGAGGCGGAGGGGTTCATCCGCCCGGTGCCGTGGCACGACGGTGTGGTGCAGTTGGCCGGGCCGCGCTGGCGGGAGGCCGTCGACCTGGTCCCGTGGGACTGGCGGGCCCGGATCAAGGAGTTGGAGGAGGAGCCCGGCGGGGAGGTGCGGGTCGTGGCGGGTCGTACCGTCTTCCTCGCCGGCATGGGGGAAGTGCCTGACCCGATCTGTCCCCACTGCCGGAGCGCGACCCCCACCTGGTCCGGTGAGGTCATCGACACCTGGCACACCACGGGCGCGGCTGACCTCCGCTGCCCGGCTTGCGCTCGTCGCGCCCCGCTTCCCGACTGGGGCTGGACACGCGACTACTTCGCCTTCGCCTACCTTGGCTTCGAGTTCGACGACTGGCCGCCCCTCGATCCTCACTTCACTGCCGCCTTCGGCAGGGTGCTGGGGCACCGCATCCGGGTGCTCGCGGGAAAGTGGTGAGATCGGAGCAGAGGCCGGCGTATCGGCTTCGGGCGGGAGCCGCCGTGGCGCGAAGGCCGAGGCCCTTGCCGGCCGCGCATCGGGCCGGTTCTCCCGGTTCCCTGTCCGACCGAGCAGGGCAC
Organism: Streptomyces sp. ME19-03-3; assembly: GCA_033793685.1. Taxonomy (GTDB): domain Bacteria; phylum Actinomycetota; class Actinomycetes; order Streptomycetales; family Streptomycetaceae; genus Actinacidiphila. Next base: position 5,354 of record JARAXD010000042.1, on the reverse strand, counting down.
CGGCCTACCGCTCATGCCGGCCTGTTCCCCAACTCGGTCGTCCGCTCAGGCGTCCGCGAACCAGGAGCGGCCCTGGATGGCCCAGTGGGACGCCCATCCCGCGAAGCCGGGGGTGCCCGGCATCAGGGAGGTGTTCGGCCGGGTGCCGAAGGGAATCGCGCCGTTCTCGGTGATCAGCCAGACGTGACCGCGTTCGGGGCCGGTGACGATCAGGTGCCAGTCCATGCCGCAGCCGTCGGTGCCCAGCGGCAGCGAGCCGTGGTCGAACACGGGAGCCACCCGGGCCTCGAACTCCGCCTCCGACAGTGCCTCCTCGTCCGCCGCCACCTCCTCTTCCCACAGCCATGCCGCCGCGAGCGGAAAGGGCTCGGCAAGCAGGCGCTCGGAGCGGTCCGGGCCCCAGTCCGAAGGCGTTTGCGCGAGGGGAAGCAGACCGTAGTAGGGCGGTCCCGCGCGCAGTCCGTCGCAGACCTCCGCCACGAACGTGCGGTACGGCTCCGGGAGCACGATGCCGTGCTCCGCCTCGAAGGACCGCACCGCCTCCCAACCCGCCGGCGGCGCCGCCTCGGGACGGGATGCGAAGATCTCGCGGAGGGCGGCCAACTCGGCCGGGTCGCGGGTTTCCGTGTCCATGCCGGTCATCATGCACGGCCCTCAGGAGACGCCCAAACGCGATGCCGCATGACTGCCCACGGCTTCCCGCCCGGTCCGGAGCGGTTCGGCGAGCGACGGCTTCGCATCAACTGCTCGGAAGATCCCGGGGAGTGAGCGAGAAGAGGACGAGGTCGGTCCGGCCGGTGTGCGTGAAGCCGGCGTTGCGCATGACTCCTTCGCGGTGCAGGCCGACGCGCGAGGCCACCTTGTGCGAGGCGACGTTGCCGGTCGCAGCCTTGAGCTCCATGCGCGCGAAGCCCTGGTCGCCCAGCAGCCAGTGCCCGAGGGCGCGAGTCGCCGCGGTCGCGACGCCGGATCCTCTGGCCCAGGGAGCCGTCCAGTAGCCCACCTCGCTGACCAGTGCGCGCCAATCCGTCCTCTTCAGGCCGACTGTGCCCAGGAGACGCGGATTACGCTCTCCGGTGATCGCGAAGTGGATGCCGTCACCGGACTCCCGCAGAGCGTGGGCGACATCCGTGCACCAGAAAGTGGCGTCGTCGAGCGTGTACGGGTTCGGCAGAGGAAGCCAGCGCTGGGTCACTTCGTCCGCACAGGCCGCCTGGGTGGCTTCGACGTCCTCGTGGGTGAACGGACGGAGCACGAGCTGGCCCGCGCGCAGGGACACGGGGGGGAAGGTGCGATTCGCCATCCGGCGCAACGTACCGCGGCGGCGGGCAGCGCGTGAGCAATTGGCGTGATCTTGTTGCGGTGGTGGTGCGCGAGGACGCACGGCGCAGTGACGACGGAGCGTTGATCGTGAGCACGGAACGTCCGGGACGGCCGCCTGTCCGACACGGGTGCGGCGGGCCTTGAGTGGCTTCCTCGGGAGACGCAGGCCAGGCGGCCTGGGACCGCGTCTTCTGGCGAGGCTCACCCCCGAGCTGGGGGTGCGGCTGACGGCACTGCCGTGCCAACTGGTCTGGGCCACCACCTGGGAGGATGAGGCGAACGCCGAAGTGGCGCCCCGAATCGGGCTGCCGAGGCTGCCGGTCGTGAACTGGCCGGAGCCGTCCGCCGAGCATGAACACGAGGACCGGTGGTTCGGACTCCACTGGAAGACCCGGACCCTGGTGGAATGGGCGGTCGGCCGCCCGTTCGTCTGGGTCGACGACGAGATCACCGACGCCGATCGTGACTGGGTGTCCACGCGCCATCACGGCCGGGCCCTCCTCCATCAGGTCGACGCCTCCCGGGGACTCGGCGCCGCGGACTTCGCCGCCCTCGACGCGTGGCTGCGGGGCGGCTGAAGCCCGCGTGCTGTGCCCCTGAGCGCGGGGGTCGGGATCCGTGAAGATCGCGGTTGCCACGGTCACCGACCGCGGACGCTCACAGGGGTCCGTGGACGAAGGGCGGATGCCCGCCGCGGTGGCGCTTCGCCAAGGCGCTGGTGCCTCGCGCGTTGTCGTGGGCCCGGCCGTGAAGGCCAGGGCGGCCTATCCGCCGGGGCGGGCGGGCCGTCGGTCCCGCTCCTGCCGTGCGGAGGGCTCGCCGCCGGTCTCACGCGGACCTCGGCCGAACGAGCGCCGCCCCACGGGTGGAACCCAGGTGTCGGTGACCGGGTGGTGGGGGCGGGGCTGGGAGAATGTATATAACGGTCAAACCGGGCATGGGGCCTGCTCGCGCGCCGCGGGCGGACACCGCGCCGGTGACGGCCGCCGTCCCGAACGGCAAGGGCTGATGGCCATGACGGGTGTCGCGCTCCTGGGTCTGCTGCTGGCCACGACCGGCGGCCTGGCCTATGCCCGTGAACGGTTCCCGGTCGCGTTCTGGCTGCTGTTCGGGCTGCCGCTGGCCTGGGGGCGGTTCCTGTCGACCTACGGTTCCACCATGGTGGCCTGCGGGCTGGCCGTACCGCCGTCGCGTGCGCGGGCGTTCGCGGGGTGGGCGGTGGGGCGGCGCGAGGCGCGGCCGGTGCCGCCGAGGATCCGCCGCGTGGGCGGGTCGCTGACCGGGATGCGGGTGAGGCTGCGCCTGCCCGGCGGCCTGGAGCCGGCCGACGTGGTCGCCGCGTCCAACCGCCTGCGCCACGCGTGGGGTGTGCACGCGGTGTACGTGGTCGAACTCCGGCCCGGAGTAGTGGAGTTGCGGATGACCGGCTACGACGTGCTCCGCGACGTACGGATGCCGCGCCGCCTGCCGTCCGGCCCGATGGTGGTGCCGGTGGCGCTGCGGGACGACGGGACCGCCTTCGTGCGCGACTACCGGGAGATCCCGCACGCGCTCACCCTCGGGGCGCACCAGTCGGGCAAGTCGACGTACCAGCGCAACTTGATCATGAATCTGGCCCGGCTGCCCGTGGCCCTGGTGGGCGTCGACTGCAAGGGCGGGGTGGAGCAGAACCCGTACGCGTCCCGGCTGTCCGCTCTGGCGACCGACCGGGAGCAGGCGGCGGAACTGCTGGACGCGCTGGTGGGGGAGATGGAGCACCGGTTCGCGCTGCTCAGGGAGTACCAGCGCACGGCGCTGGACGCTCCGGAGGAGGAGGTCGCCTCCGACATCTGGGGGCTGCCCGCGTACGTGCGGCCGGTTCCCGTCGTGGTGCTGGTCGACGAGGTCGCCGAACTCTTCCTCTGCCAGACCAAGAAGGACGAGGAACGCCGCGACCGCATGGTGGCGAACCTGATCCGGCTGGCCCAGCGGGCCCGCGCGGTCGGCATCTACCTGGAGATCTGCGGGCAGCGGTTCGGGGTGGAGCTCGGCAAGGGCGCCGCGACCCTCCGGTCCCAGCTCTCCGGCCGGGTCGTGCACCGCGTCAACAGGCAGACCGCGGAGGTGGGCCTGGGCGACGTCTCGACCGAGGCGACGGCCGCCGCGACCGCCATCGCCCGGGACCGGGTGGGCGTCGCGGTGGCGGGCGACGTCTCCGGGGGCTGGTCGCACATCCGTACCCGCCCGGTGTCGATCGCCGAGACCGCGGCCGTCTGCCGGGCCCACGCCCACCTGGTACCAGAATTGCCCTCCCTGGACCGCCACCGACCCGGTGCCCGGGGCGAGGAGGGCGGGCCCGAGGAGCCGGGGCCCTTCCCCCGGCCCCGCTCGGGCCCCGAGTGACGGCGGCGGCCCGGCCCGGCGGCTGACGGGCTAGCCTCACGGGGTCGTTGGCGTGGAGGAGGGGATCGTGATGGCGGCAGCGGGCTTTCCGTTGATCGAGCCGTACGCGTCGGGGCTGCTCGACGTCGGGGACGGGCAGCGCGTCTACTGGGAGACCAGCGGGAACCCGGAGGGCAAGCCGGTCCTGTGCGTGCACGGCGGCCCGGGCGCCGGGGGGAAGCGGGGCAGCCGGAAGACCTTCGATCCGCAGGTGTACCGGATCGTGCTGTTCGACCAGCGGGGGTGCGGGCAGAGCCTGCCGCACGCCTCGGACCCGGCGGTGTCGCTCGAGCACAACACCATCGAACATCTGATCGCCGACATGGAGCGGCTGCGCGAACACCTCGGTGTGGAGCGGTGGATGCTGTTCGGTGGCTCGTGGGGTTCGACGCTGATCCTGGCGTACGCGCAGCGGTACCCGGAGAGGGTCTCGGAGATCGTGATCGTCGGGGTCACCACGACCCGCCAGGAGGAGATCGACTGGCTCTACCGCGGCGTGGCGCGGCTGGTGCCGGAGCCGTGGGAGGTGTTCCGGGACGGGGTGCCTCCCGACGAGCGCGACGGGAACCTCCCGGCCGCGTACGACCGGCTGCTGAACAGCCCGGACGCGGCGGTGCGGGACAGGGCCGTCCGCGACTGGGCCACTTGGGAGGACGCCGTCATCGCCCACGAGACCAACGGCAGGCCGGGAGCGTACAGCGACCGGCCGGCGGACGACCTGGTCGCCTTCGTGCGGATCTGCGCCCACTACTTCGCCAACGGCGCCTGGCTGGAGGAGGGGCAGTTGCTGCGGGACGCGCACCGCCTCACCGGGATCCCGGGGGTGCTGATCCACGGGCGGCTGGACCTCGGCAGTCCCCTGACCACCGCGTGGGAGCTGGCGAAGGCGTGGCCCGACGCGGAGCTCCAGGTGATCGACGACTCCGGCCACACGGGAAGCCCCTCCATGAGTGACGCCGTCGTGGCGGCGGCCCGGCGCTTCGGCACGCGCTGACCGGCTGTGCCGGGCCCCGCCGGCAGCGCCCGGGGCCCCGGCATGCTCACTTGCCGCCGGGACGGGGTGGGACGATGTCGAGGACCGCCATCATGCCCATGTCCTCGTGGTTGAGGATGTGGCAGTGCAGGACCGTCCGGCCGGTGAAGTCCGTGAAGGGGATGCGGATGACGACGTCGCCCCGGGCGGGCACGTTGACGGTGTCGAACCACCGGTGGTCCGGGTCGTGTGCCCTCCCGTTGGTGCTCATCAGCTGGAACTGGTTGGTGTGGACGTGGAAGGAGTGCTCCTCGTCGCTGTCGTTGCGGATCGTCCACTCCTCGACGGTGCCGAGGACGGAGGTGCCTCTCGGGGACACGGGCGGGTGGGACGTGCCGCCCGGGACGCCACGGGAAACGGGTGGCGGACCGGCCGCCGGCCGCCGCCCGACGCTCCGCGCCGATGGGCCGGTCGTGGGAGGCGCGACGGGGTGCGGGGAGGCAGGCCGTGCTGGGAAAGGCATTGTGGAGGTTTGTCGACAGATCGTCACGCTTGCGAGCGAAAGGGCCTGACGTCCGGCTTGTCCGCCATGGCGCTGGGCAACTCTGGTTGCGGCGACGTCGCAGAGCCGGCGGTG
>JARAXD010000041.1:0-29923 GCA_033793685.1 Streptomyces sp. ME19-03-3 | reverse complement strand
CCGGTCCGAGGACGGGACCGACGTGTCCGAGGACGGCGCCGACGCCGGCGTCGCCGGTGGGCCCGACACCCTGCGCCTGCGTCGCGTGGACCCGCCCCCCCCCCCGGGCCCCCCCCCCCCCCCCCCCGCCCCCCCCCCCCCCCCCGGCGGGCGGGGGGGGGCCCCCCCCCCCCCCCCCCCCCCCACCCCCGGTCCCCGGTGTGGACTCAACCCTTCACGCAGACGACCTGCTTGAGCTTCGCGACGACCTCCACGAGGTCCCGCTGCTGCTCGATCACCTTCTCGATCGGCTTGTACGCGCCCGGGATCTCGTCCACCACACCCGAGTCCTTGCGGCACTCGACACCCTTGGTCTGCTCCTCCAGGTCCCGCGTGGAGAACCGCTTCTTCGCCGCGTTGCGGCTCATCTTGCGGCCTGCGCCGTGCGAGGCGGAGTTGAAGGCGTCGGTGTTGCCGAGGCCCCGGACGATGTACGAACCGGTGCCCATGGAACCCGGGATGATGCCGTGGTCGCCGCTGCCGGCCCTGATCGCGCCCTTGCGGGTGACGAGCAGGTCCATGCCGTCGTAGCGCTCCTCCGCCACGTAGTTGTGGTGGCAGGAGATGACCTGGTCGAAGGTGACCTTGGCCTTGCGGAACTCGCGCCGCAGCACCTCCTGGAACAGGGCCATCATGATCGCGCGGTTGCGCTTGGCGTAGTCCTGCGCCCAGAACAGGTCGCGCCGGTAGGCCGCCATCTGCGGGGTGTCCGCGATGAACACGGCCAGGTCGCGGTCGACCAGCCCTTGGTTGTGCGGCAGCCTCTGCGCCTCGCCGATGTGGTACTCGGCCAGTTCCTTGCCGATGTTGCGCGAGCCGGAGTGCAGCATCAGCCAGACCGCGCCCTCCTCGTCGAGGCAGACCTCGATGAAGTGGTTGCCGGAGCCGAGCGTGCCCATCTGCTTGGTCGCGCGCTCGTGCCGGAACCTGACGGGCTCGGCCAAGTCGTCGAAGCCGTCCCAGAAGCGGTCCCAGCCGGCCGTGGACAACCCGTACAGCCGGGCGGGATCGACGGCCTCGTCGTGCATGCCGCGGCCCACCGGGATGGCCTGCTCGATCTTGGAACGGAGCCTCGAGAGGTCACCGGGCAGGTCGTTCGCCGTGAGCGAGGTGCGCACCGCACTCATGCCGCAGCCGATGTCCACGCCCACCGCGGCCGGGCAGACCGCGCCGTGCATCGCGATCACCGAGCCGACGGTGGCGCCCTTGCCGTAGTGGACGTCGGGCATGACGGCGAGCCCCTTGATCCACGGCAGCGAGGAGACGTTGCGCAGCTGCTGCATGGCGACGCCCTCGACCGCGGCCGGGTCGGTCCACATGCGGATCGGCACCCGCACTCCGGGTACCTGTGTGTACGACATCGCGAACCCCCTGGGACGGACGGTGAAAGCTCATCAAGAAAGCACAAAAAACATTCTCGACGAAAAGCGAAATAAAGGGCGAAGTCGGCCATACAGCCCCATGATCCGGCGGCGGCCGCAGCGCGTGCGGTAGACATTGTGTCTACCCGTCGCCCACCCCCGCCAAGGGATTTACGCGGGCGCCGTACCGATCGCCGGAGGAAGGGGCCACCTCAAGTGCAGCCAACGGGAGACCGCGTCCGCCGGGTCAGGGGCCTGATGGCCGCGGCGTGCGCCACCGCGCTCGCCGTCGCCGCGTCGGCCGGGTGCAGCGGGTCGGGCGGCACCGGGGACGGCGCACGCAACGGCGACGGCGCAGACGGCACGCAGTCCGCCTCGGCGGCCCCGCCCGGCCGCTACCGCGTGCTGCCGGAGCCGTGCGGTTCGGTCGCCGCGAAGACCCTCGAGAAGCTGGTGCCCGACGCCGACGACTCCGCGGGTGAGGCAGTCGTGACGTTCGACACGGACCGCAAGGCGGGCTGCGCGTGGACCGGCCACACCGACCTCGGCAACCGCTACCTGCACGTCGACCTCGAGCGCGTCGTGTCGTACGACGCGACGGTGAGCGACGAGAGCCAGGCCGCGGCGGACTACGACAGCCTGGCCGCGGCCGCCCACATTCCGGCCCCCACCGCGCCGGCCGACGCCGGCGCCTCCGTTTCGGCCACCACCGGCCCGACCGGCCCGACCGGCCCGGAGAGCGGAGACCCGGTGCCCCCGGGTACCGCCTCGCCGTCCACCACGACCGGCGGCGACACCTCCCCGCGCACCCTCGACGACCTCGGCGACGGGGCCTTCCTCGACGACGCCCTCGAGGACCAGGACTCCGGACTGCATCGCGACGTCACCGTCGTCTTCCGCATGGCGAACGTTCTGGTCACCGTCGAACTCTCACAGTGGTCCACGGACAAATCGGTCGAACCTCCCAGCGAGGAGCTGCAATCAGGCGCCCGGCAGGTGGCCGAGGAGCTGGCAGATCAACTCGACGAATGAGGCGAAGCGCGTAGTCTGGCCGTTTGTGCCCTGACATGACACGCACCGAAATGAGCGAAGGTCCATGCACCGATCAGCCCCGCACCTCGTCCGCCTGCTCGTGGGCGCGGCCGTGCCGGTGATGCTCGTCGCCGGCTGCTCCTCCGGCTCGGACACGTCGAAGGACGACGCGCGGAAGCCGGCCGCCCCCTCGGCCCCCGCGTCGAAGTCCGCGTCACCGTCGGCCACTGCCGTCACCGCCACGTTCACCCGACTCCCCGACCCCTGTCGGGTCATCACCGCCGGGACCGTCAAGTCCCTGGTCCCCAAGGCGAAGAAGCCCGCGGGCACCCCCGCGCACTCCGCCGAGCGCGACGAGCGCGGCGGCTGCTCCTGGAACAGCCTGGACGGCTACCAGTACCGCTGGCTGGACGTCTCCCTGCAGCGCTACGACACGGTCGCGGGCCTCGGCACGGCCGAGGAGCAGGCCAAGGAGCGCTACGCCGAGCAGGTCGCCGAGGCCGGCCGGGCCACGGGCGCCAAAAGCGCGCCGGTGACGATGGACGGCGTGTGGGACGCGGGCACCGCGGTCACCTCGACGACGAAGAAGGACAAGGAGGAGTACCGGGACGTCACGGTCGTCGCTCGCACCGGGAACGCCGTGCTGGTGCTCACCTACAACGGCGCGGGCCTCGAGGACGCCAAGACCCCGGCCGAGTCCGGTCTGAAGGCCGGCGCGCTGAAGGCGGCCAAGGAGGCGGCCACCGCCATCGCGGCGGCGAACACGTAACAACTGCGGGACCCGCTGTACCGATTCACCACGTTTGGGCCGCCTGCCCGTCGTCCCGTGTGGCAGGCTTGGGCCAGTTTCCGAGCCTGGGAGGGTCGCGGGTGTCCGCGATACGCATGAACCGGACGCACCGGATCCTGATCGGTGTGGTCGTCACAGGCGCGGTGGTCATCGCCGCGATCGGCTTCACGGGCTCGTACGCCGCCGTGCGGGAGCTGGCACTGCGCAAGGGGTTCGGCGCCTTCGCCAACGTCTTCCCGATCGGCATCGACGCCGGGATCGTGGTCCTGCTCGCGCTCGACCTGCTGCTGACCTGGCTGCGCATCCCGTTCCCGCTGCTGCGCCAGACGGCGTGGCTGCTGACCGCGGCGACGATCGCCTTCAACGGCGCGGCCGCTTGGCCCGACCCGCTCGGCGTCGGGATGCACGGCATCATCCCGATCCTCTTCGTCGTCTCGGTGGAGGCGGCCCGGCACGCGATCGGGCGGATCGCCGACGTCACCGCCGACAAGCACATGGAGTCGGTCCGGCTCGTCCGCTGGCTGCTGGCCCCCTTCGCGACCTTCCGCCTGTGGCGGCGCATGAAGCTGTGGGAACTGCGCAGCTACGACGAGGTCATCCGGGTCGAGCAGGAACGCCTGGTCTACCGCGCCAGGCTCCGCGCCCGCTACGGCCGGTCCTGGCGCCGCAAGGCCCCGGTCGACGCCCTGATGCCGCTGAAGCTCGCCCGCTACGGGGTCCCGCTGGAGCAGACCGCGGCCGTCGGGCTCGCCGCGGCCGGGATCGAGCTGCCGACCCCGACGCCGGCGACCGCGGCGCAGCCCGCCGCCGAGGCGGCCCCCGCGCTCGTGGCGGCCCCCGCGCCGGAAGCCGCACCCCTGCCGGCGTCGGAGCAACCGGCCCCGGCCGCGGCCGCACGCCCGCTCCCCGTCGAGCCGCCGGTCCAGCACCACACCCCGGCCCCCGCACCCGTTCCCGCGCCGGAACCGGCCCCCGAGCCGTACCAGGCACCCACCCCCGGGGTCGAGCCCGTCACCGCCCCGGTCGGCGCCGGCGACCGCCGCCGTGCCCTCGCCGACGGCACCGGCGTGATCCCCACACCCCGCAGGGAGTTCGTCCCCGAGCCCGATCCGGACTACCAGCCCGAGCCGGAGCCCGAACCTGGGCCCGAACCCGAGCCCGTCACGGAGGACACCTCCCGCGAGGAGATCTACGACCGCGCCTTCCGGGCCTACCACCAGCAGTTCGGCGCCTTTCCCAATGCCCGCCAGTTCGGCCTGATCCTTCAGGACCGGTACGGCATCTCCAGTCCCAACGGCGGCCCGCTCAGTGAGAGCACACTCCGTCCCCACGTGCGCCAACTGCGGCGCCGACTCGAACTCGACGGCCAGTACGCGTCGTAGGCCTCAGCCGGCGACGCGGGCCGGGAGCGGGGCCAACGAGGCCACCACGTCGGACGCCGACCGCAGCCGCACCCGCCCCGCGTCGAGGGCCGCCGGGCGCAACGCGAACACCTCGCCGCCCTCAGGCACGGCGATGTCACCGCGCAGCCGGAGGGCGTGCCTGTGCCGCCTTCGCATATCCACGCCCCGGTACGCGTGACGGCGGCGGGTGGCCGTGCCACCCGCCGCCGTCACGTACGTCTCCGGGCTCAGCTCGCCGAGAGCAGTTCCCGCACCCGGTCCTGACCGACCGCCAGCAGCAGCGTGGGCAGCCGCGGCCCGGTGTCCCGGCCGACGAGCAGCCGGTAGAGCAGGGCGAAGAAGGACCGCTGCGCGACCTTCAACTCCGGCGTCGGCTTCGCGTCGGGCGCGAAGCCCCCCTGCATCTTCGGCACGCCGTAGACCAGGGTGGTCAGCCCGTCCAGCGACCAGTGCTCGGGCAGCCCGTCCACCAGCAGCTTCAGCGCCTCCCGCTCCTCGCCGGACAGGGCCGCGAGCGCCTGCGCGTCCGGTTCGGTGCGCACCTGGGTGCGGGCCTCCGGCTCGACATGGGTGTTCACCCAGCGCTCGGCGCAGTCCAGCCGCGGCCGTGCCTCGTCGAGGGAGGCCAGCGGCTGCTCCTGGTCGAGGTCGCGCAGGATGCGCAGCGTCTGCTCCTCGTCCCCGGTCGTGATGTCCACCACCGAGGCGAGGGTGCGGTACGGCAGCTTGTGCGGGGTGGTCGGCAGTTCCCCGCTCGCCGTGCCCGAGGCCCGGGCGTGCACCGCGAGGTCCACCGGGGCGGCCGTGCCCTCGGCGACCTTGCGCTCCAGCGCGTCCCACTCGTCGTAGGTGCGGGAGATCTCGTCACCGAAGGAGATGTTGAACGCCTGGTTGGGACGGCGGCGGGCGTACAGCCAGCGCAGCAGCTGCGGCTCCATGATCTGCAGGGCGTCGGCCGCGATCGGCACGCCGCCCTTGGAGCTGGACATCTTGGCCATGCCGCTGATGCCGACGAAGGCGTACATCGGGCCGATGGGCGGCTCGGCGCCGAAGATCTCGCGCACCAGCTGCTGACCGACCATCCACGAGGAGCCGGGCGACTGGTGGTCCACGCCGGAGGGCTCGAAGTCCACGCCCTTGAAGGCCCAGCGCATCGGCCAGTCGACCTTCCACACCAGCTTGCCGCGGTCGAACTCGCTCAGCCGCACCGTCTCGCGGTTGCCGCAGGCCTGGCACTCGTAGGTGAGGGCGGTGGTGTCGTCGTCGTAGGCGAGGACCGTGGTCAGGTCCTTGTCGCAGGACGAGCAGTACGGCTTGTACGGGAAGTACTCGGGGGCCTGCGCGAGCGTGGCCTCCTCGTCGTCCTGCTCCTCGCCGCCGCCCTTCTTCTTCGTCCGGTAGCGGCCGAGCACCTCGTCGATCCGCCGGCGCTCGCGCATCGCGTGCAGGATCTGCTCGCGGTAGGTGCCGGAGGTGTACTCGACGGTCTGGCTGATCTCGGTGACCTCGACGCCGAGCGCCGCCAGCGCCTCCCGGAACGGCGCCTTGAAGTGGTCCGACCAGGTCGCGTACGCGCTGCCCTCGGGCGCCGGCACGGAGGTCAGCGGCTTGCCGATGTGCTCGGCGTAGGACGGGTCGTAGCCGGCCGGCACCTTGCGGTAGCGGTCGAAGTCGTCCCAGGACAGGATGTGCTCGCAGGGCACGCCGCGCCGCTTGATCTCGTCGGCGACCAGGTGCGGGACCATGATCTCGCGCAGGTTGCCCAGGTGGATCGGGCCGGAGGGGCTGATCCCGGAGGCGACGGTGATTTTCTTGCCCGGAGCCCGCCGCTCGGCTTCCGCGATGACGTCGTCCGCGAAGCGGGCGACCCAGTCGGCCTCGGTGCTCTGAGCCACTGTCTCGACTTCCTTCCACCTGTGCAGCGGGTAGCGCGGTACCCGGCAATTGTCCCAGAGAAAAATGAGTGGTAGCGCGTGGGATACTGAGGGTTGATCTCTGATCCCTCTCAGGAAGCACCCATCCCATGGCCTCGGTCAACTCGCTTTCCGCCTCGATCCAGCAGCGCGTCGCTGACGCCCTCGGTGCCGATCCGCTGCTGCGACGTAGCGACCGGGCCGACTTCCAGGCCAACGGTGTCCTTGGTCTCGCCAAGCGGAACAAGGCGAACCCGCGCGAGCTGGCCGCCCAGGTCGTCGAGGCCCTCCCGGCCGACGACGAGCTGATCGCCTCCGTCGAGGTCTCGGGCCCCGGCTTCCTCAACATCACCGTCTCGGACGCCGCGATCACCCGGACGCTCGCCGCCCGGGCCGCCGACGACCGGCTCGGCGTGCCCGCGAAGCCCGAGCCGGGCGTCACGGTGATCGACTACGCGCAGCCGAACGTGGCCAAGGAGATGCACGTCGGCCACCTGCGGTCCTCCGTGATCGGCGACGCGCTGGTCAAGATCCTCGAGTTCGAGGGCGAGACGGTGATCCGGCGCCACCACATCGGCGACTGGGGCACCCAGTTCGGCATGCTCATCCAGTACCTGGTGGAGCACCCGCACGAGCTGGACCACGGGGCGTCCGAGGCCGGCGAGGAGGCGGGCGAGGCCTCCATGTCGCGCCTCAACCGGCTCTACAAGGCCTCCCGGGCCGTCTTCGACTCCGACGAGGAGTTCAAGACCCGCTCCCGCAAGCGGGTCGTGGACCTGCAGGCCGGCGAGCCGGAGACGCTGGCGATGTGGCAGCGCTTCGTCGACGAGTCGAAGATCTACTTCAACTCGGTCTACGACAAGCTCGACATCGAGATCCGCGACGAGGACGTCGTCGGGGAGTCCGGCTACAACGACATGCTCGTGGAGACCTGCAAGCTGCTGGAGGAGTCCGGCGTCGCCGTGCGCTCGAACGGCGCGCTGTGCGTGTTCTTCGACGACATCAAGGGCAAGGACGGCGAGCCCGTCCCGCTCATCGTGCAGAAGGCCGACGGCGGCTTCGGCTATGCCGCTACCGACCTGTCCGCGATCCGCGACCGCACCGCGGACCTGCACGCCGACACGCTCCTGTACGTGGTGGACTTCCGGCAGGCGCTGCACTTCAAGATGGTCTTCGAGACGGCCAGGCGGGCCGGCTGGCTGACCGACGAGGTCAAGGCGCTGCACATCCCGTTCGGCGCGCTGCTCGGCAAGGACGGCAAGCCGTACAAGACCCGGTCCGGTGAGTCCTTCCGGCTGGTCGACCTGCTGGACGAGGCCGTGGAGCGCGCCGCGAGCGTCATCCGGGAGAAGTCCTCGGAACTGACGGACGAGGAGGTCGCGGACCGGGCCAAGGAGGTCGGCATCGGCGCGATCAAGTACGCCGACCTGTCCACCTCGCTCGGCCGGGACTACGTCTTCGACCTGGACCGGATGGTCTCGCTCAACGGCGACACCAGCGTGTACCTGCAGTACGCGTACGCCCGTATCCAGTCGATCCTCCGCAAGGCGGGCGACGCGAAGCCGGCCGCCCACCCCGAGCTGCCGCTGGCCCCGGCCGAGCGGGCGCTCGGCCTGCTGCTGGACGACTTCGCGGAGACCCTGGCGGCCGTCTCGGAGACGTACGAGCCGCACAAGCTGGCCTCGTACCTCTACGCGCTGGCCTCGGCGTTCACGACCTTCTACGACCAGTGCCCGGTCGTGAAGCCCGAGCCGGCACCCGACGTCAAGGAGAACCGCCTCTTCCTCTGCGACCTGACCGCCCGCACCCTGCGTCAGGGCATGTCGCTGCTCGGCATCCGCACGCCCGAGCGCCTCTGACGCGCCCCGCGCCCGTACGACGGCGGCCCCGGCGGGAGTTCCCCTCCCCCGGGGCCGCCGTTGTCAGTGACCGGCCCTGCATTCACGGCCATGGCGATGCTCCCCGACCAGCTCCCGAAGCTCGCGCAGGACCCGTCCGGCAGGACCCTGGGCCTCGAACCGCCCGGCGGCACACTCGTCGACGCCACGATCAACGGCCCCTGGCCCGAACCGCTGCTCTGGCACGCGGAAGGGCCCGCCGAGCCGGGCTCCTGGGAGCGGCTGCCCCCCGCGCGGATGACGGCGGGGCTGCACCGGGTGCTGCTCTCCACGGAACCGGCGCTGCCCGCCACCAAGGATCTGGACCCCGAAGCGATGTCCACCCGGGCGACCACGACGCCGAGGAGGTCCTCGCCGGCTTCTGGGACTTCGTGGAGGAGTCCGACGAGGAAGTGGCGGACCTGGTCGCCCCGTTCGGCCGAACGTGGCCCGGCCTCGCCCCGGCGCGGGAGTTCGAGGCCGACCCGGACGTCGGGGCGGCCGAGGTCGCCGCGTCCGTGGTCGAGGCGGGGTGGCTCAAGGACCCCCGAGCGGCCCTCGTGCCCGGCCGGCGCAGCGCCGACATCCCCGCGGCCATCGGCTGGACGGGGCCGTGCAACCACGAGTACGACGTGGCCCGGCTCTGTTCGGTCCTGCGCTCCTGGGAGGACCGGTTCGGCGTGCGCGTCGTGGCGCTCGCCTTCGACGTACTCGTTCTGTCCGTGGCCGCGCCGCCGGCCACCGTCGAGGAGGCCGAGGCCGTGGCCGCCGAGCACTTCGCCTTCTGCCCGGACAACGTCACCCAGGAAAGCGACTCGCTTCGCGCCTACGCCGAGTCGCTGGTGGACGCGCCCGCCTGGTCCTCCTGGTGGGACTCGGCGGTTCCCCGGCCGGGCCCGAGGGACGGGTGTCCTTCCCCGCGGTGGAAGGACACCCCCGAGACAACCCGGTCAGACGGTTCAGCGGTGGAGGTGCCAACGGTAGTCGTGGCGGTGGTGGCGGTGGTGCCAACGCGGGTGGTGCCGGTGCTGACGGTGGTACCAGCGGCCGTCACGCCCCCGGTCACGGCGGAACTCGCGGCCGCCCCGGCCTCGGTCACCGACGTGCCGGTACTCGCCACCACGGTCAGATGTCGCCTGGGTCGTCTGCGACACCGCCGCCGTCGGCAGCGTTGCGGCGCCGGCGGCTCCGGCCCCGCCCAGCAGGACGGCGGCCGCGACGCCCAGCGCGGCGGCGAATCGGGGAATCCGCATCGCGGTTCTCCTTTCACTGCGGAGGCCCTTGTGCCTCCGCATGCTGTGGACTTGCTGTGACTTTCCCACCCACATCAGCCGTTAAGTCCGAATCGATACCAAAGCCGCTTGATGTAATGAAATGCCGCGCAGCATGGAACCGCGCCGTCCGCTTCCGCGTCCTGCGCGCGATCATCTTCAGGGAGCGCTTCCGGGCACGGCGGAGCACCATCGCCCTGCCTCCTTCGGCAGGTGACCGCCCCGGCTGCACATCCGACCGGGCATGATCACTCCACTGCCGCCCGATCACCCCGAGGCACTCGCCGGTCGGCGCAAGCCCCGGGATGCCGCGAACCCTCACACCGGCGGAGCCGGCGTCTGGGAAGTGATCGTGCGGGTGCTGACCGACGGCGACCCTCACGCCCGCGGAGCCGGCAGTGGGCCGCCCGCACGCGCGCGAGCAATGGACTTCTGACGGGCGATCAGCCCGGAGTCCGCCGCCCGGTACGCGACCGCGGTGGAACCACCCCCGCGTCGGCGTCCACGGGGCGGCCGCGCCGCCCTCACCTCCCCTACGCGATGCCTGCGGCGAGCAGTTCCTGAAGCAGTGCGACCACGAGAGCGGGCTGTCCCACGAACGGGGAGTGGCCCGTCTGCCATTCGCGCACGTCGGTACAGCGCGACGCCATCTCCCGCTGCAGATCCGGGTCGATGGCCCGGTCCCGCGCGCAGACGACATAGGTGGAGGGGGTGTCCCGCCAACTGTGGCGCTCCGGGACGCCCCGCCCGCAGCCCGGGGCCTGCGTACGCAGCAGGCCGACCGCCCAGTCGGCGAGCGGTTCGGGGCAGTCGCCGTAGAGGGTGTCGGCGGCCCGGTCGGGGTGGAGGCCGGTCGAGCCGTCGGGCCCGGGTTCGATCGCGGCTCGCAGCCGCGCGGACGCCCCGCCCAGACCCGCCGCGCTCTCTCCGGCGTCCGGCACGAAGGCCGCCAGATAGACCAGGTGTCCCACCCCGCGCAGCCCGGTGATCACCGACCCGCCGTAGGAGTGACCGAGCACGATCGCGGACTGCGGCAGCGAGTCGACGGCTTCCTGAACCGCGGCCGTGTCGGCGGTCAGCGAGCCGCGGTGGAGTTCCGGGACGACGACCTCGGTCCCGGCGGTCCGGAGGGGTTCCGCCACCAGGGCGAAGTGCTCGGGACGGTGGTAGAGGCCGTGAACGAGGACCACGGCGGTCATCGCCGTGCCTCCTCGCGTCGGTGGCGGACGGGACGGGGTGGTGTCACGGCGTGATCGGCCGCCTCAGAGCCGGGTGGCCACCTCGGTCGCCCAGTAGGTGAGGATCAGCTGTGCGCCGGCGCGGCGAATGCCGGTCAGGGTCTCCATGATCGCGCGGTCCCGGTCGATCCAGCCCCGCTCGGCCGCCGCCTCCACCATCGCGTACTCGCCGCTGATCTGGTAGGCCGCCACCGGCACGTCCACCGACTCGGCGACCTTCGCCACCACGTCCAGGTACGGCAGCGCGGGCTTCACCATCACCATGTCGGCGCCCTCGGCAAGGTCCAGCGCCAGTTCGCGCAGCGACTCCCGTACGTTCGCCGGGTCCTGCTGGTAGGTCTTGCGGTCGCCCTGCAGCGAGGACCCGACGGCCTCGCGGAACGGCCCGTAGAACGCCGACGCGTACTTCGCCGTGTACGCCAGCACCGACACGTCCTGGTGCCCGGCGGCGTCCAGGGCGCCCCGGACCACGCCGACCTGACCGTCCATCATGCCGCTGGGGCCGACGACGTGGACGCCGGCCTCCGCCTGGACCCGGGCCATCTCCGCGTAGCGCTCCAGCGTCGCGTCGTTGTCCACCCGGCCCTCGGCGTCCAGCACACCGCAATGGCCGTGGTCGGTGTGCTCGTCCAGGCACAGGTCGGACATGACCACCAGCGCGTCGCCGACCTCGCTGACCACGTCCCGGATGGCGAGCTGCAGGATCCCGTCGGGGTCCGTGCCCGGCGTCCCCACGGCGTCCTTCTTCTCGTCCAGCGGCACGCCGAAGAGCATGATTCCGCCCACGCCCGCCTCGGCCGCCTCCACGGCGGCCTTGCGGAGGGTGTCGCGGGTGTGCTGCACGACGCCCGGCATGGCGGAGATCGGCACGGGTGCGTCGATGCCCTCGCGGACGAAGGCGGGGAGGATCAGCCCTGCGGGGTGCAGCCGGGTCTCCGCGACCATGCGGCGCATCGCGGGCGTCGTACGCAGCCGGCGGGGCCTCGTACCGGGGAACCGACCGTACTCGCCTGTGCTTCCGCTCATCGCCGCGCCACGCCTTTCTCCGTCCGGGACGTCTCCGCGTTCCACGGTACGCCCGTACACGCCGTGCTCATGCCGACCGGTTGTCGGCCCGGAGCAGGCCCCTAACGCGGCGGCCCCCGGCTCCACAAGGGAGCCGGGGGCACGCGGAACGGGCCGCGGGCTGCGTCAGACGCGGGCCCTGCGCCGGGAGCCGGGCCGTCGCTCGCTGGGACGCGTGACCGGGTCGCCCGCGGCGACCGCCGCCTCGCGCCGCCGGACGCCGAAGTCCGCCAGCGCCTGCGCCAGCGCGTGGACGGACGGCTCAGGGGCCATCACGTCCACCCGCAGCCCGTGCTCCTCCGCGGTCTTCGCGGTGGCCGGACCGATGCAGGCGATCACCGTCACGTTGTGCGGCTTGCCCGCGATGCCGACGAGGTTGCGCACCGTGCTGCTCGAGGTGAACAGCACCGCGTCGAACCCGCCGCCCTTGATCGCCTCGCGGGTCTCCGCCGGCGGCGGCGAGGCCCGCACGGTCCGGTACGCGGTGACGTCGTCGACCTCCCAGCCCAGCTCCACGAGCCCCGCCACGAGCGTCTCCGTCGCGATGTCGGCGCGCGGCAGGAACACCCGGTCGATCGGGTCGAAGACGGGGTCGTAGGGCGGCCAGTCCTCCAGCAGGCCGGCGGCGGACTGCTCGCCGCTGGGCACCAGGTCCGGCTTCACACCGAAGTCCACCAGCGCCCTGGCCGTCTGCTCACCCACCGCCGCGACCTTTATCCCGGCGAAGGCGCGCGCGTCGAGGCCGTACTCCTCGAACTTCTCGCGGACGGCCTTGACCGCGTTCACCGAGGTGAAGGCGATCCACTCGTACCGTCCGGTGACCAGGCCCTTCACCGCGCGCTCCATCTGCTGCGGGGTACGGGGCGGCTCCACCGCGATCGTGGGCACCTCGTGCGGCACCGCACCGTAGGAGCGCAGCTGCTCGGAGAGGGAGACGGCCTGCTCCTTGGTGCGCGGGACGAGCACCTTCCACCCGAACAGCGGCTTGGTCTCGAACCAGGAGAGCAGGTCGCGTCGCGTGGTCGGCTCGCCCACCACGGCTATCGCCGCGATCGGGCCCTCCGGCGTGGGCAGCGCCTTCGTCGCCTTGAGCTCGGCCGCGATCGTCGACAGCGTGGCGGTCCAGGTGCGCTGGCGGGTCGTCGTGCCGGCGACCGTCACGGTGAGCGGGGTGTCGGGCCTGCGGCCCCCGGAGACCAGCTCCGCCGCGTTGGCGGCGACGGTCTGCAAGGTGGTGGAGACGACCAGGGTCGCGTCGCTCGCGCCCGCCTCGCTCCAGCACCGCCCGGACGCGGTCGCGGCATCCACGAACCGGACGTCGCCGCTGAGCGGGACACCGGCGTACGCGGGCACGCCCACGGCCGCGGCCACGCCCGGCACGACCTCGAAGGTGATGCCGGCCTGCGCGCAGGCGAGCATCTCGGCGGCGGCCTCGGAGTCGAGCCCGGGGTCCCCCGCGATCGCACGCACCACCCGCTTGCCGGTGAGCGCGGAGGCCGTGAAAAGCTTGGCCGCGGCGGCCGAAGGGCTCAACTCCCCCTCGGCATCGCCCGGCCGCGCCGTGTCCACGCCCGGCCGGGCGTGGACCAGCACGACGTCCAGCACGTGCTGGTCGCCGATCAGGACATCGGCGTGGGCGAGCGCCTCGACGGCGCGCAGGGTCAGCAGCCCGGGGTCACCGGGCCCGGCACCGAGGAAGGTGACGTGCCCGAGGGCGGAATGCGGCGTGCTCGTGCCCGCCGTCCCGGTGTGGCCCGCGGTGGCCGCGGTACCCGGCCGGCCGGCCGGTCCTGGCGGCCCGGCCGAGGTGGTGTCTGCGGTCGTGTTGGTCGCTGCGGCGGCGGTGGGGCTCAAAGTTCGCGCTCCCCCATAAGACCGGCCGCGCCCTTGGCGAGCATCTCGTCGGCGAGCTCGTGGCCGAGGGCCACGGCTTCGTCCCGGGATGCGGGGGTCGGACCGGTGATGGACATCTGCACCAGCGAGGAGCCGTCGGTGGTCCCGACGACACCGCGCAGGCGCAGTTCGGTGATGTGCCCGTCGTTGACGGGGTCGGCCAGCGCGCCCACGGGCGCGGAGCAACCGGCCTCCAGGGCGGCGAGCAGTGCGCGCTCGGCGGTCACGGCGGCCCGGGTGAACGGGTCGTCGAGTTCGGCGAGCACGGAGATGAGTTCTGCGTCGTCCGCAGGGCACTCGACGGCCAGCGCCCCCTGCCCGGGAGCGGGCAGCACGACGTCGGAGGAGATCAGCTCGGTGGCCTCCGCGAGGCGGCCCAGCCGGCTGAGACCGGCGGCGGCGAGCACCACGGCGTCGAGGTCGCCTGAGGCAACGTATCCGACGCGCGTGTCCACGTTGCCGCGGATCGGCACGGTCTCGACGCGCGCCCCCACCGAGCGTGCCCAGGCGTTCAGCTGCGCCATCCGGCGCGGTGAGCCGGTGCCGACCCGCGCGCCCCGGGGGGAGGCGGCCAGTTGCTCGAAGGTGAGGCCGTCGCGCGCCACCAGCGCGTCCCGCGGGTCCTCGCGGAGTGGGATCGCGGCGAGGGTCAGGCCCTCGGGGTCGGCGGTCGGCAGGTCCTTGAGCGAGTGGACGGCGAAGTCGATCTCGCCGCGCAGCAGCGCGTCGCGCAGGGCGGAGACGAAGACGCCGGTGCCGCCGATCTGCGCCAGGTGCTCGCGCGAGACGTCGCCGTAGGTGGTGATCTCCACCAGTTCCACGTCACGACCGGTGATCCGGCGGACCTGCTCGGCCACCATTCCGGACTGCGCCATCGCCAGCGCACTGCGCCGGGTTCCCAGTTTCAGTGCGGTTGGGCTCGTCATGCCCGCCCTCGATTCGAGTCACTCGTTGCTGAAGCAGCCGAGGCCACCGGCGGTACGGCCGAGGCGGCGGCGGGGATCACCGGCGTGCCCGGTGAGTCGGCCCTGCTGACCGCGGCGACGGCCTGGGGGTCCAGGTCGAACAGTTCGCGCAGCGCGTCGGCGTACCCGGCTCCGCCGGGCTCGCCCGCGAGCTGCTTGACCCGCACAGTGGGCGCGTGCAGGAGCTTGTCGACGACGCGGCGCACGGTCTGGGTGACCTCCGCGCGCTGCCGTTCGTCCAGGTCGGGGAGGCGGCCGTCGAGGCGCGCCAGTTCGGAGGCGACCACGTCGGCGGCCATGGCCCGCAGCGCGACGACGGTCGGCGTGATGTGCGCGGCACGCTGGGCGGCGCCGAAGGCGGCCACCTCAGAGGAAACGATCTTTCGTACCTGGTCGACGTCGTCGGCCATCGGGGCGTCGGCCGCCGCCGCGGCGATCGTCTCCAGGTCGGTGACGTGGGCGCCGTCGAGCGAGTGCACCAGCGGGTCGATGTCGCGCGGCAGGGCGAGGTCGAGCATCCCGATGGGCGCCACCGGCTCGCCGCCGGAGCGCAGCGCCCTGGAGAGCGTGGCGCGGGCGACGGTGTCGGCGGTGAGCACCAGCCCGGCCGCCCCGGTGCAGGACACGACGATGTCCGCGTACGACAGCTCCTCGGCCAGGTCCGCCATGCGCGCGGCGCGGCCGCCGATGCTCTCCGCGAGGCGCTCGGCGCGCTCGTAGGTGCGGTTGACGACCACGATCTCGCCCGCGCCGGCGCGGGCGAGAGTGGCCGCGGCGAGCGAGCTCATCGAACCCGCGCCGACGACGAGGGCGCGCTTGCCCTTGCCCCACTCCCCGAAGGGGACGCCGCCGACGGCCTGGGCCATCTGCTCCAGGCCGAAGGTGACGAGCGACTGCCCGGCCCGGTCGATCCCGGTCTCGGAATGTGCGCGCTTGCCGACCCTCAGCGCCTGCTGGAACAGGTCGTTCAGGGAGCGCCCGGCGGTGTGGAGTTCCTGGCCGAGACCCAGCATGTCCTTGATCTGGCCGAGGATCTGGCCCTCGCCCACGACCATGGAGTCCAGGCCGCAGGCGACCGAGAACAGGTGGTGGACGGCCCGGTCCTCGTAGTGCACGTACAGGTGCGGGGTCAGCTCGTCGAGGCCGACACCGCTGTGCGTGGCGAGCAGCGTGGACAGCTCGGCGACGCCGGCGTGGAACTTGTCGACGTCCGCGTACAGCTCGATGCGGTTGCAGGTGGACAGGACCGCGGCCTCGCTGGCGGGCTCGGCGGCCATGACGTCCAGCAGCAGCTTGCCCTTGGCGTCCTCACCGAGCGCCGCGCGCTCCAGGACGCTGACGGGGGCGGTGCGGTGGCTCAGTCCGACGACGAGGAGACTCATGCCGGCATCACGGCGGGGACGTCCCCGTCAGGCCCGGGACGGCTGCCGCCGTCGTGGACCGCCTTGGCCGCCACCGCGGGCGCCGCGAGTCCATCCAGCTGCTCCTCGCCGGCCTTCCGCTGCTCGTGGAAGGCGAGGATCTGCAGCTCGATGGAGAGGTCGACCTTGCGGACGTCGACCCCGTCGGGGACGGTCAGCACGGTCGGGGCGAAGTTGAGGATCGAGGTGACCCCGGCGCCCACCAGCCGGTCGCAGACCTCCTGGGCGGCCCCGGCGGGCGTGGTGATCACGCCGATGGACACCTGGTTGTCCCGGACGATGCCCTCCAGCTCGTCCGCGTGCCGCACGGGCAGCCCGGCGATGAGCCGGCCGGTGAGCTGGACGTCAGCGTCGATGAGCGCGGCGATGCGGAAACCGCGGGACGCGAAACCGCCATACCCGGCGAGCGCGGCCCCGAGGTTGCCCATACCGACGATGACGACGGGCCAGTCCTGGGTCAGGCCCAGCTCGCGGGAGATCTGGTACACGAGGTACTCGACGTCGTAGCCGACGCCGCGGGTTCCGTACGAACCGAGGTAGGAGAAGTCCTTGCGCAGCTTGGCGGAGTTCACGCCGGCCGCCGCCGCGAGTTCTTCCGAGGAGACGGTGGGCACCGATCGCTCGGACAGCGCGGTCAGGGCCCGCAGGTACAGCGGGAGCCTGGCGACGGTGGCCTCGGGAATCCCTCGGCTTCGGGTCGCCGGTCGGTGCGTTCGGCCAGTTGCCACGATGCTCCTGCGGGTAGAGCTGGGCTGCGGGCGGCACCCGTCATCGGGACCGCCCCGTGCACGCCAGGCTATGTCTTTGTGAACGCGTGCACAAAGATGGTGTCCGATTTGCCCGGGGGAAGTGACCGGCATCACGCGCTCCCATTGCGGACATAAGAAACCTTCTGCTGCGACGGAACGTTCCGCGCGGGCACCCGGTCGGCGCCCCGGCGCCCCACCCACAGCGCCTCCGCCCCGGCGAGCTGCGGCCATTCGACGGCCACCGCGCGGGCCAGCGCCTTCTCGGCCTGCGCGGGCCCGTCCGGGTGGGCCAGGACGTACGAGGCGAACAGCCGGGCCGTGGTGCGGGCGTCCCCCAGCGCCGTGTGCGCGGCCCAGCCGCCCAGTCCGGCCGCCTCGGCGCAGGCCAGCAGGCTCAGGCCGGCCGGCGTGGGCTCGCGCAGCGCGGCCATCCGCATGGTGCACAGTTCCGGGACCACGGGGAAGTCCACGCCGAGCCGGGCGTACTCCGCCGTGAGGAACGCGCGGTCGCAGCCGACGTTGTGCCCCACCAGCACCCGCCCGCGCAGCAGCCCCAGCAGCCTCGGGGCGATCTGCCCGAACAGGGGGGCGCCGACCGCCTCGACGTGACGGGACTCGATGCCGTGGATGTG
This sequence comes from Streptomyces sp. ME19-03-3, assembly GCA_033793685.1. Lineage (GTDB taxonomy): Bacteria > Actinomycetota > Actinomycetes > Streptomycetales > Streptomycetaceae > Actinacidiphila. The sequence continues at coordinate 12,274 of JARAXD010000041.1, read as the reverse complement.
CGTGGGGCCGACCGGCCCTTCGGGGTCCACCAGGGTGGAGAACTCGCCCTCGTACCCGAAGTCGCGGCCGAGCAGCACCACAGCCAGCTCGACCACCCGGTGCCGCCGCGAACTCGCGCCGGTGGCCTCGAGGTCGACCACGGCGAAGCCGCCGCGCGTCTGAAGCCTGCCCGGGAGCACGTAGTCACCGCCCTTACTCACGCACCCCCGCTGTCACAAAACGCCTTGATGGTAATCGAGCACGCGCGTCCAGCGGAACACGCGCAAATCACCCACCTGTGGCACCAGCGCCCTCAGGCGCCCAGGCCGCGCCGCAGCCGGCCCTCGTCGACACGCCAGAAGGTGTGCTGTTCGCCGTCGATGAGGACGACCGGGATCTGCTCCCAGTAACGGTCGTGCAACTCCTGGTCGTGCGTGATGTCCCGCTCCTCGAGACGCGCGCCCAGCTCGTCGACGACCCTGCGGATCACCGTCCGCGCGTCGTCGCACAGATGGCAGCCGGGTTTGGCGATCAGTGTCACCGTCCGGTCCGCCGGGTCTTTGCGGGCATTGCGGTCTGCGCGTCCGAACAGAAGGCTCATGCCGGCCATTGTGCCTCCGTCAACCCGTGGCCCGTGGTGACACTCCCGTCGCGCGCAGTTCATGCGCCCGCCCCACCGGTGCACCGGAGTTGCCAGGTGGACTGGCTATGCTCGCCCCATGGCCGCTTTGCGATGGCTCACCCCCGGTAAGCGCTCCGCGACCGCGCGCAGCGTGCTGGCCGGCGAGGCCGCGGCGGAGGCCGCGCTCGCGGCACCCGCGCCGTCCGCGGGGAAGGAGGACGGTGCCCCCCCGTTCCCGGTGGCGGGCGATCCGCACGCCGCCGCCTTCTTCGATCTGGACAACACCGTGATGCAGGGCGCCGCGATCTTCCACTTCGGTCGCGGACTGTACAAGCGCAAGTTCTTCCGGAGCCGTGACCTGGCACGCTTCGCCTGGCAGCAGGCGTACTTCCGGATCGCCGGGTCCGAGGACCCCGAGCACATGCGGGAGGTGCGGGACAGCGCGCTCTCGATCATCAAGGGCCACCGCGTCGAGGAACTGATGTCCATCGGCGAGGAGATCTACGACGAGTACATGGCGGACAAGATCTGGCCCGGCACCCGCGCGCTCGCCCAGGCCCACCTCGACGCCGGCCAGCGGGTCTGGCTGGTGACGGCCGCGCCGGTGGAGACCGCCACGATCATCGCCCGCAGGCTCGGCCTGACCGGGGCGCTCGGCACCGTCGCCGAGCACGTCGACGGCCGCTACACCGGCCGGCTGGTCGGCGAGCCGCTGCACGGCCCCTCCAAGGCGGAGGCCGTCAAGGCGCTCGCCGGCGCGGAGGGCCTCGAACTCTCGCGCTGCGCCGCGTACAGCGATTCGTCGAACGACATCCCGATGCTGTCGCTCGTCGGACATCCGTATGCGATCAATCCCGATACGCGGCTGCGCAAGCACGCACGCGAGATGGGCTGGCGGCTGCGCGATTACCGCACGGGTCGCAAAGCGGCGAAGATCGGCATCCCGGCGGCGGCGGGCGTGGGCGCCGTGGCGGGCGGCGCGGCCGCCGCGATGGCCCTGCAACGCCGTCGCCGCTAGGGGAGCCGGGGCGACACGCCCGGGCCCCGCCGCCGGCGCCCCACCGGTTCACAGTGAGCCACACAGCCACAACACGCTCTCCACGCGAGCATTTCACGAAGCCGTACGGTCAATACCGGTTCGATGTTCGATAATTGATCGATCATCATTCCGCCAGAGAGTGGGCGGAACCGATGATTTCAGCAACTCGGTGTAGCGTCGCCTGTACGAAGCGTTATTCTCCTCAGACGCAATCCGGTACCCACACGTCGCCACGACGGGTGAACGGTCCCGTACTGCTCGTGATGGAAGTTCTGCCTCTGGGAGTCCCGTGTACCCACACACCGGGGTTGACGCCTCTGGCCTGGCTACGCTGCGCGCACTGGTGGCCGAGCACCTGCTGCGCGTCGTCCCCGCGCACGCCGTGCCCGTCCCCGCACTCGCCACAGCGGCAGCGCCCGTCGGCCGCGCCTACGCGCTGGCCGACGGCCGGGCCACGGTCGGCAGACGGTCCCGCAGCACCCAGCAGGCCGACCGGTCCGCGGGCGCCACCCCGCGCCGGCCGGCGGCCGACAGTGACAGCGGACGCATGATGGACCTGGTCGAGCGGGCGCAGGCCGGCGAGACCGAGGCCTTCGGCCGGCTGTACGACCACTACTCCGACACGGTGTACCGCTACATCTACTACCGCGTCGGGGGGAAGGCCACCGCCGAGGACCTGACCAGCGAGACCTTCCTGCGCGCCCTGCGCCGCATCGGCACCTTCACTTGGCAGGGCCGCGACTTCGGCGCATGGCTGGTCACCATCGCACGCAACCTGGTGGCCGACCACTTCAAGTCCAGCCGCTTCCGGCTGGAGGTGACCACCGGGGAGATGCTCGACGCCAACGAGGTCGAGCCCAGCCCGGAGGACTGCGTCCTGGAAGCGCTGTCCAACGAATCGCTGCTCAAGGCCGTCCGCAAGCTCAACCCCCAGCAGCAGGAGTGCGTGACGCTGCGCTTCCTGCAGGGGCTCTCGGTCGCCGAGACGGCCCGCATCATGGGCAAGAACGAGGGCGCGATCAAGACCTTGCAGTACCGGGCCGTACGGACCCTGGCCCGGCTGCTTCCCGACGACGCGCGATGAGCGCGATGGATGGATCTTCATCTTGCGACTGCCTCCACGGTCCGATCATCACGGCCGCGTAACCCAACTCGGGCGGCACTCGTTGCATCACATGCGGACCCCCCGATGCCGTGCCCTGCCCCCTCCCGATCACTCGATCGGGTGGAAAGGCTCAAGGTGCACAACCTTGAAGGCATCAAGGGGAGTCGAGGTGGATGACGAGAGGAGGTGCCGCCCGTGATCGCGAATCCAACGGCGCACCGGCGGGCTAACGCCTTCGCCGACGCCCTCGAGGGCGAAGGCCCCCAGACGGATGCCGGCGTACAGCACGGCGCCCACGCCGCGGACCGGCATGCGGATCCGCGCCAGGGCACGCTCCTGGCCCTGGCGGACGCCCTGCAGGACGTGCCGCGCCCCACACTGGACGCGGAGACCAAGACCGTCCAGCGTGCCCAGTTGATCGCCGCCATGGAGGCGGCGCTCGCCGACGGCACCCTGACGGTTCCCGTACAGCGCGACGGCGGCCGGGGCGCACACCGCGCCGGCAGCCGCGGGCCGGACAAGCTGAAACCGCGCTCAGCGTGGTCGCGCAGGCTCGCCGCCGGCGGCCTCTCCGTCGGTGTGGCGGCCGGTGCCCTCGGCGGCGTCGCCGCGGCGAGCACGGACGCGCTGCCCGGCGACACGCTCTACGGCCTCAAACGGGGCATGGAGGACATGCGCCTCAACCTCGCCGACGACGACGCCGACCGCGGCAAGGTCTACCTCGACCTCGCCTCCACCCGGCTCCAGGAGGCCCGCCGCCTCATGGAACGCGGCCGGGGCGGCGAGCTCGACGACGAGTCCGTGGGCGAGATCCGCAGGGCGCTGTCGGGGATGCAGCAGGAGGCCGCCGAGGGCCACCGGCTCCTCGCCGCCGCCTACCGCAAGGACGGTTCACTGCGGCCGATCGAGACGCTCTCCGCGTTCTCCAGCAACCACCGCAAGGGCTGGACCGAGCTGCGTGGCCGGCTCCCCTCCCGGCTCGACGACGTGGGCAACCGGGTCACCTCGGTCTTCGACGCCATAGAGGACGAAGTGGCCCCGCTGCAGAAGCTGCTGCCCTCCGACACCGGCTCCGGCCATGATGCCGGCCGGGGCATCCCGGGCAGTGGCGACCGCTCCGCGAGCGGCACCCAGGGGCCCTCACCCTCGGTCAGCGGCTCCCCGAGCAGCTCGGCCGACGAACGCGGCGGCGACAAGGCCAGCCCGTCGGCATCCCGCAGCAGTGCGGACAGCGGCTTCATCGGCGGCACGGGCGACCTGATCGACCCCCCGCCGAGCGGCGGTTACCCGGGCGACGACGGCACCCGGCCGTCGGTCACCCTCCCCCCGCTGCTGCCCGGACTGCTGCCCGGCCTCGGGCTCAGCGCCGAGGACGACAGGGACGACTGACCGCGCGGACGTGATGGTGGGCCGGGGCGTCACGCGCCCCGGCCCACCGCCGTGTCCGGGCCCCCGCCGACCCCGCGCCGGGCCGGGGCCGCCGGGGGCGCGCTGCCCGGCCGCTCAGAAGAAGACCGAGCGGCGCTGCACCAGCAGCTTGTAGAGGGTGTGCTGGATGGTCTCCCGCACCTGGTCGGTCAGGTTGAAGACCAGCATCGGGTCCTCGGCCGCCTCCGGTGCGTAACCGTCCGTCGGGATCGGCTCACCGAACTGGATCGTCCACTTCGTCGGCAGGGGCACCATGCCCAGCGGCCCCAGCCACGGGAACGTCGGCGTCACCGGGAAGTACGGGATGCCCAGCAAGCGGGCCACCGTCTGCGCGTTGCCGACCATCGGGTAGATCTCCTCCGCGCCCACGACGGAGCACGGGACGATCGGCACCCCCGTCCTGAGCGCGGTCGCGACGAACCCGCCCCGCCCGAAGCGCTGCAGCTTGTAACGCTCGGAGAAGGGCTTACCCAGTCCCTTGAAGCCCTCGGGCATCACGCCGACGACCTCGCCGCGCTCCAGCAGCAGCTGGGCGTCCTCAGCGCAGGCCAGTGTGTGCCCGGCCTTGCGGGCCAGCTCGTTGACGATAGGCAGCATGAACACCAGGTCCGCCGCCAGCAGGCGCAGGTGCCGCCCCGCGGGGTGGTGGTCGTGGACGGCGACCTGCATCATCAGCCCGTCCAGCGGCAGCGTCCCGGAGTGGTTGGCCACCACCAGGGCGCCGCCCTCGGCCGGAATGTTCTCGACGCCCTTCACCTCGACCCGGAAGTACGACTCGTACACCGGCCGGAGCAGCGACATCAGGACCTGGTCGGTGAGCTCCTCGTCGTAGCCGAAGTCGTCGACCTCGTAGTCACCGGTGATCCGACGGCGCAGGAAGGCCAGCCCGTGCGCGACCCGGCGCTCCCACGGCCGGCCCAGCAGCCGGTCCGCGGCCGAACCGAGGGCGGCCGCCAGCGGGCTCGCCTGGTCGCCGCCGGGTCGTCCCCCCGGGCCCGCCGGAACGCTCCGTGTCCCCTCACCGGCCCCGGCGGCACCACCGGCGCCATCGGTGTCCGCGGAGGCCGTCACAGCGTCCTGGGCGGCTTCCGTCCCCGGCCCGACGCCCTCGCTCCCCTCCTCGACCGGCAGCGCGGCCACCGCGTTCCCTGTGTCGCCGCCCGCCCTGCCGCGGGCCGCTGCCCGCCCGCGCGAGCGCGGTGCGCCCCTGCGGGCCCGTGAGTCCTCGTCGAACGGGATGACCTTGGCGTCCGCCATGGTGCGGTTCCTCCTCGCAGCAGTGCTCACGAGCTCAGTCCTGGGCCGCCCGCGGGGACCAGAGCGGCAAGCCGGTCGACGGCCTCGGCAAGCCGTTCCGGCGGCAGCAGGCCGGGGCCACGACTGCGGGCGAAGTCGCCGAAGGCCTCGGCGGTGGTGTACTTCGGGGTGAACCCGAGCGTCTGACGCATCTGTGTGGTGTCCACGACCCTGCCGTGGGTGAGCAGCCGGATCTGCTCGCGCGAGAAGTCGGTGACACCCGCGGTGCGCAGCATCTGCCCCACCCATGTGACGGCGGGCAGCAGCACCGGCACCGTGGGTTTACCCAGCCGTCGCGCGGTCTGCGACAGCAGGAGTACCCCGTCACCGGCGACGTTGAACGTGCCGCTGTTGATCGTTCCGCTGCGCTCGTCGCGCAGCGCCAGCATCAGGACGTCGATGACGTCGTCCTCGTGGACGAACTGCAGCCGCGGGTCGTAGCCGAAGACGGTCGGCAGCACCGGCAGCGCAAAGTACTCGGCGAGGGGCGTGTCGGCCCGCGGGCCCAGGATGTTGGCGAACCGCAGAACCGACACGGCGACGTCCGGGCGGCGCCGGGCGAAGCCGCGTACGTACCCCTCGACTTCGACGGCGTCCTTGGCGAAGCCGCCGCCCGGCAGCGACTTGGGTGGCGTGGACTCGGTGAAGACCGCGGGGTCGCGAGGGGCGGAGCCGTACACACTCGTGGTCGACTTCACCACCAGACGGCGCACCGTCGGTGCCTTCTGGCAGGCGCCCAGGAGCTGCATCGTGCCGATGACGTTGGTCTCCTTGACCGCGGTCCGGCTGCCGCGGCCGGGCAGTGTGCCGCTGACGTCCATGTGGACCACCGTGTCCACGGACTGCTCCGCCAGCACCTTCGCGATCATCGGTTGTCTGATGTCGGCACGGACGAACTCGGCGCCTCCCAGTCGGTGCGGGGGCGGCAGTGTGTCGACCCCGATCACCCGGTCGACATCGGGGTCGCGCATCACGCGCCGCACCAGCCGGCCGCCGAGCTGGCGGGCGACTCCGGTCACCAGCACCACTTTGCCCACGATCAGCGCCTTCCCTCGCACCGCATGTACGCACCGTATCGGTTCGATGGTGCGCCGTGATGACGCCCCGAACGTACGCGCACCGTCAAGGGCCCCACCCGGCGGTTCCCCCGGGAACGCCGCTGCCCTCCCGCCCCCACGGTCCGTGGGGGCGGGAGGGCAGCGAAGTGCGACGCGTAGCTCGCTTACTTCTTGTTGCGACGCTGCACACGCGTACGCTTCAGCAGCTTGCGGTGCTTCTTCTTGGCCATACGCTTGCGCCGCTTCTTGATGACAGAGCCCACGACTACCCTCGCTTCGTTTTCACTCGGTGCGGGGCGTCCGGGCCCACACGACCTACGTCGGCACAGCCTACCCGCCCGCAACCGCCGAGCAGAAACCGAGGCGGCCGTCAGGCAGTTTCCCCCACTCCCACGTAGGACTCACGAAGATAGTCATGGACGGCCTGCTCCGGCACCCGGAAGGACCTCCCCACCCGGATCGCCGGCAGATGACCGCTGTGCACCAGCCGGTACACGGTCATCTTGGACACTCGCATCACCGCGGCGACCTCTGCCACGGTCAGGAACACGACCTCGTTGAGAGGCCTCTCACTTGAAGCCATGACACACCTGAACCTTCCGCACATGACGGGCACCGGCTTCCCCTCCGGTGACTCCCTCTCGCACGTGCGCTCCTCCCCAGACTAGGTGCGTGTGGTGCAAGTGGGGAAGAGGAGCAGCGATCGGTTGACTACTGTGACAGACACGCTCGATTGAGTACATAACGCGTAAGCGGTCGGTAGTGAACGGACCGCACTGCGTCATCAAGCGGAACCACGACCGAGACCCTCCCCTCCGTCTCGGCGACGAAAACCGCCGGGTCGTCCGAGTCGGCCAGTCCGATGGCCTCGATGCCCAACTGACCTGCCCCGCAGACCCACCCGTGGTCACCCACCACGAGGCTCGGCAGCAGTCCTCCGCGCCCTGCCGCACCCGCCAGCGCCGCCCGAACCGGGAGCGGGGAGTGGGTGTGCACCGCCGTCGCACCACGGGCACCCTCACCCGGCGCATCCCGTACGGTGGCGACGCCCCCCACGTACCAGAGGCTGCGGGTGCGTAGACCGAATTGCGTCGCCATGTCGATACATCGGCCATGCGATGGGGTGAGGACGGGACATCCCGCCGCGGACAGGGCCGCGGCCAATCCGGCGTAGAACCCGAGCAGGCGGTGCGGGTGACCCGTGCCGATGAGCACGGGCTCCCTGCTCCGCGCCGCGTCGCCCAGCCGGATGGCGAAGGCGTCGAGTCCCGCGAGCGTACGGTCCGGGTCGATCACATCCCGCCCGCACGTGTGTGCCGGGTCGGGCGAAACCCCGCAGCGGTCGGCCATCAACCGCAGCAGAGCGGTCTGCGTCCAGGGCCGGGCCGGCTCCAGCCCCAGCGTCTGCCGCGGATCTCCCGCCGCGAACAGCCGGTAGCTGCGCAGGCTCTTCTCCCGCGCAGTCGTCACCACCCCCGCGATCCCCGCCCCCACCAGATGCGCCCGCAGCGCGGCATCAGTCACGCGCCGATGGTGACCCTTCCCGATCCTCTCAGGTGCCGGAACGGCCCCGAGATCACTCCCGGGAGTCACCCGCCGGGGTCGGCGCCCCCCGCCCCAGACCACATGTGCGCCGACGCCCGCGTCTCCTCTCCCGCCGCCGGCGCCCACCCACGTCGTGCTGGGCTCCGGGATGGAGGCCGTCATCCAGGACGCCCGCGCGGTGGCCGTCGGCGACGTCCCCGTCGCCATCGCCGGTGGCGTGGAGTCGAAGAGACGGGATACACATGCGCGCTCACCGCGCCGGGAACGACGCGGCCCGTGCACCGCTCCTCGGACCGGCGGAGCCCACCACCGCCCGGAGGCTTCCGTCGCCACGGCCCGGACCGGCGGAGCCCACCACCGCCCGGAAGCTTCCGTCGCCACGGCCCGGACCGGCGGAGCCCACCACCGCCCGGAAGCTTCCGTCGCCACGGCCCGGACCGGCCTGCCGGGCATCGGCCGGGCGGACACCACCGTGCGGCAGACCGACCGGCCGCGCCGCCCCCTGGTCGCGGAGCCCCCCGAGCGCCGCTCGGTCCCCGGGCACGGTGCGGCGCCAGGTGGCACTGCGCCTGTGCGCGACGGCGTGCCGCCCGAGGGGCTGCGGACGTCCACCCAAAAAATGCCCGCGCCGGCGTCCCGGCGGAACCCGTCCGCGAACACGGGGCGGCCCCTGGTCCCGGCATGTGGCGCCGGGGCGCCTTGGAGCACCCTCACCTCACTCGCCTCAACCGCGCCCGGCAGGGCCCCGCGGCGACGGCCGGCGCGGGCCCCGCGGAGCCCCGGCGGGCCCGACGGCTCCGACGGGAGGTGCCCCCGTGTGCGGCGCATCGCACGGCGCGGACCCGTCCTCGTCACGGGCCACTCGAACGCATCGAAGGCCGAGGGAGCGCCGCGGGGAAGCCGGGCATGCGGCGGCACGGCCTCAGGGAAGCCGGGCATGCGGCGGCACGGCCTCAGGGCAGCAGCCCGTGCAGCGGGAAGACCGCCCGCCGCGTCGCCAGGATCGCCTGGTCCAGCCGGTCCGCCGGGTCGTAACCCGCGTCGTGGAAACCGGTGAACGCCGCGTCCCGCCCGTCCGTCATACGCAGCGGACCCATCTGCCGCGTCCGGCGGTACACCTCCGCCCGCCATTCCTCGGGCGTCGCCGCCGACGGTGCGACGGGCTGCCCGGCGGCGATCGCCACCAGGTGCGTCCAGGTCCGGGGCACGACGTCCACCACCGCGTAGCCGCCCCCGCCCAGCGCCAGCCAGCGGCCCTCGGCATGCTCGTGCGCCAGGCCGTGCAGCGCCTGCGCCACGGCCCGCTGCCCGTCCAGGCTCACCGCGAGGTGCGCCAGCGGGTCCTCGAAGTGCGTGTCCGCACCGTGCTGGGTCACCAGCACCTGCGGCCGGAAGGCCGCCAGCAGCTCCGGGACGACCGCGTCGAACGCCCGCAGCCAGCCCTCGTCCCCGGTACCCGCCGGCAGCGCGACGTTCACCGCGCCGCCCTCCGCGGCCGCGCCACCGGTCTCCTCCGGCCAGCCGGTCTGCGGGAAGAGCGTCCGCGGGTGCTCGTGCAGCGAGATCGTCAGCACCCTCGGATCGTCCCAGAAGGCCGTCTGAACGCCGTCCCCGTGGTGTACGTCCACATCCACGTACGCGATACGCTCCGCGCCCAGCTCCAGCAGCCGGGCTACGGCCAGCGCGGCGTCGTTGTAGACGCAGAAGCCCGAGGCCATCCCCGGCATGGCGTGGTGCAGCCCGCCCGCGAAGTTCACCGCGTGCGTCACCTCCCCGTGCCACACCGCTTCGGCCGCCCCGACCGACTGGCCCGCGATCAGCGCCGAGACCTCGTGCATGCCCTCGAACGCCGGGGTGTCCTCCGTGCCGATGCCGTACGCCAGTTCCGTCATGCCCTTGGGGTCGGCGGAGGCCCGGCGCACCGCCGCCACGTACTCCGCGTCGTGCACCAGGCCCAGCGTCGAGTCGCCGGCCGCGGGGGCCGCGACGACCGTGACCGCGCGGTCCAGTCCGAAGGCCCTGACCAGCCCCATGGTCAGGGCGAGCCGCACCGGGTCCATCGGGTGGCCGCGACCGAAGTCATAGCCCGTTACCTGCTCGTCCCACATCAGCTGTGCGCGGCCGCTCATGGTCGACACCGTATCCGGCGGAATCCGCCCCGAACGAGTGGGCGTACAGCAGCGTCGCCGCCACCAACAGCATCGGCACCAGCATCGCCCCCCGGTAGCTCCAGGCGTCACCCAAGGCGCCCACCAGGGGAGAACCGACCAGGAATCCGACGTAGTTGAAGATGTTCAGCCGCGCGACGGCGGTATCCGACGCCCCCGGGAAGAGCCGCCCGGCGGCCGCGAACGTCTGCGGCACGATCACACACAGCCCCAGGCCCAGCAGTGTGAAGCCGGCCATCCCGACCCACGCGCCCGGCGCCCCCGCGACCACCGCGAAGCCCGCCGCCGCCACCAACGCGCCCACCCGCACCACGGCGGCCGCCCCGAAGCGCCGCACCCCGAGGTCGCCGACCGATCGGCCCAGCAGGGTGGTGACCATGTAGACGTTGTAGGGGACGGTGGCCAGTTGCTCGGAACCCCCCAGCACGTCCTGCAGGTACTTGGCGCTCCAGTTGGAGACGGTGGAGTCGCCGATGTACGCGAACGCCATCACCAGGCAGAGCGGCAGCAGCAGCCGCATCGCCACGGGGGCCGCGGCCTGCGTGTCCGGGGCACCCCGGGTCTCCCCGGTGCCCGGCAGGTCCGCCTTCTGATCGACGTACCAGCGACTGCCCACCATCGCCAGCGGCAGCAGCACTGCCACCACCGGCCCGTACAACTGCGCCAACGACAGGTGCCAGTGCGCCCCCGCCCAGGCCAGCGACGCCCCCAGGATGCCTCCGAGACTGTAAGCGGCGTGGAAACCCAGCATGATGCTGCGGCCGTACGCGCGCTGCAGGCTGACCCCGAGCATGTTCATGGACGCGTCCAGCGCGCCGACGCATATCCCGAACACGGCGAGCGCCGCCGCCAGTTGCCAGAGCGCGTCGCCGGCGCCTGCACCCAGCAGCGCCAGGCACACCACCGGCTGCACCCAGCGCAGCACCACGCTCGGCCGCACCCGCCTCACCAGGTGCTCGGTGGCCACGCTCCCCGCGCCCGCCAGCACGGGAACGGCGGCCAGGAACGCGGGGAGCAGCGCGTCACTGACCTCGTACCGGTCCTGCAACGCCGGGATCCGGGTCACCAGCAGAGCGAAGGCCGCTCCCTGCACGAAGAAACCGACGGCCAACGAGACCCGCCCACGGCGCAAACCGCTGTCGATGCCGTCCATGAGCGTGCAGCGTAGGGCCGCGGGCTGCGGACGGGTAGATCGATCACACCAAGAGTTTCGCGGGCAGCTCGGCCATGTCCCCGAACAGCCCCAGCGCCCCCGTCAGCTTCTCCGCCGGCGTCATCGCCGTGAAGCCGTACACGTCCATTCCGGCCGCCACCGCGGCCCGCACCCCGAGTGGGCTGTCCTCCACCACGGCGCACCGCTCCGGCGCCACGCCCATCGAGTGTGCCGCGTGCAGGAACAGGTCCGGCGCCGGCTTCCCGCGCCCCACGTCCTGCGCGCTGAAGATCCGCTCCTCGCCGAAATGGCCGTAGAGCCCCGTCTTCCTCAGCGCCACCCGGATGCGCTCGTGGCTGCCCGAGGACGCGACGCAGTACGGCACCCCGTCCGCCGCCAGCTTCTCCAGCACGGTGGCCACGCCCGGCACCGGCTGCAATTCGCGGCGGAAACCTTCGAAGACCCGGGCGTAGTAGGTGTCGTCGAAGTCCTCCGGCAACCGCTGCCCGGTGCGCTCGGCCACCAGGTCGTGGACGCGGTGCAACGCGGAGCCCATGTAGTCGCGCACGGACTCCTCGTAGCTGGTGGGGTGGCCGACCTCGGTCAACAGACCGGCCAGAATGCGGTTGGCCATCGGCTCGCTGTCCACGAGCACGCCGTCGTTGTCGAAGATCACCAGCTCATAGCGCACTGCCCCACTGTAGTGGGGCGACGGGAGCCAGACGGTCCCGGGCCGGACGGGAGAGACCCCGCCGGCGTCGCGTTCCTCCGACCGCGCCAGGAACGCAAAAAAGCCCCGGCTCCCGAGTGAATAACTCGGGAGCCGGGGCTCACAATTTGTTCGGCGGCGTCCTACTCTCCCACAGGGTCCCCCCTGCAG
>JARAXD010000040.1:0-30482 GCA_033793685.1 Streptomyces sp. ME19-03-3 | reverse complement strand
CTTGCCGTGCTCGGCGTGCGGGAGGTCGTGCGCGTCGCTCGTGGTGGTGGCGGTCTCCTTGACGCCCCAGTCCACACCCAGCACGGTGCCCGTGGCGGGCAGAGGCTGGACCTCGGTCACGACGACGAACGACGCGTACCAGTGCCCCAAGCAGTCCTGGTAGACCCGCACCGAGGATGGTGCGGACGGCAGGTCGCGGGACCACACCACCGTGAGCACGATGCCGCCCGCCAGGTGCAGGCGTCCGTCCTTAAGCCGAAAGCCGCGCGTCGTGTAGTTCAGCGTGGGCGGCGCGTCCCGCTTCCGCTTGACGCGGGGCATCCCGGCACGCTGCCTCACCGGCAGCCGCGCCTTGATGTCCTTGATGGCCTTGGCGCGGGACGTGGCGAAGTCCCGGATGGTCTGCTGCTGCGGCACCGAGCTGCCTTCCCGCAGCCACACCATCACGCCCCGGGCCTCGGTCAGCATCTTGTCGAGCTGCGCCGGACCGCACGTCGCCTTCTCGGCGACGCCCTGGTTCGCGGCGTGGACCTTTCGGGACACCGCCACACACTCGTTCCACACCCACCGGCACCGCGCCCACTCCGCCTCCAGACCGGCACCCGCCGACGACGACACACGCAGCCGATAGGTGTACCGGGCATGCCCGGACCCCTGCTCGGTCAACGCTGTCGTCGTCACGCTCCGAAACCTAACAGCCCCCACAGACAACGAAGGAGACTGCCGGTCAGGACGGATCTGCAGAGAGCTCCGCCGCTTCGCGGCTCCGGCTCAAGGACCCATTCCTCCCAGGCCTGAAGGCCGGGGCATCCTGGGAGAAATCAGGTGACGGGATAGCCCAGCCCGACCCCGGCGACGGTGGTGACCGACAGCATGGCCACGGCGGGGCGTGACCGCTCCGGCGGCAGGGCGTCCCGGGCGGTGGCGATGGCCAGGGGAGTGAGTCCCAGTCCGAGGCCCTGCAGCGCTCGTCCGGCCAGCAGCCAGCCGAAGCCCAGCGGCAGCGCCGCCAGGGCACAGCCGGCCAGCACCGCCGCCAGTGCGCCGAGGATCACCGCGCGGCGGCGTGGTCCGTCGCCCAGCCGGCCCATCACGGGTGTGACCACGGCGCCCACGAGCAGGGTGACGGTCAGCGACCACTGGGCGTCGGTGAGGGAGACGTGCTCCTCGGCGGCGATGGTCGGCACCAGCGGGGCGCCGAGACTGCTGACCACGGCGACCAGCATGCCGAGCGATATCAGTACCGGGACCAGCGCTCGCCGCCGCCCGCACCGCGGCTCTCCGATTTCGGGGCTCTCCACGTGATGACAATACGGCGGCGGGGTGCGCCCGGCTCGGACCGAGCCGGGCGCCCACGTCCCGCCCGGTGGTCAGCCGCCGACTCCGGGCTCGCCCGCCGGCACGGAGGCCGCGGCCGGGAGGGACGAACCGGTGGCGGCGACGGGGGCCCCCGCTGACGCGGCCACGGGCGCGGCCGGCATCACGACCGCGGGCCTGCGCACGACGGCCGCCGAGACGGCCGCCAGCAGCGCGAGCACGACCACCACGGCGCCGTACACCGTCGCCGTGCCGTGCAGGCCGAAGGACGGCACGGCGAGCCCGGCGAGGACGGCCGGAACGCTCAGGGCCAGGTAGCTCACGACATAGGCCGAGGCGAACATCTCCGCCCGTTCCGTGGGCCGGGCCAGTGCCGCGAGGGAGCGGAAGGCGCCCAGGAAGGCGGCGCCGAAGCCCAGGCCCGCGAGCCCGGTCCCGATGAAGAACAGCGCGGTCGAGGGTCCGGCGAGGGCGAGCAGCGTGAGCCCGGTCCCGACGGCGAGCACGGCCGAGCCGCCGGCCATCATCCGCCGCGGCGCCATGTCGCCGACGAGCAGGGAGGCGACGGCCGCCAGGCCGAAGAGGGTGGTGACGACCAGACCGCCGACCAGGTGGCTGGCGAGGTGCAGCACCCCGGCGGTCAGGGAGGGACCGAGCGCGAGGTAGAGCCCGGCGATCGCCCAGGTCGCGACGAAGCAGGGCGTCGCCACCAGGAAGGCCCGGCGGGCCTGCGGCGGCACCGCCGCCCGGGGCCGCAGCGACCCCCAGGCTCCCGGGCGCGGCGAGACGGGGTCGGGCAGGAACAGCACCAGTGCCGCGAGCACCACGAACACGGCGACCAGTACGGCGAAGACCAGGCGGGTGGGAGCCGGGGCGTACTCCACCAGAAGGCCCGCGCCCAGCGACCCGGCGGCCAGTCCGGCGGCCGGGGCGGCGGCGTTCAGGAGGGAGCCGAGGGTCGAGGTGGGCGACGGCTGCAGATCGATCAGCCCCGCGCTGATGGCCCCGGCCGCCGCGCCCGTCGCCACACCCTGCAGGATGCGGGCCAGGAACAGCGCTCCGACCCCGTCCGCGGCGAGGAAGACGACCATGGCCGCGGCCTCGACGACCAGCGCGGCGAGGAGCACCGGCCGGCGGCCGACGTGGTCGGACAGCCCTCCGACCGTGAGCAGCGCCACCAGCAGCGCCAGCACGTAGACCGCGAAGACCGTGGTGAGCACGGTCGAAGAGAAGCCCCATTGGTGCTGGTAGACGACGTAGAGGGGGGAGGGCGCGCTGGAGGCGGCCAGGAACGCGAGCAGCGTGGCGGCGAGCAACCAGAAGCCGGCCTGCCGCGGCATCCGCCTCACGGGGCGCTGGGTGTGCATAGGAGGACTCCCGATGGTTCCAAAAAAATCGAACCATTCGAGGGAAACACACAGCAGCCGATAGTTCAACTATTATCGAACCATGACTGGAGCCCCCCGGGAGCTACCGCATCCCGACGCCGCGGACCTGGTGCTGACCGACGTGCTCTTCGCCCTGAGCGACCCCTCACGGCTGGAGCTGGTGCGACGGCTGGGCGACCGACCCCTGGAAGGATCGGCCTGCCAGCCGGTCAACGGGGAGGTCCCCAAGTCCACGCTCTCCCATCACCTCAAGACGCTGCGCGAGGCCGGGGTCATCCGCAACGACCCGCACGGCCGGCAGCGACTGGTCAGCCTGCGCCGCGAGGAACTGGAGAGCCGCTTCCCCGGACTGCTCGCCGCGGTCCTCGACGAGCCGGGCGCCACACCCCCCGGGGCGCCCGGGCCGCTCGGGCCGCTCGGGCCCTGACGGGGCGCTCGACCGCTCAGCCGGACGGAAGCGCCGTGCGCGGCGCGGCGGTGGTCGCGTCACGGTAGAAGATGTCGATGTCGACCTCCTCGCCGCCGACGGTGACGGTGTCCCACGGACCGCTGTCCCGAAGGGTCCGCAGCGTCTCGCTCCCGAGGGTGCCCAGGCGCTGCCGCAGGATCTCGTCGTCGGGCATCCCCGCGATGCGCGGTGCCAGGCGTTCACGGATCGCACGGAGCTGCTCCATGAGCGCGTGGATGTCGGCGTCGCGGTCGGGCTCGGCCACGGCGGACTCCTCGATGCTGCGCGCGATCCGGTCCTTGATCGCCTGACCCACCCCGTTCTCGTCGGTGGTGATCATGGCGTTCCAGGCACGGCTCTTGTGCCGGTACTGGAGCATCGACATCGCCGCCTCGTGCCGTACGAAGTCCGCGTCCCGCAGCGCCCGGCCGCGCCAGGTGCCGCTGAGCGTGCGGGCCAGCGAGATCGCCGACGCAAGGCCGCTGTTCAGGCCGCGCCCGGGCCAGAAGTGGATGGCGTTGGCGGCGTCCCCGAGCAGGAACCCGTACGTCCCCGCGGTGGTGGCCGTCGCCGGGTGCAGACGGGCCGTGAAACGCGGCCGCCACCTACGACCGCCGGGCCCGGCCGACTCCGCCATCCGACGGATTGACATGGCACGGATAACCAGTCGCGGCACCGCTGACCTGTGGCCAAAGCCCGGGTCGGGTCATCCGTTCGGAGCATCGGCGGGCGGCGTCGGCCCGGCCCCTGCCGGCGCCGGCGCGCCCCCTGCCCTGACGGCGGGAAGGCGCGGGGCCGGACAACGCCGCAGGCAGCGGCGGTTCACTCGATTTGCGTTCGACGCGGCCGGGAGGACCATAACGGACGGAGCCCGTTTCATCCGGTCCGGTCGGCGGCGCGTCCACCGACCGTCGTTCGCGCCCGCTGGCGCGACGGCCGCGCGGAAGGGAGCAGCCGTGTTGATATCCGCCGTGCTCGTCCCGCTCATCCTGCTCGCCGCAGTCCTGGCGCCCAACTGGTACCAGGCGTGGAAGGCCTACTGCGAATCGGTCAGGCTGCCCGTGTCTCCTCCGGAGGCGTCCGAAGCGGTCGCCGGTCACCGCCGGAGCCGGTGGTCGACGGAACTCGCCCGCCTGCGGAGCCGTCGGTCGCAGGACTGAGCGGTCCCTGCTCGAGTCCCTCCCCCGCGGGGGTCGTGCAGGGCGGCGGAAAGGCGGCACCGGCGCCACCCGGCATGCGGGCCGGCCCGGACCGATCACGAACACCGGAACAACCCGCCCGCACGACCGACGGCCGCCTTCCGACCGTCGCCCTGCCGGCCGCGGCGCCCGGCGAGGTATGAAGGAAGGCATGACCTTGCCATTCAGTGTGCTGACGCATCTGGAGTGCGCGCGGTGCGGCCGCCGCCACGACGCCGATCGGGTGCAGAACCTGTGCGCGTGCGGATCGCCGCTCCTCGCCCGCTACGACCTGGACCGGGTCCGGGACTCCCGCACGCCCGCGGACCTCGCGGGACGGCCGCAGACCCTGTGGCGCTACCACGAACTGCTGCCCGTACGCGATCCGGCACACGTCGTCTCCCTGGGCGAGGGCATGACCCCCCTGGTGCCGCTGCCGCGGTACGGTGCGGCGATCGGCGTGCCGAGGCTGGTGATGAAGGACGAGGGGCTGATACCCACCGGCAGCTTCAAGGCGCGGGGCGCCGCCGTCGGCGTGGCCAGGGCCCTCGAACTCGGCGCGCGCGGGATCGCCATGCCCACCAACGGCAACGCGGGGGCGGCCTGGGCCACCTACGCCACGCGGGCGGGCCTGGACGCGCTCATCGCGATGCCGCGGGACGCCCCGTCCATCACCCGGGCCGAGTGCGCCGCCGCCGGGGCCGGTCTGTACCTGGTGAACGGCCTGATCGGCGACGCGGGCCGGCTCGTCGCCGAGAAGATCGCCGCCGAGCCCGGCGTCTGGATGGACGCGGCGACGCTGAAGGAGCCGTACCGCATCGAGGGCAAGAAGACCATGGGACTGGAGATCGCCGAGCAGCTCGGCTGGCGCGCCCCGGACGTCATCGTCTACCCCACGGGCGGCGGTGTCGGTCTCATCGGCATCCACAAGGCCCTGCTCGAACTGCGCGCCCTGGGGTGGCTGCGCGGGCCGATGCCCCGGCTGGTGAGCGTGCAGTCCTCCGGTTGCGCGCCCATCGTGCGCGCCTTCGACAAGGGCGAGCGCACCAGTGAGCCGTGGCAGGACGCGCGCACGGTGGCGTTCGGGATCACCGTACCCAAGGCGCTGGGCGACTTCCTCGTCCTGGACGCGCTGTACGAGACCGACGGCCGGGCCGTCGCCGTCGACGACGAGGAACTCCTCGCCGACCGCGACCAGTGTGCGGCCGCCGACGGGGCGCTGCTGTGCCCGGAGGGCGCGGCGACCCTGTCGGCGGTCCGGGTCCTGCGCGAGCAGGGGTGGCTGTCCGGTGACGAGGAGGTCGTGGTGCTGAACACCGGCGCCGCGGCCAAGTATCCGGAGACCTTCCGGGTCGACCCGCCGGTGCTGGAGCTCACCGACCGGATCCCCTGATGCCGCGCCGCCGCCGGGCCTGCCGCCCGGCGGCGCCCGTCGGGGCAGGCGGCCGCCCTCCGGACGTCAGCCCTCCGGTGGCGGGCCGCCCTCCCCCGCGGCCGGGGCGGTGGGCATCCAGACGCGCGGGGTGGAGGGTCCGCGGCGCGCCCCGGTCAGGTACGGCACCAGCGTCAACTCCGTGCGCTCACCGGCCGCGCGGACGGCGGCTCGTACCCGTCGGGCCACCACCCGCCCGGGCGGGGCCGGTCAGCTCACCCGCGACGACCGCCCGGTCGCCGTCCCCGTCGCACGGCGGCACCGCGGGATCCACGGTGACCGCGCGTCGACGTCGTGGCCGTCCGACAGGTCGGGGGACCCGACGCAGTGGAGCACGGGCCCGCGCTCCGGGGCGATCGTGCCGCGGACGGCGCCCATCCGCGGATCGGTGTGCACCCACCGCGGGGCGACGGGGAGTTCGAGGCGGACCATGTCGCCGGCGCGCAGTGTGCCGGGGACCACGGCCATGCCGGGCCGTACGGGCCTGCGCTCCCCGTCGGAGGCAACGAGCCGCGCCGACTCGCCCGCCCAGCCGGGCACGCGCAGCGACAGGATCCACCGGCCGGCGTGCGCCTATCATGTGCGCCAACGACCAGATCGCGCGCGGCGCCGCGGACATCCTCCGGGAGCGGGGACGCACGGCTGGAGCACCTGGGACGCGTGGCCGCCCGCGCCCTGCCGGCGGTCATCGCCGGGCAGCGCCGTTCCGGCACCGAACCGCACCGTGCCGCCTGGTGATCCGCGGGCCGACGGCGCCGCTGACCTGAGCACGGCCCCGTCAGGTCCTCCCCGGCTCCGTGTCGCTGCCCTCGGGCGGCGAGGGGCTCGGCTCCTCGTACGGGATGCGGTTCAGGTGCCGGATCTCGCCCAGCGTGCCCCACTCGTCGGCGCCGAGCTTCGTGAGCGGCCGCAGCAGCGGGGCGCTCGGGCGGCCGTCCGCCAGCACCTCCCGGTCCGCCACGGCGTGCACGACGCGCCCGAAGACCAGGGTGCAGTTGCCCATCCGCAGCGTGGTGTGCGAGCGGCACTCCAGGACGACCGGCGACGCTGCGGCCCGGGGCGGCCGCACCCTCAGGCTGGGCTCACGCTCGATGCCCGCGAACTCGAACTCGCTGACGTGTCGCGGGAAGTCCGTGGCCGTGGCGTTGACCAGCGGCATCAGCGTCTCGGAGGCGAAGTTCACCACGAACTCACCGGTGTCCTCGACGTTGCGCAGCGAGTCCTTGCGGCCGATCGAAGTGAACTGCACGATCGGCGGATCCGTACTCGCGATGCTGAAGAAGGAATGCGGTGCGATGTTCTCGGCCGAGCCGTCAGGGGTGACGGTGGAGATCCACGCGATCGGCCGGGGCACGACCACGGAGGTCAGGAAACGGTAGAAGGCGGAGTAGTCCATGGCCTCGGGGTCGAAGTCGACGCGCATGGCCGCAGTATCCACGGCCCCGCCCGCCCGCTCGCTCTCGCGCCGACCGTCCGGCGTGTCGAGGTCAGGGCCACTCCCCTTGCGGTCGGGGCCGCCCCAGAAAGGGCACGGGTGCCGGGGCCGGCGCTGCCCCCCCCCGGCCCCGATCCCCCCCGTCCGGCCGTGGCGCGTTCCCCGTCACCGAACCGGCCCGCGACGCGTACGCCCCCCCGGGGCCGGGCAGCACGGCGGTGACTCCCGGCGCGTGCACCGGCGCGGCTGAGCACGCGTGCCCAAGCGTCGTCGCGACCTGGCCCACGCCTTGGCACGTGACCGGTCCGGCGACCACCTCGACGGGCCCGGTGCTCTCGGTCACAAACGGCCGGCTGGTGTCTTGACTTCCTCCCCCTCCTGAAGGAGGGGGATTCCTACGGCTCGCGCCGTAGGGGTTTCTGCTTCATCGCCGACTGCCCGCCCGGAGTGTTCCGCTGAGGTCTTACACCAGCTCCACAGACAGACGCCGTCAGCCCAACGGCCAGGCTGTTCTTCGCCGCGTTGACGTCCCGGTCATGGGTCGTCCCGCAGCCGCACGTCCAGGTGCGGACGTTCAGCGGCATCGTGCGAGTTCGCGCATTCGCTGTCACATCCGGCGGGGCGGCCCGGTCATTCCTTGCACAGAGCAATCCACAGAGCAATCCACAGAAAAGAGGAGCTCCCCATGGAAGCCCGCGTGAACTACTTCGGCAACGCTCTCGCCGGCAAGGTCATGAGGCACCTGAATTCGGCGAGCAAGGTGCTGGCCGAGTCCACGCTGCCGGCTCCCACCCAGGAGCTGGTGAAGATCCGCGCCAGCCAGATCAACGGCTGCGGCTTCTGCACCGACATGCACACCAAGGAGGCCGCCGCGGCCGGTGAGACCTCGGTGCGCCTGAACCTGATCGCCGCCTGGCGCGAGGCCACTGTCTTCACCGAGGCCGAGCGCGCCGCCCTGGAGCTGGCCGAGGAGGGCACCCGGACCGCCGACGCCTCCGGTGGCGTCTCGGACGCGGTCTGGGCGAACGCCGCCAAGCACTACGACGAGGACCAGCTGGTCGCCCTGATCTCGTTCATCGCCGTGATCAACGCGTACAACCGGATCAACGTGATCAACCAGCAGCCCGCGGGGGGCTACCAGCTCGGCATGTTCGGCTGACCTGCGGTTCCCGCCGCCGGCGCCGTCAGGCCGGGCCGCCCGTCCCTGTCCCGTCCCCGACCGCGGGGCAGGGACGGGCGGCGCTTCCCGGCCGACGGCGCCGGCGGCGCTTCAGCGCGTGCGGGGGTACTCCGAACCCCTCTCGCGCAGCGCCCGGTGCGGGCCTCTGACGGGGACACGGGAAGTCCCCGGGCACGGTCACCCGGGCGACCCTATGACGATCACGCGCGCCCAGTCGGGCGGCGTGTCCGGTACGTGATCGGGATCGTCCTCACGCCACGAGCGGCGCCCACGGCCCTGGCGGGGAAACAGGCCCACGACCGTGCGGCAGGCCGGACGCGACTCGGGCCATGGCGTCTGACCATCCGTCAGCACCACGACGACGTCCGGCCGGGGCCGGAGGCCCAGCGCCCGCGCGAAGCCGCTGCGCAGGTCCGTTCCGCCGCCGCCCACCAGCGGGATGTCCTCGGCACTGCACAGCGGGTGGGCGATCCGTGCCGCGGCGTCGCAGGGCACGACGGTGACCATGTCGCGGCGGCCGCCCACGGCGCGGGCGATGGCCGCCACTTCGAGGATCGCGCTGCCCAGTTCGGCGTCGCTGACGGAGCCGGACGTGTCGATGACCACGCAGACCCGTGGCGGCCGGCGCCGCAGGCTCGGCAGGACGACGCCCGGCACACCGGCCGACCGGCGCGAGGGCCGGCCGTAGCTGTAGTCCTGGCCCGCGCCGGAACCGGAGGCCGCCGAGCGTACCGCCGCCCCGAGCAGCTCCCGCCACTGCTGCGGCGGATGGAACGCCTCCTCGGCCCACCGCCGCCAGCTCTTCGGGGCCCGGCCAGGGCGGCCGTTGATGGCCTGCGCCACCCGGAAGCGGACGGCGTCGCGTTCCTGCTCGTTCAGGCCGTGGGCGCCCTCGGGGCCGAGATCCCACTCGCGTTCGAGACCGTCCGCGCCGCTGCCGCAGTCCAGCCAGACGAAGTCCTGCGTGCGCGGGCCGAGCCCGAACCGCCCGAGGTACTCCTCCATGAGCTCCCCGTCCGGGAGTCCCAGGGTCGCGGGAAGGACGGCCCCCTCCGGCATGTCCAGGCCGTCCCCGAAAGCGTCGTCGTTGACCTCGCAGTCCGCGGCGATGTTCATCCGCAGCCGCTCCGCCGGCCCCTCCAGCCCTTGCTCCCGCGCGACCCGGTCACCGCGCCCGTGGTGGTCGCGCAGCAGGTGGGACACCTCGTGCACCCACACCCCGGCCAGTTCCTCGAGCGGCGTGCGGCCCACGAACGCCGGTGCGACGTAGCACCGCCAGTGCGGGTCGACGGCCATCGTCGGTACTCGCCGGGACTCCACGACACGCAGCGCGAACAGCGCCGTCGCCAGATAGGGGCGGACCCGGGCGGCGTACAGCCGGGCGGCAAAGAGCTTCTCGAGGTCCAGCGCCGCCGGCGCCTGCGCGCTCACCGGCCGGCCTTGGCGACGAGCCCGGACCGGTCGAGCGCCTGGTCGGCGCGCCGGGACAGGGACACCACCGCGGCCAGCCGCTCGATGGCCGCCGGGACGTCCCAGTCCTCGCGGCGCAGCGAGGCGAGCGTGGTCGCGGGGACGACGACCAGGTCGGGAGCCCCGCTGTCCAGGGCCCGCACCAGCAGCGCCCACGCCGCGTCCCAGCGGGACTTCTCCGGCCGGTTGCGGACGGCGTCCACCACACCGTCCAGGACGGCCTGGCGCAGGTCCCCCCGGTCGGGCAGTACGGCACCGGCCGGGTCGGCCAGCAGTTCCTCGGGGTCGGGGAGGTCCATCCGGTCCATGCCGGCCAGCAGTTCCAGCCCCGGACCGTCCCCTACCGCACCTCTGACGAGCAGTGAGAGCGCATCCCTGGAGGCGTCGGCCGCGGTCGCGAAGGCGATCAGCGAGAGCGTCATCTCCCAACTCCGCGGAGACGGCCATGCGCCGCCGCTGCGGGTCCCGTTGGTGGGAAGCCGGTGGACGAGGCCGGGGCGAGCGGCGAGCAACCCGCACACCGCTCGCCGGGCGAAGTCCACTGCACCGGGCAGCTTGCCGGGGTCGAGCCGCGGCAGCGTCGCCCGGGGCCAGATCCCGCCGAGTCCGCGGACCACCACGTCGTGGTCGTGGGTCCACTGGAGGTGGACGAACCGGTTGGCCAGCGGCGCGCTGAGTTCCCAGCCGTCGGCCGCCGAGGAGCGGGGGTTCGCGGCGGCCACGATCCTGACCGCGGGCGGCAGCCGCAGGGCGCCGATCCGCCGTTCGAGCACAAGGCGCAGCAGTGCCGCCTGCACGGCGGGCGGCGCGGTCGACAGCTCGTCCAGGAAGAGCAGGCCCCGGCCGGCCCGGACCAGGCGGACGGCCCAGTCCGGCGGGGCCATCGGGACGCCCTGCTCGGCGGGGTCGTCCCCGACGACGGGCAGCCCGGAGAAGTCGGACGGTTCGTGGACGCTGGCGATCACCGTGGTCAGCGGGAGGTCGAGGGCGGCGGCGAGCTGGGTGAGTGCCGCGGTCTTGCCGATCCCCGGCTCGCCCCAGAGCAGCACCGGCAGGTCGGCGGCGACGGCCAGGGTCAGGGCCTCCAACTGCACGTCGGGGCGCGGTTCGGTGGTGCTGCGCCGCAGCAGGGTCAACAGGGCATCGGCGACTTCCAGTTGGGGCGGCTGGGCGGTTGCCGGGTCGGAGGGCAGGGCGGACGGGGTGTACGTGGACATGGTTGATCACCTAGGGAGGTTCGCGATAGCGGAATGGGTAGGGAGGTGTGCGCGGGGACGCCGCGCACACCCCCGGGTCAGCGGGTGGTGTGCCGCGGGTCGGGGCGGCCGGCTCGGGGACGGGGACGGAGCGCCGGGAGGCGGTCGCGCGGCGGCACCCGCCCGGGTGCGGGGCCGGCGAGACCGGCCCGGAACAGTCCGTAGGCGATGCGCCGTTGGGCTGCCGCCTCCAGTTCGTCGCGCAGCGGGCCGTCGCGGAGCACCGCGCCGGGACCGAGCAGGTCCTCGACGACGGCCAGCGCGCCGACGGTGTCGCCGTGGTCCAGGCGCGCCCGTACGTCGGCGAGGGACTCGGGCCGCCGGTGCGCCCGGTCGATCACCTGCAGGCAGGGCAGTGGGGTGCCGGTCAGCGCGACCAGCAGTTCCTCGCGGCGGATCTCGTCCGGGTCATGGTCCAGCGCGGTCAGGACCCCGTCGACCAGGCCGATCCGGTGCGTTGTGCCTCGGCAGTCCACGACGCGCGGTCGTCCCGTCCGCCCCTGCGGCAGGTGGGGACCGGACACTCGGTGGCCGGGCACCAGCGCCGCCGCGACCAGCGGGTGCAGTCCGTCGGCGCCGATGAGACCCGCGTCGAGCAGTTCGACGTCCGGCGACACCCAGGTCGCAGCGTCCGGTAGCACCGGCAGCAACCGGGTGCCGCCGCCGTCCGTGGGCGGCGTGATCCGCGAGGCTGACGCCCCCTTGCCGTCGGCTTCGCCGGTCACCTCCACGACCAGCCGGCGGCGGGAGCCCAGGCGTACGGCGACCGCACCGGCGGTCCGGCCTTCGGCGTGCAGCACCCTGCGCGCCTCGTCCTCCCACCGGTCGACCGCCCAGCGGTGGTGTGGCGACAGTGGCGGGGGTGGTTCGGGCGGTTGGTGCACCGGAAGGAAAGGCGCATCGGCGGGCAGGCGGCCGGTTCCGGCACGGAAGGCCAGTTCACCGCTTCTCCGCGCATCCCACAGGTGGCGGTGCAGGTCGAGGCGGAACCGCCGGTGGGGCCGGTGGTGCGGATGGCGGGGGGCGCCCGCATCCGGGCGTGCCGGGTCCCACAGCGCGAGGCTGAACCGCTGTCCGCCGTCCGCCCAGGCAGGCGGGGTCCGGACGACGAGGTGCAGCAGGTCGCCGCTCTCCGGCCCGGCGGCCCCGTACCGGGCCAGGGTGATGGTCAGCGCAGGGCGCAGCAGCCCGTCGGGGGCGATCCGCGGCATGTGCCAGCGCAGCAGGTCGGGTGCCAGATGGCGGAGGTCGGCCCGGACCCGGGCCGCGAGTTCCCGGCCGTGGGTGCGGGCCAGGGAACGCAGGTCGAGGTCGAGGTCGATACCGCCGGCGGCACACGCCCCGGCCCAGTCGCCCGTTCGTCGGCGGGCGGTCGCGGTCTCGATCATGGACGGCGGCACGGCGAACTCGCGCACGCGTAGCCAGAAGGAAAGGCGGGAATCCTCGTTCGCGATCTGAGTGAGCATCAGCACTCACCTTGCGCGGACGGGACCCCCAATCCGAGAGCAGACTGATTCTTCATCGCGGGGAGCATAGCGTCTGCCGTCACGATCTGTCAGGCCGTCTCCGGAAGACGGGACCGGCGCCCCCGGTCGGGCACGGCGTCCTACGAGGGTTACGGCGCCGGAGCCGTCGTCCGTACGAGGTCGGACGATGGCGTCGATCTTTCCCGCCACCTCGCGGGTGCGGTACGCCCCTCGTTCCGTCCGTGCGCCACCTCCTCGACGCCTCGTGCCGCGCGCAGCCTGAGGTTCACCGCGAACGAGGCCGAGCCGGAACCGGCCATGGGGGCACGGCGGCCGGTCGGGCTTCGCTCCGCTCGCCGCCGTGACGACTCGGCGACGCCGGGCCGGCATGAGGGACGCCGCCCTGCGCGCGGGGAACTCCGTCGAGGCCCATCCGTTCGACGTCACCTGATTGCGGGGCGCCGACCGCACCGCCGCGGCCTCCCGGCCTACCGATCCGCACTGGCGCTTCGGCGGCGGGCGGTGCGACCAGGGGGGGGACGTGCGGGCGCGGCCTCGGGCCTCGGGCGGCTCGCCGACTTCGACCTGATGGACGGAGCGACCCACCGACTTCTCCCAGGGCAACGGCAGCGCCAAGAGCCTCACGGTGGACGCCGCAGCAGCCGCGGTGACCAGAGGTTCACGCTGCGGCCGCCGACTGCTTCCGCTCGGGTGACCCACCGCGCCGCGACACCGGCCGGCCGACAGCGACCTGAGGGCGCGAACGGCCACCGCCGCGCCTCCCTCCCCCTCCGCCGCTTTGCCCGGTCTTTGCGGCGCTTCGGAAACAGAACCCCGGGTCGCGGGGTTGCGACCTACATGACGACTCTCGGACTGATCGGCAGTGGATACATCGGCGGCACCCTGGCGCGGCTCGCCGTCGCCGCGGGCCTGGACGTGGTGCTCAGCAACTCCCGCAAGCCGGAGACCCTCGACGACCTGGTGTCGGAGCTGGGTCCGCGGGCCCGCGCGGCGACCCCGGCAGAGGCCGCCGCGGCGGGCGACTGGGTGGTGGTGACGATCCCGCTCAAGGCCTTCGACCAGGTTCCCGCGGCCCCGCTGGCCGGCAAGACGGTCATCGACACCGGGAACTACTACCCCCAGCGCGACGGCCGGATCGCCGCACTCGAGGACGGGACCACCACGGACAGCGGGCTGCTCCAGGGCCATCTGTCCGATGCCCATGTGGTGAAGGCGTTCAACAACATCTTCTACCGCCACCTCGCCGCGCTCGCCCGCCCCAAGGGCTCGCCCGACCGGACCGCCCTGCCGATCGCCGGCGACGACCCCGCCGCCGTCGCCCACGCGGCGGAACTCCTCGACCTGCTCGGCTACGACGCGGTGGGTTACGGCACCCTCGCCGACAGTTGGCGCTCCCAGCCCGGCACCCCCGTCTACGGCCTGCCGTACGCCGGCGGCGACGTGGACTTCGTACAGGCCACGGCGGTCCCGGCGTCCGCGGACGCGATCCGGACCGCCCTCGCCGCCGCCGCCCGCTGAGACACAGGACGCCGCGGCATCCGCCGACGGCGCCGGAGGACACGTGACCGATCCGCTGACCGACGTCCTGGGGATACTCGACCTGCGCAGCGCGCAGTTCGCGCGGCTGGAGGCCCAGGAGCCGTGGGCCATCGGCTTCTCCGCCTACCGGCACATCAAGTTCGGCGCGGTGCTGCAGGGCAGCTGCCGGATCACGGTGGCCGGGACCGCGGAGCCGGTCTCCCTGAAGGAGGGCGACTGCTACCTGGTCGGCAGCGGCCGCGGCTACGAACTCGCAAGCGGGCCCGGCGTCACGGCGGCGCCGAGCGGCGAGGTCTTCGCCGGATTCAGGCCCGGGAACACCGTCCGGATCGGTACGGCGTGCGATGCGGTCGTGGTGGGCTGCGGCTTCTCCCTCGACGAGGCCAACGCCGGCGTGCTCCTGGACGTTCTGCCGCCCCTGATCCACGTCGGCGCCGGCTCCACGGCGGCGGAGGGCATCCGGGCGGCGCTCGAACTCCTGCGCGCGGAGACCCGCGAGGACGCCTCGGGCGCACCCTTCGTGACGGAACGGCTGGCGCAGGTCCTGCTCGTCCACCTGCTCAGGGCACACGTCGCCGAGCACGGGCCGGAGGGCGGCGCCTGGCTCACCGCGCTCGCCGACCGGCACATCGGGGCCGCGCTGGGCCTGATACACGACCGGCCCGCGCATCCCTGGACCGTCGCCGAACTGGCCGGCGCGACCGGGATGTCGCGGTCCCGGTTCGCCGACCGGTTCACCAGGACCGTGGGCGTCCCGCCGCTGGAGTACCTCGCGGGCTGGCGGATGCGCTCCGCGGCTCGGGAGCTGAGGACGGGCGACCGCACCGTCGCGGCGATCGCGGCGCGCTGGGGCTACGGCTCGGAGAGCTCGTTCAGCCACGCCTTCAAGCGCGTCATGGGAGCGTCGCCCGGACGGTACCGCGCCGAAGGGCCCCGTCGCCGCGAGGACAACGGGTGAGGGCCCCTCGGAGATGACCTCCGAGGGGCCCTCAGGGTCGGCCCGGCGATTACCGGCCGGCGTCGGCGGTGATCAGCTTGGCCAGCTCGACCGGCATGGACAGGAAGGACGAGTGGCCCGAGGGCAGCCGGTGGGTGCGCTGCGCACGGGCCGCCATGGACTCCTGGAACTCCGGGACGAGCGCGGTGTCCTGCTCGGTGATGATGTAGGTGGAGGGCACGGTCTTCCACGCGGCGGCGGTGATCGGCTCGCAGAAGGACTTGATCGTCTGGAGCACCAGACGCGAGGTGGCCTCGTCCGCGTACTGCGGTGCCACGTCCGCGTAGAAGGCGGCCCTGGCGTCCTTGTGGTGCTCGTCCGCGGACAGAGTGTTCACTCCGGCGCCGGAGAAGTGGCCGCCGCTCAAGCCGTCGATGGACTCCCCCTCGTCGAGCACGAAGGCGGAGAGGTAGACGATGCGGGAGACGTTCGACGCGTCTGCGGCCGCCTGCGTGACGGGGATGCCGGCGTAGGAGTGGGCCAGGACCGTCACCGGGCCTTCGAGGGCGTCCAGGCGCTCCCGGACGGCCCGCGCGTCGTCGTGCATCCCCGCCGTGTTCGCGGCGTCGGCCGAGGCACTCGGCAGGTCGACGGTCTCCACGCGCCAGCCCAGCGCGGTGAGTTCGGGCACGAGCCGGTCGAAGCACCAGGCACCGTGCCAGGCGCCGGGGACGAGGAGGATGGCGGGCCGGCTGTTGTCTGCAGTGGTCATTTGAGGCCTTTGGTACACGGTCGGGTACGGCGGACGCCGGTGACGGCGTCCGTCACCGACCGTAGTTCCGGGCCCTGCGGCATGCCATGCGCGTCCGTCCGGCGTTCTTGCGCGTGCGTCCCGCGCACGTCCCGCGCACGTCCCGCGCACGCCGCCCCGCATGATGGACGCCTTGCCGGGCACTCGGCCTCGTGCCATCGCCACGACCCCCGCAGACCTGTTCCCCGACCGGGCCGGCGCCCTCGGACAGCGCCCCGGCCTCGGGCTCGGCGCACGGGGTGACCGGGCGTCAGAGCCTCACTGCTCACCCTGTTCTTCGCCATCCGTCCACGTCGTAGAGAGGTGACGGAGGATTCCCCACAGCGTCTGACCGGCTGACGGGCTTTCGAAGGAGGAGGGCTCGGGCCTCACAGGGGTCCACCCGCAGCAGTTCCCACGCACGTCGCCCCACTCGTCGTCGTGCCGCAGGTCGCGCTCGGGCTGGTGGACGTGGTCCCTCCACAGCCCCGTAGCCGCGATGACGTCGCCTGGCCCCCGCAGGTGGTTGCCGGTGTGCTCAAGGCGGATGATCTCGGACATCGCACGCGAGGACAGGCCGTCGACGGCCGGCCTCGCACCGGTTGTCCGGTGGCCGGCAGGGGTGCCGGCACGGATCTGTCCTGGCCGTCTACGCGGCATGGACCTTTCGGTTCGCCGTCATGCGCTCCATGGCGCCACGGCAGCGAATGGCGTTGCGAACGGATTCGCCGCCGTGGGGATCCGCCGGAAGCAGAGGCGGCCTTCGGCTGATCCCGTGCCCCGACCGACCAAGCACACATGGCCAAGTGGGGGTGCGTCTGCTCCCAGATGCCGTGCTCGAAAGGGAGCGTGCGCGCAGGCGTCACGCTCCCGGGGAGAGTTCTCCGAGTGTCCGACCGTCGGCCGGAGCCCTGCCGACACGTCGGCGAGAGGCGAGACCGGGTGACTGAAGAACAGGCCGCCGGGGGTACGGGGGCCTCCCGGGACACGGGGGCGGCTCGGCCCCGAGGGGCGCGTCACGAACGCCGGAGCCGCGAACGGGCCGCGCGGAGCGGGTCGCGGACGCCGTGTCATGTGCGGCCACCGTGCCGGTCCGGCGCCGTCGCGGCTCACGCCGTGCGGACGATCTTCGCCGCCTGTTCACCTGGGCGCCGGGCGGCGCTGGTCCGGCGGCGACATGATCGCCTTCCCGACCGTTGCCTCAATGGAGAGACGATGCTCCCCAGGAGAACCTACGCCGCGCTCACCACAGCGGCCGTCGCTGCCGGCACGCTGGTGGCCGCGAGCCCGTCGAGTGCGCAGCACCCGCACTCGACGCCGGCCTTCGAGCGCACCGCGACCTACCCGGTCTTCCATAACCGCCCGGCGGGTGAGGACCCGGCCGCGGCGACGGTCGCCGAGATCTCGGCGGTCAGTGAGGACGGCCGCACCCTGGTCTACACCGACGCCGTGGCGCGGCGGATCGGCTTCCTCGACATCACGGACCCGGGCGGCCCGCGCGGGCTGGGCACGCTGTCGCTGGCCGAACTCGGCGACGCCGAGGACGAGCCGACCTCCGTCGCCGTGGTCGGCCCGTACGTGCTGGTCGTAGTGAACACCAGCAGCGCCTACGCGACGCCCTCCGGACGGCTCGACGTCATATCCCTGCGCGACCGCGAGCGGGTCACCAGCATCGACCTGGGCGGCCAGCCGGACTCCATCGCCATCACCAAGGACAAGCGCTACGCCGCGATCGCGATCGAGAACGAGCGCGACGAGGAGGCGGCGCCGCCCGGCGGCGAGGAGGGCGACCTGCCCCAGGCCCCGGCCGGCCTCGTGCGGATCGTCGATCTCCAGGGCGCCTCGCCGCAGCACTGGCGCACCAGAGCCGTGCCGCTCACCCGGCCCGACGGCACGGCGCTGCCCGAGCTCACCTCCGCCGGGATCGTGGAGCCCACCGACCCGGAGCCCGAGTACGTCGCCGTCAACGACCGGAACCAACTGGCCGTGACGCTGCAGGAGAACAACGGCGTCGTCCTGGTCGACCTGCCGGCCGGCCGCATCACCAAGGCGTTCAGCGCCGGCACGGCCACCGTCCGCGGCATCGACACCGTCAAGGACGGCGTCATCGACCAGACGGGCTCGATCACCGACGTGCGGCGCGAACCCGACGCCGTCAACTGGATCGACGACCGATACTTCGCGACCGCCAACGAGGGCGACTGGAAGGGCGGCACGCGCGGCTGGACGGTCTTCGACAGCCGCACCGGCAAGGTCGCCTGGGACGCGGGCAACAGCTTCGAGCGCCTGGCCGTCCGCCACGGCCTGCACGACGAGGACCGCGCGGGCAAGAAGGGCACCGAGCCGGAGGGCGTGGTCGTCGCCACCTTCCACGGTGTGCGGTACGCCTTCGTCGGCTCCGAGCGCGGCAACTTCGTGGCCGTCTACGACGTCAGCCGCCCCACCGCCCCGGTCTTCCGCCAGATGCTCGCCACCACCAACGGCCCCGAGGGGCTGCTGCCGATCCCGTCGCGCGACCTGCTCGCGGTCTCCAGCGAGGAGGACGACTCCTCGGTGGGCGTGCGGGCCTCGGTGAGCCTGTTCCGGCTGGGCAAGGGCACGCCGTCGTTCCCCGGCATCGTCTCTGCCGCGGACTCCACCGGTGCGCCGATCGGCTGGGGCGCGCTCGGCGCGCTGTCCGCCGTCCCCGGCAGGCCGCACGAGCTGTACACGGTCACCGACGCGGCGTACGCCGTCACCAGGATCATGACCGTCGACACCTCGCGGAAGCCGGCCGTCATCACCCGCGCCCTCACCGTGAAGGACGCGGACGGAAAGCCGGTCGGCTACGACGCCGAGGGCATCCACGCCCGTCCGCAGGGCGGTTTCTGGCTCGCCGTCGAGGGAGCGGCCGGCGACGGCAACAAGCTGGTCCGGCTGGACCGCGACGGGGTGACCCGGCAAGTCGTGCCGCTCCCGGCGGACGTCGCCGCGGGCCTGGCGAAGCAGGGCTTCGAGGGCGTCACCGCCACCACCGACCGCCACGGCCGCGAGGTGGTCTGGGCCACCCTGCAGCGCGAGGTCAAGGGCGACCCGGCCGGAGTCGTCCGGATCGGCCGCTACGACGTCCGATCGGGCACCTGGAGCTGGTTCGGCTACCGGATCGGCACCACCGACACCCCCGGCGACTGGATCGGCCTGTCCGAGATCACGGTGGTCGGCGACAAGCTCGCCCTGATCGAGCGGGACAAGCTGAACGGGCCCGCCGCGAAGATCAAGCGCGTGTACACGGTCGGCATGCCGGAAACCGCCGCTCCTTCGGGCCCGCTGCGGGTACTGCCGAAGAAGCTGGCCATCGACGTGCTGCCCGCCTTGCGGGCGACGAACGGATGGACTCAGGAGAAGCTCGAGGGCCTCACCGTGGGCCGTGACGGCCGCGTCTACGCTGTGACCGACAACGACGCCCTGGCCGACGCGACCGGCGAGACGGTGTTCCTGGACCTCGGTTCCGACAAGAAGATCTTCGGACACCGCTGATCCTGGGCACCCTCCGCCCCGACCCGTACGGCCGCCGTCCCCAGGCGGCCGCGCGGGTCGGGCGACCCGGCGCCGGACCCGGACCCACGACGCCGTTCCCCCTGCCCCCGTCGCGACGCCGCCGGCGGCCGGAGCGGTCCCGGCCGCGCCCTCCTCGCGTTCCCAGGCCGTCGCACGCGGACGCCGACCGCGGCGGTGGGGCGACGGGCGCGGCTGGGGGGCCGGACGCCGGGGTCCTCGGCCGCCGGCCCGAGTCGGGCGCCGTCCGGCGGCGGCAGGCCGAGCGCGCCACCCGCGACCATGAACCCTCCGCGCAGGGCACCGCAATGCCGGCGCCCGCCCACGACATCGCCGACGAGGTCCGACGCACGTGGGCAGGCAGGCCGCCGACGGCCGACTCGTCGCTCCGGTCACCGTCTTCGCCCTGTCACCGTCGCGAACCGGCGGTACGCCGCCGACCTCCGGCCCGGCTGAGGACCGGCTGAGGACCGGCTCCGCGGGCGCGTAGGGGGCGTCGTCGACCGCCCCCGATCTGCAGACGTCGCAGGCGAGGACACGCCGAAGCGCCACTGGTTTCCCGCCGAACACGCCGCTGGGGGACGGCGGTTGCGACCCGGTGGACACCGGGGCGTCGGCGGGCGCACCCCCGGCAGTGGCATGGAGGTGACCGCGGCCGCATCCGCTACTCCGCACCGCACCTTGCCGTCAAGCCCCGAATTGCAGCGACATGACGCCGGGCGCCGTACCCGGCTTACTGGAGACATCGGGTTCACGCCCCCGGAGGCCGCCCACCGGACACCTCCGACACCGCCTCCCATCACTCCTGAAGGACACCCACCATGACCAGCAACCGCCGCACCAAGCGTCTCGTCACCCTCACCGCCGCGACCACCCTTGGCCGCGGGAGGGGTTCTGCTCCCCACCACCGCGTTCGCCGCCACCACACCGTCAGAGGCGCACGCCGCCGCTGCGAAGACGTCCGGCCGGGGCGGAGGTCACGGCGACCGGGGGCATGGAGACAGGGACTGGGGGAACAGCGGTTGGGGGAACGGCGGCTGGAACCACACCGGCAACCGCCCGAACGGCAGTGGCAACAGCAGTGGCAACGGCGGCATCATCATCGTGGTGGGCGACAACAAACTCCACCAACGTCAACAACGGCACCGTCAACAACGGCGTGATCCTCGACTGAGCGATCGGCGCGACGTCACCGCCGAGCAGACCCGCAGCGCCTCCGGTCACCGGGGGTGCTGTCCGTGGTGCAGGACGCGGGCGGGCCGGGCGGGCGGGCGCTCCCCGGCCCGGCGGGACCAGGGATCAGCCCTCGGAGCAGACCTCGTCAGCCGGCGACGTGCGCACCCGGGCCAGTAGCCCGCGCAGGACCATGATCTCCGCCGGGGACAGGTCACCGAAGAGCCCCCGTTCGACCTCGTCCACGGCGGCCCGGGCCTCGGCGAGGACACCGCGCCCCCGCTCCGTGATGGCCACGATGTGCCGGCGGCGGTCCGACGGGTCACGACGGCGTTCCACGAGCTGCGCGGACTCCAGGTCGTTGAGGATCGCGACCATGATGCTCGGATCCACCTCGAGCGCCGCGGCAAGACCCTTCTGCCCCATGGATCCGCACCCACCGAGCAGCATCAGCGTGGTCCCCGCCCGTGGCGCCAGGCCACAGGAGCCGAAGGCGCGCCGGACGCGGCTGTCGGCGACGGCGCCGTGCCGGGCCAACAGGAAACCAAGCTGCTCCAGCGGGTCGCCGCCGACAGCACCCTCAACTGCGAAACCGTTGACCGCCATGGAGCGATCATAGCGCTACGCCAACCATCGCGGAGCTCCGGTAATCCATTTTTTTCAACGATTCCGAGGCGTTGATCCCCGGTGGGTGCGATCCTTCGCCACCTGCGGGCGTGTGTTTGCTCCCGCTTATTCCACTTCTCCTGATTACTTACGGGAGGCGATGGTCACACCACATAAATGATTGACGCTCCTCAACCATCTGCTAGGTTCCCTTCGTCAGCGATGCACGGCGGCGCCGGCCATGCGGAACAGGAACCCTGCGAACCAGGGACCCCCGCCCGGCAGCCCTCGTCGGATCGCCCCCGCACGACGGGGACCGGCCCACCGGCCGGGCCGTCGTCCGACGCCCCGAACACCGGGGCACAGCAAGGAGAAACCAGTCATGAACAAGTGGACACGCGTCATCGCAACCTCCACCGCCTCGGTCGCACTCGCGGGCACCGCACTGCTCGGCGCCACGGGTTCCGCCTCGGCCGCTCCCCGGCCCGCCGGCCAGGACCGGCAGAGCGTGACCGCCGGCAGCACGGCCTGGGAACGGACCCCCGATCGCGCCGGGAACGACGACCGGCGCTGGAACACCGAGATCTCCCGCCACCACTACGACTACGGCAACCACAGCGTCCAGTACTGGCGCGGGTACGACGGCAAGCTCTACCGCTTCGACGGTCACCGCCTGGCCCGCTGGAGCCACGGCCACTGGGTGACCGTCTGGCAGTCCTACGGCCACGGACCCGTCCGCTGAGGCGCCACCGGACCGGCACGCCCGCCGGACCACGCACGCCACCCGCGGCCGGGCGACGTCCCGGCTGCCACGGCAGGGAGCCACGCCGGCGCCGAGCCGAACCGTCCCCGCACGGCCCGGCACCGGCCGGCCCCCGGCCCTTTCCACACGACCCGGAGAACCACATGCTCAAGACCGTCCCGACGACGAAGCCCAGCGGCCTGCTGAGCAACGCCTTCGTCGCGATGCGGCGCCTGCAGACCCCGACCGCCGCCTCCGGCACCGAGCGGCACCGCGGCCGGCCCGCAAGCGAACGCCGCGCCGCCATGACAGTCCCGGGCACGGGCGTACACCGCCGCCCGCTCGACACCTCCGGCCCCGGCGCCAGAGCCGCCGGGAACTGACGTACCGCCCGCGCCGCCGCGGCCGACTCCGGCATCGCGAAGCGCAGGCCCGCCGCCTCCGCACGACCGGCCTCCGGACCCGCCGCACCAGGCCGCCCACGGGGTAGCCGCACGACACGACGACCCCGACGCCCGCAGGCCGATGGGCCGTGCGCGCAGGCACTCCGGCGCGCGGGCCCGGCGCCGCCTCCCACCGTGCCTACACACCTTCGGGCCGCACCGCCCGGGGCGCCGGGCCCCTTCGGTGCGGTCGCGCCCAGCGCGCGCTCGCCGCACCACCGGCCCGGCCGAGGTCGGCTCCCCGGCGACCGGCCGGTCGCTCCCCGATCGAGGTACCCGGCGCGCGGCCCGCAGCCTCGCGGACTTCCCCGAGCGCCCCGCTGCCACTGATGTGCCTCCCACGCCGCCCTCGGCATCGGCGCCCTGACGCGCCCCATCCGTGCGGCGCCCCGACCCGCCCCCGGTCTCCCAGGCCGGGGGCGGGTCGCGCCTGTGCCACGGCCCAGCCTGCCCGGCGACGGCACACCCGCCCGTCCTGCCACGCACCCCCTCGCCACGGGCGAGCCACCCCCGCCGCGTCGTCGACCCGCTCCAGCGCATGGGCGCACGGGCGGGCGTCCGCCGATCCCCGACCGGCCGCGGCCGCCCTCCGGCACGCCGCCGGGTCCTTCGATGCCCACGCTGACGAGCGAGGACCCCGCGACTTCCGGCGCCTGCGGATGCCCTCCCGCGTGCCCGCGGCAGGGCCCCAGGCGCGTCATGGCCCCCCCCCGTGACGGCGAGGGCAGGGGGTCCTGTGCCTGCCTCGACTGCCTGCCGCAACTCCGCGTCCGCGCAACGAAATCGGACGCCGCACGGCCATCAACTTACCAAAAGTAAGTGGCTAATCCGTTCTTTGGCCGGTCCCGGCCGGGTGCCCCACCGTGGAGCCGTGGGACCCACGCCTCGCATCCCCCGGCGACGCGGGCCACGGGCTCCCCGGCGCCATGACGCCGGGGAGCCGCCCACGGGGCAACTCACACACTGACGCGACTGGACATTCACATGGCTACCCTGCTGCACCTCGACTCCTCGCTCCATGCCGGCTCCGACTCCCGCTCGCGCACCGTCGCGCAGGCGTTCCGCGCCGCGTGGCAGGAGCAGCACCCGGACGGCACCGTGGTCTACCGCGACCTCGCCGCGGACCCGCTCCCCCACCTCGACGCGCACGGTTTCTCCGCGGCCTTCGTCGACGCCTCGTCCCGCACACCGGAGCAGGAGGCCGCCTTCGCGGGCCGACTGACCCTGATCGAGGAACTGGAGCGGGCCGACGCGGTGCTCCTCGGCGCCCCGATGTACAACTTCACGATTCCCTCGACCCTCAAGAGCTGGATCGACCACGTGGTACTGGTCGACCGCACGGTCGGCGGCACCTCCAGCGTGAAGGGCGTGCCGGTCACCGTCATCGCCAGCCGCGGCGGCTCCTACACGCCCGGCACCCCGCGCGAGAGTTCCGAGTACGTCCAGAACTACCTGCGGGCCATCCTCGGCGAGTTCATGGGCCTGGACCTGGACTTCATCGTCCCCGAACTGACCGCGGCAGCGGTGGACCCGGCCATGGCCGAGCTCATCCCGCTGGCCGAGGCCTCGTGGGCCCGGGCGCTGGAGGAGGCGACCTTCAAGGGCAAGGAGATCGCGCGGCGCGTCGGGGCCGCCTGACGCCGCCGGGACGTGTTCTGCCCGGCGGCGGGCAGGGCACGACCTGTCCCCCGCCTGTTCCTGGTACCAGGGGGCCCAGGAACAGCGTTCCATGGCCGGCGCGGCCGCTGTGACACAGGCTTGGCCCTGTCGAACGCCTCGGCGGCCTTCCGCCGCGGCCACCCCCGCTCCGTTCGGAAGACGCGCATGAACAACCGGAAGACCACCCATCGCGACGTCGGCGACCACCACGGCCCCCGGAGTCCCGGCCCCGCCTTCTCCCCAGACGCGCTGGAGTGCGGCATCGACGGCCTGGCTCATCTGGTGGACGACCTCGCGCACGCGATGGCCACCACACCGGAGGCCCTCCTGGGCGGCATGTCGGACGAGGTGCTGAAGGCCCTCTTCCTCCTGCACATGAAGCACGAGGAGCCCCACGGCCCGCGGCCTCCCGGCCCCCGGGGCCCGAACCCCGGGGGGACCCGGGCGTGAGGGGTGACGTCTGCCTGCATTCCCATGGAAATGTACATTTACATGGTGAATGACCGATTGATGCTACTTGCCGATGTCGAGACGGGCATCGCCGAGGGCGAGGTGCTGCGGCTCGCGCTGCAGCACGCGGTCGCCGAACTGGACGGGCTGGGCGGTGCGGTCCACCTGTTCGGGGGTCGGATGGCCGCACTGCGCCTGGTCTCCACGGTCGGACTCTCGCCGGAGTCCGTACGGCCCTGGGAGATCATCGGCAAGGAGAGCCCCGCCGTCCCCGCCCGTGCCGTGCGCCGCAGGGGCAGGGCGTGGGAGGCCACCGGATCGGGCGGCGCCGGCACGGGGATACGGTGGCCCGGTACGGGGCTCGCCTCGGTGGCGCTGTCGGACGGCATCAACCCGTTGGGGTCGCTCACCGTGGTGACCGGCTCGGCCGGGAAGCCCACCGAGGAGCAGTGGCGGTTCCTCGAATCGGTGGCCTCCTGGGCCCGCAGGCGTGTGGACCAGGCCCCGTCGCCCAGCCCCCCTACGCATGAGGACCCCGGCGGCAGCCGGTTGCGGCAGGCGCTGAAGGCCGTCGAGGTGGGCACCTGGGACTGGAACATCCGCACCGGCGAACTCGCCTGGGACGACGCCGCCATGACCGTCTACGGCACGACCCCCTCCGACTTCGTGCCCCGCGTCGAGACCTGGCTGAAGGTCGTCCACCCCGACGACCTGAGGCGGACGCTCGCCGCTGCCGAGAAGGCGATCCGGAACCGGGGCGTGTTCGAGGCCGAGTACCGGGTGCGCCGCCCGGACGGCAGCTACGGATGGACCGAGACCCGTGCCAAGGTCGTCCTGGACGAGTTCGGCGAGGCGCACCGGATGATCGGCACGGCGTGGGAGAGCAACGAACCCCGGTCCGCTCGTGACGCGTTGAGCCGCGCCCTGCGGTACATGAGTGACGGCTTCCTCGCGGCGGACGAGGACTGGCGCATCACCTTCGTCAACCTGGAGGCGGAGGACATGCTCGGCGCCTCCGAGGAGGAGCTGTTCGGCCGGGTGCTGTGGACGCTGCCGTCGCTGCGGCACGTTCCCGGCCTGGAGTCGCGGTGCAGAAAGGCCGCGGCCGAGGCGGCGCCCACGAGCTTCGACGTGCGGATGCCCGACACGGGCTCCTGCTACCAGGTCCGCCTGGTCCCGCTGCCCGACGGGGTGACGCTCTACTTCACCGACGTCACCGACCGGCGCAGGAACGAGGCAGAGCAGGCCGCCGCCGAGCGCGCGGCCGGCGAGCGCGCGGCCCGGATCGCCGAACTGACCGCTGCCCTCGCCAAGGCCACGACCTCGCGCGACGTGGTGGACGCGGTCGCCCAGCGCGTCCTGCCCCCGTTCGGCGCCACGGGCCTGCTCGTTCAGGCCCTGGAGGACGGCAGGACGCTCAACGTGGGGTCAGTCGGCTACCCGCAGTCCTTCCTGGACGACCTCCACGGCCGCCACCGGGGCGCCGGAGACCCGGTGTGGGACGCCATCTCCACCGGACCGGTCTTCGTGTCCTCGGCCGAGGAGTACGCCGAGCGCTACCCCGCGATGGCGCAGCAGCCGCACCTGACCGGGAAGAAATCCTGGGCCTTCCTGCCGTTGACCGCCTCCGGGCTCACCTTCGGCGTGTGCGTGGTGTCCTTCGACGAGCCGCGGCGACTGACGGGCGAGGAGCGCACGCTGCTGAGCGCCATCAGCGCCCTGGTCGCGCACGCGCTGGAGCGCGCGCGCCTGTACGACGCCGAGCACAGCCGCTCCCGTGAACTGCAGAGCGCCATGCTCCCCCAGGAACTGCCCGTGCTGCCGTCGTGCACCCTCGCCGCGCGCTACCTGCCGACCGAACAGGGCGCGGACGTCGGGGGCGACTGGTACGACGTGATCCCACTGTCCGCCGGCCGGGTCGCGTTCGTCATCGGCGACGTGATGGGGCACGGCCTGTCCGAGGCGGTCACCATGGGACGCCTGCGCACGGCCGTCCACACGCTGGCCGGCCTCGAACTGCCCCCCGACGAGATCATGGGGCACCTCAACGACATCGTCGCCGGGCTCGGCGCGGACTCCTACGCCACCTGCCTGTACGTCCTCTACGACTCCACCACCGGCACCTGTTCCATCACACGCGCCGGGCACCCCCCACCAGCGGTCGTCCGTCCCGGCGGGACCGTGCACTTCCCCGAGGCGCCGCCGAACCCGCCCCTGGGGGCCGCGGAGCAGCCGTTCGAGAGCGCCGAGCTGCGGATGTCCGAGGAGAGCCTGCTCGTCCTGTTCACCGACGGACTGGTCGAGTCCTCCGAGCGCGAGATCGACCAGGGCCTGGACGATCTGGCCAGACTGCTGCGCGGCGCCGACGGCGCCGACCTGGATGGGCTCTGCGACACGCTCATCGCGGGGCTGCTGCCCGTGGGCCGGACCACCAGTGACGACATCGCGCTGCTCGTCGCCCGCGTCCACGCCCTCGCTTCCGAGCGGATCGCCAGCTGGCCGCTCCCCGAGGACCCGCGGGCGGCGGGAATGGCCCGCCGGCACGTACGGGAGCAGCTGTCGGTGTGGGGTCTGGAGGAGCTGACGGCGACCACGGAACTGCTCGCCAGCGAGCTGGTGGGGAACGTCGTCCGGCACGGGAAGGGCCCCATGACGCTGCGGCTGCTGCGGGACATCGACCTGGTCTGCGAGGTCTACGACGACAGTCTGACGATGCCCCGCATCCGCCATGCCTCCGAGACCGACGAGGGCGGCAGGGGACTGCAACTCGTCGCCTCCGTGTCCCAGCGGTGGGGCACCCGCTACACCCCGAACGGCAAGTGCATCTGGACGGCGCAGCTGCTGACGGGCCCCGAGGCCGCCGTCCCGCCCCCGGAGGTGTCGGACGCGGACTCGGCACCACCGCTGCGGTGACCGGCCGGGGCGGCGGCATCCCGCAACCGATCACGGCTCCGCGGGGCCGTGGGAAGCATGCTGCGACACGTCTGTGACAGGGGCCGGACAGCGCCATGACGTCGGGACGCAAAGGTGGTCGATAGAGGGCAAAACGCCCTAATCGGACATCCGCCTCCTGCTTCCGAGGGCGCGAGCAGAGGCGACAGCCCACCCGCCGAAGGACACTCCCATGAGCGCCGCACCCACCACGCCCCGGAACGACACCGCAGCCCCAGCAACCGGCGCCACCGGAACCGCCACCGGCCTGCCCGCTCTAGCACCCCGCGAACGCGAGACCCTCCGCCACATCGCCGCCGGCCGCACCTACCTCCAGACCGCCCGGCACATGGGCCCGTCCAAGCACACCGTCGACGCCTACCTCCGCCGCATTCGCGCCAAGCTCGGCATCTACAGCACCGCCGAGCTCACCCGCACCGCCATCGCGCTCGGACTGTGAGCGCCGCCGCGTCGCCCACCGACGGTGTCAGGGCCGGCCGAAGCCGTTGAGGAACGCGTCCGCCACGAGGTCCGCCGCCCGAGGGGGTGCCACGTCGGGGAAGCGGTGGGCGACGGCGTCCACCAACTGGTCGAGGACCGCCCTCGCCCACTGCGGGGACGCTTCGGGGCGCAGAAGCCCCTCGTCCGCGGCGCGCCGCAGGAAGGCGTCGAGTCGTGCGCTCTGCTCCGCTCGCCGCCGGTCGGCGTCGGGGTCCTGCCGCATCATGCGGCGCGTGTCGACCGGCCACTCGCGGCTGACCGGGACGATCCCCTCCACGTAGCGGTGCAGGGCGACGGGCACGGGCGCCTCGGTGAGCCGCGCCTCGTCGAGGACACGTTCGGCGGAGTCGAGCTTCGCGTGGAAGACGGCGCTGAGCAGGGCTTCGCGGGTGGCGAAGCGGCGATGGACGGTCGTCCGGTCCACCCCCGCCGCACTGGCGATGGCCGACATCGAGGTGCTCGGGTCCTCGGCCAGCAGTTGGGCCCCCGTGCGCAGGACCACGGCCAGATTACGTGCGGCATCGGCTCTCATGATGGGCGGACTCTACCACCACGTCGCAGTTGTATGCCCATCAGCCACTCTCTCTTAGCAATCCCAGCTCATAGTGCTACATTGATGTGGCAGTTAATCGGAAAGTTTCCACAGCAGGAGCGGTCCCGGCCAACGGCCCGGGCTCGACGCCGGGCGAGAGAGGAAACGCGAGAGGAAACGTCCATGGCACGGACACGGCCGGTCGCCGGCGGTCCGCGGGGCCGCGGCCGGGCCCTCGGGTGACCTCACACGGGCCGCATGCGCGGCTGAACCGGTCGGGCCGACCACCGAGGGGCGGGGCCGGCGGAGACCGGACAGCCTGCGCACCTCAGCCGACCCGCAGCCGCCACCCGACCGCGCCGCGCTCCGCGCGAGCGCCCCTCGGCCCGACGCTGCCCCTCCCCCCACCCCCATATCCGAAGGACGTGACTGATGATCATTCGCGACAACCTGTACATCG
This sequence comes from Streptomyces sp. ME19-03-3, assembly GCA_033793685.1. Lineage (GTDB taxonomy): Bacteria > Actinomycetota > Actinomycetes > Streptomycetales > Streptomycetaceae > Actinacidiphila. The sequence goes on along the minus strand of JARAXD010000040.1, from coordinate 1,594 downwards.
GCGGCTCCTGGGTGCACCCCAGCAACCCCGACCTGCTCCTCGACATCCGCTCCCCCCACGACCAGTCCGTCCTGGGCCGGGTCGCCCAGGCGGCCGACGCGGACGTCGACGCCGCGGTGGCCGCGGCGCGCGCGGCCTTCGACAACGGCCCGTGGCCGCACACGGACCCCAAGGAGCGGCAGGAGGTGATCCGCCGGTACGACGCGCTGCGCGAGGCCCGTGCCGACGAGATCGCCGCGACGATATCCGCCGAGAACGGTTCCGCGGGCTGGTTCACCAGGGTCGGGCAGCCCTTCCTGACCCGTCAGGCCAACGCCTACCTGAAGGCGGCGGAGGAGTTCGGCTGGGAGGAGCTCATCACGCCCTCCGACCCCTCGGTGGACTTCGAGACCGTGGTGCGGCGTGAGGCGATCGGTGTGGTGGCCGCGGTCATCCCGTGGAACTCGCCCTTCTCGGCTGCCACGGCGAAGCTCGTCCCGGCCCTGCTGGCGGGCAACACCGTGGTGCTGAAGGTCTCGCCCGAGAACTCGCTCAGCATGATGCTGATGGCCGACCTGTGGCATGAGGCGGGTCTTCCAGCCGGGGTTCTCAGCATCCTCCCCGCGGACCGGGAGACCAGCGAGCACCTGGTCGCGCACCCTGGCGTCGACAAGATCTCCTTCACGGGCTCGACCCGCGCGGGCCGGCGCATCGCCTCGATCGCCGGGGAGCAGCTCAAGCGGGTCGGCCTGGAACTGGGTGGCAAGTCCGCGGCCCTGATCCTGGACGACGCCGACCTCGCCGCCGCGATGCAGGGACTGCGCTTCGGCTCCCTGGCGAACAACGGCGAGGCCTGCATCCTCCAGAGCCGGATCCTTGCGCCGCGCAGCCGCTACGAAGAGGTCGTCGGGGCCCTGAAGGAGATGGTGGAGTCGCTGAAGGTCGGGGACCCCTCGGAACCGGACACCTTCATCGGCCCCATGATCCGGCGCGACCAGCAGCAGCGCGTGATCGACTACATCAGGCTGGGCATCGAGGAGGGCGCCCGCCTGGTCACCGGCGGCCCCGGGGTGCCGGCCGGACTGGAGGTGGGCAACTACGTCACTCCCACCGTGTTCGCCGACGTCGACAACGGCATGCGCATCGCCCAGGAGGAGATCTTCGGCCCGGTGCTGGTCGTGATCGCCTACGACAACGAGGACGACGCCGTGCGGATCGCCAACGACTCCGAATACGGCCTGTCGGGAGGTGTCTGGAGCGCGAGCCCCGAGCGTGCCCTGGCGGTCGCCCGCCGGCTGCGCACCGGTACGGTCACCCTGAACGGCACCCCGATGAGCTTCGACGGCCCGTTCGGCGGCTACAAGGCGAGCGGCATCGGTCGCGAGTACGGGGCGGTGGGCCTGACCGGCTACGTCGAGCACAAGACGATCACCCGCAAGCCCTGACCGGGAACGGGCCGGGGACCCCGCGGGGCGGCCCCGGCCCGGCACGGCGGCCACGCCCCCGCAACGGGGTGCAGGTCAGGATGCGTCGTCGTGCAGGTTCTTGACCTTGATCCAGTCACGGCTGCGGCGACCTGGCAGATACATACTGGTCAACCGCTTGGCCACCACAC
>JARAXD010000004.1:347172-362984 GCA_033793685.1 Streptomyces sp. ME19-03-3 | reverse complement strand
CGAAGACCACCCGCGCCATCCGCGACCAACCCGAACGAGCCCTCCCCATCCTGGGCATCACCTACAAGCCCGACCTCAACGGAACTTGATCAAGCCCTGATCCCACACAGCAAGGTCATAGCTCACCGCCGGATCATCGCACGAGCCCTGACGACCGGGGATAGCGCTGCGCTGTTGCCTGCTCTCAAGCCAAACGCTGACTTCACGTCGGAACTCCCGATCTCCGTCCTTCCTGGCGAGCCACTCCAACTCCCACTTCAACTCCCGCAGCACCCCTGGAGAGCCGGCGGGATCACGCACCGCGTACACGGCCGCACCCGTTTCGTACGTGTCGGCCAGGAGCCAGACGCTGTTGTCCAGGGCCAGCATGGCGAAGCCGGGGTGGCCGGCGCGGATGCCGAGGAACGTCGCCGCGCCGGCCCCCATGATGTCCCACCGTTCCAGCAGGCGGACCCGGTGCCAGACGCGCCTCGTGCGTCGACGTCGCCGGCGGTCTTCCTCGGCGGTCCAGGTTCCCCTGGGCAACTCGAGGAGGAATTCGCGATTCTCGTCGATCAGGCCGGAGGACGTGGCGAGGTCGTACCAGGCCTTGTTGAGCCGCTCCACGAATCGCGGATCGTCGTACTCGACCAGGCAGAACCCGAAAGCCCGCTCTCGTTCGTACCCCAGGACATGCGGTATCGCCGAACCCGGGACCGCGTCGGGTATCACCTCGAGCCCGGCTCGCAGCAGCGGTCTGATCACCTTGCGGTACCTCTCCTGCCGGCCCAACCCGTCCCCCTACCCCACGACCTGCTTGGCTTAATCCTGCCGCACTCAGCCTATGGCCGAGATCGCCCGGCCAAGTCCTAGGCGATCGCCATTCGGTCGGCGAGTCCTGCCAGGGGTTCGGGGACTCGGTGTCCGGAGAACTGGAGAAGGTCGCGGACTGCTTCGCGGGCCAGGTGGTGGGAGTGGAGTTGTTCGGGAGCCAGGGTTTCGGCTTCAAGGAGGGCGGCTGTGGCTTCGCCGACGTGTCGCCGCTGCGCGTGCGCTCGCGCCACGTCAACCAGGAAACGTGCCTGGCGCTCCGGGGACAGTCCTGAGGGGTCGATGTGTTCGGCCACGTCCAGGGCCATTCCGGCGTCGCCGAGGTCGACTGCGGTGCTGACGGCGTGGATCTCGACGTTGGTGGGGCCGAACTCGGTGTCGAAGTCGTTGCGGTCGGCTCCGTTGGTGGCGGCGATGCGCCGTGCCTCTGCGATGTGGGCGTGGGTGGCGGAGCGGGCTCCTTCGCGGGCGCTGATGACGGCCATGACCAGGTGCATGGCGCCCAGGAGCGACCTTTCCTCCGGGGGACTGGCGTCTGCCTGGCAGCGTGGGGTCAGGACGTTGATCGCCGACATGGCGGCTTGTTCGGCCTGGTCGGTGCGCTGTTGCCTTATGAAGGCATGGGCCAGGCGGAAGAGGCCCGCGACGACTTCCAGCGGTTGGCCGGCGCGTTCGGCTGCCTGGAGTGCCCGGTCGGCCCATGCGGCGTCCGGTTCGTCCTGGCGTACGAAGCTCGCGGCGGCTACCTGGTAGGTCCGGGCCAGGAGGGCGTTGAGTTGCGCGCGTTCGGCTTCGGGGCCGTGGCGTACGGCGGCTTCGAGTTGCGGCAGGACCTTGGAGAGCCGGTCGCTGAGCGCGGCGTAGGTCGCTGCGTGGGCGAGGTCCCACAGTTCGTCGACGTGCCGGTGGAAGTGGTCGAGTGAGGGCTCCGGGCAGGCGGTGATCTGCCCGAAGAGGCTTCCCAGCGTGGGGTGGCCGGTCAGTGCGACGCGCAGCCCGTCGAGGTCGTTGCTCTGCGGCTGCTGCTCGGGTTCGGGTTCGAGGGCGATCTCCGCTTCCGGGCGCAGTTCGCGTACCGGTACTCCGAGGGCGTCGACGAGGGCCTGCAGCACCGACAGGCGCTCGATCGGCTGGATGCCGCGCTCGACTTGGGAGACCCAGCTTTCGGAGCGGCCCATCTCGGCGGCCAGGTCGCGTGTTCACCACGCGCTACGGCACGCCGATCGAGCCGCGCAACTTCGACCGCTCGTCCGAGGGCCGATCGGCGAAGGCCGGCGTCCGGCGCATCCGCCTCCACGACATGCGCCACACCTGCGGGTCGCTGCTGGCCGCGCTCGATGTGCACCCCCGGATCGCGATGCAGATCCTCCGGCACAGCAAGATCGCGGTGACGATGGAGATCTACACGCATGTCCCGACCGAGGCGACGCGCAAGGCCCTGCGCAGGCTCGGCAAGCACCTCGACACGCAAGATCAACCGTAGTTGCTGTACTTCGCTGCTGTACGGCATGACAAAGCCCCCGCCGGATCTCTCCGACAGGGGCTTCGAGCTGCTGTGGACCTGAGGGGATTCGAACCCCTGACCCCCTCGATGCGAACGAGGTGCGCTACCGGACTGCGCCACAGGCCCTTGCAACGAGGAAAACTCTAGCATCCCGGCGGGGGTGCTCCGCGCCCCCACCGGCGCCGCGAGGTCATTCGTTGGCGGCGCGGGGCCGGTCGCGATCGACCTGCTGGTCGAACAGAGGGGTGCGGGAGCGGTCGCGGGAGCGTCGCGGGGCGACCGGGGCGGTGGAGAAGGTGGGCCGGGGGGCCGGCACTTCCCAGGTGTCCTCGGTGGGGACGCGCTGCTGGTCGACCCACTCGGCGTGGTCGGTCTGCTCCACCAGGGCGCGCCGGTCGGCCGTCGCGGGCTCCTCGGCGGGTGGGGCGGGCTCCGGCGCGTCGGGCACGTCGTGGGCGGGCTCACGGGTCGTTCGGGCCTCGCGCAGGCGCTTGGCCGCGTCGGCGGCGCGGCGTTGGTCGAGCTTGACCTCGAAGCGGCGGCGTTCCTGGGTGCGCAGGTAGGCGATGTAGAACGTGAGCAGCAGGGCGGGCGCGGCCGGGGCCCAGAGGAAGGCGACGCCGCCGACGGCGGCGACGATCATGCCGGCGGTGAAGGCCAGGAAGAGCAGCGTGATGGTGCGGCGACGGGCGACGAGCACCTTGGCCCGCGGATTGGGCTTCCGCGCCGTCCGGGGGTGCGCCCGGCCGCCCGGCTTCCCCGGCTTGCCGCTCTGCCGGGACTTCGGCTTGACCTCCGTCGCGGGTACGGCAAGGGCCCGGACGTCGACCGCGGGCTCCGCCTCGGCCTCCGATTCCGGGTCCGCCGGCTTGGCGTACTTGCGCTCCAGTGCCGCCCGCCCGGACAACAGCCGGATGGCGGTGCTGAAGCGTTCCGTCGGGCGCGCTTCATTGAGCTCGTCCTGCCTACGGAGCCACATCGGCACCAAGTAGGCAGCCCAGGCCCCGACGATGACTGCGTAGATGAGGCCGCTGCTGCTCACGCATCACACGGTAGGGGGGTCGGCCACAGGGGATACGCAATTTGGCGCGGTGTGTCGCACGATCTGGCTGATACTCCAAAATTTTTTTCTGATTGCGTTCACGTCGGAGTCGGATCGGCGGTCATTTTCGAACAGGCTTCTTATTTGTGAGCCGTGCCGGGTCGTGCCTGGTGCCAGCGGCGGAGCATTCCCTCCGGCACCTCCTCCGCCGTCAACGCGAAGACCAGGTGGTCGCGCCAGGCTCCGTCGATATGCAGATAGCGGGGACGCAGTCCTTCCTCGCGGAAGCCGAGTTTCTCCACCACCCGCCGGCTCGGCGTGTTCTCCGGTCGGATGCAGACCTCGATGCGGTGCAGCCCCACGGCGCGGAAGCAGTGGTCGACGGCGAGCGCGACCGCGGTGGGCATGACCCCGCGCCCGGCGACGGCCTCGTCGACCCAGTAGCCGACATGGGCGCTGCACATGGAGCCCCAGGTGATCCCGGCGACGGTGAGCTGCCCCGCGAGCCGCCCCTGGTACTCGACGATGAACGGCATCATCCGGCCGGCGGCGGCCTCGTGGCGCAGGTGCCGGACCATCTGGCGGTAGGTGGGCCGCTGCGCGAGGTGGCCCGGCGGCGCCGGGGGCACCGTTGCCTCCCACGGCCGCAGCCATTCGCGGTTGCGCCGGTTGACCTCGCGCCAGGCCCGCTGGTCGCGCATCCTTATCGGGCGGAGGAGGACGTCCCCGTCCGCCAGTTCGGCCGGCCAGGGCCCGTTCAGCTCGGTCTCCCGGACGTAGGGTGGTCGCCGCCGTGGATCTGCTCGACGGCATGGACGAGGATCGGGGCCAGGACCGCCAGACCGTCCTTGACGCCGCCGGTCGACCCGGGAAGGTTCACCACCAGGGTGCGCCCGGCGACACCGCAGACGCCACGCGACAGCGCGGCCGTCGGCACCTTCTCGCGGCCCGCGGCGCGGATCGCCTCCGCGACCCCGGGGACCTCGTAGTCGAGGAGGGCGCGCGTGACCTCCGGGGTGCGGTCGGTGGGCGAGATGCCGGTACCGCCGGTGGTGACCACGACCTCGTACCCCTCGGCCACGGCCTCCCGCAGCGCGCCGCCGACGGGCTCCCCGTCCGGGACGACGCGCGGGCCGTCGACGGCGAAGCCCATCTCCCGCAACCCGGCGACCACCAGTGGGCCGCCCCGGTCCTCGTAGACACCGGCGGCGGCGCGGTTGGACGCGGTGATCGCCAGTGCCCTCATCGGGTGCGGCTCCAGTCCCCGGACGTGCCGCCGGTCTTCTCCTCCACGCGTACGTCCGTGATGACGGCGGCCTTGTCGACGGCCTTGACCATGTCGACGACCGTGAGCGCGGCGACGCTCACCGCGGTGAGGGCCTCCATCTCGACACCGGTGCGGTCGGTGGTCTTCACCGTGGCCGTGATGTCGACGGAGGCGTCGCCCACGGCGAGGTCGACCTTCACCCCGGAGACCGCCAGCGGGTGGCAGAGCGGGATGAGGTCCGGAGTGCGCTTGGCGCCCATGATCCCGGCGATGCGTGCGGTGGCGAGGGCGTCGCCCTTCGGCACGCCCTCGCCCCGCAGCAACTCGATGACCCGCGGGGACACCAGGACCCGGCCGGTGGCACGGGCGGTCCGGGCGGTGACGTCCTTGTCCGAGACGTCGACCATGCGGGCCGCCCCCGCGTCGTCGATGTGCGTCAGATGCTGCTGTTCTGTCATCGGTACGGCACTCCCACTGCTCGCCGCGTGCTCGCGTGGGCAGTAACGGTACCCGCTCAGTCGAGCAGCACGACGTCGACCTCCGAGCCCGCCGCGACCTCCGTCGTGTCCTCCGGCACCACGATCAGCGCGTTCGCCTGGGCGAGCGCCTTGACCAGGTGCGATCCGGCGCCGCCCACAGGAGTGACCCGGCCGGAGGAGGGGTCGTGGCGGCCGCGCAGGAACTGCCGCCTGCCCTTGGGCGAAGAGGTCAGCGCACCCTCGCACACCGCCCGCACGGTCGTCCGGAACACCGGCTCCACACCCATGAGGGTGCGGATGGCCGGCCGGACGAACAGCTCGAAGGAGACGTAGGCGCTGACCGGGTTGCCGGGCAGGGCGAGCAGCGGGGTGCGCTCGGGCTCCGGCGGCTCGGCCTGCGGGTCCTCACCGCCGCCGTCCGTCTCGGCGCGGGCACCGGCGTCGACGAAGCCGAAGCCCTGCGGCTTGCCGGGCTGCATCGCCAGCTTGCGGAACTCGATCTCCTCGCCGAGCGCCTCCTTCACCACGTCGTACGCGCCGACGCTGACGCCGCCACTGGTGACCACGAGGTCCGCCCGGATCAGCTGGTCCTCGACGGTGGCCCGGAAGGTCTCGGCGTCGTCCGCGACCGCGCCCACCCGGTACGACTGGGCGCCGGCCTCGCGGGCGGCGGCCGTGAGCATGTAGCTGTTGGAGTCGTGGATGCGGCCCGGACCCAGTTCCTCGCCCGGTGGGACCAGCTCGCTGCCGGTGGAGATGACGACCACCCGCGGCCGGGGCCGGACCCGTACGGTGGCCCGTCCGACGGCGGCGAGCAGGGCGATCTGCGGCGGGCCCAGCACCGTGCCGGCGCTCAGTGCCAGCTCCCCCGCCGCGACGTCGCTGCCCCGCGCGCGGACATGGTCGCCCCGCCCCACCGGTCGATAGACCCGGACCTCGCCGCCCACGGCATCGGGGCTCCGGCTCGCGGCCGGCATGCCGACGACCGGGGCGCCGCCGATGCCGCCGTCGGTCCACTCGACGGGAACCACGGCCTCGGCGCCCGGCGGCAGCGGAGCGCCCGTCATGATCCGGGCGGTCTGCCCGGGTCCCACGGTGGGCAGTTCGCCGCTGCCGGCCGCCACGTCACCGACGACGGTGAGCACGGCCGGATGTGAGGAGTCGGCTCCCAGGGTGTCGGTGGTGCGGACCGCGTAGCCGTCCATCGAGCTGTTCTCGAAGGGCGGCAGCGCGACCGGCACCATGACGTCCTCGACCAGGACGCACCCCTGGGCGTCCAGGAGTTGCAGCTCGATGGGTTCCAGCGGCTTCAGCTGCCGCAGGATGTTGTCGAGGTGCTCCGAGACGGACCAGACGCGGTCGGCCGTGCCGCTGCTCAATCTTGCATCTCCTCGCTGACGTACATGCGCAGCCAGGACCGGAAGTCCGGCCCCAGGTCTTCACGTTCGCATGCCAGTCGGACAATCGCCCGCAGGTAGTCGCCTCGATCGCCGGTGTCGTAGCGCCGGCCGGTGAAGACGACGCCGTGCACGGGCCCGTCCTGGCTCTCCTCCTGCGCCAGTTCCCGCAGCGCGTCGGTCAGCTGGATCTCGCCGCCGCGGCCGGGCCGGGTCTTGCTCAGCACCGCGAAGATCGCGGGGTCCAGCACATAGCGCCCGATGACGGCCAACGCGGACGGGGCCTCCCCGGGCGCGGGCTTCTCCACGAGGTCGGTCACCCGGACCACGTCGTCGTCGCCGGTGGGGACCACCGCGGCGCAGCCGTAGAGGTGGATCTGACTCGGGTCGACCTCCATCAGCGCGACAACGCTGCCGCCGTGCCGCTCCTGCACCTCGATCATGCGGCCGAGCAGCGGGTCGCGCGGGTCGATCAGGTCGTCGCCGAGCAGCACCGCGAAGGGCTGGTCGCCGACGTGCGGCTCGGCGCAGAGCACGGCGTGGCCGAGGCCCCGGGGGTCACCCTGGCGTACGTAGTGCATGGTGGCGAGGTCGCTGGACTCCTGGACCCGCGCCAACCGCGCCTCGTCGCCCTTGGCGGTCAGCGCCGACTCGAGCTCGTAGTTGCGGTCGAAGTGGTCCTCGAGCGGCCGCTTGTTCCGACCGGTGATCATGAGGACGTCGGAAAGGTTCGCGGCGACGGCCTCCTCGACGACGTACTGGATGGCGGGCTTGTCGACCACCGGCAGCATTTCCTTGGGAGTGGCCTTCGTGGCGGGCAGGAATCGGGTGCCCAGGCCGGCGGCCGGAATGACAGCCTTGCTGATCCGGGTACGCACGTGAGTCATGGGGCAACGATAACGGCTGCATATGAGGTGAAGATGGAGTTTTGGTGGCTCGCCGAGGACAAGCCGCGATCGGGTGGCACATGAGCGGCGACGACATCGACAAGCGCGCACTGCGAGGTCGCCTCCTCCGGGTGAGGCGCGGGCTGACCACCGACGACCGGGCGGAGGCCGAACGGGCGATCACGCAACACGCCGTCACGATGCCCGAATTGTCGCAGGCCCGGACCGTGGCCGCGTATGTGTCGACGGGCGGCGAACCCGGTACCCGAGCGCTGCTCGACGTCCTTCGCGGACGCGGGGAACGGGTGCTGCTGCCGGTCCTGCTCCCCGACGACGACCTGGACTGGGCGCCCTACGAGGGTCCCGGCGGCCTGCGGCCGGCCCCCCGCGGCCTGTACGAGCCCACCGGCCCCCGACTCGGCCCGGACGCGGTCACGGCGGCGGACGCGGTGCTGCTGCCCGGACTGGCCGTCGACGGCCGCGGCCTGCGGCTGGGCCGCGGCGGGGGCTCGTACGACCGGGTCCTGGCCCGGCTCGCCGCGGCGGGGGCGACTCCGGCGCTGGTGGTCCTGCTCTACGCGCACGAGGTGCTGGACCGGGTCCCCGACGAGCCGCACGACCGGCCGGTCGACGCGGTGGTGACCCCCGAGGGTGTACGGCGCTTCGGGAACGGCTGAGACGACGGAGGGGGCGGGCCCGCGGCCCGCCCCCTCGTCGTCACGCTCCGCCGCGTCGGACTACGGCGTCAGCGAGAGAGTGTCCTGCGTGGCGCCGTCGACCGGCTGCTTGGTGAAGACCCACGGCAGCAACTCGCCGTCGGCCCACTTGGCGGTCTGGTCGGTGTAGTGGGAGCTGTAGGCGTGACCGGAGGCTCCCGTCAGGTTGATCCAGCGCGACTTGTCGAAGTCGTCGAGCGAGACCACCATCCGCATCGACGGCACCCAGACGACCTCGTAGCCGCCGGCCGCGTTCCAGCCGGTCGCGTTGACCGCCCCCTCGCCGCCGCCTATCCGCCACGGACCGCGGTTGAGCAGCCATCGGACGACGGCCGGACCGCCGGTTCCCAGGGTCTGGTTGCGCAGCTCCAGTGTGTGGAGGCGGCCCCAGCTCCAGGTGTCGATGTCCTTGCCCAGCTTGGCCGTCAGCTCGTAGCGGGCGTCCTTCATGGCCTGGGCGAACAGCTCGTCACGGGTGGTGCGGGCGCGGCCGCTGTCCTTGTCGTAGAAGGCGGTGGGGGAGGTCGTCCACCACGGGTTGTCCTCGTCGTCGAGGATCGAGAGCACGACCTCGAACCAGCGGTCGCCGCCGTCCGGCTGCGCCTGGTCGGCGGCGCGCTGGCCGCACTCCCGCACGAGCTTGGGAGCGCCGCCGAGGTCGTCGACCGGACCGGTCTGATCGGCGGCCGGCACGGTCAGGCACTGGCCCTTGGGGCGCAGTTCCTTGGGCAGCTTGTTGCCGAAGGCCAGCTTGAGGATGTTGCGCCAGACGGCGTTGAAGTAGGCCGCGGGCGCGGAGTCGGAGTCCTGGTTGAAATCCCAGCCCTCGAGCAGTTTCTGTGCGTCGCGGACGTAGTCGTCCTTGTCGTTCCTTATGTTGATCTTCAGCAGCAGCGGCACGAGCTTCTGGGCGACCGCGCTGCTGCTGTCGCCCTGCATCTCCTGCATGTCGTCCATGGAGATCAGACCGCCGTCCTTGATCTTGGACTGGATCAGGTCGTCTATCCGCTGACTGCGCATGCCGTAACCCCAGTCCTCCGTCAGCAGGTAGGGGTATTTCTGCTGGTCGACCACGGCCTGGTTGGCGGTGACGATGTAGCCGCGCTTCGGGTCCTGGTCGTACGGCATGGCGGAGAAGGGGATCCACTTCTTCCACTGGAACCGCGGGTCCCAGCCGGGGGCCGGGTAGGTGCCGTCGTAGCCGTCGGCACGTACCGGGATGCGGCCCGGGGCCTGGTAGCCGATGTGGCCGTGGGCACCCTTGTCATCGGCGTAGATCAGGTTCTGGGACGGGACGGCGAAGTCGCGGGCGGCAGCCCGGAACTCTTCCCAGCCGGTCGCCACGTCGAGCTCGAAGACCGCGTCCATGGTGTTGGACGGGTCCAGCGCCGTCCAGCGCAGGGAGACCGCGTAGCCGTCGCCCCGGTCCGGCGCGGTGTTCGACACCGGCGCTCGGTCGCCGACGGTGCGCAGTTCGGCGCTTCGGTCGGAGATGACCGGGCGGCGGCCGTGGTCGGTGCTGCGCACCGTGATCGTGCGGTCGGCACCCCCGGCGACCTTGATGGTCTCCCTGCGGGTCGTGAAGGGCCGCTGCTTGCCGTCGTAGAGGTATGTGTCGGCGGTGACCTTCTCCAGGTAGAGGTCGGTCACGTCGGCACCGAGGTTGGTCATGCCCCAGGCGATCGACTGGTTGTGCCCGATGATCACACCGGGCGTGCCGGAGAAGGTGAAGCCGGCCACGTCGAACGGGCAGGCCTTGCCGACGCTGTTGCAGTGCAGGCCCATCTGGTACCAGAGCGAGGGCATCTGCGGGGCCAGGTGCGGGTCGTTGGCCAGCAGCGGCTTGCCGGTGGTGGTGTGATCGCCGGCGACCACCCAGGAGTTGGAACCGATGCCGTTGCCGCTGGGGCCGAGCAGGGCGGGAATCTCGTCAAGGGTCTCGGAGAGCGAGGCGAGGTGCGACTGGACGTTCCGTGTCGCGTCGTAGGACGCCGCCTCGACGCCGGTGCCGGTGTCGGTATTGGTGTCGGTGTCGGTGTCGGTCTCCGTGCCGGTGCCGGTGCCGGTGCCGGTCTCCTTGCCGGCTCCGGCCTCCGTACCGGCTTCGGTCTCCGTGCCGGCATCCGGGTTCTCGCCCGTCCCCGCGGTGTGTCCGGCCGGTTCGTACACGCCCTCGTCGACCTTTCCGCCCTCGACGATCGGCTTGTTCCGGTCGTACGGGTAGGCGGGGTAGAGCTGGTCGATCTGCGCGCGGCTCAGCCGGCTCGACAGCAGCGAGCGGTCGATCTCGTCCTGCATGTTGCCGCGCAGGTCCCAGGCCATCGCCTTGAGCCAGGCGACCGAGTCGACCGGGGTCCACTTCTCCGGCACGTAGTCGTTGCTGAACTTCAGCGCCGCGTACTCGACGGACAGGTCGGCGCCGGAGTGGCCGTCCAGGTAGGCGTTGACTCCGTCGGAGTAGGCCTGGAGGTACTTCTTCGTGGTGGCCGACAGCTTGGTGGCGTACTCCTGCTGCGCGACCCGGCGCCAGCCCAGCGTGCGCAGGAACGCGTCGGTCTCGACCTGGCCACTGCCGAACATCTCCGAGAGGCGGCCGGCGGTCAGGTGCCGTCGCACGTCCATCTCGTAGAAGCGGTCCTGGGCCTGGACGAAGCCCTGGGCGCGGAAGAGGTCCTCGGGGGTGTCGGCGTAGATCTGCGGGATGCCGTTGCCGTCGCGCTTCACTTGTACGGCGCCGGTAAGGCCCTTGAGCTGAAGGGTTCCGGTGGTCTGCGGGAGAGAGGCGCGGACGGTGGCGACACTCCAGTACGACCCGTAGACGATGCCCGCCACAAGCGCGAGCACGACCCCGATCACGATGAGGCGCGTGCGGCGGGACTTCTTCTTGGCGGGCATCGATGTCCTTCGAAAGGCAGGGTGGACCGATTGCTAGGGGCCACCTTAGGCGTACCGACGCGTAGCTCCCCAAGCGGTGTCCTCACCTGTGGACGGAGACCGCCACACTTCTAGCACAGGTAAAATCTTAGACAAGGCAACGAACTTCACTGGAAGGACCGACTCCTGACTGTCGACCGCCTCAACGAGCTCCTGCTGGTGTGCGCCCTTGTACTGCTGATAGCGGTCGTCGCCGTACGCCTCTCCTCACGCAGCGGCCTCCCCAGCCTGCTCCTCTACCTGGGCATCGGCGTCGCGATAGGGCAGGACGGCCTGGGAGTCGCCTTCAACAACGCCGAATTGACACAAGTGTTGGGATATGCCGCACTTGTGGTGATTCTGGCCGAGGGTGGTCTCGGCACCCAGTGGCGGGAGATCAAACCGGCGGTCCCAGCGGCGGCGGCGCTCGCGACCGTCGGCGTCGCGGTCAGCGTCGGCATCACGGCCGCGGCGGGGCACTTCCTCGTCGGGTTGGACTGGCGGCAGTCGCTCCTCATCGGCGCGGTCGTCTCGTCCACGGACGCGGCGGCCGTCTTCTCGGTGCTGCGCAGAGTGCCGCTGCCGAGCCGGTTGACGGGTGTGCTCGAGGCGGAGTCCGGTTTCAACGACGCCCCGGTCGTCATCCTGGTCGTCGCCTTCTCCCAGCACTGGCCGGTGGACCACTGGGGCGTGCTGGTGGGCGAGATCGCCCTGGAGCTCGCCATCGGTGCCACGATCGGACTGGTCGTCGGCCTGCTCGGCGCGTTCGCGATGCGCCACGTCGCACTGCCCGCCTCGGGCCTCTACCCGATCGCGGTCATGGCGATCGCCGTGCTCGCCTACGCGGGCGGGGCGCTCGCACACGGCTCGGGCTTCCTCGCCGTGTATGTCGCCTCGGTCGTGCTCGGCAACGCCCGGCTCCCGCACCGCCCGGCCACCCGGGGCTTCGCGGAGGGGCTGGCCTGGCTGGCGCAGATCGGCCTCTTCGTCCTGCTGGGCCTGCTGGTGACCCCCCACGAACTCGGCGACGACATCGTGCCCGCACTCGTGGTCGGCCTGGTCCTGACGGTCGTGGCGCGGCCGCTGTCCGTGGCGGTGAGCCTGCTGCCGTTCCGCACACCGTTCCGCGACCAGGCGTTGCTGTCCTGGGCCGGGCTGCGCGGGGCGGTGCCCATCGTCCTCGCCACGATCCCCATGGTGGCGGGCGTCGGCAAGAGCGAGCGCATCTTCAACATCGTCTTCGTGCTGGTGATCGTCTACACGCTCGTGCAGGGCCCGACACTGCCCTGGGTCGCCCGCAGACTGCGCCTCGGGGACCCGGAAGCCGCCGAGGACCTCGGGATCGAGTCGGCCCCCCTGGAACGGCTGAGCGGGCATCTGCTGTCGACTCGGATCCCTCCGCACTCCCGCATGCACGGTGTGGAGGTCGGCGAACTGCGGCTGCCGCCAGGCGCCGCGGTCACCCTGGTCGTCCGCGAGGGACGGAGTTTTGTTCCGCTGCCGACGACGGTCCTGCGGCACGGTGACGAACTTCTCGTTGTCGCGACCGACCCGGTGCGGGACAGGGCGGAGGCACGCCTGCGGGCGGTCGGGCGGGGCGGCAAGCTCGCAGGATGGCTGGAATCGGGCGGTGGTGGCGGCCGTTAGCATGGCTGTCGACAGTCACCACCAACTCTGTCTGATGCAGAGCTGGCGCGACCGCCCGGCGGCCGGACCGATCCGGTATCTACCTCGGTCATGCGCGAGAGGACAGCTCTCGGCGCACAGGAACGCGACCAGGCGTCCAAGGTGCGCTACCAGGCGGCGGAAAGGCCCGGCCGTGGCATCCACGGTCACTCGTTCGTCTCGTTCGTCTCGTTCGTCTCGTGCGAACCGTTCCAACCGTTCGCTTCCTCAGCGCTTGTCCGGATCCCCATCGGTTCATCCTGAAAGCTCCCCCCGCCGGTCGCGCCGCAGGCCGGGCGACTCGGGATACGGGCGGCTGCTGCGGACGCCCGGGGCCTGGGGCTTCCTGCTGCCCGGGTTCGCCGCACGCCAGCCCTTCGCGATGCTGACCATCGGCATCGTGCTGCTGGTGCAGCACACCACCGGCTCCTACGGCACCGCAGGTGCCGTCTCGGCCGTCACCGGCGTGTCCATGGCGTTGTTCGCCCCGCAGAGCGGCAGGCTCGCCGACCGCTTCGGCCAGGGCGCCGTACTGCTGCCCGGGGTGGTCGTCCACTCGGCGAGCGGGACGCTGCTGGCCGTGCTCGCGCTGGCGCACGCGCCGCTGTGGGCGCTGCTGGCGGTGGCGGTGCCCACCGGAGCCTCGGTGCCGCAGGTCGGGCCCATGGTGCGGGCCCGCTGGGCGGCGGCGCTGCCGGCCGGATCGCCGCTGCTGCAGACCGCGGCGGCCTTCGAGTCGGTCACCGACGAGTTCACCTTCGTCATCGGACCGGTGCTGGCCACAGCGCTGGCCACCGGCGTGCACCCGGCGTCCGGGCTCCTGTCCGAGGCGGTACTGACGCTGGTCGGCGGCCTGCTCTTCGCCGCCCAACGGCGGACCGCACCGGCCCCGTCCCGCCCCGCGTCCCGCACCGTCTCCGAAGCCCGACGGCGCGAGGCCTCGGCGCTGCGCGTGCCGGGCGTGCGGGTGCTGGCCGTGGCCTTCCTGGGGATCGGCGCCGTCTTCGGCGGCATGCAGGTCTCCATGACGGCCTTCACGCAGGAGATCGGGCGGCCCGGCATCAACGGCCTCCTCTACGGGACCTTCGCGGCCGGCAACATGCTCGCGGGCATCGTGTCCGGCGCCGTCGCCTGGAAGTCCGGGCCGAAGCGACGCATGGTCGTCGGCTACACGGCGCTGACCCTGGCCACCTCGATGCTGTGGGCGGCACACGCCGTGCCGCTGCTGGGCGGGCTCGGTCTCCTGGTCGGGCTCACCATCGCCCCGGCCCTGATCACCGGCTACACGCTGGTCGAGTCTCTGGTACCCGCGAGGGTCCGCACGGAGGCCTTCACCTGGCTGACCGGCGCGGTCGCGCTCGGCCAGGCGGCGGCCGCCACGGCGGCCGGACGGCTGGCCGACGGCATCGGCGCGAGCGCCGGGTTCATCGTGCCGCTGGCGGGCACCGCTGCGGCGCTCGTCACGCTGCTGGCACTGCGCGAACGGCTCGCGCCGCGGCCGTCCGACGTACTCGCGGCGCGCGGCGACGGGACCGGCCGCGGCAGTGGCATCGGTCACCGAGAGCCGGTCGCGGTGGACTGACGCCGCGGAATGCTGCACTATTGACCGTCGTTAGCACTCACTGAGTCAGAGTGCCAGGAGGAGCAAGTGCCGACCTACCAGTACCAGTGCACCGCCTGCGGCGAGGGCCTCGAGGCGGTGCAGAAGTTCACCGACGACCCGCTGACCGAGTGCCCGGCCTGCAACGGCCGGCTCCGCAAGGTCTTCTCCGCCGTCGGCGTCGTCTTCAAGGGATCCGGCTTCTACCGGACGGACAGCCGCGGCTCGTCGTCCAGCAGCACGCCGGCCGCCAAGAGCAGCGGCTCGGAGTCGAAGTCCTCTTCGGACTCCAAGAGCGGCGGTTCCGCCGGCTCCTCCAGCGGCACCACCGGTGGTTCCACCAGCTCGGCGAGCACCTCGGCCGCCTGAGCGGAACCCACGGCACCCTCGCCTGGTGAAGGCCCCCGTCCCGGACGACGGGGGCCTTCGGCGTGCCGTACGGCCGGTTCGTGCTGCAGTGCCGAGGGCTCCGGTCGCAGACTGGAGACATGCTGAGTGGTTGGGTCGTCGACCGGCCCGGACCCATGATCACGGAGCCTCTGGTGCGCGTCGGGCGCCCCAAACCGGTGCCCGGACCGCGTGAGCTGCTGCTGCGCGTGGAGGCGTGCGGCGTGTGCCGTACCGACCTGCACCTGGCGGAGGGGGATCTGCCCCCGCACCGCCGCGAGACCGTGCCCGGGCACGAGGTGGTGGGCCGGGTCATCGGCACCGGCGAGCTCGCCGGCCGCTTCACCGAGGGCGACCGGGTGGGGGTCGCCTGGCTGCGCGGCACCTGCGGGAACTGCGCCTACTGCCTGACCGGCCGCGAGAACCTGTGCCCGTACTCCCTCTACACCGGCTGGGACGCCGACGGCGGCTTCGCCGACTTCACCTCGGTCCCCGAGGACTACGCCTACGCCCTGCCCGAGGACGTCGACGGCCGCGACGCCGTGCACCTGGCGCCTCTGCTGTGCGCGGGCATCATCGGCTACCGTGCCCTGCGCCGCAGCGACCTGCCGACCGGCGGGCGGCTGGGGCTCTACGGCTTCGGCGCCTCCGCGCACATCGCCGCCCAGGTCGCGCTGTCCGAGGGCGCCACCGTGCACGTGCTGACCCGGTCAAAACGCGCCAGGGAACTCGCTCTGGAACTCGGTGCCGCAAGCGCGGGGGCCGCGGCGGACCGGCCACCCGAGCCACTCGACGCGGCCATCCTGTTCGCTCCGGTCGGTGAGCTGGTGCCGCCGGCCCTGGAGGCCCTGGACCGGGGCGGGACGCTGGCGGTCGCCGGCATCCACCTCACCGACATCCCGGCACTGAATTACCAGCGCCATCTCTTCCAGGAGCGCACTCTGCGCAGCGTCACCTCCAATACGCGACAGGACGGACGAGAGTTTCTGGCCCTGGCCGCCAGGATCGGGATCCGGGTGACCGCCACGCCCTATCCCCTGGACCACGCGGACCGGGCGCTGTCCGACCTGGCCGCCGACCGGGTCAACGGCGCGGCGGTCCTGGTGCCGGACTGAGGGCACGGGCCTGAGGCAGGGGCCGGGCCG
>JARAXD010000004.1:148536-347072 GCA_033793685.1 Streptomyces sp. ME19-03-3 | reverse complement strand
GCGGGCCGGGCGGGCCGGGCGGGCCGGGCGGGCCGGGCGGGCCGGGCGGGCCGGGCGGGCCGGGCGGGCCGGGCGGGCCGGGCGGGCCGGGCGGGCCGGGCGGGCCGGCGTGAGCGAGGCGGAGACGGGAACGGGCCACAGGAACGAGGCGGAGACGGGAACGGGGCACGGGAGCGAGGCGGAAGCGGGACAGAGACGGGACAGCGACGGGGACGGGACGGGGACCGGACCGGACGTGGGCGGTGGACGAAGCCGAACGCAGCGAGCGACCTGATCACCCCGACCACCTGAGTTCAGAGCGGGCCAGAGAAGCAATTCCCCCACCGGCCAGAGCCGGTTATCCCCTAGCCAGGAGGAATGATGGACACCAGCCACGGACCGGTCGTGGTCGGCACAGACGGCTCGCCCCGCGCCGCCGCCGCGGTGATGTGGGCCGCCGGTGAGGCCGCGCTGCGCGGTTGCCCGTTGCACATCGCTCACGCGGCCGGCCTTGAGAGCCGCTCGGGCAGGAACCCGTCTCCCCGGACCACACAACTGGTCCTCGACAGCGGACGCGCGCTGCTGGACGAAGCGGTGGCCTCCGCCACCGCCCGCTACCCGGACCTGCCCGTCTCCACCTCGCTCGACACGGGCAAACCCGTCGACACCTTGGTGGACCGCTCCGAACCCCAAGGCCTGACCGTCGTCGGCAGCCGTGGACGCGGTGGCTTCCAGGCGCTGCTGCTGGGCTCGGTCAGCCTGCGGGTGGCGACCCATGCGCGCGGCCCCGTGGTCGTCGTGCGAGGCAGTGAGCAGCCGTCCACGGGCGTCGTCCTGGTCGGGCTCCGGGACGAGACCGATCTGGCCACTGTGCGCTTCGCCGCCGACGAGGCCCGGCTGCGCAAGGCCACTTTGCGCCTGCTGACCGCGTGGAGCCTGCTCTGGGCAGTGGGCGAGATGGCCCCTGGGCTGGACGATGCCAGGTCGGTCGGCGACCAGGAGGTGGCAACACAACAGCATGTCGCCGACACGATCCGCGAGGAGTACCCGGACCTCACCGTGACCGTGGACCTGGTCCAAGCCGCCTCCGCCAGCGGCGCCCTGGTGAATGCCTCGGCCCACGCCGATCTGCTCGTCGCAGGCGCGCGGCAGCATCCCCGGGCCGGTGGCCGGCTGTCCCACGTGACACACGCGGTGCTGCACCACGCGCACTGCCCCGTGGCAGTCTTCCACCACGCCTGACCGACGGCGTCACGCCCGGCGTTCGTGACCGGTGGTCTCGACGGTACGTATGAGACTGCCCGTGACATGGGTGGGGACGATGCGTATCCACAGGTCGTCCGCACCCGCGGACCATGGGCCGGGGTGCGCCTCCAGCACACGAGCGTCCTCAGGATCGACGACCTGTTCGGCGACGCCCAGGACGAGCACGCTCCACCCCGCGCTGAGGCAGGCGTCGAGCTGGTCGACCTCGAAGGCGACCTCGCTGCCCCTGGCCAGAGAGGGCGGCGCCTGCGCGGCGGTGCGATAGACGATCGCCCCGTCGACGACCGCGTAGTTCACCGGGAGGACCGCGGGGTGGCCGCCGCCGGTGGTGAGCGCGATCCGGCCGACGTCTTGGCCGGACAACCGGTTCCAGCACTCCTGCGACGGCATCTCCTCCATCACCGGCGGACCGACAGCCTCCGTCCTCCCGGGCACGTGCCCGGCATCGCCACCCAGCAGATGGCTCGCGGTGGTACGCAAGGCGCCTGCGAGCCGGAGGAGGGCATTGGTGCCGATGGTGTGGTGGCTCTGCTCCTCCACGTACCGCACGTAGCTCGGCGTCATGCCGGCCTTGGCAGCCACCTCCTCGCGGCTGAGCCCGAGTTGTTCCCGCCGCTGCGCGACACGACGGCTGACGTCCCCAGGATGGGCTCTCGGCCTCTCGGACGGGCCGTCGCGCAATGACTGACCGGGCACGTCGACCACCTCCTGCCTTCGGCTCGCACGCTTCGGTTCGCTACGAGCAAGCACACCACCACGAGCGCCGTGCCGCCAGACCCGTCCACCCCAGCCCCTCGAACGAGTGACCGAGTTATCCACAACCCGCCAGTACTCCACAGGCCGCCAGCGGGCCGCGGCGCGATGCGCCATGGTGGTCCTGCCAGGCCGGATGTGGCGGTGACGAGGGCCCGACGACGGAGGTGGCCGAGATGGCGGACAGCTGTGGATCCACGCTGTGGACGGACGGCGGCGGCGCGGTGCCGCCGACAGGGGCCGGAACGGGCGCGCCGGCCCCGTGCGTGGTCCCGTTGTTCGCACCCATCAGGCCGGCCGGCGGTCGGCACCGATTGCGCCGTGTGGTGCGGCGACGGCGGCGGATGATGGCCGCGGGCCTGGCGGTGACCGCGGCCGCGCTGGCCGCGGCGGCGCCCCGGACGGATCAGCAGCACGGCCGGCCGGGGCGGCAAGGCACGGTTCCTGCCGCCGCCTCGCGGGAGATGGTGCGGGCGCCGGTGCGCATCGCGGACGCTGCCGCCGCCGGGCTGGTTCGACCCGGTGACCGGGTCGACGTCCTCGCCGCGGCGCGTGTGGTGGCCCGCGGCGCGCCCGTGGTCGCGGTCCCCTCCTCGCCCGCGGGGTTCCAGGACCTGGCGGCAGCCGGCGTGGAAGGTGGCGGGATCGGGGGCGGAGCGCTGATCGTACTGTCGGTCCCCCGCGCCACGGCGGCAGCCCTGTCGGGCGCCGCGGCCTCATCGCCCCTGGCCGTGGCGCTGCACTAGCCAGGCGTACCCGCGGCGTGAACGAGCACGCCCGGGGCTCCACACCCGGAAGGGCAACCGGCGCGGAGGGCCGTGACGCGCACCCCCTACCCTCGGAGGCCGAACCGCTCATCCACCTCCGTCACCGCCGGCCCCGCGTCGGCGGCGCCCGGCGGACACCATCACGCCCCACGGGTCCCCGGGCCCAACCGTACAGTCGTACTTCGAAAGGAAACCGTCCCTTGAAGGGCTTCAAAGCCTTCCTGCTGCGTGGCAACGTCGTCGAGCTCGCTGTTGCTGTCGTCGTCGGCGCCGCGTTCAGCAAAATCGTCGACGCGTTCGTGAAGGGCCTCATCAACCCGGTGATCGGTGCCATCGGCACCAAGAACCTCGACGGCTACACCCTGTGCATCGAGCCGCCGTGCACCGTCGTCAACGGCGAACTCACCAAGGGTGTGGGCCTTCTGTGGGGCGCGGTCGCCGGCGCGGCGCTGACGTTCCTCATCACGGCCGCCGTCGTGTACTTCCTGCTGATCCTGCCGATGAACAAGCTCAACGAGCGGCGCAAGACGGGCAAGGAGGAGGCGGTGGCCGCTCCCACGGAGCTGGAACTGCTGACCGAGATACGCGATCTGCTCGCCCGCCAGCAGCAGGTTCACGGCGGCGCCCCCGGCATCCCCTCCCCCTACGGCCACGCCGGCACCAACCGGACACGTCCGTAGCGACCGTCCGCCTCAGATGTGGTGCGGGGGCTTCTCGTCGAGAAAGCGCGCGAGATCTCCCGCACCGCCCTGGCCGGGGCGGTCGCCCCACCCCGTGTCGGTGTCGTCGGACGACGGCCGGTCCAGCGGGTCGTCGAAGACCAGCGCCGCCGCGGGGTCGCGCGGAGCGGGGGTGTCGGCGGGCCCGGTGGCGGGATCGGGGCTGCTGCTCATGCCGTCCAGGGTACGGGTCGGACGGCACCACCCGGCCGGCCGTGCCGGACGCGGCCGCACGTACACGGACGCAGCGCGGACGGGACCTGTGGGGGAAGGGTCGAGCCCCGGCGCAAGGGGGTGGCACCGGGGCTCGAGTCCTGGGGTGGTGGCACAAGCGTCGGCACCGACGCCCGATCGGGTCAGGCTGCCTCGATCGACAGCCCGGTCGCACGCGCCATGCGCTTGAGGTCCGCCAGCGCGTGCTTCTCGATCTGCCGGATCCGCTCCCGCGTCAGCCCGTGCTGCTTGCCGACCTCGGTCAGCGTCCGCTCGCGGCCGTCCACGATCCCGTACCGCGCCCGGATGATGGACGCCGTCCGGTCGTCGAGCCGGTCGATCAGGTCCTCCAGTTCCTCACGCCGCAGCATGACGAGTACCGAGTCCTCCGGCGAGGCTGCCGAGGTGTCCTCGACGAGATCGCCGAACTGGGTCTCACCTTCGTCATCAACCGACATGTTCAGACTCACGGGGTCGCGCGCCCAGTCCAGTACGTCGGCGATCCGTTCCGGGGTGGAGCCGAGCTCGGCCGCGATCTCAGCGGGCTCCGGGTCGCGCCCGTGCTCACGGTTGAACTCGCGCTGCACCCGGCGCACCCGCCCCAGCTCCTCCACGAGGTGGACGGGGAGCCGGATGGTGCGTGACTGGTCCGCGATGGACCGGGTGATCGCCTGACGGATCCACCACGTCGCGTAGGTGGAGAACTTGAATCCCTTGGTGTAGTCGAACTTCTCGACGGCGCGTACGAGGCCTGCGTTGCCCTCCTGGATCAGGTCGAGCAGCGGCAGCCCGCTGCGGGGGTAGCGTCGCGCGACGGCGACGACCAGGCGCAGGTTGGAACGGATGAAGACGTCCTTGGCCCGCGCACCCGCGGCGGCTATCGCCTCCAGTTCCTCTCGGCCGGCGTCCGCTCCCTGACCCAGCTCCTCGCCCGCGAGGAGCTGCTCGGCGTAGACGCCGGCCTCGATCGCCCTGGAAAGCTCGACTTCCTGCGCGGCGTCGAGCAGCGGCGTACGCGCGATCTCGTCGAGGTACATGCCGACGAGGTCACGGTCGGCCATCTCGCCGTGGCCTGCGCGAGCGCTGCTCTTCCCGCCTGTGGTGCTGCGGGCGACGGCACGGGTTGCCATGCGTGCTCCCTTGCGAAGGTTCGGTCGGGTGTCGGATCGAATGAGCTGCCCTCCAGCAGCTTCCCGCGTGCCTTGCGGCTGCCCACTCGAAAAGAGATAACGACTGGAATCCGGACACAATTCCCAAGCGCGGCCCCACTTTTTACGATCTTGCAGTACCCTGTCGGGCCACAGCCGGAGGTGGCTCATTGTCCGATTCCGTCGCAGTGCAGGTCAGGCCGGGTGGGGAGGAGGACCTGCAGGCCCTCACCGACCTGTACAACCACTACGTCCGTGAGACGCCGATCACATTCGACCTGGAGCCGCTGTCACCCGAACAGCGCCGCCCTTGGCTGCTTTCCCACCCGGAAGACGGGCCGCACCGCCTCTTGGTTGCCCATGGGACGCAACCGGATGGCTCGGAGGGTTTGCTCGGATACGCCACGAGCAGCCCGTTCCGCCCCAAGGCCGCGTACTCCACCTCCGTGGAAACCTCCGTGTACTGCGCCCCGGCGGCCGCGAGGCGCGGCGTCGGCACGCTGCTCTACACCGCGCTCTTCGAGGCCCTGCGCAGCGAGGACCTGCACCGCGCGTACGCCGGCATCGCGCAGCCCAACGAGGCGTCCGTCCGCTTGCACACCCGCTTCGGCTTCCGCCCGCTGGGCGTCTACCGCGAGGTCGGCCGGAAGTTCGGCCGCTACTGGGACGTCGCCTGGTACGAGAAGGATCTGACCTGAACCAACGTGCTCAGCGCAGCCAGGGGAGATCGACCGCCCCGCCACCCCTCGGCTGGAGTCCCTCGGCGATGACCCGGCAGATCTCGCCGAGCTGGCGCACCTGCTCCTCCGAGAGCCTGTCGAAGATCGCATCGCGCACGGCTTCCACGTGACCGGGCGCCGCCGCGGCGAGCGCGGCGAAACCCTCGTCGGTGAGCACCGCGAGCTGGCCGCGCCGGTCGGAGGGACAGTTCTCGCGGCGCACCCAGCCGTTCTCCTCAAGACGGGTGATGGCGTGCGAGAGCCGGCTCCGTGTGATCTTCGAGCGTTCCGCCAGCTCCGTCATGCGCATCCGGCGGTCGGGGGTCTCCGAGAGCCACACCAGCAGCGAGTAGTAGGCGTGCGGCATCCGCGCGTCGCGCTGGAGTTGCCGGTCGAGCGCGTCCGCGACCAGCTGGGTGGACGCCATGTAAGCGCGCCAGGCGTGTTGCTCCTCGTCGCTCAGCCAGCGGGGCTCGGGGGCTCGGTCGGTCATGGTCACACTCTACGAACTTGACCTTGAACTTTCAAGCAATCGTCGATATCTTCCTCTGGCCAGCTTGAAGATTCAAGAAATTTCGGCGAGGGACCCGCATGACGACCGCCCCGACCGCCCGCACCACCACCTCTGCCCCCGCGCACACGGTCCCCGCCCCACCGCCTGCGGCCATCCGCACCCATGTGCGAATCCCGATGCGCTTCCCCGACGGATGGACCACCCCGGCCGACGTCTTCACCTTCACCGGCCTCGTCGACGGCAAGGAACACATCGCGCTCGGCCTCGGCGCCCACGAAGGCACGCCGTCTCCGCTGGTCCGCCCGCACTCCGAATGCCTGACCGGCGACGTCTTCGGCTCCGCACGCTGCGACTGCGGCCCCCAGCTGCGCGAAGCCGTGCAGCGCATCGCCGAGGCCGGCGGCTACCTGCTCTACCTGCGCCAGGAGGGCCGCGGCATCGGCCTGTACGCGAAGCTCGACGCGTACGCGCTCCAGGACGGCGGGCTGGACACCTACGCCGCCAACCGCGCCCTCGGCCGGCTCGACGACGAACGCGACTACACCGCCGCCGCCCAGATGCTGCGCGCCCTCGGTGTCGACACCGTCCGCCTGCTCAGCAACAACCCCGACAAGTCGGCCCAGTTGTCCGCCCTCGGCGTCACGATCAGCGAGCAGCTGCCGACCGGCGTCCACCTGTCCCCGGACAACATGCGCTACCTGCGTGCCAAGGCCGAACTCACCCACCACACTCTCGACCTTCCGGCCTGAGGAGGCCCCCGTGCGCATGCCCGCCCTCTACCTCTCGCACGGCGCCCCGCCGCTCGCCGACGACCCGGTGTGGCCGGGCGAACTCGCCGCCTGGTCCGCCGGGCTCCCGCGCCCCACGGCGATCCTGATGGTCTCCGCCCACTGGGAGGAGGCTCCCCTCGCTCTCGGTGCCACCACCACGGTCCCGCTCGTGTACGACTTCTGGGGCTTCCCCCGCCGCTACTACGAGGTCCGCTACGCGTCCCCCGGGGCGCCCGCGCTGGCCGAATCCGTGCGGAAACTGCTGCGCGCGCCGGGCACCCCGGTTCAGGACATCCCGGAGCGGGGCCTGGACCACGGGGCGTACGTACCGCTGATGGAGATGTACCCCGACGCCGACATCCCCGTGCTGCAGGTCTCGATGCCCACCCTCGACCCGCAGGAACTCATGGACATCGGACGCAGGCTCGCCCCGCTGCGCGACGAGGGCGTGCTGATCGCCGGCAGCGGCTTCTTCACCCACAACCTCGCGGCACTGCGCCACACCGGAGGAGTCCCGGACTGGTCGGCGGAGTTCGACGACTGGGGGCACCGCGCGCTGGACGCGCAGGACGTGGACGCCCTGCTCGACTTCACGCACAAATCCCCCGCCGGGCGGCTGGCCCACCCGCGGACCGAGCACTTCGCACCGCTCTTCGTCGCGATGGGCGCTGCCGAGGACGACCTCGGTGACCAGCGCAGCGTCATCGACGGCTTCTGGATGGGCCTGGCCAAGCGGTCCGTGCAGTTCGGCCGGTAGTCTCCACGGCGCAACGGGAAGGGCCCCGCTTCCTCCCATGAAGCGGGGCCCTTCGCCGTGTTCGCCGTCCGGCGTGTCGTCGTCGACGCGTCCGTCAGTGGGCGATCACCGGGACGGCGACGTCGTCCGCACCCTCGCCGTCCTTGTTGCCGGAAGCCGCCACCACGCTGCCGCCGCCACCGGTGTTGATGAAGGTGAAGGCGATGATCGCGGAAAGGGCCAGGATGCCGACCGCCCACCAGATCGCCGCGGAGTAGCCGTGCACGGCCGCGGCGTTGGTGAAGCCCTGCTTGCCCAGCGTGCGGGCCTCGGCCGCGTGAGCGGCGACCCACGAGGTGGTCGCGCTGGCCGCGATGGTGTTCAGCAGCGCCGTGCCGATGGCACCGCCGACCTGCTGCGAGGTGTTGACCATGGCGGAGGCGACACCCGCGTCACGCGGCTCGACCCCGTGTGTGGCCAGGCTCATGGCCGGCATGAAGGCCGTGCCCATGCCGAGGCCGAGCAGAATCTCGGCCGGCAGGACCAGGCCCGCGTACGAGCTGTCGACCGACAGCTGGGTCAGCAGCAGCATGCCCAGGCCCGCCACCAGGAAGCCCGGGGTCATCAACAGGCGCGGAGCGACGCGGGTCATCAGGCGCGCGCCGATCTGCGTCGAGCCGGTGATCATGCCCGCGATCATCGGAAGGAAGGCGAAGCCGGTCTTCAGCGCGGAGTAGCCCTGGACGACCTGCAGGTAGTAGGTGAGGAAGAGGAACAGGCCGAACATCGCGATGATGGCCAGACCCAGCGAGAGGTAGACACCACCGCGGTTGCGGTCGGTCACCACGCGCAGCGGCAGCAGCGGGGCCTTCACACGGGCTTCCACGACCACGAACGCGACCAGCAGCACGACCGAGGCCACGAACAGGCCGATCACGGCGCCTTCGCTCCAGCCGTGGGTCTCGGCGCGGGTGAAACCGTAGACCAGGGAGACCAGGCCGGCCGTGGCCAGCACGACACCGGGGACGTCCAGGGCGCTGCTGTTGCGGCTGCCGGCGGGCTCCTGCACGAAGCGCAGGGCGCCGAAGGCCGCGACGGCGGCGAAGGGGATGTTGACGAAGAAGGTCCAGCGCCAGTCCAGGTACTCGGTGAGCACACCGCCGAGGATCAGACCGACGGCGCCGCCCCCGCCCGCGATGGCACCGTAGATGCCGAACGCCTTGGCGCGCTCCTTGGCCTCGGTGAACATCACCGCGAGGAGCGACAGGGCGGCCGGCGCCAGGAGGGCGCCGAAGGCACCCTGCAGCGCGCGGGCGCCGAAGAGCACCGCCTCGTTGGCCGCCGCGCCGCCCAGCGCGGAAGCCGCGGCGAAGCCGATGAGGCCGGTGACGAAGGTGCGGCGGCGGCCCCACAGGTCGGCGATGCGTCCGCCGAAGAGCAGCAGACCACCAAAGACCAGCGCGTAGGCCGTGATGACCCACTGCTTGTTGGCGTCGGAGATGCCCAGGTCCGTCTGGGCGGAGGGCAGCGCGATGTTCACGATGGTGCCGTCGAGGACGACCATCAGCTGGGCTATCGCGATGAAGGCCAACGCCTTCCAGCGTTGGGCGTGTGCCGTATCAGGCATGGGTGAACTCACTAACGGTACGAAGAGATGACGACATCGAAGACGAAGAGGATTTACGGTACGTAACGGAAATTTTGTGGGCGAGTGAATTACGCGAGGGCGCCCGTTGGGCAGGCGGAACTCAGCGACATTGCCGCAGTTCGTCGAAGGTGGCGGAGTGACCCGGCAGTTCGGAGCGCGCCGGCGTCTCCAGGCCGTCCACGAACAGCTGCAGATGCCGGCGGATGAAGCGCTCCATGCCGCCGCAGTGCTTACCGGGAAGCGGCCGCGTCAGCTGGCTGACGGCCACCATCACGTCGCCGACGTCGATGTCGGTACGGAGCCGACCGGACCGCCGCCCGGCAGCCATCAGCTCCTCGATCGCGCGCTCCAAGCGTAGGCGACTCTCCTCGAGCCGCGGATCCCCCATGCCGAATCCGGTGGAGAGCATCGGACACAGCGCGCCCACCCGCTCGTCGGCCGCCTCGTGCACGAAGCGGCGCAGCGCGTCGAAGGCGTCCGGCTCCTGCGCCAGCGCTTCCTCGGCCCGCTGCGTGATCCGGCTCATCACCGACAGTGTCACCTGCAGCGCGAGCTCCTGGCGGTCGGCGAAGTGCCGGTACACGGTGGCGTTGCCCACACCGGCCCGCTTGGCGATCTCGTCGAGCGAGACGTCGGTACCGTGCTCGAGGAGTGCCTCGCGGGCGGCGACGATGATCCGCTCGCGGTTGCGCGTGGCGTCCGCGCGAAGCTTCACAGCGGCGACTGCTGCCATGACGGGCACTCCTCTCTGTCCCTCGGTGGTGCTCGCGGTTCCGGGGAGCGAGTCCCCGTTTGTGCGACGTAGCTGTAAACGGGGAGTAGCTCCCCGGATATTTCTGCACCGCTTGTGACCTGCGTCACACCGGACATCATGGGAGGAGCGGGGCCAACCGCACGCCCGCGCGGGCTCGGCGCGCACGGAAAAGGGGCCCCGGACGCCGACGCGTCCGGGACCCCTTCCGTGGAGCCGTGACCCCTGACCTACTCCACGACGAGCTCGACGGGGATGTTACCCCGGGTCGCCTTGGAGTACGGGCAGACCTGGTGGGCCTGCTCGATCAGCGCGCGGCCTGCCTCGTTGTCCAGCTCCGAGGGCAGTTCGGCGCGGAGCACGACGGCCAGGCCGAAGCTCGTGTCGTCCTTGCCGATGGTCACCTCGGCGGTCACGGAGATCTCACCGGTGTCCACCTTCGCCTGCCGTCCGACCAGGGCGAGGGCGCTGGCGAAGCACGCGGCGTAGCCGGCCGCGAAGAGCTGCTCGGGGTTGGTGCCCTGGCCGTTGCCGCCGAGTGCCGGCGGCATGGCGAGCGCCAGGTCGAGCTGACCGTCGGAGCTGACGGCCCGCCCGTCGCGACCGTTGGCAGTGGCGACAGCGGTGTACAGCGCGTCCATGGAAGGTCCTCTTTCGATCGGTTGCGATCTCGTTGAGGACAAGTAGAGCACACGAGTTAGTTGGGCACAACTAAAACGTGGACAGTCCAGTTACCCTGTATGGCATGACCGCCACCGCACCCGTCCCTGTCGGGGAACAGCTTCGGCTCGAGAACCAGATCTGCTTCTCCCTGCACGCCGCCTCGCGCGCTTTCGGCGGCGTCTACCGCGTCGTGCTCAAGGACCTCGGTCTGACCTACCCCCAGTACCTTGTGATGCTGGTGCTCTGGGAGCACGGCGCCCTGCCGGTCAACAAGATCGGCCGGCACCTGCGCCTCGACTCCGGCACCCTCTCCCCCCTCCTCAAGCGCCTCGAGGCCACCGGCCTCGTCCGCCGCGAGCGCTCCGCCGACGACGAGCGATCCGTCACGGTCCACCTCACCGACGCCGGAACGGCGCTCCACGAGCAGGCCCTCCAGGTCCCGCGCCGCATCTCCGCGGCCACCGGCCTCGACCTGGACGAGATCAACGACCTGCGCGCCCGCGTCGACCGCCTCACCGCCGCCCTGACCGCCGCCGACCCCGCCGACGGCCCACCCTGCGGCTGAGCCGTCCTCGTCGCGAAGCCGGCCGGATACGGGCACCGATCCGGTAAGGCGTCAGCCCACGTCGCGAGTCGATTCGTCACAGAGGCCGGGCACCACCGCGCTGCGTTCCGCGTATGCCTCCGCAGCACCGCCGGCCGCGGCCACAAGGCGGCAGTGAGTGCACTGCCGCCGATTTGCCCCTCGTCAGCCACTGGACGTTTGACCGGGCCGCGTGGCAGCATCACCGCCGTCAGGTTCTCAGTACTTGACAGTTGTCAGTCGTCCCGCCTCAGCGGGGCCGCAGATCTCCCTGCCGGCAGGTAAGGGGGTCCCCTTTCGAAGGAGACCCTTGTGCCTGCCTTTCCTCATTCCGCGCCTTACACGCAGTGGCCGCGTTATCTGCGCGTAGTGGTGGACATCGCCTTCCCCATATGCAGCATCCGCGTCTCCCCGGCCTCCCGAGGGGCAACGTGCGGCCTGCCGTACCCGTTGACGAGCGCGGACACGATCCACATCGTGACCGCCTTCAACCCCGGTGGACGCGACGCCACAGCGCGAGTCAACCTCCGCGCGCAGCACACCCTGTTGCACGCTGTGGGTCAGCGCGGGCTGAAATGGTGGCCTGCAGTCGGAGGGGACCGGAACGGCACCCACGCTGAAATCAGCGCAGCCGCGGTCGGCATGGACGACGCCCAGGCCCGGTCGCTGGGTCGCAGGTTCGGCCAGGACGCCGTGTTCGCTTGGTCGTCGGCCTCCTGGCGGCTGCTGGGCTGCGCCGACACGGCCCACGACGTGCTCATTGCAGGTTGGCACGCCGCCCTCCACGAGCCGCCCCCCACTGGCCGTCCGGGTCGCCTGCCGCGTAGCCCCCGAACGAGCAGTCATCTCTGCCAAGCCCTTATTTGGCGTTTCATGGATCCTTGATGAGAGCTGAGCGAGTGCTCGACGGTGACCGCCCGATCGCCCTGACCGTTGCGGTCACGGCGACCGGCGCGAACAGGATCGTGCCGCGCTCCCTGACCGGTGCCGGCCGCTGCCTGTACTCCAACCGCGGTTCTCGGGGCAGGGTATGCGGTCGTTCGCCTGCGGAGTGAGGGGCAGGCACGGAGACCCAAGCGGACTCATTGCCCGAGCCTGACCCCGATTTTGCTCGGGCACCGAAGCATCCCCATATGCTCTCGTGGTCCCCCACACCTACCGCACACCGCACACGCGTGCCTTTGCAAGTCCAAGGACGGTCATGAACAACAGACGCAGGCAGCAACTGCTCCAATCGGCAGCCCCGTTGCTCGTCGAGGGTGAGCAGGTCGAACTCACCTCACTCGCGAAGGTCGGCTCCGTCTCCGTCAAACGCCAGGTGCTCACTACTGCACTGGTCGGAGCGCTCACCGCCGGGACCGTCATCGCCACCGTTCAACCGCGACCCATGTACTGGGCTCTCACCGACCGGCGCCTGTTGTTCTTCGAGGGCAAGACGACCACCGGCAGGCCTGGCAAGCTGCTCATGGCGCTGCCCCGCGAACTTCTCACCGCCGCCCCGCCGAGCAGTGCACTGCTCGGCCTCGGCGCCAAGACCGTGCTCAGCATCGAGGGCGAGGAGCAGGAGCTGAAGATGGTCTTCCCACCAGCTTTCAAGGCCGCAGGCCGGGACCTCGCCTCACGTATCGGGGCCGCAGCCTGACCCCTGGCCGTGAAGAGCCGCCACGGTCGCCGGGGGCCTCCCCTGGAACAGCGGACAGAAATCTCATCCGAATGGAAGACCCCATGCGACCGGGGGTGGCTCTCAACCGGAATGTTGAGCACCCGCTGTCACCCGCGAAGACATGGCCTCCTGACACGCCAAGCAGCACCTTCGGGAGCGGGGCCGCCACTGGCACACCCGGGTCCGACGTAGTCATGTGCTCGAGCTCGTGGTGGCAGACGCGGCCGACCACCCAGGGCCCGGGCGTTTGCCCGACTCATCCGGTTTGATCATGTGATGCCGTAGAGGCTGAGGATGAGGGTGCGTTCGGTGTTGGCCCGGCGGCCGGCGGCGGTGTTGACGTACCCGGCAAGTTTGAGCGCACCGCGGATCAGGTCGCGGACGGCGGCGAGGAGTGAAGGCGTGTTGTGGGTCCTGACCTGGGACTTGCCCTCGTTGAAAGTCACATCCCGACACCAGTGGACGGTGTTCTCCACCGCCCAGTGCCCGCGAGCCCAAGAAGCGATCTCGGCCACGCTCGCCTCCTCGGCGGGCAGGTCGGTGATGGCGTAGACGGTCTCTCTGGACCACTTCTTCGCTCCGTAGAGACGGCATCTGCGCCGGATACGCAGGACCTGGGCCGCGTGGGGGAAGAGCAGGCCGTTGACGGTGACGACCTGGACGAGCCGCTGTTCGTGGCGGCCGTGGCCGCGGGCGTCGTCACGGTGGATGACGGGAATCTCCTTCCAGGGCGGGGCGTTGAGTTGGCGGGCTTGGAACTCGGCAACCAGACCGCGTACTTGGCCTCGTGCGGCATCCGGACCGAGGGCCTCCAGGCGGGGCGCCGGGGAGCGGCAGCGGATCTTGGTCCTTGGGTTCGCGCTCTCCCAGAACGCCACCAGTCACCGGATCCACCAGGAGAGGCGCACCGGACAAGCATCGCCAGCCGAGTCCATCGGTGGCGCTGACTTCGCCACGGCATGACGCGCACCCTCGAAATAGAACGAACATACCGGGCGTGATCACTCATGACGGCAGGTGTCACTACTGTACGTAGCCACACTCCGCCCCAGGTCAGGACCCCTGGGCCCGTGACTACCCCAGGTTGCGGCATCACAAGCCCTGTGTTGCCGGGCGATCCGCTAGTCTGTCTTTGGTCAGCTGCCGCATCTCCTGGAAAGAGGCTACGGTCCCCTCGGACCCAGCCCCGATTCATGGTGATGTTGCTCTGACCAGGGACTTTGCAGATGCCTTGACGGTGAACCCTCGCCGGGTTTTCCACAAGGATCTCTACAAGCCCCGGCCTCAGTAGCTCAGGGGATAGAGCACCGCTCTCCTAAAGCGGGTGTCGCAGGTTCGAATCCTGCCTGGGGCACGTTGTGAAGGGCCAGTTCAGAGGCTTGATCCTCCCGAACTGGCCCTTTCTCGTGATCACGGTCGTGCCACTTCCGTGCCACAAGGTCCGTTGCCGGAGGAGGTGCTGGCGGTGATTGCACCATGAATAACCTGATCATCTGCATCCCCGCGACGCTGCAGCCGGCCGATCTGGTGGAGCCGCTGTCGACGATCGGTGAGGTCGGCCTCCATCCAGACGCAGTGACCGTCGGCAAGGGCGTGGGCGGTGTCTCGCTGTGGCTGGACGAGGACCGCGAGCTGGACCACGAGTTCACGCAGGAGGAGCTGGCGAGGATCGCCGAACTCCTCGGTCCGTACACCGGCCTGATCCTGCCCTACCGCTACCGGGACATGGACCTCGCCAAGCGGATCGCCCGCGCCATCGCCGAGCGCTTCCCGTGCGTGGTGGACACCGACTGGTCCTTCTTCGGCAGCGGCGAGGAGTTCCGGGCCCGCCTGGACGCAGATCCGGACTGGGACTGGTGGAAGGACGAGGAGGGATAGTGGCCAGTCGGAGTCGACGGAGCCCCACTAGCAGCTCGTTTCACCCCGCTCGTTGCGGATCAGCGAGCCGAGCCGATCGGCGATCTCACGGTCACGCCCGTTGACCATGTGCTGATAGATCAGGGCGGCACGGGGCGTGCTGTGGCCCATCCTGGTCATCAGCTCCCGCAGGCTCGCACCAGAGGCGGCGAGGGTGTTCCCCGTGTGCCGGAGATCGTGGAAGTGCACGTCTGCCGTGACGCCCGCCTTCGTTCGCGCGCGGATCCAGTCGTCCCGGAAGTTGCTCCGCCGCAGCTGCCCACCTCGGGGGCCGAGGAAGACGTGACCGTCCCGGCCGGGCCCGGCGTAGGTGTCGAGGTGGCTCTGAACGTCTGGCAGGAGTTCGCTCGGGAAGGCCACAGGCCGGATACCCGCGTCGGACTTCGGTGCCTTGTCGAAGAGGGCTCCGGTCTGCATCTCTGCCTGCGAACGCCGGACCATGAGGACGGCCTTGGCCGTGTCCACGTCCCGCCGGCGGAGCGACGCCAGCTC
Source organism: Streptomyces sp. ME19-03-3 (assembly GCA_033793685.1). Taxonomy (GTDB): domain Bacteria; phylum Actinomycetota; class Actinomycetes; order Streptomycetales; family Streptomycetaceae; genus Actinacidiphila. The sequence continues at coordinate 331,771 of JARAXD010000004.1, read as the reverse complement.
CCCGAAGCGCAGCCCGGTGAAGGCAGCCAGGAGGACGAGCAGTCGGTAGCGCGAGCTCATCGCGTCAGCCACGGCGTACACCTCCGCCACGGTGAGGACCGGCCGCTCAGGCACGTCGTATCGGTCAGCGCCCTTGACCCGGCACGGGTTGCGCCGGATCAGTTCGTCGTCCACGGCCGTGTTCAGGATCGCCCGTAAGACCTGGTAAGCCTTGACCACGGTCGGCTCACCGGTGCGTGTCAGGCACGCCGTTCGCCAGGCCCGCACCTGAGCTGTCGTAATCGAGGCCAACGGCCGGTCACCGAAGGCGGGCAGCAGATGCAGGCGGACCACCGATTCATGGCGCTCGCGCGTACGGGCAGCCATCTTCCGGTCCTTCAGCCACGCGACGGCGTAATCACCGAAACTGAGCTTGCCCGCATCCGGATCAGACCACTGGCCGCGGGTGATGTCCGCCTCGACGTGGGTCAGTGCAACTTCCGCATCCGTCTTCGTCGCGTACGTCTTCTCGGCACTGCGCAGCTGCGCCGTCTCTGGGTCGCGGTACCGCACCTGCCACCGGCCCGACTTGAGTTGTCGCACCGAGCCGAAGCGGCGGCGTCTTCCTTGGCCGTTGGGCATCAGGCAACCCTCCTCAGACCAGCAGGGCGAGCGCTCACCGGTCGGACCGTGTGATCGGCGATGAACGAGGAGACAGCGCTCTCGGGTATGCGGACGTGGCGCCCCACCTTCACGAACGTGATCCGGCGTTCCTCGATCAAGCGGCGGGGGAACCGGACGGTGGTTTCCAGCAGCTCCGCGACTTCCTGCACGGTCAGAAGTCGATCCACTCTCACCACTCCCCCGCGTCGTCCGGCAGGTCGGCGAGTGCTTCGCGGGCGGTGTCGCGGTTGGTGCGGATGTCGCGGGCGATGGTGGCGGCGAGCCAGGATTCGCCGGGGGTGTGGCCGTGTCCGGCATACGTCCAGTGGGCGAGCACGAGCGTGGAGCCCTCCAAGGTGTCGTCGGGGTCGGGGAGCCCGCGCTGCTGGCGTTCCTGGCGGGCGCGGTAGTCGGCGCGGACCTGGCGCAGCGCGCCCAGGGTGGTGGAGTAGCGGCGGGACTTGGTGGAGAAGTGGCCGCGGAAGCCCAGCATGTGAGCCCAGGCCCGCAGCTTGCGGTCGGGGTAGTGGGGGTCGAGGTCGAAGCAGGCTTCGATCAGGCGGCGGGTGTGGGCGGGCAGGTCGAACAGGTCGAGGGCTTCGCGGTTCCCGACCCGGCGGTCGACGGTGCCGGTGGTCTCGGCTGCCTTGGTGGCGTACTTGGCCACGTAGGCGGCGACGGCCTGTTCGGTCAGCTCCTGGCCGTCGTCCGAGCCGATCGGGCGGACGTCGACCTGTTGCCCCCAGCGCAGCTCCCGTGCCGGGTGGGTGCCGGCGGCCGGGACTGGCACCGAGACGCGGGCGGTGGCGGCGTGAATCGCGGCGTCCAGCAGCGGCACGCTCGCCCACGACGGCGGGGCGTCCTCGGGTCCTTCGGGGCCGTCGAGGCGGACGATCGCGTGGAAGTGCACGGCCCCGCGCTTTTGGTACTCGGCGACCTTCCCGAACGAGACCCGGCACACCTCCTTCATGGCGGTCTGGGAGAGTCCGGCGCGGGCGGCGATCTCCCGGCGCAGGTAGATGGTGAAGCGCCGCCACAGGTCGCCCGCGTGGTTGTTCCACAGCACCGCGCCCGCGTAGTCGTACCGCTCCGGATCCAGCGGCGTGCCGATCTCGGGGGCGTGCTCGCCATGCGCGGTCCCGCAGCGGCAACGTCCGGTGTCGGGGCGGTTGTGGACCGGACCGAACGACGGCGCGGTCAGCGTGGCGAACACCTTCGGATGGGTCCGGACCGCGACCGGGACGTCCTTGCGCTCATCCCCGGTCAGCCCGGCACGGATCAGGTGGAAGGTGTCACCCGCGTAGGTCCAGGCGCACGACGGGCAGCGCGAGGCCCGGCGGTTGCCGCAGGCCACCCGTAACCGTCCACCCGGCTCACCATCGGTCGAGTACGAGTAGAGGACGTCGCCTGACTTGGCGTCCCGGGTGACGGTGAGCCCTTGCAGGTGGATCGGGTCGGCACAGCCCCCGGTGCGCTGTACCTGTTCGCGCCACCGCTCGAAGCCGGGGTCGTTGGCGAGCCGTAGCGCGTCGGCCAGGGTGTGGGGGTCGGTGCCGCAGGCGGCCGCAGCATCAGCCACGACCGCCGGGGCAACAGGCGTCAAGGTCACGCGACCACCGCCACTGGGGCCGTGACCCACTCGGCGCCGGGTCGCACACCGGCCGTGTCACCGATACCGGCCTCGACCAGACGGCCGCCCTCGCACATGTGGCACCAGATCTGGAACCCGGTCGAGTCGTAGCCGGTGCCCTCGCACTCCGGGCAGTCCATCCAGGACCGCGCCTCGAAGTACGCGGCGCACGTCGCGACGTCCCGGCACCGGCGGTCGCCACAGACCACGCAGGAACGCGACGAACGGACCCTCACCACCGGAGCCGGGCGAGAAGTTAACGCGGCAACCTCCGCACGAGCAGGCATCACAGGCATGATGGAACTTCCCTTCGGGGAACCCAGAGGCGCGGTGACTTGCTGCCAGGCGGGGCACCGCGCCTTCTCGTTTGCCGATCAGCGATCACTCACAGGAGCGAATCATCGACTAGAAGAAAGGTTATAACGAGTAGGATGACTCGACAAGGGTTGGAGGGCGCCCATCTTTCAGTCACCGGGAGACGCATGGTCTACTTGTCCTATCGAGTAGACGGAGAGACCAGCACGATGGCCACATTCCAGGGACGACCCGCGTACTTGCAGATCGCCGACGACATCCGGCAGCAGATCACGGACGACACCCTGCGCGCCGGGGACAAGCTGCCGTCCGAGACCGAGCTGATGACCGACTACGGCGTATCGCGCATCGTGATCCGCAACGCGGTGGAAGTCCTGCAGAACGAAGGCTTGGTCATCAAGCAGCAGGGCCGGGGCACGTTCGTCCGCGAGCAACGCCCCATGCGCCGGCGGGTCCTCGGCGACCTCTACGGCAAGAGGCCCACCAGCTCACCCATGAAGCGCGCCACCGAAGCCGAGGGCCGCCGTTCCGAATGGGAGTACCAGAGCCGCCGCACCACAGCGACAAAGGCGATCGCCGAACGTCTCGGTATCGAGCCGGGCGACCCAGTGACACGAACCAACTACCGGTTCTTCGCCGACGATGAGCCCATCATGCTGTCCACCTCATACGAAGCACTCGCCATCACCGAGGGGACACCGGTCGAGCAGCCAGAAGGCGGTGCGATCACCGGGGTGGTTCCACGCATGGACGCGATCGACCTGCACGTCAGCCACGTGACCGAGGACGTTCACGCACGAGCACCGCGCCCCTACGAGAGCGAAGCCCTGCAAATCGCCCCCGGCGTACCCGTCATGGCAATCACCAGGACGTACTTCGCCGGAGAACGCCCAGTCGAAACCGCCGACATCATCGTCGCAGCCGATCGCTACACCCTGACCTACAACGTACCGGTGCCACCAGCCGACGAGGCCTGACCATGTCAGGTTCAGTTGATGCCTAGAGTGCCCCCATGGCAGATGTCAGAGTCACCTACGACCGGCAGGCGAACGCAGCGTACGTGTACTTCACTGATCCACAAGCGCCCGTGAAAGTAGCGCGCTGCTACCCCTGCGATCCTGCCGCGGTGGACGGAATGATCAACCTCGACTTCGACGAGCAAGGACGCCTCGTTGGTATCGAGGTGTTGGCCGCCAGCTCGAAGCTGCCCAAGCGTTTGCTCGATGCCGCAGAGCGACTGGACAAGGAGCAGCCCTGAACCCCGATTGAGACCGGCTGCTTCGACGCATGCCCACGGGCGACAGGACACACGGCCCCCTGACCAGGCCTGTTACGGATTTCTCTACCCCATCAAGTCACCCGGCGTCGCTCACGCTCCGCCGGGCGCGCGGCCGACGTCCGGCCGCGCCCACGCTCCTGTCTCCGCCCCGCTCGGCGCGCCGTCCGCCGCCGCGCGCCAGCGAGGTAGGCCAGGAGGGCATGAGGTGAGAACCGCGGTGGCTGGGGCGGCCGGCGCTCCGATGCTTTAGGCAGCCACCATGGGGCGAGCCTCGAAGATCGGGGCCCACATCGGGCCTTAGCGGGCAGGTCCACAGACCGCCCGAGTCGCCGCAAGCTTACGGGCCCCGATCTCTCGCCCCATGGCAGCTCCAGCCCAAAGCCTCTACGCGCCAGCCGTATCCGTCGCTGCGGCTCGGAGTTGCCAAAGTGCCACGACTGGCGGGAGGTGTGGGCCTACCGACGACGTGACTCCCAGCGTACGGTTCTGCCATGCAATCCGGCGACGCTGCTAGAGGTCCTGCTCAGGCTGATGTGCGCCGGGATCCGTCGAAGTTCCCGAAGAGTGACCGCGACGACAGTGATTGGCTCTGGAGCAATCCGGCCGCCCTGCTCGTGATCGCGTTGCTGATCCTGGCGGGGGGAACGTGGATCGCAGCTATAACGGCGCTGATCGCGTTCGAACTTCGCAGCGGGATCCACGCTACCGGTACTGCACACAACCGCGGGACAGACGGAGACGCCGAGTGGTGGGTCACCTTCAAGGTTGCCGATAAGACCGAGACTCGACGTCTTTTGCCAGAGAACGTCGTCCAGAGACTGCTTGATGAAGGCGATCGGATCGAGATTGTCTACAACCCGGCCAACCCGTCGCATGTTGCGCGAGAAAGTGACATCGGCCTGCGCAGCCTGATCCTGCCTTCGGGGATGCTGTTGGTTGGGTTGATCCTCCTGGCGACCTCTGGTGTCGTCTGGTTCCGCCAGCGACATGCTGTACAGCAACGCAGTACAGCAACCTCGGCACCCACGGATGACCGTCACCGGCTACCGGCGGCCGACTGACGCGCCCGGCAAACCTCAGCGACCGTCGTGCCCATAGTTCGCATCGAGGGGATCGGGCGTGCCACAGCTGTGCCAGGTGAGGCGGTGCCGAACGGGGGCCCACGGGGAACAGCGGTGACAGCACCGCATTGCCGCAGCTCAGCGTCCACCCAGGTGAGGCAGGGTCCGCAGCCTCAGTCTTCCGAACTGGGGCTCCGAGACCCATCGTGCGGGCACTCAACAGTGCCGCTGAGACCTCACGACGACCGGGTTGTACCGTGCTGCCATGACGCAGTATCCGGACGATCCGAACGCGGTCGACAGCAGGGAAGACCTTGCAGCCCACATCCTCAGGCTGCGTGCGGATCTGCTGGAAAACGCCGACAAGTGGGAGAACGCCACCCTTGAGAGGTACCTCGAAGCCCTGGCAGCGTGGATAAAGGCATCGCCGAATTGGTACCGCAACTTTGATCAGTCCATGCCGGCAGATGGAGACTGGACGTTGTTCGCTCGCGCGTTGAGCGCAGCCGTCGTCTACGAGTGAGGCCACGCGATCGGGGAGCCGGGCCGTCTCTGGGCCGTCCGACGGTAGCCAACGACGACAGATGACGACAGTCGCCGACGTCCCTTCCCCTGCTCAGGGACGGTGCTCCGAACACCGTCGCAGGTGCCATCCCCCGGACGGAAGTAGAGGAAGTCCAGAGGTTTCCGGGTACGCGAAGGCCCCTGGTCTGCATCGGAACCAGAACCAGAAGAACTGATCTCGCTGCGGTACAGGGTGGGTCGTAAGGTCGGCGCGTGACATACGAGCGTGGGGAGACAGGTTCTCCCGGCTGGGTCTACAGCTGGGCCGACGGTACAGGCCTGCTCGGGATGGACCAGCCAGAGGAAGTAGATGCGGCTCTTGAACGCGGGGAGCCTCACGTCGGAGTAGCCGTGATCGGCCTTGCTCTCAATCACTCCGATCCCCTCGCCATCCTTCCCAGGGTCGCCCGCGCTCTCCGCTCGGACTCGGAAGAGCTGCGCCGGCAGGGCACGATCGCGCTAGCGCACGTTGCACGTCTGCACCGCACGGTCGATGCCGAGTGCCTGGCCCTCCTGCGAGCCCGCCCCAGGGGCAACGAAGCCGACGACGATCTCTGGTCGTTTGTCCCGCACCGTCACTTGCCGGTCTGGCTCTGGCGTCACCACCTGCCCCAGTACGTGAAGTGGCTACTCTGGAGCCGTTGGCGATCTTGACAGCCCGGCACGCGCCTGACGTGATGGAGTTCCCTGGACCGTGCCACTCTCGTGCCAGAACGGGCGGGGCCTCACGGGGAATCAGGGTGCGTAAGGGTACGTGCTGCCAGACTCCGCCCAGGACAAGGAACCCCAGGTCAGGCACAGAACCGCCCCACCTCGCTCCTAAAGCGGGTGTCGCAGGTTCGAATCCTGCCTGGGGCACAAGGGAAAAGGCCCGCACCGATCATGGTGCGGGCCTTTTTGACGGCAGGGTGTGAGGCAACCGGGTCTCAGGCGGTGCCCGGCAGTCGGCGCTTGAGCAGGCGCGCTGGGCGCCGGGCCGGTCTTCACCGCTCTGGGCGCACGGCTCATCTTCAGCGAACGGGTCCATGTGGCTGATGGCTTCCCGCTGGGTGTCGTGCGCGACGTGGGTGTACACGTTCCATCGTGATGCTGAACTGGCTGTGCCCCAGGCTGCGGTGCCGACGGACAGTCCAGCGAAGGCGACAGCGGCCAGGTACCCGGTCTGGAAGACCGCCATCAGGACGCCGGTCGCCACCAGCGCGATCGGCCGGGTGCGCCCCTTGCCGACGGCCCGCGCGATGAAGGCACGCCCGGCGAGCAACAGCACAGCACCCATGGCGAATCGCCAGCAGGAGACCGCAATCGGGCTGAGGCCGCTGGTGCGGTAGAGCAGTGCGGCGGCGGCGCCGGCACTGCCCCAGGAAGTGGCAGCGAGGGAGATGTAGAGCAGGGGACGTACGGGTGCAGCCCCCATGGATCACTCCGGTCGGTGGTCGCTGACGGCGCGTGGACTCGGCGCGCGGGCAGCAGGCACCGCTCCGGCGGCTCCTTCAAGGAACGCTCGGAGGGAGTGGAGATCCGGTGGGGCCGCCCACTAGAAGGCGGGCGGGGCCAGGACTGCGAGGGAGTACGGCTTCATGGTCAGGACCTTGGCGCAGAGCCCCGCCATGAAGATCACGATCTACGGCTGGAGTACTGAACGCCATCAGCGAAGGGCCACGGCCACCAGAAGCACCGGGGCTGTTCAGAGTGCTACCTTTGCCGCCACCTCATACGCCCCCACCCCGTGTTCCTGAGGAATTGAGCGTAAGGACCGTCTGGGCTATTGGACGGAAACCCGAACTCTTGGAAGCTCTCTATCGGGTCGGCATACGCGGACATGGTACGAGCGCAGCCGACACACCAGATCTGGAACTGAGGCAGAGGGTTCTTGGTCGAGCGTGGTGCCTGAAACGGGCGGTCTACCGGGTTCGGGTACTCCTCTAGATCTTGCAGGAGCCGCACCACCTCGTTCGGATCATCGCCCCCCTGCAGCTCCCCTTCCATCCTGTGGCAGTGGCTGCACCTGGGGTCGCTACGTCGATGCTTGCCCGTGCCCACGCCTACCGCCCCTCCGGTGCTCAAGCACCTTCACGCCTCTGCTGGTTGCGCGAGTCTACGTGGACACTCGGCATCAGTAGTGCCCGTACCGCGCCATGGTCGGCGAGACCCGTTGAACCTCCCTGTGCCCGTTCCGTGCCCGATGGGGATTGAACCACCACGGTCAATGGCGGGTGTTGGGTCGAGCTCGATGGTTCGCCCCAGTTACCGTTGACGCTGGTCAGAGCACGACCGAGCCGCAAGGCCCGGTGATTCCCGAGTAGGGAGGGCAGGGTGCGAAGCAATCGGCCGGGAGATCATTGCCCGGTTTGTGGGTTCGACCTTGGGTACGCGCCCTGGGGCGAGAGCGGGGACGTCGCGACCTTCGACATCTGTGGGTGCTGCGGGATCGAGTTCGGGTACCAGGACTCAACCGACACGGGCGTGATCAGGGCTCGCAACGACTGGATTGCCCAGGGCTACACGTGGAACGGGGACGCCAAGGACAAGCCGGCCGACTGGGATCCGGAGGCGCAACTGCGCGAGTCGCTGCCGGTCCTGTGGCCCATGGGTAACCATGGCGCCCGAGCCGCGCAGGATCCGAAGTCGTCCCACTGAGTGTCAAACTGCGCTACAGCGGCCCCGTACCGGGGCGCACAACCATGGACACTCACGGACAGGTCGCGCAGGCCGCGAACGGTTTGGTCGCAGGTCGCGCAGCCGGTCCCATTGCTTCGGGACGAAGAGGCCGATGTGCCAACAGTCCGCCACTGCGCGGTCAGCTGCTAGGCATGGCTGACTCAGGGGCGTGGACTTCCAGGATGGTTGCGGTACCGGCCACCGTCAGGTCTTCGTGCATGGTGATCTGCTGTCCGACCTTGACATGCTGCCACTGGGCAGGGTCGAGGGGCACGAGGCGAACAGCGGCTCGCCCGCCGGGTTCCAGCGTGGGTGCGTTCTCGACCCAGAGCCTGGCGATGTTGACTGCCTGCGCACCGCTGGGCGATCGGTTTCCGATGTCCCACATGGGCCGGAGGACGCCGGGACCGGAGATGGGCGTCTGGCGTCGCGCTGAGGCGGCTGGGAGGAGTGTCAAGTCCGCCAGGATCACGCCGTTACGGATCTCGGATCATCGCCAGTGGCACCAGGCCGCGCTCCGTTCGAGGTGCATCTGCTCAGCAGCCTCGGCGAGCGTCTCCCAGAACCCCAAGGGAAGCGGGTGGCCGTCCCCGAGTTCTTCCAGAAGGCCGAGGGCGACTTCCCACTCATCATGGACGAGGTAGTCCCAGACATCGCTGAGTGTGATGTCGTTCTCGGTCGCAGCTGCTTCGGGGGCCAGCAGGGAGGCTGCTTCGAGTAGCTCGGGGACATCCATCTACTGATGGTCACCGATCAGTGCTGCGAGGGAAGTCTCTAGCGACTGTGGCCCGCGCGGTCGAGGCTTCGCGGCTGAGGGGCGCGTGCCCGCCGCATGCCCGTAACGAGGGCCCCTACCGGGGAACAGCGGGGAATCGCGGGCACAGACGCCTCCCCGGCACGCGTACAGCCACCAGGGCCAGCCGACAGGCACGTACCTCGTCTTCCAAACTGGTGCCGTACAGACCATACGATTGCCGGTAGTGATGTCGAAGACATGGATGCAAGATCGGCAGCACGAAGTCGCCGTCCGGCGGTGGTGCCCTGTCCGTAGGATCCCGGCATGCCTGCTGACGAACGCGTGACGCGATCCTCGTTTTCCGACAACCTACAGTCGATCTTGGTTCCGACGGCGATGGCTGTCCTGCCTGACCGGATCTGGTCGGATGAGGAGTGGGAGCGCATCCAGCTCGGCTACCGGTCCCGGGATATGGATGAGAAGTGGGACATCGTCGTTGAGGGCAATGTCGTTTTCTTGCACCGAAGTTGGACGGGATTTGGCTTCTTCGAAGCGACGTTCGCACCCGTCGAGGGCGGTGGCTGGCGGATCGCCTCAGCTGTTGTGGAAGCCGGCCGCGGGGGCCTTCGGTGTGGCTCGCCCCTGACGCGGTGCGCCGCCGCCGAATCGACGGCACCGATGCCGCACCGCTTTCCTGGGCGGAGCTGGCGGCGCAGGGAAAGGGCACACCTCCGTTCGAACCGATCACCGCCTGGGACGGACCACGGCTGGGGTTGACCCCGGACCCGCCCACCGCCGCGCCTCGCGTGGTCGGCGTGGAGGAATACGCCCAGCGCAGGGGTGGGATCTACGGAACTGTGCTCGTCGACGTCGAGACACGTCGTCCGATCGACCTGCTGCCCGACCGGGACGCGGACACGCTTGCCGCCTGGCTCGCCGAGCGCCCTGGTATCGAGATCATCTGCCGCGACCGCGCCCCCTTCTTCGCCGAAGGCGCCACCCGCGGTGCCCCTCAGGCTCTCCAGGTCGCTGACCGGTGGCACCTCTGGCACAACCTTGGCGAGGCCGCGGAGAAGTGCGTCTACCGGCATCGCGGCTGCCTGCGCCCCGCCCCGGCACCGCCGGACGAACCACCAAAGGAAACGGATCCGACCACGTCATCGCCTTGGCCGACAGGGCACCGGTTCGCCGAACGCACCCGCGCCAAGCACGCCACCATCCACGCGCTTCTGGAAGCCGGACACAGCAAGCGGTCCGTCGCCCGGCAGCTCGGCATGAGCCTCAACACCGTCATGCGTTTCTCCCGAGCCACTACCCCAGAGGAGTTGTTCACCGGCCAGTGGCAAAGCCGTGCCACCCCGCTTGACGCCTACAAGCCCTACCTCGACCAGCGCTGGCAGGAGGGCTGCACCAACGCCTGGAAACTGTGGGAGGAGCTCTGCGAGCAGGGCTATCCACGCGGCTACAACAGCGTCCGCGACTACGTCAGCCGGGTACTGCGCGGCAAGCCCCAGCCGGTTGGATCTCGGCCCCCATCCCCCGTGCCGTCACGCGTTGGATCCTCACGCACCCCGACGCCCTGACCGAAAATGACCGGCTCCAGCTCAAGGCCGCGCTGGCGAACTGCCCTGAGCTGACAACCCTCGTCGAGCACGTGCGCTCTTTCGCCCACATGGTCACCCACCTGCAAGGCGACTATCTCCCGCAGTGGATCGAATCGGCCAGAGCCACAACCGACCTGATCAGTCTCAGCCGATTCGCCCACCACCTTGAACGCGACCTCGACGCCGTCACCGCCGGCCTCACACAACCCTGGAACTCGGGTGTCGTGGAGGGACACGTCAACCGCATCAAGATGCTCAAGCGCCAGATGTTCGGCCGCGCAGGGTTCGAACTCCTTCGCAAACGAGTCATATTGGCGTGACCAGGCGTCAGTACATCACATAAAGCAAACAAAAGCCGCAGATCCACTACAAGGCCACGAAGTGCGAGTCGGCGCGTCACTGCTCATCGAGGGATGCCTGCCGGGCAAGGAAGTCCTCGAACGCCGCCCTCTGCTTCGGATCCATGAAGCCTTGGCGGACATTGCGGGCCTTCTCCTGGAGCCAGTGAGCCTCATGGGGGTCCAGTAGCTCGGCGACCACCACGCCTTTGCGAGCAACCGCCGTACGCCCTCCTACGCGACGACGAAAGAGCGTGAACGCGCCGAATTCCTTTGGATGGGCCAGTTCCGGCTCCTCTGCCACAGCCTGGTTCTCGTCTCCAGTTCCACTCGTCGGGTACGCGGCGGGGGCCCAGTGCTCCCAGAGCGCCAGCGTGGCCGCGGGCACTAGCACCGCGCGTTCCAACTCTTCACGCCCCTCCCACATGAACGTGACAGAGACGGGCTCGCCGACCGCCTCGGCCAACCCGAGCACCCTCTCCATCTCATCGTTGATCGGGTAACCCGCCACTACATCAATCTGTATGCCCATGGCGCCTGAGGCTACTGGCCACTTCTGACATGCCAAGCCCACAGCTCCTGAGGCTCGTCGACCACGGCCCACCACGTGTACCGTCCGAAACGGGTAATTTCACCGACTGAGCGCCTGCCCGAAGACCGCGACGGAGAGTAACCGCTCCACACAATTTGGGCCAGAGCCCGTTCTCATGGACATAAGCGCTCTGAGCTCCTGTCAGCCTTCGAGCATGGACTGCGGTGCCCGCATATCTCGGACTACATCTTCCGGGACTTCGACCCCGCACTCACCGCCGAGAAGGTCGTCGACCGCGCCGTGGCGTACAAGCCCATCGCTCTCTGGGGCCTGCCGGAACTCGTTTGAGGCCTGCGCCGGGTGATGCTTGACGACTGCCGACAATGGCAGCAGACCCCCACGGCCGGTTCGAGTAGGCGGCCGGTTCGAGTAGGCGGCCGGTTCGAGTAGACGGCCGGTTCGAGTCGACGGCCGGCCCTACTTGGCGTCCTGCGCCTCGATCAGGTCGAGGTCTCGGACGCAGAAGCCGTGGTGCTCGAAGGACTCGTTGAGCACGGTGCCGAGGCACTGCCGCACCGAGCGGCCCCGGGCATACGGCGGCCATACGTCGTCGTCGGGCACCGGCGCTCGCGCCGCGAGCCGCACAGCGGTGACCTCGTCGAGCCACGCTTCGAGCTCGGCGGCCTGGGCGTCACGCACGCTCACGATCTCGTCGAGGGTTGGATCGAGCGAGAGGTCAAGCCCGTTCGCTCCACGGTAGGGCTCGACGGTCGTCCCGATGCCCATCGGCGTGAACAGGTCCGTTGAGCCCAGGCAGCAGCGGCGGAACCACGAGTCGTGGACGAAGACCAGGTGGCGCATCGTCTGCACCGCCGACCACTCGCCGTTCACGCTGCGGCGCTCGATGCCGGGCGTACGGCGGATGCGCTCGATCGTGGCGGCCCAGCCGGCATGGAGCTGACGCGATGCCCCGCGAAGATCGGCCGGGTCCTCGGAGCGGATCAGCATCCGCACCGGATGACGCCGGTCGAGCTCCGCCTCGACATACTCGGTGACCTCGACACCGTTCACCACGAGGTTGGTGATGAGTCCGTCGATCACGGCGTCCTGCATGACGACGCCGATCAGGCGTGCCTCGGTCAGATCGCACTCGCGGAACTCCGCGCCGCGCAGATCCTCGTCAACATAGCGCGTCATGCTCCGCATACTAGGTCCGAGCACCGACAAGCCGGCCTCCCCAGGGCGCGACTTACGGGGGGGTCCCTACCTGTTTCGTCAACCCCGGGTGGGGTCGGCTTGTAGGGGTCGTTGCCGGCCCCCTGCGTTACCGGCACAGAAGATCGACTCCTGACATCGACGGCTGACACCGACAGCCCTGAACGACGCCCACCCCCAACGGATCCCTGCACCCATTCGGCACAGGCGGAGGCTTGATCGTCCAGCGGTACGAGGGCGCGCGGATCGACCTGACAAGGATGAGTTCCCAGGTTCAAGGCGCCGTGCCCTTGTGTCCCGAGCAGGTGGCAGCCGTAGCGTTGTCCACTTCAGTGCAGATCGAACCACGAGGGGGGACCGTGGCTGACTACGAAACTCACGCAAACAATGCCCAGGAGATACTGGACGAACTGCACCCCAAGAGCTTCCAGCGCTCTGAAGCACTCGCCGTCGCCGCTGCCCGAGTACAGGCAAGCCTCGCTCTGGCCGCCGCCATTGACCGTCAGAGGCACAACGACGGGGGCGGGGCGAGGTGACTATCCACCTGCGTGACAACGGCCACGAGCGGCGCACCGGACATGCTTCGGGACGAAGAGCGACGGTGCCACATCCGTGCCGGATCGGGCGGTGACTCACGGGGAATCAAGGTGGGCGGGAGGACGTACCGCCCGCCTCGATGCACGGTAGTAAGCCGCTGGTCACGCCGGTGATGACCCCACCTCGGTCCCTGAAGCGGGTATCGGAGGTCCGAATCCCGCCTGGGGCACAGAGGAAAAACCCCGCATCGATCACGATACGGGGCTTTTTCACGGCCGAGTTTGACGGCAACCGGTTCTCAGGCGCCAGGCAGTCGGCCCTTGCACAGGCGGTCCATGTGGCTGATGGATTTCCCGTTGGGTGTCGTGCGTGACGTGTGCGAAGACGTCCATGGTGATGCTGATCCGGCTGTGCCCCCGGATGCCCATGATGAGCGCGGGCGCTGCACTCGGTATCCGTGGCCAGCGCCGAAGTACGCGAGGACGGGACTCCTGGCGACCGCCGCGCCGACAACGCCGAATGTGCCTGACCGGGGTGCGCTGGATCGGTCTCGGGGAGCATCGGAACCGTGGCTGGCGCTAAGCGCTTCCCTCCGCCCCTGCCCCGTCGTGTCCCTGGGAGGGGTCCGGATCGGGGATGAGGCCAAGGTTGTGCAGGAAGGCACGGTGGTCGGGAGCGCGGCCCAGGAAGTCGCTGACGAGTCGTGTCGCGTCGACGCTGCCGCCACGTTCGAGGACGGTGCGGCGGTAGAGCCGGCCGAGCTCCGGGTTCAGCGGTCCCGCGGCCTGGAACCGGGTGTACATGTCGTCGGCCAGTACGCGTGACCAGAGATAGCCGTAGTAGCCGGCCTCATAGCCGAAGAGGTGCTCGAAGGCGGACTGGCGGTGGGTTCCCTCGGGGAAGGTGAACCCGTGCAGGTCGTGGATTTTCCTGAGGGTGGCTGTGGTGTCTCCGTCGAACCCTGGCGAGTGATAGGCCAGGTCCAACGAGGCGTAGAAGATCTGTACGAGCGTGGCGAGGCCGGAGCCGACGTTCCTCGCCGCGACCATCCCGGCCAGCAGTTCCTCCGGCAGGGGTGCGCCGGTCTTGTGGTGGCGGGCGAAGCGCCGCAGCACCGCTGGGTCCCAGCACCAGTTTTCGAGCATCTGGGAAGGGGCCTCCACGAAATCCAGCTCGGTCTCAGTACCGGCGAAGCGCGCCCGCTCGGTGCGGGTCAGCGTGTCATGAAGGACATGGCCGAACTCGTGGAAGAGGTTGCAGACCTCCGCATGGCGCAGCAGCGAGGGCCGGTCGGCGACGGGCTTGGTGAAGTTGGCGACTATGGCGGCGAGGGGCTGCTGGTAGGACCCGTCGGCCAGGGCTCGGCCCGACCGGAGCACATACGCCGCCGCGTGCTTGTACTTGTCCGGGCGCGGCCACAGGTCCATGTAGAAGCGGGCGAACGGCTCGCCTCCGTCGGCCTCGGCGATGTCGTAGACCCGCACATCCGGATGCCACACGGGCGGCGTGTCGGCCACCTCGACGATCCGTATTCCCAGCACTTCCTGCGTCAGGTCGAAGAGCCCGTCGAGGCAGGCCTGGAGCGGGAAGTAGGCCGCGACCGCGAGGTCGTCCACAGCGAACGAGGTGCGCTTGAGTCGGTTCATGGCGAAGCTGTGATCCCACAGTTCCACCTCCCGCGAACCCAGCGCGGCCTCGTTGGCGTCGGCGAGCAGGACCATGTCCTGCGCCACCTTGTCGGCGATCTTGGCGCGCAGGTCGTCCAGAAACGCCTGCGCCGTCCGGTGGCTTCCGGCCATCCGCGGCTCGATGACGTAGTCGGCCCACGAGTCGTAGCCCAGCGTGCGGGCGATCTCGGTGCGCACCTCGATCGCGCGTTCAAGCCGGGCCACATTCTCCTGGCCGCCCTTGCGCTGGTCACGTTCCATCAGCTCGCGCCGCCACCGGGAGGAGTGCGCGTTGGCCATGAACGGGTTGTATTCCGGGTAGTCCAGCGAGATCCGGTATCGGTCCCCGACCCGTTGCAGGCTCTCGATGAAGGAGTCGGGCAGCCCTTCCAGGTCCTCGCGCTCCACTTCGATGCCGTCCTGCCAGGCGCCGATCGCCTCCATGAAGCGGGACTCCAGCTCGACGAGCTCCTCGAAGAGCAGCCGCAGCCGTCGGCGGTCCTCGATCGCGAGCTCGAAGCCGTTGCGCCGGTAGTCGCGCAAGGTGTGCTCCAGCAGCCGGGCGTCCTCACCGGTCAGCGTCGCGGGCTCGGGAGTGTCGGCGAACTCGCGGACCGCGCGGTACAAGTCCTCGTCGAAGCCGAGGCCCACGGTGTACTTGTCCAGGCGCTCCTTCCATTCCCTCGCGCTCTCGCGGAGAGCCTCGTCCACGGCGACATCGGCCATGAACGTCCAGGCGCCGCGTGCGAGCGCGACCGGCTGCTGCGCTTCCTCCAGGGCCAGCAGCGTGTTCGCGTAACTGCGCTGCTCCACCGGTATGGAGACGATGGCGGCCAGGTCGGCCCGGCAGGCGTCGATGGCGCCCTGGCACACCTCGGCGAGCGCCGCGGGTGTGAGATTGGGATAGTCGGGAAGCGCTGGATTCATACCGGAACCGTAGGCGAATCACCGTGGAGGCATGGCCGTTCTCCCCCAATCCGAGGACCAGGACGACGCAGAAAAGCTGACGGCCGTGCCCGCTGCGTGCCGCCGAGCGCCTGGGAACGCGGGGCCGGCTGACCGAAGCGCCGGGGATGTCCAGCGTCCCGCAGCGCGAGGCGGCGGCTGACGGCCATGCCCATCGACGAGTGGATCACCGCCTCCGAACTGCCGGTACGCGGCTCGTGGTTCAGGGTGAGGCGGCAGGTGCGCATCAGCCGGGACCACGTGCGCGGCACCAGCCACCTTGTGGGCAGTACGTTGAATCCACTGGCGTCGCTGCGTACAACCACTCCTCGCGCCATCGATGGTCTCCGTCAGCACTGTCCGTGTCACCGACGCGGCGGCCCACGCGGTTCCGGGGTACCCGCGATGTCCTCGATCAGAGCGGCAGATGCAACACGTGCAGGCCCACATAGCCCTTCACCGGATGGTGGAACGCCTCGGGCACGGTGCCCACGATCCGGAAGCCCGCGGCATGGTAGAGCCGCAGCGCTGGGGCGTTGGACTCGGCGACGGCGTTGAACTGGAAGGCCCTGAAACCCTGTGCACGGGCCCAGGCGATGCTGTCGGTGATCAGGGCCCGTCCGGCGCCGCGCCCTTGGCAGGCCGGGTCGACCATGTAATTCCCGCTGGCCACATGGCCACCGGGTCCTCCCCGGTTGGCGTACATGTTGGCGCTCCCGACGAGCGTGCCGTCCTCGGCGGTCACGACGGTGGTGCGACCGGGCGGCTCCTGCATCCAGGTCCGGCGGCCCTCTTCATAGGTGAGGCCTGTGGGGTAGGAGAAGGTGTCTCCCGCGGCGACGATGGGCTGGAAGAACGGCCAGATGCGCTCCCAGTCGGCGGCGGTGGCGTTCGAGACGATCATCCGGCCACCCTTCACCGTCGTGGGGGCGTGCACAACCGGTTTTCTCCATGCTCACAGCAGGGGTGCCCCGTGACGCCGACTCGAGGCCACAGGTCACCACGCGTGGCGTCACCAGGCCGGACCTGTGCGCCGTGCGGGGAGCCGCACCGGGCTGCCGGCTGTCCGCGTGCGGGCGGCGGTCGGACCGGTTGCATCCCGTTCGGCCTGGTCACCCTGCCCGTCCGGGTTTTGCCCGCCGTACGTCGCGATCGATCAACGCTCGGCGGTAGCTCCGGGCGTGACCGGTCCCCCACGGCCTGGTTTCCAGCTGGTGCTCACGGCTTCGACCCCTGTCCCGGCAAGGACCCGCGCGGTCGGTCTCCCAGCGATCAGGCCTGTTCGAAGTGGAACGCCTTGATGAAGCAGTCGCGGGGCTGGGCGACCGCGAAGAGGACGCAGTCCACCAGCGACTGCGACGTGAGGTTGTCATTGGATCCGCGCGGGGTGGTTTCCCACTCCTCGGAGAGCGGGTCGGCGTTGTCGAAGTCGGGCGGGTACAGCGAGATCACCCGGACTCCCTGGGGGCGCAGGCGCTTGGAGAGGATCTCGGTGAACCCCGCCTGGGCGCTCTTGGCCGTGTAGAAGGCGTCGTGGGCGTCCGAGCGGTGATGGCCCGCTGTTCCGCAGGCGGAGACCATCGTCACGACGTCCGGTCCACCGGAGTTGAGCAGGAGGGGGAGGAAGTTCTTCACCGTCAGGACCGTGCCGGTGGCTCCGGAGGCGATGGTGTCGACGACCTCGATGTCGGTTGCTGACAGCAGGTCCGGCCCTTCGAGCCAGCGCGAGCCGTTGTTGACGAGCAGGTCGACACGGTCGGTGTGCCGCGCGACGTCGGCGGCGAAGTCGCGGATCGAGGCGGGGTCCGTCAGGTCGCACGCGAAGGCGTGCACCCGTAGACGTCCGCGGCCGCGTATCTCGTCACGGACCCGCTCGGCGGCGTCGAGACTGCGGGCGGAGAGGAAGACCTCGGCTCCGAGGTCCGCGAGCCGGATCGCGAGGGTGCGCCCGAAGTCGCGGCCTGCGGCCGTGATGACGACGCGGTGGTTGTCGAATCGCATGGTGTCGCTCCGGGTGAGGGGATCGGTTGCCGGCCTCGCCAACCCGGCGGGCCCTCCCCTCGGCGCTCCTCGGCCGACGCACCGTACCGTGCTCGTTGATCAGGCGTCGGTCGCACTGGCCGGGTGAGGATGTCTGGGGCGGGTGTGGGTCGGCGCGGGCTGCCGCGGGCCGAACGCGTCGGCGGGTCGTACCGAAGGATCGGATGACCACACCGGTCAAGGATGCCACCCCGCCCAGGAGGCCGTTCATGGTGCTGGGACGTCTTGCGACACGCCTTGGCGGGCGACGCCCGGCCGCAGGACCGAAGCGCGCGCGACGACACGTCAGCCCTTGCCCGCCGCCCCGGGCCCCCTCACGCGCCGCCGTCGGCCTGCGGGGGCTACGCGGCGGAGGCCTCGCCCAGGACGCGGGCGAGCCAGTCGGTGCGGGCCCGGCGGGCGGTGGCCGAGATGTGCGCGTGCGGGTACAGGGCGTCGAATCCGTGGAAGCCCCCGGCCCAGACGTGGAGTTCGGCCTGCCCCCCGGCCGCCCAGATACGGCTGGCGTAGTCGGTGTTCTCGTCGCGGAAGACCTCGGCGGAACCGGTGTCGATGTAGGTGGTCGGCAGGCCCGAGAGGTCGTCGGCCAGTGCGGGGGACACATAGCCGGGCACCTCGTCACCGGGCAGGCCGTCGAGCACGGATCGCCAGCCGAACGCGTTCATCTCCCGGGTCCAGACGCCGGGGTCCCCGGAGTACTGGCGGCTGGATGCGGTGTCGTTGCGGTGGTCGAGCATGGGCCCTATCAGCACCTGGCCGGCGAGCGCCGGCGTTCCGCGGTCGCGTGCCATCAGTGCCACGCCGGCGGCGAGACCGCCGCCGGCGCTGGCGCCCGCGACGACGATGCGGGCGGGATCGATGCCCAGGTCGTCTGCGTGTTCCGCGACCCAGAGCAGCCCCTGGTAGCAGTCGTCGACCAGGGCCGTGCCGGCGGCCTCCGGCGCCAACCGGTACTCCACCGAGACGACGACCGCGCCGAATCGGCTGAGCCACTCCAGCGGGATGTCGATCTGCGAGAAGCGGTCTCCCATGACCATCCCGCCGCCGTGCATCCAGTAGACGCACGGTGCTGCCCGGGCTGAACGCTGTGCGCCGGCGGGGCTGAAGACCGACAGCCGGATCCGCTCTCCGCCGGCGCGCGTGGCGGTGACCTCGCGTCGGTCGATCGCGCGGCCTTCGAGGAGGGGTTCGACGGGCATAGAGGAGAAGGGGCGGACCTGCGCGAGCACGTCCGCGCTGAGCCGGGACATCAGCGGCATGCCGGCAAGGAGTTCACGCAGTTCGGGGTCGAGGGAGGGTCGTGCCATGGCCATGGTCATCGCCTTTCGTGGCGGTGTCGGACGGTCGGGGAGGGGAGCGCCGCGGGCGGCGCTCCGGGTCGGCGTCACGGCCGCTGTCGAAGCGTCGCGGCGCCTCGAGGCGAGGCCGGTCCGCACGCCTCAGAAGGCCGCCTTGCCGCGGACCGGGACGTAGTCGGTGTACTCGGAGTCCTTGGCCAGCAGCGGCCCGATCTGCGCGACGATGGCCTGGGCGGCCCCGCCGGCGAACATCCGGTGGTGGTCCTCCTCGCTGGTCCAGCCCTCGGCGACGTGGACGACATCCGGGTCGGACGCGGAACGGGAGACGAGGTAGACGACGCAGTGCTCGCTCGCGCCGGGGCTGCCCTCGTTCAGCCCGGTCAGCAGCAGTTCGACGAGGCGGTCGCCCGAGCCGGGCTTGGCGGTCAGGACGGCGTTGAACCCGTAATGCACCATCATGGAATCCTTCTTCCGCGCAAAGTGGGGGAGTGACTCCATCTAACCGCTGCGACCTGGGAAAATGTTAGAACGATGCTCGCGCGTACCTGCACGATCCTCTCGATCAGCAGGCCCGTCGGCCATGGAGGGCCGACCGGCGGCGCACTGCCGCGCATGCCCTGACCCCCCGCGGACGGCTTGCCGCGACGGCCCGTGCCGCATCGAGGGCGTTTCCGGCGGCCGTTCGGCGTCGGACACGGTGCGGGCGATGCGGTTCGCCGACCCACGACCGGAGCCGTCCGCGACCCATGGTGTTGACGCCCCAGGCACATGCCAATAATGTTTTGCACGTGCAGGAGGTCTTATGCAGACTACGGATCTGACGGGTGAGGGTCTGGTGAGAGTGCTGGCGACGCTCGCGAGTCCGCACCGGATGCGCGTTCTCGCTGCCCTGTCGGCCGGCCCCACCTATGTCAGCCAGTTGGCCCGCGACCTGGGGATCAGCCGGGCGCTGCTGCAAGTGCACCTCAAGCGACTGGAGGCGGTCGGCTTGGTCGCCTCCCGGATCGAGGTGTCCGACGACGGGAAGGCGATGAAGTTCTACGAAGTGACGCCGTTCGAGTTGCATCTGACACCGCAAACGCTGACGACTGCTGCCGAGACGCTTCCAGAGGGCTCGGAACGCGACGAGGCCACCAAGAAGGAGCCCTAAGACATGCCCAGCTGGATCATCGAAGAGATCGTCGTCATCCCCGTCATCGGTGTCGTGCTGGTGGCGGTGATCCGGCTGATCGGCACGCACCTGCGCTCAAAGGCCGAACTGGCCAGGGACTTCGAGTACCGGGCGATCGCCGAACGGGCCGTCGCGAGCCAGGAGGCCGCGCAGAGCAGCCTCGTCGACATAGAAGCGCGGGTCGCGAAGATCGAGCGCGTCCTCAAGGACGTCGAGTGAACGGTGTCATCGCGCTGCGGTCCGGTCGTCCGTCATGGCGCGCGCCGCGGTAGGCGCGCATGGCCGGCGCAGACAGCGCTGCCACGATGCGGCGCCGGCCATGGGGGCCGGCTGCGGGGGCAACTCGGGCAATGGCCTTCTGCCTTCTCGCCATGGGCGTCCTGGCGCTGGTCGCATGGCCCCTCGGCCGGCTGCCGGACGGTCCCAACCCGGTGTGCGCCGCGGCGGTCGCGGCGGGAGGCCGGCCTGTCGGCGGCCTGTACCGGACAAGGCCAGTGGGCCGGCGCTCCGCCGCCGTGGCGATGCTCCTTGCCATGTCGGCCCTGGCGGTGGCGGGCAGCGCGGCCACGGCGTGGGTCTCGCCCAGCGCCGAAGATCTCGGGGTCGGCGTGGGCGCCTTGGTGGGTGTGCCGCTGGGGGCGGCCGCGTTCACGTGGCGGGCCGACCGCACGGGCCGGGCCTTGAGCGGGTCGCCTGCTGGAGGCAGGCCGCCCCGGCCCCACGTAGGTGGGGCACCCTGACGACGCGCCCGCCGGTGACGCGGACCGGGCCCGGGTGACGGCCGTCCCACGCCGGATGCGACCCGTCAGCGGCCCACATACGCTGGGAGGGGGCGCTCCTTCCTTTGTCGAGGTGACGGATCGTGCCGCGCTACATCACGCTGCTGAACTGGACCGACCAGGGGATCCGCAAGTACGCCGACACAGCCGAGCGGGCCGACGCGTTCGGTACCGCGCTGCGCGAGGTCGGGGGGAGGCTGGCCGACATCTACTGGACCGTCGGGCCCTACGATCTCGTCGCGGTCGTCGAGGCGCCGGACGACGAGACCGCCGCCGCCGCGCTGCTGCGGCTCGGCGCGGTCGGCAACATCCGCAGCACGACCATGCGTGCGTTCGGGCGGGACGAGGTCGAGGGCGTCATCGCCAAGGCCTCCGTCTGAGGCACGACGCGCTGCCGGCCGGGCTCACCGGCCGGCACTGGGCCGGTGGCTCGACGACGGGCCGGGACCGCGGTGTGCGGCACCTGTTTTGGTCGACCGCCCCCGGGAAAGCACGCGTTCATCGGTGCGGCGATCTCCTCCCGGGAGCGATGGGCTCCGTGGGCCGCTCAGAACGCTGACCTGCCCCCAACTTCCCTTGAGCCGCGGGGAGATGCGGGCCGACGTGCGACGTCGACGGCCCCCGGCCCGATCTGGGTGACCGTTACGCCGTACCCGTCGGCCACCTTTGAAGTGCGCCCCTGGTGGCCGCGCGGAGGGGGCAGATCGGCACATATTCCTGCACCAGGCGACCCACCGGCTTCCCCGCCGGCTTCGGGTGTTGACCTGCGTTGCAGATCACCACAAGATGACCACGTACGGCACTGCGCCAAGACCACCGGCCATGCCGTCATCGACCGCCTCGCCCGCCTGGCTCGGGCAGGCCGGTGTGCGGTCCGGCGCGTCCGGGATCCTGGAAGGTCACGCGTTCATGCAGAGCTATGCCTCGGTGCAATTGGCATCACCGGTTACCTACTTCCAGACGGCGGCGTTCTGCTGCCTGGTTGCGGTCGTGCTCATACGGGCCGGCCGCGTGTGGCGCCGCGCGGCCCGGGGTCTGCTCACCCCCGACGAGCCGGTGCGGATGGAATCCGCTCCGCCGGCCGGTTCGGCCTCGTCGTCGCGGGCGCAGGGCAACCGGACCGTGGGGCGGGTCTACCTCTGTTTCGGCTGGTTCCTGGTGCTGGGGGCGGTCGTCAACCTCATCAACGGCTTCCGCTCGGTGTGGAGCTGAGGGCTCGTATACCCGGCAGGTCAGCGGCGACGTCCAGCCTCGGTCGGCGGCGCAGGAACATGGGACTTCGCATTTGCGCCGGAGCCCAAGGCCCGTTCGCAGTAGGGGGCCACGAATTTCCTTCCGCCGGCAACCCTCTCCAAGACAACTTGTTGGGCAGCGTCCATGGCGTCGCCGCGCTCGGCAGCCTTGGCGTATGCCTGACAGAGCCCCTTGCGCTCCGCCTCGGTGAACCCCGGCGGCGCGGTACGGGGACCAGGCGCCGCCGAGGGCGCGCCGGAGGACTTACCCGTCACGCGTGCGGAGGGCGGGGGGGACGTGGGCGCGGTGGCCGTGGCGGCAGGAGGGGCGGGGCGCTTGGGGGCGAGGGGCGCGGCAGATCCCTCCGAGCCGGAGGACACCGGACGGGGTCCGGTCCTGGGAGCGTGGAACGGATTCGGAAGTGTGCCGGACTGCGCGGCGACCGCCACGCCGCCCAGGGCGAAGACCGCGACCAGTCCGCCGGCCACCCATCGGGCGCGTCGGCGAAGGGCCGACCGTCGCTGCCGCGCGGTCCCGGCCTCCTGCGCCTGCCGGTATCCGGCCAGCACCGTCCGTTCCCGTGCCGGATCCGTCGGCAACGCCGCCGTCGCGGCCGCCAGCAGTCGTGCCACGCCGGTCGCACGGGCGTCGCTGTCCTGGACGTCCGCGCCGTCCAGGAGCCGCTCCGCCAGTGCGGCGTCCATCCACTCGTCGTGCTCTCCGCTGTCCTTCATCCTTCACTTCCCCTGGCGCCGTCGAGGCGCTCCGCCAGGCGCTTCAGACCCCGGTGGGCAGCGGTCCGCACCGCGCCCGGACGCTTGCCGAGGACCTTGGCCGCGGTAGGCGCGTCGAGGCCGACGACCGCCCGCAGGAGGACCGCCTCGGCTTGGTCCTGCGGCAGCCCCGCGATGAGGTCGAGCGCCCGCCGCGTCGACAGGTTCTCCAGCGCCGAGCCTCCGGCGTCCTCGAGCGTCACCGGCTCGGTGACGCGGTCCTCGAGGGAGGTGGTGCGGGGCCGCACCTTGACCCTCCTGATGTGGTCCACGGCACGGTGCCGGGCTATCGCGGCCGCCCAGCCGCGGAAGGCCTGGCCGTCACCACGGAAACTTCCAAGGTCGCGGACGATGTCGTGCCAGGTCTCCGAGGCCACGTCCTCGGCTTCGTCGCCGACCAGGCCGTGCAGGTAGCCCAGGAGCATCGGGTGGACCTCCCGGTAGACGGCGGCGAACGCGGTCTCGTCACCGCCGCGGGCCCGCCGGATCGCGTCACCGAGTTCGCCCTGGCCCAGCCGGTTGCGCCGACGAACCTCCGCCTTGCCCACTGCGTCCTCTTCGTGCTCGTCGCCCCGTCCATCTCACCCCGTCGCACCGCAAGGGCTCGGCTCCCGCGGCGTGACGAGGTCAAACGTGACCCCGGCCCATCGCGGAGAGACAGAAGAAGCGCAGGCTGTCCGCCGGACCATTCTCGTATCGCTTGACGGCCTTCCCCAGCGGATTCCACACCCTCCCGTCGGGTGTCCGGATACCGAACGGCTGACCGAATGTAGCGCGCTGCTCCTCGTCGAAGTCCACCCAGGCAGCGTCGACCGCGCGGACCAGCACCTCCCCCGCGTACGCGCCGAACCCGCGGAGCATGGGGGCGACGGCCTCGAGGGGCGGCTGCTCGCCGCGTATCGCCTCGATGATCCGGTCGACCAGGCCGAGGCTCGCCGAGGAGTAGTCGAGTCTGACACGGGAGCCCTCCCTGGCCATGGACACGACATCCGCGGCGAGGCGGGGTCCCAGAACCGTCGCCGGTGGATTGCTCACGTCCTGCTTCATCGTGCCCCTTCGCTCGTCGTCCCCGCCGCGTGTGACGCGTGCGCCTACCGAGTAGGGCGTGGCGCGCCGCAAAAGCGTTACACCCCGCTCCCGGACCCAGATGCCATGCGAAAAAGGGTATGAAACACCTGAAACCATGCGATGTCGCTCTTGAACGGAATATGGTGGCGGTCGCCAATGAGGCGCCGCCGCTTGTAGGGTGCGCCGCCGTGCACCGAACCTCCGGCCCCGAAACGACCCGGTCGCAGCAAGACGGCCCCGTCGCGCGCGCCCGCCATGCCGCCCCCGCGCCGGTCTTCGTGGACGCCAGCGGGCGCCGGCAGCGGCGCGTCCGCAGGCTCGGGCTGCTGCTCGCCCTGCCCGCGGTCGCGTACGTGGCCCTCCTGGTGAGCGCTGTGCTGGGTGGGCCCGGCGCTTCCTCGCCGTACCTTCCGCTACCGGAGTCGGCCGAGCGCCACCCCGGCGGTCCGGCATCCGGGACGCCACGGCCCGGGGAAGGCGGCACGCGCCGTCCGGTGCCGGCTCCTGCCGCGGCGCCGGAGGGCCGGCCCGACCAGGCCTCTCGGACGCCTGGATCCGTACCCGGGCCGACGGCCCCGGCCCGCACCGCGACCGGACCCGGACCGTCCGTGAGCAGCGCGCCGGGCACCGCGAAGACGACGCCGGCAGCCGCCGTGGTCCGGGGCAGGAGTACGGCCTCCCACCCCGGCCCCACCCACAGCACCGGCCGCGGCCGCGACTAGGGCCGGCCGTGTTCGACCGCCGAGGAGAGCGACCCTGATGAGCCGTGCCAAGACCCACCGCCCCCGAAGGCGCGGCCACCGCGGCATCGTGCGCAACGTGCCGCTGCGTACGCACTGGCTCCTGCTGACCACGCTGGTCCTGACGTTGAGCGCAGCACTGGTCATCCAGGGCTACACCCACCACATGTCCGGGATCGGCGACGACGCCGCCAAGCCGCTCGGCGCCTCCGATCGGGTGCCGTCCGCCGTTGTCCGTGGCGGCCCGGTCGTCGACGGCGCCCCGGGCACCCTACGCACCGCCGCACCCAGGGCCCGCACGGTCGCCCTCACCTTCGACGACGGCCCGGATCCGAGGTGGACGCCCAAGATCCTCGATGTCCTGCGTCGGCATCGTGTTCACGCAACATTCTTCGTGGTGGGCACCCAGGTCGCCGCCCATCCGGAGCTGGTGCGACGCATCCTCGCCGAGGGACACGAGATCGGCGTCCACACCTTCACCCACGCCGACCTGGGCACGCTCCCGGAGTGGCAACGCTCGCTGGAGCTGCGCGAGACCCAACTCGCACTGGCGGGTGCCACGGGGAGGACCACCTCGCTGCTGCGTCCGCCGTACTCGTCGGGGAACGCGGCGGTGACGAACGATGACTGGTCCGCGATCCGGGCGGCCGCCGGGGACGGCTACCTGACCGTGCTCAGCACACTCGACAGCGGTGACTGGCGGCGGCCGAGCGTGGACCGGATCGTCGCCGACTCGGTCCCGCACGACAGCCTCGGGCAGATCCTCCTGATGCACGACGGAGGCGGCGACCGCTCACAGACGCTGGAGGCACTGGACCCGCTGCTCTCAACGCTCGCCGACCGGGGCTTTTCCGTCACCACGGTGAGCGGGGCGGTACGGCTGCCGCAGTCCACTCGGCCCGCCGCGACCGGTGACCACTGGCTGGGTCTGGGGCTCATCGGCGCGCTCGCCGCAAGCGATTGGGCCTTGCGGATCCTCGGCTGGCTGCTGTACGCGGCAGGCGCGCTCGCCCTCTTGCGCGCCGCCGCCGTCATGGCCGCGGCCCGCCGGCACGTCCGCAGGCGCGAGGTCCCGTGGGGGCCTCCGGTGACCGCTCCGGTCTCCGTCATCGTGCCCGCGTACAACGAGAGCGCCGGTATCGAGGCGGCGGTCCGTTCGCTTCTAGCCTCCGACCACCCCGTCGAGGTCGTCGTCGTCGACGACGGCTCCACCGACGGCACAGCCGACCTCGTGGAGTCACTTCGGCTACCCTCCGTGCGCGTCATCCGGCAGGCCAATGCAGGCAAACCCGCTGCGCTCAACACCGGGATCGCCGCAGCCTCGTACGACCTGCTCGTGATGGTCGACGGTGACACGGTCTTCGAGCCCGACGCGGTGCGCAGACTCGTGCAGCCCTTCTCCGATCCGGGTGTGGGAGCGGTGTCCGGCAACGCCAAAGTCATCAACCGCCGGGGCCTGCTGGGCCGCTGGCAGCACATCGAGTACGTGGTGGGCTTCAATCTCGACCGCCGCCTGTTCGACCTCGCGGAGTGCATGCCCACCGTCCCCGGGGCCGTCGGAGCGTTCCGTCGCGACGCGCTGGTGAGGACCGGCGGCGTCAGCGACGACACGCTCGCCGAGGACACCGACCTGACCATGTCCCTCTGCAGTGCCGGCTGGCGGGTGGTGTACCAGGAGGATGCGGTCGCCTGGACCGAGGCCCCGGCCTCCGTGGCGGCGTTGTGGCGCCAGCGCTACCGCTGGTGCTATGGCACGCTGCAGGCGATGTGGAAGCACCGCGGGGCGCTCCTGCAGTCCGGTGCGGCAGGCAAGCTCGGCCGCCGCGGCCTGCTGTACCTGTTGCTCTTCCAGGTCCTGTTGCCGCTGCTGGCCCCGGTGGTCGACGTCTTGGCCGTGTACGGGCTGGTCTTCCTCGACCCCGTCCGCATCACCGGGTTGTGGCTGGGGTTCCTGGCACTGCAGGCCGTGATGGGCCTCTACGCCTTCCGGCTGGACGGCGAGCGGGCCGGCCCCCTGTGGAGCCTGCCCCTGCAGCAGTTCGTCTACCGGCAGCTGATGTACCTCGTGGTGATCCAGTCGGTGGCCACCGCCCTCGCCGGGTCACGGCTGCGCTGGCAGCGTATGGAGCGCTACGGCAGTCTGTCGGTCCCGACCCCGGGACCGGTTCCGCAGGCCCCGGCCGGAGCGGCGGGATCACCAACGCTGCTGGCCGACTCCTGGGTCGAGGAAGCCCGGACCGCCCCTGACGTGGATGTCCCTCACCTGCACGCGGGGTACTCGCCGGAGGCTCGCCCTCCGGCGGAGGCCGCGCCATGGGAGGGCCGGCAAGGCTGGTGACCACCGCCGAACGTCTCGGACGAGCCGCGCGGCGCCGACGCGCTTACGCTGCGGACATGGCTCATGCGACCGTACGCGAGTGGTACGAGGAAGAGGGCTGGGGCGTGCTGGACTGCCCGGAGACGCCCGGGGGGTGCTTCGCCCACTACAGCGACATCGAGATGAACGGCTTCCGCACGCTGTCCGCCGGCCAGGCTGTGGCGCTGGAGTGGGAGGCGCCGGGCTTCGCGCAGGACGGGTACGCGTACCGCGCCCTGCGCGTCGTGCCGAAGGGCTGACCGGGCCCCCGGTCAGCCCGCTTCCCGCAGCGAGCGGTGGGTGTGGATGCCGTAGTACGGGAAGGTGTCCACGCCCGCGACGCCGTCCGCGGTCCTGACCACGTCGTTGACGAAGTCCAGCAGGTCGGACTGACCCGGGCAGACGACCTCGGCGAAGAGGGCGTACGGCCCGGCGGTGAGGACGGCGTGCACGACCTCCTCCCGGGCGGCGAGCGCGTCGGCGACGGCGCGCGGGTCGCCGTCCACCCCGATTCCGAGCAGCGCCATCGCCTGGCCGTCCACGGCCATGGGGTCGGTGACGCCCACGACCCGGACGGCCTTGCCGTCGATCAGCCGCTGCAGGCGCTGACGGGCGGCGGACGGGGAGAGCCCCACCTTGGGGCCGAGGTCGGCGTAGGGGATGCGGCCGTCGGTCCGGAGCTCGCGGAGGATGGCGCGGTCGATGTCGTCCACGGGGCTCAGCCTGCCAGTTCGGCCATGGCCGCGGCGAAGAGGGCGGTGCGGGTGTCGGCGTCGGCCTCGGCGGCGGCCCACGGGCGCACGGGACCCCCCGGGGAAACGCAGTCATGAGGATGCCGCGGCCGGCCGGCCACGCGGGCGGGAAGTCCGCCGGCCGGGGCGAGGACCGCGCCGGCCCGGTGCCGCCGACGGGGCGCGTGCGCCATGGCAGGGCAGCATGCGCACCATGCCGCACGGCCACGGGGCCACGGGGCCACGGGGCCACGGTCCCCGCCGGCCACCGAGGGTGTCCGTCCCCCGGACGGCACACCCGCACGACTCAGGACGGGTCCGCCCAGGCCGCGCCGTCCCGGCACTGGGCGTGCCGGGCCGGTCAGGGCGGCCCGCAGCGGGCCGGGTTGCCGCGGCCGGCGTCGCGGCGTCGGCCCCTGGCGCCCGGAACCGGGCGCCACACCGCCCCCGGTTCCCCCAGCCTCCTCTTCCGGGATACCCCTAGGGGGTATAGTTTGGAGATGAGTGGACGGCACCGTGTTCGACGCCGTACACCGGAACACGCACAGAACGCACGAGGAGAACCCATGTCTGTCAGCTACAGCGTCTCCGGGATGAGCTGCGGCCACTGCGAGTCCGCGGTCAGCAAGGAGGTCGCGGCCCTTCCCGGCGTGACCGCGATCACGGTGGACGCCAAGTCGGGCCTGCTCACCATCGACTCCGACGCGCCCCTGGAGGAGGCGGCCGTCCGCGCGGCCGTCGACGAGGCGGGCTACGAACTGGTCGGGCCGGCATGACCCTCCCGGATCAGCAGCAGGTCAGCCCGCGGATCGCCGCTCAGGCCGCGCCCGCGGGCGTCACCGAGCTGGAACTCGCGATCGGCGGGATGACCTGCGCCTCGTGTGCGGCGCGGATCGAGAAGAAGCTCAACCGCATGGACGGCGTCACGGCCACCGTCAACTACGCCACCGAGAAGGCCAAGGTCGCGTTCGGCGACGGGATCGGCGTCGGCGACCTGATCGCCACCGTGGAGGCCACCGGGTACACCGCCGCGCTCCCCGCCCCGCCGGCCACCGAGGCGCCCCGGGAGGAGGCCGAGGCCGAGCCGCACGAGCTCACGGCTTTGCGCCAGCGGCTGCTGACCGCCGTCCTGCTCGCCGTGCCCGTCATCGCGATGGCCATGGTCCCGGCCCTGCAGTTCCGCAACTGGCAGTGGCTGTCGCTGACCCTGGCCGCACCGGTCGTGGCGTATGCCGCGTGGCCCTTCCACCGCGCTGCGTGGACCAACCTGCGGCACGGCGCCACGACCATGGACACGCTGATCTCCATGGGCACGCTGGCCGCCTTCGGCTGGTCCGCGTATGCGCTCTTCTTCGGCGACGCGGGCATGCCCGGCATGAAGCACCCCTTCGAGCTGACCGTCTCCGGCGGCGACGGGTCCGCCAACCTCTACCTCGAGGTCGCCTCCGGCGTCACCGCCTTCATCCTGGCCGGGCGCTACTTCGAGGCCCGCTCCAAGCGCCGGGCGGGCGCCGCGCTGCGCGCCCTGATGGAACTGGGTGCCAGGGACGTCGGCGTGCTGCGCGGCGGGCGCGAGATACGCGTCCCCACGTCCGAACTCGCCGTCGGCGACCGGTTCGTGGTGCGGCCGGGCGAGAAGATCGCCACCGACGGTGTCGTACGGGAGGGCACGTCCGCGGTCGACGCCTCGATGCTCACCGGTGAATCCGTACCGGTGGAGGTGGGGCCGGGCGGGGCCGTCACCGGTGCCACGGTGAACGCCGGGGGCCGGCTGGTCGTGGAGGCCACCCGGGTCGGCGCCGACACCCAGCTGGCCCGGATGGCCCGGCTGGTGGAGGACGCCCAGAACGGCAAGGCGGCGGCGCAGCGCCTCGCCGACCGGATCTCCGCGGTGTTCGTCCCCGTCGTGATCGGGCTCGCCCTGGCGACCCTCGGCGTCTGGCTCGGCAACGGTTCGGGCCCGGCCACCGCGTTCACCGCGGCCGTCGCCGTGCTGATCATCGCCTGCCCGTGCGCCCTCGGCCTGGCCACGCCCACGGCGCTGCTGGTCGGCACCGGGCGGGGCGCGCAACTGGGCATCCTCATCAAGGGGCCCGAGGTACTGGAGACCACCCGGCGGGTCGACACGATCGTGCTGGACAAGACCGGGACCGTCACCACCGGCGTCATGACGCTGGCCGCCGTCCACCCGGCCGGGGGCGAGCGGGAGGACGAGGTGCTGCGCCTGGCGGGCGCCCTGGAGCACGCCTCCGAGCACCCCATCGCCCGCGCGATCGCCCGGGCGGCGGAGGAACGCACCGGCGCCCTGTCCGGCGTCACGGGTTTCCAGGCGCTGCCCGGCATCGGCGTCCGGGGCACCGTGGACGGCCACGAGGTCACCGTCGGGCGCCAGGAGCTGTCCGAGCCGCTGCCGGCGGAGCTGGCCCGCGCCAAGGCGGAGGCCGAGTCCCGCGGCAGCACCGTGGTCACGGCCGCCTGGGACGGCCGGGCCCGGGCCGTGCTCGTCGTCTCCGACGCCGTGAAGCCGACCAGTGCCGACGCCGTCCGCCTGCTGCGCGGACTGGGTCTCACGCCGGTGCTGCTCACCGGCGACAACGAGGCGGTGGCCCGGTCCGTCGCCGCCGAGGTCGGGATCGACGCCGCCGACGTGATCGCGGGCGTCATGCCGGAGGACAAGGTGGCCGTCGTGGCCCGGCTCCAGCGGGAGGGCAGGTCGGTGGCCATGGTCGGTGACGGGATCAACGACGCCGCCGCGCTGGCCCGCGCCGACCTCGGGCTCGCCATGGGCACCGGCACGGACGCCGCCATCGAGGCGAGCGACCTGACACTGGTCCGGGGGGACCTGCGGGTCGCCGCCGACGCCATCCGGCTGTCCCGGCGCACCCTCGGCACCATCAGGGGCAACCTCTTCTGGGCCTTCGGCTACAACGTGGCGGCCCTGCCGCTGGCCGCCGCAGGGCTGCTCAACCCGATGATCGCGGGCGCCGCGATGGCCTTCTCCTCGGTCTTCGTGGTGGGCAACTCCCTGCGGTTGCGCGGTTTCCGGCCGCTCGCGCGCTGACCCCGGCCCCCCGCGGCCGCGGGGGGCCGTCCGGGCGCGGGGCGGGCGGGACGGGGCGGAGGCGGCCGGTGGAGCAGGTGGCCGCGTTCCGCGGCAACCGCGACCGCGCTGTCCGGCCGGCCGGACGGCTCGTGCCGACCGACGACTTCGAGCAGCGGGCGCGGGTCAGCGCCGAGTGGTTGTGCTCACCGGTCGAGGAGCCGAAGGCGGGCCGGCCGGACCAGGTGTCCTGGTCCAGCCGGCCCGTCCTGACGGTCGCCCGCGCACCGAGGGCGGGGCCGACCCGGGTCAGGAGATCCGGGTCAGCTTCGAGCCGAGGGAGGGCTCGACGAGCGCCGACCCCAGCACGACCGGGACCCGGATCGCGCTGTCGCCACTGCCGACGACGAGCGTGCCGACCCGGTCACCGGCCTTCGCCGTGTGCGGGAGGCCGCCCTCGGCGGTCTCCACCGAGACGTCGACCTGCAGACCGGCCCAGCCGACCGCGGTGACGTCCTTCCCGGCCGCGACCGGGGTGCGGCCGCCGAGGCCGTCGTCGACGTATCCGACGACCTCGCCCTTCTTGATGATGGTGGCCGAGGTGAGCGCGTCGCGCGTGCCGTTGATCAGGGTGCGGCTGCGGCCGAGCACCGTGTCGATGATCGGCGCCTTCTGCTGGTCGAGCATCGCGCCGATGATCAGTTGCCTGGTGCCGCCGATCGTGCGGTAGGCGGCGAAGAGCAGGTTGCCGCCGGCCTTCGTACTGGTGCCGGTCTTGATGCCGACGATGTTGTTGTAGCCGGCCAGTTGGTTGTAGTTCTGCTGCACGCCGCCGTTGACGTCCGTGTACCGGGTCATGGTGGCGATCTCCGCGAAGACCGGGTTCTTCATCGCCGCGTGCCCCAGCTTGACCTGGTCGCTCGCGGTGCTGACGGTGGTCGCCTCCAGGCCGCTCGGGTCGGTGTACGTGGTGTCCTGCATCCCCAGTTCCCTGGCGGCGGCGTTCATCTTCCGCACGAACGCCTCCTCCGAACCCGCGTCCCAACGGGCCAGCAGGCGGGCGATGTTGTTGGCCGAGGGCAGCATGACGGCCTCCAGCGCCTCGTACTCGCTGAGCTTCTGCCCGGCGGTGACGGGGACGACGGACTCCGATTCCAGCAGGCCGCTGTGGTACTGGTCCTCGGCCTTCTGGTCGACCTTGACGGTCTCGCCCTTGCCGCCCTTCTTGATCGGGTGGTCGCGCAGGATGACGTACGTCGTCATCACCTTCGCGACGCTCGCGATCGGCGTCGGCTTCTGCTCGCCGAACTCGCCCACGCGGCCCAGGCCCTCGGCCTCCACCACAGCCTGGCCCTCGCTGGGCCACGGGAGCGCGAGCTCGTCGCCCTCGAAGGTGTACGTGGTCTCGGCGGTCGCCCGCAGCCTCGGCTCGGGCAGCGGACGCAGCGCCTGCGCCAGGCAGAAGAGCACGGCCAGCAGCAGGACCAGCGGGGTCCAGATCTTCAACCGGCGCACGGTCGTGCGCAGCGGGGTCTGCGGTGGCGGCGGGGTGTTGGTCAGCTCCGCCAGCAGCCGCAGCGGCTCGTCGGGGTCGGGCGGCAGCGGCATCTGCTTCGTCCGCGAAGCGCCGCCGGGCTCGGCCGCCTGCGGGATCCGCGGGGCCTGCGCCGGCGCCGGGGCCGACGGAGTGGGCGCCGGCCGCTCGTCGGTCCGCAGCGGGACGAACGTGCCGCCCGGACGGGGAGGCGTACGGACCGGCGCGGAGGCGGCGGACGCACGCACCGCCGGAGTGCGGTCCCGGACCGGCGTGGCGCCGTCCTCCGTGCGCGGCGCGCGCAGCGCAAGCGTGCCCTCACCGCTCCCGGGGCCCTGCTGTCCACCCCCGGACGCCTCGTGCGCCCCCGGTCCGCCCTTGACGCCTCCGGGGCCCTGCGCGGGTCCTTCGGTGTCCTCGCCGCCGGCTCGCCCCGACGGGGTGTCGTCGCGGGACTCCGTGGCGGGGTCGTCTCCGGCGTCACCGGCGGCGTTTGCGGCCTTGCCGGGGGCGTCCTCCGGACCCTCCTGCGAGGCGTTCTCCGGGGCGGCCCCGGGCGCGCTCTTCGGGGCTTCCCCGGCGGTCCGCGCGTCCGTTCCCTGCACGGGGACCTCGCCGGACGGCGCTTCAGCGTGGGTTCCCCGCGCGGGGGCGGCCCCGGGCGCGCTCTTCGGGGCTTCCCCGGCGGTCCGCGCGTCCGTTCCCTGCACGGGGACCCCGCGGGACGGCGCTTCGGCGTGGGTTCCCCGCACGGGGGCGACCCCGGGCGCGCTCTTCGGGGCTTCCCCGGCGGTCCGCGCGTCCGTTCCCTGCACGGGGACCTCGCCGGACGGCGCTTCGGCGTGGGTTCCCCGCGCGGGGACCTCGCCGGACGGCGCTTCGGCGTCCGTCCCGGCGGACGGCTCCTCGCCGCCCGCGGTCCCCGCGACGGCGGAGGACTCCATCGGCCCGCTCCCGGTCGCCGCGGACCCCGCGCCGCGCGCGAGCCCCACGTGCTCGCGGCGCTCCCCGGACTCCACCGCGTCCTCGACTCCGGGTTCCTCCGCGGGCGTCCCGCCGGCGACCGGCTCCTCGCCCGCGCCGCCCCCGTCCCCGTCCTCGGCCCCGTCCGTGGCGGATCGTGCCGCGTCGGCCTCCTCCGCGACTGCGTCGTCGGTACGGGATTGCGCGCCGCCCACCGCGTCGTCGACCGCAGGGGCGACCGCCGCGTCCGGCGTAGCGTCCTGCACCCCGCCGTCCACGTCCGCTCCATCGTCCGGCGTATCCGAAGCACGCGGCTCCGGCACCGGAGCGCCCTGCGCCTCGGGGGTTCCCGGTGCGAACCCCGGGTCGCCGGCGGCCTGTTCCGACGCGCCTCGCGGCGCTCCCACGGCCTCGCGGAAGACCGTCAGCCTCGGATCCGCCGTCCTGCCTCCGGTCGCCTCCCCCGACAACTCCTGCTGCTCCGCCCTGCCGGGGGACTCGCCCGCCACCGGACCTCCTCCACACGTCGCGCGGTGCGCCGCCGCGGCGCCCCGCTCACCCATACACCAGTTTCCCGGCCCCTGCCGTGTACCCACCGCGGGACCCGCCGGGGAGCGCCCCGGCCTCGCTCGAGCCGCCACCGCCCCCGCCGCAAGACGCAAACGACATATGAGTCGGTTCCCGCACGAACGGGCAAGGCGCTCTCGACAGGCCGGTGTGAGAGGCGTCACCCTGTCATTCATCCACGCGGGGAGGCATGGATGGGCAGGAGCCGCAGAACACTTCCGGAGGAGCTACTGCTGCTCGCCCTGGACCCGGCCACGGGTACCACGGCGCAGCCGCAGTCGCTCGACCTCGGTCTTGCGGGGGCACAGCTAGTGGAGCTGGCCCTCGCAGGACGGATAGCCCCTGACGGGGATCGTATCGCCGTGGTGCACCCACGGCCGACAGGAGATCCGACCCTGGACTCCGCGCTCGAGTTGCTGCGCCGTCGTGGCAGCCCGGTGCGCGCCGTCCACTGGATCGGCGGGCCCCGCCTGGGGCTGCGCCAGACGTATCTCGCGCATCTGGAACGGTGCGGCATGGTGCACGCCGTGCCGGGGCAGATGTGCGGGGTGCTGCCGACCACGCGCTATCAGGCGACCGACAGCGAGGTCAGCCGGGAGATCAGGGCCCGGCTGGACAGCGCGATCCGCACCGGGGTGCCCCCGGACCCGCGGACCGCGGCGCTCGCCGCGCTCGCCCATGCCGTGGGGCTCGGCAAGCACCTGTACCCGGGCAACGAGGGCCGCTCGTCGCGATCGCGGCTGCGAGACCTGATCCGGTACGACCCCATGGGCGGGCTCGTCGCGCACGCCGTGATGGACGTGCAGAACGGCGCCGCGGCGCAGCCCCGGCGCCCCTCCGCCCAGGGGCGTACGGCGGCGGCCAGGGCGACGGGCCACGGCATGGTGCGCGCCGGCGTCCGCTGAACCGGGGTGTCCGGGCGTACGGCCCGGACACCGTGACGCCCGCGATCCCACCGCAACCGCCGCGCGCGGGGCGGCGACCGGCATGGGCCGGCCGCCGCCCCGCGCCGCACTTTGTCCGCTCTTTCGAAGAGCGCAGCATATGACCAATTCCCAGCGGCGGGATGACCGATAGTGGCACTCTGCTGACCTGCGGTACATATCCGCAGAGAACGCGGACCGATCCGGAACCCGGAGGTGCACATCCCGTGGCCGCCAACGTCAATCCCACCGTCAGGCGACGCCGACTCGGCTCGGAACTGCGCAAGCTGCGCGAGCAGAAGGGGATGACCGCGGAGGAGGTCGCCGCCCGGCTGCTGGTCTCCCAGTCGAAGATCAGCAGGCTGGAGAACGGCCGCCGCAGCATCAGCCAGCGCGACGTGCGCGACCTGTGCGGCGTGTACGGGGTCGAGGACAGCCGCCTCGTGGACTCCCTGATGAACATGGCACGCGAGTCACGGCAGCAGGGCTGGTGGCACGCCTTCGGCGACGTCCCCTACAGCGTCTACATCGGCCTGGAGACCGAGGCCGAGTCGCTGCGCGTCTACGACTCCCTGGTGGTGCCGGGCCTGTTGCAGACCCGCGGCTACGCCTCGGCCGTCATCGAGGGGACGCTCCCCGAGGCCACGCCCGAGCAGATCGAGAAGCGGATCGAGATCCGGCTGCGCCGCCAGGAGCGCGTCACCGACCCCGACTCGCCGCTGCGCTTCTGGGTGGTGATGGACGAGTCGGCGCTGCGCCGTGTCGTCGGCAGCAAGGACGTGATGCGCGAACAGCTCGAGTACCTGACCCAGATGAGCACCCAGGCGCACGTCACGGTCCAGGTCCTGCCGTACGAGGCCGGGGCGCACCCGGGCATGTCCGGCAACTTCGCGATCCTGGAGTTCGCCGACGCGACCGACTCCAGCGTCGTGTACATCGAGGGTGTCACGAGCGACCTTTACCTGGAGAAGCCGACGGACGTGCACGGTTACAGCGTGATGTACGAGCACCTGCGGGCCCAGGCGCTCAGCGCGGAGCACAGCAGGCAGTTCATCGCGGACGCCGCGAAGGAGTACGCACGCTGACCTGGAGGCAGAAATTCCGGCAGACTACACCGGTGCCCCGTGAGGCGGACGACCTCCTGGAATATGCCACTCGTTGGAAGTAATGGCCGCTGTGGTCAGTGATGTTGGCGAGTAGCTTCGATCGCGTCAGAGCTGTACAGAAAAGGAAAGCTCGGAGCGATCATGGCTATTCAGCTCGGAAAAACCGAAGCGTGGACCAAGTCCACCCGTTCCCAGGGAAACGGCGCCTGCGTCGAGGTGGCCTCCCGCACGGCGTCGGCCGTCGACGTCCGCGACTCCAAGGACCCCGACGGCCCGACGCTCGCCTTCTCCCCCGAGGCCTGGTCGGCGTTCGTCACGGACATCGGCCACGGGACGTACGACCTCGACTGAGCACCGCCGCATCATCGGCACGGAGCCCTCTCGACCGGCACGCCGTCCTGGCCGAGGGGGCTCGCTCGCGCCCGGGCACCCCTCCCATGACCGGTCGGCGCACGGGGCGGTGCCCGGCGGCTCGGGGACGAGGGCGCGACGCGTGTGCCCCCGCCGAGGCCCCGGGGCCGGTCCACCCGGCGTTCAACCGTGAAACGCCCCGCCCCGGCTTCGGGCGGCCCCGCCGCCGGAGCTCCGGCCGGGTGTGCCGGGGCGCCGACTCCCTCGACCCGCGGTCCACGGGACACCGGCCCCGGCCGGGGGCGGGTGGCACGGACGGCAGCCGTCCGCCTCGAGGGCGAACCGCCCGCCGCGGCGGGCGCCGTTCGCGTGCCGGGCCGGGCAGCGACGCGCACGGCCGCGCAGTACCGGCGCCGATGCCGGTGCCAGGGCCGGCGCCTCGACGACCGGCCTCGCGCGGAGGGGTGGAGTGCGCGAAGGCCCGGGGCCGGACGCGTGCACCGGACAGCCGCCACGGGCACGCGGTCGACCGAAGTGCCGACCGGGCGGGTGGAGTCCGAGGGGCTCCGGCGGGCTCCGGTCGGCTCCCGTCAGCGTGCGGTCGTTCCGGCGAAGTGCCCGTTCATGGTGGGCCGCCGCCGGCGGCCCCGCCAATGTGACGTAAGGTCAAGAACACGTAAAATCGTTCTGCTTGCTGATTGGCGTTCATGTTCTTGAACGCCGATGGTCTTGACCATCCCCTTACCAGGCGGTTCAATCTGGGGCGCCGCCCCGCGACGGACGTACCGGCGAAGTGCGTTCCCGTTCACAAGGCGGACCCCTGGAAGGGGCAACAACGCATGAACAGTCTCGACTGGGCCGTGCTCATCGGCTATTTCGGCGTGATGGTCGCCATCGGCCTGTGGTCCCACAAACGCGTCGACGACGTCGGCGACTACTTCACCGCGGGCGGCCGTATGCCCTGGTGGCTGTCCGGCATCTCGCACCACATGTCCGGCTACAGCGCGGTCATGTTCACCGGTTACGCCGGCATCGCCTACACCTACGGCGTCACCTCGTACGTGACCTGGTCCTTCCCCATCGCCATCGGCATCGCCATCGGCGCCAACCTCTTCGCGCCGCGGCTCAACCGGCTGCGCTCGCGGCTGCACGTGGCCTCGCCGCTGGAGTACCTGAAGAACCGCTACAACGTCCCGACCCAGCAGGCCCTCGCCGTCTCCGGTGTGCTGCTCAAGATCGTGGACGTGGGCGCCAAGTGGGCGGCGATCGCCACCCTCCTGTCGGTCTTCACCGGCGTCTCCCTCAACCAGGGCATCCTCATCACCGGCGCCGTCACGGCCGTCTACTGCACGGTGGGCGGGCTGTGGGCGGACGCCCTCACCGAGCTGGGCCAGTTCGTCATCCAACTGCTGGCCGGCATCGCCATGCTGGTGGCCGTGCTCGGTGAGATCGGCGGGATCAGCGGACTGTGGACGGTCTGGGACAAGCTGCCGGACAACCACACCGCGCCGACCGCCGGGCCGTACACCCTGACCTTCCTGCTGGCGTACCTGTTCATCAAGACGTTCGAGTACAACGGCGGCATGTGGAACCAGGCCCAGCGCTACATGGCCACGGGCAGCGCCCGCGAGGCCACCCGCTCGGCCCGGCTGTCGGCGCTGCTGTGGTTCGTCTGGCCGCTGGTGCTCTTCTTCCCCATGTGGGTCGCCCCGCTGCTGGTGCAGGCGCAGAAGCAGGACGCCTCCG
The DNA here is from genome assembly GCA_033793685.1 of Streptomyces sp. ME19-03-3. GTDB lineage: Bacteria > Actinomycetota > Actinomycetes > Streptomycetales > Streptomycetaceae > Actinacidiphila. The sequence goes on along the minus strand of JARAXD010000004.1, from coordinate 293,629 downwards.
ACTCCTACGCCCTGCTGACCGAGCAACTGCTGCCGCACGGCCTGCTGGGACTGGTGGTCGTCGGCTTCTTCTCGCACACCATGGCGATGTGCTCCTCCGACGCGAACGCCATCGCCGCCGTCTTCACCCGGGACATCGCGCCGGTGCTGTCCAAGGCGGCGCGCGGCTGGAACGCGCGGGCCGGACTGATCGCCGCCCGGATCACCACCGTGGCCTTCCTCGCCCTGTCGATGGCGATCGCCACCCAGGTCGACTCGCCCACCTTCAAGGACATCATCACGGTCGTCATCAAGTGGGTGGCGGGCCTGATGGGCCCGATCGCGATCCCCTTCATGCTGGGGCTGCTGCGGACGTTCCGTAAGTCGGGCCCGACGGCGGCGCTGGTCTCCTGGGCCGCGGGACTGTTCGCCTTCTGGCTCACCAACTACGGGCTGGACGGTGTGCAGCTGCAGATCCAGATCGTGACGCCGCTGGCCGTCAGCCTCGTGCTGTACGTGCTCGTCGGCTTGGTCAAGCCGGAGGACACCCCGGAGCGCGACGCGATCCTGGCGCGGATCAACTCCGACGGCGACGGGGACGACGCGGCCGCCGCCGCGCCCCTGCCCGAGGAACCCGCGAAGGCCTGAGCCGGTGGACCGGGGCGGGCCGCGACCCGCCCCGGGACCCCGGACGCCCGCACTCGCCGGCGGCTGGGTTCGCCTCGAGCGCCGCCCGTAACCGGGGCGGTTCCACGGCCGCCGGTACGGCGAACGGCTGGGTCAGAAGGGCTTGGTGGGCAGGTACTTGCCGTCCAGGGTGATCACCGCGCGCTCGCCGCCCTCGGGGTCGGCGACCTTCTTCACATCGAGCTTGAAGTTGATCGCGCTGACGATGCCGTCGCCGAACTGCTCGTGGATCAGGGCCTTGAGCGTGGTGCCGTAGACCTGGACGATCTCGTAGAAGCGGTAGATCGTCGGGTCGGTCGGGACGCCGCCGGGGATGGAGCCGCGGACCGGGATGGTCTGAAGCAGTACGGCCGCCTCCTCGTCCAGGTCCAGCAGTTCGGCGACCGCCAGCGCGGCGGCCTCCGGCAGGGGATGCTGACCCAGCAGCGCGGCGGTGGTGAATGCGACCGACAGGCCGCTGACGTCGGCGAGCTGTTGCCAGGACAGGTCCTTGCGCGTCTTGGCCTCGACGACTTCGGCGGCCAGAGCCTGGCGAGCAGCGGGGTCGAACTGGGCGTGCACCATGAGGTGTTCCTTTCCTACGTGCCGGTCCGCACTACGGCGGGCACAGCGGACTCGAACGGTCGGGGGACCAGACCGCCGGCGGCCTGGAGTAGAGGGGCAGGGCGGCTCAGGCCGCGAGGGCGGCGGATGAGCCCGTGTCGGGGTCGAGTTGGTCGACCGCGCCGGTGGCGATGTCGTAGACCCAGCCGCGCAGCGTGAGGGTCTTCGCCGCCAGGCCCCGGCCGACGCAAGGATGCGTCGCCAGGTTCGCCAGCTGAGCGATCACGTTGCTCCGTACCAGAACGCTCACCTTGTCCTCCCCGGCCCCGGGCGCGGCACTGGCCGCGCGCGCCGCACGGGCCAGGGAGGCGTCCGCGTGTCCCAGCCAGTGGGCGACGGCCGGCAGCGCGGTGAGGTCGTGGTCGTCGGCCAAAGCGGTCATCGCACCACAGGCGGAATGACCGCAGACGACGATGTCGGACACGCCCAGGACGGCGACGGCGTACTCGATGCTCGCCGCGACCCCGTCAGCGCCGGGGGCGTAGGCGGGCACCAGGTTTCCGGCCGTTCGGATGACGAACAGCTCGCCCGGCTCGCTCTGCGTGATCAGCTCCGGTATGACACGCGCGTCGGAGCAGCTGATGAACAAGGTGCTGGGCCGGTGCGTGGTGGCGAGGTGCCGGAAGCGCGCCGCCTTGGCGGGGAAGACGCCTCGCTGGAAATGTGCGACTCCCTCGGCGAGGTCTTGCATGGTCACTCCTTTTGGCGAGTTCCGAAGTCGTGTGGGATCGACGAGTTCCACCATGCATGAGCTTTGCGTATAGAGCCCAAGACGCTCTGGGCATAAAATCTATTGGTCGCATCTATAGTGGGCTTCATGGGCTTCGAACTGCGTCATCTGCGCTATCTGCTCGCCGTCGCCGAACACGGCAGCTTCACCCGCGCTGCCGAAGCCCTGCACATATCCCAGCCCACCCTGTCGCAGCAGATCAGGCAGATGGAACGCATGATGGGCGCGCAATTGCTGGACCGTACCGGCCGTGCCGTACGACTCACCGACGCCGGTGAGACGTACGTCCACTACGCCCGACGCGCCCTCCAGGAACTCGCCGCCGCCGAACGCGCCGTCCACGACGTGGCCGACCTCTCCCGCGGCAGCCTGCGTCTGGCGGCCACCCCCACCTTCACCGCCTACCTCATCGGCCCCCTCGCCGGGCAGATCCACGCCCGCCATCCCCACATCGGCCTGAGCATCAGGGAGATGACGCAGGACCGCATCGAGTCCGCCCTACTTGCCGACGACCTCGATCTCGGCATCGCCTTTCACGGTTCCCACCTGCCCGGCATCACCGCAGGCAACCTGTTCACCGAAACCCTCAGCCTCGTCGTCGGCAGCCACCACCCCGACGCCGACCGCACCGGACCACTACCGGTGCGCGAACTGGAGGGGCGCCCTCTGGCCCTCCTCAACAGCGACTTCGTCACCCGCGGGCACATCGACACGTACTTCGGCCGGCACCGCACCACACCGCACATCGCGGTGGAAGCCAACTCGATCCACGCCGTCACCGAAATACTCCAGCACACGCCTCTGGCCTCGGTCCTGCCCGAGGCCATCGCCCGCGATCATCCCCATATGCGCCCCGTCCCTCTCGACCCGCCTCTGCCCGAGCGCACCGTCGCTCTGCTCCGTCGCTCGGGCTCCTACCAGAGCGCCGCCGCCCGGGCCTTCGTCCGCCTCACCCGGCAATGGGTCGCCTCCAGCGGGTACCCCCCTCCCCGGGAGACCGCGGAGGCCGAGAAGACCAGAACCACGGACCCCCGGACACCCAACAAGCCGCGGTGATGGAGGAGCGGCAGGGGAACACCGCTTCAAGATCATCCCGTGGGGGCTTTCGGGCTCACCTTGGCTGGACCCCTAGGACGACACGGCCTAGCCGGGCCGATCCTCACCGATGACCGACAGCGCCGTGATCGCCTCCCTGAGCGGGATGCCGTCTGCGCCGGCTGCCGAAGTCTGCGGGATCGCCATGCTCCCGGCCGGCGCGAACCCCGCAGCCAGGGCCACCAACCACCGCCCTCGCCACTCCCCAGGCATGCCGTCCCCTCTCCTCGATCTTCGTCTGTGTCTCTTGCCAGCGAAGATCACGGCCTGCGCGGGCCCGGCACGGCAAAAGACCACCCGAACGAGGTGTAGGCACTGGCGCGGGCGTATTTGCTGGCCAAGGTGTCGCCACATCGGGTATTCATGGGCCCGCGACCTCGGAAGAAGAGTTCGCCGGCGTGCCCTGCAGGGTGCGCCGCATCAGCGGTATGCAAGGGACGAACACAGTGGCATCTGGCGTCGTGAAGTGGTTCAACGCCGAGAAGGGCTTCGGCTTCATCGAGCAGGACGGGGGCGGCCCGGACGTGTTCGCCCACTACTCCAACATCGCCGGCAACGGCTACCGCGAGCTCCAGGAGGGCGAGCACGTCACGTTCGACGTGACACAGGGACAGAAGGGCCCCCAGGCCGAGAACATCGTCCGCGGCTGACGCCTCGCGCCCAGGACACGCACATCCTGAGCGGGGCCGCCTTCTCCATGGAGGCGGCCCCGTTCCGCGATTCCAGGCACGTCCCCGCGCTTCGCCCATGTGGGCTGGCCGGAGTGTGCGGGACGAACCGCCCCGGGTCCGATGGAGAGCATGCCGCCTGCCATCAGCCGTCTCTCGATCACCTTCGGCCTCGCTTGCGGGGACGGGGTGCCCGTCACGGTGACGTGCCGGGTGCTGAAGCTCGCCAGACAGCCCTACTACCGCCGGCTCGACCAGCCGGTGACCGACGCCGTACCGGAGGAGGTGCATCGCGCGAACGCGCTGTTCGACGCCGACGCCCACCGTTGGGATCCCGAGTTCGGCTACCCCTTCCTGGCCGACGAGGCCCGCAGCTCAGGGGCCGCCATGGCCGACCGGGCCGCATGGCGGCTCTCGCCGGACAGCGGCGCCCGCCCGCTCACAGCACGTCGGCGAGCTCCTGCAGCAGCCGCCGCTTGGGCCGCGCGCCCACGAGGGACTTCACCGGCTCCCCCGACCGGAACACCATCAGCGTCGGCATCGACAGGACGCCGTGGGCCGACGCGGCCCGCGGGTTGCGGTCCACGTCGAGCTGGACGACCTTCAGCCGGCCCGCCTCCTCGCGGGCGACCTCCGCCAGGACCGGGGCGATCCGGCGGCACGGCCCGCACCAGTCGGCGGTGAACTCCACCAGCACCGGCCCCTCGGCCGCCAGCACCTCCTGGTCCCAGGTCGCGTCGGTCACCTCGATCGGACTCTCCGTGTGCGTCGTCATGTGCGTCGTCATGGCGTACTCCCCTCGTCTGCCGGGCAATCGAACTGACAGCGCGGTGCGGAGGCGCCTGCGGCCGAGGCCAGTTCCGCTTGGGCGAGCCGCGAGGCGAGCCGCTCGCGGACCTGCGCCAGGCGGTCGACGCACTCGTCCAGTTCGGCCAGCTTGCGCCGGTAGACCTCGAGCGAGGCGGCGCAGAAGTCGCCCTCCGGGTGGCCGGCCCGCAGGCAGTCCACGAACGGGCGGGTGTCCTCCAGTTCGAAGCCGAAGGCGCGCAGCGCCTGGATCTGCCGGAGTAGCCGCAGGTCCTGCTCGTCGTACGCCCGGTAGCCGTTGCCCGCGCGCCGGGCGTGCAGCAGGCCGAGCGATTCGTAGTGGCGCAGGGCGCGGGTGGTGGTCCCGGCCCGTTCGGCGAGTTCTCCGATCCGCATGCCACGACGGTAGACCTTGACGCGGACGTCAAGGCCAGCCCGGCTATTCCCCGCCGGAGTCCGGTGGCCCGGTGATCCTCCCGACACCGCCGGCCGACGCACACCGCACTTATCCTCGGAGGATGACCCATACTCCGCCCACTGCCAACAGCATGCGCCGCGCCCTCAGGCGGGCCCGGGACGGCGTCGCGCTCGACACCGCGGAGGCCGCGGTGCTGCTGCAGGCGCGGGGGGAGGATCTGGCAGCCCTGACGCGGAGCGCGGCCCGGGTGCGGGACGCGGGCCTGGCGGCGGCGGGCCGGCCCGGCGTCATCACCTACTCCAAGAGCGTCTTCATCCCGCTCACCCGCCTGTGCCGGGACAAGTGCCACTACTGCACCTTCGTGACCGTCCCCGGCAAGCTGCGGCGAGCCGGGCACGGGATGTTCATGTCCCCTGACGAGGTGCTGGAGATCGCCCGGCGCGGCGCGGAACTCGGCTGCAAGGAAGCCCTGATCACGCTCGGGGACAAGCCGGAGGAGCGCTGGCCCGAGGCCCGCGAGTGGCTCGACGCCCACGGCTACGACGACACCATCGCGTACGTGCGGGCGATGTCCGTGCGGATCCTGGAGGAGACGGGCCTCCTGCCGCACCTCAATCCCGGGGTGATGAGCTGGACGGACTTCCAGCGGCTCAAGCCGGTCGCCCCCTCGATGGGCATGATGCTGGAGACGACGGCGACCCGGCTCTGGAGCGAGCCCGGCGGCCCGCACTACGGCTCGCCCGACAAGGAACCGGCCGTGCGGCTGCGGGTGCTGGAGGACGCGGGCCGCAGCTCCGTGCCGTTCACCAGCGGGCTGCTCATCGGCATCGGGGAGACGTACGAGGAGCGCGCCGAGTCGCTGTTCGCGCTGCGCCGCGTCGCCCGGTCTTACCACGGCATCCAGGAGTTGATCATCCAGAACTTCCGTGCCAAGCCGGACACCGCGATGCGCGGCATGCCGGACGCGGAACTGGACGACCTGGTGGCCACGGTGGCGGTCGCCCGGCACATCATGGGCCCTTCGGCCTGCCTGCAGGCGCCGCCGAACCTGGTGGACGCGGAGTACGCCCGGCTGATCGGGGCCGGCATCGACGACTGGGGCGGCGTCTCCCCGCTGACCCCGGACCACGTCAACCCCGAGCGGCCGTGGCCGCAGATCGAGGAACTTGCGGCGCGCTCGGCGGAGGCGGGCTTCAGCCTGCGCGAGCGGCTGTGCGTCTATCCGGAGTTCGTCCGGCGCGGCGAGCCGTGGCTGGACCCGCGGCTGCTGCCGCACGTCACCGCGCTGGCCGACCCGGCCACCGGCCTGGCGCGCGAGGACGCCGAGGTCACCGGCCGTCCCTGGCAGGAGCCGGAGGAGGTCTTCACCGCCGCGGGCCGCACCGACCTGCACCGCACCATCGACACCGAGGGCCGCAGCGGTGACCGCCGCGAGGACTTCGACGAGGTGTACGGGGACTGGGAGGCGCTGCGCGAACAGGCCGCGCCCGGTCTGGTCCCGGACCGCATCGAGGCCGACGTGCGCACGGCGCTGTCGGTGGCCGCCGACGACCCCACGAAGCTGACCGACGCCGAGGCGCTCGCGCTGCTGCACGCGGACGGTGCGGCGCTGGACGCGCTCACCCGGATCGCCGACGACGTCCGGCGCGACGCGGTGGGCGACGAGGTCACCTATGTCGTCACCCGCAACATCAACTTCACCAACGTCTGCTACACCGGCTGCCGTTTCTGCGCCTTCGCGCAGCGCCGCACCGACGCCGACGCCTACACGCTGTCGCTGTCGCAGGTCGCCGACCGGGCCGAGCAGGCCTGGGAGGTCGGCGCCACCGAGGTGTGCATGCAGGGCGGCATCCACCCCGACCTGCCCGGCACCGCCTACTTCGACATCGCGCGGGCGGTCAAGGAACGCGTGCCCGGCATGCACGTGCACGCCTTCTCCCCCATGGAGGTCGTCAACGGCGCCACCCGCACCGGCATGTCCATCCGCGAGTGGCTGACCGCGGCCAAGGAGGCCGGCCTCGACTCCGTCCCCGGCACCGCCGCCGAGATCCTCGACGACGAGGTCCGCTGGGTCCTCACCAAGGGCAAGCTGCCCGCCGCCACCTGGGTCGAGGTCATCACCACAGCCCACGAACTGGGCCTGCGCTCGTCGTCGACCATGATGTACGGGCACGTCGACCAGCCCCACCACTGGCTCGCCCACCTGCGGCTGCTCGCAGAGATCCAGCAGCGCACGGGCGGCTTCACCGAGTTCGTGACGCTGCCCTTCATCCACACCAACGCGCCCGTCTACCTGGCCGGCATCGCCCGCCCCGGCCCGACCCTGCGCGACAACCGCGCCGTCACCGCCATGGCCCGCCTCCTCCTGCACCCCCACATCCGCAACATCCAGACCAGCTGGGTCAAACTCGGCACCGACGGCGCCGCCGAGATGCTGCGCTCCGGCGCCAACGACCTCGGCGGCACCCTGATGGAGGAGACCATCTCCCGCATGGCCGGCTCCGGCTACGGCTCGCACCGCTCCATCCGCGACCTCGTCGCCATCGCGGAGGCGGCGGGGCGGCCCGCCCGCCAGCGCACCACCACGTACGGCGAGGTGCCCGCCGAGCGGATCGCCGCAGGTCTGGCCTCCGACGGACACCTGCCGGCACTGCTGCCGGTGCTGGAGGACTGAGCGGGGGCGCGGCCGCGGGCCGCGCCCCTCGGCGGCCTCTGCGAAAGAGTCCGAGCAACTCTCCAAAAGCGTCACACAGGCTGCGCACCTCCTCCGGGAGGTGTCGTTAGCGTTGCTGGCCGTCCCGCCCCGCACGGGGAACGTGCGGGCCGGGCTGCCGCCGACGTCCCCCGGCGGCTGGGCCAGCAGAGAAAGAGTTCGGAGATGGACTACTGCTCCTCCTGCCGTCGGCATCTCAACGGGGCTCTGGTGTGTCCGGGGTGCGGAGCGTACGCACCCGACATCGCTCCGCCTCTGTGGCAGGGCCCGGGCGCCGCCGACGAGGGGGAGGCGCCCCGCGACGCGGACCAGGACGGCGCCGACGACCCCGACGGCACCGGGCAGGACGCCGCCGACCCGTCCCCGCGGAGCCGTGCGGCCCGCCGCCGGCAGCTGGAGCGCTGGAGGAAGAGCCGGCGCCGCGCCGCGGCCGCCACGGCCGTGGCACTGGTCGGCGGCGGTCTCACCGTCGCGGCGATACCGCACGGCGGCCACGGCGGCCGTGCGCACACGGCGGCGGGGCAGCCGACCCCGGCCGGCGCCCGCACTCTGCCGCTTTCCCCGATCCCCGCGCGGGCCGGCGACGACGCCGCACACCGCCCCGGCCGGCCCGCCCGGTCGGACGCTCACGCCGCGCCGCGCGGCACGGCTCTCTCGGCCGCGCGCACCACCGTGGCGGCCGACCCCGCCCCGCGGGGCGCCACCGGTCCCCGGGCGCGCCAGGGCACGGCCGGCACCGCGCCGGCGGACGCCGCACCGACGTACACCGCGGGGCGCACGACCGCCCCGCGCACCACCACGCCCTCGTCCGCCCCCCACTCCCCCGCGGACGTCCCGGCGACACCCCCCACAACGACGGCGACCCCCATGCCGTCGGCAACGACGTCACCGATGCGGCTGTGCCTGCTGGTGCTCTGCGTCGGCTGACCGGAAAGGAACGACCCATGACAAGCAGCCACGGCGATCACGAGCGCCGGCGCGTCCACGCCTGGCGGTTGTGGGGCATCGGAGCCGTGACCGCGGTGCTCGCCGGCCTCCTGGCCGAGACGGGCATCCTGGTCGCGCGCAGATACCTGCTGCTGCCGCTGTTCGCTCCGCGGGGCTACGGGCTGTGGCGCGACGCCGCGGCCACCGCCTACGTCCTCGGGGCGGGGCTGGTCGCACTCGCCGCGACGCTCCTGCTGCGCGTCCTCCTCACGGCCACACCACGCGCCACGCTGTTCTTCGGCTGGATCATGACCGGGCTGACCTTCTTCGCGGTGGTGCTCCCGCTGGTCTCGCGGCGCTCCAACGAGATGCTCGCCGCCGGCGTGGTGAACCTCTTCATCGGGCTGATCGTCACCTCCCTGCTCGCGGGCGCCGCCCGCTGGGCGCGCACCCGCGGCGGCCGGGCCCCCCGGCCCGCGTGGCAGGGGGGCCGGGCCGGGTAGCTCCCGCAGCCCCGAACCCGGAAGGCCTCCGCCGCCCCGGCAGCGGAGGCCTTCGGCGCGGTGTGCCGCCGTCCTGCGTCCCGCCGGGCGCATCCGGGTGCCGGCGGCCCACCGTCACGCGGTGCCGGGCGCCTTGGGAGCGGCCGGGCCCGGACCGGTCGGCGGCCGGACGGCCTCCTGGACCGGCAGCAGCATGCGCCACACCGCGTCCTCCAGACCGTGCACGGAGGCGATCCATCCCAGGCCGTCCTCCGGCGTGCCCTCGGCCGCCGCGGCCGCCAGTTCGCCGACCGCGGCCGCGAGGTCGCCGTGCCGCAGCGCGGGCTCCAGGCGGCCCCCGCCGAGGCCGTCGGCGACGTACCGCTCGTAGCCGGGCGCCGTGCGCAGCACGCCGACCGGGCACCACTCCTGTGCCAGCCGGTCCACCGGTTCGCCGCCCACCCGGTCGCCGTCGGCCTCCACGACCTGGGTCCGCGAGCGGTCCACCACCAGCGCGGTCCACGCGTCGGCGCCGGTGAGCACCGCCGCGGGACGGCAGCGCTCGACGGCCTCCGCGACCGTCCCGGCCCCGTCCGGGCCGCCGCCGACCAGCGGCACCGCCGTCATGCCGGCGTACAGGCACCCGTAGAAGGCTCCGGCCAGGTCCGCGCCCGGCCGGTAGGCGAGCAGCACCCGGCTGCCCGGTGACAGCAGCCTCCCCAGCCGCGCCGCGACCGCGCGGGCCCGGCGGTCCAGGCCCGCGAAGTCGCAGTCGCAGGGCTGGTACGGGCGCCCCTGCGGATGCCGTACGGCCCGCAGGCGCAGGGCAGGACCGGGCAGCCGGTGGACCGACGTCGCCGGCTCGTCGCCACGGCTCCGTGGTCCGCTCACGGCCTGCGGCACACAACGCGCGCACATGGACGGCGCTCCACCTCCCGCGGCGGAACGTCCGCCACACCAACGGTATATGACCGCATCTCATATGAAACTGGACCGAACATCCCCGCTACTTCCCTGATACGCCCCTCCCGCGAGCCACCCACAGGTGACCGGGTGCGGGGTGAGGCGGCAAACTGGCACAGGCGGCGGAACCGATCGGGATGGTCCCGCCGTCCGGGGCAACTGTTCCGGTTCGTGATGAACGATCGATATACGCGCTCTTCGCACAGGTCCGGCGGCACCAGGGGGCAGGCATGGCAAGCGGTAAGGACCCAGGCGGAGCGCTGCGCTTCGCGGTCCTCGGCCCGGTGCGGGCCTGGCGCGGCACGGAACCGGTCTCCGCCGGGTCGCCACAGCAGAAGGCACTGCTCGCCGCGCTGCTGCTCCGCGGCGGTCGCACGGCCACCGCGCAGGAACTGCTGGACGCCGTCTGGGGTGAGGATCCCCCGCCCACCGCGCTCGCGGCGCTGCGCAGTTACGCCTTCCGCCTCCGCAAGGCCCTGGGCGCCGAGGCGCTGTCCACCGTGGACGGCGGCTATGTGCTGCACCCCGGGGAGGGCTTCGACCTCCTCCTCGCCGAGCGGCACCAGGCCGCGGCGGAGAAGGCACGCGCGGCGGGCGACCTGGCCGCGGCCCGCGGGGAACTGCGCGGCGCCCTGGCCCTCTTCGACGGCGAGCCGCTGGCCGGGCTCCCCGGCCCGTACGCCGAGACCCAGCGCACCCGCCTGCAGGAGTGGCGGCTGCGGCTCACCGAGACCTGCCTCGACCTGGACCTGCAGGCCGGCCGCCACGCCGAGGCCGTCTCCGAGCTCACGGTCCTGTCCGCCGAGCAGCCGCTGCGCGAACGCCCGCGCGCCCTGCTCATGCTCGCCCTGTACCGCAGCGGGCGGCAGGCCGAGGCGTTGGGCGTCTACGCCGACACCCGCCGTCTCCTCGACGAGGAGCTGGGCGTCGATCCGGGCGCGGAACTCGCCGAGATGCACCAGCGCGTGCTGGAGGCCGACCCTGCGCTGCTGTCGGCGCCCGTCCCGCAGACCGAGGCCGCCGCCGAGCCGGTGCGTCCGGCACAACTACCCGCCACCGTCGCGGACTTCACCGGCCGCGACGCCTTCGTCCACGAGCTCGGCGAGCGCCTGGTCGGGGCCTCGGCGCAGGGCGGTGTCATGGCGGTCTCCGCCGTCGCCGGCATCGGCGGCGTCGGCAAGACGACCCTCGCCGTCCACGTCGCCCACGCCGTCGCGGGCGCCTTCCCCGACGGCCAGCTCTACGTGGACCTCCAGGGCGCCGACGCCAGGCCGGCGGAACCCGAGACGGTGCTCGCCTCCTTCCTGCGCTCCCTCGGCGTCGCCGACTCCGCGATACCGGAGTCCCTCCCCGACCGCGCCGCGCTCTACCGCTCCACCCTCGCGGGCCGCCGGGTCCTGGCCCTGCTGGACAACGCGCACGACGCCGCCCAGGTCCGCCACCTGCTGCCGGGCACGCCCGGCTGCGCCGCGCTGATCACCAGCCGGCCCCGCATGGTCGACCTGGCCGGGGCGCACCTGGTCGACCTCGACGTCATGAAGCCGGAGGAGGCCCTGCTGCTCTTCACCCGCATCGTCGGGGAGGAACGCGTCAGCGGCGAACGCCAGGCCGCCCTCGAGGTCGTCGCCGCCTGCGGCTACCTGCCGCTCGCCATCCGCATCGCCGCCTCCCGCCTGGCCACCCGACGCAGTTGGACGGTCTCCTTCCTGGCCCGCAAGCTCAGCGACGAGCGCCGCCGCCTCGACGAGCTCAGGGCCGGGGACCTCGCCGTCAAGGCCACCTTCGACTTCAGCTACGGCCAGCTCACCCCGCAGCAGGGGCGCGCCTTCCGCCTGCTGGCCATCGCCGACGGCCCGGACATCTCTTTGGAGGCGGCCGCGGCGCTCCTCGACCTGGACGTCCACGACGCCGAGGAACTGCTGGAGGCGCTGGTCGACATCAGCCTCATCGAGTCCGCCGCACCGGCCCGCTACCGCTACCACGACCTGGTGCGCCTGTACGCCCGCGACTGCGCCGAGCGCCAAGAGGGGGACGATGCCCGCTGCGCCGCCCGCTCCCGGCTGCTCGACTTCTACCTCGCGTCGGCGGCGTGCGCGTACGAGCTGGAGAACCCCGGGGACCGTCTGCTCGCGCACCTGGCCCCCGTCGGCCGCCCCGGGCTGTCCTTCGACTCCCGCGCGCAGGGCGCGGACTGGCTGTTCACCGAGGCGCCCGGCCTCATCGCCGCCGTCCGGCAGGCCTCGGGCGACGGCTGTGAGGGACCGCTGCGGCGGGCCGCCGACCTCCTCTTCACCACCCAGGATCTGATGGAGTCCGGGATCTACGCCCGCCAGTACGAGCAGGCGATCCGCGCGCTCGTCACGACGGCGAGCGACTGCGCGCAGCAGCGGGTGGAGGCGAGGACCCGCGTGCTGCTGGGTCAGCTCCTCGGCCTCGCGGGCCACTTCGCGGACGCCGACCGGGAGGCGGAGCGCGCGCTCGCCCTGGGTGCTGCCGTCGGGGATCCGCTGACGTGCAGCTACGCGCCCATCCTGCGGGGCATGATCGCCGCGTACGGCCGACGCTTCGAAGAGGCCGCCGTCCACTACCAGCAAGGGCTCGACGCCTTCCGTGCCGACGGGAACCGGCACGGTGAGGCGGCCGCCCTGAGCAACCTGTCGCGGGTCAGGAACGACCTCGGCGACATCCCGGCCGCGGTGGCCGCGGCCGAGGACGCCCTGTCGATCTACCGGGGCCTGCGGGCGGGATTCCGTCTCGGCAACGGCCTGTACGCCCTGGCCATCGCACTCACGGCGGCGCACCGTGAGGACGAGGCCTATGCGTGCCTCAGCGAGGCGCTGCCCCTCTTCCGCGAGGCGAGGCAGCAGTTGTGGGAGGGGATGACCCTCTTCCGGATGGCCGAGGTCCAACTGGCCTCCGGGGGCCACCGCCAGGCTGCCTCTCTCGCCGAGCAGTCGCTGAACCTGCTGCGCGAGACCGGCGGCGCCTGGCGTTGGGCGCACGCCCTCACCGTCCTCGGCAAGTCCCTCGACGGCCTGGGGCAGCCCGACCGCGCCCGTGCCTGCTGGCGCGACGCCCTGGCGGAGTTCACGGCCCTGGGGTCCGCTGACGCGGAGACCGTACGCCGCCTGCTCGCGGGCCCTGCCGCCCCGGCGGTCGCGGTCTAGCGTCGGACCGTGCAACGCCACGGGTACAGGACGTCAACAGTTTCGTTTATCAGTTGATTATCGCCCCGTGCCACGATTCCATCAGTTCCACAGCCGCCCGCCTGGTGGCGCACGGGGGTCGTTGCCAGGCGGGCTTCACGCATCAGGTTCACAGCGGGAGGCAGCATGAGCGAGACGACGCCCGAGGCGGGTGCCGTGGAGGAGCCCGAGGTCACCTCTTCCGAGGAGGAGACCCACGAGGAGGCGACCGCCAAGAGCGACGGCACCATCGTCAAGCCCGACAACTGGCACCAGACCTGACACCCCGGCTTCTGCGCTTCGGGGGAGGCGGGGAGCCGGACGGGGGCACGGGGGGCACGGGGGGCATCCGGCCCCATGCGGGCCGGGGGGTACGACCGGGGAACGCTGTGGGGGTGGCAGCACCGGGGGACCGTACCCGGCACACGGACCGGCTGCGGCGCGGAGGGGGCGCCACAGCCGGTTTTCGCCATGGGCGACGTGCGGGCCGGCACCCACGAGCGTCGCCACGCGCCGGTCCGGGCCGGGAACACGCACCGGACCCGGCCGACCGCCCGGCCGAACGGCTTCCCCATCTCCGCGCCGCCGGGCGACCATGGCCGACCACGAGCGTCGCCACGCGCCGGTTCGGGCCGGGAACACCCACCGGACCCGGCCGACCGCCCGGCCGAACGGCTTCTCCATCTCCGCACCGCCAGGCGACCATGGCCGACCGTCGGGCCCGACCCCGGCCGACGGCGGCACGGCGCGTCGTGACCGGGCAGGAAGTCGACGCCCGACGCCCGTTGCGGGCTTCACACGCACGCGACGTACGCGGCGAGCACCCCTGGCGCCACGCGCACACGAGGCGGATCACCCCGACAGCTCCTCGCCTGGCGCCCCGGCTCCCGGCCGCGTAAGTTGAGCGGCGACGGCCGTCGTCCGCCCCTTCCGTGAGTGGCACGACGGCCGTCAGCCTCCGTCAACCGGGCTCTCAGGGACGCCGGGTGGCCGCCTCGGTCCCCTTCACGGCGTTGAGCGCGTACACGCAGCGGTCCTTGCTGCTGGCGTAGACCACACCGTCCGCGACCACCGGCGAACCGGTGATCTCGCCGCCGGTCTCCAGCTTCCAGCGCAACTGGCCGCCGCTCGCGTCGACCGTGTACAGGCAGTGGTCCTTCGAGCCGAAGTGCACCCGCCCGTCGGCCACCACCGGGGAGCCGACGATCTCGCCCTGGGCGGCGAAGCGCCACTTCGGGGTGCCGGAGACCGCGTCGAGCGTGTACAGCGCGCCGCCCGCGCCCAGCATCACCGAACCGCCCGCCACGAGCACGGGCTCCACGCTCTGCCGCTGCTCGGTGGCGACCCGCCAGCGGTCGCGCCCGTCCGCCGGGTCCAGTGCGTAGACGGTGCCCAGGTAGTCCGCGACGTAGACGCCGCCGCCCGTGACACCTGGTCCGGGCACGTGGGCGGGCGGCGCGAACATCACCGCCGGGGCGTCGAAGCGCCACCGCTCGGTGCCGCTGCGGGCGTCCAGGGCGAGCACCCGGTTCCCCACGGTCACGAAGACCGTGCCGTCGGCGACGACCGGGCGGGTCGGCATGGCGCCGCCCTCCCCGGTCGGGTACGACCACTGCTCCGCGCCGCTCGTCGCGTCCAGGGCGTGCAGCCGGCCGCCGCCGTGGAAGTAGACGACCCCGTCCACCACGCTCGGGCCCGACTCGGGCGTCTCGAACTCCGTCTGCGCCCCGCCGCGTTCCCAGCGCAGCCGCCCGGCCGCAGCGTCCCAGACCTGCACGCCGCCGCCACGGGTGCCGGTGACGACGGTCCCGGCGTCCGCCCGCAGTGAGTAGATCCAGCCGTCCACACCGGTGCGCCAGAGTTCGGAGCCGTCCGCGGCGTCCAGCGCGTACAGGCTCGGCCCGTCCGAGCCGTGGATCCGGCCGGCCGAGACGGCCATCGTCCACGCCACGTCACGGGTCTTGAACTGGCGTCGTCCGGTGGCCACATCGAGCGCGTGCACCTCGAAGGAGGTCACGTAGAGCCGGCCGGAGGACACGACGGGGGTGCCCCACACGTCGTTGGACATGCGGAACCGCCACGGCCGCCACTCACCCGGCGGGACGGCGGGCGCGGGCGGGGCGCCCTGAGGCGTGCCCTGCGCGCCGCCCTGGCCCGGCACCGCCGCCGGCGGCCCCCCGGCCGCGCCACCGCGGCCGGCCCATCCGAGTCCGCCCCCGGCGGCGGGCGCGGCCTGGTTCTTGCGCTCGGCGAGCCGCATCCCGGGCCCTATCGGGGCCGAGCCGGCGAGCCGCACCGGTCCACCAGGGCCCTCCGCGGCGCCTGCGGGAGGCGCCACGGGGGGCGCGGGGGGTCGCGCCGGCATCGGGGGCACCGCGGCGCCCGCGCCGGCCCCGGGGGCGCCCGGCCCCGCGCCGGGGCGGCCGCCGCTGCGCCGGTCCTCTATCAGGCCCACCGCCACGGGCGGCAGCCACGCGGAGGCCGTACCGGTGTCGTCGCCCGCGGAGGAGAACAGGTGCGGCGCCAACTGCGCCTGCAGGTCCGCAGGGCTCGGCCGGCGGTCGGCCTCCATCCGCATGCAGGCCTCGATGAGGGGTCGCAGCTCGTCGGGCAGCCCCGACAGGTCCGGGCCCTCCCGGAGCAGCATGAAGACCGTCTCCACGGGGTTCCCCCCGTGGTAGGGCGCGTGCCCGGTCGCGGCGAAGACCAGCGTCGAGCCCAGCGAGAAGACGTCACTGGAGCCCGTGACGCTGCGCGAGTCCTTGGCCTGCTCGGGGGACATGTACGCGGGCGTGCCGACGGCGACGTTGGTCATCGTCAGCCGGGTGTTGGACACCCCGCTCGCGATGCCGAAGTCGATCACCCGCGGGCCGTCCTCCACGACGAGGACGTTGGAGGGCTTCATGTCCCGGTGGACCAGTCCCGCCCCGTGGATCGACTGCAGAGCCTCCGCGACCCCGGCCGCCAGCCACCGCACGGCCTGCACCGGCAGCGGTCCGGACTCGTTGACGATCTCCTCGAGCGAGGGCGCCGGCACGAAGGCCGTCGCCAGCCAGGGCACGGCGGCCCTGGGGTCGGCGTCGACGACCGCCGCCGTGTAGAAGCCGCTGACCGCACGGGCCGCCTCCACCTCACGGGCGAAGCGCACACGGAACAGCTGGTCCTCCGCGAGCTCCGCCCGTACGGTCTTGATCGCCACGCGCCGGCCCGAAGCCGAACGCGCGAGATAGACCAGGCCCATACCGCCCGCGCCCAGCCTGCCCAGCACCTCGAAAGGCCCGATCCGTCTCGGATCGTGCTGCGTCAGCTGCTGCACCACTGTCCTGCCACCTCCCCGTGGGTTCCCCCATCCCGGGGTCCGTCCCCGATTCTTCCTGGGATGAGTATCAGTTGCGAACCCGGGGCGGTGTCGACACGCGATTACCTTCGATTCGGTTGCGGAAACGCGTGACTTCAGGACGGCTTCGCACCGACCGCGGCGCCGGGGTCGATCAGGGCGAAATGGGCACCCTGGTCGTCACTCGCCAGGAGCAAACGGCCGAAAGGCGAATCCATCGGACCCATGGTGACCCGTCCCCCGAGCCGAGTGACCGTCTCCGCGGCACGATCGGCGTCGGAGACGGCGAAGTAGACGACGAAATGCGCGGGCAGTTCCTCGGGGAACCCCTCCCCCATCCGGAAGCGGCCGAGCACGGCGTTGTCGGGCGTGACCTCCGCGCCCGCCGGGACGAAGATCCGGTAGTCGATGGCCTCGTCGTCGATCCGCTTGCCGGCCAGACCGAGGACCTGCTCGTAGAAGGGGTCGGTCCGCTCGGTCTCGCGCGTGTAGACCTCGGCCCAGACGTAGGAGCCCGGGACGCCGGTCGCCTCGAAGCCGCCGTGTGTGCCGGCCTGCCACACCCCGAACACCGCGCCACCCGGGTCGGCCGCCATGAGCATCGTGCCGAAGGGGCCAACCGTCATGGGGTCCATGATGAGTTGACCGCCTGCGTCGCGGATCCTGTCCGCCGTGGCCCGGATGTCGGAGGAGGCGAAGTAGAGGTTCCAGACCGTCGGCATCCGGCCGTCCGGCTTGGGGGAGAGGGCCGCGACGTTCTTCCCGTCCGGGCCGTACGCCTGGGTGTACTGGCCGTACGACTCCTCGCTCTCCCCGAAGGTCCAGCCGAGAAGTCCGCCGTAGAAGCGCTTGCCGGCCTCCAGGTCGTTGAGCATGGCGTCGGCCCAGCAGGGGGTGCCGTCGGGGTGTGCGGCCATCTCGTCCTCGATTCGTCCGATGATGCGACCGGCGATCCCGATTCACGTGGGGATTCGCATGGATCGACGGAGTGTCTGACTTGACACGTTATCGGCGGATCCCCCGCCGCGCCCGAGGAAAAATCGAACACATGACCTTCCCCATTTGCAGGCGTCAAATCGCGCGCTGATCACCGACCCGTAAACTGACGGCATGACAGGACAAGTTCGCACCGTCGACGGCCGTGTGGCAGGCCGCCGGGGACAGGCGACGCGGCAGAAGCTGCTCGACTGCCTCGGTGAAATGCTCAGCACGTCGCCGTACCGGGACGTCAAGGTGATCGACGTCGCCCGGATGGCGGGTACCTCCCCCGCAACGTTCTATCAGTACTTCCCCGACGTCGAGGGCGCCGTTCTCGAGCTCGCCGAGGAGATGGCCAAGGAGGGGGCCGCACTGGCGGACCTCGCCGCCGGCCGTTCCTGGGCCGGCAAGGCCGGCGCCGCGGCGGCGGAGGAACTGGTTGAGGGCTTCCTCTCCTTCTGGCGCAAGCACGACGCCATCCTGCGCGTCGTCGATCTCGGCGCCGCCGAAGGGGACAAGCGGTTCTACAAGATCCGTATGAAGATCCTCACCCCCCTCACCAACTCCCTTTCCGACTCAATCAAGGAGCTCCAGGGCAAGGGCCGCGTCGACAAGGATGTCAGTCCGGCAGCCGTGGCCGGAGCCCTCGTGGCCATGCTCGCCGCGGTCGCCGGGCACCAGAAGGGTTTCCAGAGCTGGGGCGTCAAACAGGCCGAGTTGAGGCCGAACCTCACGCTGCTGGTGCACCTCGGCGTGACGGGCAAGAAGCCGACGCGGTGACGGCG
The DNA here is from genome assembly GCA_033793685.1 of Streptomyces sp. ME19-03-3. GTDB lineage: Bacteria > Actinomycetota > Actinomycetes > Streptomycetales > Streptomycetaceae > Actinacidiphila. The sequence goes on along the minus strand of JARAXD010000004.1, from coordinate 275,273 downwards.
CGGCGCTGACGCCCGCCCCCGCCGCATTGTTGCTTTACGTTCACCAGTCGAAGTCCTGCCTGCGACGACGCGGGCGCCTACCGGTCCTCGGGGGAGGTTGCCGGCCCAAGGCGCCCGCGTTGTCTTTTGCGGACAGGCGCGCCACGACCCACGGGCGCACGACCGCCCGGCTCGCGCGGGAGGGTCACGCGGGCGGCTCACGCGGGCGTGCCGGAACAGGCGGGACGATCCCGCCTCGGCACCGGTACGGACCCGGTGCACGCCCGTACAGGGCACGGCAAGGAGCCGGAGCCGGCCAGGGGTGTGACAGCGCGTGTACGCGGCCGGCAGACCCGACTGCCGTCGTGGGCGCAGAGGGGCCGGGGTCCTCGGCGACCCGTCCGTGAAGTGGGCGAGGTACCTCGGACGCAGGCGGACAAGGCCGCTTGTCCTCGAAAATGCCAGGGCGGCGTACGGCCCGCCGCGCACGCGGCCGGCCTGCCCCACCCGGCGCGGATACCGGACGGCTTCGGCCCGTCGGCGCTGCGGTAGGACCAGAAGCGGAACAAGGTCGCCACGCCGATGCCGATGAACGGAAGACGTTGCTCTGCAGCGGGCCGCCGGACGCCGTCCGCCCGACGGGCCCGCAACTCCTTTCGCTCAGTCGCCGCCGCTCCCCGTACGGCCGCCGGTATCGCGACCGGTGAGGCCGGACGTCGCCGGAAGCAGGGCGGCACCGGCGGGTTCAGCCGGGCCGAGACGCGGGAGCAGGGCGCCGGACGACGGAGGCGACGCCGCAGATCGCGACCGCCCGGTGGACAATTCTCTGACACAACGTCAATTGTCCTGCTTGCTCCGTAGTTTCGAGAGGTGTGAGGGCGAAGGCGCGCTACCTTCCGGTAGTACCGTCACCCCGCAGTCACGGGAGCAGCCTTGACCGACACCTACGCATCCGCCGCAACCCCCGTACCGAGCACGGCCGCGCCCGACGCCATCGTCGTCGGCGCCGGCCCCGGCGGTCTCGCCGTCGCCGCGTCGCTGCGGCACCGGGGCGTGCGCACCCTGGTCGTCGAGCGGTCGGACGCGGTGGGCGCCTCCTGGCGCGGCCACTACGACCGGCTGCGACTGCACACGACCAGACGCCTTTCCGCGCTCCCGGGTCTGGGGATCCCCCGGGCCTACGGCCGCTGGGTGGGGCGTGACGACGTCGTGCGCTACCTGGAGCAGTACGCCGACTTCCACGGGCTCGACGTCGCCACCGGCATAACGGTGGAGCGGATCGAGCCCGCGGCCGACCCGACGGCGGGGTGGGTGCTCCCGGCCACCGGCGGCCGCCTGCTGACCGCCCGCAGCGTCGTCGTCGCCACCGGCTACAACCACACGCCGCACCTGCCGGCCTGGCCGGGCCGCGACACCTTCGACGGGGAGCTGCTGCACGCCTCGCGCTACCGCAACGGCCGGCCGTACGAGGGCCGGGACGTCCTCGTCGTCGGCGTGGGCAACACCGGCGCCGAGATCGCCGTCGACCTCGCCGAGTCCGGCGCGGCCCGCGTCCGGCTGGCGGTGCGGACGCCTCCGCACATCATGCGCCGCTCCACCGCCGGGTGGCCCGCGCAGCGGACCGGGATCATGGTGCGCCGTCTGCCGACGAAGCTGGTCGACGCCGTCGCGCCCGCCGTGGAGCGCATATCCGTCCCGGACCTGTCCGCGTACGGGCTGCCGCGGCCGGAGGGCGGGCTCTACTCGAGGGTGCGGGAGGGCTCCATCCCCGTCCAGGACGTGGGCATCGTCGCCGCCGTCCGGTCGGGGAAGGTCGAACCGGTGGCCGCCGTCGAGGGCTTCGCCGGAGGCGAGGTACTGCTCGCGGACGGCACGCGGATCGCCCCGGACGCCGTGGTCGCGGCCACCGGCTACCAGCGCGGCCTGGAGCCGCTCGTCGGCCATCTCGGCGTCCTGGACGAGCGGGGCCGCCCGCTGGCGCACGGCCGCCGCAGCCCGAAGAACGCCCCGGGCCTGTACTTCACCGGCTTCACGAATCCCATCAGCGGCATGTTCCGTGAGATGGCCATCGACGCCCGCCGGATCGCCCGGGCGGTGGCACGGCGCTGACCCCCGGCGACCCGGGCGACCGCGGAGCATCCCTCGACCGCCGTCCGCGACGTCCGCGACGTCCGCGACGTCCGCGGGCGGTGACCGGGCGGGGGCTCACCTCGAGTACGCCCCGGCCCCGGGTGGCGGCCGGTACTCCTCCAGCAGTCCGGTGCCGTACGCCAACAGCCCGCCCGCGAAGACGACGCCCATCACGGCGATCGCCACGACGGAGATCTGGAACGCGACCTGCCGCTGCCGCGCCCACCCGGTCCTGCCCTCCGGGTCCCGGCGCCCCGCGTAGAACGAGGTGACCAGAACCGGCGCCGCACCGGCACCCGCGACGCACAGCCAGACGAGCAGGTACGGGCCGCCGACCCACACCACCGGCACCGCGAGCACGGCGGCCATCGCGGCCTCGGCCGCCGGCAGACAGAGCCAGCGGGGGCGCCCGGTACGCGCCGCGAGCCGAAGGCCCAGCACCGTCGCGGGCAGGGCGTGCAAGCGGGATGCGGCGACCGCGAAAGCCCAGAGGGGGATCAGGGCCAGCGGCAGCACGCAGAGGGACAAGGGCTCGTCGTAGGCACCGACCGATGACTCCAGGGACGGAAGGACGACCATGTGGACCGTTGCCGCGACCACACCCACCGCGCAGTACGTGGCCACCGCCGCCGCGCGTCCGGCGTCGCCCCACGGATCGACCGCGCGCCCGGCCGGCACCCACCCCGAACCCCGTCCCATGGCGCGCGCGGTACGCCCCACGCCATGACCCGCGCACCGCGGGCCCCTCCTGCCGCGGCCCGGCCGCGGGTCGTACGGGCCGCCGGGGCCGCCAAGGCCGCTACGCCGCGAGGGGCAGCGTCCCGGCGGCGGGGGCCGGCCGCCGCCGGATCACCAGCGACATGAGCGCCGCCAGCGCGCACAGCGCTCCGGCGCAGTACCAGACCACGTTGTAGGAGCCGAAGGCGTCGCGTGCCGCGCCGCCGAGGAAGGCCACCAGGGCGGCGCCCACCTGGTGGGAGGCGAGCACCCAGCCGAAGACGATGGCGCTGTCGTCGCCGTAGAACTCCCGGCACAGGGCGATGGTGGGCGGCACGGTGGCGACCCAGTCCAGGCCGTAGAAGACGATGAACAGCACCATGGGCGGGTGCACGGAGTCGCCCAGGAGCACCGGCAGGAACATCAGCGACAGCCCGCGCAACCCGTAGTAGGTGGCCAGCAGCCGCCGCGGGCTGAAGCGGTCGGTGAACCAGCCGGAGCCGATGGTGCCCGCGATGTCGAAGACGCCGATCACGGCGAGCAGGGACGCGGCGGCCGTCACCGGCATCCCGTGGTCGTGCGCCGCGGGCACGAAGTGCGTCTTGACCAGGCCGTTCGTCGACGCGCCGCAGATGGCGAAGGTGCCGGCCAACAGCCAGAACGGGCCGCCCCGGGCGGCGTTGACCAGCGCCCTGACCGCCCGCGTCGCCGCCCCCGTCACCGGCGGCGGCTTGGGCACGAACTCCTCGGCGCCGTACGGGGCCAGGCCCACGTCGGCCGGGTGGTCCCGCAGCAGCAGGTGGACCAGCGGCGCGACGAGGACCGCGGCGCCCGCGACGGTGAGAGCCGCGGCGCGCCAGCCCGCGTGCTCGATGATCACCGAGAGCAAGGGGAGGAAGATCAGTTGTCCCGCCGCGCCGGCCGCGGTCAGGATGCCCGTCACCAGGCCGCGCCGGTGCTCGAACCAGCGGTTGGTGACGGTGGTCGCGAAGGCCAGCGCCATGGAGCCGCTGCCGAGTCCGACGAGCACGCCCCAGAGCAGCACGAGCTGCCAGGTTGCCGTCATGAAGACGGTGAGGCCGGCTCCCGTCGCGATGGTGAGGAGCGCGGCCGCCACGACCCGCCGGATGCCGAAGCGGTCCATCAGCGCCGCGGCGAAGGGCGCCGTCACGCCGTAGAGCGCGAGGTTGGTCGAGACCGCCAGGCCGATCATGCCCCGCGACCAGCCGAACTCGCCGTTCAGCGGCTCGATGAGGAGTCCGGGCAGGGAGGCGAAGCCCGCGGCGCCGATGAGCGTGACGAAGGTGGCGGCGGCCACCCACCACGCGCGGTGGATGCGGGCGCCGCGGACCGGCCGGGGACCGTCGGGGACCCTGTCGGTCGAGGTCTGCGCGGGAAGCTCGGGAGTCTGCGTCACCGGATCAGCATCGGGCACCGTTTCCGACGGATCGAGTGGCCGGATGGCCATGTTGTGCAAGGATCGGGCCATGGCCGCATCCATGGAGACGCCTTCGCGGAACCCCGGCCCCGCAACGCCGGCCCGCCACCGGGTCGCCGTCCTCGTGCAGCACGGGGTGATCCCCTTCGAACTGGGCATCCCGCACCGCATCTTCGGGGGCGCGCGGGACTGCGACGGAGCTCCTCTGTACGAGGTGGTGACCTGCTCACCGCACGGCCCCGGGCCGGTGCGCGCCGAGGCCGACTTCGAGATCCATGTCGCCCGCGGCCCCGAGGAACTGGAGACGGCCGACACCGTCATCGTCCCCGCCGCCCACGAGCGTTCCGTCGCGCACACGGAGGGCCGCCTGCCCGAGGAGGTGGCCGCCGCCTTCGCCCGCATCCGCCCCGGCACCCGGCTCGTCTCCATCTGCACCGGCGCGTACTTCCTCGCCGCGGCGGGTTACCTGGACGGTCTGCGCGCCACCACGCACTGGTCGAGCACGGACCACTTCCAGCGGCTCTTCCCCCGGGTGCGGGTCGAGCCGGACGTGCTGTACGTCGACAACGGCGCCGTCCTCACCTCCGCTGGCGTCGGTTCGGGCGTCGACCTGTGCCTGCACCTGGTACGCCGCGACCACGGCATCGCCGTGGCCAACGCCAGTGCGCGCCGCACCGTCGTACCGCCGCACCGGGAGGGCGGCCAGGCGCAGTACATCCAACGGCCCGTCCCCGAGCCCCTGCGGGCCGGCACGGCCGCGGCGCGCTCGTGGGCGCTGGAACGGCTCCACCAGCCGCTGACACTGCGTGAACTGGCCGAGCGGGAGGCGATGAGCGTGCGCACCTTCACCCGGCGCTTCCGCGCGGAGGTGGGCACCAGCCCCGGGCAGTGGCTCACGCAGCAGCGCGTCGAGCGCGCCCGGCACCTGCTGGAGTCCAGCGACCTGCCGGTCGACCAGGTGGCCCGGCAGGCCGGGTTCGGCACGGCGGCCTCCATGCGGCAGCACCTGCAGGCCGTCGTCGGCGTCTCGCCCAGTGCCTACCGCCGCACCTTCCGGGCGACGGCGGCGCTCTGAGGTGTCCGCGAGGACCGGCGCCCTGCGCGGGCGGTGCCTAACCCGACCGCGGTGTACGGCGCGGTGTCGTGGTCGCCGCGCCGCGTACCGGATGCCGTCGGCGGCCTCGTGCTCGGCGCGGGGGGTCAGAAGGCGGGGCGGCGGATCAGGCCACCCACGGACTGCACGGGGAGGATGCCCGGGCGCACACCGCGGTCGATCTCGCACCAGATCTGCTTGCCGGCGCCCTCGCGCTGCCAGCCCCAGCGGTCAGCGAGGCCGTCCACGAGTTCCAGTCCCCGGCCGCCGGTCTCGTCGTTGTCGGCGTGCCGCGGGCGGGGCGGGGCGTCGCTGGTGTCGGCCACCTCGACGCGCACGGTCTCCTGCTCGCCGCTCTGCGCGGCACCGGAGGAACGGAAGAGCATCCGCAGCACGGCGGGACAGCCGGTGTGCACGACGGCGTTGGTGACGAGTTCGGAGATGAGCAGGATCAGCGTCTCGGCGACCGGTTCGTCCGCTCCTATGCCGGAGCCGGCGATACGCGAGCGGGCCCACCGGCGGGCCCGGCCCACCTCAGCGGGGTCGGGGCCGACCTCAAGTTGAACCTGGAGAACCTGCACCGCTCACACCATCCGAACCGGCGGACACATCGCCTCGCGCCTCGGCAGGGTCACCGTACGCGACCTCTTCGTGACCCAGCTTGATTGAGCCGCAGTCACCGCAACAAGCGCTTCAGGCATATTCCAGCGCAAGGGGGTGCGAGTGCTGCATACTGCCCGGGGCTCAATACGGGGCGAACGCGAACAGCCCGGCACAGGCGGTTCACCGGGCACCGAGGCCCCGTTACCGCCGCAACCGTCGCGTTTCACCACCACACGCACCCGATGGAGCGTACCCGAGGCGGGCTGCCGCTCGAGGGCGCGACAAGTCACACCTCGGCCACAACCCGGTATCGACGCCTACAGAACCCTTATCTGTGATGAATCAGACATAACAGACTTACCAGGCAAGGGATCAGATCTTCCGGCAGCCGACGCACCCGCGCGCGGCCGCCCGAACGGAGACCGACGGGCCGGGCCGGTGGACGCGCCGCCCCGGGACCGGCCCCGTGCGGGGGCTCGCGCCTGCGGGCCCAGGCCGCGCTTTACAAAAGCGTGAGGCACGTCCGACGCAAAGCCGCGTAACCTCCTCCGCAAGGGTCGCAGAAGGGGAAGGGTCACGGTGGGCACACAGGACGGCCAGGACGGGGCGCGGGACGGCCTGGAGGAAGGTCCCGGCACAGCTCCGGAAAGCGGCCCGCAGGACGGCCCGCAGGACCCCCTCGAGTTGCTCCGGCGGGGCGACGCCGCGCTCGACGCAGGCGAACTCGCCCAGGCCCGGCTCCACTTCGAGGCCGCGGAGCGGCTGATCGCCGCGGACCCCGCGGCACCCGACGTCCGGCACGCCGCGGCGTTGCGCGGCCGGGCCGTCTCCCACCTGCTGGCGGGCGAGGTGCGCTACGCCTCCCACCTGCTCGAGGAGGGCATCAACCGGCTGGAACGGCGGGCCCTGCCGGACGGCGCCCGGCCCGATCCCGACGCCCTGCTGCTGCTGTACATCGCCGCCATCGGCCCGTACACCGACCTGGGCGCCTACGCCCGCGCCGCACACGCCGCCGAGCAGGCGCTCAACCTCGCGCCGACGGCGGGGGATCCGGCCCTGGTCGCCCAGATGCACCGCAGTATCGCCCGCACCCTCATCGTCGCTGGGCGCACCGATGAGGCCGAGGCGTCGCTGGCGAAGGCCCAGGATCTCTACCAGCGCCTGGAACTGCCCACGGAGCTGGCCCACTGCCACTGGATGCGCGGCTACGTCCACTCCCAGGACGGTGACCTGGAGCAGGCGGAGCGCGAGTTGCGCACCGCCCGCGACATGCTGTCGGCCGGCCGGTCCGTGTTGTTCACCGTGCAGGTCGAGGTGGAGCTGGCGGACGTGTTGCGGCGACGCGGCAAGCCCGCCGAGGCCGAGGATCTGCTGACCCGCCTGCTGGACGAGCTGGGCCCGTGGCGCGGCGCCGTCCACGCCGGCGGCGCGCACCGGCTGCTCGGGCTGCTGGCGGAGGAACGCGGCGACCCGGAGGCCGCGGAGGAGCACTTCGTGTCCGCCCTGGCGCTGCTGGAACGCGCGGGAGCCGCCGGGGACCTGGCGGACATCTGCCGGCTGCTGGGTGACCTGCTGCGCCGTTCCGGACGGGTGGAGGCCGCGTTGGACGCCTACCGGACGGGCCTGGGGCACCGGGCGGCGATCGGCACCACCACGCTGGGCCCCGCCCCATCCGACTCCTGACCCGGGCCGGCCTCGCCGCCGTGCCCGCTCAGGGCTCACGGACCGTGTTCACGTAGCCGGTGCCGTCCGCGGCCAGGCCGGCCACCGCCTTCTCGACCTCCGTCAGCGACCGGGCCTTCCCGGCGTCGTGGTAGAACCAGTCGACCTCCATGTCCCAGGTGCGCTTCCCGGCGAACGGCAGGTCCACGAACCAGGCGTTGAAGTTCACGGACATGTCCCGCGTCGGGTAGTACCTGCCCGTGGTGCGGAACAGCTCGTGCCCGTCGAGGCTGTAGGTCACGACGCCGTGCGCCGCGGTGGTCACGAGTGTGTGCCAGCCCTCGAGGCCGGCGGCGGTGGCCCGGGTGATCCGGTCCCCGTCCCGGGCGCTGCGCCAGGTCGTCGTGTCGAGCCGCGGGCCGGGGGCGCCCCAGCCCCCGTTCGGCTGGTACTCGTTGTCGAGTTCGCTGTACTCGGCGTGCCGGCGGGGCGAGATCACGTAGAAGGTCTCGTTGACGTGGTCGCCGTTGCGGCCGGCGGCCGGTTCGTCCGTGAAGTGGATCCGGGCCGCGTAGGTCCCGGTCAGGAACCTCGTGCCGGTGGTGTGCACCTCGGCCTGGGTGGTGCCGCGCCGCGTCCCGTCGGTGGCGGCGCGCAACCGCAGGACCTGGCCGCCGAGGGCTTCCTTCTCCGCGGGGAAGCCGACACCCGCCGCCGACCACGTGTCGTGGACGCCGGGGCCTCCTGCGCCGGTGCGCACCAGCCAGCCGTGGGCGCGCAGCGCCGGGTCGCCCGGGCCGCTGTAGCGGAAGTCGTCGAAGAAGACCCCTGGAGGCGGCGCGGGCCGGGCCGCTGCGACGGCGGAGCCCGGCGGGGAGGTCCCGGCGCCACCGCCGGGCCCGTCGCCCCAGACGTGCCGGCCGTCCAGGTAGCCGGTCACCAGATCCGACGCCCTGAAGGTGTCGTGGCCGGGGCTGAACGACCGGTCGTCGCGCTGGTCCACCTTCCCGCCGGGGCGGTACAGCTGGACCCCGACGGCCCCGCTCTTGGCGCCGGGGGCCAGGGCCCCCGCGCCCTTGGTGAAGGTGATCTCGAGGTAGTGGTCGGCGGTCGGCGTCGGACGGTCCAGAGCGACGGTGCGCCCGTCGACGTTCGAGCAGCCGACCGCGGCCCGGACGCAGTTGAAAGCGTACGGGGAACCGCCGTCCTGCGTGAAGTAGTACCGCACCGCCACGTCGGCCAGGCGCACCCGGTGGTCGGAGGTGTTGACGACCTCCAGCCACGGCCGGGCCGTGGCCGCGGACGCGGGCGTCCCCGCCTTGTAGCGGACGGTGAGCTCCGCGGGCGGCCTGTGCGCCTGGCGCAGGAGGGGGTGCAGCGCCGTGACGCCCGCGCCGACGGCGGCCACGAGCAGCAGGCAGCCCGCGGCCCATCCGAGGGAGCGGCGCCGTCCGCCGCGTCGGGAGGGCGCGGGGTGCTCGGGCCGGGCGGAAGGCCGGGCGGAAGGCCGGGCGGAGCGGCGGACGGAGGAACGGCCGAAGGGGCGGGCAGAACCCACAAGAGTTCCTGGCGCGGTGGAAGGGCGATGCCCAGGGCATGCCGTGCGGTTCCCGGAACGCGGTCGGACCGCGGCGGAACGGACGCGCCGCCTAAGGGGCGGCTTCGCGCAGGGGGCCGACAGGGCCCACGGGTCCGAGGGCCGGACGCGCGGTCCCGGTTGGCCCGGAGTCGTCCCACGGGTCCCCGTGGCCGCCCGCGGTCCCCTCGCGCCGGCGCGGCAGGAGCGGCAGCGGGGCGGGCGGGAAGGCGATGTCGTCCTGGGCGCCGCCGACCTCGATCCGGGCCCTCGTCCCCCAGGTGGTGCGCCGGAGCGTCGCCAGGGACCACAGCCTCAGCGGCAGCAGCAGGCCGATGTTGAGCAGGGCGTACAGCGGGGCGGCGAGGAAGGTCAGCGCCCGGTCGGCGACCCTCACCTGCGCGGCGCCGCGCAGGTAGTGGACGGAGCGCACCCAGGCCATGACGCACATGTAGGCGAGGTAGCCGGCCAGCAGCGTCCAGCCCCGCGGGTGCGTCAGCACCGCCACCAGCGCCGCGAGCAGCCCCGCGGTGAAGGCGACCCATGTGACCAGTTCGACGAGGTTCAGCCACCAGTACACGCGGTGCAGCCGGAACGTGGCGAACAGCAGGGAGCCCTCGCGTATGAACGACTTCCCCCAGCGGACCTGCTGGCGCACGTAGTGGCCGAGGCGCTCGGGCACGTCGGTGTAGCCGACGCCCGACGGCTGGATCAGGGAGAGTCCCTCGGTGAGGCAGTAGTACGTCAGGCGCCGGTCGTCGCCGAAGGTCGCGGGGCGGCCCAGGAACCGCTGGTCGAGGAAGTCGTCGAGGTACTTGCGGACGACCCACCCGCGGTACATGGCCAACGACCCGCAGGCGCAGAGCACCGAGCCGAGGCGGGAGTAGGCGACCCGCTCGCCGAGGAACGCGTTGACGTACCGCATGTCGATCAGTCGCGTCAGGAGGTTGGTGCCGCGGTTGTGGGCGAGCACCAGCCCGGTGACGCACTGGACGCGGCGTTTGGCGAAGGGCCGGGCGAGTTCGGCGACGGCGTGCCGGTCGAGCAGCGTGTCGGAGTCGACGCACAGGTAGACGTCCGCGAGCGGCTCGCGCCCGAAGCCCGCGGCGAGGCCGTGGCGCTTGCCGCGGTTGTCGGGGAACCGGACGAAGTCGAGGCGGACTCCGGCGCGCTCGAACCGCGGCCGCAGCTCCTCGGTCAGGGCTCGCGCCGAGTGGTCCGCGGAGCAGTCGTCGACCACGGTGAGGGAGTGCGGCAGCAGGGTCTGCGCGAGGACCGACTCCAGGCAGCCGCGCAGCATCGCCGGGGCCTCGTTGTAGACCGTGATGACGCCGTGGACGCGCAGCCGGGTCGCCGGCTTGCCGAAGGCGGGCCCAGGACGGCGGCGTCGGCGGATGGAGAGCAGCAGCTTGACGGCGAGGAGCGCACCGACGGTCGCTCCGTACCAGTGCACATGACGAAGGGACCACGAGAGGTGGTCCCATGCACCCGCGAGATCGAGCATGGGCAGTGGAGACCTCCGTACGAACGCCCCCACCCGCCGGACAGAACCTTGGACACGTGTTCTGCGCACGAAGGTAACCCGAGTGGCGGGTCGACGAAAGGGACGTCCGGCATGGATTTCGCCCGGCATCGGGCAATTCGCCCTCCGTGGGCGCCTCATGGATGAAGCGGACACCGCTTGTGAGAGTGCTCACACGCGCGGCGGGCGGGCCCGCCCGCCGCGCAGCGGCACGGTCGGATCTGCGGGCGCACCGGCCGGCCGCTGTGGGGCGTCAGGCCGACAACGGCCGGGCAGTGTCGCGCCTCAGGCCGACAGCGGCCGGGCCGCGTCGTCGGTGGCGGCCTCCAGATCGGCGAAGACCTCGAAGAGGCGGCGTACGCCGAGCGCGGCCAGCACCCGGTTGACGTGCGCGACGCCGTCGGAGGGACTGTTGCGCGGGAGGATCAGCCGCAGTTGCCCGGCGCAGGACCGCATCAGCCGCCGGGCGGCGATCAGCACGCCCACACCGCTGGAGTCGCAGAAGTGGACCCCGGACAGGTCCAGCACCACGCTGCGCCGACCGTCCGCCACCGCGTCGTGCACGTACTGGCGCACCACCGGCGCGGTCACGAGATCCATCTCTCCCGAGACGATCAGGACCATCCAGCCGTGCCGCTCCCCCTGCACCACCTGCAATGCCACTGTCTGGCCCTTCTCCCGGCAGCGGTCGTAAAGACCCTATGCCCCGCACGAGCCGCTTCCCCGCAACCTTCCGGTCACACCCGGGTAACACATCGCCAGGATCGGTCAGTTGCGGCAGAAGCTTGCCGCAAGGCGCCATGCGTGGCAGCGATCGACGGATACATTCGATCCGAGGCGGCGCGACCGCGGTCGGGCGACGGCGACAGGACGGCGACACAGGGGAGACGCCATGGCGGCATCAGCACCACCCCGCTGGGACCGCACGATGCAGCAGCGGCTCGCGCGCGGCGAGGAGGCCGCACTCGGAGAGCTGTACGACCGCTATGCCTCGCTCGTCCACACCCTCGCCCACCGCGTCATGGACGACGAGGAGGCCGCCGCCCAGATCACGCGCGAGGTCTTCGGCTACGTCTGGGAGAACCCGGACGCCTACGACCCCAAGCAGGGTTCGTTGCGCTCCTGGATGGCCGGCCTCACCCAGCGACAGGCCGTCCACCGGCTGCGCCAGTCGGCGAAATGCGGGGCCGGTACGCCCGAGCAGGTCGAGGCCCGGGTCCGTGCGGCCTCGGCGGCCGCCCGCGCCGACTACATCGTGACCTCGATGCCCGAACCCCTGCGCCGGGCCCTCGACCTGGCCTACCGCCGCCGCATGGACTACCGGGAGGCGGCCGCCGACCTCGGGGTCACCGAGGACGAGGCGCGCCGCCGCCTGCGGCTGGGGCTCCAACTGCTGTCCACCGCCGTGCACGACTCCTCGCACCCGGGAAGGTTCCTGTGAACGGACCTGCCGGGCCCGGCGAGACTCCCCCGCCCGGGACCAACATGCCCCGGGTGCCGCTGCCGCGCGCCGCCGCCGAGGACGGCCCGCTGCCGAAGGCCGCGCCCGTGCGGCCCGCGCCCGACGCTCCCGCCGCCGCGGCAGAGGCAGCGCCCGTGCGGCCCGCGCCCCGGGCGTACGACCACCGTGTGCTGCGCTCCCTGCTGGGCGCGTGGGCGCTGTCGGCCTGCGACCGCGACGAGGCGGGCGCCGTCGAGGTCCACCTCACCGAGTGCGCGCCGTGCGCCGAGGAGGCCGTGCGACTGCGCCGCGCGGTGGGGCTGCTGCACCAGGAGGAGTCCCTCGACCTCGACCCGCTGCTGCGGGCCCGCGTCCTGGAGGGCTGCCTGGGCCGCCGCCCGGCCCGCATCCCGGTACCCGAGTGGGCCGCTCCGTACGACGCCGAGAGTGCCCGCCTGGACGCGCTCCTGGCCGACCTCGGCGAGCCCGAATGGGACATGCCCGTCCGGCTCGTCTGGGCCGGCGGGACGCGCGAACTGACGCTCTGCGGCGTCCTGGCCCACCTCGGCTCGGTGGACGGCGTCGTGGCCACCGCCCTCGGCCTCGACGACCCGCTGGGCCCCGGGGCGCCCCGTACGCGCCTGGAACGCACCGAACTCGCCGGGAAGCGCTGCCGCCGCCACACGCACGCCTTCGTCCGCGACAAGTGGCGCACCCAGACGCGGGACATCGTGCGGACGCTGTCCTTCGCCGGCTCCGCGACCGGCGGGCTGCCGGTGGACTTCGCCGACGCCGTCGTACCGATGCGGGACGCCCTGATCGACCGCGCCTTCGAGTGCTGGATCCACGCCGAGGACATCGCACAGGCCCTGGACTACCCCGAGTACGGGCCGCCGGCGGCGCCGCACCTGCACCGCATGATCGACCTCGCGGCCCGGATGCTGCCCACCGCCCTGGCCGCCCTGCGCCGGGCGGGGCTGGCCGAGTCCCCCGCCCGTCTCGTGCGGGCCGGGGCCCCCGGCCGCACCCTCGACCTCCACGTCGAGGGCCCCGGCGGCGGCCACTGGTACATCTGCCTGGACTCGCCCGGCGCGATCGGCACGCCGGAGACGGTGGTCGCCGAGATCGCCGTCGACCAGCTCGACTTCTGCCGGCTGGCGGCGGGCCACGTCTCCCCCCGCCGCATCGCCGCCGGGCGGGAGGGGGACGGCGCGGCGATCCGGGACGTCCTGCACGCCACGGCATCGTTGTCACGCCTCTAGGCCGCGTCGCCACATGAGCGGCGGCCGCCCGGAGGGCGGGCTCCGCGGTTCCCCCGGGCGCGGTGCGCCGCACAGCGCAGCGGCGCACCGCGCAATCACCTGCTCGGACGATGCGCGAAGGCACCCCCGGCCGAAGGCAGGAGGGAGCGTCGCGGGACAGCCGGGCAGCTGACGACACAGCCCAGCCGCGTCGCCACATGAGCGGCGGCCGCCCGTCGCCGGGGCCGACGGCTCCCCCACGCCTTGCCGGCAGGCCCCCGGGCGCGGTGCGCCGCACAGCGCAGCGGCGCACCGCGCAATCACCTGCTCGGACGATGCGCGAAGGCACCCCGGCCGAAGGCCGGAGGGCTTCCGGCACACGCCGCAGCCGGGCGCTTCCCGGCTGCCCGCCCCGGGGGCGCGCGGGAACCCGCCGGGCGGCGGCTACCCCTTGCTCACCGCCGTCAGCACCTCCGGCAGGCGGCCCAGCAGGCGGGGCGCCGCCGTGCGGACCCCCACCACCGCGAACGCGGCCCCGTAGAGGCAGCCCAGCGGCAGGACGAGCCACAGCGCGCCGTGCCGACCGGAGACGTGGAGCCAGACCAGCAGGCCGAGCACGGGAAGAGTGATCACCGCGCCTGTCAGCGCGCCTCCGACCAGGCTGAGCCACGCCAGGCTCGTCTGGCCCGGCGCGGCGGCGCTGCCGAAGCGGTTCTCCTGCGGCATGGAGTACGGGAAGCGCACGCTCGCCCAGGCACCGGTGGCGACCAGCGCCCCCAGCAGCGCGAAGGAGAGCCCGAGCGTCTCGGCCAGCGCGTCGGCCCGCCCCAGCGTCAGGGCCGCGCCGACGGTGACGACGGCCACGTACGGGACGCCCAGCACCGCGATCGCCAGGGCCCTCCCGCGCAGTTCGGCGTACGCGTCCGCGCGGGAGGAGATGGTCGCGGCCACCGTCCAGAAGGCGGAGCCGTCCATGCCGAACTGGTTGTACATCTGCAGCCCGAGCAGTCCGGCCGCCCAGCAGGCGGTGTAGACGCTGCCGTGCTGGACCGCCGCGACCAGTGGCAGCAGCAGCCCCACGGCCAGCGCGGTGGCCCAGGCGGCCTTGGTCCGCGGATCGCGCCAGCCGTAGCGGAACTGGCGCTCCATGACGGTGCCGGTACGCCCCTCGGGGAGCACCCGGAACCGGGCCGTCCGGACGCTCGACGGGCCCGCCTGAAGCGTGGAGGAGTCCGGACGGGTCATCAGCCGGTCCAGGCTGGCGTGCCACCACACGAGCACCAGGCCCAGCACGGCGCCGGTCCAGGCGATCTCAGCTACTGCCAACCCGTACGAACCCTTCGCCGCCGACCGCACGGCGTCCAGCGCCGACGCCGACGGCACCCAGCGCAGCGCGACGGTGAAGGCGCTGAACCGCTCCAATCCGCGCTCCGAGGCGAGCGCGTTGACACCCAGGTTGACCAACTGGCCGCCCACCGCGATCAGCACGCCGCTCAGTACCGCCAGATCGCGCCCCCTGCGGCTGGTCAGAAGCCGGGTGTTGGCCGCGGCGACTGCCCGCGAAAGGGCCACGCACAGCAGCACGGTGAGCGGCACCGCGAGCACCGCGGCCACCACCGAGCCGGCATCCGCCGTGACGGCCACCGCCGCGCCGGCCACCGCCAGAAGCGTCACCAGCGGCCCGACGCCGACCAGCGAGGACACCAGGAGGCCGCGAACCAGCGGCCACGCCCGCAGCGGCAACATGGACAGGCGGGTCGGGTCGAGGGTGTCGTCACCGCCGAAGACGAACAGCGGCATGACGGCCCAGCCGACCCCGAGCACCACCCCGACGCCGATGGCCACCGAGGGCGCGTACTGGTTCCCGCGCAGGAGGACGAGCCCCACGACCATGCCCAGCGCCAACAGCAGGGATGCCAGGGTGCCGAAGATCCAGCCGACCGTGCGGCCGGTGGACTGGCGCAGCCCGTTGCGGAGGACCGACAGCTTGAGCCGTACGAAGGTGCCCGTCACGACCGGCCCGCCGCGGCCGGTCCGTCCCCGCCGTCCGTGCCCGCCTCGCCGTGCCCCGCGCCCGCCGCGCCGTGGCTGGCGCTCCGTGTCGCCGGAGCGTTCGCTCCGCCGAGCCAGTCCAGGTCCTGTCCCGGCCCGAGGTCACGGGCACCGACCAGGCTCAGGAAGGCGTCCTGCAGCGTCGGCGCCTGCCCCCGCACCTCGGCGAGCGGGCCCTGGGCCACGATCCGGCCGGCGGCCATCACCGCCACCCAGTCACACAGGCTCTCCACCAGCTCCATCACGTGCGAGGAGAAGACCACCGTCGCCCCTGACCCGGTGTAGCGCTCCAGCACCTTGCGGATCACCTGGGCGGAGACGGGGTCGACGCCCTCGAAGGGCTCGTCGAGGAAGAGCACCTCGGGGTTGTGGAGCAGGGCCGCGGCCAGGCCGATCTTCTTGCGCATGCCCGTCGAGTAGTCCACGACGAGTTTGCCCGCGGCACCGGCCAGGTCGAGGACGTCGAGCAGTTGGGCGGCGCGCCGGTCGGTCTCCGCACCGGGGATGCCGCGCAACCGCCCGGTGTACGCCAGCAGTTCGCGGCCGGTGAGCCGTTCGAACAGCCGCAGCCCCTCCGGCAGGACGCCGATGCGGGACTTCACCGCGACCGGGTCGCGCCACACGTCCGCGCCGCCGACCTCGATGAGGCCCTCGTCGGGCCGCAGCAGCCCGGTCACCATCGACAGGGTCGTGGTCTTCCCCGCCCCGTTCGGCCCCACGAGTCCCACGAAACGGCCGGCGGGCAGTGTCAGGTCGATGCCGGCGACGGCGACCTGCTGCCCGAAGCGTTTCCACAGCCCTGAAACGCGCACGGCGGGTGCGACGGATGCGTTCGGCATCCGCCCACCCTATGCCGAAGGGGCGCGGCCGGGTCGGGGCCCGGCCCTCGAAGTGGCTCCCTGGCCCTGGTCGTTGCGTCGGGGCGGACGCCGATCCCGGCGGTCAGCGCCCGCGGCCACAGGCATAGGCGAGGGGGGAGATCAGCTCCTCGGTGTCCGGCAGCCACCGGTTGAGGGCCGTCGGCCGGCGCACCCACTGGACGACACCGCCCGCGCCGAGCCGCGTCGGCGGTGCCGGGACCCAGTCGCCGTCGCCGCGCACCACCAGGTCGAGCGAGGCGGGCGCCCAGCCGAGCCGGCGCAGCACGTCCGGCGCCTTGGTGGCGGCTCCGGGCAGCACGAAGAAGACCATCCGGCGGGTCGGGGTCCCGAGAACCGGGCCGAGCGGCAGTTCCATCCGCTCCATGCGGGCCAGCGCGAGGCAGCCGGCGTCCTCCGGGACGTCGATCGCGTCGAAGGTACGCCCGGTGGGAAGCAGGATCGACGCGTGGGGCTGCCGCAGCCACATCCTGCGCACCGCGGCGGCACTCCCGCTCGCCTCGCCCGCCCAGTCCGGCCCCGCCGGGTGCCCCCCGGGCAGCGGGCAGGCGGTGTGGCCACAGGAGCAGTGCCAGGTGCGCGGGCCGCCGCCGGCCGGGGCGGCGTCCTCGACGAGCCAGGCACCGGGCAGCACATCCCAGTGCCGCTCCTCCGCATACCCGACGGCGGCGTCCGGGAGTTGGGCTGCGATCCGCCGCGGGGCCGGGACGGTGTGTTGCACGGTGTCTTCCACGACCTTCACAACTGTGCTGCCCAGCGCGGGTTACGGGCACCGGCGTCCCGGCTGCGCGGCTCATGGCGGGCGCACCGGAGCACGAGCGGGGGCGCGCAGTGGGGGACGTCCGGATGGCGGGTAGTCACCCCTGGGTGTGTACCCGCCGTAAATTATGTCCTTTGCGGGGCATTTGCGTGGCGCGTACCGGGAAGGGACCTTCTGAAAAGGGATCTTCCGGTCCCGTAAGCGGCAGCTGTGAGGGGGAGCCCATGGCCGCACGACCGCTCGTCGCCCGCCAGCCGAACGAACGGCTGCAGGCACTGATCCAGGAGGCAGGCTGCTCCAACGCCGGATTGGCCCGCCGGGTCAACATGTGCGGCGCGGAGCACGGCCTCGACCTGCGTTACGACAAGACCTCCGTGGCCCGCTGGCTACGCGGCCAGCAACCGCGTGGCCGGGCCCCGTCGATCATCGCCGAGGCGATCGGCCGCAAACTCGGCCGCGCCGTCACCATCGACGAGATCGGCATGGCCAACGGCAAGAACCTGGCCACCGGCATCGGCCTGCACTTCGCGCCGACCGTGCTGGGCGCGATCGAGCAGGTCTGCGAGTTGTGGCGGAGCGACGTCGGCCGCCGGGACTTCCTCACCGGCTCCAGCGTGGCGGCCTCGGCCCTGGTCGAGCCCAGCCGCGACTGGCTGATCACCCGGGCCGACGCACAGGTCGCACGAGCCGGCGGGCAGCACGTCGGACTGTCCGACGTCGAGGCGGTACGGGCCACCACCCGGGCGCTGAACGAACTCGACCACCGCTTCGGCAGCGGCCATGTGCGCCCCGTGGTCGTGCACTACCTCAACAGCGTGGTCGCGGGGCTGCTCGGCGGCTCCTACCGTGAGGCGACGGGGCGTCAGCTCTTCTCCGCCGTGGCCCGGCTGACCGAACTCGCGGGCTACATGGCCGTCGACACCGGCCAGCCCGGGCTGGCGCAGCGCTACTACATCCAGGCGCTGCGGCTGGCCCAGGCGGCGGGCGACCGCGCGTACGGGGGCTACGTCCTGGCGGCGGGGATGAGCCACCTCGCCGCGCAGCTCGGCAACCCCCGCGAGATCGCCCAACTGGCCCGCGCCGCCCAGGAGGGCGCCCGCGGTCAGGTGACCGCCACCACACAGGCCATGTTCTACGCGGCGGAGGCCCGCGGCCACGCGCTGATGGGCGACGCGCGGGCGTGCGGGGCCGTCGCGGGACAGGCCGTCGCGGCGCTGGAGCGCGCCGAGCCGGACGACGACCCCGACTGGATCCGGCATTTCGGCCCCGCCTACCTCGCCGACGAACTCGCCCACTGCCACCGCGACCTCGGCCAGGCGCCGCAGGCGGTCCGCCGCGCCGAGGAGGCACTGGCCGGGCACCCCGCGGAGAAGGCCCGCCGGCGGGCGATCGGCCTGCTGCTGCTCGCCCAGGTCCAGGTCCGGCAGCGGGAGGTGGAGCAGGCGTGCCACACCGGCGGCCAGGCCGTCGAACTGCTCGCCACGCTCCGCACCGACCGCGGCGCGGAGTACCTCGACGACCTGCGCCTGGGCCTGCAGCCGTACGCGGCGGAGAGCGCCGTCCGGGAGTTCGGCGCCAGGCTGGAGGAGGAGCGGCCGGCGGCCTGACGGCACGGGACGGGGGCAACGCCCACCCCCGCCCACCGAATCGTTACAGGACCGACATCACGTCGGAGTAGGGGAACCCTGTCCTGCGAGGGGACGACCACGCGGCCCCCGCCGGGCCGACCGCGGCGTGGTGCCCCCCGAAGCGGACCCGGTAGCGTGAGCCGACGATTCCGTAGCGACGGTGAAGGCAGAGGTACCGGTGATGCACGGCGGACGCGGTGACGAGGCGTATCCGGAGGTGCACGAGGGCGTGGTGCTGCCCGCGGACGGGGGCATACCCGGCCCGGGAGCGACCGCGGCGTGGGGTGCCGGCCCCGCGGCCGGGCAGCCCTGGGGCGAGCAGCCCCAGACGTACGCCCCCCCGCAGCAGTCGCTCCCGGACTCCGACGCGACACAGCTCTTCCCGCCGTACCCGCAGGGGCAGCCGCCCATGCCGCCGCACGCACCGACCCCCTCGCCCCTGTTCCGGCCCGGCCCGGCGGCGGACGCCACGCAGGTCCTGCCGCCGTATCCGGCACCCGCGGCCGCCACGTACGGCCCACCTCCCGGCGCCCCGGCCGACGCCGGCGCCACCGCGCACCTGCCCCGTGTGGAGGACGCGCAGGCGCCGACGCAGGCCTTTGGACACGGCTACCCGAACGGCACCACCCACGGCCGTCACCATCAGGGCCTTGACGGGGGGCCCACGGCGCAGCAGCCCCACGACGACTTCGGGCACCTGTACCGCCAGGAGGGCCCGCCCGCGCAGCAGCCGGCCCCCGCCGCGCCCGCGGACTACACGCAGCCCGCCTACGCACAGCCCGCTTACGGACAGCCCGCCTACACACCGCAGCAGCCCTACGCCTACGACGAGCCGGCCCCGGCCCCCCGCCGCAGGCTCACCCCGGCCGCGCTGATCGGCATGGTCGTCGGCGGCTGCGCCGTCGCCGGTCTCCTCGCGGGGGCCCTGATGAGCGGCGGGGACGGGGACGGCCAGGCCGCGGACCAGTCCCCGGCGCCCTCGTCCAGCGCCAAGGCCCCGGGATCCTCCGGGGGCGGCGAGGACGCGGCGGAGAAGCAGGCCAAGGGGCTGGAGGCCCTGCTCAAGACGAGCGGCGGCAGCCGCACCTCGGTGATCAGGGCGGTCGACAACATCAAGAGCTGCCACGACCTGGACGGGGCGGCCGCCGACCTGCGGAGCGCCGCCCAGCAGCGCAACGACCTGATGGCGCGCCTGAAAGCGCTGCCGGTGGACGACCTGCCCGACCACCAGGCGCTGACCGACGCCCTCAACAAGGCGTGGAGGGCCTCCGCGGCCGCCGACGACCACTACGCGGCCTGGGCCGACCAGCTCAAGGGCGACAAGAAGCTGTGCCGGCACGGACACGCCCGTACGACCGACGAGTACAGGGCCGGCAACACCCAGAGCGGCACGGCCTCGCAGGCCAAGACGAGCGCGGCGACACTGTGGAACCGCATCGCGAAGAAGTACGGACTGACGCAGCACCAGGGCAGTCAGCTCTGAGGCGAGTCCGCGCGGGCACCGGGGCGCCGCCGGCCGCGACCGACGGCGCCGCCCCGGCGGACCCTGTCGCCCCGGCCACGGCGGCCGGGTGTTCCGGCGCCCCGGTCGCGTGGCCGCGCTCCCCCCGGCCAACGGCCGGACGGGCCTCGGCCCGTCAGCCCGGGGCGTTCTCCAGGGTTTCCGTCACGTCCACGAAGCCCTTCTGCGCGGCGACCAGCCGGCCCTTCTCGACCTTCTGGAAGGTGACCCGGCCGTTGACCAGGCGCGGCTGCTCGATGATGGAGGCCGCGTCCTGCTCCCGCCAGCCGAGCGGCGGCGTGAGGCCGCCGGTGGAGACGTCGTGCGCCGCGTCCAGCGCCCGCTTCAGCGTCGCAGCCGTGACCGGCTGGTCCCTGCCCATCCCCTCGACGACCTCGGTGAGCGCGGTGTAGGCGATCCATGTGGTCTGCGCACCCGGATCGTTCGGGTCGACGTCGTTGTCGCCGAAGGCGTACTTCTTGATCGTGTTCCGCATCGGCTCCCAGCCCGGGTCCGACGCCGGCGGGTACCAGCCGGTGATGTAGGCGCCCTCCAGCGGGCTGTCGCCGCCTCCGGTGCTGTCGAGGGTCGACTGCTGCACGCTGCCGAGGACCGAGGCGATCCGCGCCTTGGGGCCGGCCTCCACGCCGGTGACCGGGTCGGTGGTGGCAGTGCGCCGGAAGGCGTCGAAGAAGGTGCCGGTCTTGTCGCCGAGCGCGGCGCTCACGCAGTCGCCGGGCTTGTTGCCGCCGATCGCCCGCCGGGCGATCGCGTTGTAGTCGGTGGCGTCCTCGGCGGCGCGCAGGTCGGTGGCGCCGGTGCTGCCCGCGGCGTGCAGGCCCGCGTCGAGGAAGCGCGCGTAGAGGTCGCCCGCGGCGGTGTCGGGGCGTACGAGGCTCACCTTTCCGCACCTGCCCGCCAGTTGACGGCCGGCCCCGGCCATCAGCGCGGGCAGCCCGCCGTTGACCGGGTAGGAGAGCGGACTCTGGAACTCGTCCTCGGTGATGCCGTAACCGCCGACATACGGGATGCCCTCGGCTTCCAGCGTGGCGGTGAAGGCGGCGCCGTACTGGCTGTAGGAGCCGACGACGGCGACCGCACCCGCGTCGGCGGCCCGCTGGGCGCAGTCCGCGGCGCCGAGCGCGTTGTTGTGGTCGTTGCAGGTGACGACCTTGAGCTCCCGGCCGGCGATGCCGCCGCGGCCGTTGACGTACTTGGCGAAGGTCTTGGCCATGGCCGGCATGCCGGGCATGTTGGTCGCGTCGGTGTTCTGCGGCGCCCAGGTCATGACGACGATCGGGCCGGTGGTCCCGCTCGCCCCTCCGGAAAGCGTGCCGCATCCCGCCAGCAGCGCGACGCCGGCCATCGCGGACACGAACGGAACGGCTCTGCGCGTACGGCAATCACTCATGGAATGGGAAGATTCCGGGCTGACCACAACACCAGGGCGAACGCCCGGGAACACGGCGTCACCATCGGGTGAACAGAGTGTGTGGAACCGTGAGCACGTACGATCGTGCACTGTGCAGAGTACGGAGAAGTCTTCCCGCCGCGGCACCCGCTCCTCCACGATGGGGGGCATGCCGCTCAACGACATGCCCTGGTGGCGCTGGCGCGCGAACGTGCGCTCCGCGCTGCACATGATCAGCGACCCGGTGTTCCAGCGTGAGGTCTGGCTCGCGGGGCAACCGGGCTACGGGGACGTGACCGACGCCGTCTACCGCCTGGTGGAGGACACCTGGCTGGACAACTGGTCCGCGGAGAAGTACGTGGGCACCGTCTTCCGGGACTCGCAGGAGGCGGCTCTGGTCGACGTTGCCGTGCTGCGGGTGCTGAAGATACTCCACCAGGTGGGCGCGGACGCTCCTGTCTCCGCGTACCTGGAGCACCACGCGTGGCCGGAGGCCGTGCGGGCCGCCCGCGAGGCGCACGTGCGGCTGGCGGACGGGGACGGCGAGGACCCGGACACGCCTCCGCGCTCACTGGAGATCCTCAAGATCTACACACGCACGGCCTGAGCCACCGCCGCTTCCGCGCCGCTGTACCGGCCGTCGTCCGCGCCACCGTACCGGCCGTCGTCCGCGCCGCCGTACCGGCCGTCGTCCACGCCGCCGTACCGGCCGTCGTCCACGCCGCCGTACCGGCCGTCGTCCACGCCGCCGTACCGGCCGTCGTCCACGCCGCCGTACCGGCCGTCGTCCGCGCCACCGTACCGGCCGTCGTCCGCGCCACCGTACCGGCCGTCGTCCGCGCCGCCGCGCGGGCATGGCGTCCATCCGCGGCGACACCCGGCGCGCCCGGCCGGCGGACGCCTTGGAACGGCGGGGCGACTTTGTGCGACCCTGGCTACGCCCTGCTCCGCAGAAGGTCCGATTCCTCCCCGGCCTGAAGACCGGGGCATCCTCGGAGGTATCCGGTGAACGCCGCCGACGAGTCGCAGCCGCAGCAGTACATCCTCACCCTGTCGTGTCCCGACAGGACCGGCATCGTGCACGCCGTGTCCAGCTACCTCTTCATGACGGGGTGCAACATCGAGGACAGCCAGCAGTTCGGCGACCACGACACGGGGCTGTTCTTCATGCGGGTGCACTTCTCCGCGGGCCACCCGGTCACCGTCGGCAGGCTCCGGGCCAGCTTCGCGGCCGTCGCCGACGCCTATGCCATGGACTGGCAGATCACGCCCTCCGCGGAGCGGATGCGCGTCATCCTCATGGTCAGCAAGTTCGGCCACTGCCTGAACGACCTGCTCTTCCGCACCAGCATCGGTGCGCTGCCGGTGGAGATCGCCGCGGTGGTCTCCAACCACACGGACTTCGCGGCGCTGGCGGGCTCCTACGGCGTCCCCTTCCACCACATCCCGGTGACGAAGGAGAGCAAGGCCGAGGCGGAGGCGGAGCTGCTCTCCCTGGTCGAGAAGGAGAACGTGCAACTGGTCGTCCTGGCCCGCTACATGCAGGTCCTCTCGGACCACCTGTGCAAGGAGCTGTCCGGCCGGATCATCAACATCCACCACTCCTTCCTGCCCAGCTTCAAGGGCGCCCGGCCCTACCACCAGGCCCACGCCCTCGGGGTGAAACTGATCGGCGCGACGGCGCACTACGTCACCGCCGACCTCGACGAGGGCCCGATCATCGAGCAGGAGGTCGAGCGGGTGGGGCACGACGCCGACCCGGAGCAACTCGTCGCCGTGGGCCGCGACGTGGAGTGCCAGGCCCTGGCGCGCGCCGTGAAGTGGCACAGCGAGCACCGCGTCCTGATCAACGGCCGCCGCACGGTCGTCTTCGCCTGACGCCCGGCCGCCCTGCCGGCATCGGCGGCCCCGGCAGGTCACGCCTGGCAGGCCGGCAGCCCCGCGGCTTCCGCCAGGAACGTCTCGACCGCCGTGTACCAGGCCTCGGGCTGGTCCCAGGGGACGAGGTGTCCCGCGTCCGGGATCTCCGCGTACGAGCCCCGGGGCAGCACCCGCACCATCTCCTGGGCCTCGGCGCGGCCCAGCTCGCCGTCCCAGCCGCGGACCACGAGGGCGGGGCAGGTGACCTCGGCCAGCTCGTCCCAGTGGGCGTCCTGGATCCAGGACTCCCGGGAACGCAGCATGTGCCGGCGCTCGAAGACCGGGCGCCAGCCGTCGGCGTGCTCCTCCATCACCTCGGCGAAGAACTGCCCCCGGGCCGGGCGGGAGCCCTCCAGCCAGGGATCCTCCTCGCCGAACCACCGGCGCACCGCCTCGGGGCCGGGGAAGGGCAGCGGCCAGGCCCCGAACCAGTCCTCCCAGCGGCGCTGGCTCGCCTCCCCGAGGGCCACCGCCCGCATGTCGCACAGGACCACGGCCCGCACCAGCGACGGGTGGCGCGCGGCGAGCTGCCAGGCGGTGAGGGCGCCCATCGAGTGCCCCACGACGGTGACGGGGGCCAGCTCCAGCTCCTCGACGACGGCGGCGGCGTCGGCCACATAGGCGTCCCGCGTGTAGGGGCCTTCCGGCTTGGCGCTGCCTCCGTGGCCGCGTTGGTCCAGGGCCACCACGCGGTGGCGGGCGGCGAGCCGGCGGGCGGTGCCTGCCCACTGGGAGGCCCGTCCCATGAGGCCGTGCAGCAGCAGGACCGCGGGCCGCAGCTCCGTTTCCGGCCCGGTCCCGCGCCCGTCGGCAGGGGCGGACCCGTCGCCCTCGTCGGGGTACTCCCACGCCGTGAGTGGGAGGCCGCCCGCTCCGGTGACTTCGACGCGCCTGGCCATGTGCCGCACCCCCTGGTACGTGACGTTCAGACCCCCAGGCTATCGAAACCCTGTTCGATATGCCTCTTCACAGGCGCAACACCGCTCTTTCGAGTGACAACGCTCAAGGATTGCCGGCCTGCGCCGAGGGGAGGACTTCAGCGGGACGCGGCCCGGCGGGGAAGACGGGCAGCGGGGGGCCACCCGGACAGCTCGGGGATCCGGGTGGCCTCCACGGGGCCAGGGGGATCGGGGGGACGGGGGATCGGGGGGGAGGGGACTCCGGCGCGTGGGGAGGCGCCGGAGTCCCTCGGACACCGGCACCGCCGCCGACCCCGCCCGTCCACTGCCGAGTCCGGTTGACCGGTGACCGGAGCGACTCGGTGACCGGCGTGATCGCAGTGAGCGGCGTGATGTCACAGTGACCGGTCGAGTGACCGGCCTACCGCTTGGCGACGAACACGTGCGAGGCCGTCTCCGCGCTGAGCTCCGCCGCCTCGCCGCCGCTGCCGACCATCACACCGCCCGCCGACGGGGTCACCGACACCACGGCGCCCGGCTGCACACCGGCCCGCCGCAGCGTGTACATCAGCTGGGCGTCCGTCTGGATCGGCTCGCCGATCCGCCGTACCACCACGCTCGCGCCGGCCTCGCCCGTCCCCAGGTCGGTCAGGCTCACCATGCCCTCGTCCAGGAACGGGTCCGCGCCGTCCTTCTCGCCCAGTTCCTCCAGGCCCGGGATCGGGTTGCCGTAGGGCGACTCCGTCGGGTGCCTCAGCAGCTCCAGGACCCGGCGCTCGACCGCCTCGCTCATCACGTGCTCCCACCGGCAGGCCTCGGCGTGCACGTGCTCCCACTCCAGCCCGATCACATCGACCAGCAGGCACTCGGCCAGCCGGTGCTTGCGCATCACGCGCGTCGCGATCCGCCGGCCCTCGGGGGTCAGCTCCAGATGCCGGTCGCCCGCGACGTGCACCAGGCCGTCCCGCTCCATGCGCGCCACCGTCTGACTGACCGTCGGTCCGCTCTGGTCGAGCCGTTCGGCGATTCGGGCGCGCATGGGGACCACGCCCTCCTCCTCCAGCTCAAGGATGGTGCGGAGATACATCTCCGTCGTGTCGATCAGTCCGGACATGCGTGCCCCTCGATGGCTCGTACGTGGCCCTGGCCTCAATTCTGACGCATGCGACCGACAACCGGGCCCCGTGGTTGACAGGCGGACGCCGCGGCAGCACGGTTCTCGGCATGACCGATCCGGCCGCCACATATTTCGACGCCGCCATCGCACTGCTCGGGCGCGTGAGGGACGAGGAGTCCGCGAGTATCGAGGCGGCCGCGGCCGCGCTCGCGGACACCGTGGCGGCCGGGGGGCGGGTGTTCGCCTACGGCGCCGGGCACTCCTCGCTCCCCGCCCAGGACGTCGTCTACCGCGCGGGCGGCCTCGCCCTGGTGAACCTGCTGGCCGTGCCGGGCGCGGTCGGTGTGGACGTCGTCCCCGCCACACTCGGCAGCGCGCTCGAGCAGGTCGGCGGCCTGGCCCGGGTCGTGCTGCGCAGCTCCCCGGCCCGGGCCGGCGACCTGCTGGTGGTCATCTCCCTCTCCGGCCGCAACCCGCTTCCCGTGGAGATGGCGCTGGAGGCCAGGGCCCTCGGGATGACGGTGGTGGGCGTCACATCGGTGGCGTACGCCAAGGAAACCCAGTCGCGGCACGCCAGTGGCACCTTCCTGAAGGACCACTGCGACGTCGTCGTCGACAGCAAGATCGCGCCGGGCGACGCCGAGCTGCGGGTGCCGGGAATCCCCGCACCGTTCGGCCCGGCCTCCACCGTGGTGACCAGCGCGCTGATGCAGGCCGTCGTGGCCACCGCCGCGGCCCGCCTGGCGGAGCGCGGCGTCACCCCGCCCATGCTCCGCTCCGGCAACGTCGACGGCGGGCACGAGTGGAACGCGAAGGTCTTCGAGGAGTACGCGGACCGGATCTTCTACCGCCACTGAGCCCGAGGTCAGGAGCGCGGCGGCAGGTCGAGACAGGCCGCCGCGCGCAGCGCGACGTCCTCCGCGAACGCGGCGTCCGCCTGGTCGAAGGGAAGGCGGTCCGTGCCGCGCAGGAAGGTGAGCACGCCGAGCGTCCGGCCGCGGCTGCGGAGCACGGCGCACAGCCCGTGGGCGGTGCCCTCCGGCCAGCGCCGCGCGGCCGCCCAGCTGTCGACCTGGGCCCGCGAGGCGGGCTCGGCGGCCGCGGCCCCGAAGCCGGCCCGGACCGAACCGGTGCGGGCCACCGCCTGCAGCGCCGGGTGCGCCTGCCCGTACCGCACCGGGATGCCGCCGGGCACCGGCAGGCAGGGACCCCCTCCCCCCGGAGGCGTCGCGGCGGCCCGGACGAGCCTCAACCCGTCGGGTGCCAGCACGTCGACCAGCGCGTGCTCGGCGAACCCGGCGAGGGCGAAGTCCACCCAGCAGGTGGCCGCCTCCAGGGGGTCCTCGCACTCGGCGACGGCCCGCGCGGCGCGGTGCAGCTGGTTGCCGCGGAAGCGCAGCCGTGCGGCCTCCTGCTCGGCGAGCTTGGTGTCGGTGATGTCGTGGAAGAGCCACCCGACGCCGAGCGGCACCGGTTCCTCCCCCAGCGGCGAGCCGAGCCGTACGAAGCCGCTGCGCCAGCAGCGGCGCGCGCCGCCGTCCGCCGCCCGCAGGCCCAGCCACAGCTCGCTGGGCGCGGGCGGCGCCCCCTCGGCGAGGACGTGCTGCAGGGCGCTCTCCACCTCCTCCGCGCCCTGGTCGAGGAAGTCGCCCAGCGGACGCCCGAGCGGCGCGTCCCGGCCGGTGCGCAGTGCCCGGGCGGCGTACGCGTTGACGACGACGGGACGCAGGTCTGCGTCCACGAGGACGACCCCGCACGGCGCCTCGCCGAAGAGCGCCTCGCTCAGGGCGATCGAGCGCTCCAGGTCGATCTGGGCGTGCACCTCGGAGAAGGCGCAGTAGACCCCGACGGGGCGCCCGTCGAAGCCGTGCACCGCGGCGGCCTGGGTCCGCACCAGCACCCGACGGCCGTCCTTGGTCAGCAGGGCGAACTCGTGGACCTGGCGGCCGTCCGCGGCCATGGCACCGAGCAGCCGCTCGCGCACCTCCTCCGCGTCGGCGGTCCGCGCGGCCCAGCCGGCGAACCCGCGCCGGCCGACGGCCTCCTCCGCGCTCCAGCCCAGGATGCGGGCGGCCTCGGTGTTCCAGTGCGTGATCACCCCGTCGCGGTCCAGGGCACAGAGTCCGGCCTCCATGCCGTCGAGGAGCGCGGCGAGCAGCTGCGGCGTCGCATCAAATGACTGCACGTCTGGACATTCAACCCCTGTGTGACGGGCGGCACGGGGACTTCACGGAAATCGGCGGCCGGCGGGGCCGCGGTCCCCGGGGCGGAAAAAAACCGCTTGTCGTCCGCCGGACCGTTTCCTAAGGTGGCGAGTACACATGAAGGGAGGTGGTCCGGAGAATGATTTCCCATCGGACGCGTGAGGTGGCTGCGGGCTGACGCCTGCGCTCCTTGCCTGCGCGCGATGTGCGCAGCGGGCCAATCCATCGCAGTCACCCGACCCGCGGGCTCGTCGGATTCGTCCGGCCGATGCCCGGACGGTTCACCGTCCGGGGAGCAGCCCGCGGGTCGCCTGCTTCCCGCGGCCCGTGAGCGCCCACGCGTCGGCAGCCGGCGCCGCACCCGCCGCCCGGCGCCGCCCGGCCCTCAGGGCGACAGGCGCCGCACCGTCCAGCCGCCGCGCGCCGCCGTGTACACCAGCCGGTCGTGCAGCCGGTTCTCCCGCCCCTGCCAGAACTCCACGCTGCGCGCGACGACCCGGAACCCTCCCCACTGCGGCGGCACCGGCACGTCCGTGCCCTCGGGATAGCGGGCCGCCAGCTGTGCGTAGCGGCGCTCCAGCTCCTCCCGCGAGCCCACCACCGAGGACTGCTCGCTCGCCCAGGCGCCGAGCCGCGAGCCGTGCGGCCGGGTACGGAAGTAGGCCTCGGTCTCCTCGCGCGAGACGCGCTCGACGGCGCCCGCCACGATCACCTGGCGCGCGACCGGGTGCCACGGGAAGAGCAGCGAGGCATAGGGCCGCTCGGTGAGCTCGCGGCCCTTGCGGGAACCATAGTTGGTGAAGAAGACGAAGCCGCGGTGGTCGTAGCTCTTCAGCAGGACCGTGCGCGAGCTGGGCAGCCCGTCGGCCCCGGCGGTCGAGACCACCATGGCGTTGGGCTCGTCGACACGGGCGCCCACGGCGTCGGCGAACCAGTGCGCGAACTGCGTGTACGGGTCGCCTGCGAGCTCGGCCTCGGTCAGTCCGTGGGCGCGGTACTGCTTGCGCATGGCGGCGGGGTCGTGGTGACTGTGCTGCACCCGCACATCTTGCAGTACGGCGACGGCACCGTGTGCCGCCCCTGCGCCGGGGCCTCGCCGACGCGGTCCGTCGCGACATGTGCCCGACCTCACGCTTCACCTCACCTGCCGGAGGGGACAGACTTACAGGCCTGGTGTCCGCGCCCTGCCGGCATCGGGGATGCCGTGCCGGGCACCGAGTGCCTACCCCGTGCACCAGCCCGCGTGCCACAAGCACCGCCGGAACGTCGACCGCATCAAGAGGAGCCGCCTGATGTCCGACTTCGTACCCGGACTCGAAGGAGTCGTCGCCTTTGAGACGGAGATCGCCGAGCCCGACAAGGAAGGTGGCGCCCTGCGCTACCGCGGGGTGGACATCGAGGACCTGGTGGGCCACGTGTCCTTCGGGAACGTGTGGGGCCTGCTGGTCGACGGCGCCTTCAACCCCGGTCTCCCGCCCGCCGAGCCCTTCCCGATCCCCGTCCACTCCGGCGACATCCGCGTCGACGTGCAGTCGGCGCTGGCCATGCTCGCCCCGGTGTGGGGGCTGAAGCCGCTGCTGGACATCGACGCCGAGCAGGCCCGCGAGGACCTGGCGCGCGCGGCCGTGATGGCGCTGTCGTACGTGGCGCAGTCGGCACGCGGCCAGGGGCTGCCGATGGTGCCGCAGCGGGAGATCGACAAGGCGCAGTCGGTGGTCGAGCGCTTCATGATCCGCTGGCGCGGCGAGCCCGACCCGAAGCACGTCGCCGCCGTCGACGCCTACTGGACCTCCGCCGCCGAGCACGGCATGAACGCGTCCACCTTCACCGCCCGGGTGATCGCCTCCACCGGCGCCGACGTGGCCGCCGCCCTGTCCGGCGCGGTCGGCGCCATGTCCGGCCCGCTGCACGGCGGCGCGCCCTCGCGCGTCCTGGGCATGATCGAGGAGATCGAGCGGACCGGCGACGCCGAGGCATACGTCAAGCAGGCCCTGGACAACGGCGAGCGCCTGATGGGCTTCGGCCACCGCGTCTACCGCGCCGAGGACCCGCGGGCACGGGTGCTGCGCCGTACGGCCAGGGAACTGGGCGCCCCCCGCTTCGAGATCGCGGAGGCGCTGGAGAAGGCGGCACTGGAGGAGCTGCACTCCCGCCGCCCGGACCGCGTCCTGGCGACCAACGTGGAGTTCTGGGCCGCGATCATCCTGGACTTCGCCGAGGTCCCCGCCCACATGTTCACCTCGATGTTCAGCTGCGCCCGCACCGCCGGCTGGTCGGCGCACATCCTTGAGCAGAAGCGCACGGGGCGTCTGGTGCGCCCCTCGGCCCGCTACATCGGCCCGGGGCCCCGCGACCCGCGCGAGGTGGACGGCTACCCGGACATCGCACGCTAGGGCGTGCACCCTGGGGGCATGAGGCTCTTCGTGGCCGTCGTGCCCCCCGGCCGCGCCCTCGCCGAGCTGGAGGACGCCGTGGACGGGCTGCGCGCCCTGCCGGGCGCGGAGCGGCTCCGCTGGACGGAGCGTGCCGGGTGGCACGTGACGCTGGCGTTCCTGGGCGAGGTGGACGAAGACCTGCTGGCGGCCCTGGTCGCACGGCTGGAGCGGGCGGCGCGGCGCCACCCGCCCCGCCGGATCGCACTGACCGGCGGCGGCCGCTTCGGCGACCGCACGCTGTGGGCCGGTCTGGAGGGGGACGACCTGACCCGTCCGGCGGCGGCCGTGCGAGCCGCCGCCCGCCGGGCGGGCGTCCGCCACGAGGACGGGCACGAGCGCTTCCACGCCCACCTCACGCTGGCCCGGCAGCGCGCCGGATCCACAAGGGTGGGGCTGCGGCCCTTCACGGACGCCCTCGGGCGGTTCGCCGGGACGCCGTGGACGGCCGCGGCCGTCTGCCTCGTGCGGAGCCATCCGCCCACACCGGGGGTGCCGGGGGCACAGCCCCGCTACGAGACGGTGGCGACCTGCCCGCTGGAGGGCTGAGGCCGCCCCGTTAACCTCGAGGGGTGGACCCGAAGACCCGTACCCGAGTAATGACCGCCGCTCTCGCCCTGCTGGTGGTCGTGGTGATCGTCAGCACGCTGGTGCGCGGCTGAGCGGCAGGACGGCCGGCGGGGGCCGAGGGGCCCGTCGGCTCAGGCGCCGGCGTAGACCCTCTCGACGAATTCCGCGACCTGCTCGTCGCTGAGGTGGCGGGCCAGGTCGGCCTCGGTGA
The DNA here is from genome assembly GCA_033793685.1 of Streptomyces sp. ME19-03-3. Lineage (GTDB taxonomy): Bacteria > Actinomycetota > Actinomycetes > Streptomycetales > Streptomycetaceae > Actinacidiphila. The sequence goes on along the minus strand of JARAXD010000004.1, from coordinate 244,288 downwards.
TGATGCCGATGAGCTTCTTGTTCTCGACCACCGGGAGCCGCTTGATGCGGTGCGACTCCATCTCGGTCAGGACGTCGGACACGTCGGCTTCGGCGTCGATCCAGCGGGGAGTGCCCTCGCACAGGTCGCCGCACGTCACCTTGGAGGGGTCGCGTCCCGCGGCGACGCATTTGGTGACGATGTCCCGGTCGGTGATGATGCCGCACATCCGGTCGTCCGCGTCGTGGACCGGCAGCGCGCCGACGTTGAGCTCGCGCATCAGCTGCGCGGCGCGGTCGAGAGTCTCTGTCGCCGGTATCGCACGGGCGCCGGGGTGCATGATCTCTTTGGCTGTGGTCATACCCTCATCGTGCGCCCGACCGGGTGAATCTGCGACCGGACGCACGACGGGGGCGGGCCGGCGGACGCCTACCAGGCGAACGCCTCGGGAGACGGCCCGGGGCCGGGGAAGATCTCGTCCAGCTCGGCGAGGAGTTCCGCGGGAAGCTCGAGGTCGACCGCGCGCAGCGCGGAGTCGAGCTGGTCGCGGGTGCGCGGGCCGACGATCGGGCCCGTGACGCCGGGACGGCCCAGCAGCCAGGCCAGGGCGACGTCACCGGGCTGCAGACCGGCCTTCTCGACGGCGTCCTCGTACCGCTGCACCTGCTCGCGCAGGGCGCCGTCCTTCAGGGAGTCGGCGCTGCGGCCGGAGGTGGAGCGGGAGCCGCCGCCCTCACGCTCCTTGCGCAGCGCGCCGCCCAGCAGGCCGCCGTGGAGCGGCGACCAGGGGATGACGCCCAGGCCGTACTCCTGCGCGGCCGGGATGACCTCCATCTCGGCGCGGCGCTCGGCCAGGTTGTACAGGCACTGCTCGCTGACCAGGCCGATCGTGCCGCCACGCCGGGCCGCGGTCTCGTTCGCCTGCGCGATCTTGTATCCCGGGAAGTTGCTGGAGCCCGCGTAGAGGATCTTCCCCTGCTGCACGAGCACGTCGACGGCCTGCCAGATCTCGTCGAAAGGCGTGTTCCGGTCGACGTGGTGGAACTGGTAGAGGTCGATGTACTCCGTCCGCAGGCGCTTCAGGCTGGCCTCCACCGCCCGCCGGATGTTGAGCGCGGAGAGCTTGTCGTGGTTGGGCCAGGCGGGGGCGGCGCCGGGGGCCATGTTCCCGTAGACCTTGGTGGCGAGCACCACCTTGTCGCGCCGGTCGGCGCCCTTCGCGAACCAGTTCCCGATGATCGATTCCGTACGGCCCTTGTTCTCGCCCTGGCCGTAGACGTTGGCCGTGTCGAAGAAGTTCAGGCCCGCGTCGAGTGCGGCGTCCATGATGGCGTGGCTGTCGGGCTCGTCGGTCTGCGGGCCGAAGTTCATCGTCCCCAGTACGAGCCGGCTGACCTTGAGTCCGGTGCGTCCGAGCTGTGTGTACTTCATGGGGTACAAGCAAAACCGTTGGAGTGCGCTCCAATCAAGCGTCGTCGAGGGGATGCCGGTACGGCGCGCCCAGGCCCCACGCCTGGTACGCCGCGTCGGCGAAGGCGGCCGCCAGCCGGTGTTCGCCAGAGGCGCTGGGGTGGGTGCCGTCGTAGGTGTCCCGGGCGATGTCGTACCCGGCGGGGCGGGAGGCCAGCAGCAGCGGCGAGACCGGTGTGTCCAGGTCGGCGACCGTCTTGGCCAGCCGGGTGTTGAACTCCTCGCACTGCGTGCCGAATCCGGGGTCCTGGTCGCAGCGCGCGTTGGGTATGACGGGCAGCAGCACTGCGGCGACGCGGGGGTTGGCGGCCCGCGCCCGTGCGACGAACTGCCGCACATGAGCCTCCGTCTGCTCGGGGTTGGTGTAGAAGCCGAGGTCGATCAGCCCAAGTGACACCAGCAGCACGTCGGGACGGTGCTCCCGCACGGCGTCCTCGATCAGCGGCGCCATGTGCAGCCACCCCTCTCCCCAGCCCGCGAGGTGGCGGCGCGCGGAGACGGGGAAGTCGGGATCGGCGTAGCGCTGCGAGACGGCGGCGTCGGCGGCCGGGTCGTGCAGCGCGGTCCGCGGGCCGACGATCTCGAAGTCCTCGCCTTCCGTCCCCAGCGACCGCAGGTGCTGCCACATCCGGTAGCGCCAGGTGTGCTCACCCGCGCTGCCGATGGTCATGGAGTCGCCGACGAACATCCACGCCGTGCGGCGTCCGGGCGTGCGGCGGGCCCCGTCGCCGGGGCCGGGGGGTGCGCTGGACATGGAGGGGATCCTAGGCCGTGTCGTCACATGCCCGGCTGCCCCTCGACGCTCCCCCAGCTTCGCTGGGAGGTGGCCCCCAGGCACGGCACTCCCCCAGCCTTCGGCCCGGGGGAGTTGTCGAATCGTTCGAGCAGCCCACTACGAGGACGACTCTCCGCCTTGCGATGCACCGCACCTGGGGGCACCCCCGGCGGAGCCGCGGGGCCCGCCCTCCGGGCGGCCGCCGCTCATGTGACGACACGGCCTAGGCCGCGAACCCGCCGGAGGGCTGGAGGAGGTCGGCATGCCCACCCCGCACATCGACGGGGCCGCCTTCTTCGGCCCCGTCCTCACCTCCGTCCCGCGCGGGGAGGAGGCGGCGCGGCTCTTCGACGGTGGTAAGGACGCCGGTCGGCCACCCCGACCCTGACGGGCCTTCCTCGAACCCGAGCGCCGCCGCACCGGCGCCCTCGACTGCACCTGAGCCGTCCACCTGGCAGGCTTGGCGCATGCGCCCACTGTTCGCCGCGACCGCGGCCTCCGTCCTCGTCATAGGTCCCCTCGTGGGCACGGCGGCCGCCGACGACGGGGAGTCCGTGGCCTTCACGATGTCGGACCCGCGGATCAGCGAGTCGAGCGGCCTGGTCGCCAGCCGTCTCCACAAGGGCGTCTACTGGTCCCACAACGACAGCGACGACGGCCCCTACGTCTACGCCGTCGACTCGGCGACCGGCAGGACGGTCGCCACCGTCACCCTGCGCGGCGTGGGCAGCCCGCGCGACGTCGAGGCGATCTCCATGGGCCCGGACGGCGCCCTGTACGTCGGGGACATCGGCGACAACCTCGGCGGCTCCTGGCCGCACGTGTGGATCTACCGCTTCGCGGAGCCGGAGCGGCTGGGGAACCAGACGGTGACCGCGACGCAGTACACCGTCACGTACGAGGGCGGCCCGCGCAACGCCGAGGCCATGATGGTCGACCCGAAGTCCGGGCGGGTGTACATCGCGAGCAAGAACGAGGACGGCGGCGGCCTCTACGAGGGCCCCGCCAAGCTCTCCGCGAGCGGCACCAACGTCTTCCGCCGCATCGCGGACATCCCGCTGTGGATCACCGACGGCGCCTTCTCCCCGGACGGCAGCCGGCTGGTGCTGCGCGGCTACTTCGGCGCCCTGATGTACCGCTGGGCGGACGGCACCGCGCGGCGGATCGACCAGATGCACGTGCCGCTGCAGCGGCAGGGCGAGTCGGTCGCGTTCACCCCGGACGGCCGGGCCCTGATGTACGGCAGCGAGGGCACGGACAGCGAGGTCTGGCGCGTGCCGCTGAGCGGTGACGACCTGCCCGACGCGGCCCGCCGCGACGCCGCCTCCTCCCCCGGGTCGGGGAGTTCCTCGGCGGACGCCGCCGGTTCGGCCGCTGACGAGCCCTCGACCGGGCGGTTCGCGTTGGGCGCCGTCACCCTCGCCGCGGTCGCCGCCCTGCTGGTCGGGGTGCGCCGGCTGCTGCGCCGGGGGCGCTGAGCCGCCGCGGGGCCACCACCGCCGGTGGCCCCTTGCGGCCGGCGGTCAGAGCCGCTCGAGGACGAAGTCGACGCAGGCGGTCAGGGCCTGGACGTCCGCCGGCTCCACGGCCGGGAACATCGCGACGCGCAACTGGTTGCGGCCCAGCTTGCGGTACGGCTCGGTGTCGACGATGCCGTTGGCGCGCAGCACCTTCGCGATCGCCGCGGCGTCGATGTCGTCGTTGAAGTCGATCGTGCCGACGACCTGGGAGCGCTTGGCCGGGTCGGTGACGAACGGGGTGGTGTGCTTGGAGTCCTCGGCCCAGCCGTACAGATGGCCCGAGGAGGCGGCGGTGCGGCGCACCGCCCAGTCGAGGCCGCCCTGCCCGTTGATCCACTCCAGCTGGTCGTTCAGCAGGAACAGGGTGGCGAGCGCCGGGGTGTTGTAGGTCTGGTTCTTCCGCGAGTTGTCGATCGCGGTCGGCAGGTCGAAGAAGGCCGGGATGTGGCGGCCGGAGGCGGCGATCCGCTCGGCGCGCTCCAGCGCGGCCGGGGAGAACACGGCGATCCACAACCCGCCGTCGGCGGCGAAGGACTTCTGCGGGGCGAAGTAGTAGACGTCCGTCTCGGCGATGTCGACCGGCAGGCCGCCCGCGCCTGAGGTGGCGTCGACCAGGACGAGGGCGTCCTCATCGGCGCCGGCGACACGCCGCAGCGGCATCGCGACACCGGTGGAGGTCTCGTTGTGGGTGAAGGCGTAGACGTCCACGCCCGCCTCGGCGGCCGCCTCGGGGTGGGAGCCGGGGTCGGTGGAGATGACGGTCGGCTCGTCCAGCCACGGCGCCATCTCGGCGGCCTTGGCGAACTTGGAGGAGAACTCGCCGAAGCTGAGGTGCTGCGACCTGCGCTCGATCAGTCCGTGGGTGGCGATGTCCCAGAAGGCGGTGGAGCCGCCGTTGCCGAGCACCACCTCGTAGCCTTCGGGGAGCGCGAACAGTTCGCGGATACCGTCCCGGACCCGGCCGACCAGGTTCTTCACCGGCGCCTGCCGGTGAGAGGTGCCCATCAGCGAGGTGCCGGTCGCGGCCAGCGCGCTGAGCGCCTCGGGCCGCACCTTGGAGGGGCCCGAACCGAATCGTCCGTCGGCGGGCTTGATGTCAGCGGGAATCTGGATCTCGGCCACGTTCGCAGCGTAATGCGTGACGACCCCGTCACGGGCTTGCGTTCCATCCGGTGAGACATGCGCCGCTGCGGGCCGCGGCCTGGCGCGGGCCGTACGAGGCCTGGTCAGCCGCGGCGCCCGCGGCAGTCGGCGACCGGTGTGTTCCGGCGGCCGTGGGCGCGCCCGCACGACCCGGGGCGGGGGCGACCGGCGCCGGGGTGCTCCCTGACGTCACCCGGCAGATGCACCGGATCGTGTCACCCGGCTTCGAGGCGTTGACGGCTGGGCCCCGTTCCGTACCTCTACAGCCGCCGCACCTCGGCACCTGATCGGCGCCATGGCGACGTCGTGATCGATGACAAGGCGTGCTGCGCGGACCCCTTGGGGGACGGACAGGAACTCAGAACTCCGCGGTGTCCAGATCGAGTGCGAACGGCTCGGGCAGTCGCAGCGGCGTGCCGAAGGGGTGCGGGCCGTCCACGGACCGGTAGCCGAGCTCCCCCGGTTCCGCATACAGGGTGCAGTTGCGTTCCCGCCGGTTGACGAGGAGGTACAGCGGTGCCCCGTACTCGGCCTAGCGCCGGGGTTTGAGGGTGCGGTCGGTGTCGCCGTCGGACTCGGAGGTGACCTCGACCACCAGCAGGGTCTGGTGGGGGACGAGAGCGTCGGCTTCCGCCAGTTCCTCCGGCACGACGGCCAGGTCGGGCACGTACCAGTTGCCACTGCCGGGAAGGTCCAGGTTCCCCGAGCCCGAGAGGCAACCCATCCGCTGCAGGACGGGGTCGATCTGCCGACGGATCATGGCCGCCGCCTTCTCGTGCCCCCACGTCGGTGGCACCACGTGCTGGATCACCCCCTCGACGATCTGCACCCGGTCCCCCGCGTGGTGCCGGATCGCGTATGTGAGCGCGGTCTCGGGGTCGTCCGTCGCGTACGAGCCGGCGCCCTCCCTGGGCGCCCAGTGGGGCTGTGAGCTCATCCGTCCTCCGGGAACTGCGTGAGCGCGACTGACGACAGCTCCGATTCTCACTCAGTCGCCGCGCGCACGGGGCGCCCGGATCGCACGTTCACTCGAAACGGCGACGGGAGACCGGGGTCGACACCGGGTCGACGCCGGGTCGACGCCGGCGCTCAGGCGACCCTCGCAGAGCTTCCGGGCGGCGCGGTCCAGGGCGCTGATCGTCAGTTCGGGGTCGATGGTGTCCTGCCCCCGGACTGCCCGGCCTCTGGTTGATCGTCCTTCGCCGCCGCGCATCCGGGGCGACCGGGCCCGGCACGCCGCGCCCGGATCCGCGGTGAGCCGCCGGCGGGCACACGGGTGTGACCGCCGGGAGCCTCGGGTCGCCCACAACTAGGCAGCGTTCCGCCACGTTCCGCGAGGCGGGCACGGGCCCCGGCGTCCTGGGGTCGCAAGCCCGGCGGTCCGCGGAGGGTGCACACGCCACGAAGCGCCGAAGGTCCGGCAGGGCCACCCGGCCGACCCGGCCGGTGCGCGGACCGGCCGGGGCCGCGGTTCAGGCGGCCACGGCCTCCGACTCCGGCTCTCGCGGGACGAACTCGACCAGCTTGTGGTCCTTGCCGCGGTGCAGGTCGATCCTGAGCCGCAGACCGCCCACCCGGGCCAGGACGAGTCCGACGCCGACCGCCGCCGCGGCGGCGACCAGGCCGCCGGCCAGGAAGCCGACACGGGCCCCGAAAACGTCGGTGACCCAGCCGACGAGCGGGCCGCCCAGCGGTGTGCCGCCGACGAAGACCATCATGAACAGGCTCATCACGCGACCCCGCATGGCGGGGTCGGTGGCCAGCTGCACGCTGGCGTTGGCGGTGGTGTTGAAGGTCAGGCCGAAGACGCCGATCGGCAGCATGAGCGCCAGGAAGATCCAGTACGTCGGCGCCAGCGCGGCCACCGCCTCCAGCAGGCCGAATCCCAGCGCCGCGGCGACGAGCAGCCGCATCCGGCTGCTCCCGCGCCGGGCCGCCAGCAGCGCACCGATCACGGAACCGACCGCGAGCACCGAGTTGAGCGCGCCGTACATGCCGGCGTCGCCGTGGAAGACGTGGTCGGCGAAGGCGGTGAGCCAGATCGGGAAGTTGAACGCGAAGGTGCCGATGAAGCCGACCAGCACGATGGGCCAGATCAGCTCGGGCCGCCCGGCCACGTAGCGCAGCCCCTCGCGCAGTTGGCCCCTGCCGCGCGGCGCGGTGGGCATCTCGTACAGCTCGGAGCGCCGCATGAACAGCAGGCCGGCCAGCGGCGCCAGGAAGGACAGGCCGTTGAACAGGAACGCCCAGCCGCTGCCGACCGCGGTGATCAGCACGCCCGCGACGGCGGGGCCGATGAGGCGGGCGCTCTGGAAGTTGGCGGAGTTGAGGGAGACCGCGTTGCGGACGTCGGCCGGACCGACCATCTCGACGACGAACGCCTGACGGGTGGGGTTGTCGACGACCGTGACCATGCCGAGGCCGAAGGCGATGGCGTACACGTGCCAGACCTGGACGGCACCGCTGAAGGTCAGGGCGGCGAGGGCGAGGCCCAGCAGCCCCATGGCGGCCTGGGTGGCCAGCAGGATGCGGCGCTTGGGGTAGCGGTCGGCGACGACGCCGCCGTAGAGCCCGAACAGGAGCATCGGGAGGAACTGCAGCGCGGTCGTGATGCCGACGGCGAAGGAGGACCCGGTGAGGCTCAGCACCAGCCAGTCCTGCGCGATGCGGGACATCCAGGTGCCGGTGTTGGAGACGATCGCCCCGCCGGCGAACAGCCGGTAGTTGCGGTTGCGGAGTGAGCTGAACATGCCCCCGGGCGCGGCCGGACGGTCGGGCCCGGAAGCACCGGCGGCCCCATCGGTCCGGGTGGTACCGGGCGGCCCCGACGGCGCGGCGGCCCCCGCGGCGGCGGCCCCCGCGGCGGCGTCGGCGCCCGCCGGGGTCGGCAGGTCGGCCGGGTCGGCGGTGGCCGCCGCTCCGGTCCCGTCAGGGGTGCTCGGTTCGGGTGCGGCGTCTGATGCGGCTGCCGAACTCAATCCGGTCTCGCCTCCTCGTCATCGTGTCCTTGTGTCGGCGTGAGCGAGCTTCTCCAGGACGGGCGCCGCCTCGCGGAGCACGGCGCGTTCCTCCTCAGGAAGGGTGGCCATGAGTTCGGCCAGGAACGCGTTGCGCCGGTTCCGGCTCTCCTCGAGCATCGCCTCGGCCCGCTCGGTCTGCCGGACGACGACCTGGCGCCGGTCGTCCGGGTGCGGGTCCCGGCGCACCAGGCCCTTGGACTCGAGCATGGCGACGATCCGCGTCATGGACGGCGGCTGGACGTGCTCCCTGCGGGCCAGCTCCCCGGGGGTGGCGGACCCGCAGCGCGCCAGGGTGCCCAGCACGGACATCTCCGTCGGGCTCAGCGACTCGTCCACCCGGTGGTGGCGCAGTCGGCGCGAGAGCCGCATAACGGCGGCGCGCAGCGTGTTCACCGCGGCGCGGTCGTCCTCGGACAGTTCGGTCACGTTCATTAGACTAGCTCATTACTTATGCTAAATAAAAATCGGCGGAACAGCGCCGGATCCAAACACATCCGCGGTGAATGTCACCCGTCCGAGTGACTTTCGCCCAGAAGGCGACGCGCGCGCCGAGGCGCCCGCCGGACCCTTGGCGCCATGGCTTCGAGAGTGCTCAGCATGCGCATGGACGGGGACCTGCTGGACCGTCTCCAGGCTCACGCCGCGAAACGCGGGATGAGCGTCCAGGACTACATCGTCCGGACGCTCATCCGCGCGGACTTCGACGAACGGCTCACGGCCTCCGTCGACGAGACCGAGCGCTTCTACACCGGCGGTTACGTCAGGCCCAGCGCCGGCATCAGGTAGTAGAAGGCGAAGACCGCCGCCACCGCGTAGAGCGCTGGCGGCACCTCACGGCCGCGCCCCGCCACCAGTCGCAGCACGCAGAAGGTGATGAACCCGATGCCGATGCCGTTGGTGATCGAGTAGGTGAACGGCATCAGCAGCATCGTCAGGAACGCCGGCACGGCGATCGTGAAGTCGCTCCAGTCGATCTCCCGGACGCTGCCCGCCATGATCAGGAATCCCACCGCGACCAGCGCGGGGGTGGCCGCCTGGGCCGGGACCATCGTGGCCAGCGGCGCGAAGAACAGGGCGACGACGAAGAGCAGCCCGGTGGCCATGGAGGCGAGGCCGGTGCGCGCGCCCTCGCCGGCGCCCGCGGTGGACTCCGCGTAGCAGGTGTTGGCCGAGCAGGAGGTGAGGCCGCCGGCCGCGGTCGCGATGCCGTCGACCATCAGGACCCGGCTCATCCCGGGCAGATCGCCCCTGGCGTCCAGCAGGTGCGCCTCGTCGGCGACGCCGAGGATGGTGCCCATGGCGTCGAAGAAGCAGCTCAGCAGCACCGTGAAGACGAAGAGGACGCCGGTGAGCACGCCGACCTCCCGGAAGCCGCCGAACAGGCTCACCTTGCCGAGCAGCCCGAAGTCGGGACTCGCGACCGGGTTCCCGGGCCACTGCGGCACGGTGAGGCCCCACGCACTGTCCTTGACGTTCCCCAGCGCGTCCACGGCGAGCGCGAGGAGCGTCATCGCGACGATGCTGATCAGGATGGCGCCGGGCACCTTGCGGATGATCAGCGCGAGGGTCAGCAGCGCGCCGAGGACGAAGACCAGTACCGGCCAGCCGGTCAGATGACCGCCCGCGCCGAGCTGCAGCGGGACGGTGGTGTGCGCGGCGTCCGGGATCCGGGTCACGAAGCCGGAGTCGACCAGGCCGATCAGCACGATGAACAGGCCGATGCCGATGGCGATCGCCTTGCGCAGGCCGAGCGGCACCGCGCTCATCACCCGTTCCCGCAGACCCGTGGCGACCAGCACCATGATCGCGAGACCGGCCAGGACCACCATGCCCATCGCGTCCGGCCAGCTCATCCTCGGTGCGAGCTGGAGGGCGACGATGCTGTTCACGCCGAGTCCCGCGGCCAGCGCGATCGGCACGTTGCCGACGACGCCCATGAGCAGGGTGGTGAAGGCGGCGGTCACGACGGTCGCGGTGACCAGCTGCCCGCCGTCGAGGTGGTGGCCGTACTTGTCCACGCCGGAGCTGAGGATGATCGGGTTCAAAACAATGATGTAGGCCATCGCGAAGAAGGTGGCCAGACCACCGCGGATCTCCCGGGGGACCGAGGAGCCCCGCTCGGTGATCCGGAAGAACCGGTCGAGCGCACCGGTGGCGGCTGCCGGAGGCGGGGGCGGGGAGCTGGGCTCGACCTTGGCGGTGGTCGACGGGGACATACGGGTCCTTGCGTGAGAGGATCTTTGGGAGGTTCCTACGACTGAAACCGGTCAGCCGGAGACGGTTTCAGTATGAACATATGACCCCTCCCCTCGCTATCTTCGCGCGTAGACACCCGGGCCGCACTGGGTACGCTGTGCGGTATGAGCAGCAGCAGCCACAGCAAGGGGACCACCGGCCTGCGGGAGGCGCCCGCGCCTTTGGAGGCCAACGACGTGGCCACCGTCACCGTCGGGACGGTCGTCTGGTTCGCGCTCTTCCTCGTCCAGCTCCCCTTCTACGGCTGGTACTCCGACCACGGCAGCGCCTGGTGGATCTGGACCTGCCTGGCCGGCGGCGGCCTCGGGCTCGTCGGCCTCCGGTACGTGCGCGCCCGCCGGGACGCCATAGAGCGGGCCCGCGCCGCCGAGGACGCCGCCGCCGAGGACGCCGGGCAGCACTGAGCCGCGGCCGCGACACCGGCCGCGCGCACCCGGCGGCAGGCACCAGGCCCCGCGACCCGGCGGCCACGCCCGGATCGCACGGCGCCCGGCGGTCTGCCCCGGGACCGGCCGCTCGCTGCGCCGCGGACGGCGTCGGGCACGTACCGTCGAAGCCATGACGGAACGCACGTGGCAGGAGGCGGCCGGAACACGGCCGGCGACGCCCGGCGGGCTGACCGCCGCCGAGGTCGCGGAGCGGGTGGCGCGGGGGGAGGTCAACGACGTCCCGGTACGCTCCTCCCGCTCGCTCGCCGAGATCGCCCGCGCGAACGTCCTCACCCGCTTCAACGCGATCATCGGGGTGCTCTTCCTGATCATCCTGGTCGTCGGCCCGATCCAGGACGGGTTGTTCGGCTTCGTCATCATCGCCAACACCGGCATCGGCATCCTCCAGGAGTGGCGCGCCAAGAAGACGCTGGACGGACTCGCCGTGATCGGGGAGGCGAAACCCACCGTCCGCCGCGACGGGGTCGCCTCCCAGGTCCCGGTCTCCGCGATCGTCCTCGGCGACCTCGTCGAACTCGGCCCGGGGGACAAGGTGGTGGTCGACGGGGAGGTGGCGGAGGCCGACGGCCTGGAGGTGGACGAGTCGCTGCTCACCGGGGAGGCCGACCCGGTCGTCAAGCACCCCGGCGACCCGGTGTTGTCCGGCAGCTTCGTCGTCGCGGGCGGCGGCGCCTTCACCGCCACCAAGGTCGGCCGGGAGGCCTACGCCGCACAACTCGCCGAGGAGGCGAGCCGCTTCACCCTCGTCCGCTCCGAACTGCGTGCCGGCATCAGCCAGATCCTCAAGTACGTCACGTGGATGATGGTCCCCACCGCGATCGGCCTGATCGTCAGCCAGCTCGTCATCGAGGGCGACGACTGGCGCGAGGCGGTCCGCCGCATGGTCGGCGGCATCGTGCCGATGGTGCCCGAGGGACTGGTCCTGCTCACCTCGGTGGCCTTCGCGATCGGCGTGATCCGGCTGGGCCGCAGGCAGTGCCTCGTCCAGGAACTGCCCGCGATCGAGGGGCTGGCGCGGGTGGACGTGGTGTGCCTGGACAAGACCGGCACCCTCACCGAGGGCGGGATGAACGTCGCCGAACTGCGGGCGCTCGACGGCGCCGCGGAACCCTACCTCCGGCAGGTGCTCGGCGCGGTCGGCTCCGCCGACCCGCGTCCCAACCCCACGCTGGCCGCCGTCGCCGCCGCCTTCCCCGCACCGGACGACGGCTGGCACGTCGCGCACACGCTGCCGTTCTCCTCCGCCCGCAAGTACAGCGGCGCGACCCTCGCCGAGCCGGACGGGGAGCGCACCGCCTGGCTGCTCGGCGCACCCGACGTCCTGCTCCCCGCCGGCGACCGGGCACTCGGCGAGGTCGACGGCCTCAACGCCCAGGGCCTGCGCGTGCTGCTGCTGGCCCGGACGGACCGGGACCTCCTCGACCCGGCGGTGGGCGCCTCGGCCACCCCGGCCGCGCTGGTCGTCCTGGAACAGCGGCTGCGCACCGACGCCGCCGACACCCTGCGCTACTTCGCCGAGCAGGACGTGCGGGCCAAGGTCATCTCCGGAGACAACGCGGCCTCCGTCGGCGCGGTCGCCGGGCGGCTGGGGCTGCCGGGTGCGGAGCGGACCGTCGACGCCCGTACGCTGCCCGCCGAGCGCGGCCGGCTGGCGGCCGCCCTCGACCGGGGCACGGTCTTCGGCCGGGTCACCCCTCGGCAGAAGCGGGAGATGGTCGGCGCGCTCCAGTCCGGCGGCCACACCGTGGCGATGACGGGAGACGGCGTCAACGACGTCCTCGCCCTCAAGGACGCCGACATCGGCGTCGCCATGGGTTCCGGTTCCGAGGCGACCCGGGCGGTCGCGCAGATCGTGCTGCTCGACAACAGCTTCTCGGCGCTCCCTTCGGTCGTGGCCGAGGGCCGCCGGGTCATCGGCAACATCGCGCGCGTCGCGACCCTCTTCCTCACCAAGACCGTCTACTCGGTGCTGCTGGCGCTCCTGGTGATCATCTGGCACACGCCCTACCCGTTCCTGCCCCGGCACCTGACGCTGCTGTCCACGCTGACCATCGGCGTGCCCGCCTTCTTCCTGGCGCTCGCCCCCAACAAGGAGCGGGCCGCCCCGCACTTCGTGCGCCGGGTCATGCGCTACTCGCTGCCCGCCGGGGTGATCGCGGGCGCCGCCACCTTCGCGACGTACCTGCTCGCCCGCCACCACTACCGGGGCGCCGGCTCGCTCGAGGCCGAGACCAGCGCCGCGACGCTGACCCTCTTCCTGGTCGCGATGTGGGTGCTGGCGCTGGTGGCGCGCCCCTACACGTGGTGGCGGATCGGCCTGGTCCTCGCCATGGGCGCGGGCTTCCTGGTCGTCCTGGTCACCCCGGGGCTGCAGGAGTTCTTCGCCCTGCGCCTGGTCGGCATGCGGGGCCCGTGGACGGCCGTCGCCGTAGCGGTGGCCGCGGCGGCGCTGCTGGAGCTGGTCTGGCGCCGCGTCGGCCGCATGGACGGCGGCGCCCCGCCGTCAAAGCACACGGCGCCGGACCCCCGCTGAGGGGACCCGGCGCCGCGAGGTGCCGCCGGCGTGGTTACCTCACGTCCACGAAGTCGCCCGCGGCGAGGCCTTGCCGGTCGTCGAGGTGCCGACGAAGTGGTAGCGCCAATAGCCGTCGACGGACGCCTTGACGGTGTTCTTGAGGACACCGGCACTGTCGGACTTGACGCTTTTGACCGCCTTGCACGCGGAAAGCGTATGCGCGAGTGGTCACGTCGCCCTGGGTGGTGAAGGACACGCTCCCCACTCAGTCGAACCAGCGGTCGCGGGCCAACTCCTCCGCGCGGGTTGGGTCCTCCAGCAGCGCGGCCACCTCGAAGCGGCGCTGCCAGGCGCCGGCCGCCCACGCCAGGCCCGCGGCGACGCCCTCCAGCGTGGCGGCGTGCAGAGTGCCGTCGATCCACCGCCAGTCGAGCTCCACGGTGCCGCCGTCGGGAGCCCCGACCAGCAGCTCCTCGTGCTCGACATACGACCGGGGGGCGCCCGGCAGCAGTTCCCGGACCGCGTCCGGGACCTCGTGCGGCTCTCCCTCCGAGACGACCGGGGCGTCGAAGACCTCGCTGAGCCGACGTACCTGGAACAGCTCGGCCAGCGCCGCCGCGCGGACCGGCGGCACCGGGAGCAGGGCCAGGCCCGCCGCCAGCGGGAGCAGGTCGGGCGCGTCCGCGACGAGGGCGTCCCCGGCGTCGACCACGCGCGGCTCACGGCCGTCGACGACGGCCCGCAGCTCGTCGGGGAGGGTGACCTGCTCCGGATCGAGGGTGGCCAGCTCGCAGTGGAGCCGGTGCAGCTGGGCCGGAGTGACCACGGAGTCCGGATCGGCGAGGCGGGCGAGCAGTTCGGCCCCGCCGCCCGGCTCGTCCAGCAGGGCCGGGACGGACGTGCGCACGCCGAGCGCGCGCAGCACCTCGTCGTCCACGGCCCCGGCCTCGGCGTCCTCGTACAGCCCGGCGAGCAGCGGGTCGCCGCCGGCGGCGCGCAGGCCGACCGGGCGGCGGCCGTCGAGGACCGGGTGGTCGCGCAGCCACCACGCGGTGTAGGGCCGTACGGACCGCGTGGTGCCGTCGGGCAGCAGGACGCGCACCGGCTGGGTGACCGCGTCGCGCAGCGGCGGCACGGAGAGCATCGCCAGCGCCTGCGGCCAGGCGTCGTCGTCGACGAGGTCGAGGTCCCGCACGGCGACGATCTCGGTGGCGACCGGCGGCACGTCGGTGTCCGGCAGCTGGTCCAGGACGTCCTCGCACCAGACGTCGACCGCGTCGAGCAGACCGGCGTCGTCCGGCTCGGCCCAGTCGCTGTCCCGGGGCTCCAGCTCGTCCGGGTCGAGCACCACGTCGGTGGCCCGCACCAGGGCGAAGGTGGCGAGCACGCCGACCGCGGTCAGCGGCTGCTCGCCCCAGCGCGCCGCCAGGTCCGCGTCGACCAGACCGAGTTCCCCCTCCCGGATGACGCCTTCGAAGGCGCTGCCCGGCAGGACGAGTTCACCGGCCGGGGCGAGCTCGCCCTCGTCGTCGGTCAGAGCCAGCGCGGCCAGCCACGGCTCGTCGCCGGGCGCCAGGTTCGCGGCGCGGACCAGTCCCAGGACGACCTCGGCCAGTTCCTCCGCGTCGAGTGCGGGGGCGGCATCCGCCCCGACGCCGTCGTACCAGACCTCGTCGGCCTCCAGGGACGCGGCCACGGCGGCCCGCACCTGCGGGGTGGTCAGGACGGCGCGCGGGGTCGCGGAGGTGGCGCCGAGCTTCTCCAGCAGTGGGTGCGCGGCCTGCGGATCGGCCACCTTCAGGCCCAGCCGGGCCAGCTCCGAGGCGGTGGGCAGCCCGGTGCCGACCGGGATGACCTCGTCGGCGTAGACGCTGTCCATCGCGGGCAGCGGCAGCAGCACCTGGCGCGGTCCGACGACCGTACGGCCGTCCGCGAGCGGCACGGGCAGACCGCTCAGCCGGTCCGGGTCGATGCCGGCCAGCGCGTCGTACAGGCGGTGCCACCAGGCCGCGGGCCGCTCCACCCCGGCCAGCCGGTCGATCGCGTCGCCCAGCGGCAGCCGGGCCACCCCGAGAGCGCGCAGTTCCGGGCGGCGCTCCAGCCCGGCGGGCAGCAGCGTCGGGAAGACCTCCGCCAGCACGCCGACGGTCTCCGCGCCGCCGCCCTCGACGATCTCGGCTTCCACCGGTCGCAGGGCGGGCGGTAGTTCGTCCTCCTCGGTCCGGCCCGTGACGTCGGCGGCACGTGGCAGGAAGGCCGTGCGCGGCAGCCGTTCCAGCACGTGGCGGCGGAGTTCCGCGTCGAGCTCCCCCGTGCCGAGCGGACCCGGCACGAGGTCCACGATGCCGGCCGAGACCGGCTGCCAGTCGGCCAGCAGCTGTACGTACAGCTCGGCCGCCCGCGCGACCACGAAGTCGGTGAGGGCTCCGGGCGCGGCGTGCCGCCGGCTCGGGTCCAGCGGCAGCGAGGCGATGAGCAGCGCGGGCAGGCCCAGCGGCTCGTCCGTCGGCGTCGGGGCGTGCACGAAGGGCGCCGTGCGCAGCCGCTCGGGCGCGCCGTCCCGGCCCACCGGGACGGCCCAGGTCACCGACCACACCGGACGCAGCCGCTCCTCGACCGGACGGTCGGCCAGCAGCGCCGCCTCCAGCGGGCCGGCCTCGCTCACGGTGCGCCAGCGGGTGGTGCCGGCCGCGCTGTCCTCGACGACGGTCAGCCCGTCCTCCTGGCGCCGGGTCAGGGTCCGGAGGCCCTCGGGCGTCTCCACGACCACCTCGGCCAGGCCCGGCAGGGACAGCAGCAGCGCGTCGTCGATCGAGGCGAGCAGGTGCGCCGCGAGGTCCTCGGCGGCGCCGTCGCGCAGCGGCAGCACGACGCACGTGTCGTAGCCGTCCGGGGCGGTGCCCTCCGCGGGCAGCGGCAGGCGCAGCAACGGTACGTGGCCGTCCCTGCGCCGCAGTTCCTCGACGAGCCCCGGGGAGCGCCCCCCGCTCTCCCGCGCCAGGTCGCGGGCCTCGGCCAGCGACCAGCGGACGCCGCCGCTGCGGCTGAGGATCGCGGGCTCGTCGCTGACCGCGAGCACGGCGGAGAAGCCGACACCGAACCGGCCGACGGCCAGGTCGCCCTCCTCGCGCTTGGCGCTGGCGCGCAGCGTCGACAGCGACTCCACGCCCACGGCGTCCAGGTGGGCCCCGGTGTTCGCGGCCGCGAGCACCCCCTCGCGCAGGGTCAGCCGCAGCCGGCCGGTCACGCCCGCGCGGGTCGCGGCGTCGGCGGCGTTCTGGGCCAGTTCGACGACGAGGCGGTCGCGGTAGCCGCCGAGCGCCAGGTCCTCCTCCGCGTTGGCGTCCTCCCGGAAACGGGCGGGCGACGCGGCCCACGCGTCCAGTACCGCCCGCCGCAGCCGTGCGGTCCCGAACGGATCTGCGCCCCGGTCCATCGCGGTCCCGCTCACGTCGTCTTCTCCCTCACGCGCTCTCGCATGCCCTGTGCGAGTGACGCTACAGCGTGCGCGGCCCGTGCCGGCCCGGCCGCTGCCCGAGGGGCCCCGGGCGGCAGCCCGGTCACCGGCGGCCGCCCTGGAGCTGCACCCCTCCCGGTCCCGCACGGCGCCGGCGTGCGGAGGCCGCGCGCCGCACGGCTGCTCCTCGCGCGCACACGAACCGGCACGGCGTGGCGCACGTACGCACCCCAACCCCTGGGAGCCCGGACCACAGCGCACCCCAACGCCCACCGCACGCACGTCGGCCGGGCCCGACGCCCCGGCAAAAGCGCGCCCCGCACACGCCGACCCGGCCGCCGGGCACCCCGCACCCCGGCGGCACACCCCGCAGCGGCACGGCACCCGGCGGAAGCCACCCGGCACGGCGCACGCACACAGCACCCACCCCACACCCGCCGGCCCGGCCGCCGGGCACCCCGCACCCCGGCGGCACACCCCGGCGGAGCCGTCAGCTGTGGCCGAGTTCCTCGGCCGGAGTGGTGTCCTCGACCGAACCGCGGCGGTCCGGGCGCAGGGGGAGCGGCTCGACCGCGGTCTCGTCCAGGACGGGCGGGGCCGGGCGGGGAGTCTTCGGCATGACCGCGGCCTCGGAGTGGGCGCCGCACCCGTAGGCGAGAGAGACGACCCGCCCGTCGGCCGGGGAGAACTCGTTCGCGCAGACACCGAAGGCCTGCCGCAGGGAGCCGGCGATGGGGACCAGGAAGCCGCAGGAGACGCACTGGGCGGGGGCGGCCTGGGCCATGGGGGCCTTGGGGCCGTACTCGTCCTCCCAGCGGTCCGCGGCGACGTGCAGCCCGTAGCGGGACAGCACGCGCGGCCGGGCCATGCCGATCTCCTCCGCGACGGCCGCGATCGTGCCGACCTTGGGCGCCATCGGCAGCGCCGCCGGCGGGCCGCCGGAGACGTCGGCGTCCTCCGCCTCGACGAGTTCGGCCATCTCCTCGGAGACCGCCGAGTTCGCCGGCGGCTCGTCCTCCCCGGAGAAGCCGGGCTCCAGGCGCAGGTCCTCCGCCTCGGTGGGCAGCAGGTCGCCGGGGCCGAGGTCGCCGGGGCGCAGGCGCTCGCTCCACGGCACCCATTCGGGCGCGAGGACTGCCTCCGGCCCGGGCACGAGGACCGTCTCGTCCAGGGTGATCGCCTTGGCGCGGGAGGCGCGGGTGAGCGTGACCGCCCAGCGCCAGCCGTGGTAGGCGGCCTCACGGCAGGCGAACAGGTGCGTCACGACCCGGTCGCCCTCGGCGACCGTGCCGAGGTGCTCGCCGACCGCTTTCTCGCCGAAGGCCTCGACGGCGGCTTCGAGGGCGAGTTCGACCGCCTCAGCGCACAGGCGGTCAGGGGTACGGCTTCGCATCGCAGCACTCACAAGAATCGATTCTCTCCTACGCCGTCTAACGCGTGCGCCGCCGAGGGTCGGGCGGGGCGGTGGCGGAGCGGACCGGAGGACCGCTTCAAACGCTGCCTGCCCGTACGTCCACGGGCGCACCTGATGACTCCATTCTGCGCGATCGCACGCTATCGGTGCGCGCCCCGTTCGGAAAGCCGTCCGGTAGGGCAGACTGGCGAGCGTGGTACGCACAGTGACGTCCGGCCCGGGACCGGTTCGCAGGGCGGGGAACGCCGTCGCGCGCGCCACGCAGCGTACGTCGTCCGCCGTGGTGCGCCGCGTCCGGCGCCACACGCACGCCGGCGGGGCGGGCGAGTCGGGCCTGGCGAAGCTGATCGAGCTGCACGCCGTGAACTCGGCCGGCGACATGCTGATCACCGTCGCGCTCGCCAGCACGATCTTCTTCTCCGTGCCGACCGGCGAGGCGCGCGGCCGGGTGGCGCTATACCTGCTCGTCACGATGGCCCCGTTCGCGCTGCTGGCCCCGGTGGTCGGGCCGCTGCTGGACCGGATCCCGCACGGGCGGCGCGCCGCCATGGCGATGTCGATGCTGGCCCGGGCGATCCTGGCCTGGACGATGGCCGGGGTGGCGGCGACCGCCGGACTGGAGCTGTATCCGGCCGCCCTTGGCGTGCTCGTGGCGTCGAAGGCGTACGGCGTGGTGCGCAGCGCCGTGGTGCCACGGCTGCTGCCCACGCGCACCACTTTGGTGAAGGCCAATTCCCGGGTGAGTCTGACCGGGCTGCTGGCCACGGCCGTGGCGGCGCCGATCGGCGGCCTGCTCCATCTGATCGGGCCGGGTGTGCCGCTGTACGGGGCGTTCGCCGTCTTCGTCTGCGGGACGCTGCTCTCCTTCTCCCTCCCGCACAAGGTGGACTCCGCCAAGGGCGAGGCGCGCGCGGAGCTGAGCGCGGGCGAGGACGTGGGGCCCGACCGCCCGGGCCGGCGGTGGCGGGAGAAGCGGCCGGGGCTGCGCAGCGTCGGCGGTCCGGTGCTGCACGCCCTGCAGGCCAACGCCTCGCTGCGGGCCCTGTCCGGGTTCCTGACGCTCTTCCTCGCGTTCCTGCTGCGCGAGCATCCGCTGGGCGGCCTGTCCGGTCCGCTGTCGCTGGGCCTGGTCGCCGTGGCGGCGGGCGCCGGCAACGCCTTCGGCACCGCGCTGGGGTCCTGGCTGCGCGACCGGGGGCCGGAACGGATCATCATGAGCGCGCTGGCCGCCGCGCTGGTGGCGACGTGTCTGGCGGCGGCCTGGTACGGCACCCTGACCATCGCTGTCGTCGCGGCCGCGGCGGGCATCGCCCAGGCGCTGGGCAAGCTGTCGCTGGACGCCCTGATCCAGCGCGACGTGCCGGAGCAGGTGCGCACCTCGGCGTTCGCCCGCTCGGAGACCGCCCTCCAGCTGGCCTGGGTGATCGGCGGCGCCATCGGCATCGTCCTGCCCCTCCACGGCACGCTCGGGATGGCGGTGGGGGCGGCCCTGGTGGCGCTCGGCGTCATCTTCTCCTTCCGCGGTCTGCTGACCCGCGCCCAGGAAGGAGCGACGCGTCCCCGCACGGTGTGAGCGCGGCGGCCCCGGACAGCCCGGAGAACGCGGCGGCCCGGACAGCGCGGGGAACGCGGTGGGCCGGACGGCGCGGTGGCCCGGACAGCGCGGGGAACGCGGTGGGCCGGACGGCGCGGTGGCCCCGGACAGCGCGGGGAACGCGGTGACCCAGGGAACGCAGTGACCCAGGGAACGCAGTACCCGGAGAACGCAGTGACCCGGAGAACGCGGTGACCCAGGGAACGCAGTGACCCAGGGAACGCAGTGACCCGGAGAACGCAGTGACCCAGGGAACGCAGTGACCCGGAGAACGCAGTGACCCGGAGAACGCAGTGACCCGGAGAACGCGGCGGCCCGGACAGCGCGGGGAGCGCGGCGGCCCCCGACAGTCCGGAGAACGCGGCGGCCCGGACAGCGCGGGGAGCGCGGCGGCCCCCGACAGTCCGGGGAACGCGGCGGCCCGGACAGCGCGGGGAGCGCGGCGGCCCCCGACAGTCCGGGGAACGCGGCGGCCCCCGACAGTCCGGGGAACGCGGTGGGCCGGGGACACGAGCGGGCCCCCCGCGTAGCGGGAGCTCGACCGCCCGGTAGCCTCACCCTCATGAGCAATCGCCGCCGTGCCGCCGCCCTCGGTGCCGTGTCCCTCGGGCTGATCGCCCTCTCCGCCTGCGAGAAGCCGACCCCCCTGGCGACCGTCACCGTCGGCGACAGGACCGTGACCACCGAGGCCACCGCCAAGTGCTACCTCGACGGGAAGAAGCTGTCGGAGCAGGACTTCATCGACTGCCTGCAGGGCAAGCCCGAGAAGACCATCACGGTCCGGCCCGGTGACAAGGTGCGCATCGGCGTCGACCCCGCGATCGCCGAGAAGGGCTGGGTCGTGGCCACCGGCACCTCCGGCAAGTCGGGGCTGCTGAAGGACACCACCTACCGCTCCCTCGACGCCGACACCCTGCTCGCCGACCCGCAGACCGGCGCCCCGGCCGACCAGGTCACGCTCAACATCATCGAGACCGGCGGCGGCCAGGACTACATCGGCGTCTGGCAGTTCAAGCTGAAGGCGGCGGACTGACCCGCCCGCCGGCGGAAGACATGGCACCCCGCCTGCTCGTCGTCACCGCCGTCCCGGCGGAACGCGACGCGGTCGTCCGCGGTCTCGGCGGCACGGCCGCCGAGCACCCCGCACCCGGCGGCCGCGTCCTGCTGCGCACCGCGCTCGCGGACGTGCTGGCCGCGGGTGTCGGACCCGCGGCCGCCGCTGCGGGCACGGCGGCGGCGCTCGCCGCCGCCCCGTACGCGCTGGTCGTCTCGGCCGGCATCGCGGGCGGCTTCCAGCCCGGCGCACCGGTCGGCTCGGCGGTCGTCGCGGACGCCGTCGTCGCCGCCGACCTGGGGGCGGAGGGCCCGCAGGGCTTCGTCCCGGTCGCCGAACTCGGCTTCGGCACCTCCGAGCACCGTCCGCCCGGACCACTGTCCCGCCGGGTCGCCGACGCGCTCGGCGCGGCCTACGGGCCGGTCCTGACGGTGTCGACCGTGACCGGGACCGCGGCTCGGGCCGCCGAGCTGACACGCCGCCACCCGCGCGCGCTGGCCGAGGCCATGGAGGGCTTCGGTGTCGCGGAGGCCGCCGCGGCCCACGGGCTGCCCGTCCTGGAGATCCGCACGGTGTCCAATCCCGTGGGCCCTCGCGACCGCGCGGCCTGGCGGATCGGTGAAGCCCTCGACGCGCTCGCCGACGCCTTCGCCCGGCTCGGGAAGCAACCCGCCGTCCTCGACGTTGGAGACAAGCCATGAGCCACGAGCACCCACTGCGGATCGCCTACTCCCCGTGCCCCAACGACACCTTCGTCTTCCACGCCTGGGCACACGGCCTGGTCCCGGGCGCACCGCCGGTCGACGTGACGTTCGCGGACATCGACGTCACCAACGGCATGGCCGAGCGCGGCGAGTTCGACGTCCTGAAGGTCTCGTACGCGGTGCTGCCCTACGTGCTCGACGAGTACGCGCTGCTGCCCTGCGGCGGCGCGCTCGGCCGCGGGTGCGGCCCGCTGGTGCTGACCAGGGACGAGGGCACGGGCAAGGGCGCCGACCTGAGCGGGCGGACGGTGGCGGTGCCGAGCGAGCGCTCGACGGCCTACCTGCTCTTCCGGCTGTGGGCGGCCGCCGAAGTGCCGGGCGGCGTCGGGGAGATCGTCGTCCTGCCCTTCCACGAGATCATGCCCGCGGTGCGGGACGGCCGGGTCGACGCGGGGCTCGTGATCCACGAGGCGCGCTTCACCTACCAGGACTACGGCCTGCACAAACTCGCGGACATGGGCGAGCACTGGGAGCAGACGACCGGGCTGCCCATCCCGCTCGGCGCGATCATCGCCAAGCGGTCCCTGGGTGAGGAGCGGCTGCGCGAACTGACCGCCGCGGCCCGCACCTCCGTCCACATGGCCTGGGACGATCCCGGGGCCTCGCGCGACTACGTCATGGCGCACGCGCAGGAGATGGACCCGAAGGTGGCGGACCAGCACATCGGGCTGTACGTCAACGAGTTCACCTCGGCACTGGGCGAGGAGGGCTACGCGGCGGTCCGCGGGCTGCTCACCCGGGCCGCGGCCGAGGGGCTGGTGCCGCCCCTCGGTCCGCACGCGCTCGAGGTGTGAGCCCGTCCCCGGGCGGGCGTCAGACGTCCAGCTGGTCGGCGACGACGCGCAGGACCGAGGCGATCTTGTGGCCGTGGTCCTTGTCCGGGTAACGGCCGCGCTGCAGCGAGCGGGCGACGTCCTCCAGCAGTGTGGTGAGGTCCTGCACGATGGGCAGCAGTTCGTCGGGCTTGCGCCGCTGCGCGGCCGCCACGGAGGGCGCCGGTTCCAGCAGGGTCACCGAGAGGGCCTGGTCGCCGCGTTGCCCGGCGACCACCCCGAACTCGACTCGCTGCCCAGGCTTCAGTGTGGCCACGCCGTCCGGCAGGACGGAGGAGTGAACGAAGACGTCGCCGCCGTCGTCGCGGGAGAGGAAGCCGAAGCCCTTCTCACTGTTGAACCACTTGACCTTGCCGGTAGGCACCGTCCGACCTCGTCCTCGCTGTAGACACGAAAAAGCTCTTGGATAGCAAGACAGCGGGCCCGCTGGCAGACCCGCCGACCATAGGCTAACGGCCCAGGGGCGTGTGACAAGACTTCGTGGGGCTACCGCTCCGGCCGTCATCCGGCCGGTGCGCTGCGGCTTCCTCCGGCGATCTACCCTGGAGCGGTGACCAACGAAACCCGAAAGCCCGGCGATCTCCTCGTGCGCGTCGGCGCCGCCGTCTTCGTCGTCGGCGCGCTCGGCACTCTGGCCACCGTGGCCCCGCTCTTCCTGGGGTCCGACCCGCTGCCCACCGCCGCCTACCTGGTGTCGATGCTCATGGGCGTCGGCTTCGCGCTGGGCCTGGCCGGGCTGCTGCGCTCCGCGCGGGCGCAGAGCCGTCAGGCGACGGCGTCCGGGTCGGAGAGGTAGGCGGCGAACCAGGCGGGGAACTCCGTCAGGTCGGCGAGCACAACGTCCGCACCCGCGGCGCGCAGCTCGTCCGCCGTTATGGGGCCCGTGGCCACCGCCACGGACAGCGCGCCGGCCGTACGGGCCCCGACGACGTCCCCCACGTGGTCCCCGACGTAGACCGCCGCCCCGTACTCGGTCAGCGCCTCGGCCTTCGCCTCCGCCCACAGCCAGCCGCGCACCTCGTCGACCTCGATGCCCAGGTGCGTCAGGTGCAGCTTGGCGTTCGGCTCGTGCTTCGCGGTGACCACGACGGCCCGACCGCCCGCGGCGTGCACGGCGGCGACGGCCTCGCGCGCGCCGGGCATGGCCGGGGTGGGAGGGACGGCGTACTCGGGGTACAGCTCGCGGTAGCGGTCCGCGGCGGCGGGGATGTCCTGCGCCGGGAACCAGTGCGCCAGTTCCCAGTCGAGCGGCGGCCCGAGGCGGGTGACGGCGAGTGCGGCGTCGATGAAGACGCCCGTCTCCTCCGCGAGGCGCTCGTAGGTGGCCCTGATGCCGGGCCGTGAGTCGATCAGGGTCATGTCGAGGTCGAAACCGACCGTGATCGGGGACGTCTGGGGGGAAGCGGACATGGCAGCCACTCTAACGAGGCGGCCGGCCGGCCCTGCTCCCCCACCAGAGCAGGAAGGCGGCGGAGGCGACCGCCGCGATCCGCGCGACGGTGGGCAGCGCGTCGGCGAGCGTTGGCGCCAGGCCCCCTTCGGGGATCGGCTCGCCCCACCGCCCGGCGAAGCGGCCCCAGATCCAGACCAGCGCGGCAGCCGCCGTCAGCCCCGGCAGGCCCAGTGCCGCGAACCGCGACGCGCGGCGGGACAGGCGGCGTGAACCGTAGGCCGCGGCCCACCCGGCGAGGAGGGCGATCCAGGAGCCGAGGACGGCGCCGGCGAGCAGCGCGAGCGCGGCGGCGGTCTCCAGGAGACCGGCCCACCACCGCCGCCTCGCGCGGCGCCCGGCCGGGGCGGCGCCGGGCTCGGCCTCCGGCCCGGACCCGGTCCCTGGCTCGGGTTCCCGCTGCCCGGCTGCCGGGGCGGCCGCCGCCTCCTCGGGGACCAGGGGGATGAGCAGGCCGCCGGTCATGCCGGGAAGCCCGTCCAGTTCGTCGCCGGGGACGGGTCCGGGCGACGGTGACGGGGACGGGGACGGGGACGGCGTGCGCTGCTCGGGCAGCCGCCACCACTGCGGTTCGGGCGTCTGCGGTGCCTGCTGGACCGGGGGGCGGGGCACGGGGACCGCCGCTGCCTCCTGCACCACCGTGTCGGGCGCGCCCAGCCGGCCCAGGATCCGCCGCACCACGGCCGGGTTGTCACTTCCGTGCCGCTGCCGGTCTATGTCCTCACGCAGTCGCGCCACGAGGTCCCGCCGGCGGTCCGCCGGCAGGGTCGTCTGCGCCAGGTCCCCCACCTTGCTGAGATAGTCCAGAACCAGCCGGTCGCTCTCCTCCGCACCCATGCGCCGAAGCTACCGCCCTCCGGGCCCGCCGTGGGGTGGGGATGCGGGCAGTCGGGCCTGCCCGGCCGCTCTGGTGGGGGCGGCGCGGTGGGCCCGCGGTCCCGGCCGCCCTCGGCCATCGGCACGCAGCACCGGGCGGCCCGCCCGGCGGCACTCTCCGGGAAGCGGCTCGCTCCCGCCGGGCGGGACGCACGGGCCCACCTGCCGTCCACCGCCCGGGGGCCGGCCCCTGCCCCGGCGCAGGGCGCGGGGAGGGGGCGCCGACGTGACAGGTGCCGCGCCGGCGCACCGTCCGGGCCGGGGACCGCGGGCGAGGCGGCGGACGACGGCCGGCTCCGCCGAGGAAGGGGCCCGGCGGGGAGTCCTCGGCGGTGACGGACCACTCGCCGGGCGCCCGGACGCCTGGGCGTCCCCGCCCCCACCCCGGCGACACCGCCCGGCGCGCCGCCGCATCGCGACCCGGCACCGTGAACGCTGGGGAAAACCGGGGGCCACGGCCACCGTGGGCGTGGGCGTGGGCGGGCAGGTCTAATGTGGGGGAGATGAGCACTGACGGCCCTGCGGCGGCGCCGCGCACGCTCGCGGAGGACCTGCGCGCCCGTGGCGACGACGCGCTGACCGCACTGCTGCGGGCGCGCCCGGACCTGCTGAACCCGGTCCCGAACGACCTCTCGCAACTGGCGGCCCGCGCCGGAACCCGGGCCTCCGTCCTTCGCGCCCTCGAACGCCTGGACCGGTTCACGTTGCAGACCGCCGAGGCGCTGGCCGTCGCGCCGGACGGCGCCCCGTACGAGGCGCTCGCCGCGCTGATGGGCCCGGAGGCGGCGCGGGCGCTGCCCGGGGCCGTGGCGACGTTGCGGGCGCAGGTACTGCTGTGGGGCCCGGACGACCGGCTGCGCCTGGTGCGCACCGCGCGCGACATCCTGGCCCCGGCCGCGGGGAGCCCGTCGCCGACCGGCCTCGGACCGACGGTGGCGGAGGCGACGTCGGGCATGTCGCCGACGCGGGTGCAGCAGATCCTCGCGGGGGCCGGGCTGCCTCCGACGCACGACCCGGTGAGCGCGGTGGAGTCGTTGACCTCGCTCTTCGCCGACCGCCCGCGGATGGCGGAGCTGCTCGGCGGGGCGCCCGCGGAGGCCGGGGCGGTGCTGTGTCGCCTGACGTGGGGCCCCCCGTACGGGGAGGTGGCGGACGTGTCCGCGCCGCCGCCCCCGGTGGCCTGGCTGCTGGAGCGGGGACTGCTGCTGCCGGCCGGGGCGCGCAATGTCGTCCTCCCCCGCGAGGTGGCCCTGTATCTGCGCGAGGGCAGGGCGCACCGGGCTGTGGAGCCGGTCGCTCCGGACGTGGCACCGAAGGAACACGATCCACAGGCTGTGGACAACACCGCCGCGGGGCAGGCCTTCACCGCGGTCCGCACGGTCGAGGAGCTGCTGAAGCACTGGGAGACCGGCGGCCCGCAGGTGCTGCGCGCGGGCGGGGTGAGCGTGCGGGACCTGAAGCGGGTGGCGACGGCCCTGGACGTGCCGGAGCCACTGGCCTCGTTCTGGCTGGAGTCGGCGTACGCCGCGGGCCTGGTCGCCGCGGACGGGGAGGTGGACGAGGCGTACGCGCCCACCCCGGCGGCCGACGCGTGGCTGGCGCTGCCCGCGGAGGACCGCTGGGCGGCCCTGGTCACGGCGTGGCTCGCCGCCACCCGCGTGCCGGGGGTCGTCGGCACGCGGGACGCGAAGGGCCGCGCTCTGGCCGCGCTCGGCCCCGACCTGGACCGTTCGCTCGCCCCGGAGGTGCGCCGGCGGACGCTGGAGCTGCTGGCCGCACTGCCCGAGGGCGCCTCGGCGGACGAGGACGCCCTGCTGGCCCGGCTGCGCTGGGAGCGCCCGCTGCGGGGCGGCGCCGTGATGGACCCGCTCCGCGCCGACCTGGTGCGCTGGACGGTGGCGGAGGCCGAGCTGCTGGGGGTCACCGGCCGCGGCGCGCTGTCGGCGCACGGCCGTGCGCTGCTGCACCGCTCCGGGGACGCGGCGGCCGCGCTGCTGGGGCCGCTGCTGCCGGAGCCACTGGACCACGTGCTGCTCCAGGCGGACCTGACGGCCGTCGCGCCCGGTCCGCTGCGGCCGCACCTCGCCGAGACCCTTCACGTGCTGGCGGACGTGGAGTCCAAGGGCGGCGCGACGGTCTTCCGTTTCACCCAGGGGTCCGTGCGCCGGGCGCTGGACGCCGGGCGCACCGCCGCCGACCTGCACGCCTTCCTCGCCGAGCATTCCCGCACGCCCGTTCCGCAGCCGCTCAGCTACCTCGTGGACGATGTGGCCCGCCGACACGGCAGGCTGCGCGTCGGCGCGGCCTCGGCGTACGTGCGCTGCGACGACGAGGCCCTGCTGAGCGAACTGCTGGCCGACCGCCGGGTGGCCGGCCTCGGGCTGCGCCGTCTCGCGCCGACGGTGCTGGCGGCCCAGAGCGATCCGGCGACGCTCCTGGAGCGGCTGCGCGCGCTGGGCCACGCGCCGGCCGCCGAGTCCGCCGACGGCGATGTACTGATCACCCGCGCTGACGCCCGGCGCACCCCGCCGCGCAGCGCGCCGGTGCCCGTGGTGGACGGTCCGCCGGCCCCCGACGGGACTCTGCTGGGCGCGGCCGTGAAGGCGATCCGGGCCGGCGACCGGGCCTCGACGGCGGTCCGCCGGGAGTCGGGCCGCCCGGGCGGCGACGGCCGGCTGCCGCGTACGGCGGCGGCCGAGACGCTGGCGACGGTGCAGGCGGCGGTGCTGACCGGCGAGTCGGTGTGGATCGGCTACGTCAACGCGGACGGCGCCGCGAGCCAGCGCGTGATCGGCCCGATGCGGGTGGAGGGCGGCTTCGTCACCGCGTACGACCACACCGCCGACGCGGTCCGCACCTTCGCCCTGCACCGGATAACCGGCGTCGCGGAACTCGCCGACGACCCTGCCTGACCCCGCGTCGGGACGGTCGCGGACGGCCGCGGCACCCGACGCGAGGCGTCCGCCGGATCGCCCTCCGCCCTGGGCAACCGCGGCCCTGCCAAGTACTCGGCCGACAAGGCGGGACTGCGGGGCTTCACCGGCCGGTGAGGCGGCGGCCGGCAGGGCCCGCGCCGCGGCTGACGCCGTCCAGGCCGCGGTTGCTTCTCGGAGCCGGGCGGGTGCGCTCTGCCAGGACGTCGCGGAAGCGCGCGCCAGGGCGGTGCCGGGCGCCGTCCGGTGTGCCCGCGTCCCCGGGCGGTACGGCAACCGGCGCGTGCGGGCACCGGCACCGGCCGCAGCAGAAGGAAGCGGAGCAGCAGGCCGCCGAGGCCGCGTGGCGCGGCGTCGGCGTCACGCGCGGGACGCGGGACGCGGGACGCGGGACGCGGGCGACAGGATCCTCGTCCAGCGGATCGACGGCGGGCCGGCCGCACCGGCCCCGCGCGGACACTGCGCGCATCCTCCGTGGACACCGGGGCGCCGGTCGGCGCGGGCGGCGGGCCGGCCGCACCGGCCCCGCGCGGACACTGCGCTCATCCTCCGTGGACACCGGGGCGCCGGTCGGCGCGGGCGGCGGGCCGGCCGCACCGCCCCGCGCGGACACTGCGCGCATCCTCCGTGGACACCGGGGCGCCGGTCGGCGCGACCGCGCCGGGCGCCGGTATCGATCCGGGGGACCGGGGCGTTTGTCATCGGGGATGAGGGACCATGGATAGTTCAGCCCGGCCCCTGCCCCGGTCCCGGCCCGCCCCTTCGCGGAGGTTTGTGTGTCCTGCCTGATCGTCCAGAGCGACAAGACCCTGCTCCTGGAGGTCGACCACGAGCTCGCCGAAGCGTGCCGGCGCGCCATCGCCCCCTTCGCGGAACTCGAGCGCGCGCCCGAGCACATCCACACCTACCGGATCACGCCGCTGGGCCTGTGGAACGCCCGCGCCGCCGGTCACGACGCCGAGCAGGTCGTGGACGCGCTCGTGCAGTACTCCCGCTACCCGGTGCCGCACGCGCTGCTGGTGGACGTCGCCGAGACGATGGCCCGCTACGGCCGGCTGACGCTCAGCAAGCACCCGACGCACGGCCTGGTGCTGACCACCACGGACCGTCCCGTGCTGGAGGAGATCCTCCGCTCGAAGAAGGTCGCGCCGCTGGTGGGCGCCCGGCTCGACCCCGACACGGTGGTCGTCCACCCCTCCGAGCGCGGCCAGATCAAGCAGGTGCTGCTGAAGCTGGGCTGGCCGGCCGAGGACCTGGCCGGTTACGTCGACGGCGAGGCGCATCCGATCGAGCTGGCCCAGAACGGCTGGAAGCTGCGCCCGTACCAGGAGCAGGCGGTGGACGGCTTCTGGCACGGCGGCTCCGGCGTGGTCGTGCTGCCCTGCGGCGCCGGCAAGACGCTGGTGGGCGCGGGCGCGATGGCGCAGGCGAAGGCGACGACGCTGATCCTGGTGACGAACACGGTCTCCGCCCGGCAGTGGAAGCACGAGTTGGTGAAGCGCACCTCGCTGACCGAGGACGAGATCGGCGAGTACAGCGGCACCCGCAAGGAGATCCGCCCGGTCACCATCGCCACCTACCAGGTGCTGACGACCCGGCGGAAGGGCGTCTACCCGCACCTGGAGCTGTTCGACTCCCGCGACTGGGGCCTGATCGTCTACGACGAGGTGCACCTGCTGCCGGCGCCGGTCTTCAAGTTCACCGCGGACCTCCAGGCCCGCCGCCGCCTCGGCCTGACGGCGACGCTGGTGCGCGAGGACGGCCGCGAGTCGGACGTCTTCTCGCTGATCGGGCCCAAGCGCTTCGACGCGCCGTGGAAGGAGATCGAGGCGCAGGGGTACATCGCGCCCGCCGACTGCGTGGAGGTGCGGGTCAACCTGACCGACTCCGAGCGTCTGGCCTACGCGACCGCCGAGCCGGAGGAGAAGTACCGGTACTGCGCGACGACCGAGACCAAGCGCAAGGTCACCGAGGCGCTGGTGGCCAAGCACCGCGGGCAGCAGACGCTGGTGATCGGGCAGTACATCGACCAGCTCGACGAGCTGGGCGAGCACCTCGACGCGCCGGTGATCAAGGGCGAGACGACGAACGCGCAGCGCGAGAAGCTCTTCGACGCCTTCCGGCGGGGCGAGGTCTCGGTGCTCGTGGTCTCCAAGGTGGCCAACTTCTCGATCGACCTGCCGGAGGCGACGGTCGCCATCCAGGTCTCGGGCACCTTCGGCTCCCGGCAGGAGGAGGCGCAGCGCCTCGGCCGGGTGCTGCGCCCGAAGGCGGACGGCCACGAGGCCCGCTTCTACTCGGTGGTCGCCCGCGACACGATCGACCAGGACTTCGCCGCGCACCGGCAGCGGTTCCTGGCCGAACAGGGGTACGCGTACCGCATCGTCGACGCGGACGACCTCCTGTAACGGCCGCGCGGGTGGAGGTCTGCGGCCCGTCAGTCGTGCTCCGCGGCACCGTCCTGGCCCAGCACCACGACCCGGAAGGCCGTGACGAAGAAGACCCGGACCGCGCGCAGGGCGTCCCCGACGGGGTGGACCGGATGCCGGTGCCCGGTGTCCTCGGCGATGGCGGTGCTGCCGTGGACCCGGGAGACCACTGCTCGTGCCATGCCCCCAATGTACGCATGCGTGAGGCTTTGGGCAGAGGTCGGTGCCACCTCCGGTGAAAACCGGTTAGCGCCGGCCCTCGCGCAGGCGTAAGATCCTGCGTCTTGCCGCCCGCCCCCGCAGGGGCGGTGCCGCCGGCCGGACGGAAACCGGCCGGCCCGAGTCGTGATCCGTATCAGGACAGCGCCCCGCCCCGCGCCCCCGTGCGCGCCGGTCCGGGGCCGGCTGAGCCATGCCCTACGTGCCGCCGGAGGCAACCCGTGCCAGGGGAACAGTCCCTCACCGCCGACAACCCGCTCGACCGCGAACGCGCCCACCTCGCCGCGTCCCGTTCCGCCCTGCGCGCGATGCGCGCTGATGTCGAGGCCCTCGACATCAGGGACGTGACCGCCAACTGGGTGAACGCCGCTGTGCTGCAGTCCCAGATCGACGCCCGCATCGAGGCGCTCGCCGATCTGGCGCACACCCCGCTCTTCTTCGGGCGCCTGGACTACGAGGACGGGGGGGCCTTCACGGGGGACGACGTGGGCCACCGCTTCTACATCGGACGCCGCCACGTGCACGACGCGGACGGCGACCCCATGGTCATCGACTGGCGCGCGCCGGTCTCGCAGCCCTTCTACCGGGCCTCCCGCCCCGATCCGCAGGGCGTCGCGCTGCGCCGCCGCTTCGGCTACACCGGCGGTGACCTGACCGCCTACGAGGACGAGCACCTCACCGACCCCGCCGAGGCGCAGACCTCCAGCAGGCTGCTCCAGCAGGAGATCGAGCGGCCGCGCGTCGGCCCGATGCGGGACATCGTCGCCACCATCCAGCCCGAGCAGGACGAGATCGTCCGCGCCGAGGTCGGCGGGACGGTCTGCGTGCAGGGTGCGCCCGGCACCGGGAAGACCGCCGTCGGCCTGCACCGGGTGGCGTACCTGCTCTATGCGCACCGCGAGCGGCTGGCCCGCGCGGGCACGCTCGTCATCGGCCCCAACGCGTCCTTCCTCCACTACATCGAGCAGGTGCTGCCGGCCCTGGGCGAGCTGGCCGTCAAGCAGGCCACGGTCGCCGACCTGGTCGCCCACGTCCCGGTCAAGGGCACCGACTCGGCGGCGTCCGCCGGCGTCAAGGGCGACGCGCGCATGGCCGAGGTGCTGCGCCGCGCGGTGCGCTCCGGCATCCGGATGCCCACCGAGCCGGTGGTCGTGGTGCGCGGCTCGCGCCGCTGGCGCATCCCCGCGTACGAGGTGGAGGAGCTGGTCCGCGAGCTGATGGAGCGGGACATCCGCTACGGCGCCGCCCGCGAGGCACTGCCGCAGCGGATCGCGCACGCCGTGCTGGTGCGGATGGAGGCGGCCGGGGAGGCGCCCGACGACCGGGTGCAGGACGCGGTCGCGCGCAGCGCGGCGGTCAAGGCCGCCGTGAAGGAGCTGTGGCCCCCGGTGGACCCGGCCAAGACGGTGCTGCGGCTGCTGTCCGACCCGGAGTTCCTCACCACGTGCGCGGAGGGCGTCCTGACCGCGGAGGAGCAGAAGGAGATCCTCTGGGAGAAGCCCGCCCGCTCGGTCGCCTCGGCGAAGTGGTCGGCCGCCGACGCCGTCCTGATCGACGAGGCCCACGACCTGGTGCACCGCACGGCCTCGCTCGGCCACGTCGTCCTGGACGAGGCCCAGGACCTGTCCCCCTTGCAGTACCGGGCGGTGGGCCGCCGCTGCTCCACCGGCTCCGCGACCGTGCTGGGGGACCTCGCCCAGGGCACGACCCCGTGGGCGACCGGGAGCTGGCAGGAGGCGCTCACGCACCTCGGCAAGCCGGACGCGCGGATCGAGGAGCTGACCCAGGGCTTCCGCGTACCGCTGGAGGTCATCGCCTACGCGTCCCGCCTGCTGCCGCAGATCGCCCCCGGGCTGAAGGAGGCGACCTCCGTCCGGGAGAACCCGGGCGCCTTCTCGGTGACCGGGGTACCTGCGGACGGGCTGACCGCGGCGGTGCTGGACGCCTGCCGGCAGGCGCTGGACCGCGAGGGGTCGATCGGCCTGATCGCCGCCGACGCGCGCGTGCCCGTGCTGGCCGAGGCGCTGGCGGCGGCCGGGCTGCCGTACCTGTCCCCGGGTGAGGAGACCACGCCCGACGCGCGGCTCACCCTCGTCCCCGCCTCCTTGGCCAAGGGCCTGGAGTACGACTACGTGGTCCTGGACGAGCCCGCCGCGGTCGTCGACGGCGAGCCCGACGAGCGCACCGGCCTGCGCCGCCTGTACGTGGCGCTCACCCGCGCCGTCTCGGGCCTGGCCGTCCTGCACGCGGCCCCCCTGCCGGAGGCGCTGCGGGTACCCTGATATACGGATACAGCAGGATCTGATACACGGAGGTGCTGGTCATGCGCACAGTGATCGACGTGGATGACGCACTTCTTCGAGAAGCCGCGGACATACTGGGCACCACGACGAAACGAGCGACGGTCAACGGAGCGCTGGCGGAGTTCGTGGCCGCCGCCAAACGGCGGCGGTTCCTCGAGATGCTCGACGAGGGCGCTTTTGACGACCTCGCGGACGCCGAAGTGACGGCGGACGCATGGCGGTGACCCGGTACCTGGTCGACAAGAGCGTCTGGGCGCGTGCGAGGCAACCAGTGGTGCGATCGGCCCTGCTGCCACTGCTCGAACGCGGTCTGATCGCCACGTGCGCCGTCGTCGACCTGGAGATCCTGTACAGCACGCGGAACGCGGCCGATCACGCCCGCGCCCGTTCGGCCCGCACCGGCTTCGCATGGCTGCCGCTCACCGACGAGATCGGGGCACGCGCCGTCGAGGTCCAGGGGCTGCTCGCCGAGAAGGGGCATCACCGCGCCGCTTCGATCGCGGATCTGCTGATCGCGGCCACCGCCGAGCGGCACCGGGTCACCGTCCTGCACTACGACGCGGACTTTGACACCATCGCGGCCGTGACGGACCAGCCGGTCCAATGGGTCGTGCCGCCCGGTTCGGCCGACTGACGCCGGAGCGGGATCGCACGACGCGGAGGCCTGGTCGGCGCCCAGGTGGCCGGGCGGTGCGGCCCGCCGCGGGGGCCGCACGCGTCATCGCGGCTGGTTCCGTCGCGCGCTGTGGCGGTGGGCGAGGGCCTCGTACGAGGCGGCCAGGGCCGGGGCCGCGGTGTCGTACGTGCGCTGGGCGACCCCGACGAACAGGCAGTCCACCACGAGCAGCTGGCTTGTGCGGCTGGCCATGGCGGCCGGGCGCAGTTCGCTCTCCCGGCCGCTGGAGGTGAGCAGCACATGGTCGGCGTAGTGGGTGACGGTGCCGTCGGCCCGGCCGGTCACGGCGATCGTGGTGGCGCCCCGGTCGAATGCGGCGCGCAGCGGTTCGACCACGTCGTGGGTGTGGCCGGAGTGCGTGACGGCCACGGCGACGTCGCCCTGGCGCAGTTGGACCGCGTTGGTGAGCGTGAGGTGCGGGTCGCCCAGGGCGTGCGCGACCAGGCCGATCCGCAGCAGCTTCTGCACCAGGTCCTGGGCGACCAGGCTGGACGCCCCCACCCCGTAGACGTCGACGCGGCGGGCGGCGGCCAGCGCGCCCACGGCGGCCTCCAGCTGGGCCACGTCCAACTGGGCGGCGGTGTCGGCCAGGCAGCGCTGCTCGTCCAGCGCGAGCTTGGCGACCACGTCGGCCATGGGGTCGTCCACCGCGATGTCGGGGGTGACGGCGGGCGGGCCCCCCGTCTCCTCCCGGCCGGCCAGCCCGGCCAGTGCGAGCCTGAGGTCCCGGTAGCCGGGGTAGCCCAGCAGCCGCGCGGTGCGCACGACGGTGGCCTCGCTCGTACCCGTACGGGCCGCGAGCTCCGTCACCGTCAGCCGGGAGCAGTCCGCCGGGTCCGCCGCCACAGCCTCGGCGACGCGCCGCATCGACCGGGTCATGGAGGGGGCCAGGGTCCTGACACGGGCGCCCAGTCCACCGGCGTTGAAGGTTTCCTTCATCTTCTCGGCCACGGACGAAAGGTATTTTCGGCGCCGGACGGCGTCAAGGACGCTTCCCGCGCGGTTGGTCCACAATGAAGCCCATGGATTCTGACGCACCCGGCCCCTCCGCCGGCCTGGAGGCGGCCCTGCACGGCGCCCGCGCACTCGTCCTCGCCGACCTGACCGCGACCGGCGTCGCGGAAGCCGACGTCGTCTCGCTCGTCGAGGACGCCGTCGCTCAGCGCCGCTGGTGGGTGGAGCAGTGGCCCGACGGCGCCGCCTTCGTCACGGGACTGGTCGCCCAGGACGTCAAGGACGCCCTGCTGGAACGGATGGGCCGCTGGCCGCTCTGCCCGCGCTGCGCCGACCCCCACGGTCTCGACGTGGAGCCCGAACTCGGCCCCGACCCGCACTGGGTGTGCGAGTCGCTCGGCGAGGCCGTCGCCCCTGTCGGCGGCCTGTCCACGGCCCTCGGCGGGCCGCGCTGAGGTGACCGTCTACATCGACCCGCCGACCTGGCCGGGCCACGGCCGCATGTGGTCCCACCTGGTCAGCGACACCTCGTACGAGGAACTCCACGCCTTCGCCGACACCATCGGCGCTCCCCGCCGCGCCTTCGACGGCGACCACTACGACCTCCCCAGCGAGCGCTACGCCTCGGCCGTCGCCGCGGGCGCCGTCCAGGTCGGCAGCAAGGAACTGCTGCGCCACCTCACCGCGGCGGGCCTGCGCCGCCCCAAGCGGCGCCCGGCCTAGGCCGTTCCGCCGGGCGGCCCGTGGCCCGGGCCGCCCCGTCCAGGGCCGCGCGCAGACGGCGCATGTCGTCCGGGCCGCAAGCGATCTGGAAGGCACCCTCACCTTCGCGGCACTCCGCGATCCGCCAGAAGGGAGGCACCAACCGCGAGTCGGACCTCCTCCTGCCACGGATCCGAAGGATCTCGATGCCCGCGGCCGGCAGGGCCCGGCGTCTGAGCTCCTTCACCTCGGTGGGCGACACATGCAGGGCGGTCCGGGAGGCAGCGAGGAAGACCACGGCCGGCCTGCAGTACCAACGGTCGCCGAGGAGGCACGCGGCGAAGACGACCTCGCCACCGTCGGCGAAGGCTCGCGCCCGGGCCCGTTCCCGCCGACGCGCCCCGAACCCCGGGACGAACAGGCCCGCCACGAGATCAACCAGTCCACCGATCAGCGCGTCAAGCATTCCGGTCCCGTCCCGCGTTCGCTTCCGCGCCCGGTACGCGAAATCCTCGTACACGGCTCAACCTCCGAAAGCGCGCCGGGGGTTCCCGCAGCCCCGGCGGTGCCAGGCACACGTGGGGCGCACGGCTGCGCCGTGGGCCGGGATCAGTCCGGCCCGCCCGGGGCGAGCAGCTCCAGCTCGGTGGTGAGGTTGCGGCGGGCGACGGCCTCCCAGCGCCCGTACGCCTGCGGGGTGTGGAACAGCCGGGGCAGGTTCAGCAGCCCGCGCAGGACGTCGGCGCGGCCGACGCGGAAGGCGTCGTCGGGGACGAAGCCGTACTCCTCGCGGACGGCGGCCGCGTACTCGGCGTAGCCGGCGGGGTCACCGGCGAGCACGGCCAGGTCGGCGTCGCAGAGGACCTCGCCGTCGCGGTCGCCCTCGGCGGGGTCGTGCGTGACGGTGAGCCGGACCAGGCGGGCGACCTCGGAGGTGATGCCGTCGGGGACCCCGGCCTCGGGGAGCGCGCGTTCGGCGAGCCGGGCGCTGCGCTCCTCGTTCTCGGAACGGTCGGGCCGGTAGACGGCGTCGTGGAACCAGGCGGCGAGGAGCACGGTGTCCGGGTCCTGCGCGTGCCCGGCGAGTGTCTCGACGTGGTCCAGGACGGCGGCCAGGTGGGTGGTGGTGTGGTAGCGGCGGTGCGGTTCGGCCCAGCGGGAGATCAGGTCCTTGCCGTACGGCACCGGGTCCACGGGCTTCATCTGGCAGCGGCGCAGCAGGTCGCACCAGCGGGCGAGGAGGGCGGAGCCGGGTTCGGGTGCGGAGTCAGCCATGAAGGTCATTGTGGGGTACGGGGGTCGCGGGCAGCCGACGGCGTGTGCCACCCTGGAGACATGTCTAGACCAATTTTCGAAGTGATCGCGCTCGACGCCCACGACGCACGTGCGGCCCGGACGGGCGGCGCGGACCGCCTCGAACTGGTCACGGACATGGTCGCAGACGGGCTGACGCCTTCCCGGGAGGCCTTCGCCGCCGTCCGGGCCGCGGTGGACCTCCCGGTCCGGGTGATGCTCCGGGCCCGCGCCGACTTCGCCGTGGGCGGCAGCCGGGAGGCGGACGCGCTCTGCGCGGCCGCGACGGCGCTGCGCACCGAGGGCGCCGACGAGTTCGTGTTCGGTTTCCTCGACGGTTCGGGCGCACCGGACCTGGCCGCCGTGCGTCTGCTCGTCGACACGATCGGTTCCGGTGCCCGCTGGACCTTCCACCGCGCCCTCGACCACTGCGCCGACCGGGAGGCCGTGCGCTCGGCGGTGCGCGGGCTGCCCGGGCTGGACACCTTCCTGACCGCGGGCTCGGCGCGCGGGGTCGACGACGGGCTCACCCGCCTGCTGGCGGAGGCGGGGCGGCCCGGCGAACCCCGGCTGATGGTGGGCGGCGGGCTCCGCGCGGAGCACCTGCCGCGGCTGCTGGCGGCCGGCGTCGACGCCTTCCACGTCGGGGGCGCGGTCCGCCCCGGCGGCTGGGCCGGGCCGGTCGACGCGCGGGCGGTGCGCACCTGGCGGGAGCTGCTCGACGCGCCGGCCACCGTCCGCTGACCGGACGGCACGCCGGGAAACGCCCGAGGGCGGCACCCCCTGCGGGGTGCCGCCCTCGGTCTTCTGCCGTGGTGCGGAGTCCTGATCCCGGGGGATCAGAAGTCCATGTCACCGCCGGGCATGCCGCCGCCGGCCGGCGCGGCGGCCTTCTCCGGCTTGTCGGCGATGACGGCCTCGGTGGTGAGGAAGAGCGCGGCGATGGAGGCCGCGTTCTGCAGCGCGGAGCGGGTGACCTTGGCCGGGTCGATGATGCCCTCACCGATCAGGTCGACGTACTCGCCCGTGGCGGCGTTCAGGCCGTGGCCCGGGGTCAGGTTGCGCACCTTCTCCACCACGACACCGCCCTCGAGGCCGGCGTTGACGGCGATCTGCTTCAGCGGGGCCTCCAGGGCCAGCTTCACGATCGCGGCACCGGTGGCCTCGTCGCCGTCGAGCTCGAGCTTCTCGAAGACGTTGGACGCCTGGAGCAGGGCCACGCCACCACCGGCGACGATGCCCTCCTCGACGGCGGCCTTGGCGTTGCGCACCGCGTCCTCGATGCGGTGCTTGCGCTCCTTGAGCTCGACCTCGGTGGCGGCACCGGCCTTGATGACGGCCACGCCGCCGGCCAGCTTCGCCAGACGCTCCTGGAGCTTCTCGCGGTCGTAGTCCGAGTCGCTGTTCTCGATCTCGGCACGGATCTGGTTCACGCGGCCCTGGATCTGGTCCTGGTCGCCGGCGCCGTCCACGATCGTGGTCTCGTCCTTGGTGACGACGACCTTGCGGGCGCGGCCGAGCAGGTCGACACCGGCGTTCTCCAGCTTGAGGCCGACCTCCTCGGAGATGACGGTGCCACCGGTGAGGATGGCGATGTCACCGAGCATGGCCTTGCGGCGGTCGCCGAAGCCGGGCGCCTTGACCGCGACGGACTTGAAGGTGCCGCGGATCTTGTTGACGACCAGGGTCGACAGCGCCTCGCCGTCGACGTCCTCGGCGATGATCAGCAGCGGCTTGCCGGACTGCATGACCTTCTCCAGCAGCGGGAGCAGGTCCTTCACCGCGGAGATCTTGGAGTTGACGATCAGGATGTACGGGTCGTCGAAGGACGACTCCATACGCTCCAGGTCGGTGGCGAAGTACGCCGAGATGTAGCCCTTGTCGAAGCGCATACCCTCGGTGAGCTCCAGCTCCAGACCGAAGGTCTGGGACTCCTCGACGGTGATGACGCCTTCCTTGCCGACCTTGTCCATCGCCTCGGCGATGAGCTCGCCGATCTGCGGGTCGGCGGCGGAGATGGAGGCGGTGGAGGCGATCTGCTCCTTGGTCTCCACGTCCTTCGCCTGCTCCAGCAGGGCGGCGGAGACGGCCTCGACGGCCTTCTCGATGCCGCGCTTGAGCGCCATCGGGTTGGCGCCGGCGGCGACGTTGCGCAGGCCCTCGCGGACCAGCGCCTGGGCGAGGACGGTCGCGGTCGTCGTGCCGTCACCGGCGACGTCGTCCGTCTTCTTCGCGACTTCCTTGACCAGCTCGGCGCCGATCTTCTCGTACGGGTCCTCGAGCTCGATCTCCTTGGCGATGGACACACCATCGTTGGTGATCGTGGGGGCGCCCCACTTCTTCTCGAGGACGACGTTGCGGCCCTTGGGGCCAAGGGTGACCTTGACGGCGTCGGCGAGCTGGTTCATCCCGCGCTCGAGACCGCGCCGTGCCTCCTCGTCGAACGCGATGATCTTGGCCATGTGAAGTGGTCCTCCCGGACTTGGGGTCCCCCCGCGGCACATGGCTGCGGGGAAGGATTACTCCAGGACCGCGCCGGCGCCCGCGACGGACGGCCTGCCCTCCCACCGGTTCCTTTCCGGCGGTCGAACGGGCCTCACCCACTCGGTCCTTTGTCACTCTCAACGTCAGAGTGCTAACGCCAATGATTAGCACTCGCACCAGGAGAGTGCAAGCCGCTAGGCCGTGGTGGCGGACAACCCGCCGGTCCGGGTCCCGCGCCGCCCGGACAGCACGAAGGCCCGCCCCGCCCGGGATGCCGTCGGTATCCGACAGCGTCCCGTGCGGGGCGGGCCTCGACGCGTACGTGTGAGCGGCCCGTACGCGGAAGTGCTCCCTGGCCGATGCGCGGCGCGTCAGCCGGCTGCGAGACGGACCATGTCCGCCTGCGGCCCCTTCTGGCCCTGCGAGATCTCGAACTCGACCCGCTGGCCTTCCTCGAGGGTGCGGTAGCCGTCCATCTGGATCGCGCTGTAGTGCACGAAGACGTCCGCACCACCGTCGACCGCGATGAAGCCGTAGCCCTTCTCCGCGTTGAACCACTTGACGGTGCCCTGAGCCATTCCTTACTCCCCTATTGCTGGCCCTTCGCAGACCCGCACCTCGCGGACCCGGGTCAGACCTCACCCCCTACAGCCAAGGGGGCGTGCGCCGGAACGCGTCGACCGCGGCTGAATGTATCTGCCCGGACGCTGTCTGCA
The DNA here is from genome assembly GCA_033793685.1 of Streptomyces sp. ME19-03-3. Classification (GTDB taxonomy): domain Bacteria; phylum Actinomycetota; class Actinomycetes; order Streptomycetales; family Streptomycetaceae; genus Actinacidiphila. The sequence continues at coordinate 205,010 of JARAXD010000004.1, read as the reverse complement.
ACAGGTCAATCGGACGAGAAATCCGGGCACGGCGAATCGGAAGAAGAGCCTGATCGGCGAACGATCCGGGGCAACTCGGGCCGGACATAAGCGGCCCAAGGCCACATTCGGCGTTGGATTTTGGCGATAAATCGCCGACAAGGCCGGCCCCGGAGAAGGGGGTTGCGCAGAGCGTCGCAGGAAGTCGCGGCCGTTCAGGGCAACTGTACAACCCTTCAACTACCCCTCGGACCACACAGGGGTGCCGGGGGAAGTCCCCGGCACCCCTGTCGCTTCCGGACCGCGCGGCTCAACAGCCTCCGGCCACCGCCGGGATGATCGAGACGGACGCGCCCTCGCCGACCGTGGTCCGCAGACCCTCGGAGAAGCGGACGTCGTCGTCGTTCACGTAGACGTTCACGAAACGGCGCAGCTTGCCCGTGTCGTCGAGGACCCGCGCGGAGATGCCGGGGTGGCTGCGCTCCAGCGAGTCGATGACCTCGGCCAGGGTGCCGCCCTCGGCGGGGACCTCGGCCTGGCCGCCGGTGTAGGTGCGGAGGATGGTCGGGATGCGGACGGTAGCGCTCATGATGCGGGGTTCACCTTCAGTCTGGGTCAGCCGGTGGACGGGGTCAGCCGGCCAGGCCGGCGGCGCGGAACGCGTCGAGGCTCGGGCGGATGGTGGCCGTGGGGCGGGAGGTCGGGGCGACGGCGTCCAGCGTCTTGAGGCCGTCGCCGGTGTTGAGGACGACGGTCTCCTCGGACGGATCGAGCTGCCCGGTCTCGATGAGCTTCTTCAGCACCCCGACGGTCACGCCGCCGGCCGTCTCCGCGAAGATGCCCTCGGTCCGGGCCAGCAGCTTGATGGCGTCCACCACCTGCTCGTCGTCGACGTCCTCGACGGCGCCCCCGGTGCGCCGGGCGATGTCCAGCACGTACGGGCCGTCGGCCGGGTTGCCGATGGCGAGCGACTTGGCGATGGTGTCCGGCTTCTGGGGACGCACCACGTCGTGGCCGGCCTTGAAGGCGGTGGAGACCGGGGAGCAGCCCTCGGCCTGGGCGCCGTAGATCCGGTACGGCTTGTCCTCCACCAGGCCGAGCCCGATCAGCTCCCGCAGACCCTTGTCGATCTTCGTCAGCTGCGAGCCCGAGGCGATCGGGATGACGATGTTGTCCGGCAGGCGCCAGCCCAGCTGCTCGCAGATCTCGTACGCGAGCGTCTTGGAGCCCTCGCCGTAGTAGGGGCGCAGGTTGACGTTGACGAAGCCCCAGCCCTCGCCGATCGGGTCGCCGATCAGCTCGCTGCAGAAGCGGTTGACGTCGTCGTAGGTCCCCTCGATGCCGACCAGTTCGCCGCCGTAGACCGCGGCCATGACGACCTTGCCCTCCTCCAGGTCGTGCGGGATGAACACGCACGAGCGCAGGCCCGCCCGGGCGGCCGCGGCGCCCACGGCCCCGGCCAGGTTGCCGGTGGAGGAGCAGGACAGCGTGGTGAGGCCGAAGGTGCGGGCGGCCTCCAGGGCGATGGCGACGACCCGGTCCTTGAAGGAGTGGGTCGGGTTGCCGGAGTCGTCCTTGACGTACAGGCCGCCGGTGACGCCCAGTTCGCGGGCGAGGTTGTCGGCCTTGACCAGCTGGGTGAAGCCCGGGTTGAGGTTGGGCCTGGCGGCCACGTCCGCGGGGACGGGCAGCAGCGGCGCGTAGCGCCAGATGTTGTCCGGCCCGGACTCGATCCGCTTGCGGAGGGTCTCGGGGTCCCCCGAGGGAAGGTCGTACGCCACTTCGAGCGGGCCGAAGCAGGCCTCGCAGGCGAAGAGGGGCTGGAGCGGGAAGCGCTCGCCGCACTCGCGGCAGGAGAGCGCCGACGCGGGGCCGAAGGCGGAAGCGGTGGACGCGGATGCAACGGTCTGCGCAGCCATGTCAGGCGAGGCCCTTTCTCCTCATCTTCCCCGCGGCGCATTTCGCCGCGAGACGGAATTGGCACCTTCCCCACCTGGACCTCGCGGTCGGCGGGAGGGTTGCCGGGGCTTCAACGGGCCGTTCCCTCTGCCCCTCTGGATGAGCGGTATGGCACCGGGCGCTCGGCCCGGGCGTTTGTCGGACGGGGCGCGACCACCGTGGACATACGATGGGCCGTGCCTCGTGTTCACGACTGTAACCGACGACCGCGAACCCGGTCATGGGCCGTCCGTCCTACGAGACGGGCAGAAACGGAGCGACCCGGTGCTCGACGAGGTGGCCGGCTGGCTGCAACGGCGGTCCTGGACGGCTGACCGAAGGCCGCTGCCGCAGCTGCTCGCCGCCAAGCGCGCGGCGGGCGCGCGCGGCACGGTCAGCGTCGTGCTGCCCGCCCTCGACGAGGAGGCCACGGTCGGGGCGATCGTCGGCACGATCCGCCGCGAGCTGATGAGCGAGGCGGTGCCGCTGGTCGACGAACTCGTCGTGCTGGACTCCGGATCGTCCGACCGCACGGCCGAGGTCGCGGCGGCCGCGGGAGCGGTCGTCGTCCACCGCGACGAGGTGCTCCCCCGGCTGCCCGCGCTGCCCGGCAAGGGCGAGGTGCTGTGGCGCTCGCTGCTCGTCACGCGCGGCGAGATCGTCTGCTTCATCGACTCCGACCTGCGGGAGTTCGACGCGCGGTTCGTGTCGGGGATAGTCGGACCGCTGCTCACGGACCCGGACGTGCACCTGGTCAAGGCGATGTACGACCGGCCCCTGGAGACCGGCGGCACCGTCGTGCCGGCCGGCGGGGGCCGGGTGACGGAGCTGGTCGCGCGGCCGCTGCTCAACCTGCACTGGCCGCAGCTGGCGGGGTTCGTCCAGCCCCTCGGAGGCGAGTACGCGGCGCGGCGCTCGCTGCTGGAGCGGCTGCCCTTCCCGGTGGGGTACGGGGTGGAGCTCGGGCTGCTGGTGGACGCGCTGGGCATGGTCGGGCTCGACGCGCTGGCCCAGGTCGACGTGGGCGTCCGGCACCACCGCCACCAGGACGGCCAGGCGCTGGGCCGGATGGCGGCGGCGATCTACCGGACGGCGCAGATCCGGCTGGCGCGGGGCCACCTCGTGCGGCCCGTCCTCACGCAGTTCGACCGCGCGCCGGACGGCGGTTTCGAGCCGCGCGTGCACGAGGTCGCGACGCAGGAGCGCCCCCCGATGCGCACGGTCCCGGAGTACGCCCGACGCGCGGTCGCGTAGGCCTCTGGCCGGGCGGCGGGCGCCCGTCCCTCCCCCGGCCACCGCTGGGGCGTGGCCCCGGCACGGGGGGCTCCCCGGCCAGGGCCGGGTGGGCGCCAACCCCCTCGGGGGAGCCGCACCTGCGCGGCACCGCGGGCCGCTTCGACGTCCGTACACGCTCCGGGACGAGCCGGCCCCCGATGTAGCCGGTGGCGCCCGTGACCAGGCAGGTGAGGTTCATCGCGGGCTCGCCTCCGTACGGGTGAAGGGGCCTGCCGGCCGCCCCGCCGGCAGGAGGGCGCGCCACCCGCGGGTGGGGCGCGCCCGCCCTCCCGCGGCCACCGCTGGGGCGTGCCCCCCGGCACGGGGGTTCCCCGGCCAGGACCGGGCGGTCGCCCACGAGGGAGCCACACCTGCGCGGCACCGCGGGCCGCTTCGACGTCCGTACACCGGCAGGTCGGGCGCGCCCGCCCTCCCCCGGCCTCGGCGCGCATGCTCCCGAGCCGGGGAGAGGCACGGCTCCCCGTGAACCCCGGGCCGCGCCTGCGGCGGCCCGCGACCGGGCGAGGCCGGACACCCCGGCTGGGCTATCCCGTACGTTTGCGGTCGGGCATGCGTGGCTAGGCTGGCCGCATGGTCGCTTCGCATGCCGCGCGCGTTCTGGTCGCGTCCAACCGCGGCCCCGTGTCGTACAGCCTCCGCGAGGACGGCACGCTCGCCGCCCGGCGCGGCGGCGGCGGTCTGGTGTCGGGTCTGAGCGCGATCGGGCCGGACGCGGACGCCGTCTGGGTCTGCGCGGCCCTGGGCGAGGGGGACCGGGCCGCCGTGCTGCGCGGCGCCGGGAGCGCGGGCCGGCTGCCCACCGCCGACACCGGCGGCCAGAACGTACGGATGCTGGACATCCCGGCGGACACCTTCGCCTCGGCCTACAACGGCATCGCCAACTCGGTCCTGTGGTTCGTCCACCACATGCTGTTCCAGACCCCGCTGGAACCGGTCTTCGACGAGGACTTCCGCGAGCAGTGGGCGGCGTACCTGGCGTACAACTCCGCCTTCGCGGACGCGCTCGCCGACGAGGCGGGCCGGGGCGCGGCCGTACTGGTGCAGGACTACCACCTGGCGCTGGTGCCGCAGCTCCTCCGCTCGCGCCGCCCCGACCTGCGCATCGGCCACTTCTCGCACACCCCGTGGGCCCCGCCGGACTACTTCCGCCTGCTGCCCGACGACGTCGCCGCAGAGGTGCTGAGCGGCATCCTCGGCGCCGACCGGGCCGGCTTCCTGACCCGCCGCTGGGCGGACGCCTTCGCCGCGTGCTGCGCCGACGTGCTGGGCGCCTCCGTCATCCGCGACGCAGGCAGCCTCACCATCACCCACGGGGGGCGCACGACACGCATCGGGGTGCACGGGCTCGGGGCGGACGCCGAGTTCCTGCGGGAGCGGGCGCACCGGCCGGACGTGGAAGAGCGCCTGGCGGCGCTTCGGGAGGCGGTCGGCAGCCCCGACCGCAAGGTCATCGTGCGCGTGGACCGCACCGAGCTGTCGAAGAACATCGTGCGCGGCCTGCTCGCGTACGCGCAGCTGCTGCGCGACCACCCCGAATGGCACGGGCGCGTGGTGCACATCGCCTTCGCCTACCCCTCCCGCCACGACCTCGCCGTCTACCGGGAGTACACCGACGAGGTCTCCGACCTGGCCGAGGAGATCAACGAGGAGTTCGCCACGCCCGGCTGGCAGCCGGTGCTCCTGCACGTCAAGGACGACTTCGCCCGCTCCCTGGCCGCCTACCGCCTGGCCGACGTCGCGCTGGTCAACCCGATCCGCGACGGCATGAACCTGGTGGCCAAGGAGATCCCGGTCGTCTCCGACGACGGCGTGGCGCTGGTGCTGTCCCGCGAGGCGGGCGCCTACGAGGAGCTCGCCGACGACGCGTTCGTGGTCAACCCGTACGACATCCGGGCCACGGCCGAAGCCCTCCACCGGGCGCTGTCCGTGTCGCACGGCGAGCGCGCCGAGGCCACCAAACGTCTCGCGGTGGCCTCGACGGCGCTCCCCCCGCAGCAGTGGTTCCTGGACCAGCTGCGGGCGCTGGGCTAGAAGGCCGGGCAGGCCTCGCCCACCGTCCGTGCGGGCCGCTCTCAGGCGCCGAAGACCTTCATGATCTCGGCCACGAACTGCTCCGGACGCTCCTCGGCGAGGAAGTGCCCGGCTCCGGGGAACTCGACGTACGTGACGTCGTCCACCATGAGGTCCACCATGGCCGCGGAGACCGGCATCAGCTTGCCGCTGAAGTACACCAGCGGCATGGAGAGCTTCGGGTAGCCGTTGTAGTCGTCGATGTCCTGGTAGAGGGTCTCGAACCACCCGTTGGTGGCCTCGATCGACTCGGGCGTGTCGTAGCCGGCGGCGGCGGCGGCGCGGACGTCCTCGGTGAAGGCCTTCGGGTCACCGCCGATCTTCGCGATGTTCCAGTCGATGATCTCGCGCCCCTTGCCGGCGAACAGCTTGGCGGGGAGCTCGGGGATCTGGCCCATGACCCACCAGAACGGGAAGAGCATCTCGCGGGCCTCGGGCCGCTGGACCATCGAGAACTTGTACATGCCGTCGTTGGGGTGGACACCGTCGGCGATGATCAGCTTCTTGACCACCTCGGGGTGGTTGATGGCCAGGCTCCAGGCGACCATGCCGCCGATGTCCTCGCCCTCGACGTAGGCCTGCTCGTAGCCGAGGGAGCGGATCAGCTCGTAGACGTCCTGGGCCATGTTCTTCTTGTCGTAGCCGGACTCGGGCTTGCCCGAGTCGCCCATGCCGCGGATCTCGACCACGTGCACGCGGAAGTGCTCGGCCAGCTTGGGCATCACCCGGTGGTAGTAGTACCAGGTGCGCGGGTAGCCGGTCATGAGGAAGAGCGGCTCCCCCTCCCCGCCGACGACGTAGTGCAGCCGCGTGCCGTTGACGTCGGCGTAGGCGTGCTCGTAACCCTCGGGCGTCTTGGACATGGTGATTCTCTTCTCTTACAGGGGTGTTGTGATGATCAGGCGCGGCCCCTCGGGGCCGCGCAGGCGACGGCGGCAGCCGGCGCCGGGCTCCGTCGGCCCTCAGGCCGTGTCGCCTAGGCTTCCTCGGGCGCCAGCATGGTGCCGAGCTCCTCGACGAACGCCACCATCTCCGGGGTGTAGCGCTCGATCGGCCACAGTTCCGGGCCGTGCCCGGGCAGCGGGTCGTCGCCGTACCGGAGGAAGAACTCCTCCTGGCCGCCGGGGGTGAACAGGAAGAGCATCTTGGCGTCGCGCGAGGTCCTGTTCTTGAAACGGTGCCGCGTACCGCGCGGCACGAAGACGAAGTCGCCGGTCTTGATGGTGAAGACCTCTTCGCCGTTCAGGAACTCCAGTTCGCCGTCCAGGATGTAGAACGTCTCGTCACCGGTGGTGTGGATGTGGGCGATCGGGCCGCCCTCGGGGGGAACCACGGCGAGGACGAAGCCCAGCGTTCCGTTCGACTGCTCACCGGAGATCTTGATCGTGTACTCGTCCCCGGCGACCCACTTCACGGGCCCCTCCCCGTCGGGAACGTAGATCGCGCTGCTCTCGTACTTCTTCGGGCCTGCCTCGGACAAGGAAATCATTCCTCTCTAGGACAGCGGGGGTTAGCGGCGGCTGCGCGCGCCGAAGCAACGGGGGAAGCTGTGTCACCGCGCCGTCTACCCACCTAAAATTACTTGCCTCGTCAAGTAGATGCCTTCTCCCTCGGGCTGTCAAGCCGCCCCGGGGGAGCGTGCGGGCGACCGGGGCCGCTCGACGACCTACTTGATACATCAAGTACATTGTGCAGTAATTGCTTGACGTAGCAAATTTCTGGCGGCTGCGAGAGCGCACCGCCCCGTGCCGGGCCATCGGCCCTCACCAGCAGGAAAGGTCCTTCTCATGTCCTCTGCCACAACCACCGGCACCCCCGCACCTCTCGTCTTCCCCACCCCCGCCCACTGGATCGACGGACACGCGGTGCCCGTCGACGGTCCCGGCCTCGAGGCGGTCAACCCCGCCACCGGCGCGGTGAACGCCTCCGCACCCCTCGGAACGGCCGAGGACGTCGACCGCGCGGTGAGCGCGGCCACGGCCGCCTTCCCCGCCTGGTCCGCCACCGACGTCGCCGAGCGGATCGCCGTGGTCCGCCGGATCGCGGACGGCCTGGAGCGCCGCACGGAGGAGCTGGCGGCAGTCATCACCGCTGAGATCGGCTCCCCGATCTCCTTCTCCCGGCAGGCCCAGGCCGGCTTCGCGGCCCACGCCATAGCCGCCGCCATCACGGTGGCGGAGGAGTTCACCTGGTCGGAGCGGGTGGGCAACTCCCTGATCGTGCGGGAGCCCATCGGGGTGGTGGGAGCCATCACCCCGTGGAACTTCCCGCTGCAGCAGATCGTGACCAAGGTGGTCCCCGCGCTGCTGGCGGGGAACACCGTGGTCCTGAAGCCGTCCGAGGTGACCCCCCTCACGGCGCAGATCTTCGCCGAGGTGACCGCCGAGGCCGGCCTGCCGGCCGGCGTCTTCAACCTCGTCCACGGCACCGGACCCGTCGTGGGCGAGGCGATCGCCCGCCACGAGGGCATCGGCATGGTGTCGTTCACCGGCTCCACCGCCGCGGGCAAGCGGGTCGCGGAGGTCGCCGCGGCCACCGTCAAGCGCGTCTCCACGGAACTCGGCGGCAAGGCCGCGCACATCATCCTCCCCGAGGCCGATCTGGATGCCGCCGTCAAGCAGGGCCTCGCCATGGCCTGGGTCAACGGCGGCCAGGCGTGCGGGGCCTGGACGCGGATGCTGGTTCCGGCCGCCGCCCACGACGAGGTGGTGGAGAAGCTGCGCGAGGCCGTCTCCACGTACACCACGGGTGATCCCACCTCCGAGGCGACCGCCATCGGCCCCCTGGCCTCCGAGGCCCAGCGCGCACGCGTGAGCGCCTACATCGAGAAGGGCATCGCGGACGGCGCCACCCTCGTGGCCGGCGGCCCCGGCCGGCCCGAGGGCCTGGAGACCGGCGCCTACGTCCAGCCCACGATCTTCGCCGACGTCGACCCGGACTCCGTCATCGCCCAGGAGGAGATCTTCGGGCCGGTCCTGACGGTGATCCCCTACACCGACGACGACCAGGCCGTGGCCATCGCCAACGACACCGTCTTCGGCCTCAGCGCCGCCGTCACCGGCGACGACGAGCACGCTCTGGACGTCGCCCGGCGTATCCAGGTCGGGCAGGTCACCATCAACGGCGGGGCCTACAACTTCATGGCTCCCTGGGGTGGTTACAAGCAGTCCGGGAACGGCCGGGAGCTCGGCCGCGCCGGCTTCGAGGAGTTCCTGGAGACCAAGGCCATCAACGTCTGACACCCCGTACCGGCCTCCTGCCCCGCGCCGCCTCCCCGGCCGGGGCAGGGGCCGGCCCCGGCGGGCCGACCCGGTCCCACCTGGTCCGCCCGCACACCAACCCCCAAGCCGCGACCGCCGGCACCGCAGACGAAACGAGCACACTCCCACGCGAGGGTGCCGCGGGATCGCCCCTCTCGGCGGCCGCTCCAGGAGCGGAGACCCTCCATGTCCCAGGACACCAGACGCACACACCACCAGGTCGTCTTCGTCGTACTAGCGGCGGGGATCCTGGCCTTCTCCCTGCTGCAGTCACTGCTCACCCCGGTGCTCCCCACTGTCCAGAGCGCACTGCACACCAGTCAGTCGACCGTGACGTGGGTGCTGACCGCGTACCTCCTGTCGGCATCGGTGTTCACCCCGATCATGGGCCGGATCGGTGACGTGGTCGGCAGGAAGCCGGTCTTCATCGTCGCCATGGCCGCGCTCTCGCTGGGAGCCCTGCTGGCGGCGCTCGCCGGGAACGTCACGGTGCTGGTCGTCGCCCGGATCGTCCAGGGCGTCGGGGGCGGGGTGCTGCCCCTGGCCTTCGGGGTGATCCGGGACGAGTTCCCCAAGGACAAGGTCTCCGGGGCGGTCGGGCTCATCGCCTCGTTGACCGCGGTCGGCGCCGGAACCGGCGTCGTGCTCGCCGGACCGATCGTCAACGCCCTCGACTACCACTGGCTGTTCTGGATCCCCATGATCCTCACGGCGGCTGCCGCGGTCGCCGCGCAGCTCCTCATCCCGGCGTCCTCGGTCCGCACCCCCGGGCGCATCAGCTGGCAGCCGGCCCTGCTGATGTCGGCGTGGCTCGTGGCCCTGCTGATGGCCCTCACCAAGGCGCCGCGATGGGGCTGGGGATCGGGCAGGGTCATCGGCCTGCTGGTCGCCGCCGTCGTCCTCGGGTTCCTCTGGGTGCGGGTGGAGAAGCGCTCCGCGGCGCCGCTGGTGGACATGCGGATGATGCGGCTGCCGGCGGTGTGGACGAACAACCTGGTCTCCCTGCTGCTGGGAGTCAGCATGTACGCGCTGTTCGCCTTCGTCCCCCAGTTCGTCCAGACGCCCGTCTCCTCCGGCTACGGCTTCGGCGCCAGCGTCACGCAGTCCGGCCTGATCCTGCTCCCCCTCACCGTCATGATGTTCCTCAGCGGCCTGGTCAGCGGGCGCCTGGCCGGGCGCCTCGGCGGCCGGGCGGTGATCGGGCTGGGCCTGCTGGTCAGCCTGTCCTCGGTGGCGGTGCTCGTCCTCGCGCACAGCGCCAAGTGGGAGCTCTACCTCGCCACCGGGCTCCTCGGCGCCGGCTTCGGCCTGGCCTTCTCCGCGATGTCGAGCCTCATCGTGGGCGCGGTGCCCCCGGAGCAGACCGGAGTCGCCGGCGGTATGAACACCAACATCCGCAACGTCGGCGGCGCCATCGGCGCCGCCCTGATGACCAGCGTCGTCACCGCCGACCTCGCTCCGACGGGACTGCCCCGCGAATCCGGCTACACCCACGGGTTCGCCATGCTCGGCGGAGCCGTCGTCATCGCCTTGTTCGCGGTCCTGCTCATGCCCCGAAGCACGGGCGGCCGCTCGCCGGCGCACCGTCGCCTCCCGGGCGCGGCGCGCGGCGGGGACACCCCGACCGGGCCCGTTCCGGCCCGCGGCGGGGCCGCCGCCACGGACGGCGGCGGGGCGGCCCGGTCACTGACGCCGTAGGGCGACGGGGCTCACCCCACCGGGGTCCGGCGCCTGCCGGACCCCGCCCGCGTCAGGTCGGGGTGCCGGGCCACAGTGGTGCGCCCGCGGCCGGACCCCGCCCGCGCCCCGCGGGTCGTGCGGAACGCGGCGGACGGTGATCCGCCCGCCGCGTTCCGGCAGCCTCCGGCAGGCGTGGGGAGCCCGGCGCGTGCCCGGAGGCCGTCTCACCTCAGCAGCACCCACACCTGCTTGCCCTCCGGGGTCGGCAGCACGCCCCACCGGTGCGCCGAAGCGGCGATCAGGAGCAGGCCCCGCCCGCCTTCGGCCGCCCAGTCCGGCGGGCCGGAGGACGCGACGGGCAGGACGCGGGAGCGGTCGCTGACCGCGGCCCGCACCCCCTCGGCGGCCAGGTCGTCCAGGGTCAGCTCGCACTCCGGGGTGCCCGCGTGCCGGTGCACGTTGGCCAGCATCTCCGTGACGCACAGCGCGGCGGCGGGCGCCAGATCCTCGCGCCCCCAGGCGCGGAGCTGTGCGTGTACGGCCCTGCGGACCCCCGCGATGCGGGCGGGCTCGGCGACGACGCGCATCGCCGCCGCGGGTGGAGTTCGTTGCGTCATGGGTCCAACCGTCCCCTGCTGTGGCTAGCCTGGCCAGGTCCGACCTGACCACAAGTCAGTTGTGTCGGATCGGACCCGCCGCTGTGTACGGCGTGTGTACCGGGGAGGTGGTGGCGTGTCCGCGAAGGGCGAGGGCTCGGCCAGCATGCGGATGTTCGGCTCGGTGGCACGGTCCCTGCGGGAGGCCCGCGGGGTCTCGGCGGACGAACTGGCCGCGCACGTCGGCTACTCGCGATCACTGGTGGTCAAGATCGAGCGCGGCGAGCGGATGCCGCCCCCGGCGTTCCTGGAGAGGGCGGGCGCCCTGCTGGACGACGTCGGCGGGGTGCTGCGGTCGGCGGCGCGGCATCTGGAACGGGCCGAGTTCCCCACCTGGTTCGAGGAGTACGCGGAGCTGGAACGCGCGGTGGTGAGCCTCTACACATACGACACCCATGCCGTCAACGGCCTGCTGCAGACCGAGGAGTACGCCCGCGTGGTGCTCGGCGCCCACTGCCCCACCCTGGAGGCGGAGGAGGTCGAGCGCCGGGTGCGGGCCCGGCTGGCCCGGCAGGCGCTGCTGACCCGCAGCCCGGCGCCGCAGCTCGCCTTCGTCGTCGAGGAGTGGGTGCTGCGCCGCCCGGTCGGCGGACGGGCCGTGCAGCGGGGCCAGTTGGAGCGGCTGCTGGAGGCCGCGGCGCTGCGCCATGTCACCGTCCAGGTGATGCCGCTCTCCCATGAGGCGCACGCGGGCTTCGACGGCCCGATGAGCCTGCTGGAGACCCCGGATCTGCGGCTGCTCGCCTATCTCGAAGTGCAGGGCCGCAGTGTGCTGGTGGAGGGCCGCAACGAGGTCAGCAAACTGCACCAGCGCTATGCGATGATCCGCTCCCAGGCCCTCAGCGTGAGGGACTCCGCCCAGATGGTCGAGCAGATTGCGGGGGAGCTATGACATCCCGACTCACCTGGCACAAGAGCAGTCACAGCGGCAGCGAGGGCGGCCAGTGCGTCGAGGTCGCGCACGCCCCCGGCGCCGTCCATGTGCGGGACTCCAAGGACCCGGCCGGGCCCTCGCTGGCCTTCACCGCCGAGGAGTGGACGGCGTTCGTCGCCTTCGTCGCACACACCACCGGGACGCGAGTAGAGTAACCAACCGATCACCCTTCGTGCCCGAGCATGAAGCGGCCCCCAGCGGTGCGCCAACACCGGAAGGGGGCCTACACCCACGAGGCCTAACCCTCCCAGGAGCCCCGCAAATGATGCGCCATGTTATCCCGCCGACCCGTTTCTTCTCCCAGACGCCGAACGACCTGATCCGCCATCCGCGCCTGAACGGCACCGCCGTACGGCTGCTGCAGTGGGCGCTCTCCCTGCCGGAGGACTCGCGGGAGACCCTGCAGACCATCGGCGAGAGGATGCCCGAGGGGCGCATCGCCCTGCGCCGGGCCCGGCAGCAGCTCGAGGCCGAGGGCTATGTCCACACCCGCCGCACACAGAGCTCCGAGACCGGCCGCTGGGCCACCCGGGTGCTCGTCTCCAATGTGCCGCTGCGCGACCCCGCCGAGATCGACGCCGCCTTCGCGGCGCCGAGCGGCAGCGTCCTGACCGCCGGTGCGCCGCCCGTACAGGCCGTCGGCGCATCCCCCAAGGGGGAGAACAGGGAGGAACAGAACACCTCCCACCCCGAGGCCCCGGCCGACGAGCCGCTGGTCGCCCGCGCGGCGGCCGCGCTGCAGCGCCTCGGCCGGCGGGAGGCCAGGCTCACCCTGGGTGTCGCCGAGGCGGCCCGGCTCGCCCCGCTCGCCGCCCGCTGGCTGGCCCACGGCGCGAGCGAACTGGAACTGGGGACCGCCCTGTCCGCCGGACTGCCGCGCACCGTCCACTCCCCCGCCGGCCTCATCGCCCGGCGCCTGCGCGACAAGCTCCCCGCGCCACGCCCCGCCCGCGACCCCGCCGCCCCGGCGGCCCCGCTCCCCGAATGCCCCGGCTGCGGCGACCCCCTGCCCCCCGGCGCCACCGGCCCCTGCCCGCCCTGCGCCACCGCCGCACCCGCCGCCGACAACCCGTCAAGTCTGCGGCGCGGGGCCGCCCTGGTCCGAGCGGGCATCGTGCGGCAGCGGCCCGGCGCGGGGGCGCGGGCGTCCGCCGATATCGGGTGAGACTCAATTTGATATCTTAGGAGGAGGCATCCATGCCTGAGGAGGCTCGCATGACCCGTACCGTCATCGACGTCGACGACCAGATGCTGGCGGAGGCGGCCGAGATCTTCGGCACCACGACCAAAGTCGCCACCGTGAACGCCGCCCTGGAAGACGCAATCAAGCGCCGCAAGCGGGCCTCGTTCCTCGACTGGCTAGCGGACGGCGGACTTCCCGGCCTCACCGGCGAGGTCGGGGCGGCGCACGACCCGCACCGAGCCGCATGAAAGATCGCTTCCTCATCGACAAATCCGCTCTCGCCCGTTACCCAAGACCGTCGGTGAGGGCGGTGATCGAACCCCTCCACAACGCCGGATTGCTCGCCGTCTGCGGGGCCGTCGAACTGGAGGTGCTCCACAGCGCACGGTCCAAGGCCGACGCAGACCGCATCCGAGACGGCATGCGGGGTTTCGACTGGCTGCCCACGCCGGACGAGGCATGGGACCGCGCGCTGGGCGTACAGACACACCTCATTGCCGCCGGGAACTGGAAGGCACTTTCCTTGGCGGACCTGATCATCGCGGCGACCGCGGAACGACACGGCGCGACCGTCCTGCACTACGACGGCGACTTCGACATGATCGCCGACGTAACCGGCCAGCTCGTGCGCTGGGTGGTCCCGTCCGGCATGGCCGACTGACGCCCATCTGACGCCCCGCCTGCCGCCGCTCCGTCAGATGGCCGTCCAGGCACGTTCATCCTCTTTGGTCACCCAAAGTGCGGTATGCCTGGCACAGGGTGACGATGGGCGCAATCGCTTCGACCCGGAGCGAGCTCCTTCCGTCATCTTCGAAGGCAGAGAGATGAACATACGATCGAAGAAGACCATGTCCGGTCGATCCCGTCGTAAGGTGCTTTGGGGTGTCGCCGGAACCATGACGGCCGCCGCCGCGGTCGTCACGACCACCGCATTCGTTGCTCCCGTGAACGCCGCCACCACCACCGCGCGCACCGCCGCAGTCGCCGACGACGCCGCCGCGAACCCCGTGAAGGGCGGCAACAACCGCGACAACTTCGGGCGGCTGAGGACCGCCGAGTTCCTGGGTGTCACCGTCGTCGTGCCCTCGGGCACCACGCAGACCGTCTCGGCGCGCTGCCCCTCGCGCACCGAGGTCACCGGCGGCGGTTTCGTACTCAGCGACCCCGCACTGGCCGTGCTGACGAGCCAGCGGTCCGGCAACGGATGGACGGTCACGGTCCGGAACACCGACGGCGTGACCACCAGGCCCACCGCCCGCGCCGTCGTCGAGTGCGCAGCGATCGTCCGCGACAACAACAACTGGTGACCCGACCCCCTGCGTGTGCCACCGCCCCGGCCCCCCGTCGCACAGGGACGGGGGACCGGGGCGGGCCGTGGCGACCCAGCGTCAGGAGCGCCCGCCCACCGACTCCGCCGCGCGGCAGACCGCGACGCCCAGCACGATCAGGAGGACGCACGCGTACATCTCGTAGCCGTCCAGGAAGCCGATCCGGTGCGTCAGTGCCCACAGCCGGAACCAGCCGCCCGTGAGCTGGTGGACGATGCCGCCGATGCCCTGGGAGAGCAGCACGAAGCCGAGAAAGCCGAGGAGTCCCTTCATGCCACGAGGCTAGGCAGCGGGCGTCCGGGCCGGCTGTCGGCGAAAGTCGCCGATCGCGCGCCGGCTGTCGTCCGAAGGTCTCGACTTGGGACGCGTGGGTGGTGCCCGCGGCCCGGGACCGTACATTCGGAGGAATGCGACGCATACCGAAGGACACCGTCGCCGACATCGCGGTCTTCCTCGGTGCGGCGGCGTTCTCCGTGTTGTCCGTGGACGGGGTCGCCGCCCCGATCGGGCCCGTCGAGCAGGCGGTCGGCGCTGTCGCCTGCGCGGCCCTGTTTCTGCGGCGGCGGTGGCCGGCGCAACTGGCGGTGGCGCTACTGGTGACGGGGCCGTGGCAGCGTACCGGCCACTGCGCACGACGGCCTGGGTGGCGGCCCTGGCGTTCGCGCCGCTGCCGCTGTTCGTGGCGCGGGGACCCGACCCGGACCTGCCGGAGACCGGTTCGGCGACGACCTTCTTCGTGCTCATGGCGGCCTCGGTCGGCTGGGGGCTCTACGTGCGCTCCCGGCGCCAGTTGCTCGCCTCGTACGCGGAGCGGGGGCGGCGGCAGGCCCGCGAGGAGATCGCACGGGAGATGCACGACGTGCTGGCGCACCGGCTGTCGCTGCTGAGCGTCCACGCGGGAGCGCTGGAGTTCAACCCGGGGGCGTGGTGAAGACCCACGTCTCACGCGTCCTCGGCAAGCTCTCCCTGAACAACCGGGTCCAGATCGCCCTGCTCGTCCACGACGCGGGCTTCCCGCCCGACCGGTGAAGCGCCCCCGGGCGGGGCACTTCACCCGACCGACCCGTGTCCGGCCACCGGACCCTCCGCGGTCGCTCTCGTCATCGACCACCCGGATCGGGAGCAGCTGCACGAACGTCGTCGAACGCCAGGGCGGATTCCCGCCAGCTTCCGGCGCCGGCGCCGGCGCCGGCAAGACTCGACGCCATGAACCGACTTGAAGGAAACGTAGCGCTGATCACGGGCGGCAGCCGGGGCATCGGTGCCGCTGTGGCGTTACGACTGGCCGAAGAAGGCGCCGACGTCGTCCTGACCTATGAGAGCAGCGCGGAACACGCCACCCAGGTGGTGGAGCAGATCAAGGCCAGAGGGCGCCGGGCACTGGCCATACAGGCCGACAGTGCCGTCCCTGAGGCGCTCACCGCCGCGGTGGACGAGGCCGCCGCGATGTTCGGCAGACTCGACATCCTGGTCAACAACGCGGGTGTCTTCCTCGTCGGCCCCCTCGAAGACCTGGGACCCGCGGAGATCGATCGGACCCTGGCGGTGAACGTCCGGGCACCGTTCGCAGCGTCCCAGGCGGCCGTGCGGCACATGGGCCGGGGCGGCCGCATCATCAGCATCGGCAGCAACGTCGCCGAGCGCGCGGTCTTCCCCGGACTGGCGCTGTACTCGATGAGCAAGACGGCTCTGGTCGGGATGACGAAGGGCCTGGCCCGGGAACTCGGTCCGCGGGGAGTCACCGTCAATCTGGTGCATCCCGGCCCCACCGACACGGACACCAACCCCGCTGACGGGCCGAACGCCGAGGTGATCGCCGGCTTCACGGCTGTGGGCCGCTACGCGGAAGCGGCCGAGATCGCGGCCACCGTCGCTCACCTGGCAAGTGCGGACGGCGCGTACATCACCGGAGCCTCGATCCACGTCGACGGCGGCTTCACCGCCTGACACGCGAGCTCGATTCCGAGACCGCGCTGAGGCCCAGCCCGTAGGAGGACGGCCACCGCGTGATCACCGGGGGTTGTGTGGACCTCCTGAGGATCGTGCGGTGGCCGCCGGCCAAAGTGTGGAGGGGGCAGGAGGCTGCGCGAGCTTCGTCCCCACCGCACCTGGCCGCGCGAGCTCTTAAGCCCCGTCCTCGGCGTCCCGTGCCTCCAGGGCGTCCGCGAGGGCGTCGACCAGCGCCACGACGCCTTCCGGGCCGTCCACGACGAGGTCGGCCCGGGCGGCCAGTTCGGCCACCTCCGCGCTGCCGCTGCACACCAGCACGCCGGGCAGTCCGTCGGCGCGGCGCTTCTCCACGGCCCCGAAAGCGGCCAGGTCGCCGAGGTCGTCACCGGCGTAGAGCACGGGACCGGCGCCGACCTCGCGCAGGTAGTCGTTGAGGGCCACGCCCTTGTCCATGCCGGGCGGCCGAAGCTCCAGCACCATCCGGCCCGGCTCCACGATCAGCCCGTGGCGGTCGGCCAGTTCGCGCAGCGGCCCGCTCAGGGCCTCGAACGCCGCCTGCGGGTCCTGCGTGCGGCGCGTGTGGACGGCCACCGCGCGGCCCTTGTCCTCCACCCACGTGCCCCGCCACGCGCCGATCGCGTCGAGCACGCCCGGCAGTTCGGCCCGCACGGCGGTGACCCCGGGGTGCGCGCCGGGCGCCTTGACCTGGCCGGAACGGGCGTCCCATCGCTCGGCGCCGTAGTGGCCCAGCACGACCATGTGCTCCAGAGCGGGGACCCCGGCGAAGCCCCCGTACCGCACGGCCACGCCCGCGGGGCGGCCCGTGACGACCACCACGGACAGGATCCGCGGGGCCAGCCGGGCCAGCGCGGCGGCGGCGCGGGGATGGGCCCGCGCGGCGTCCGGATCCGGCACGATCGGTGCCAGCGTCCCGTCGAAGTCCAGTGCCAGCACGGCCCTGCGGGGCTCCGCGAGCAGTGCGGCCAGGCCGTCCTTGCCCTCGGGCGTCGTGGGTACCGGCAGTTCGTCCCTGCGGCTGCGGCTCATGCCCCGACCATACCGACCCCTGCGGGGGGCACGCCCGGCGTACGGCGGCATCCCGCCACGGCGGTGTTCCGCGCCCGCGGGGTTCCCCGCGGGTCCGCACGGTCGGGCGCCGATCCGGGCGCGCCCCGCCCCCGCGCGCCTGCGGCGGGCGCTCTCCCACCCACCCGCCCGTCAACGACGAGGACATCCCGCCCCGCCGCGGCAGCGGCGATCCGCACCCGACACTGACCGGCGCGGAGCGACCCGCCGCATCCTGACAACGCGGTGCCCGTACAACACGGGCTGCGCCGTGCCCCACCGCCGCGCGGCGGCGCCGCGGGCGGACAACCGGTCACCGCCGGAGGCGTCAGCGGGTGGTGCGGTGGGTGTCGCGGGTGCGACGGAGGCGGTTGACCGTGACCGGGTCGTGCGCGAGGGCGCGGGGGTCGTCGAGGAGGGCGTTGAGGAGCTGGAAGTAGCGCGTCGGGGAGATGCCGAGGCGTTCACGGACGGCCCGTTCCCTCGCCCCGGGGCCGGCCCAGGAGCGGCGGGCGATGTCCAGAACGGCGCGGTCCTGTTCCGTCAGCCCGTCCGCGGGGGCGTCCGCCCCGGTCTCGTCCCGTTCCATCCGACCACCATATCCGCGCCCGGTCGCCCCCTGGTCCCCGTCCTCCGGACCGCTGCGTGACGTGCCGATCGCACTCGGTCCCCCTTCTGCGTTCTCGCGTGGGCGCGATCTCTTTCCGGCAAGTGGACTAGACCTTTTACCCGGTACCGCGCGACACTGTCCTCCGTGGAACACGTCATCGCCCTCGATGTGGGCGGCACCGGCATGAAGGCCGCCCTGGTCGCGGCGGACGGCACGCTGCTGCACGAGGCACGCCGTCCGACCGGCCGGGAGCGCGGCCCGGACGCCGTGGTCGGGTCCCTGCTCGACTTCGCCGCGGACCTGCGGGCGTACGGGGAAGCCGCTTACGGCGAGGCCGCCGCGGCGGCCGGGGTCGCCGTGCCGGGGCTGGTCGACGAGCGGGCCGGTATCGCGGTCTACTCCGCGAACCTCGGCTGGCGTGACACACCCCTGCGCGACCTGCTGACCCGCCGGCTCGACGGCACCCCCGTCGCCCTCGGCCACGACGTGCGCGCCGGCGGCCTCGCCGAGGGGCGGCTGGGCGCGGGGCGGGGCGCCGAGCGCTTCCTGTTCGTGGCGCTGGGCACCGGCATCGCGGGGGCGGTCGGCATCGACGGCCGGGTGGAGGCCACCGAGCTCGGGCACATCGTCGTCCGCCCCGGCGGCCCGGTCTGCGGCTGCGGCGGCCGGGGCTGCCTGGAGACCGCGGCCTCCGCCGCGGCGGTGACCCGCGCCTGGCAGGCCGCGGGCGGCGGCCGGGACGCCGACGCCGCGGGCTGCGCCGCCGCCGTCGAGGCGGGCGACCCCCGCGCGGCGGCCGTGTGGGACGAGGCCGTCGCCGCCCTCGCCGACGGCCTGGTCACCGGGATCACCCTGATGACCCCGGGAACTGTGATCGTCGGCGGCGGGCTCGCCGAGGCCGGCGACATCCTTTTCGGGCCGCTGCGGGCCGCCGTCGAGCGGCGGCTGACCTTCCAGCAACTCCCCCTCATCGTGCCGGCGGCCCTCGGGGACACCGCCGGATGCCTGGGCGCAGGGCTGCTCGCCTGGGATCTTCTCTCCGTGGAGGTGACCGCTTGACTGCGGCAACCAGCGTGCTGACCGGTGCCCGTGTGGTGCTGCCGGACGGCGTGGTCGAGGACGGCCGGGTGACCGTCGAGGGCCGCTCGATCGTCGCGAACGACCCGCGCCAGGCGTCCACCCGCGACCTGGCGGGGCACTGGATCGTGCCCGGCTTCGTCGACATCCACGTGCACGGCGGCGGTGGGGCGTCCTTCTCCTCCGGTGACGCCGAGGCCGTCCTCACCGGGATCGAGACCCATCGGCGGCACGGCACCACGACCCTGCTCGCCTCGACGGTGACCGGGGACCTGGACGACCTGTCACGGCAGGCCGCGCTGCTGTCCGAGCTGGCCGAGCAGGGCGACCTGGCCGGCATCCACTTCGAGGGGCCGTTCATCTCCCCCCACCGGCGGGGCGCGCACAAGCCCTCGCTGCTGCGCGACCCGCACCCCTCGGACGTCCGCAAGCTGCTCGACGCCGCCCGGGGCACCGCGCGCATGGTCACCCTCGCCCCGGAACTGCCCGGCGGGCTGGACTCGGTGCGGATGCTGGCGGAGCACGGCGTCATCGCCGCCGTCGGCCACACCGACGCCGCGTACGACGCGACCCTGCGGGCCGTCGAGGCGGGCGCCACCGTTGCGACGCACCTGTTCAACGCCATGCCCCCGCTGCTGCACCGGGAACCCGGCCCGATCGCCGCGCTGCTGGAGGACGAGCGGGTCACCGTGGAGCTCATCAACGACGGCGTCCACCTCCACCCGGCCGTCCTGGAGCTGGCGTTCCGCAGCGCCGGCGCCGACCGGGTCGCCTTCATCACCGACGCCATGGACGCGGCCGGCTTCGGCGACGGCCGCTACCTGCTGGGCCCGATGGAGGTCGACGTCGTCGACGGCGTCGCCCGGCTCGTCGAGGGCGGCTCCATCGCCGGTTCCACCCTCACCCTGGACACGGCGTTCAAGCGCGCGGTGACCGTGGACGGGCTGCCCGTCGGCGACGCGGTGCGCGCGCTCAGCGCCAACCCGGCGCGGCTGCTGGGCGCCTACGACCGGATCGGCTCGCTCGAGCCGGGCAAGGACGCCGACCTGGTGGTTCTCGACGCGTCCTTCGACCTGGTGGGCGTGATGCGGAAGGGCCGTTGGGTCGTGGAGCCCTGACCGGACCCACCGGACCCCGGGCGGCGGGGTCTGTGCCTGCGGACGTTCCTTTGGCATGATCGCTTCCCATCGCACACGCTGTTCGAAGGGATCAAGCGGTGATCGTCACCGTCACGCTGAACGCCGCCATCGACGTGACCTACCGTGTCCCCCGGCTGCGGCCGCACACCACCCACCGGGTGTCGGAGGCGGCGGAACGTCCCGGCGGCAAGGGGCTGAACGTCGCCCGCGTGCTCGCCGCGCTCGGCCACCGGGTCGTGGCGACCGGCTTCGCGGGCGGCGCGCCGGGGGACCGGCTGCGCGAGTGGCTGACGGGGGTCGACGGCGTCACGGACGCCCTGGTTCCCACCTCCGGCAGCACCCGGCGGACGGTGGGCGTCGTGGACGAGTCGGGCGGTGACACCACGATGTTCAACGAGCCCGGCCCGACCATCACGTCGCAGGAGTGGGCGGCGTTCCTCGGCACGTACCGCGCCCTCGTGGCGGGCGGCACGACGCGCGCCGTGGCACTGTGCGGCAGCCTGCCGCCCGGGCTGCCCGTCGGCTGCTACGCCGACCTCGTCCGGGACGCGCGCGCCGCGGGCGTCCCGGTGCTGCTGGACACCAGCGGCGAGCCCCTGCGGCGCGGCCTGGCCGCCCGGCCCGACCTGGTCAAGCCCAACGCCGCCGAACTGACCGGGCTCACCGGCGCGACGGAGCCCATACGCGCCGCCCGCGACGCCCGCCGCCGGGGCGCCAGGGCCGTCGCGGCCTCGCTCGGCCCCGACGGGATGCTCGCCCTCGCCGAGGACGGCACCGTGTGGACCGCCCGGCCCCCCGCCCCCGTGCCCGGCAATCCCACCGGGGCCGGCGACTCGGCCGTCGCCGCCCTGCTCGCCGGGCTCGTCGAGGGCCTCGACTGGCCGGGGCGGCTCACCCGCGCCGTCGCCCTCTCGGCGGCCACCGTGGCGGCGCCGGTCGCGGGCGAGTTCGACCGCGCGGTGTACGAGGACCTGCTGGGGCGGGTCGACGTGATCAGTGAGGGCGACGCACGGCAGTAGCCCGTCGTGGCCCGCGGGCCACGACGGGATCAGCCTCACCAGCCCTCGGGGGCCTGGCCCTTGTCCAGCAGCGCCAACTGGTCGAGGTTGAAGTGGCAGGCGTCGCCCTGGCCGCAGGTCACGGCGAGTGTGTTGCTCCCCTGCTTCAGGTCGAGGGTGGCGAAGGAGCGGTACCAGTGGTTCCAGTCGCCCTTCTTGCCGTAGTTCCTCAGATCCGGCTTGTAGCTCTGCGGCTTCCCGTTGACGACGATCGTGGTGCTGGCCGAGTCCTTCTCCGCGTTGTTGTAGCGGAGCCAGAAGTCGTACGAGCCGTCCTTGGGGACGTCCACCTTCCACGTCACCGACGCGCCCACGGTGTTCATGTTCTCGATGTACTTGCCGCCGGCCGCCAGGGTGCCCTTGTACTGCGAGCCGACCCGCGCGCCGCCCGACGGCACCAGCGTCGCCGCGTCGACGACACCGGGGTCGGTCGCGGTCGCCGAGGGAGTGGGCTCGCCGGAGGCGCCGTCCTTGCCGGCGTCGGCGGAGGCTGACGGGGAGGCCGTGGGGCCGCCCGCCTGCTGCTTGTCGTCATCGCCGCCCGCGATGGCGACGCCGATGCCGATCGCGACGGCGGCGACCACGGCTACGGCGCCGATCAGCAGGCTCTTGCTGTTGGGGCCGCCGGCGCGCGGGGCCGCGCCGCGGCGGCCGCCTCCGGCGCCCGGGCCGCCGGG
This sequence comes from Streptomyces sp. ME19-03-3, assembly GCA_033793685.1. Lineage (GTDB taxonomy): Bacteria > Actinomycetota > Actinomycetes > Streptomycetales > Streptomycetaceae > Actinacidiphila. The sequence continues at coordinate 183,110 of JARAXD010000004.1, read as the reverse complement.
GTCCTGCGGGAACTGCTGGGGCTGCGGCTGGCCGTAGGCGGGCGGCTGCTGACCGTATCCGGGCGGCTGCTGACCGTAGGCGGGCTGCTGCTGTTGCGGGTAGCCGTAACCGGGCTGCGGCACCTGCTGCTGCGGGCGCCGCTCACCCACCCGCTGCACCTGGTTGTACGAGGTGCGGGGCACACCGGGCTGGGCGGCAGCCGGCTGACCCGGCTCCTCGCCGTCCTGGCGGTACAGGTACGCGAAGGGGTCGTCACTCCCGGGCTCTGGGGCACCGTTGTTGCCGGCCGTCATCCGCTCTTCACCTTCCACTGCCTGTCGCCACTGCCTGTCGCTTGCGAAGCACCTGTCAGAACCGGGTCGCCCGGCGGTGGGCATGCGCCCGCCCGATGGCCGGCGTTCATGATCGAATTCATCCGCGGCCGTCGCGGGCGGACACACCTCTGACCACGGCACCCTACCTGGAACCGGTGATGTGCCGCTCAACCGTCCGAAGCCCCGGGTCGTGCGCATACGGTGGGGGCGTGATCGAGAGCACAGCCGCGTGGACGGGGTGGCAGGAAGCCACGGAGCGGGCCCTGTACGGCCCGGCGGGGTTCTTCCGGCGCGAGCGTCCGGCCGCTCATTTCCGCACGTCGGTCCATGCCTCGCCACTGTTCGCGAGTGCCGTCGCCCGCCTGCTGGAACGCGTCGACGCCGACCTCGGGCACCCCCGCGAACTGGCCCTGGTGGACGTGGGTGCGGGCGCGGGGGAACTGCTCGCGGGCGTGCTCGATGTGGTTTCCGCCACCTTGGCCGCCCGCCTGCGGCCGTACGCGGTGGAGAAAGCCACTCGACCGGACGGCCTGGACGCCCGGGTGAGCTGGTCCGACGAGCTCCCGCGCGGCCTCGTGGGCCTGCTCTTCGCCAACGAGTGGCTGGACAACGTGCCGGTCGAGGTGGTGGAGACGGACGCGGCCGGGGTGCCCCGGCGTGTCCTCGTCCGCGCCCTCGACGGCGCCGAACGCCTCGGCGACGCGGTGGCCGGGGAGGACGCGGCCTGGCTGCGCCGTTGGTGGCCGGTCGAGGGCGCGCCGGCCGGGACCCGGGCGGAGATCGGCCGCCGGCGGGACTCCGCCTGGGCCGCCGCGGTGTCCTGTCTGGAGGCCGGGCTCGCCGTCGCCGTCGACTACGGGCACGTGGCCGGAGCCCGCCCCCCGTTCGGGACGCTCACCGCGTTCCGGGCGGGCCGCGAGGTCTCGCCTCCGGTGCCCGACGGCTCCTGCGACATCACGGCGCACGTGGCCATGGACGCCTGCGCGGGCCCGGGGGCGGTCCTGCGCACCCAGCGCGAGGCCCTGGGCGCCCTGGGGGTCACCGGGGCCCGCCCGCCGCTCGCGCTGGCCTCCACCGACCCCGCCGGGTACGTGCGCGCCCTGGCCCGGGCGGGCGAGGCCGCCGAGCTCACCGACCCGTCCGGGCTGGGCGGCTTCCTGTGGCTGGAGCAGCCCGTTCCGGCGACCGGTCGAGCCTGCGGGGGGCACGCTCCCGGACGCGTGGAGGATGGGAAACTGGGGCCATGACGGAGACCACGATCGGCATCGGCGGCGCGGCCGAGGGCACCGACATGGTGCTGAACATCGGCCCGCAGCACCCCTCGACGCACGGTGTGCTGCGTCTGCGGCTGAGCCTGGACGGCGAGCGGATCAACTCGGCGGAGCCGGTCATCGGATACATGCACCGCGGCGCCGAGAAGCTCTTCGAGGCCCGGGACTACCGCCAGATCATCATGCTGGCCAACCGGCACGACTGGCTCTCCGCCTTCTCCAACGAACTCGGCGTCGTGCTCGCCGTGGAACGCATGCTCGGCATGGAGGTGCCCGAGCGCGCGGTGTGGACCCGCACGCTGCTCGCCGAGCTGAACCGGGTGCTCAACCACCTGATGTTCCTCGGCTCCTACCCGCTCGAACTGGGCGGGATCACGCCGATCTTCCACGCGTTCCGCGAGCGCGAGGACCTCCAGGCGGTGATGGAGGAGGTCTCCGGCGGCCGCATGCACTACATGTTCAACCGCGTCGGCGGCCTCAAGGAGGACCTGCCCAACGGCTGGCACGGCCGGGTCCGCACCGCGGTCGCCGCCGTGCGCTCGCGCATGGGGACCTTCGACGACCTCGTCCTGGGCAACGAGATCTTCCGTGGCCGCACCCGCGGCGTCGGGATCCTCCCCGCCCGCGACGTGCACGCCTACGGGGTGAGCGGACCGATCGCCCGCGCCTCGGGCGTCGACTTCGACCTGCGCCGGGACGAGCCCTACCTCGCCTACGGGGAGTTGACCGGCACCCTGAAGGTGCCCACCCGCGCCGAGGGCGACTGCCTGGCCCGCTTCGAAGTGCTGCTGGAGCAGACCCACAACGCCCTCGACCTCGCCGACGCGTGCCTGGAGCGGCTGGCCGAACTGCCTCCCGGCCCCATCAACCAGCGCCTGCCGAAGGTGCTCAAGGCACCCGAGGGCCACACGTACGCCTGGACCGAGAACCCGCTGGGGCTCAACGGCTACTACCTGGTGTCCAAGGGCGAGAAGACGCCGTACCGGCTGAAGCTGCGCTCGGCGTCCTACAACAACATCCAGGCGCTGGCCGTGCTGCTGCCGGGCACCCTGGTCGCCGACATGGTGGCGATCCTGGGCTCGATGTTCTTCGTCGTCGGCGACATCGACAAGTGACCGGTGGGCCGCCGGCGGGCGGCCCGCGCCCACCGGGGGTCAGGAGGAGCGGACGCGCAGCTCGCTGAGGTCCAGCTGCTCGGTCTCGTCGTGCGCGGTGAGGTCGATGACCTCGGCCTGCTCGGCCACGGCCTCGTCCCCGACGACGTCCGCGAGGTCCACGGCGCCGGAGACCTCCACGGCGTCGCCGACGTCGGCGAGCCGCGGCTGCGCGGGTGCCGCCCCGCCGGCCGCTTCGATCTCCTTGCGGGTCTTCTCGCTCTGCGTGCCGAAGAAGTCGAATCCGCCCATGGCGCGGCTGGCCTGCCGGTGGGGCCTGGCGTAGGGCAGTACTGCCGCGGCGACCGCCGGGACGAGTTTCGGCTGGCGTACCGGCAGCGTCGGGGTGCTCCCGCTGCCGCTCGTGGTGGCTTCGGCCGGCCGGTCGTGGACCCCCGGGTCCAGCGCGTGCCTGCCCTGCGGCTCCTCGGTGGCGGCGAGGTCCCGGCGGCGCGCCTCCTCGACGGTGAGCGCGGCCTGCTGGCGGGCCCCGTTGCGCGACAGGTCGCGCAACGCGGCGGCCGCCCGCAGGTACGCGGCAGGGCTGACCGGCGCCGTGTAGGGCACGGGAAGCGGGGCGTCGGCCGCCTTCTTCGCGACGCGGCCGTCCTCCAGGGCGCGGGCCCGCTCGGACTCCGCGGTGGCGTAACGGCGCAGCAGGTCCGCGTGCTCCGTACGCAGCCGGGCCAGTTCGGCGCGCTTGCCGCGCAGCTTGTTCTCCAGCTTGCCGCGCAGCTCGCGCGAGTCCTCGAGGTCCACCTCGAGCTCCGCGATCCGCTCGTCGGCACGCCACTCGTCGCGCACCCGCGCGGCCCTCAGGTCGGCGACCTCCTTGCCGGCGGCGCGGTCCCAGGCGCGCAGCAGCCAGGCACCGCCACCGGCGACAGCGGCCGCCGCGACGACGAGGACCCGGAGCGGTACCGGATCACCGATCACCAGCGCGCCGACGGCGAGGGCCGCGGCGGTACCGGCGACCGACACGGGCGGAAGCAGCCGGTGCAGCGGCTGGGAATGGCGGTGTCGTCCACGGGGCATGGTAGGGAACTTAGCGTGCCCGTGAGGCGTGTGGGGCCGCGGCATCCGTTTTCTCACCGACCGGACGGCCGCGAATACGGAGGGCGCCCACACCCGTACGAAACGTCACGTGAACGCCCTCCCGCCCCTTTGGTGGATCTTGTCCGCCAGGGCCTCAGCCCTTCAGCAGCCCCCGCGACCGCAGGTACTGCGCGGCCACGTCCTCGGGCTTCTTGCGCTCCCCGTCCACCTGCTTGTTCAGCTCGGTGAGGTCGGCCGTGGTCAGCACCTTGGTGAGCTTGTCGAGGGCCGCGACGACGTCCGCACCGCCGGCCTCCTTCGCGTTGACGACGGGCAGCACGTTGTCGGCGTTCTGCAGGCCCTTGTCGTCCTCCAGCAGCACCAGGCCGAACTGCTCGAGGGTGGCGTCCGTGGTCGTGGTGAGCACGAGCTGGTCGGTGCCGTCCTTGACGGCCTGCTTGGACTGGACGGTGCCGACGCCCTTGGTGTCGACCGACGTGACGTCTATGCCGTAGACCTTCTTCAGACCGGGCGAGCAGAAGGGGCGGACGGAGCACTCCTCGCCCGCGGCGAGCTTGACCTTGATCTTCGACTTGCCCAGGTCGGAGAGCGTCTTGAGGCTGTTCTCCGCCGCGAACGCCTTCGTTACCGCGAACGCGTTCTGGTCGACGGCCTCCCCGGCCGGCAGCACCTTCAGCCCGCGCGGGTCGGCGAGTTCGGTCAGCGCCTGGACGGTGGCGTCGACGTCGGAGGAGGCGACGGGCGCGGCGTCCTTGCCGTTGACCTTCGCGTTGAGGAACTCCGCGAGCGTGGCCGCGTATTCGGGCACGACGTCGATCTGGCCCTTCTCCAGGGCGGGTTCGTACAGCTCGCGGTTGTCGACGGTCTTGATCGTGGTCTTGTAGCCGGCGTCGGTGAGCAACTGCGCGTACAGCTGCGCGAGCACTGTGCTCTCGGTGAATCCGGCGGAGCCGACGGTCAGGGAGCCCTTGCCGCCGCCTGCCGGCGAACTTCCCCCTCCCCCGCTCTTCTCCAGGCTGTCGCCGCCGCAGGCCGCCAGGCCGGCGGCGAGGACCGCCACGGCGGCCACAGCGGTGGCGGTGCGCAGGGCCTTGCTCATGTGAACTCCATCTGATGGGTGGGACGGGCAGGTCTTCGGGCGGGCCGGGACTTCCGCGCGGGGGACACCAGGCGCTGCAGCAACAGGAAGACTCCTTCCACGAGGAGGGCGAACGCGGCCACGAGCACCGCGCCCGCGACGACCTTCGGGGTGTCGAACTGGGCGAAGCCCGCGGTGATGATGCGGCCGAGGCCACCCTCGCCGGGAACCGCGGCGAGGGTGGCGGTGGCGACGACCTGGACGGCGGCCGAACGCACCCCGCTCATGACGAAGGGCGCCGCGAGCGGCAGCTCCACCCGGGCCAGCAGCTGGCCGCCGGTCATCCCCATGCCGCGGGCGGCCTCCACCGCGTCCCGGTCGACCTGGCGCATGCCGACGTAGGTGTTGGTGAGCAGCGGCGGAACGGCGAACAGCACCAAGGCGATGATGGTGGGCCAGTAGCGCGCCGAGTTCGTCGCGACGATGAGCAGCACCAGGATGGCGAAGGTGGGCACCGCCCGCCCGACGTTGGAGAGGTTCACGGCGAGCGCGCCGCCCTTGCCCAGGTGGCCGAGGAGGATCGCGACGGGCAGGGCCACGGCGCAGGCGATGGCCAAGGACACGGAGGTCAGCACGAGGTGCTCGCCGAGCCGCTGCAGGACCCCGTCGGTGCCGGTCCAGTTGGCGCCCGTGGTCAGCCAGTCCCACGCGCCGGGGATCACCCCCATCAGCCCACCGCCTTCGCGGCCCTGGCCCACGGCGTGAGCAGCCGCTGCACTCCGAGGAGCAGCAGATCGGCGACGAGGGCGAACACCACGCAGATCACGGACGCGGTGAGCACCTCCGCCTTGAAGAAGCTCTGCATGCCGTCCTTGATGAGATTGCCGAGCCCCCCGTAGCCGACGATCGAGCCGACCGTGGTGAGGGAGATCGTGGCGACCGTGGCGATGCGCACGCCCGCCATCACCGCGGGCATCGCCAGCGGCAGCTCGACCTCCCACAGCAGGCGTACCGGCCCGTAGCCCATCCCGCGCGCGGCCTCCCGCGCGTCCTCGGGCACGGCATCCAGTCCGGCCAGGAAGTTCCTGACGAGGATGGTGAGCGAGTACAGGGTCAGACCGGTGACGACCACCGACGCGGAGATCCCGAACACCGGCACCAGCAGCGAGAAGAGGGCCAGCGACGGGACCGTGTAGAGCACCGTCGTCACCCCCAGCACCGGCGCCGCCGCCGCCCTCCAGCGCCGGGCGAGCAGGGCCAGCGGCAGCGCGAGCAGCACACCCACCGCCACCGACGCCGCGGTGATCCACAAGTGTTCCACCCCGGCGTCCAGCAACTCCTGACCGCGTGTGCGCACGAACTCACCGCAGATCCAATGGTTCGCCGCGAGGCAGTCCTGTCCGGCCATGCGTTGCCACCTCCCCCGCCGCGTTCAGATCATGCAGGTGAGCGTAAACCGTGCCTCTGACATTCCCGGTGTCCTGCCACAGGTCCGCAACACCCCCTTCACAACCGCCGCCGAGCGTGTACCAAGCTGGGGGGTGAGCCGCACCGCCCGGCGCCGACGAAAGGGCCCGATGATCCGCTTCGAGAACGTCACCAAGCGCTACCCCGACGGCACCACCGCCGTCGACGACCTGTCCTTCGACGTGCGCGAGGGCGAACTCGTCACCCTCGTCGGGCCGTCGGGCTGCGGCAAGACCACGACGATGAAGATGGTCAACCGGCTCATCGAGCCCACCGCGGGCCGGATCCTGCTGGACGGCGAGGACATCGCCCGCACCGACCCGGTGGGGCTGCGCCGCCGCATCGGCTACGTCATCCAGAACGTCGGGCTGTTCCCGCACAAGACCGTGCTGGAGAACACCGAGACCGTGCCGCACCTGCTCGGCTGGACGCGTGCCAAGCGCCGGGCGCGCGCCGCCGAACTGCTGGAACTGGTGGGCCTGGACCCGTCCGTGCACGGTTCCCGCTACCCCGGGCAGCTCTCCGGCGGCCAGCGCCAGCGGGTCGGCGTGGCCCGGGCCCTGGCGGCCGACCCGCCGCTGCTGCTGATGGACGAGCCCTTCGGCGCCGTCGACCCGGTGGTGCGGGAGCGGCTGCAGTCAGAGTTCCTGCGGTTGCAGGAGCAGGTGCGCAAGACCGTGTTGTTCGTCACCCACGACATCGAGGAGGCGGTGCGGCTCGGCGACCGCATGGCGGTCTTCGGCCCCGGCCGGATCGAGCAGTACGACACCCCCGCGACCGTGCTCGGCTCCCCCGCCACCCCGTACGTGGCCGACTTCGTCGGCGCCGACCGGGGTCTGAAGCGGCTGTCCGTGACGCCGGTCGAGGCGGCCGACCTGGAGCAGCCGCCCGTCGTCCGCGCCGGCTCGACCGCCGCGGAGGCCGCCGCGCTTCTGGCGGAGCGGGGCGCCCCCTACGCGGTCGTCCTCGACGGCGACGGCGGGCCACGCGGCTACGTCGCCGCCGGCGCGCTCGCCTCCGGCACCGTGGACGACCACGTGCGCGCCCTGGAGGCCCGGGTGGCGCTGGGAGCCCCCCTCAAGCAGGCGCTCGGCGCGATGCTCCGGCACGACGCGGGCTGGACGGCCGTCGTGGACGGCGCCCGATTCGCCGGGGTCCTGACCCCGGCCTCGATCCACGCCGCGCTGCGCCGTTCGGTCAACGGGAGCGGGGACGACGGGGGCGGGGACGACGGGGGCGGGGACGAGGGCGCGGCGCAGCCCGCCGAGACCGTCCGGCACGGTCACTGACGGGGCCTTCGGGGCGGCCGGGCACGGGTCCGCCCGGCAAGTACGCGCATGCGGGCCGGCCCCGTCCACGCCCCCGTCGCCCCTGCGCGCCACGCACCGCGTTCGCCGAGCCGTCCGGGTCCCCGCCCCCACCCCGCCCCCACGACACGGACTGCACAGGCGTCGCGGACGGCGCCCGCTTGGCCGGGGTCCTGACCCCGGCCTCGATCCACGCCGCGCTGCGCCGCTCGCTCAACGGGAGCGGTGACAACAGGAGCGTCGGCGAAGGCGCGGCGCAGCCCGCGCAGCCGAGGCTCCAGGTGTCGAGGTGGCCCGGCAACGCCGGGCAGTTCGCGCCGGTGCCGTCGAGCCGGAGCGGCCCAGCCCCCGCGCGCCTTGGCCCATCGCACCGGTGTTCCCGCGCGGCCGGCGGCCCGGCGGCCACCGGCATCGGCGCCGCCCGCCCGGTCCCGGCCGTGTCGTCACAGGCCCGACTGCCCCACGAGGCCCCCCCGGGGCACGCCGCTCCCCCAGCCTCCGGCCGGGGGTACCCCTACGCGTCGGGCTACGCCCGGCCGCCCACGGCGCCTGTGTGGTTGTCGTCCTCGTCCTCGGGGAGTCGGCAGACCCGCTCCAGGAAGATCGCGGCAGCGCAGACCGCGATTCCGGCGATCACCGCGGTCCCCGCGTAGATCGCCTGGTCGCGGCGCGGGTCGTTGTCCATCTGGTACATGACCAGGAAGACGCACACACCGCCGTACATCCCCGCCACCAGGGCCGCGACCAGCGCGCTCGCCTGCCCGAAGACCACCGCGCGGGCGGCCAGCAGGGGATCGACGCCCTTGGCCCCCGGACGCCGTTCGCGCTGCGCCCGCAGCCGCGCGCGCAGGGACAGCGCCGTGGCCGCCAGGACGGCGGCGATCAGCGCCAGCACGATCGGCGCCGCCACGGGCACGCCGGGCAGGGTGCCGAACGAGTCCCAGAGCTTGGCGCCCGCCCATGAGAGCACTGCGGCGACCACGAACAGTCCGACCAGGGTCCTGATGCGCAGCGCCTTCACCGAGTGCTCGCTCCCCACATCACATCGACGACATACCGACGGGATCGTAACGATTACTCCGGCAGCCTGAGTTCCACGTCCGCCCGGGCCCACACGCTGTCCCGGCCCACGCCCGCCAGCAGTGCGGCCACCGGCCCCTGGCCCGGCAGTTCGGCCGAGGGGTCGATGTCGAGCCACGGGGCCAGCACGAAGGCCCGCTGATGGGCCCGCGGGTGCGGCAGGGTCAGCTCCGGGTCGTCGGAGCGGACGCCCTGGTAGGCGACGATGTCGACGTCGATGGTGCGCGCACCCCAGCGCTCGGTGCGGGTCCTGGCGAAGGCGTCCTCGATCGCCCGGCCGCGCTCCAGAAGGGAGGACGGCGGCAGCGTCGTCCTGATCAGGACGACGGCGTTGAAGTAGTTGGGCTGCGAGCCCGGCTCGACGCCCCAGGGCTCCGTCTCGTACACCGGGGAGACCTTCTTCACCCGGAGGCCGGGGGTGTCTCCCAGCGCGTCCACGGCGCCCTGCAGCGTCTCCAGTCGGTTCCCGAGGTTGCTGCCCAGCGAGATGACGGCGATCTTGGGATTCTGCAGCGTCGAGTCCGCGGCGTCGACCTGCGCCACGACGGAGGCCGGGACGGGCTGCACGGTGGGGTCGTAACTCACGGGCGCCTCCGGGTGATCGTGACGGACACATCGGCGAACGGGACGGTGATCGGGGCCTGCGGCTTGTGCACGGTGACCTCCACCTCCTGGACCAGGTCGTGCCCCAGCACCCGGTCGGCGATCCGCTGGGCCAAGGTCTCGATCAGGTCCACGGGCTCGCCCTCGACGACGGCGGTGACCTCCTCGGCCACGATGCCGTAGTGCACGGTCCTGGTCAGGTCGTCCGTGGCGGCGGCGGGAGCGGTGTCCAGGCCGAGGACGAGGTCCACGAAGAAGTCCTGGCCCTCGCGGCGCTCGTGCTCGAACACACCGTGATGCCCACGGGCCTTCAGGCCGCGCAGCGCGACACGATCCACCATTCACTCCCGCTGGTCGACGAACGGACGGGCGGGCGCGGTCCGCCCGCCCAGCGGGAGGGGAAGGCCGCACTGCCCTTACTCGAATCTACCTTCGACCGCCGACAGTCCTCGCACGGGGCGGCGAGGCGGCCGACGGCACCGCCTTACCCGGGGACGGACGGGCCTACTCCGGCCTTCACCACTTCTTGGCGCTACTTGCCACGAACGGGCCACCAACGGGTGGTCAGAACCCGTCAGGCCGACCCCTCGCCGCCGTTGTCGGCGTCCTGCGCGGCGTCCTCGTCGATACCGTCGGCCATCACCGGCGAACCGTGGTGCACCCACAGCCGCCAGCCCTCCGGTGTGCGCCGAAACACATTGGTGGCGACCACCAGTCCGCCGACGAGCGAGCCCATCTCCCCCTCCTCCTCGGCGGGGCCGCCGGTGAGGATGTTCTCGGTGCAGGTCACCAGGGCCGTGTCGCCGTCCACCGCCACCTCGACGTCGGTCAGGAAGAACTGGATGTACTCGGTGTTCGCCATGATCAGCGCGTACGAGCGCATCACCTCGCGGCGCCCCCGCAGCACCGGCCAGCCCGGGTGCACCACGGACACCGTCTCCGCGAGGGGGCCGGTCAGCACCAGCTCCTCCAGCGCGTCCAGGTCGGACCGCTCCACTGCGTCGTAGAACGCCTGGTTCGCCTGCTCGACCCGTGCGGCCTCGGCCGTACGCGGTGTCATCGTGCCCCCTCCAGTGCCCGCGCGACGCGTACGGCGTCGGCGCTGTCGTGCACCTCGTGCACCCGGACCGCCCAGGCGCCGCGGCCCGCCACGATGGCGGTGACGGCGGCCGTGGCCGCGTCGCGCTCCCTGGCCGGCGGCGGATCGCCGCCCTCACCGGCCAGCACCCGGCCGAGGAACCGCTTGCGGGAGGCCGCGATCAGCAGGGGCCGCCCCAGGGCCAGCAGCTCCTCGAGGTGTGCGATCAGGGTGAGGTCGTGCTCGGCGTTCTTCGCGAAACCCAGCCCCGGGTCGAGGACGATCCGCTCCGGGTCGACGCCGCCCGCCACCGCGAGCTCGAAGCTGCGCCGCAGCTCCGCGGTGACCTCGCCCACCACGTCCCGGTAGACCGCGCGGTTGTTCATGTCGATGCTCTGGCCGCGCCAGTGCATCACGATGAACGGGCTGCCCGTCGCCGCGACGACGGGGATCATCGCCGGGTCCGCCTGGCCACCGCTCACGTCGTTGACGAGGGCCGCGCCCGCCTCGACCGCCTTCTCCGCGACCGTGGCCCGCATCGTGTCCACGCTCACCACGACCCCGGCCCGGGTCAGTTCGCGGACGACCGGGACCACCCGGCGCAGTTCCTCCGCCTCGTCCACCCGCGCCGCGCCGGGACGGGTCGACTCGCCGCCGACGTCCACCAGGTCGGCGCCGGCCGCCACGAGGTCCAGGCCGTGCTTCACGGCGAGATCGGTGTCGAACCACTCGCCGCCGTCGGAGAACGAGTCCGGCGTGACGTTCACCACGCCCATGACCGCGCACCGGTCCCAGGACGGCAATCCGGCCACGTGGCCGCGCATCGTACCCATGGGCTCAGCCTAGAGCGAGCAGCTCACCGCGGGCGCCATGCGGCCCCCGGTGGGCCGGGCCGCGGCCTCCCGGCGGTCGGGCCGGGGCAGAGGCCGGTCACCCCCGCCCCGAAGCACCGGGGCCGCGGCCGTCAGCTCACTTGGCCATGATCAGACTCATCGCCTCGGCGCGGGTCGCGGAGTCGCGCAGCTGGCCCCGCACCGCGGAGGTGATCGTCTTCGCGCCGGGCTTGCGGACCCCGCGCATGGTCATGCACATGTGCTCGCACTCGATCACCACGATCACTCCGCGCGGTTCGAGTATCCGCATCAGCGAGTCGGCGATCTGCGTGGTCAGCCGCTCCTGGACCTGCGGGCGCCGGGCGAAGACGTCGACCAGCCTGGCCAGCTTGGACAGGCCGGTGATCTTGCCGTCCACCGAGGGGATGTAGCCGACGTGCGCGACACCCACGAACGGCACCAGGTGGTGCTCGCAGCTCGAGAGCACCTCGATGTCCTTGACCAGGACCATCTCGTCGTGGCCGAGGTCGAAGGTGGTCGTCAGGACGTCCTCGGGCACCTGGTAGAGCCCGGCGAAGATCTCCCGGTACGAGCGGGCCACCCGTGCGGGGGTCTCCCGCAGGCCCTCCCGGTCGGGGTCCTCGCCGACCGCGATCAGCAGCTCACGGACCGCGTTCTCGGCACGCTTCTCGTCGAACTCGCCGACGGGGCCCAACTCGCCCTCAAAGGTCACCGGGTCGGTCATGTGTGCCTCGTTCCTCAGACGTGCCGAATGCGTGAGCCGCGCGGACCGCGGAAACGCCGCGCCCCCCAGGATAGGAAACCTGGGGGGCGCGGCTCGCATTCCGGTGTCCGTGACCAAGGCCACGTCCAAGCGTCAGGCCTCGGGGGTCGGCTCCTCGGGGAGCTCCACCGTCTCGGCCGGCTTGCTCAGCGACGCCGTGGCGCTGCCGTTGGCCGTCGGCTGGGTGCCGTTGGTCAGGGCGAGCTCACGGGGCGAGAGAACCGGCGGGCGGGTCGACGGCGTGCGCCGCGAGGAACCCGTCCAGGCCGGACGCGGCGGGCGCTTGACGATCGGCTTGAAGATCTCGGCGATCTCCTCCTTGTTCAGCGTCTCCTTGTCCAGGAGGGCCAGAACCAGGTTGTCGAGGACGTCGCGGTTCTCGACCAGGATCTCCCACGCCTCGTTGTGCGCGGTCTCGATCAGCTTCTTGACCTCTTCGTCGACCAGCCCGGCGACCTCTTCCGAGTAGTCCCGCTGGTGGGACATCTCACGGCCGAGGAAGGGCTCCCCGTCGCTCGTGCCGAACTTGATCGCGCCGAGCCGCTCGGTCATGCCGTACTGGGTCACCATCGCGCGGGCCGTGGTGGTGGCCTTCTCGATGTCGTCCGCGGCACCCGTGGTCGGGTCGTGGAAGACCAGTTCCTCCGCCGCACGGCCGCCCATGGTCATGGCGAGCCGGTCGAGCATCTCGTTGCGGGTGGTGGAGTACTTGTCCTCGTCCGGCAGGACCATCGTGTAGCCGAGGGCGCGGCCGCGGGACAAGATCGTGATCTTGTGGACCGGGTCGCTGTTCGGAGAAGCCGCCGCGACCAGGGCGTGACCGCCCTCGTGGTAGGCGGTGATCTTCTTCTCCTTGTCGGACATGATCCGGGTGCGCTTCTGCGGACCGGCCACGACACGGTCGATGGCCTCGTCCAGCATCGCGTTGTCGACCAGCTTCTTGTCGCTGCGCGCGGTCAGCAGTGCCGCCTCGTTGAGGACGTTCGCCAGGTCGGCACCGGTGAAGCCGGGGGTGCGGCGGGCGACGGCCTTGAGGTCGACGTCCGGTGCGACCGGCTTGCCCTTCTGGTGGACCTTGAGGATCTCCAGGCGGCCCTGCAGGTCGGGGCGGTCGACGGCGATCTGCCGGTCGAAGCGGCCCGGGCGCAGCAGTGCCGGGTCCAGGATGTCCGGGCGGTTGGTGGCGGCGATCAGGATGACGCCGCCCTTGACGTCGAAGCCGTCCATCTCGACCAGCAGCTGGTTGAGGGTCTGCTCGCGCTCGTCGTGGCCGCCGCCGAGACCCGCACCGCGGTGCCGGCCGACGGCGTCGATCTCGTCGACGAAGACGATGGCCGGGGCGTTCGCCTTGGCCTGTTCGAACAGGTCGCGGACACGCGAGGCGCCGACACCCACGAACATCTCGACGAAGTCGGAACCGGAGATCGAGTAGAACGGCACGCCCGCCTCACCGGCGACGGCGCGCGCCAGCAGGGTCTTGCCCGTTCCGGGCGGGCCGTAGAGCAGCACACCCTTGGGGATCTTGGCGCCGACGGCCTGGAACTTCGCCGGCTCCTGCAGGAACTCCTTGATCTCCTGGAGTTCCTCGACTGCCTCGTCCGAGCCCGCGACGTCCGAGAAGGTCGTCTTGGGCGTGTCCTTGGTGATCAGCTTGGCCTTGGACTTCCCGAAGTTCATCACTCGGGAGCCGCCGCCCTGCATCTGGTTCATCAGGAACAGGAAGACCACGACGATGAGGACGAAGGGCAGCAGCGACAGCAGGATGCCGACGAAGGCGTTCTGCTTCGAGGGCGCGACGGTGTAGCCGTCGGGCAGCGTGTTCTTGTCGCCGTCGTCGACCTTCGTCTGCAGGATCTTGGCCACGTCGACGCCCTGGTCGCCGATGTAGCTCGCCTTGATCTTGGAGCCCAGGTCCTCGCCGCCCACCTTGGCGCCGTCCTTGAGCTCGACCTTGATCGTGTTCTCGTCGCCGGTGGTCAGCTCGGCGGACTTGGCCTGGTTGCTGTTGATGGCCTCGATGGCCTGGCCGGTGTCCACCGTCTTGAAGCCACCGGACGAACCGACGACCTGCATCAAAACGACCACGGCGAGGACAGCCAGCACGATCCACATGACTGGCCCACGGAAATAGCGCTTCACGTCCATCCATGCGGGGCGATCACGCCCCGTCCCTCCTGCCACAGTGAGGCACGGCGGCCTGGGGGCCGCCGATGCATCCGGTGTATGAACCGACCTTCGGACGGTACCCCAGCATTGTCACCCGAAGTCGCCGGAGACCGTAAACAAACAGCGTTACCACCCTCCAACGCGGCGGAGGGCGTCCGGGTTCCCGAGGTCTCAGCCGCCGTACACGTGCGGCGCAAGGGTGCCGATGAACGGCAGGTTCCGGTACTTCTCCGCGAAGTCCAGGCCGTAGCCGACCACGAACTCGTTGGGGATGTCGAAGCCGACGTACTTCACATCGATCTCGACCTTGGCCGCGTCCGGCTTGCGCAGCAGCGTGCAGACCTCGAGGGAGGCCGGCCGGCGCGAGCCGAGGTTGCTGATCAGCCAGGACAGCGTCAGACCGGAGTCGATGATGTCCTCGACGATCAGGACGTCCCGGCCTGCGATGTCGGTGTCCAGGTCCTTGAGGATCCGCACCACACCGGAGGACTTGGTGCCGGCGCCGTACGAGGACACCGCCATCCAGTCCATGGTCACCTGGGAGGACAGGGCGCGCGCCAGGTCGGCCATCACCATGACGGCGCCCTTCAGGACGCCGACGATCAGCAGGTCCTTGCCCTCGTAGTCCTTGTCGATCTGCGCAGCCAGCTCTGCCAGCTTGGCGTCGATCTCTTGCTTGGAGATGAGCACCTTCTCGAGGTCGGTGCCCATGTCGTTCTCGTTCACCCGCACAACTTCCGGCTCGGTCTACAGGGCCTGGAAGAACAGTCTGCCATTGCGCCGGCCGACGACGACGCCGCCCGGCAGGTTGAGCGGCTTCTGCCCGCGCCACCCGGTGAGCAGCCGGTCGGTCTCCTCGATGTGGCGGGCGAAGAGCGAACCGGCGGGTGAGCCCGCCGCGACAGCCGCCCGGCGCAGCACCCGGCGGCGCACCGCGGGGGGAAGGGTCAGCAGCCGGACGACGTCCAGCCCGCCGTCGGCGTCGACGGCCGTCCGCTCGGCCTGGGCCGCCCACTGGTCGAGGGCGTCGGCGTCGTCCCGGGAGAGCTGGGCGGTGCGGGCCAGCGCCTCCACGACGCCCTTGCCCAGGGACTTCTCCAGTACCGGCAGCGCCTCGTGGCGGACCCGGGAGCGGGTGTAGGCGGGGTCGTGGTTGTGCGGGTCCTCCCACACGTCGATGCCCTGCACGAGGCAGGCCCTGCGCACCGTGTCCCGGTCCAGCAGCAGGAAGGGCCGGCGGTAGCGCCCGTTGACGGCCGGCATACCGGACAGCGACCGGATGCCGGATCCGCGGGCCAGCCCCAGCAGCACCGTTTCGGCCTGGTCGTCGCGGGTGTGCCCGAGCAGTACGGCGGCGGCGCCGGCGCGTTCCGCGACGGCGTCGAGCGCCGCGTACCGGGCGTCGCGGGCGGCGGCCTCCGGGCCGCCCTGGCGGCCCACGGTGACCGCGACGGCGTGCACGGGGTCGAGTCCGAGGCCGCGCAGCCGGTCGGCCACGTCGACGGCACGGGCCGCCGAGCCGTCCTGCAGGCCGTGGTCGACCGTGACGGCGCCGGCCCGGATGCCGAGCTTGGGCGCTTCGAAGACGAGGGCGGTGGCGAGAGCCATCGAGTCGGCTCCGCCGCTGCAGGCGGCCAGCACGAGCGGGCTGCCGCCGGGTTGGTCGGTCAGGACGTCGTGGAGTGCGCGGCGGACCGCGAGGCGTATCGCCGCGACCGCGGGGTGGGGACCCATGTCCGGTTTCCCTCCTGGAGAGGCTGGGGGAGGCGTCGGGACGGTGAAGATGACGCAGGGTAGCTAGATGGTGACAGACGGCGTGCGATACTCGAGCATCGCACGCCAACCCTGCGCCCACGGTCCCTCGGACGGGTGAACCGGGAGGCCCCCGGGGGTCTGTTGGGCCCCGGTCGGCTCAGGTTTCGCTCCGTCCGTGCACCCGTGCCACCCAGTCCGCGGGTTTGGCGATCTCCTGTTTGGTGGGCAGGGTGTTGGGCGAGGTCCAGATCCGGTTGAAGCCGTCCATCCCGGCCTCGTCCACCACGGCCCGCACGAAGCGCTCGCCGTCGCGGTACTGCCGCAGTTTGGCATCCAGACCCAGCAGCTTGCGCAACGCCGTGTCCAGCCGGCCGGCGCCGCTCTGCCTGCGGCGCTGGAACTTCTCCCGGATCTCCGCCACGGACGGCACGACGTCGGGCCCCACGCCGTCCATCACGTAGTCGGCGTGCCCCTCCAGCAGCGACATGACCGCGGTCAACCGGGCCAGGATCTCCCGCTGGTTCGGGGTCTGCACCAGGTCGATCAGGCTGCGCGTACCGTCGCCGTCCGCGTCCACCGAGGCCTCCTCGGCCTCGGGCCGGCCGCCTGAGGCGAAGGCCTGGAACGCCTCGCGCAGCCGCTCGATCAGCGTCGACGGGTCGATCTCCGTCTCGGCGAGGAAGGCCTGGACCTCCTGCTCGATGTGGTCCCGCAACCAGGGCACGGCCGTGAACTGGGTGCGGTGGGTCTCCTCGTGCAGGCACACCCACAGGCGGAAGTCATGCGGATCCACGTCGAGTTCGCGCTCCACGTGGACGATGTTGGGCGCCACCAGCAGCAGCCGCCCGGTGCGTTGCGCGCCCGGACCGGGCGCTACGGGCCCGGCCGGCATGTCACGGGTGGCGGGCGCGAAGGTCTCGTACTGCCCCAGCACACGTGAGGCCAGGAAGCTCAGCAGCATCCCGACCTCGACCCCGGTCACCTTCCCGCCGACCGCGCCGAACACGGCGCCGCCGGGGCCGCCGGGCTTGCGCGCCTGCATCTTGTCCAGCAGCGGCTTCAGCACTTCGCGGAAGCCGGCGACGTTCGCCTTGACCCACCCCGGGCGGTCGACGATGAGCACGGGGGTGCCGGTGTCGGCCGGGTCCTCCTGGCCGCCGAACATCTGGGTGAAGGCCCGGACGTGCGCCTCCGACTCCTTCGCGTGTCGCCGCAGTTCCGCCACGACCGCGCGTGCCTCGTCCCGGCTGACCTCCGGCCCGGGACGCACGAAGCGGGTCGCGGTCGCCACCGCGAGTTTCCAGTCGACCATCTCCGCACCACCGATGCTCGTCATTCCTTCACGGTACGTGCTTGTCCCCCTCCCCGGGAGCGTTCGCCGCCCGCGGCGCGGACCCCATGCCCCCGCGCGGGCCCGGGACGGCTCCCGCTGCGCGGGTTCCGTCCCGGGCGGAGGGCGGTGGGCGGCCCGCCGCAGCGGCGGTGGCACCCGCGGCAGCGCGCCGGTGCGGCGCCGCCGCGGGGTGTGCCGACCCGGCGCCCTTCCAGCGGCAGCCGTAAGCAACGGCCTTCCCTGCCCTCGCCATCTCGTCCCGGCCTTCGTCAGGGGCAGGTGCACCGACCGGCACCGGGCGCGGGCAGAGTAGGCACATGCAGCTCCCCGCCGAAGCCGTGGCTGTGCGGCTCGAGACGCACCTGCCGCACGCGATCGGTCGCTACGCGCGCAGCCTCTACCCCGGCACGCGGGTGCGCTACGTGAGCTCCGAGGAGTTCACCAACGAGTTCGTCGACTCCATCCGCGACGGCAGGGCGGACGCGTTCCGCAAGCGCTACCGCGACGGATCTCCGAAATCCCGGCAGAACGGGGCGCTCCGTATCCCGGCAGGGTGGGCGGCCGCCGGATCGGGAGCGAGGCCGAGGACGCCCTGGCCCTGATCCAGAGCTTGCCCCGCAGCGCGCAGCACCGTTGCGGCCTCTCGTCGGGCTGGACTGTCCGCGCCCATGCGGACGCTCTCGACCCGCCGCTGTCCGAGGCGGCGTTCTGCTTCACATGCCACGAGGTCCGCATGCACGGAACCGCCGTGCCGGCCGCACTGGCCGCACGGTTCTTCGACGTGGGCGCCCCGCAGGCGCGCACCCTCCTGGCACTCTTCCGCAAGGCAGCCCCGTAGCCGGCCGGCCCCTGGACCGAGCGCTCCAGCCGGCCGCTCCATCCGGCCGGTCCGGCCGGCTGGAGCGCTCGTCACAACAGACCTGCAACGGTGACCTGCGAAGTCCGCGGCTAGGTGCCGCAGCCGCACGAGGCGATTTCGGCGGCGAGGCGGTCGAGGGCGGTTTGCGCGGCCACGGGGTCGGTGGTGCCGTTGGTCAGGAAGGCGAACGTGAGCAGCCGGCCGTCCGCGTCCACCACCGAACCGGCGAGCGCGTTGACCCCCGTGAGCGTCCCCGTCTTCGCGCGGACCACGCCCCCGCCCCCGCCCGCGGCGTCGAAGCGGTCCCGCAGGGAGCCTGTGAAGCCGGCGACCGGCAGCCCGGTGAGGACCGGCCGCAACTCCGGGTGGTCCGGGTCGGCGGCCAGCGCCAGCGTCCGAGCCAGCAGATCCGCCGTGAGGTGGTCGGCCCGGTCGAGCCCGCTGCCGTCCGCGAAGCGGGCCTCGTCGAGGGGGAGTCCGAGCTCCCGCAGCGTGGAGCTGATGGCCTTGGCGCCGCCGGAGAAGGACCCCGGGAGGTCCGCGGCGAGGGCGGTGTGCCGGGCGAGGGCCTCGGCGATGTCGTTGTCGCTGTTGGTGAGCATGCGCTCGACCAGGTCGGCGAGAGGCGCGGAGCGCACCTCCGCCAGTCGGTCGGCCGCGGGCGGACGCGCGGGCGCCTTGCCGGCCCCGACCGCGCCGGTGACCTCGACCCCGCGCTTGCGCAGCAGGTCCGCGAAGACCGCCGCCGTCTCGGCCGCCGGGTCCGTGTGGCGGGCCGCCGGGCCCTTGACGCTCCTGCCGTCGCTGCGGCCCTCGTCGGCCATCAGGGCGGTGACGGGCGCGATGTTGTCGTTGGGCCCGATGGGGTGGACGGCGGGGCCGGTGAAGAGCGAGGTGTCGTAACTCAGCCGCACCGAGCGGACGCCTCTGGCGCCCAGCGCGCGGGCGGTGTCGGAGGCGAGGGTGCGCAGGGAGGCCGCGGTCCAGCCGCCGCCGGGCTTCGCTCGGGCGGTGAGGGTGGGGTCGCCGCCGCCGACGAGGACGATCCGGTCCCCGCCCGCGGCAACCACGGAGGTGGTGAGCCGGTGGTCCGGGCCGAGCAGCGACAGCGACGCGACGGCCGTGGCGACCTTCGTGGTGGAGGCGGGAACGGCGGGCGTGTCGGGGCCCTGCCCCCATACCGTCAGGCCGGAGGCGGCGTCGACGACGGCGCCCGTCGTCAGCGTGCCGAGCGCGTGGTCGCGCAGGAGCGGGCCGAGCCGTCCGGCCAGGCCGGCCCTGGTCGGTACCGGCGCGGCGTGCGACCCGGACACGGCGGTGAGCACCTCCGGGGCGGCGGGCGGCACGGGCGCAGCCGCCCCCTTGAGGCCGCCCCCCTTCTTGGAGGAACGCGCCGGCTTCCCCTGGCCGTCCCGGGAGGCGGCGAACGCCCGTTCGGCCGTACGCTGGCCTGACTCCCACGGTCCCGCCGCGGCGACAGCCGCCAGCGCCACGGCGAGTCCCGCGGCAGCGGACGCTGCCACCACCAGCCAGTTCTTGGAGACGGGCACCCGGGACCAGCCCCTTTCGCGAGCACACACAAGCGTGGGAGACACTTAATCACCAGAAGTATGTGCTGATCATGGAGGACAGGCTGTGCTCGAGTTCGACGTAACGATCGAGATCCCGAAGGGTTCCCGCAACAAGTACGAGGTGGACCACGAGACCGGTCGTATCCGCCTGGACCGGCACCTGTTCACCTCGACGGTCTACCCGGCCGACTACGGCTTCGTGGAGAACACCCTGGGCGAGGACGGCGACCCGCTGGACGCCCTGGTGCTGCTCGACGAGCCGACCTTCCCCGGCGTCCTCGTGCGCTGCCGCGCGATCGGCATGTTCCGCATGACGGACGAGGCCGGCGGCGACGACAAGCTGCTGTGCGTGCCCGCCTCGGACCCCCGGGTCGAGCACCTGCGTGACATTCATCACGTCTCGGAGTTCGACCGCCTGGAGATCCAGCACTTCTTCGAGGTCTACAAGGACCTGGAGCCCGGCAAGTCCGTCGAGGGCGCCAACTGGGTGGGCCGCGCCGAGGCCGAGGCCGAGATCGAGGCGTCCTACAAGCGCCTGAAGGAGCACGGCGGTCACTGACCCCCCGCTGCCACGCCATGAGGGCGGCGCGCTCCCCGCGGGGGCTCGCCGCCCTCACGCGTTCGCGTGCGCGTCACTCGCAGGCGTCGAGGAGTTCGGCCAGTGCGTCGTCCAGGGCGGCGGCGAGCATGTCGGCGTCCGGCAGCGAGCGCGCGTCCGCGAGCAGCCCGACGTGCACCCGGCGACGGAAGGTGGAGCACGCGACCGCGAGGGACTGGCCGCGGGCGAGCGGGGCGATCGGGTGGAGCTCGGTCATGCGGCAGCCGTCGAGGGTGAGCGGCACGTCGAGCATGGGCACGTTGGTGACCAGGACGTCGAACAGCAGCCGCGCCGAGGCGGCGAGCAGCGGGGCGGCGAAGCGGTGCGCGAGCGGCGGCACGCTGTCGGCGAGCAGGGCGACGGCACCCGGGCCGTTGTCGGGCCCGGCGTCCTTGTTGCGGTCCATGCCCGCGCGCACCTCGCGGAGCCTGGCGAGCGGGTCGGGCTCGCCGACCGGCAGGCGCAGCAGGTAGCCGGAGATGCGGTTGCCCCGGCCGCCGCGCACGCCCCCGCGGCGGCGGCGCGCCACGGGGATCAGGGCGCGCGGTCCCGGGCCCGCCGGGTCGTCGCCGCGGCCTTGCATCCAGCGCCGCAGCGCGCCGGCCACCACGGCCATGACGACGTCGTTGACCGTGCCGCCGCTGTTCTTGCGGATGCGGTGCAGGTCGTCGACGTCGAGGGAGGCGGTGGCGAAGCGGCGCTCGGCGCCGCCCGGCGTCCAGGCGGCGCCCAGCGCGGCGGGCCCCCCGGGATCGAGGGAGGCGCGCAGCACGGCCGAGCCGATGCCCAGGGCCCGGCCGGCCTCGCGCACCCGGTCCGGCAGGGATGCGACGACCTGCCGGGGATCGGGCAGCGGCAGCGCGGGCAGATGGATACCGCGGCCCCGCACCTCCACCGGTGCGGCGGTCTCGGCGCCGGGCCGCGGCGGAGCGGCCGCGGGGGCGGTGGGGACGCCGCGGGCGGAGGCCGGAGCCGGGGCGGACGCCGGAGTCCGAGCCGGGCCGCCGGCTCCCTGGTCGAGCAGAGCGGCGCCGAACTCCACGGCGCGCAGCCCGTCGGCAAGGGCGTGGTGCAGCTTGACCAGGACGCGGAAGGGCGCGTCGGGGGCGCCCTCGATGACGTAGACCTCCCACGGCGGCCGGTGGCGGTCCATGGGCCGGGACATCAGTTCGGCGACGGCGGCCCAGGCGTCCGCGCACCGTACGGCGTGGACGTGGTGCCGTGCGTCGAAGTGCTCGTCGGCGGCCCAGGCGGCGCCCGCGACGCCGTACCAGACGTCCCTCACCCGCTGCCGCATCCGCGGTACGGCCTCGGCGCGGGCGGTGAGCAGGGCGACGAGCCCGTCCGCGTCGACCGGGTGCCGGGGGTCGCGCTCGAAGGCGGCCACGGCGCCGAGGTGCATGGGGTGGCCCGGTGAGTCCAGGTTCCAGAAGGCGAGGTCCAGCGGGCTCAGGTGCTCGTCAGCCAAGGCTTCATGCCTCCGAATGGTCGGGGTTTGCCCCGGAACGGACTCCAGATGATGAAGTGAAACGCCTGGAACCGATTACAGTCAACTACGACCGTGATACGGACAGTTAACATCAGGTTGCCCGCTCGGGCGCCGAGCGGCCAGGCGAGGGGGCCCGAAAGGCTCAGAAACCGCGTGTGCGCTTGGCCGCCGCGCGGCGTCGTGCCCGGTCGGCTCCGCCGGGCAGCTTGATGAACAGCCGCGCGATCTCGCCTCCCAGGTTCACCCCTATGGCCACGGCGAGCGCCAGCGCCGCCGCCTTCGTCAGCGAGGCGAAGCCCTGGTCCAGGTGACCGCGGGTCAGCCCGAGGAGCCCGAAGTACGTGGCGGAACCCGGCAGCAGCGGGCCGATGGCCGCGGTGACGTACGGCAGCGCGGAGACACGGCGGTAGCGGGAGAGAACCTGGCCGAACAGGCCCACCAGACCGGCGGCGACGGCGGTGGCCGCGACCGGCGACATGCCGACGCCGATCCCGTCCTGGTGCAGCGCCGCGTAGACCGTCCAGGCGACACCGCCGTTGAGCGCGGCGACCGGCAGCACGCCCCGCTCGCACTGCAGCAGCACGGCGAAGGCGAGGCTGAGCACCATCGCGGCGACCAACTGCACCGGCGGGTTCTCGTAGGCTCGGAAGGCCTTGTCGGGGTCGAGTCCGGCGCCCAGGCTGACCCCGGCGTAGAGGACCAGCGTCACACCGACGACGATGCCGGTGAAGAGGTACATCACCTCCAGCAGACGCGCGGAGGCGGTGATGTAGAAGCCGGTCAGCCCGTCCTGGACGGCGGCCACCAGGGGCCGTCCCGGAATCAGCGCGAAGAGCCCGCCGGTGATGACCGCCGACCCCTGCAGGGTGCCCGTGCCGGGCAGGTCCTGGCCGAAGCGGGCGACCAGCACCCCCATCATGGCGGCGGGCATCGCCGCGGCGACGAACTGGTAGAACTCGGGCAGCCCCCGGCCGGCGCACAGCCAGGCCAGCCGGTCGCCCAGCATCGCGCCGAGCGCCGCGACCGCGAAGACCACCGGACCGCCGCCGCCGACCAGCATGCTCGCCGCGCCCGCGAGGAGCCCGGCCGCCGCGGTCAGCAGCCAGCCCGGGTACGGGTGCCGGTTGCGGCGGATCCCGGCGAGCCGCCGGTAGGCGTCCTCCAGCGTGAGGTCGGCCGCGGTGATGTCGTTGATCAGCCGGAAGACGGCCGCGAGCCGGGTGTAGTCGGTGGCCCGGCGGCGCACCGTGCGGTTGGCGGTGACCGGCGCGTCCACCAGCGAGGGCTGGTACGAGATGCCCAGCAGGGTGAACGTCACGGTCGGCTCGACCCGTCCGAGCCCGTAGGCGTGGGCCACGCCGAGCATCGCGGCCTCGACGTCCTCCGCGCCCTCGCCGCCGGCGAGCAGCAGCTCACCGATGCGCAGCGTGAGGTCGAGCACGCGCGGGACCGGCGGGCCGGTCTCCGTCTCCGGCCGCCGGGCGGGCTGCTCGGGGGCGGGTCGCTCGCCGACGGGCATGCGCAGCATCGTGCGCATCCGGTCGGGCCAGGGGGCCTCCTTGGAGAGGCTGACGAGCGGGATGCCCTCCGGCGGCGTGAAGGCCGGGTGGGACAGCTGCGGGGAGGTCCCGGTCCCGGGGCGGGCGAAGGCGGAGCCCCGCGGTTCGGCCCTGGGCAGCTCCACGCCCAGGGGCGGTGTGAACTCCGAGCCGCCCGCCTGCTGCTCGGGCTCCTTGGGTTGCGCCACGGGATCCTCCTTCCGGCGAAGTGACGGCGACAGATGACGGGTGTGCCGAGGGGGGAGGGTACGGGCACCCTCCCCCCTCGGCACAGTGGAACGACTGCCCGGTCCCCGCGCCCGCTAACGGCGGTTCGCGCGGTGCCGCCCGCCGGTGCCGCGCTGGAGCGGCTGCGGGCCCGACTCGCCCTCGGTGCCGAACTCCGGTGCCGCGGGCAGCGCCGCGGCCTTCCGGGAGGCCGCCCGGGCCCGCAGGAACTCGATGGCGATCGGGACGACGGAGAGCAGCACGATGCCGATGAGGATCAGCTCGATGTGCTCGCGGACGAACGCGATCTGGCCCAGCCAGTAGCCGAGCAGGGTCACGCCGACGCCCCACAGCAGGCCGCCGACGAGGTTGTACGTCACGAAGACGCGGTAGTTCATGCGGCTGACGCCGGCGATGATCGGGGTGAAGGTCCGCACGATCGGCACGAAGCGGGCGAGCACGATCGACTTGGCGCCGTGCCGCTCGAAGAACTCGTGGGCCTTCTCGACGTTCTCCTGCTTGAAGAGTCTGGAGTCCGGACGCCGGAAGAGCGAGGGGCCGACCTTGCGGCCGAAGAGGTAGCCCACCTGGTCGCCTGCGACGGCCGCGATCCAGACCAGCACGCAGACCAGCCAGATCGGATAGTCGAGCTTGCCGCCCGCGACCAGCAGGCCGCCGGTGAAGAGGAGGGAGTCACCCGGCAGGAAGAAGCCGATCAGCAGACCCGACTCGGCGAAGACGATCGCCAGCAGGCCGATCAGGCCCGCTGACGAGATGAGGTAGTCGGGGTCGAGCCATTGCGGGCCCAGGGCGATAGTCGTCACGCGCCAAAAGTATCAACGTGCTCGCGCCCCGACCGTCGCCAGCCCGCAACGCCAGGCGGTCGTCGTGGCCGCGTTTCCACCCGCAACCACACAAGTCGCCGCCACTCGCGCCACAGCAGCCTCACCCCGCACGGGACCGCTGCTGCTCGGCTCCCGGCGGACCACGACGGGGCCCGCGGCGCCCGACCCGCAGGGCGCTGCCCGGCGGGGGGTGTCGCGGAGCCGGCCGGCCCGTACGACCCCGGGGCCGCCCCCGGGGTCGGGCCATCCCCCGCCGCCCCGGCGCCGCGGCGGCGGGGCTCGGACCGCTCAGCCCGGGCCGCAGCCGGGCGGCCCGCCCGGCGGGCACCCGGAGTGCGGCCACCCCCCTTACGCCCGGCACCCACCGGGACGCCCTGGGTCCGGCACGGCGCCCGCACCACCGGGAGGACGGGTACGCCCGGCGAGCCCGCCCTTCCGGTGCGCCCGGGCCGACGACCCGGCCGACGACCCGGCCGCGCCGGAGCGGCCCGCGAGCGCGCGTCGCGGGACGCCGCCGGGAGGACGAGGATGCCCGTATGGGTATCGACGAGTACGGCGGCGGACAGTCGCCCCGGTCCGCCGTCCTGGTGGTCACCACGAACGACGTGCCGGGCTACCGCGTGGAGCGGGTGATCGGCGAGGTCTTCGGCCTCACCGTGCGCTCCCGGCACCTGGGCAGCCAGATCGGCGCGGGCCTGAAGTCCCTGATCGGGGGCGAGCTGAAGGGACTCACCAAGACCCTCGCCCAGACCCGCACCGAGGCGATGGAGCGGCTGGTGGAGCAGGCGCAGTCACGCGGCGCCAACGCGGTGCTGATGATGCGCTTCGACGTCGGCGAGGCCGCCGACGTCGGCACCGAGGTGTGCGCCTACGGTACGGCGGCGGTGATCAGGCCCCGGCACGCCTAGCGTTGGCCATGATCGCGTCGTGGACGTACCGGGCGGTGCCCGGCGCGATCGACTCGTAGTAGGCGTGGAAGCGCGGGTCGGCCAGGTACATCTCGGCGAGGCCGGTGTGGATCTCGTAGGAGCAGTCGTAGTAGTGGTCCACGATGAACCGCCGGTGCTCCTCGGCCAGGTCCATCGCGGCCTCGCCGTCCGCCGGAGCACCGGACTCGCGGAGCGCGACCAGCCGGGCGCCCCAGTCCTCCTGGTCGGCCTTGATCCGCAACCAGTCCTCCTTGGTGTAGGAGGCGGCCCGGCGCTGCGACTGCTCGTACGCCGCGGTGTTCCCCCAGCGCTCCCTGGTCTCCTCGGCGTGCCGGTCGGGGTCGTAGTCCCCGAACACCTCGAACTTCTCCTCGGGCGTGAGGTTGATTCCCATCGTGCGTGCCTCCATGGCTCGTTGGACGGCGTCGGCCATCTCCGTCAGCTTCCCGATCCGCGCGGTCAGCAGCTCGTACTGGCGCCGCAGGTGCTCCCGCGGGTCCGCGTCCGGGTCGTCGAGGAGGACCGCCACCTGCTCCAGGGGGAAGCCGAGCTCCCGGTAGAAGAGGATCTGCTGCAGCCGGTCGAGGTCGGCGTCGCTGTAGCGCCGGTGGCCCGCGTGGCTGCGGGCGCTCGGCGAGAGCAGCCCGATCTCGTCGTAGTGGTGCAGCGTGCGGACGGTCACGCCGGCGAAACCCGCCACCTGCCCGACCGGGTAGCCCGTGCTCGCGTTCATGACCACACCCTCCGGCCTCACGCCACGTGAGGTGCAAGTGCCACATTGGTGCGCGTGCTGGGAATCACCGACCTGTCGACGTACGTGCTGGGCACCGTACTGATCGTGCTGCTGCCGGGGCCGAACTCGCTGTACACCCTGTCCGTCGCGGCGCGCCGCGGCGTCCGGACGGCGTACCGCGCGGCCCTGGGCGTCTTCCTCGGCGACACCGTGCTGATGACCGCGTCGGCGGCGGGCGTGGCCGGGCTGCTCCAGGCCAACGCCGTGCTGTTCGGCGTCGTGAAGTACGCGGGCGCCGGCTACCTGGCGTGGATCGCCGTCGGCATGGCGCGGGCCGCCTGGGGCATGTGGCGGTCGCGGGGCACCGAGCCGGTGGCGGTGGCGACCGCGGCCGAGGGGGTGGCGGACGCGGAGCGGCCGTTCCGGCGGGCACTGGTGATCAGCCTGCTCAACCCCAAGGCGATCCTGTTCTTCATCTCCTTCTTCGTGCAGTTCGTGGACCCCGGCTACGCCCACCCCGCACTGTCCTTCCTCGCGCTGGGCGCCATCGCGCAGGTCTTCAGCTTCTGCTACCTGACGCTGCTGATCTTCGGCGGCACCTGTCTGGCCGCCCAGTTCCGCCGCCGCAGGCGCCTGGCGGCGGGACTGACCTCCGGCGCCGCGGTGCTCTTCATGGGCTTCGCGGCCAAGCTGTCGATGTCCTCGGCGGGCTGACCGGCGCGGCGGGCTGACCGGCTGCCGACCTGCCACTGACCGATTGCACCCGTATTGTTACGGCATGTCGCTGCATAAGGGTGCCGAGGGCCTGCCGAAGCTTGCCGTGAACCCTTTCTACGCCGGGGCCGACCCCGTCGCCGGGATGCGGGCCGCGCCGCCGAAGCACCGGCTCCCGGACGGTCCGATGGCGCCCGCCACGGCGTACCAGCTCGTCCACGACGAGCTGATGCTCGACGGCAACGCCCGGCTCAACCTGGCCACCTTCGTCACGACGTGGATGGAGCCGGAGGCCGGGGTGCTGATGGGCGAGTGCCTCGACAAGAACATGATCGACAAAGACGAGTACCCGCGCACCGCCGAACTGGAGCGGCGGTGCGTGTCGATGCTCGCCGACCTGTGGCACGCCCCCGACCCGGAGAGTGCCGTCGGCTGCTCCACCACCGGCTCCTCCGAGGCCTGCATGCTCGCCGGGATGGCCTTCAAGCGCCGCTGGATGAGGCGCGCGGGCGACGGTACCGGCCAGGGCACGTCCTTCGCCCGCCGCTGGACCAAACGCGCCGGCGTCCGCCACCCCGGCACCGGGCGCCCCAACCTGGTCATGGGCGCCAACGTGCAGGTGTGCTGGGAGAAGTTCTGCAACTTCTGGGAGGTCGAGCCGCGCCTGGTGCCGATGGAGGGCGAGCGGCTGCACCTGGAGGCGGACACCGCCGTCGCGCTGTGCGACGAGAACACCATCGGTGTCGTGACCGTCCTAGGGTCCACCTTCGACGGCTCCTACGAGCCGGTGGCCGAGGTCTGCGCCGCTCTGGACGCCCTGCAGGATCGGACCGGCCTCGACATCCCCGTGCACGTCGACGGGGCCTCCGGGGCCATGATCGCCCCTTTCGTCGACGAGGACCTGGCCTGGGACTTCCGGCTGCCCCGGGTGGCCTCGATCAACACCTCCGGCCACAAGTACGGGCTGGTCTACCCCGGCGTCGGCTGGGCGCTGTGGCGGGACACCGACGCGCTGCCCGAGGAACTGGTCTTCCGGGTCAACTACCTCGGCGGCGACATGCCCACCTTTGCCCTCAACTTCTCCCGGCCGGGCGCCCAGGTCGTCGCCCAGTACTACACCTTCCTGCGCCTCGGCCGGGACGGCTACCGCACCGTCCAGCAGACCGCCCGGGACGTGGCCACCTACCTCGCCGCGCGGATCGAGGAGTTGGGGGACTTCCGGCTGATCACGCGCGGCGACCAGCTCCCGGTCTTCGCCTTCACCACCGCCGACCACGTCACCGCCTACGACGTGTACGACGTGTCCCGGCGGATGCGCGAGCGGGGCTGGTTGGTGCCCGCGTACACCTATCCGCCGGACCGCGAGGACCTGGCGGTGCTGCGCATCGTGGTCCGCAACGGCTTCTCCGAGGACCTGGCCGACCTCTTCCTCGCCGACCTGGAGCGCTACCTCCCCCAGCTGCGCGCCCAGGAGCGCCCGCTCCACCCGCCCGGCGAGGCGCCGACGGCCTTCCACCACTGAGCGGGGCGTCGGCGGGGCACACGCTCCCCATGGGGAAGGACAAGCAGACCAAGGGCACCGTGCTCGTCGCCCTCGCCGCGAACCTGGTGATCGCCGTGGCGAAGGCGGTGGGCGGGCTGCTCACCACGTCACCGGCCCTGCTGTCGGAGGCGGCGCACTCGGTGGCCGACACGCTCAACGAGGTCTTCCTGCTGGCCGCGCTGCGCCGCAGCCGGCGCAGGCCCGACGCGCGGCATCCCTTCGGCTACGGCAAGGAGCGCTGGTTCTGGTCGCTGCTCGCCGCCGTGGGGATCTTCGTGATGGGCGGTTGCTTCTCCTTCTACCAGGGCGTGTCCGCGTTCCACGAGAGCGAGCCGCACACCACGCAGGCCTTCCTGACCGCCGTGGCCGTCCTGGTGGTCTCCCTGCTCGCCGAGGGAACGTCCCTGGTCAGGGCGCTGCTGCAGGTACGGGGCGGGGCCCGCGACCACGGCCGCCCCTTCCGCGCAGAACTGCGCGAGGGCGAGGACCCCACCTTGCGCACCGTCCTCGGCGAGGACAGCGCCGCGGTGTTCGGCGTGCTGCTGGCGCTCGCCGGCGTGGTGCTGCACTGGGCCACCGGCGACCGGACCTGGGAGGCGTACGCGTCCCTGTCGATCGGCGTCCTGCTGATGTACGTCGCCTTCCGGCTCGGCAGGGACTGCCGGGACACCCTCATCGGCGAGGCGGCCGACCCCCGGCTGCGGCAGCGGGCGCACGAACTGCTGGCCCGGCAGGCGGAGATCGACACGGTGACCGCGCTGCTGACGATGCGCCTCGGCGTCGACTCGGTCCTGCTGGCCGCCCGGGTCGACCTGACCGAGGGCATCGACAGCGAGACCGTGGAGGAGGCCGCGGTGCGCATCAAGCGGGCGCTGGCCGGGGAGTTTCCCGAACTGGACCAGATCTTCCTGGACGTCACCGACGCCTCCGACGAGGACCGCCGCGCGGCCCACCGGCTGCGTCGGGCCCTGCGGGCCGAGGCGGGCCGCGGTGAGAGCGGGGCCGGGGGCTGACGCCCGCCCGGCCGTTTCCGCGCTCTACGGGGGGTGCGGGCCGGCGCACACCGACGTCGACAGCGGTACCGGCGCCGCGGGCGTGCCCGGCGCGCACTCCCACGGGCCTGCCCGGTGCGCCCTCCCACGGGCCTGCCCGGTGCGCACTCCCGCGCGCTCCGGCGACGTCGCCGTGCGGGACGGGACGGGGCGAGGGCCGCGGTCCGCTCTTGTCCCCGGACGGTCAGCGGCTGATGCGCACGCCGTGCCGGGCCAGCCACGGCAGGGGGGCCACCGAGGAGCCCATCTGGGGCGTCACACGGACCTCGAAGTGCAGGTGCGGGCCCGTGGAGTTGCCGGAGTTGCCCGACCGGCCGATCCGCTCACCCGCGCGGACCCGCTGACCGGGGACGACCTCCAGCACGGACAGATGGGCGTAGTGCGTGCAGTAGCCGTCGTCGTGCCGGACGACGATCTGGTTGCCGAAGCCGTCACCGCAGGCGGCCACCACCACCGTGCCGCCGCCCACCGCACGCACCGGGGTGCCCGGCGGCACCGCGAAGTCCTGGCCGGTGTGGCGGTGCGCCCAGTGCGCCCCCGAGGCGTCGTAGCCGGCGGTGAGCGTGTAGCGCGCGACCGGGCGCACCCAGCGCGGGGCGCTGCGGCGGCCGGAAGCGGCGGACGACCGGGGGGCGGCCGGGGCCAGGTCGCGCGGGCAGTCCACGGAGAGGCCCTCGTGGGCCATGGCGGCCAGGTCCCGGGCGGACAGCCGGGCGCGGGCACGCAGCAGCCGCGCCTCGATGCGCCGCCGCAGGGCGTCCTTGCGGCGGGCTTCGCGGGCCAGGACCAGCAGCGTCCGGTCGACGGCCTCGGTGTCCGCCGCCAGGCGGCGCTCGGCCAGCCTCCGCTCGGCCAGCAGCGCCGCCAGGAGGTGGTCGCCCTGGCGGGCCAGCGTCACGCCCGCCAGCAGCCGCTCGGGCCGCCGGGCCAGCAGCAGCCACGCCGACGACCCCAGCGCCCCGTTGCGGTACTCGCTGCGCGCCATCGCCCCGATCCGGTCCCGCAGCACGCTCAGCCGGTGCCGCTCCACCGCCGTCGCCCGGTGCAGCAGCCGCAGGTCGGCGCGTTTGGCGCGGACCGCGCGTTCCGCGTCCTCGTAGGCCTGCACCGCACGGGCCGCCTGCGCGTACAGCCGCTCCACCCGGGCCGGAGGGCCGGGGCGGGAGCCAGGGCGCTCGCCGGCCACCGCCGGCGAGGCGGTCAGCGCCAGGCAGAGGGCCACGGCCGCCGTCCTCCATCGCATCGCCCGATCCTTGCCGGTCCGGCGACCAAGGCTTCCGGACGACACGCCCCGCCGGCCCCCGCCCACCCGGCGGGGTGACCTCATCCGGGTGCCCCGCCCGGCGAAGGATCACCCCCGCCGACGGGAACGAGCACGCTCGCCCGGGCCCCGTGCCGGGAACCACCTGCACCCGACGGTGACCGGGCCGGCGGTGGCGGGGGACGGCGGCACGCGGGCCGTCGACCGGGGCCGTCCGCCCTCCTGTACCGGCTCGGTTCCGGCCCGGCTCGGAGCCCCTGCGCGCGGACCCCACGGCCCTGCGGCAGGTACGGTCCGCACCCCGCGCGGGAGGGCGTGCCGGCCTGATCCGCGCCCTGGTCACGATCGCCGGCCCGCGCCCCCCACGCTGGAGGGCGTGCCGCGCCCGGGCGAGCCGACCGGCCGCCCCGGTCGCGGCGCGGTGGTGTCCCGCCGCCGCGCGGTCGGGCGCGCAGCGGCGCTCGTACCTTGTCGAGCGGCGCCGGGAGGACCGTCGTTGCCCCGCTCGCCCGGTTCGCCGGGTTGCGTGCGCACCCCGACGGTGCTCGGGCCGCGGCCGCCGACCCCGGTCCTGCTCCCTGCCGGTCGTGGGCCGGTGGACGACGGCAAGCAGCCCCACGGCACAAATCATGCGATAGGCGGATAAACCACTTGGAGTATCACAACAGGCGGATTTCGACTTGCGCCCGCACGATGACTCAGACGGACCCGCCGCAGGGGCGGGTCCGGGAACCGGCCCCTCGGGGAGGATCTGCCGTGACCGTCAGTCTGGCGCATCTGCGTCGTTGCTCCGTTGCCGTCGACCTCGGGGCGTCGCGCACCCGTGTCTACCTCAAGCACCAGGGACTCGTCGTGGACGAGCCCAGCGTGGCCGCCGTCAACGCGCACAACGGTGCCCTCATCGCGGTCGGCTCGCTCGCCGAGAAGATGACCGGCCGCACGCCCGACCACATCCGCGTGGTGCGCCCCGTCCAGGCCGGGATGGTCATCGACATCGAGATGGCCCAGCGCATGCTGCGCCACCTGCTGGGCGGTCAACTACGCAAGGCATGGCGACGCAAGCCGATGCTCCGGGCCGCCGTCTGCACCCCCAACGGGAGCGGCCCGCTGGCCCAGCGGGCCGCCATCGAGACCCTGTACGGCCTCGGTTCGCGCCGGGTCGAACTCGTGGACTCCGTCGTCGCGGCCGCCATCGGGGCAGGGCTGCCGGTCGACGAGCCCGAAGCCACGATGATCATGCTCGCCGGAGCCGGCACCACGCAGATCGCGGTCATCTCGATGGGCTCCATCGTCGCCGCGGAGACCATCGCGGTGGGCGGCGACGCGATCGACCACGCCGTCGTCCAGCACCTGCGCAACAAGCACGAACTGGTGCTGCCCAGCCAGTCGGTGCGCCTGCTGCACGAGATCCTCTCGGCGCCCGGGCCCGTCGCGCCCAGCGCCGAGGTCCAGGGGCGCGATGTCGCCAGCGGGATCGCCCGCACCGTCCGGGTCGACACCGAGGCGGTACGCCAGGCGATCCGCATGCCCATGGCGACACTGGTCGACGGGATCGGCCAGGTGCTGCGGCGGTGCCCGCCGGACCTGGTCGCCGACCTCACCGATCGCGGCATCATGCTCGCGGGCGGCGCCGCGCTGCTGCCCGGCCTGGACATGATGCTCCGTCAGTCCACCGGCGTACCCGTCACCATCGCGGACCGGCCCGACGTCTGCGCGGTGCTCGGGCTCGGCGCCATGATGGAGGGCCGCCCCGTCTCGAGGCTGCTCGACCCGGTGCCCGCGTAGGGACGGCCCCGGACGCCGAAGCCGGCCCCTCCGCTCGAAGAGGGCCCGCACCCGTCCAGTGCGGGCCTGCGGGAGAGCACACGGGGATCGCCGCGGTGGGTGCCCTGCCGGAACGTCCGTTCCACCCGTTCCCGTTCCGGCCGCGTCAGCATGCCGGCGTGCCCGTCCGTGGCGAGCCGGTCAGGTGCCCCCGGTCAGGTACGGACGGCGGCCGGCCCGCACCCGCCGTGCCGGTGCCGTGCCGGTGCCGTGCACCCCGGGCCGCAGGGGCGGGCGGGCCGCGGTCGGCCGGGACGGGGACTTCCCCGTCCCGGCACCCGCGTCCCGGCACCCCCGTCCCGGCCGCACGACATGGCAGCCGCCGGGCCGCCGTCCCCCACGGCCCGCGCCGCAGGGAACCACGCGCCGCACCGCGGGCCCGGCCGGGCGCCCTGTCCGCGCACCCCGCGGACCGCACCCCGCTGACCGCACCCCGCGGACCGCACCCCGCCGCTCGGGCCGCGGCCCGAGCCCGCGCCCCTCCGCCACCGGTCCTTCGCCTTCCCGTCGCCGTGTCGTCACCCGGCCGTTCCATGGCGTCCGCCCGCGATCGCGCGGGCCGTCCGGCGACGCCGCACCGGCGCCCGGGACGGTATAGCTTGGCCGCCGTGACCAGTGTGAACGCGATACTGCAGCGCCGGCTCGGCGTCTTCGACGCCACCGTCATCGGTCTCGGTTCGATGATCGGCGCCGGGGTCTTCGCCGCCTTCGCGCCGGCCGCCCGCGCCGCCGGGTCCGGGTTGCTCCTCGGGCTCGCGGCGGCCGCCGTCGTCGCCTACTGCAACGCCACGTCCTCGGCCCGGCTCGCCGCCCGCTACCCCGCCTCCGGCGGCACCTACGTCTACGGGCGGGAACGGCTCGGGCCGTTCTGGGGCTACCTGGCGGGCTGGTCCTTCATCGTCGGCAAGACCGCGTCCTGCGCGGCGATGGCTCTGACGATCGGCGCGTACGCCTGGCCGGAGCAGCAGCGGGCGGTCGGCGTCGCGGCGGTGGTGGCACTCACCGCCGTCGACTACGCCGGCGTGCGGAAGGCCGCCTGGCTCACCCGGGGCATCGTCGCGGTCGTCCTCGCGGTGCTCGCGGCCTTCGTCGTCGCCGCGTTCACCGGCGGAGACGCCGACGCCGCACGGCTGGACATCGGGGCCGACGCGACCGTGGGCGGCGTGCTGCAGGCGGCCGGGCTGCTCTTCTTCGCCTTCGCCGGGTACGCCAGGATCGCCACGCTCGGCGAGGAGGTCCGGGACCCGGCGCGCACCATCCCCCGAGCGATCCCGCTCGCCCTCGGCATCACGCTGGTCGTCTACACCGCCGTCGCGGTCGCCCTGCTCGCGGTGCTGGGCCCGCGGGGGCTCGCCGATTCCGCGGCGCCCCTGGCCGACGCCGCAGACGGCCTCGCACCGCTGACGCGGGCGGGCGCGGCGGTCGCCGCCGTCGGTTCCCTGCTCGCGCTGATCCTCGGAGTCTCGCGCACCACCCTGGCCATGGCCCGCGACGGCCACCTGCCGCGGACACTGGCCGCCGTGCACCCCCGCTTCGGAGTGCCCCACCACGCCGCACTCGCCGTCGGCGCCGTCGGCGCCGTCGTCGCCGTGCTCGCCGCCACCGCCGACCTGCGCGGGGCGATCGGCTTCTCCTCCTTCGGCGTCCTGGTGTACTACGCCGTCGCCAACGCCTCCGCCTGGACGTTGGGCCCCGGCGTCCGGCGCGCCGTGCCCGCTCTCGGCCTGCTCGGCTGCCTCGCCCTCGCCTTCGCCCTGCCCTGGACCTCCGTCGCCACGGGCGCGGCCGTACTCGCCGCGGGGGCGGCGGTGTACGCGGCACGCACCCGCCGGAACGCCTGACACCGGTCGCCCGCGGCGACGTCCACGCGCGTCACCCCGCCCGCCCGGCGTCCGGCGGTCCTCAGCCGATCGACCCGGCGGCCGCCGACTCCCGCAAGTCGACGACGGCTTGCCGTGCGTTCGCGCCCACCCGGTCAGCATCACGATCGGCTCCTGGAGCGTCCGCTGGACCTCCGTCGCCACGGGCGCGGCCGTACTCGCCGCGGGGGCGGCGGTGTACGCGGCACGCACCCGCCGGAACGCCTGACACCGGTCGCCCGCGGCGGCGT
>JARAXD010000004.1:0-148441 GCA_033793685.1 Streptomyces sp. ME19-03-3 | reverse complement strand
CCGGCGGTCCTCAGCCGATCGACCCGGCGGCCGCCGACTCCCGCAAGTCGACGACGGCTTGCCGTGCGTTCGCGCCCACCCGGTCAGCATCACGATCGGCCCACCCGGTCAGCATCACGATCGGCTCCTGGAGCGTCCGCTGGACCTCCGTCGCCACGGGCGCGGCCGTACTCGACCCGCGGCGGCGCTTCGGCGTACACCTGCCGGTCGACCAGGCCGTCCCGTTCACGCGCCACGCCCGGACTTCGCCGGCGTGACCGCACCCGCCTGGTCATCGCCGGCGGAAAGGACAAGCCGGCGATGAGGACCCGCGGACCGGAACGCCGATGCCTACCACCTCGGCCCCGGCCCGAAGCGACTGCTCACCCCCGCCGAGGGCGAGCACCTCTTCGGCGCGATCTCCGGCGAGGCCGCCAAGGGCACCACCGACGAGGACCCCGCGCGCGTCGTCCTCGTCGCCGACGCCGTCTCGTCCTGTCCGCAGGACGTCCTGAGCGCCGACGCACGAAGCCGGCAGGCCCTGCGGGACCGGATCAGCCACAGCACCGGCGCCTTCGGCATCGAGGGCGAGCGGGGGCTTCGCGGCAGGCCCGCGAGCCATCCCCTCGGGGCCCGGGGGCCCGAGGCACCGCACCGCCCCACGCCCGAAGAGGCGTTGCCCGACTGAGACGCTTCCGCAACGGCACCGATGCCGCCCCCGGGGACCGCGTGCGTCACAGTCGCGGTAGGCGCAGGGGGCGCCGGGGGAGACGGGGTGACGGTCATGCGACGGATCACGACGATGACGGTCGCGGCTGTCGCGGCCGCGGCGGTGCTGACGGGGTGCAGCGCGGACGGGGGCGGGCACCGCTCCCGCACCGGTGCCGACCACGCCCGCGGTGCGCAGGCTCCCGATCACCGCTCGGCGTGGACCGGGGAGGGCGGCGCCGACAGCGGGCGGAACCTGGCCGACGCACCGGAGTCCGCACGTCTGTCGACGTTCGCCCTGGACGTCGACACCGCCTCCTACGGCTACGCCAAGCGGCGGCTCGACCAGGGCGCGCTGCCCTCGCCGTCGGACGTGCGCTACGAGGAGTTCGTCAACAGCTTCCGCCAGGACTACCCCGCGCCCAGGGGCGACGGCTTCTCCGTCACCGCGGACGGCGCCCGCATCGGCGACGAGGACGGCTGGTCCCTCCTGCGTGTCGGGCTCGCCACCCGCCCCGCGGACCAGACGAACAGGCCGCCGGCCGTGCTCACCTTCGTCGTGGACGTCTCCGGCTCCATGGGCGAACCCGGCCGCCTCGACCTCGTCCGCAAGGCGCTGCGCGCCGCGGTCGGCGAGCTGCGGGACGACGACTCCCTCGCGGTCGTGACCTTCAGCGACCGCGCACGGGTCGCCCTGCCGGCCACCCGGCTCGGCACCGAGGGCGCCCGGCGGCAGGCCGCATCCGTGGTCGACCGCCTCGCACCGCGCGAGTCCACCAACCTGGAGGCGGGCCTGCGAACCGGCTACGACGTGGCTCTGGAGAGCGCCCGGCGCGGGGCCACCAACCGGGTCGTGCTGCTCTCCGACGCCCTCGCCAACACCGGGGAGACCGACCCCGACGCCCTGCTGGAGCGGATCGACCGGGCCCGCGCACGGCACGGCATCGCGCTGTACGGGGTCGGCGTCGGCAGCGAGTACGGCGACGCGCTGATGGAGCGGCTCGTCGACAAGGGCGACGGCCACACCTCGTACGTCTCCACCCCGGCCGAGGCCCGCGCCCTGTTCGTGGACCAGCTCCCCGCCAACATCGGCCTGCGTGCCCGCGACGCCAAGGCCCAGGTCTCCTTCGACCCGCGCACCGTCGAGCGCTACCGCCTGATCGGCTTCGAGAACCGCGCCGTCGCCGACGAGGACTTCCGCGACGACCGGGTCGACGGCGGCGAGGTCGGACCCGGCCACAGCGTCACCGCTCTCTACGCCGTACGGCTCGCGCGGGGCGCCCGAGGGCATGTCGCCACCGCGACCGTGCGCTGGCTCGACCCCGCCGACCGCACCCCGCACGAGGCCTCCACCGCCGTCGAGGCGGACCGGCTCGCCGGCCGGCTCTGGGACTCCCGCACCTCGGCCCGGCTCCGCGTGGACGCGGTCGCCGCGTACTTCGCCGACGCGCTGCGCACCCTCGACACGGGCGAGAGGCAGTTGCCCGGCGCGCCCGGTCTCGCCGTGCTCGGCGACCGCGCGCACGCCCTGGCCACGGCGACCGAGGACCCGGCGGTGCGCGACCTGGCGGAAGCCGTCGACAAGGCGTACGCGCTGCGGGCGGACTGATGCAGTATCAGTGGAGCATGACAGAGGACAAGGAACCCGAGCCCGAGCTCGACGCCCGCTACAGCAGCACCGGCGCGGCCCCCACGACCTGGCACGACGCCCGCGCACACCTCGCCGACGCCGAGATCTACTGGCTGACCACCGTCCGCCCGGACGGCCGCCCCCACGTCACCCCGCTGATCGGGGTCTGGCTCGACGACGCCCTGCACTTCTGCACCGGCGCCGACGAACGCAAGGCCAGGAACCTCGCCCGCAACAGCCAGATCGCCCTCACCACCGGCAACAACGCGCTCGAGGAGGGCCTTGACGTCGTGCTCGAGGGCAAGGCGGCCCGTGTGCGCAGCGACAAGCAGCTGCGCCGGATCGCGGAGGCGTACGAGCGCAAGTACGGCTCCGCATGGCACTTCGACGTACGCGACCAGGTCTTCGTCGGCGACGGCCACGAGGCCCTGGTCTACCAGGTGGAACCCACCACCGCCTTCGCCTACACCCGCGGCACCACGTACAGCCAGACCCGGTGGCTGTTCTAGGCCGTGCGCGCGCCCTGCCAGGATCCCGCGCCGGCGGTCGAGTGCCGGTGCGTCTCGCGACGCCGGGCGGCCGAAGCACTCGGCGCGACCCCACGTCACGAGCGGACGCGGCCTGCCGCCGCCCGCCGGCGGGCAGCGGCGACGCGCCCTCAGCCACGGGAACGCGTCGACCGGCCGACCGGGCCGTGGAAGGCCGCCCGGTCGGCCGCGGCGGTGCCGTGCTCCCAGCCCTCGCGGTCCCGGCCCCTCAGCCGCTCCGTGCTGGTGTGCGGGAACATCTCGTCCGCGGCCCGGCCCACGGCGACCTCGCGGGCGGCGAGCACCGGAAGTACCCCGGTGCCCTCGGGCCGCTGGGCGGCCTCCTCCGCCGCGTCGCGCGACGCGGCGGACAGGCGCTCACCGATCCTGCCCGCGTAGGCGATGAGGAAGGACTCGCGGAAGTCCCGGGACGGGCTTGCGCCCCTGCCGCCCTTCCCGCCCCTGCCGCCCTTCCGTCCCGGCCCCCCGGCCGGCCCAGCTCCGCCGCCGCGCCGCATCGCCGCCTCGGCCTGCACCAGCAGCGAGGTGTAGAGCACCTCCACGGCCTCCAGGTCGGCCTCCCAGCCCACCACCGTCGAGAAGCCGAACTCCGCCGACCACACGGCACGGCAGCGGTTCGCCGCCGCGACCGCGTCGAGCAGCAGCGCCTTCGGTGCCTCGTACGGGCGCTCCACACCGATCCGCCGCGCGCCCGGGCCGCCGCCCTGAGCCGTGCCCGCGACCAGCGCCTCGTCCACGCTGTGCCGCGCCATCAGGTGCTGGGCCTTGGCGCTCAGCGCCTCCGCCTCTTCCGGGAACGCCGTGGACTCCGCCTTCGCCAGCAGCGCCCTGATCCGCCGCAGCATCGGATGCCCCGCGGTACCGGACGCCGCGGGCGCGGACGCGGCCGGCGCGGTGATCCCGGGCAGCCGCCCGAGCAGGCGCACGAGTTCCAGCACGACGGTCGCCACGGCGAAGCGGTCCAGCCGCTCGGCCGCCCCGTACGCCGCCAGGACGCCCGCCGGGCCGGCGTCCCCCTCCCCGTCCACTGCCAGGCGCCCGGCGAGCCGCACGTGCTCCGGGCGCAACTCGCGGCGCGCCATCCGCAGCAGGTCCGCGTCCTCCCAGCCGCGTGCCCGACAGCCCCGCAACAGCCCGCCGAAGGCCGTCACCACCGCCCGGCCCACCTCGTCCCACCCGGCCTCCGCCGCCAGGGCCGAGGCCCCGGCGTCCAGCGCCCTCTCGACGTCCCCCTCCGGCGCCCCCAGGGCACCGGCGAACGCCGCCTCGACCACCGTCATCGCATCTCGCACGCGGTTCAGCATCGCACCGGCCCGCGGCGGGCGGAGCACGGCGCCCTCGCCCGCCCGCCCCCGCGCGGGTGCTGCGGCGGTCCGCACCTGCCTCATGGCGCCGCGCCGCACAGGCGCGCCGTCCGGCGCCCGCGCACCGTGCCCGCGCCGCCGTCGCGGTCGAGCCGGCGCCCTTGTCGTTCATCGGGTGGCTGCCGCGCCACCGGCCGCGGTGATTCAAGGACCGCCGGATCCGCACCCGGGAGGGCGCGAGGATCCTCGCCGAGCGGCTGACGCGCGACGACGTGTCATC
Source organism: Streptomyces sp. ME19-03-3 (assembly GCA_033793685.1). Classification (GTDB taxonomy): domain Bacteria; phylum Actinomycetota; class Actinomycetes; order Streptomycetales; family Streptomycetaceae; genus Actinacidiphila. Next base: position 143,992 of record JARAXD010000004.1, on the reverse strand, counting down.
GCGGAGAAGGCGGTCGCCTTCAAGGTCGCGGCGAGCGAGGGCCTGGGCCTGAACCCCGCCCACGGCGGGCACCCGACCCACGGCATGAAGCGCCGGTGACACCGCCGCACGCCTTGGCGGCGCAGGACCGGATGGACGTCGGTGCCGCCGGGAGGCACCGACCGGGTACCGCCGCCGCGAGCTCACCGACACCGGCCGTGCCGGCGCGGCGACCGCGGCCGGGTGCGCGCCCTCGTCGGCGGCAGCGCGTACGTCCGGATCGGGCCGGGGCTGATCGGCACGCCCCGGCCCGGATGGCGTACCAGGGCGCGCCCGCGTCCGAGCCCGGCTGACAGGGTGGGTGGGAGCGCCGGCTGACGGCCCGTCGGCCGCGCCGTCCGCCCACGTCCGAGGAGATCGACGCATGCGCGTGTCCCTGCGCCGCACGTTCGCCGCGGTCGTGATGACCGCCGTCCCCGCTCTGGCCGCCGTCCCCGCACCGTCCGCCGCGCAGGCGCACACCCCGGTCGCCCTGGCACCCCTGCTCGGCGTGGGAGCTCCGAACTCCATCCCCGGCCGTTACATCGTCACCCTGGCCCCGGGCAGCGACCCCTCCGCCGTGGCGGGCGCCGCCGGGATCACCCCGGCCCACGTCTACGACACCGTGGTGCGCGGCTTCGCCGCCCCGCTCACCGGACGGCAGTTGGCGCGGGTACGGGCCCTGCCCTCGGTGCGCGGCGTCGAGCAGGACACCACGGTCGCCCTGCCCGCGGAGGACCGGGTCCCGGTGGCGACCGGTCCCCGGTTGCCGAACGGCACGCCTGCGCCGCCCGGCGGCACCGGCCGGTTCTGGGGCCTGGAGCGGGTGGCCAACCGGGCTCCGGCCACCCACGGTTACCCGGTCCGGGCGACCGGCGCCAAGGTCACCGCGTACATCATCGACAGCGGGATCGACTTCACCCACCCCGAGTTCGGCGGCCGCGCCAGGCCCGGCATCGACGAGATGGCCGACGACCGCGGCGCCGCGGACTGCGCCGGCCACGGTACGCACGTCGCCGGCACGGTCGGCGGCGAGCACACCGGTGTCGCCCGGGGGGTCTCGCTGGTCTCCGTGCGCGTGCTGGACTGCGAGGCGCGCGGCCCGAACTCCGGGATCATCGCCGGGATCAACTGGGTCGCCCAGCACGCGGTGAAACCCGCCGTGGCCAACATCTCGCTGGGCGGCCTCTACTCGCCGACGATGAACGAGAGCCTGGACGCGCTGGCCGCCTCGGGCGTCTTCCCGGTGGTCGCGGCCGGCAACGACGACGTCAGCTCCTGCGTCATCTCCCCGGCCAGCGCCCCGGAGGCCTTCACCGTCGCCGCGACCGACCGGACCGACCACCGGGCGCCGTTCAGCAACTTCGGCAGCTGCGTCAACCTGAACGCGCCCGGCGTCGACATCGCCTCCGCCTTCCCCGGCGGGCTCTACGCGGTCATGAGCGGCACCTCGATGGCGGCGCCCCACGTCACCGGCATCGCCGCGCTCTACAAGGACACGTACGGGGACGCCGCCTTCGACGTGGTGAAGAGGTGGCTCCTGGAGCACGCCACCCCGACCGCGGTCACCGAGCCCTGGGGCACACCGCGGCTGGTGGCCTTCACCGGCGACCTCTGACCGGCCGAGCCGGACGCGCCGCCCCGCCGCCCACGCCGTCCGGCTCAGGTGCGCTCCGGCGTGCAGCGGCGCCCCGGGTCGCCCCGCGGCGGGGGTGCCGGCGGCGCCGGCCCCCGTGGCCGACGACGCCCGCGTCCGGCTCCGGCCGCGCGAGCCCCGCTCCGCACCTCGGCCGGCCACCGAGTGCCGACCCGGGCGCCCGTCCGTTCGCCGCACTTCGCCCTCCTGCCCGAGGGGTCGGCTCACACGCGTCGAGGAAGGAGGCACCATAGCCGGTTGGGACGCCCATGACGCGGGAATCCTCAACGCCACGGTGGCGAATGTCCCGGTCTGACAAGAATCCACGTGGATCATCGCGTATCGGGCGATGGTCACGGGCTCACTCGCGGGGAGAGACCGACATGCTGAAGCCCATCTGCTCCTGCGACAAGCACCTGGCCGACGGAGAAGCCCCGGTCGGCCCGACACCCGGCCCCCGTGCGGTCGACGGTCCCGGGGCGGACGTTCCGGCCGCCTCCCCCGTCGACGACGCCTTCGCGCCCGGCAACGGCGTCGCCCTTGTGCCGTCCACATGACGGACGGCACAAGGGCGACGAGAGCGCGGGCGGCCCCATGGTGGAAGGTCAGCCCTCCAACTGCTCCCACCACCAGGAGATCGCCGGGAGGTCCACCGGGGCGTCGCTGCCCGGCATCGCCGCCGGCGCCCAACTGGTCGGCAGGTAGGCGGGGTCCTCGGGGTTGAGGTAGCGCTCGCAGGTCGTGCCCCATTCGAGGTTCGCCCGGATCCAGTGCCCGAGTGAGGTCACGTACCGGTGCAGCTCGGAAGAGGCGGTGCGGCGCACCTGCGCGCTCAGCGTCTCGAAGAGCACCATGATCTGGTCCCGCAGGAACATCGCCTCGGAGACCATCCCGGCAACCGGCTTCCCGGCTGCCCCCGCGAGCACGTCGAGCAGGTTCTGGTTGTCGCCGTCGCGCAGGTGCTCCTTGCGGTAGGAGAGGATGTCGTTGTCCCAGCCCGCCAGAAGGCAGGTCGCCTCCGTCAGCGCACGGACGTCGGGGCGCTCGAGCTCGGCGGGCGGCAGTTCGTAGCCCTCCGCGATGTCGAGCATCATCACGCTCACCTTCATCGCGCCGTTGTGGATGCGCAGCATGGCGTACGTGTCGAGGTCGGGCGTCACCCGCTCGACGCGGTTGGCCGCCTCGCACACCTGGCTCAGGAAGTACATGCGCATGGCATCGGTCCAGCGGCCCAGCTGCACGGGCGTCGCCACCCGGCCCAGGCGCAGCCGCAGGTCCAGGAACGCCGCCTCAAAGGTGTGGTACGGGCTGTCCGGACGCAACGGGGACTCGGGGGCCTCCAGGATGCGCAGCAGCCGGGTCAAGACGCGGCTCAGCTCATAGGGATCGCGCCCGAGCCGGCCCTCGTCGCAGTGCGCATCGTCGAAGGCGAACAGCCACATGCCGATGTCGGACGATATCTGCACCGCCTCCCGGCTTCCGAAGGGCGAGGTGAGGGCGGCGAGCCGGCCCGCACCGACGTGCTCCAGGCGCTCGCGCTGGGACTCGTCTTCGTACAGACCGAACCGGCGGAGCCACTCGTTGGTGGTCCGGTCGAAGAGTTCCGCCAAGGGATGAGCGGCGGGTGCGATCGGACAGTAGAAGGGGGCGAGTTGAAGAGCGGGCACAGTGGTCACGGACGTGCTCCTTCGAGCTTGGGGGAGGACAGGCGCCGGGCCCGGTCACCTTCCGCAGAAATGCCATGAACGCGCCAAGCCGCCCAGCGCGACACCCGGCTCCGCCACCGACGGGCACCGGACGAGCCACGGGAGGACGCCGCAGCGGAACGACGACCGGGCTCCACCGGCGATCACCTCTCGACTTTCAGCCGACACAACCGTTCCACTTGTGCCACTCCCCACAGGTGGCGGAAATCGAGCACAAGTGGATCACTCAACTGACCATTACTCCGGCATATGGCAGAGCAGTCAAGAGACCAAATCACGTCAGGCCGACAAGAGTTGACGCAGATACCGGTTGCCTTCACGACCGATGCGTGTGCGTCCGACTCACGATCTCGACCCGACCAGCCACGATGTCCGTACGGCATGGGGGGCGCACAGACGGGCGCACGGGTGCATTCACCCGTGCGCCCGTCATGAACCGGTCACACAATGAGACGGTGCGGCCGCTACCCCCGCAGTCGCGCTGCGAGCGAACGCCACCAGGAACGGCGCGGAGCGGGAACCACGGCCCCGGGCCGCGGGGCCGCGTCCTCCGCCCCGGCGGCGGGCGGCAGCTCCGCCCCGACCGCGGATGTCTGCTGCCTCGGCAGCGAAGGTGTCTGCGGAATCCGGGGCTCCACGTGCGCCTGCGCCTCACGCGGCGCGGCCGCCTGGTCGCCGAGAGGCCTGACCGGGCTGAATTCGGCGGGCAGTGCCACGAGGTGGCGCGTCATCCACGCGGACGTCGACTCCAGCTCCTCCTCCGGTACGGCCAGCCGCAGGTCGGGCAGCCGCGTCAACAGCGTGTCGATGCCCGTGTCCACGATGGCCCGGGCGATGTCCCGCCCGGGGCACTCGTGCGGGCCGCTGCTGAACGAGAGGTGCGAGCGGTTTCCGAACACCGGCGTGGTCAGGTCCGGGCGGACGCGCGGGTCGACGTTCCCCGCCGCGATGCCCAGCATGATCATGTCGCCTTCCTTGATCTTCTGCCCGGCCAGCTCCGTGTCACCGGCTGCCCAGCGACCGGGGAAAGCCGCCATCGGCGGCTCGTCCCACAGCACCTGCTCCAGCGCGTCGGGCAGCGTCATGTGCCCACCGGACAGGTGGGCCCTGAACCGGGGGTCGGTCAGCACCATCTTCAGCGCACTCGCGATGAAGTTGACCGTGGGTTCGTTGGCTGCCACCAGGAGCAGCCGCAGATGCTCCGCGATCTCGTCGTCGGTGAGTTCGGCGTCGTCCCGAACCAGCCACGACGTGAGGTCACCGCCCGGGTCCGAGCGCTTGCGCTGCACGAGCTGCCGGCACGTGGCCAGGACGTAGTCATTACTGGCGAGGGCTGTCTCGGTCCCCCGCATCAGGTCGCGGGCCGCCTCGACCAGCTTCGGCCCGTACTCCTCGGGCATGCCCAGCAGCTGGGTCATGACCAGCACCGGCAGCTGCTCGGCGAACTCGGTCACCAGCTCCGCCTCCCCGGACTGGCAGAACTCGTCGACCAGCTGGTTGGAGAAGCGGATGATGTGCTGCCGGATGCCCCGCCGGTTGAGGCGGCCCATGCTGGTGGTGACCGCTCCGCGGAGCCGCTCGTGCTCGGCGCCGTCCGCGAAGACGCACAGCGGCTGCCAGGCGACCATCGGCAGCAGCGGCGAGTCCATGGCGACGTTGCCCTCGCGAAAGTGCCGCCAGATGCGGGAGTCCCGAGAGAACCGCGAGGGGTTGCGCATGGCCTCGAGGTTCTCGTGGTGCCCCAGGACGATCCAGGCGTTCAGGTCTCCGTGCACCAGCACCGGGGCCACCGGCCCGTGCTCGGCGCGCAGCTTCTCGTACAGGGCCGTGGGGTCGGCTTCGGCCTCGGGGCCGTAGAGCCTCCGCAGGCCGCCCGGGCCGAGGCCGTGGGCGGGGCATTCGGGGGGTGGGGTGGTCACGGGACGCTCCTGGTCACGGGCGGGGAAGGATCACAGGGCCGACGCGGCGGCGAGGGAGTGCAGATGGCGCATGAGCGTCATCAGCACGTCACGGACGGAACTGCGGGACCGGGCGTCGCACTCCACCAGGGGGACGTGGTCCGGCAGGTCCAGCGCGGACCGCAGCTCGTCGAGCGGATGACTCGGCGACTCCGGGAAGGAGTTGACGGCAACGACGAACGGGGTTCCGCGCTCCTCCAGTCGCCCTATCACGTCGAAGCTGACCTCGAGGCGCCGTGTGTCAACCAGCACCACCGCACCCAACGCACCCTCGAAGAGCCCGTTCCACAGGAACCAGAAGCGCTGCTGGCCCGGTGTCCCGAAGAGGTAGAGGACCAGCTCGTCGTTGATGCTGATGCGGCCGAAGTCCATGGCCACCGTGGTGGCCGTCTTGCGTTCCACGCCGACGATGTCGTCCACGCCCACGCCGGCCTGGGTCATCGTCTCCTCGGTCGAGAGCGGCCGGATCTCACTGACCGATCCGACCAGGGTCGTCTTGCCGACGCCGAAACCCCCGACGATCACTATCTTGACCGCGGCGGCTGCCGATTCCGGCAGAGCGTCCTCACTCCGCGGACCCCTGACGCCGATCGCGTCAGAGCCTTTCAAGTCCATGCATCACCGCCTCAATCAGTGCAGCGTCGGGAAGTCGTGCGGGGACGATGGGCGGTCGCGCCTCAACCCGCTTGACGGCCAGCAGATCCGCGAGAAGTACGGTCACCACGCTGACCGGGAGGTTCAGATACGCGCTTATCTCGGCGACGGACAGGGGAGAGGTGCACAACCGCAGGATCGCGGCCTGTTCGGGCGCCATGCCCGGGGGTGGCCCCGAGCAGGCCCGTACCAGGGTGACCAGGTCTATGGCGGTCTCGTCCGAGGATCCGCTGCGCCCTCCCGTCACCACGTAGAGCCGCTCGGGGTTTCCGTTGTCCCACTCCGCAGGCCCGTCGCTCATCCGGCCTGCCCGTCCCGGCGCGGGGGGCTGGTCAGGTGCGCGCCGATCCGGGCGACCAGGTCCCGCATCCGATTGCCCATGAGTCCGGCGTCCACGCCCTCGTCGGCGAGGACCGCGAGATACGCACCCGCGCCGGCGGCCATGAGGTAGAAGAAGCCGCCGTCCACCTCGATGACGACCAGCCGCATCCGCCCGTCGCCGTGCGGGAACTCACCGGCGATGGCCCCGGCCAGGCTCTGCAGCCCCGCGCAGGCCGCGGCCAGTCGGTCGGCCGCGTCCGTGTCGCCGCCGTACTGGGCCATGCGCAGGCCGTCCGAGGAGAGCACCACGACGTGCCGGGTCTCCGGGACACCTGTCGCCAGGTCCTTGAGCATCCAGTCCATGTTGGCCCGCTGCTGAATCACGGCTACTCACCCTTATCTAACGTCTCGTCACTGTTGCTGTCAGAGGAGGTGGCAGTGCTCTCACCGGACACGGCGCTGGTGAAGGCCGCCAGCCACATGCCCGGTTGCACGGGCTCCTTGCCCGGCTTCGGGTCCGACGCGGCAGTGACCGAGCCGTCGGCGGGCGCGGCGCCCAGCCGTGCACCGGGGGCGGGACTCGGGGTCGGAGTGCGTCGCCGCCGCTGGGGAAGCCCGTTCGCGGTCCGCTCGTGCACGACCGGCGCGTCGTCCTCCGCCCGTTCCGGGGCGGCGGGAGCGGAGCGCCGGGGACCCTTGGCGGGTGCCGAGGCGGGCGCGGATGGGCGGGGTTCGGAAGCGCGCTGGTCGGGGACGACCGGCCGGGGACCGGAAACGGAGCCGATACCGTGCGCCAGGCCCGTGGCGTTCGCCACCGTGGTGATGACCTCCTGCGGGACGATCACCACGGCACGCACCCCGCCGTAGGCGGAGGAGCGCAGGGACACCTGGAGGTTCCAGGTCGCCGCGAGGCGCCCGACGACGGCGAGGCCGAGGCGGGGCGTCTCCCCGAGATCGCCCAGGTCGAAGCCGGCCTGCGCCTCTGCCAGGGCACGCTCGGCCCGGGTCCGGGACTCCTCGCTGAGACCGACGCCGCCGTCCTCGATCTCGATGGCGATGCCGGACTGCACCTCGACGGCGGTGAGATGGACCCTCGTGTGCGGCGGGGAATAGCGGGTGGCGTTGTCCAGCAGCTCGGCGACCGCGTGGATCAGGGGCTCGACCGCCGGCCCGACGACGGCCACCTCCGACACGGAGTGCAGCTCCACACGCGTGTAGTCGGTGATGCGCGACATCGCGCCGCGCAACACGCTGAACAGGGGTACGGCCCGGCGCCACTGACGCCCGGGGCGGGCGCCGCCGAGGACGGCGATGCTGTCCGCGAGCCGGCCGATGAGGGCGGTGCCGTGGTCGAGCTTGAGCAGGTCCCCGAAGACCTCGGGGGTGCGGCCGTGCCGGTCCTCCATCTCCCGCAGGTCATTGGCCTGCTGGTGGACGATGGCCTGCACGCGCCGGGCGATGTTGACGAAGGCCCGCTGCGAGGACTCGCGGACGTCCTCCTCCGCGGACACGGCCTCCAGCACCGAGCGCAGCATCCGCTGATGCGCCTGCTGGAATCCGGGCGTGAGGCCCTCGGCGTCCTCGTCGATGTCCTTGAGCACGTCGGCGACGAACTCGCCGCGCTGCAGCCGCGCCACCGCGTTCGGCAGCTGCTCCCGTGCCAGCCGTTCGGTCTCCGCCTCCTGGCGGGAGAGCCGGAACTGCAGTTCCTCCTCGCGCCGTACGAGCCGCTCGCGCAGCGCCCGTACGGCGGCGCCTCTGCGGGCGGTCTCGGCGCCCAGGACGGCCACGGCCACCGTGGCGGTCACCCCGCACCACAGCACCGCCTCCCGGGCACCCGACGGGACGGTCCATACGGCGACGGCGGCGACCGCCACGACTACGCCGACCGGCAATAACCACGCGGATTTGGCGGTGGGCCGGCGGTCTCCGGGGGACGATCCAGCACGAACCATCAGCATCCTCAGGTGATCGCTAGTCATGGAACGAACACGGCACGGCAGCGGGATTGCGACGTCAACGGAGTGGGCAACCAGCAGGCCGTGCCTGACCTGGCGTAATTACTACAACACGCTGAGCCGTAAGTAGCATAGCCGCTTCCATTCTCTTGCTGATGCCACATCACGATGCCTATGGCACATGCTCGTTGACGTATGACTATCGGTTTGCGAGCACTGACGCAAACCCTTCCCGGGTCCTTCCGTGCCATGTACGGGACCACGATCCGGTCATGCGCGACGACCGACTTGAACCGTTTGGCCTGGATGGCTCGACCGACTCCGGCGCCGGTCCCCAGCGCCCCGGCAGGCCCTCGCCGGCCGGCGGGAGCGAGCCGGGCGGGCCGCCCCCGCGAGGGCCCGGAACACCGCATGCCCACGTCACGCGGCCGGTGCGGCGCGCGCTCGCGCCCGGACGTGCGGGGTCGGCGGGCACTCGCGCCGGGGGCGGCGCGGGGGCGGACGGCCGAACCGGAGCGGCCGGCCCCCCGAGGCGCCGTCCGGGGGCACGACCGTGCCGCCCCGGCGAGAACGAGGTGTCCCGGGCGGACGCCGCCCGGGACGCGCGCGATGCCCGCGGGCCGTGGGGCCCGGGAGACGGCCAGAATTTTTCTTCACCCATAAGAGTGATGCGTCCTTGCGCCGGGCCCGCGCGGGCGGCAAAGTCACGCGCGCGGAGCGAGGCGCCCGGTGACGCCGCGGACCGAGCCGCTGCCCACGGGCGGCCCGCACGCACCCCGGCGGGGCCGCCGCCGCTCGTCCGCGGGAAGCCCACGCGGGCGGTAGGTCCTAGCATGGGAACGACACGTCCGCGGACATGGGACGCCCCAGATGGTCACGCCGGAGAGAAGCGCCGCGGCGCCGGGGCAGGCGCCGTTCGACCTGACATGCGCCGCGTCGGCGGTGATCGACGGCGAGGGGACGATCGTCGGCTGGACGGCCGCCGCGGAGCACCTGCTGGGCTACCCGGCGACCGAGGTGCTGCACCGCCCGGCCGCCCTGCTGCTCGCCGCCCCCGGCCAGGCCGGCCAGGCCGCCCAGTGGCGCGACCGCGACGTCTGGGGCGGCCAGGTGGGCGCCCGGCACCGCGACGGACGGCGGATCGAGGTGGGCGTGCGGGTGGCCGCCATGACGGCGCCCGACGGACAGGAGCGCTGGCTGGTGTCGGCCATCGACCTGTCCACGACCCCGTCCTGGGCGGTGAGCAGCACCATCCTCGAGGGCTTCCTCACCAGGTCCCCGATCGGCATGGCGGTACTCGGCCCGGACCTGCGGTACGTGTGGCTCAACGACACCCTCGCGCACTTCGGCGGTGTCTCGCGCGAGCGCCGCATCGGGATGCGCCTGGCCGACGTCCTGCCCGGGATGGACACCACGGCGATGGAAGCCGTCATGCGGGAGGTGCTGCTGACCGGCGAGCCGGCGATCGACCGCGAGTTCCGGGGCTGGACACTCGCCTCCCCCTACCGCGAGCGGTCCTTCTCCACCTCCTTCTACCGCCTGGACGACGCCGAGGGCCGGGTCATGGGCGTCTGCTACATGGCCATGGACGTCACCGACCGGTGGCGCGCCCAGGGCAGGCTCGCGCTGCTCAACGAGGCCGGGGCCTGCCTGGGCAGCACCCTGGACGTCACCCGCACCGCCCAGGAACTGGCCGACGTCTCGGTCCCGCGGCTCGCCGACTTCGTCGCCGTCGACCTGCTGGAACCGGTGCTGCACGGCGGCGAACCGCCGTCCGGCGGCGGTCTGGGCCGTGTGCCGCTGCGCCGCGCCGGGATGCGGTCGGTGAACCCGGGCACCCCCGAGTCGGTCGTCGCGCCCGGCGACCGCGTGAACGCCGGCGACACCTCGCCGCTGGTGCGCTGCATGGCCTCCGGCCGGTCCGTGTTCGAGGGCGACATCGCCATCGACCACGCGTCGTGGCTCACCGACGAACCGGCCCGGGCGGCCAAGATACGCGAGTTCGGGATGCGGTCGGTGATGTGGGTGCCGCTGCGGGCCCGGGGCACCGTCCTCGGCGTGGTGACCTTCATCCGGCACCGCCGACCCCACGCCTTCGAGCAGGACGACCTGCTGCTCGCCGAGGAGCTCGCGGCCCGCGCCGCGGTGTGCCTGGACAACGCCCGGCGCTGGACCCGCGAGCACGAGGCGGCGCTCACCCTGCAGCGGAGCCTGCTGCCGCACACGCTGGCGGGCGGCACCTCGCTGGAGGTGGCGTACCGCTACCTGCCCACCGACATCCAGGACGGCGTGGGCGGCGACTGGTTCGACGTGATCGCGCTGTCCGGGGCGCGGATCGCGCTGGTGGTCGGAGACGTCGTCGGGCACGGTCTGACCGCGGCGGCGACGATGGGGCGGCTGCGGACGGCCGTCCACACCCTCGCCGACATGGACCTGCCCCCCGACGAACTGCTGGCGCACCTGGACGACCTCGTCATCCGGCTCACCGAGGAGGAGAACGCCGACGGGTCCGTGGCCACCACCGTCACGGGCGCCACCTGCCTCTACGCGGTCTACGACCCGGTGACCCGCCGGCTGACGATGGCCCGCGCCGGGCACCCCCCGCCGGCGGTCGTCGCTCCCGGAGGCCAGGTCACCTTCGCCGAGCTGCCCGCCGGACCACCGCTCGGGCTGGGCAGCATGCCTTTCGAGTCCGCGGAACTCGAACTGGCCGAGGGCAGCATCGTCGCCCTCTACACCAACGGCCTCATCGGCACCTTCGACGAGGACCTTGACGTGGGCCTGGACCGTCTCGCGCACGCCCTGGCCCGCCCGGAACTGCCGCTGCAGGACCTGTGCACGTCCCTGCTGGAGCACCTCTCCCCCGGTCCGCCCGCCGACGACGTGGCGCTGCTCGTCGCCCGTACGCACGCCCTCACCCCGGACCGGCTGGCCTCCTGGGACCTTCCGGTGGACCCGGCGGTCGTCAGCGAGGCCCGGGCCCTGGCCGCGCGGCAACTCGCCGCATGGGGGCTGGAGCAGTTGCGGACGACCACCGAACTGGTCGTCAGCGAGCTGGTCACCAACGCCATCAGGCACGCCTCGGGACCGATCCGGCTGCGGATGATCCGGCAGACGGTCCTCATCTGCGAGGTCTACGACAGCAGCAACACCGTGCCGCGACTGCGGCACGCCCGGACCACCGACGAAGGCGGCCGCGGGCTGTTCCTCGTCGCCCAGCTCACCCGCAAGTGGGGCACCCGCTACACCGCCGACGGCAAGCTGATCTGGGCCGAGCAGGAGATCCCGGACACGCACTGACGCCGGGAGCCCGCACGACGGGACCACGCACCGAACCCCGAGCCGGGACCGCGGCCGGTGCCGCCCCGCCGGGGCGGTCGGTCACCGGTCGTCGCGGCGTCCGTGTGCACCACTTCCCATAAGTGGCCGTCCGGGTCGCGGCCGTACATCGGCCCCTGCTCCATGATCCCGCTCGACGGCGAGCCGCTCGTGGCCGGAGCCGTCTCGACCAGCGTGTCCACCCGCTCCCTCGACTCGACGCCCAGGCAGACGACGGCCTCCGCGGGTGTGCTCGCCGATCACCATGCACGCGGCCTTGTCGTCGCTGAAGACGGCGTCGAAGGAGAAGCCGAGACCCCCGAGGAACGCCTTCGACCTGGCCAGGTCCCGCACCGGAAGGCTGACGAGGATCCTCGTCGGCATGGTGGCCTCTTTCCGCCCGGGGATTGTCAGTGGTCTGTGCTGAAGTAGAGCTGTGGGCGCTCCCGAACTCATCGGAAGTCGGAGGAGAACATGGGCGATCTCGCTGCACCCCCGGACGTGGCGCTGGAGCTGGAGCGGTACCGCACGGAACTGACCGGCTACTGCTACCGGATGCTGGGCTCGGCCTTCGAGGCGGAGGACGCGGTCCAGGACACGATGGTGCGGGCCTGGCGCGCGTACGACCGCTTCGAGGGGCGCTCGAGCCTGCGGTCATGGCTCTACCGCATCGCGCACAACGCCTGCCTGGACATCCTGGGCGGCACCGGGCGCCGCGCCCGCCCGATGGACCTGGCCTCACCCGGCTCCGCCGACGGCCCGCTGCCCGGCACCCTGCCGGAGAGCACGTGGATCTCCCCCGCTCCCGACGGCCGCGTCCTGCCCGCGACGGGCGACCCCGCCGACCTCGCCGACCAGCGCGAGAGCGTGCGCCTGGCGTTCGTCGCCGCACTCCAGCACCTCGCGCCGCGCCAGCGGGCCGTGCTCATCCTGCGGGAGGTACTGGCCTGGAAGGCCGCCGAGGTCGCCGAGCTGCTCGACACCACCGTCGCCTCGGTCAACAGCGCGCTGCAGCGGGCCCGGGCCACCCTGGCCGCCGCCGCCCCGGCCACGACCGACCCGGCACGCCCGCTCGACGAGGAGCAGCGCGCCCTGCTCGGCCGCTACGTCGCCGCCTTCGAGTCCTACGACCTCGACGCCCTCACCTCGCTGCTCCACGAGGACGCCACGCTGTCCATGCCGCCCTTCGGGCTGTGGCTGCGCGGGCCCGCGGACATCCGGGCCTGGATGCTCGGGATCGGCTCCGGTTGCCGCGGCTCGCGGCTGGTCCCGGTCACGGCGAACGGAACCCCGGGGTTCGGGCAGTACCGGCCCGCCCCCGACGGGGGCCACGAGCCGTGGGCACTGCAGGTCATCGAGATATCAGCCGGCAGGATCACCGGGCTGAACGCCTTCCTCGACACCGAGCGGCTGTTCCCGCTGTTCGGCCTCCCCGCGCGCCTCGGACCCGAGGCCCGCTGAGCCGTCCAGCCCGGTGAGCGCGAGCAGTTCCCGCAGCGCGCCCCCCGCGCCCCGCAGCCGGATCAGGCCGCCATGGCGCCGGGCGGTGAGCTGCAGCCGGGCGAGGGCGTCGAGCAGTACGACGTCGGGCGCGCCGTCGAGTCCGCCGACGTCGCACACCACCGTGCCGCCGCCCCGCTCGGCCAGCAGGATCCGCAACCGCTCGACCAGCGGCGGGATCCCGGCACGGGTGAGTCGGCCGGTCAGGACGAGCACGGCGGGCCCGCCGCCGGGTCGGGACGCGGGCGGGGGCGGCGCGGGCCGGGCCATGAGCGACCTCCTGGGGCGGGTTCGGGACGGGACGTGCGGCGTACATCCATAGGACCGGCGGCGGCGCCGTAATCCATCGCCGCCGCGGATCACGGTCCGAGCAGCGCCGTGATCTCCCGTGCCTCCCACTCACCGTCCGCGCACTCCGCGAGGTAGGCCGCGATGCCGGGCAGGTCCCAGGCGCCCGATTCGGCCAGCCCCTCGGCGATGTGCCGGAGATACGCCGCCGACGGCCTGACGTGCCCGGTCCCGCCGACGCCCCAGGGCGCGGTGAAGGTGAGCACGGGGTGCCCGTCGACATCGCCCGGGTAGAGCAGCGTCTCGTACCGCCCGTCACCCAGCCGGGCCCTGCCGTGCCGCAACACCTCGCCCAGGTCGAGGTCCGTACCGGGCGCCCGGTACATCTCCTGGGCGGCGATGTCGGAGAACTGAGCGACCGTCAGCAGATGGGCCCGGGCGCGCACCTGGCCACCCGGAGCGTCGGCGTCGTAGAAGGCCCGCCCGCCCGACCACACGGGCGACCTCGTGGCGAAGTACATACGTCCCGGCAGCTCCAGCGGCACCGACCGCAGCGGCGGCCGCGCGTCACGGCAGCCCGGGTACTCCCGGGCCCCGCCGGGCGGCACCCCGCCGGCGAGGTAGCTGTTGAGGCGGGCGACATGGGTGTTGGAGCCGTACGCCGCGTACCAGACGAAGCCGGGCGGCCGCCCCCGCTCCACGGCGCCCCGGGGCCCCACGCGCTGCGGTGTGATCACCGCTCCATGATGCGTCCCCGCGCCGTCAGGCGGCGGGCATCGTGCCCTGGATCCGCCGCAGGAAGGCCGCGTTGTCCGGCGTCGCCCGCAGCCGCTCCAGCAGCGTCTCGTAGCTCCCTGCGTTGCGCATCGCCCGCCGCAGTCCGCGGGTCGCGGTCAGCTCGGCAGGACTGAGCAGCAACTCCTCGCGCCGGGTCCCGGAGGGGGCCACGTCGACGGCGGGGAAGATCCGGCGGTCGGCGAGCGCGCGGTCCAGGCGCAGCTCCATGTTGCCGGTGCTCTTCAGCTCCTCGAAGAAGTAGTCGTCCGCCCGCGATCCGGTGTCGACCAGCGCGGTGGCCAGGATGGTGAGCGAGCCGCCCTCCTCGGCGAGCCGCGCCGACCCGAAGAGCCGCTTCGGGCCGAGCAGCGCCGCGGCGTCCACCCCTCCGCTGAGGGTCCGGCCGCCCGCGGACGCCGCGTTGTTGTGCGCCCGGCACAGGCGGGTGAGGGAGTCCAGCAGGACGACGACGTCCCGGCCGGTCTCGACCAGCCGCTTGGCCCGCTCGACGGCCAGGGTGGCGACGGCGATGTGCTGCTTCGGCGTCCGGTCGAAGGCAGAGGCGACGACCTCGCCGCGTACCGCCCGCCGCATGTCGGTGACCTCCTCGGGCCGTTCGTCGAGGAGCACCACCATCAGGTGGCACTCCGGGTGGTTGTCCGCGACCGCGTCCGCCAGCCAGCGCAGCAGCATGGTCTTGCCCGCCTTCGGCGGCGCCGCGATCAGCCCGCGCTGCCCCTTGCCGACGGGCGCCAGGAGATCCACCACGCGGGTCACCAGACCGCCTTTCGGGGATTCCAGGCGCAGCCGCTCACGCGGGTGCAGCGGGGTCAGGTCCGCGAAGTGCCGCCGTCCGCGGGCGGTGTCGGCGGGCCGGCCGCCGACGTGTTCGGCGCGTACGAGAGTCCGTGAGCGGCCGGCCGTGGCCACGCCCTCAACGGCGTCGCCCTTGCGCAGCCCCTGACGCCTGACCAACTCCTGGGGCACCAGGACGTCGTGGGAACCCTGCGCGTAGCCCTCGGTGCGCAGGAAGCCGTGCCCGCCCTCGAGGTCGAGAACTCCGGCGACGGCTACTCGGCGCTCGCCGGAAGGCGAGGAAGCGGAGGTGGAAAGGGGAGTGGTGGGAGCAGTGGACATGCGTGGTCCTCGGGGGAGGGCGCGCACGGCGGCGGATCGACCGGCCGCCGGGTCACGCGGCGAAGGAGGCGGAGCCTGAAGGAAATCGCCGACGCACGGGCGAGGGCGGAGGGGAACACCGCGCAGAACCGCGGGAGCGGACCGCGACGGGGCGGTCACACAGGAAGGCACCGGCGCCGAAGGAGGGCGCGCAGTCGTGCTGTTCGCACTGTAGCATCGCGGTCGCCCGTGGCAAGGGCCCTGGATGTCGCGGCCCTGCCACATCCTGGTCCGAATGCGGCACCTCTCCAGGTCCGGGGCCCGGCCGCGGTCGCGGTCACGGTCCCGGTCCCGGTCGCCGGGTGACGTCCGCGTGGATCGCCGTCGTCACCGCGCTGCCGGGCGTCCCCGAAGGAGGTCAGGACCCCGTCTGCAGCAGGTCCTCCGCCAGGTGTGCGGCCCCGGTCGGCAGCCAGGCGACCCGCAACAACCACGGTCCCCGGGCGGTGACGAACTCCTCGAAGTCCGGCTCCGCGTCCCTCACCTTGGCCTCCTCGCCACCGCGTTCCCAAAGAACCGGAGGGACACCCTGCCGGTTGCCAGGAATCCGGGGCCGCCCCCGTTCGTTGCCACCTCGGGCGGGGCACGCGACGCGTGGCCGCCCCCAACGGACGGCAAATGAAAGGGAGTTATCCCGTGACGGTCACGCTCCAGGACGACGTGAGGAAGCACCCCGGCGCATCCCGCGGCCCCGCGGTGGTGGCCGACGTCACCCCCGACGTCCACCCCTGGACCGCCCGCAGCGCGGAAACCCCCCGCCGCCACCCGCGCGTCACCGTCATGACCGGCCCTCCCGAGAGCCGCCACGCGTACGCCGGGACACCCGGCGACGCGACCGTCACCCCGGTCCGCGTCACCGGCCGTCCCTGACCCCGTCCCCCGGATGACGAAGGAGAGCCAGTTCGTGAGCAGCGCCACCAAGGGCCTCGGCAAGGTCGAGGTCCGGCTCAAGTGGGACCCCAGCCCGATCGGCACCCCGGCCAGCGACCTCGACATCGTCGCCGCCGCCTACCCGGCCACCGCCCCGCACGGCGCTCCGGCCTACCTCGTCCACTTCGACAGCCGTTCCCCGGACGGCACGATCACCCTCAACCGCGACAGCAAGACCGGCCAGGGGCTGGGCTTCGACGAGATCATGACCCTCGAACTCGACCGGCTCTCCCCGGACTACGGCCGGATCGTCGTCGGCGTGGTCGTGCAGCAGCGCGACGGCCGCATGACCTTCGCCGACATAGCCGGCACCGGCGTCCGCGTCGTCGAGGGCCGCACCGACCTCGCCGCCTCCGACCTCGGCGAGGTCGCCGCCGCGACGGCCGCCACCGTCGGCGAGTTCCGCCGCGGCGAGGCCGGCGAATGGCGCTTCCACCCCGGTGTCCGCGGCTTCGACACCGACCCGGCGGCCTTCGCCCGTGTGATGGGCGGCTCTCCCTCCTGACCCGCCGGGGACGCCCGTTCCCGGCCTCCCGGGAACGCCCGTGCCCGCCCGCGGCACCACCACGGACGGGCACGGCACCCGGCAGGGCCGGCCGCGGCCTAGACGACGCCCTGCGCCGTCATCGCGTCCGCCACGCGCAGGAAGCCCGTGATGTTGGCACCCAGGACGTAGTCGTCGGGCGTGCCGCCGTAAGTCGCGGCGGTGGCGCGGCAGCGGTTGTGGACATCGCGCATGACCTGCGCCAGGCGGGCCTCGGTCTGCTCGAACGTCCACACCTCGCGCGACGCGTTCTGCTGCATCTCCAGCGCGGAGGTCGCCACACCGCCCGCGTTGGCGGCCTTGCCCGGGCCGAAGAGGACGTCGGCCTCCCGGAACACCTCGATCGCCTCCGGCGTGCACGGCATGTTCGCGCCTTCGGCGACCGCCAGCACGCCGTTCTTCACCAGCGTCCCGGCGTCCTGACCGTCCAGCTCGTTCTGTGTGGCGCAGGGCAGCGCGATGTCGCAGGGCACGTCGAAGACCGAGCCGCGCTCCGAGTACCGTGCCGCGGGCCTGGCCTCCGCGTACGCCGAGAGCCGGGCCCTGCGGACCTCCTTGACCTCCTTCAGCAGCTCCAGGTCGATGCCGGCCTCGTCGACCACGTAACCGCCCGAGTCCGAGCAGGCCACCACCGAGCCGCCCAGTGCGCGCACCTTCTCGATCGCGTACACGGCGACGTTCCCGGACCCCGAGGCCACCACCTTGCGGCCCTCGAAACCCTGCCCGCGCGTGGCCAGCATCTCGGCGGCGAAGTACACGGCCCCGTACCCCGTGGCCTCGGTCCGCGCGTGCGAACCTCCCCACGCGACGCCCTTGCCGGTGAGGACGCCGGCCTCGAAGCGGTTGGTGATCCGCTTGTACTGCCCGAAGAGGTAGCCGATCTCCCGGCCTCCCACGCCGATGTCCCCGGCCGGCACATCGGTGTGCTCGCCCAGGTGGCGGTGGAGTTCGGTCATGAACGACTGGCAGAAGCGCATGATCTCCCCGTCGGAGCGGCCCTTGGGGTCGAAGTCGGAGCCGCCCTTGCCGCCGCCGATCGCCAGCCCGGTCAGGGCGTTCTTGAAGATCTGCTCGAAGCCGAGGAACTTCACGATGCCGAGGTCGACGCTCGGGTGGAAACGCAGACCCCCCTTGTACGGGCCGAGCACACTGCTGAACTCCACCCGGAAGCCCCGGTTGACCCGCACGTGCCCCTGGTCGTCCACCCACGGCACCCTGAAGATCACCTGCCGCTCCGGCTCGCACAGCCGCTCCGCGATCCGCGTCCCCACGTACTCCGGATGCGCCTCCAGCGCCGGCGCCAGCGAGTGCAGCACCTCCCCCACCGCCTGGTGGAACTCCGTCTCCCCGGCATTGCGCCGGCAGACGTCCGCGTAGACGGCCTCGATGTGAGCACTGACGTTCATACGCGCCTTCTCTCGTCCGATGTCCCGGACGCGCCGCCATGGCGACGTGTCCGGCCGTTGCCGTGTCAACGAGTACGGACACAAGAAGGCAAGGTGTCAGCGAAAGTCGACCCCCGGATGCCCACGGGCGATCGCCCGCACGGCCCGCCCGCCCCGTGCGACGCGGCCGCTGTCCCCGCAGCAGTGAGCCCCGCGGTCGCGCTCGGCGCCCGCGGGGCTCGATGGAGACGAGGCCCGGAGCCGGGCCGTGGTTCAGGCTGCGGTGTTGCGGCGGCGGCGGGCGACGGAGGCCGTGATCACGGCGCCCGCGGCGGCGAGCAGCGCGGCCAGGCCGACGAAGAGGCCCGTGTCCCCGGAGCCGGTCTCGGCCAGCTGGTCGGTGTCCGGCGCGTTGGCGGGAGCACCGGCGGCCGGGGTGCTCTGCGTCGCGGACGGCGTGGCCGTCGCCGAGGCGGACGCGGAGGCGGACGCGCTGGGCGACGGGCTCGAGGTCGGGGTGTCCACGGCCGCCTGCTTCGGGTCGTAGCGGACCGTGCCCTCCATGTCCACGATGGGCGTCGTGTTGCCCTGGGACAGGCCGGTGAAGACCTGCACGGCGACGTCGCGGGCCTTGCCCGTGCCCGGGGTGGACGGGACGGTGAACCGCAGGTCGTAACGATTCTTCTGGCCCTGGGCGAAGCCCTTGGGGATCTCGGGAAGGGTCCACTGCCGGTCTCCGGCGTTCTGGGCGTGCACCCAGTGCCCGTTGCTGAGGACGTCCAGGCCGAGCCCGGGAACCGTGTCCGCCACGGAGATCAGCGTCCGCAGCGGAACGTCGAACTTCCCGCCGGCGTTATTGTCGACCTCGTACCAGGTCTCGCCGGGCTTTCCGGGCGCGACCGTGGCCCTGGGGCCGAAGACGCCGGTGACCTCGCCGTCGGCCTGCTGGGGCGGCACGTCGAAGTGCGCGGTCTCGGATCCCTTGCCGGTGTCGAAGGCGAGCGTGATGCCGTCGTCGTTGAGCGGGTAGTCCTGGCGGAAGCCGAAGGTGATCTTCCAGCTGATGCTGGCCTTCGCCGGCACGGAGAAGTCGTCGCTGACCTTACCGCCGTGCGGGAAGAACCCGACCATCGCCGACTCGTCCTCCTGGCCCACCTTCACGTCCGTGGCGGGAGCGGTGATCGGAGCCGCCTCGAAGAGGATCTGGCTGCCGAGGATGGGGCTCGGCCCGCTGGGGATGCCGAACACCAGGCCGGTGTAGTCCTGGGCGCCGTCGGACGGGTTGGTCACCGTCAGGGTCAGCGTCTGGACATTCTGGCCGCGGGCTATGTCGTTGTGGCTGATGTCGCTGAGCGCCAGCTTCAGCGGGCTGTCGGTGGGCGTCGCATACGCCGCGGCCGGAGCGAACAGGGTGCCGGCGACGGCGGCCGCGGCGACAGCGGTGGCGGCCGAAATGACACGTCGAGAAGACATGACGATCCCCCCCAGGGAACGTTGAGCCAGAAAAGTTCGCTACCCGTCTGGATGCCCTTGGTGGGCGCAACAGCTGGCGATGCATGAATCTTCGCAGGGAAAGCGTCATCGCGGAGTGGTTGCGCTGTCACCACTGCGTAACCGCTTTCTCATCTGCCCGTCCTGCACGGGCGGCAGGCCTTGTGCCCGGGCGTCTCGGCGGTCCCGGGAGCAACACTTGTGCACATCACGGGCCATGGAACCACCGGCGACCGGGACCCACGGACTGCGCCTGTCCGCAGGCCTTCTGAACGACGCCAGGTCCTCGGGACGCATGAGCCACGCGTGGGCGGGCCGGGGGTCGATCGGCTCCGTCGTCATTGCGCCTCACCGTGTCGTACGGAGCGGCACGGCGACGCCTTAACGACGCCAGGTCCTCGGGACGCATGAGCCACGCGTGGGCGGGCCGGGGGTCGATCGGCTCCGTCGTCATTGCGCCTCACCGTGTCGCACGGAGCGGCACGGCGACGCCTTGAGGCCGTCGGCTCTCGTAGTGGTAGCGGCATTGCGCAACGAGGATCGAGTCGCCCTTGACCTTGTAGATCAGACGGTGCTCGTCGGCCCCACGGCCCCGCCGTCGTCAGTTCGAGTCGAAGACCTCGATGCCGCATTTCGCGGCACCGCTCCGTTCGATCCTCACATCACTGGTGATCAGCGTTGCGGCGAGAGCCTCGGCCAGGGCGACGTACTGGGCATCGTAGGCGCTCAGGTTTTCGTGGAGAGCCTGAACGCGATCCCAGAGGAAGAGCGTCTCGTGCCGGACGAGTTGGAGCTGCCGGTAGGCATCAACAGCCCTGGCCACTTCCCGTGCCGTGAGCTTGCCCCCTCTCCTCATGCCGAGGAGTGCGGACTGGATCTCGTAGTCGACGAGCGTGGGCACGGCGACGGCATCGGCGGCACCCACCCGGGTGCGGACGGCAAGGCCGAGCGGGTCGTGGTTGGTGAGGAAGTGCACAAGGGCGGAGCAGTCCATGACGACCGTCTCGCTCACCTCCGGGTCCTGGCCTCGTCGATCGCGGCCAGCACGTCCTCCGTGCTGACGCTGGCCGTAGTCTCCCGGTTCAAGCGCGCCACCATCTCCGCCATGGTGGGCTTGGACGCCTCTCGCGCGATGAGATCGAGGAAGTAAGCCTGGAGGGACTTGCCCGCCTGGGCAGCACGAACCTTCAAGGTCTGGATCTGGTCATCCGGAACGTCCCGAATCGTCAGAGCAGTCATGATTGCAGTTTAGCGTCAACGCATGCAAAGTGCAGACATTCGGAGGGTTGTAACACCTCGCAGGCCAGCGGGGATCATCCTCGCCCCCTCCGCGTCGGCGCACGAAAACCACAGGAGACCAGCCCGCGCGGAGCAGGTTCCTCGGCGTGACCACCTGTGTCGAGGAAGCGGCGGACGCTGTCGGCGGAGAACCGCCAGACCGTGGCGCGGACCCTGACTTCGGCATGAGCGCAGCTCTCCAGCAGGCCGCTGAGTCCGTGGACGGGTGCCCCGGTGGCGGTGGCGGCGCCCGCGTGCCCTTTCGGCCTCGCCCGACAGGACTGCCGGGGCGCCGCAACCGACGAGCAGGGGCAACGCGGACAGGGTAGGCAGGGTGGGCCAGGATCGGAACAGAGTCGCCACGCGGGCCGCGGGCCCCCAGCGCCTTCAGGGCTCTGAGGGTGGCCGTCCTCTGCTGGCGCTGTGTGTGTCCATCACAGCGGCGCTACGCCCAAGCACCCGCTTCATGAGCTCAAAGGCCAGTCAGCCGGAGAGTTCGGCGAACACGCGATGGCCAGGCCGGTCCGGATCGGCCATGGCCGGCTTGTAGTTGAGCCAACTCCAGGCGTCGATGAGCAGACTGCGCAGACGCACGGCCCCTCCAGGCGTCGAGCCCCGCGCCCGTGCCACTCAGACTATGTCCCAGCCGCGCCACGTGAGAAATGAAAGGATGGGGGCGTGAAGCCCCTGTGGGCCGCCACAGCCCATTTCCGTTGTGCTTGGGTGGCCCGACGAGGGGGGCCACCATCGGTAGCGCACTTGGGCGCGGCAAGGGCCGCCCGTTCCGAGGTAGGGAACGAGCGGCCCTCTGTGTGCCTGTCGGCCGGTCACCCGGCCGGTGGCGTCGGACCGGTCTCAGACCAGGAGGCCGTATATCTGCCAGCCCGTGCCCACCTTGACGCGGGCGGCGTACGGGGCCGTGGCGGAGCCGGTGCCCTTGTAGAACCACAGGGCGCCGGCGGAGTCGCGGCCGATCAGGTCCGGCTTGCCGTCACCCGACATGTCGCCGGGGCCGACCATGGCGTTGTAGATCTGCCAGCCGGTGCCGATCTTCACCCGCGCCTTGAAGGGCGCGCTCGCCGAGCCGGTGCCGGTGTAGAGGTACAGGCCGCCCGAGGTGTCCCGGGCCAGCATGTCGCCCTTGCCATCGCCGGTGAAGTCGCCGAGCGCGACCAGGGAGTTGTACGCGCCCCAGCCTGCGCCGATCTTCACGCGGGCCTTGAAGGGTGTTGCCGGGGTGCCGGTGCCCTGGTAGAGCCACAGCACGCCCGAGGAGTCACGCGCGACGAGGTCCGGCCTGCCGTCCCCGGTCACGTCCCGCACGCCGGACATCGTGTTGTAGATGCTCCAGCCGGCGCCGACCTTGAGCCGGGCCTTGAACGGCGCCGACGGGTTCCCGCTGCCCTGGTAGTACCAGAGGACACCGGAGGTGTCCCGGGCGACCATGTCACCGGTGCCGTTCGCCTTCAGCTCGGTCAACGGCACCAGCGTGTTGTACACCTGCCAGCCCGCACCCACCTTGAAGCGCGTGAAGTACGGCGAGGTGGCGCTGCCCGTGCCCTGGTACTGCCACAGCACGCCCGACGCGTCCCGCCCCAGCATGTTGGTCCGGGTCGTACCCGGGTCCGGGGCGGTGGAGGTCGCGGTGCTGACGTCGGTGGTCTTCAGCCATACCAGGCGGTGGTTGTACCGGATCGGATAGAACTGCGTCGTACCGGTGACCAGAGTGTGATCGCCCGGGGCGCTGTTGTCGTAGTTCATCGCGTAGAAGTAGTCGCCGTTGACCGGCGGGCCCACGGGTACGTACGCCTCACCGCTGTGGACGGCGTACTTGGTCAGCGGATCGCTGTTCTTCCCGTACTGCGTGTCCTGAACCGGCACGTTGGTGCCGGTGTACGCCGCGACTTCCGGGTAGGCGCGACCGTACACCTGGATCGTCGCGCCGGCCGCAGGCTTTACGACCTGCTGCGAGGGCAGGACCGCGGTGTACTGGCCACCGGGGTTGTAGAACCAGGCCTTCTGGCCGCCGTACCAAATCGCCGTCCAGTTGGCGCCGGACGTGGCGGCCACCACGTACCGCCCGCCTGCGACGACCTTGTCACCCCAGTCCGGTCCGTCCGTTGTCCCGGCCGTTCCGCTGTGCAGGTACGGGTCACTGATACGTGCGGAGCCAGTAGAGGCGCTGGTGTACAGGTAGCCGAAGTTGGTCGGGTGGGCCGCCTGGGTCACACCACCATAGGTGACCGTGGGCTCGTTGGCCGAAGTGAACGGCGGCTCGAACCGCACGACCTGGCCGGCCTTGACGGGGCCGCCCGCGCCACCCGCACCCAAGTTGACGCCCATCAGCGCGAAGTAGTGGTTCCAGTCCCAGTAAGGGCCCGGGTCCCAGTGCATGCCGGACACGTAGTGGTCGAGCACACCAGACACCTCGTCGTGTCCGAAAATGTGTTCGCGGTCGAGCGGAATTCCGAGACGCTGCGCCAGGTACCTCACCAGCTGCGCGGAAGACTCGTACTGCGGTTCTGAGTACCAGCTGCCTGCCTTGATGGCGTAGCCCTCGTGCTCGATGCCCACCGAATGCATGTTCACGCTCTTGTTGCCAGCGTGCCACGCGGTGTCCTTGATCGGCACCATCTGCGTCACCAGGCCGTCTGACGCGCGGATGAGGTAGTGCGCGCTGGCGTATGCCGTCGAGTCCTGGAAGGTGGCCAGCGAGCCGGCGTAGCCGCCTTCGGTGTCGTGAATGACGATCGAGGTGATCTTGACCCCGTCGCCTGACCCGTTAGTGCCGTCCGGCCGGTTGCTCACGTCGTAGTTGCCGTAGTCAGCCTTGTCCGTGCTGTTCTGCTTGAACCCCGCGGTGACGAAGTTGCAGTTCAGGCCCTGCGGGCACTCGGGCGTCGGTGTGGTGGCTGCGTCCACCTGAGCAGCCAGGGGGGTCTTCGCGAGTTTGACCGGCCGGACCGACGGCGATGCGGGCAGTGTCACCTGCTGCCCGTCGTCCGTGACACGGCTTTCACCTGTCCGGATGGAGGTGAAGACTCGCTGCGCGAACAGATCGGCGCCCCTGGCGTCCGGGGACTGGCTGAACCGCGCGACCGCTGCATACCAGCGCCCGGCGTCCGGCGGCAGTGAGCCGTACGCGTCCTTCTCGTACTGCGCGAGCAGGGCGGCGGCCCCCCGGACGCTCTGCTCGGAATCGGTCTTCAGAGTGTTCGCGGACGCGCCGGTCAGCTTGGCGGCCTCGTCCAGAGTGTGCAGGCGCGGATCGCTCGTGTCGACTGTGCCAGCGGACCGCAGCACGTGTGCGTCGGGGTGGAAGTGCCGGGCCTTGGCGGGGTCGCCGCTCTGGTTGAGTTCCGCGGTGGCTGTGCTGCCACTCGAGGCGGCCACGTCCCCCGGATTGACCTGGGTCAGCCCCATGACGTTGTAGTTGCCGGTCGTGCTCGGCTGACCGTTGTGGGCGTCCCACAGCGTCTGCCGGTACGACACGGCCATCAGAACGCTCTGCGGGACCTTGAACTCCTCCGCGGCGGACGCGAAGGCGTCCTGCAGGGTGCTGCTGCTGTTATGCGTGGTGGTGCTGGATCCGCCCGACGGCGATGCCAGCGCGATCGTCCCGTACGTCGCGACGGTGGCCAGCACGGCCGCCCCCGCCCCGTACGCGACTAGTGACTTTCCTCTTCGGTGTCTGCTCCGGGCCACCTTGCCTCTGGCTCTCCGGCACGCCCGGGGGCGCGCCCTCCCCTTGGCCGACCACCCGGCCGGTGATCGCCTCCGAAGCCGCAGACGCTACCAGCCGTCTCTGAAGCCCCGTCGACGCACCCTGTTTGGCAACTCCATTGCGCACCTGCGGATCTGGCCAACCGCCTACCGCTGTCGCTCGGTGTCGCCGACTATGAGGGCTGGGTTCCATGATCCAAGCGATCACATGCTCCCCCAGGGTGGAGCCTGAACAATGACGGATGGCGACGGCCGGCGCAGACCCGTAGTAAACGCCGCCGCCGAAAGTTTCTTCGGTCTACTGAAGGCGGAGATCGGCACCACGGTCTGGGAGTCCCACGACGCCGCCCGGGCCGAGCAGGCTAACGCCGCGTGGAGGGCGGCCCCGAAGGAGGAGCGGGCCGACAAGCGTGCCGCGTGGGCTGAACTGCGGTACTTGTACGCGGCGGAGCGCAAGAAGGTCCAGCGGGTGACAGGGCCGGCGACCATGCGCAGCATCAACGCCACCCTGTCCTCGGCCCTCAACGACGCGGTCGAGGAGGAGCTGATCGCGAAGAACTACGCCTCCTTCGTGACGCTCCCGAAGGTGACCAGACCCAAGGGCCTGGTGTGGACGCCCGAGCGGGTAGCCCGGTG
Source organism: Streptomyces sp. ME19-03-3 (assembly GCA_033793685.1). Classification (GTDB taxonomy): domain Bacteria; phylum Actinomycetota; class Actinomycetes; order Streptomycetales; family Streptomycetaceae; genus Actinacidiphila. The sequence goes on along the minus strand of JARAXD010000004.1, from coordinate 118,695 downwards.
GAAGCGGACGGGCAAGAAGCCGTCCCCGGTCATGGTGTGGACCACCGAGCAGACCGCGGAGTTCCTGGACTTCGCCGTCGATGACCGTCTCTTCCCGTGCTGGCACATCATCGTCTTCCGCGGCTTGCGCCGCGGCGAGGCCGCAGCGATCACCTGGGACGAGATTGACCTCAAGAAGGGTGTCCTGCACGTCACCGAGCAGCTGGTCACCGTCTCCTACGAGGTCCACGACGCCACCCCGAAGGCCGACAGCGTGCGCGACATCAAGCTCGACGTGCAGTCCGTCGCGCTGCTCAAGGAATGGCAGAAGAAGCAGCGTGCCGAGAAGGAGGAGTGGCAGCGCGAACGAGCCTGGGTGGGCGGCGGCAACCGGGTCTTCACCAAGGAGGACGGCAGTCAGTACCACCCGCAGGTCTTCTCCGATCGCTGGGAGCGCCTCGTTGACCTCTCCGGCCTGCCGCCGGTCCGGTTGGACGCCCGCCACGGCGCCGGCTCGCAGGCCTTCGCCGCCGGCGTCGCCCCGAAGGTCATCCAGGCCATGCTCGGGCACTCGTCATTGCGCATGACGATGGACACCTACACCTCGATCATGCCGACGCTGGAAGACGCCGCGGCTGAGGCGTCCGTGGACCTGGTCGCCAAGGCCATGAAGAGGGTCCGGAAGAAGAAGGCCAAGAGCAAGGCGAAGGCCGCGAAGAAGGCCGAGCGCCGCGACCGCCCCGCCGGCGATTCCGCAGCAGCGTAGGGCTCAAGTCCACGTGGGAACGGCTCGGCCGCGGCTCCGTTCCCATCACGTTCCCAGTCGGACCGGACACGAGCCAACACAGACCGTGGTCTACACCACCAGGCCGGCATGAAGAAGGGCCAGGTCAGAGGTACTGACCTGGCCCTTCTTGGTGGAGCCGCCTTCGGGATTCGAACCCGAGACCTACGCATTACGAGTGCGTCGCTCTGGCCAACTGAGCTAAGGCGGCAGGCCGCCGATAAAGCTTCGCATCGGCAGCGGCCACAAGTCTACACAGTTCTTGAGGGGCCCCTGACCAGGTGCGGCCGTGCCCGCACCGGACACAGGGCCGAGGGCCCCTCGCCGTCAGCAGGTCGTGCCGTCCGCCGGGGGCGTGCCCTCCAGGAGGTAGCGGTTGACGGCGGAGTCGATGCAGTCGCTGCCGCGGGCGTACGCCGTGTGCCCGTCGCCCTTGTAGGAGAGCAGGACGCCGGAGTCGAGCTGGCCCGCGAGGGACTTGGCCCAGGCGTACGGCGTGGCCGGGTCGCGGGTGGTGCCGACGACGAGGATGGGGTCCGCGCCGGGGGCCGCGATGCGGTGCGGCTTCCCGGTCGGCGGCACGGGCCAGTAGGCGCAGATCAGGCTCGACCACGCGAGGTTCTTCCCGAAGAGCGGGGACTGCGCGGTGAACGCGGCCACGGACTGCTCGGCGGCCTGCGGGCCGGACAGGGCCGGCGGCAGGTCGAGGCAGTTCACGGCGGCGTTGGCGTACATGAGGTTGCCGTAGTGGCCGTTGCTCTCGCGCTCGTAGTACGTGTCGGACAGAGTGAGCAGGCCGCTTCCGTCGCCCTTGTTCGCCTTGGTGAGCGCGGTGCGCAGGGTCGGCCACATCGACTGGTCGTACATCGCGGCGATCACGCCGGTGGTACCGAGCGCCTCGGTCAGCTTGCGTGCGCCGCCCGTGTCCAGCGGTTTGCCGTCCAGCTGCTTGAACAGGGCGTCGAGGCGGTGCCCGGCGTCCTCGGGGCTCTTGGTGCCGAGCGGGCAGTCGCGGTGGGTGATGCAGTCCGCGGCGAAGGCGTCGAAGGCGGTCTCGAAACCGGATGCCTGGCCGCGGCTCGCGTCGAGGGCGGAGATCGACGGATCGACGGCGCCGTCGAGGACGAGCCGGCCGGCCTTGTCGGGGAAGAGCTCGGCGTAGGTGGCACCGAGGAAGGTGCCGTAGGACTTGCCGACGTACGCGAGCTTGCTGTCGCCGACCAGGGCGCGGAAGACGTCCATGTCGCGGGCGGAGTCCACCGTGCTGACGTGCCGCAGCAGCTTGGCGGACCGCTGCTCGCAGCCGTCGGCGAACCTCTTGTCGGCGGCTACGAGGGCGTTGACCTCCGCGCCGTCGTCCGGAGTGACGTCGGTGGCCGTGAAGCCGTCCATCTGGTGGTCGCTGAGGCACTCGACGGGCTCGCTGCGGGCCACGCCCCGCGGGTCGATGGCGGCCATGTCGTAGCGGGAGGTGACGGCCGACGGGTAGCCGAAGGCCGCGTACTGCAGGTAGTCGATCGCGGAACCGCCGGGACCGCCCGGGTTGACCAGCAGGGTGCCGAGCCGCTTGCCGCCGCCCTCGACCCGCTTGCGGGCGACGGCGAGTTCGAGGTCGGTCCCGGCCGACGGGTGCGCGTACTCGAGGGGGACCCGCATGGTGGCGCACTGCATGCCCGGCATGTCCTTGCAGTCCCGCCAGGACAGGCGCTGCTCGTAGTACGGCCGCAGGTCGCCCAGGGCGTCCGCGGCGGCGCCCGAGGGCGGCGGCCCGCCGAGCGACCCCGCCGGGGACGAGGCGGCGGCACTGCGGGGGCTGCCACCGGTCGTGCACGCGGACAGCATCAGCCCGGCGACGGCGAGGACGGTGCCGGAGGTACGGAGCAGGCGCGGGGTGTGCATCGGAGCCTCGGTTCCCTGGTGGTGGTGGTCTGGAGCGTATCCGCGGGGCCGGTGGCGAACCGTCCTCCACAGTCCTCGTACGGGTGATTCGCCCGTGCCGTCAGGGACGGTACGGGCCGTCGAGCTTCTCGGTCGCGTACCCGGCGACGAGGGCGAAGAGCCGCCGCCGCGGGGCGATGCCGTCCAGCAGCCGCACCTCGGTCGACATGTCGCGCACCCGCCCGCGCAGGGCGACCGCCGAGCGCCGCGCGGCCTCCTGTCCGGAGGGTACGGCGAGCAGCAGCGCGGGGCGCGGCATGTAGCGCCCCGTGGTGCCTCGGTCGGCGGGGGAGTCCGGCGGCGGGCCGGACCGGTCGATCCCGGCGTAGCCGCCCGAGACCCCGATCGCCGTCGCGAAACCGCGGGGGTCGGTCAGCTGCTGCCGTACGACGCAGGCCGCGTCCTCGTCGACACCCAGCAGCGCCCGCGCGGGGCGGCCGGGCAGGACGCGGTAGAGCCGGGCGACCGCGGCAGGGACGGGCGCCGGTCGGGCGGCGGCGTCGCAGCCGGCGGGCAGTACGACGACGAAGGGGTCGGCGATGCCCCGCAGCGACTGGGCGGCGAAGCCGGCGAACAGATCCGGGTCCGCGGGGTCGATGTGGGCCACGACGAGGGGGAAGTAGACGCCCGCGGAGTCCGGGTAGTCGTACTGCGGGGGCAGCCAGACCCGTGTGCCGTCGGACAACTGCTGGAGCGTACCCCCGGCCGGGTGGCCGAGGGTACGGGGCGGCACCAGCCCGGCGTCCACGGGATCGGAGGGCACCGGCCGCGGCCGGGGCGGGGGCGGGGGCGGCGCGGACGGCCGGGAGGACGGGGGCCCGGCGGCGGTGACCGGTCCGGGCGGCGGCGACGGGTCCCCGGGGCCGGCCGGCAGGCAGAACGCCAGCGTGACCGCGACCGCGGCGGCCAGCGCGGACCCGGACCCGCGCAGCACCGTCCCGGCGCGTCGCACGGGCAGTTCGTACGCGCGGCCCGCGCGCTGCTGCCACCAGTGCCGCAGTGCCGAGCGGGCGAGCGCCACCGCGACGGCCCCGGCCGCAGTCAGCAGCGCGTACAGAACGACGACCTCGGCCACCTCGGGCACGTGCGGCACCACCTCGGGACGTCCCCGACGGCGCTTCGGGCACGGGTGGGCACCCGCGCCGGAGGCAGGGGGAAGCGCATCCCGTGCGCTGGGATCACCCCCGCGGGGACAGCGGCCGGGGGCACCGCACAGCAGCCTGCGGCAAGGCCGGGTGGACCGGGGAGCGGCAACGCGCGGGCACCGCAAACGATCACCCGTCCGCCGGATGATCAAGCGCGCGGGGCGCCCGGCGGACCATGCCGGCGCAGGTGCCCGGCCTGGCGGACCGGAACCGTCCCCGCCCGCCGGGCCGCCGTCGACGTCATGACGCCAGCAGCGGCGCCCATATCGAACTGCGGACCCTGGGGCGGGCGACCTTTTCCGTGCTGCCGGGGCGGTCGCCCGCTTCGGCCTGCGTCGCTCGCGGGGCCGTCGCGGTTCACCGCCCTCATGGCGCCGGGACAGCACCACGAGCCCTGGTGTCCCCGACCTGCGCCCGTCGTACCGCTCAGCCCGCGCGCAGGGCCAGTGTCATCGCCTCGACGGCCAGCAGCGGCGCGACATTCCTGTCCAGCGCCTGACGGCAGGCCAGCACCGCCTCGATGCGGCGCAGCGTGTTCTCCGGCCGCGAGCCCGCCGCGATGCGCTCGACGGCGTCCCGCGCCTCGGTGTTGGCGATCGCGACGGACGTGCCGACCTGCACGGCCAGCACGTCCCGGTAGAAGCCCGCCAGGTCGGTGAGGGCCAGGTCCAGGGTGTCGCGCTGGGTACGGGTGGACCGGCGCTTCTGCCGGTCGGCGAGGTCCTTCATCACGCCCGCCGTGCCGCGCGGCATCCGGCTGCCCGCCCCGGCGGCCGCGCCGAGCGCCGCGCGCAGCTCCTCGGTCTCCTTGGCGTCCATCTCCTCCGCGACCTGCTTGGCGTCCTCCGTCGCCGCGTCCACCAGCTCCTGCGCGGCCTTGAGGCAGCCCCCGACGTCGTCCACGCGCAGCGGCAGCCTCAGCACGGCCGCGCGGCGACCGCGCGCCGCCTCGTCGGTGGCGAGCCGGCGGGCCCGGTCGATGTGGCCCATCGTGGCCCGTGCGGCGGCCCGGGCGATCACGGGGTCGATGCCGTCGCGCCGGACCAGCACGTCGGTGACGGCGTCCACGGGCGGGGTGCGCAGCACCAGGTGCCGGCAGCGCGAGCGGATCGTGGGCAGCACGTCCTCGATGGACGGCGCGCACAGCAGCCACACCGTCCGCGGCGCGGGCTCCTCCACGGCCTTCAGCAGCACGTTGCCGGCGCCCTCGGTGAGCCGGTCGGCGTCCTCCAGCACGATCACCTGCCAGCGGCCGGATGCGGGCGAGAGCGTGGCCCGCCGGACGAGCTCGCGGGTGTCCTTGACGCCGATGGAGAGCAGGTCGGTGCGGACCACCTCGACGTCGGCGTGCGTACCGACCAGGGTGGTGTGGCAGCCGTCGCAGAAGCCGCAGCCCGGCGCGCCGCCCAGGGCCCGGTCCTGGCTCACGCACTGCAGCGCGGCGGCGAAGGCACGGGCGGCGGTGTCACGGCCCGCGCCGGGCGGGCCGGTGAACAGCCACGCGTGCGTCATCTTCGACGCGGTCGGCAGCACGGTGCCCGCGGCTGCCGCCGTCACGAAGGCGTCGGCGTCCCGCGCGGCGGCGGCCAGCTGCTCCGTCACCCGGTCCTGGCCGACCAGGTCGTCCCATACCGCCATCGCGCCCGTCCGTCCTGTGGTGCCCTCTGCCCCTGCGTTCCTCGGCCCCACCATTGTCGGGCACACCGCCGACAGCCCCACCCTGCCGGGGATGCGCGGGGTGCGTCCACGAGTCCCGGTGGTCGGGTGCGGGCCGGGACGCGCGCGGCGTGCCCGTCGTCCGGAGCCGGACACGCGCGATCGCCCGTCATGCGCATGACGGGCGGCCTCGCCGCGCCAGGGATGCCGCACTGGCGTGGACGTCGGCGTCCGGAACGCCCGCCCTCACCGGTCGTGCGCGCCCCTCGGCGGGAGCGGTGCGGCGGGGGCGCTCCCCGGCCGGCGGTGGGGTGAGGAGCACCCTTCTGCGGTACCAGGGGAAGGGGGAGCGTCAGTCGGAGACGCGGCGATGGCGCCGGGTCGGACCCGGTCTGCGGTGGAGCATGACGAGGGCCGCGATCGAGCCGACGCACAACGCGGCCAGGGCGGCGGCCACACCCGCGGCCGCACCGGAGGGGCCCGAGGGGGCAGACGCGGACGAGGCCCCCTCGCCGGGCGGGCCCGCGCCCGGTCCGCCGGAGGCCGCCGCCGTCGCACTGGGCGGCGCGGGCGCCGGCGCGCCGGCGCCCGGCGACGGCGTCGCCGTTCCGGCCGGGCAGGCCACGGTGAAGCGTCGCGGCTTCTCGGCGGAACCGGCCCACCTGAACCGGTAGGCGCCGTCGGCGAGGACCACGCGGTCGCTGCTGCCGGTGCCGCCGTCACCGGTGACCAGCGTGCCGGCGACCGCGTCCTCGCCCCCGGCGTACGCGACCGTCCAGTTGACCAGCCGGCCGGGCCCGAAGCCCTCGGCCCTGACGTGGAAGGTGCAGACCGTGGCGCCGTCCTCGCGCGTCCTGCCGAGTGCCTCGTCGTAGAGGCGGACCCCGGGCCGGTCGGCGGGCGCACCGGTGGCGTGCCCGGCCAGGCCCAGCAGGGCCGCGGCGGCAGCGGCGGCGACGGCGGCCACCGTGGTACGCAGGCGCATGCCCGCAGTGTCCCGGAGCAACGCGCGGACGGCTGCGCCGGGGGGCGGATTCGGGCGACGACAGATGGAGAACTACGGCGTCCGTCTCCCTGCGCGGGGGCGCGCGGCGGGGCACGCGCGGCGGGGCACGCGTTTCGCGCCCTTGGTCTCCTCCATGCGGACCTCAAGGGCGCTGCGCGCCCGCCGGCCTACAGCGACAGCCGCCGCACCCCGCCCGCGACCGCACGCTGCTCCGGCACCTCCGTGCCCGTCCAGCAGGAGCCGCGCCGCGCCAGCAGGCGGCGCAGCCAGACCTCCGTGGCGACCAGGTCGGTGAGGCCGTCGACAGGCACCGGTGCGCCGTCCGCCGCCGCGCGCAGGGCGGCCCGTACGACCCGGGCCTCGACGAGCCCCGCGTCCGCGAGCAGCGGGGCCGCGAAGAGGTCGAGCAGGTCGCCGACCGCCGAGCGCAGCCCCGCACGGACGGCGACGGCAGCGGAGACGTGCGAGTTGGCACCCCAGCCGGGCGGCAGTTCGCGGATGCCGGAGCCTGCCAGTACGGCGCGCAGGATCGCGGCGCGGGCCCCGGGCCGGACGCGCAGCGTCTCGGGCAGCGCCTGGCAGGCCCGCACCACCTGGTTGTCGAGGAAGGGCGCGTGCAGCCGCTGGCCGCGCACCTCCGCGGCCTGCTCGAAGACCCGGTGGTCGGCGGCGTGCCGGGCCAGCACGGCGCGCGCCCGGCGCTCACCGGGGCGCTCCACCGCCGTGCCGGGCCGGGCCGCCGCCTCCTGCAGGCGCACCGACACCTCGGCCAGCGCCTCGCCGGTCAGCCAGCGCGCCGCGGGGCCCGGGCGGCACCACGTGAGGGCGGCGAGCGACGCGGCCAGCGCGTCCCCGGGCTCCTCGAAGCGCCGGGCCAGCAGCCGTGCCGCGGCGTCCTCCACACCCTGCCGGTAGCCGGTGCGGGCCAGCCGCCGCGCCGCCCGGTACACGGTGAAGGGCACGAACACCGAGCGCCCCGAGGGCCCGTCCGCCCGAGCCAGGGCCGTGACGGGACGCAGCAGGCCGCGCCGCCGCCGATCCAGCAGCAGGTCCGCCAGCCGCGCCGGATGGGCGTCGAGCACCTGCCGGGCGCCGTGCCCGACGAGATGGTCGGCGCCGCCCGCCGCCAGGCGCCGCCGGTGCCGTTCGGCGGTGACCAGCGAGGGGCCCGGCTCGTCGGTCAGCGGCCCGCTGTCCAGGTCGGCGTACGGCAGCGACTCCGGCCCGCCCGGCACGACGACGTGGTGCAGCCGGGGGTCGGCGGCCATGCTGCGGGCCCGTTCCAGTTCTCCCTCCGGCCCGTCGACGCCGCCCGCGGCGAGGTCGTTGAAGGTCACCGCCAGCAGCCGCTGCCCCGCCGCGAAGCCGTGCCCGTGCGGTGTGCCCGGCATCCCGGGCAGGCCGGCGGCTAGCAGGGCGAGCGTGGAGGAGGCGCTGCCCCCGGACAGGTCGGCGCCGATGCCGGGGGCCGGGTCCTCGCGCGGGTCCGGTACGAACCGGGGCTGGGCGAGCCGGGTCCGGACGGCGTCCACCAGCGCGTCGCGTACGCCGGCGACGGCCTGGTCGGGGTCCGCGGCGGCGGCCGGGGCGCCGGCGACGGCGAGCGAGGCGGTGGGCTCGTAACCGCGCACCTCGGGTGTCCCGTCGCGCATGATGAGCGCGTGCCCCGGCGGCACCCGGCGCACGCCGGCGTACGGGGTGCCCTCGCCGAGCGCCTCGGGCGAGTCGGGGCAGGCGAGCAGCGCCGCGAGGTAGGTGACGTCCAGGGCGGCCTCGGTGAGGTCGGCCAGCGGCAGCGCGGCCGTTCCGTACGCCGTGCCCCGGGCCCACCGGGTGTGGAACACCGGCCGGGCGCCCGCGAGATCGCCCAGCACCGTGATGCGGCGGCCGATCTGCAGGACGCAGGTGTAGCTCCCGGCCCAGGCCGTCAGATGGCGCAGCGCCCCGCCGCGCGCCGCGAACAGGCCCACGCGCAGGTCGGCGTCGGAGGCCGCGCAGCGACCCAGCACCGCCAGCCGCGCCACGGTGCCGTTCTCGGCGTCGACCGTCCGCACCTCGTCCGGGCGCCAGTCGCCCACCATCCACAGCGGATCGGGGTCGCCCCACAGGAGTTGGGCGCCGACGGGCTGCAGGGTGCGATCGGGGCGCGTGCCGGGAACCTGTCCCACGGCAGTGCTGCTCCACCCCACCAACCAGCGCATCGCCGCCTCCACAGGCTGTGGACCACGTGGGCCACCGTGGCCGACCGGCCGCGCGGCAGGCCGAACTGCCGCCCCGTCCGGGGAACATGCTGCCACGGAGCGGCGCGCAAAGAGGCGCATGAGGACATGGTTGAGCGCCGGATCGCGCTCCAGGCGCGTCCGGTGCGGGCCGGGATCAGCCCAACTCCCCTACCAGCACTGTCACTTGAAGCGAGCTACCGGAATCCAAACGTCACCTTCCGGTCAAGGTCCGGGCAGCCCGCGTTCGTCCGTTGCGCGGCATGCGGGAGGCGCGGTCCGGGAGGTGTGCCGCACCTCCCGGACCGGTCCGCCACCCGCGGGGATGGTGGTGACGGAGCCCCCTGACCCGCGGCTACCCCCCACAGCCGCACATGAGAGCCGCGGGCCGGCCCACGCCACCATGCAACCCCCGCCCCCCGGACCGGCACAGAGCGCGCGGATGGGCGCACGGCCGCATACGCCGGTAGCACGCGCCACCAGCAGGAGTCACCAGGCCGCATTCAGGGCAGGAATCTCGCCATCCGGGACAACAGCTCTTAACGGACGGGATACGGCGAACTACGCTGGGTGCACCCGAGAAGCGATGGTCCCGGCAGCTCGGGGTCCGGCCCATGCCCGGTGACGGGCGGCGCCGGCCCCGGCACCCCTCCGCAAGAGGCGCCGGACCAGCCGTTGTTGTGCGTCGAGAGGGTGTGACAGGCGTGGCAGGCGTACACGGCCCTCGCGCTTACGGCGAGAGGTGGTAGTGGTCATGTCCAAAGAACCCCGAGGGCCCAACGAGAAACTCGGCACCCTCCTCGCCCTGGCAGGCATCAGCAACGCGGGACTCGCCCGCAGGGTCAACGACCTCGGCGCCCAGCGCGGTCTGACCCTGCGGTACGACAAGACCTCCGTCGCCCGCTGGGTCACCAAGGGCATGGTGCCGCAGGGCGCCGCCCCGCACCTCATCGCGGCGGCCATCGGCAGCAAGCTCGGCCGTCCCGTGCCGCTGCACGAGATCGGCCTCGCCGACGCCGACCCCGCGCCCGAGGTCGGCCTCGCCTTCCCCCGCGACGTCGGGGAGGCCGTCAAGTCCGCCACCGACCTGTGGAAGCTCGACCCGGGCCGCCGCGGCCCGGGCGGTGGCGGCATCTGGCAGAGCCTCGCCGGCTCCTTCGCGGTCAGCGCGTACGTCACGCCCGCCTCCCGCTGGCTGATAACCCCGGCCGACGCCCGCGTCGCCCGCGAGGACCCCGCCCCGGGCACGCACCACGTCGGCCACTCCGACGTCGCCAAGCTCCGCGAGGCCGCGGAGGACGCCCGGCGCTGGGACTCCAAGTACGGCGGCGGCGACTGGCGTTCCGGCATGGTCCCCGAGTGCCTGCGGGTCGAGGCGGCCCCGCTGCTGCTCGGCTCGTACACCGACGAGGTCGGCCGCTCCCTCTTCGGTGCCACCGCCGAACTCACCCGGCTCGCCGGATGGATGGCCTTCGACACCGGCCAGCAGGAGGCCGCCCAGCGGTACTACATCCAGGCCCTGCGGCTCGCGCGCGCCGCTGCCGACGTCCCCCTCGGCGGCTACGTCCTCGCGTCGATGTCCCTGCAGGCCACCTACCGGGGCTTCGCCGACGAGGGCGTGGACCTCGCCCAGGCCGCCCTCGAACGCAACCGCGGCCTCGCCACGGCCCGCACCCTGTCCTTCTTCCATCTCGTCGAGGCCCGCGCCCACGCCAAGGCCGGCGAGAGCGCCGCCTGCGCCACGGCCCTGGCCGCCGCCGAGTCCTGGCTCGACCGCGCCCGCGACGGCGACACCGACCCGCCCTGGCTCGGCTTCCACTCCTACGACCGGCTCGCCGCGGACGCCGCCGAGTGCTACCGCGACCTGCGGGTACCCGGGCAGGTGCGCCGCTTCACCGAGACGGCGCTCGCCCGGCCCACGGAGGAGTTCGTGCGCTCGCACGGGCTGCGGCTCGTCGTCTCGGCCGTCGCCGAGCTGGAGTCCGGCAACCTGGACGCGGCCTGCGCCGCCGGAGCCAAGGCCGTCGAGGTCGCCGGGCGGATCTCGTCGGCCCGGACGACGGAGTACGTGCGGGACCTGCTGAACCGGCTGGAGCCGTACGGGAACGAGCCCCGCGTGGCCGAGCTGCGCGAACGCGCCCGCCCACTCCTGGCCGCTCCCGCGTAGCCCTCCGGGGGCGCCCGGCGGCGCCCCCGGCGGCCCGCCCGTGCCCCGCACGCGCCTGCGCCGGGCGGTGCCGCGCCGGCAGCGACCACCGCGGCGCCGCTCACGATCGGCGGGCATAACAACGGCGGGCCGGCAGGTTTGCCGCCGGCCCGCGCGGGCCAAGCCTTACCCCGGGAGGTGACAGCGCGCATGGACACCACGGACGTCGTCGTCATCGGCGCCGGCATCGTCGGCCTGGCGACCGCCTACGCGATCACCCGTTCCTCCCCCGGCACATCCGTCCTCGTCCTGGACAAGGAGGACGGCCCCGCACGCCACCAGACCGGCCACAACAGCGGCGTGATCCACAGCGGCATCTACTACCGGCCGGGCTCCCTCAAGGCGCGGTACGCCACGCAGGGCGCGGCCGAGATGGTGAAGTTCTGCGCCGGCAACGACATCCCGCACGAGGTGACGGGCAAGCTGATCGTCGCCACGGAGCGGGAGGAACTGTCCCGCCTGCACGCCCTCACCCAGCGGGGACGCCAGAACGACATCCCGGTGCGGGAGCTGGGACCGGCCCAGATCGCCGAACTGGAGCCGCACGTGCGCGGTCTGGCGGCGATCCACGTCGGCACGACGGGGATCTGCGACTTCACCGCCGTCGCCGCCGCCCTGGCCCGCCTCACCGCCGAAAGCGGCCGCGGCGAGACCCGCTTCGCGTACGGCACTCGGGTCCGGGCGCTCCACCGCGACGGACCGGCCGTGATCGTCGAGCCCCACAGCGGCCCGCCGGTCCGGGCCAGGGCGTTGGTGAACTGCGCGGGCCTGCACTGCGACCGCGTCGCCCGCATGGCCGGTGCCGCGCCTCAGGACGCCGCGGGCGTGCGCATCGTGCCGTTCCGCGGCGAGTACTACGAGCTGCGCCCCGCCAGTGCCGGCCTCGTCCGCGGACTGGTCTACCCCGTCCCGGACCCCGCGTTCCCCTTCCTCGGCGTGCACCTGACCCGCGGCGTCGACGGCTCGGTGCACGTCGGCCCGAACGCCGTCCCGGCGCTCGCCCGCGAGGGCTACCGGCGGCGCACCGTGCGGCCCCGCGACCTCGTCGAGACGGCGGCGTTCCCCGGCACCTGGCGGATCGCCCGCCGCCACTGGCGGTACGAGGCCGGCGAGATCCGCCGGTCGCTGTCGAAGCGGGCCTTCGTGGAGTCCGTGCGGCGGTTGCTGCCCGAGGTGACCGCCGACGACCTCGTGCCCGCGCAGGCCGGGGTGCGGGCGCAGGCCGTGCTGCGCGACGGAACGCTCGTCGACGACTTCCTGATCACCGGCGACGGGCCCTTCGTCCACGTGCTGAACGCCCCCTCGCCCGCCGCGACCGCCTCGCTGCCGATCGGCCGCGAGATCGCCCGCAGGGCACTGGCGGTGCTGGAGCGCGGCTGACGGGCGCCTACGTGAGCGCGGGTACGTCGCGCGCAGGTGCCCGGCGCGTACTGCGCGGCTCCACGCGACGTCGGACACGTCACCGGCGGGTACGTAAAATCGAGGCATCATGTCGAAGCCCCGCACCCCCCACTTCCCGGGCGGCCCCGCCTCCCACCCGCATCCGGACGCGCACACCGAGCAGCGCATCCGCACCTTCCACCCGCGTCGCGGCCGGGTCACCCACGGCCAGCGCGCGGCACTGGAGCGGCGCTGGGCGGACTGGGGCGTCGACATCGACGGCACACCGCTGGACCTGGACAAACTCTTCGCCGACGCGGACCTCGCCGCGGACCGCCCCGTGATCCTGGAGATCGGCTTCGGCATGGGCGACGCCACCGCCGCGATGGCCGCCGCCGACCCCGGCACCGGCATCCTCGCCGCGGACGTGCACACCCCCGGCCAGGGCAACCTGCTCCACCTCGCCGAGCGCGAGGGCCTGCGCAACGTCCGGGTCGCCAACGGCGACGCCGTCGTCCTGCTGCGGGACATGCTCGCCCCGGGCTCCCTGGCCGGCCTGCGGGTCTACTTCCCCGACCCGTGGCCCAAGGCCCGGCACCACAAGCGCCGCATGATCCAGCCGGAGTTCGTGGCGCTCGCCGTGTCACGGCTGCGGCCCGGCGCGACCGTGCACTGCGCGACCGACTGGGAGCCGTACGCCGAGCAGATGCTCGAGGTGCTGAGCGCGGAGCCCGGCCTGGTGAACGCCTACGCCACCGCCGGCGGCTACGCCGAGCCGCGCCCGGCCTTCCGCCCCATGACCAAGTTCGAGCGCCAGGGCATCGCGAAGGGACACGTGGTCCACGACCTCGTCTTCGAACGGCGGTGAACGCCCTGCCCAGCCGTAATCCGCAACACCGTCGCGCCGCACGGCCACCGCCCCGTAAGGTCGACAGGTGTCCTCGCACGCGCATTCGCCCGACCCGCCCCTCCCGAGCCCGGCGGCCCAACCGACCCTGCCCGAGTCTCCGGAACTCCTGCGGCAACCGCCGTTCGCGCTGCCCGCGCCCGGGCAGTGGCACTACAAACCGCGCCGGCACTTCTGGGAGAACCGGACGTTCCGGCTCGTGGCGCTCTTCTCCGTCCTGGCGCTGTGCGGGGTGATCATCCTGGCGCTGGTGCGCCGGCAGACCGGCACCGAGGGCTTCCTCGTCGGTCTCCTCCTCGCCGTCCTGCCGGTCCCGATCCTCGGCGGGGCCTTCCTGTGGCTGGACCGGGTCGAGCCGACCCCCCTGCGCGACGCGGTCTTCGCCTTCGCCTGGGGCGCGTGCGCCGCCACCCTGGTCGCCATCCTCGCCAACCACTACGCGACCGAACTGCTCGCGACGACCTTCACGGCCAGCGACTCGCAGAGCGACATCTGGGGCGCCACCTTCGTCGCGCCCGTCGTCGAGGAGAGCGCCAAGGGCGCCGCCGTCCTGCTGCTCTTCCTCTTCCGCCGCCGCGACTTCACCGGGATCGTCGACGGGGTCGTCATCGCCGGGCTCACCGCCACCGGCTTCGCGTTCACCGAGAACATCCTCTACCTGGGCTCCGGCTTCGCCGAGGACCAGTCCTACGGCACCGGCGGCGGACTGGGCACGACCGCGGCGACGTTCGTCGTGCGGATCGTGATGACACCGTTCGCGCACCCCCTGTTCACCTCGCTCACCGGCATCGGCTTCGCCATCGCCGCCACCTCCCGCCCCGGCCGGGCCCGCCGCTGGCTGGCCCCGCTGGGCGGCTGGCTGCTCGCGATGGTCCTGCACGGCACCTGGAACGGCTCCGCCTCGTTCAGCCCGCTCGGCTTCCTCGCCGTCTACGCGACGCTGATGATCCCGCTCTTCGGCCTGCTGGTCTGGCTCGCCGTCTGGTCCCGATCGAACGAGCTGAAGACCATCCGCACCCAGTTGCCGCCGTACGCCGCGGCCGGCTGGCTCAGCCCGCCCGAGGCCACCGCCATCGGCTCCATGAGAGGGCGCGGCCTCGCCCGCTCCGCCGCACTCGGCGCCCAGGGCAAGGAGGCCGCCCGCACCGTCCGCGAGTACGTGTCCTTCGCGACCTCGCTCGCCTTCCTGCGCGCCCGTGCGAGCCGAGGGGCCGCCGGCGCCGACTTCCAGGCCCGGGAGCAGGAGCTGCTGCACCACCTGTGGGAGCGCAAGGCCGTCGCCCGGCCCGCCCTCGCCTACGCGGCCCACGCCATCCGGCCCGCGTTCCCTCCCGTGTACACCTGGGCGGCACCCCCGCCGGGAGCGCCGTACGGACCGTACCCGCAGGTCCCGCCGTACGGGCAGCCCCAGGGGTGGCCCGGGCCTCAGGCGCGGCCGCAGCCCCAGGCGTGGCCCCGGCCTCAGGGGGGGCCGCGACAGCCCCAGGCATGGCCGCAACAGGCGTGGCCGCAGTCCCAGGCATGGCCCCGGCCTCAGGGGTGGCCGCGACAGCCCCAGCAGCCGTGGGGCCCGGGCCTCCCGCAGGTGCCGCCGCAGCAGGCGTGGGCTCCGCGGCCCGACGCCCCCCACGAGGGCCCCCCGGGCGACCCCCACCGCTGACCCCGGTGTCCGGGTGGCCCCGGTGTCCGAGTGACATGGGTGTCCCCCGCCGCGACCCCTGCTTATGACCCGAGTGGGCGAGTGCGTACGACCGTGGGGGTGATTGCCGGCCACCACCGAGCGACCGCTCACACGCTCCGACGGTTGACCGGACGTGCTGACCACCGAGCCCACCGGGTCCCGGCCCGTCACGTCCCGGGCCGCTGCCGCGGGCGCCGGCACCGGCCGCTCCAGCGGTGACCGACTCCGCCCCCTGCCGGCATGCTGAGCCGCACCGGCGCCTTCCGGTCCCGCTTCCGCGCCTGGCGGCGCGGCCGGCCCTTCTGGGCCGGGTGGTGGACCCTGCTGGCCGGGGTGGAGATCCTCTCCGTCCCGCTCGCCCCGCCGTCCCTCCTGGGCCACCAGGGCATCGCGGGTGTCTTCGGGCTGCTCGTGGGCGTCTTCCTGATCGTCCTGGGGCTCACCCTGTGGAGGGCCCCGCGCCACCGCGCCCTCGCAGGCATCGCGACACTGCTCTTCTCCGTCGCCTCGCTGCTGCTGTCCAACTTCGGCGGATTCCTGATCGGCTTCCTGCTGGGCGTCACCGGCGGCGCCATGGCCGTCAGCTGGGTGCCGGACAGTGACGACGGCGGCAGCAGGCGCTCCCGGCCGGTGCCCGACTGGGGCGGCGGCGGACAGGGTGGCACCTGCGGGCCCGCTCCACGCGCGCCGCGGGACGGGGAGCACGATGCGACTCCGGCGCACCCGTCGACCGCCCCGCCGACTCCCGCGGGCGGTACGGAGCCGACCCCGCCCGCGGCTTCGCGCTCTTCCTCACACGGGCCGTGACGGACGACCAGTCGCCCAGCGCGCGCCGACTGACGGGCCCCGGCCCGCCCCAGCGGCCGCCGGCGTCATTCCGCCGACTGGCACACGACGGCGCTGGCCAGCAGCACGGCGGTCAGCGCGGTGACGACAAGGGCCCTACGGACAACGGTCATGGCACACCTCGGTACAACGGCGGACTGGTTCGAGCAGCCCACAACTTACCGTCATCGCGACACTACTCGGCGTCACGCTGCCGCGAGACCCACGCCCCGGTCACAAGGTCCGCTGACCCCTGACCTGGATCCCGGCCAGAAGTTCGCGTGTGGCCGCGGCGACCGCGTCCACCGCCTCCTCGAACGCCTCCCGGTTGTGCGCGGCCGGCGCCCGGAACCCGGAGATCTTCCGCACGTACTGCAGGGCCGCGGCCCGGATGTCCTCTTCGCCGACCTCGGGTGTCATCGGCGGGCGAAGGGTCTTGATGCTTCGGCACATGCCTCCAGTGTGCCCGCGCCCACTGTCAGGCCCACCCGGTGCGCGGCCGCCGCCCCCACCACCAGCCGCCCTCGCCGCCCGGTGCCGCCACGTCCTCCACCGTCAGCTCCATGAACCGGCCGTCCACCTCCCCCAGCGACTCGCCGAACAACTCCGCCACCGGCCCCGGCAGCCCGCGCACCAGCCCCGCGACCCCGTCCCGGCACGCCAGATCCCCACGCGCGGCCCCCCGCCCCTCCTCCAGCCCCCGCACCACCCGCTCCCACGCCTCCAGGTGCCGGCGCGCCTCCCGCAGCGCGCTCCCCTCCACCTCCCACAGCGCCTCGTCCACCTTCCCGTACGGCGCCCTCCGCAACGCCTCCATCGCCCGCTCGAACCCGTCCGTGACCGGCGTCTCGCTCTCCCTCATGGCCCCATGCTCCGCCCGGCGGAGCGTCCCGGCCGCGCACCGCGCGCCACACCTGTCGGCCACGCCTGTTAGAACTGGGACGCGCCGATTCGCCTCAGGGGGGCCTACATGACGAATCCGAACCTCGATCCCGTGCCGGGGCTGTACGAGAGGCTCATCACCGACGGGCTCGAGCAGCGCATCAAGGCGCTCGGGGCCGAGGGGTGGAACGCCGTTGACGAGGTGGTCGGAAGTGAGTCGGCCCCGCACGTGCTGTCCCGGCACATCGCCGGCACCGTCGAACGCGTCCTCGCCGGACTGACGGCGGCCGAACAGGTGGTCGCCGCCAACCTCGTCCTCGAGTCGATGAACTCCATCGAGGGCGCCCGACAGGCGACCGACCTCATCTCCGACGGGCCTCGGCAGTTGCTGGCACTGGCCGAACGTGAGGCCGAGGGCGTCTACGCGATCCGCCCGGCGACCCCCCTCTCCGAGACCGCCCTGATCACGAACTCCCCCGAGGACCCCAGCCTCGGTTACGAACTCCGTGCCGAACTGGCGACCGCTGACCGCGTCGACCTGCTCTGCGCGTTCGTCAAGTGGCACGGCCTGCGGGTCCTGGAGCAGGCCCTCCGCGCAGCGCACGCGCGGGGCGTGCCCATCCGCGTCATCACCACGACGTATGTCGGCGCCACGGAGCGCCGTGCCCTGGACCGGCTCGTCCAGGAGTTCGACGCCGAGGTGAAGGTCAACTACGAGTTGCGCTCCACCCGGCTGCACGCGAAGGCGTGGCTCTTCCGGCGCGACACCGGTTACGACACGGCCTACGTGGGAAGTTCGAACCTTTCCAAGGCCGCTCTGCTGGACGGCCTCGAATGGAACGTACGGCTGTCGTCAGTCGCCACGCCCAGCGTCCTGCGCAAGTTCGAGGCGACCTTCGATGCCTACTGGAGCGATCCGGCGTTCGAGTCGTACGACCCCGACCAGGACGCCCGCCGGCTCGACGAGGCACTCGCCACGGCGGGCGGCGGTGGGAGCGCGTCGGGCAGACACAAGCTCAGCCTGTCGGGTCTCGAGGTCCGCCCCTACCCGCACCAGCGCGACATGCTGGAGCGGCTCGAAGTGGAGCGCGAGGTCCACGACCGGCATCGGAACCTCCTGGTGGCCGCCACGGGCACGGGCAAGACGGTCATGGCGGCTCTCGACTACAAGCACCTGCGAGGAAAGCTCGGCCGCGACCTGAAGCTGCTGTTCGTCGCGCACCGCAAGGAGATACTCGAGCAGTCCCTGCGCACCTACCAGGACGTGCTCGTCGACGCGAACTTCGGGGAACTCCTGGTCGGCGGAGAGATTCCTGAGGACTGGACACACGTCTTCGCGAGCGTCCAGTCCCTCACCGCACAGTCCCTCGACCGCTTCGCGCCCGACCACTTCGACGTCGTCGTGATCGACGAGTTCCACCACGGCGTCTCCCCGACCTACCGGAAGATCATCGAGCACTTCGCTCCACGGGAGCTGCTGGGCCTCACGGCGACCCCCGAGCGCATGGACGGCCGCAAGGTCCACGACGAGTTCTTCGACGGCCGCATCGCCGCCGAGATGCGGCTGTGGGAGGCGCTCGAGAACGACCTCCTGAGCCCTTTCCACTACTTCGGCATCACCGACAACACCGACATGAGCGCCGTCGCGTGGAAGGCGGGCGCCTACGACCACACCGGGCTGGACAACCTCTTCACCGGCAACGACGCCCGCGCACGCCTCATCGTCCAGGCCGTCCACGACAAGGTCACCGACCCCGGCTCCATGAGGGCGCTGGGATTCTGCGTGTCCGTGGCGCACGCCGAGTTCATGGCCGACTTCTTCTGCCGGGCCGGCCTCGAAGCGAAGGCGCTGTCAGGGTCAACGCCCCGGAACGAACGGCAGGCCGCCCTCGAGGGGCTGCGGGCCGGAACCCTGCAGATCCTGTTCTCGGTCGACCTGCTCAATGAGGGGCTGGACATCCCCGACGTCGACACACTGCTGCTCCTGCGGCCCACGTCCAGCGCGACGGTGTTCCTGCAGCAGTTGGGGCGCGGCCTGCGCCGCAGCGAAGGCAAGGCCGTCCTGACGGTCCTCGACTTCATCGGGCAGCACCGCAAGGAGTTCCGCTTCGAGGAGCAGTTCCGCGCACTCACCAACCACACACGCAACCGACTGCTGCACAACATCGAGCACGACTTTCCGCAGCTTCCCTCCGGCTGCCAGATCATCCTTGAGCCCAAGGCCAAAAAGCTCGTCATCGACAACATCCGCAGCCAGATCAACGTCAACGTCACCCAGTTGGCGCGCGAGGTCGGCGCGTACGCGAGCGGCACGCTCGCGGAGTACCTCGCGGAGAGCCGGCGCGGGATCAGGGAGATCTACCGCGGCGGCAACTCGTGGACGGGCCTGCTCCGCCGTGCCGGACTGCTGCCCGCCACCCACCCCGGTGGTGAGGCCGCTCTCCTCAAGCGCGTCCCGGCGTTCCTCCACGTCGACGACCCGGAGCGGATCGCGGCCTACCTGCGGGTGCTCGCCGACGACGCCCCCGCGTTCGACGAACTCGACCCTCGCGGCCAGGGATACGCGCGCATGCTCTTCTTCTCCCTGTGGCCGCTGGGCAACGGCTTCCCCACCTACCAGGACGGCCTGGACGCCCTCCACGCCCAGCCCCACGTCCGCGACGAACTCCGCCAGGTACTCGCCCACGGCCTGGACCGCACCGACCACGTGCCCATCCCGCTGGACGGGGCACTCGGCGAACTGCCTCTGACGATCCACGCCTCCTACAGCCGTGAGGAGATCCTCCCGGCCCTTCGGCAGTCCTCCCTCGGCGGCTCCCTGCCCGGGCACTTCCGGGAGGGCGTGAAGTGGTGCGAGTCGATCGGGACGGACGCGCTGTTCATCACGCTGGAGAAGGACGAGAAGGACTTCTCCCCGCAGACGCGGTATCACGACTACGCCCGCAACGACACGGAGTTCCACTGGGAGTCCCAGAACCAGACCTCCAGCACATCCCCCACAGGGCTCCGTTACCAGCAGCACCGCGCGCGCGGTAGTCACGTCCTGCTCTTCGTCCGCCGCTACAAGAACACGGACATAGGCGGCCCCCAGCCCTGGATGCTCCTCGGCCCGGCGGATTACGTGGAGCACAAGGGCAGCAAGCCCATGGCCATCGTCTGGCGCCTCCATCACCAACTACCGGCGGACGTCTGGACCTACTCGGCCATCGCCGCAGGCTGACGGCCCGACTCTGTTGCCCAACTGATGCTTTAAGGTTCCTGCACCACTCCCCCGAGCGACCTTGTGTCACCGGCACGCAACACCAAGTATCCGTCACGCGAGGGATGCGTTTCCGATGCGTACGCAGGCAACAACCATCGGAGTGCCAGATGAGCCGCAACCACACCTTCCCTGCACGGCGCGTCTTCGGGGGACGAGCCAGGCAGTGGGTCGCTTTGACGTCGACGGCAGTCACCGCTCTCGTGGCTGCCGCTTCGCCAGCTTCGGCTACCGCTGTCGGATACGGCAAGGTGGGCAGCTTCTGCTTCGATGTCAAAGGTGTGCAGCTCTGCGCTCCGGGTGCCACGATCGGCCACGTCATCAGGGGAAACGGCCTGAACATCACGAGGGAAGAAGCTTCCGTCCAAGACATCTTCGGCGCGGACTCCGCAGGCGGAAAGTGGTGCAACTGGCGAATCGACTGGCGCTATGCGGACACTGACGGCAAGACGTACCTCATTCGGCAGGGTCCCCTGCACCACTCGTGCACTTTCATGAAGTCCGTAGGGCGTGTCGATGACTCTAGGCGGACGTTGAAGCACTACGGGAAAGCATGCGCTGACTTCTTTGCCAGCGGCCAGAAGCGCGGAACCCAGTGCCACAACATCGTCAAATGAGCGAGGCGGAACCCCATGACCGATAAGTCGCCGAACGTACGAACGAGCCGACTGCTGCGTTGGCTGCTGATGGCCGGGCTCAGCTACATGTTCGCAACGTTCATTGTCCTCGGCGGCTTGTCACTACTGCCGAAAGAAACCCAGATGAATGTGTCCGAGTCGGCGGTCGGTTGGCTCGTGCTAGTTGTTGGCGCGATCTTGTTCTCGTTGCTCGCCAACAAGACCAAAGGCCGCGGGCGGTCCTGACCCGCGGTTCCCTTACGGGCGCATCCACGCGCGGGTGCCGAAGGTGGCGCAGGAGCGGGAGGCGATCGTGGCGGCGCGGTGCAGGGCGGCGTCGAAGCCGGACGGGGTGAGGCGGGTCGTGACGTGGGCGGCGAGGTGGTGGGCGAGGGCGCCGTGGAGGACGTCGCCGGCGCCGAGCGTGTCGACGACGGACGTGATGGCGGGGACGGGGATCTGCCCGTCGGGCCGGATGATCGGGGCCGGTCCCCGGGTGACGGCGGTCCAGCGCACCCCGGCGTCGCGGAGGAAGGCGAGGACCTCGGCCGGGGTGGCGGTTCCCGGGGGGCGGAAGTCGGCCGAGCAGACGGCGACGTCCACGTAGGGGAGCAGCGCGGGTGTGGCGGGGCGCCAGCTGCCCGCGTCGAGGAGGGTGGGGACCCCGGCGGCGCGGGCGAGGCGGGCGGCGGGTACGGCGAGGGCGGGGTGGTGGGCGTCGACCAGGACGACATCCGCGTCGCCGACGAGGACGGAGAGGTCTCCGGGCGGGGACACGGCGGCCCCCGGGGCCGCGTTGGTCGAGGCGACCGCCCGGTCGCCGGTGCCCGCGGTGACCAGGATCGCCGAGACCGCGGGGGGTTCGGGTGAGTCCGCGGTGAGGTTGATGACGTCGACGCCGAGGGCCGCGAGGTCGGCGTCGATCGTGCCGGCGAGGGGATGGCCGCCGAAGGCGGTCAGCAGTACGGCCTCGCCGCCGAGGTGGGCGAAGGTGGCGGCGGCGCCCGTGGCGGGGCCGCCGGCGGCGACGGTCTGGGCGCGGGCGGTGAGCTTCTCGTTCGGGGCGGGGACGTGGTCGACGAGCGTGACGACGTCCAAGGTGCAGAGGCCTACGAAGAGTGCGCGCATGGGCGCATAGTGACAGCAGGGGGCGTGCGTTTCGCGGCTTACGCGCCTCCTACGGGCGGGCGTGCACCATTTTTCCGGAGACTCGACGCGCAGCGCATTGATGTCGCTACTCTGAGTGCTCGCAGTGGTGTGCGGGGAATGCCGTGAGCAGGAGGACCGCATGGGGAACGCGCGACCAGGTGGGGCGGGTCCGGCGGACGTCGAGGTGGTGCTGGCCAGGGCGCAGAACGCCTTCGACGTCGACGACCGCGTGCTGGGACGGCTGGCGACCGCGCTGATGGGTTGCACGGAGCTGGCGTCCTTCCGCCAGCGCAAGGGTCCGCCGCGCAGGCTGAGCCGCAGGACGCTGCGGCACTCGTTCCTGCTGGCCGACGGCAGTACGCAGTTGCTGTGGGAGATCGAGCACAACACCGGCCCGGACGGCGACGAACCGCTGTACGAGGTGTACTCGGACCCGGACGCCCTGGCCGTCGCCCAGCACACGATCGACGCGCGCTTCGGCGAGCCCTCTCCGCAGGAGCTGGAGGCGGAGGCGGCGCAGTGGTCGGCGCGGCTGCCGCAGCTGTCCACGGACCTGATGCCGGGCCCCCGGCAGTACGCGGCGGAGCACTCCGCCGAGCACGCGTGGCGGGTACTGCGGCGCGCCGAGAACACGGACGCGCCCGGCCAGGAGCTGCGGAGCCGGTTGGGTCACGCCGTCGGTCACCACATCGCCTACGTCACGGGCCGGCACACCCGTATCGGCACCGGCCGGGTCGCCGGGTGGACGCTGTACGAGCACGCCTTCCTGCTGGAGACCGGCGAGGAGATCAGCCTCTGGGAGGTCGAGCACACGATGACCCCCGACGGCCGGCCGGTGTGCGAGGTCTACGCCGACGAGACCGCGGCCTGCGACTCCGCGGACGTACGGCTGGAGGCGCTCTGACCACGCGCCCACGACGCGCGCTCCCCACCCTCTGACCGCGGCCGACTCGCGTTCCGGTCGCGTTCCGGTCGCGTTCCGGATTGCGGCCGCGGTACAGCCGGAGGAAATTGGGGGGTAGGCACGTCGGTGGGAGGCGGGAGGTCCTGATGCCGGTCCTGGCGGAGGTCGAGTTCCCCGGGGTGACGGCCCTGCAGTACGAGGAGGCGAACCACCGCGCGGGGTTCGGGCCCGAGCATCCTCCCTCGGGGCTGCTCTCCCATGCCGCCGTGATCACCAACGAGGGCCTGCGGCTGGTGAACGTCTGGCAGTCCGCGCAGGCGCTCGAGGCCTTCATGGAGATCATGATCCCCGCCGCCAAGGAGTCCGGTTTTCCCGAGCCGAGCGGGCCGCCGAGGATCTCGGAGCTCTACAACTTCGTCATCCCCTAGCGTGTGCCGCCGCATGGGCGGCGGCTGCCCGGAGCGCGGGCTCCGCGGCTCCCCCGGCTCCGCAGGACCGCTCCCCCGCCCGAAGGCTGGGGGAGCGTCACAGGTGCAGCCGGACATATGACGACCGCCTGGTGTCCCCGAGAGGCCTCGGGGACACGGACCGGCGGCCCTGAATGGCGGGGGGAGTCACCAGGACCGCCGGAGTTCGCGTGGTCGTGCACGGCCGGCTCGGTGGCCGTCGGTGGGCGGCAGCGATGGCCGCGCACCTGGGCCGCAGGTCAGACCGAGAGGCCCTTGCTGCGCAGCCAGCCCATCGGGCCGATCGGGTCGCCACCGCCGGGGCGCACCTCGAGGTGCAGGTGCGGGCCGGTGACGTTGCCGGTGGCGCCGACGCGGCCGATGGTGTCACCGGTGTTGACCTTGCCGGAGGTGACGATCATCGAGGAGAGGTGGCAGTACCAGAGCTCGGTGCCGTCGTCGAGGGTCAGGATGATGCGGTAGCCGTACGAACCGGCCCAGCCCGCCTCGGTGATGGTGCCGCTGTGGATGGCCTTGACCGGGGTGCCGGTGGGGGCGGCGAAGTCCTGGCCGGTGTGGGTGTTGGCCCACAGCGAGCTGGACTCGCCGAAGCCCGCGGTCAGTGAGTACGAGGAGACCGGCTTGACGAAGCTCTTGGCGAGTTTCGCCAGGCGCTCGGCCTCCAGCTTCTTCGCCGCCTCGGCCGCGGCCTTCTTCTTGGCGGCGGCCTCGGCGCGCACCCGCTCCTGCGCGGCGGACTTGGCCGCCTGGGCCACGGCCTCCTGATGTGCGGCGGTCCTGGCGGCCCGGTCGGCGGCGGTCCGCTGCTGCTGGGCCTGGTCGAGGAGGCGGTTGCGCAGCGCCTCTCCGGCGTCGGGGCCCAAGGCCTCGGCGACGGGCTTCGCCTCGGTGGCGCTGTCGTCGTCGACGAGCTCGCCGATCACGGGCAGTTGGGACGCGTCGGGCAGGTGAGGGAGGGAGACCGGGAGCGGGCTCTTGCCCTCGGCGGTGGCGACCCCGCCGACGCCCAGCACGGCGACGGCCGCGACCCCGAAGACCGCGGAACCGCGCCCCATGGAGCGCTGCTTGGCGACGCGGTGCCGGCCGCGCACGGGGCCGGTGGACTCCTCGGTGGGGTTCCAGGGCTCGGCCTGCGGGCCCTCGTCGGGCATGCCCCCGTCGGATACGTCGGACGCATCAGACGCCTCGGGCACGTCGGACGCCTCGGGCACGTCGGACGCCTCGGGCGCATCGGACGCCTCGGGCGCGTCGGACGCCTCGGAGTCGTCGGCGGCGTCGAAACGCTCGATGTCCTCGTGGCGCGGCGGGGCGGTGGCGGCCGCGGCCTCGTACGACTCGGTGCCGGCGGCCTCGTACGCTTCGTGCTCCGCGACGGCGGCGTCCTGGGCGGGCGTCTGCTCGGTGGTCGCGGCGGCGAGCCAGCCGGCGGCCATGTTCCACTCGCCGGTGTCCCAGCCGTCGATCGCGTTCTTCGTCGGCGGTGCCTGCTCGGCTGCCGGGGCGTTCCAGCCGGCGGCGATGTTCCACTCGCCGGTGTCCCACTCGGGGTATGCGCTGACGGACCCTTGTTGCTGTCCGGGTATCAGGGCAGGCTCGTTCGACGCCACGCGGGCGCGCTCCTTTCCTTCCTTCTCGCCTACCGGGTTAGCTGACGGGTTCGGAGCAGGAAGGTCTCCTACGAGGACCGTGGACGGCCCCCGATTCACCCCAGGAAGTGGTTCCCCGGTTCCCGCGGACGGGATTCGGCAAGCGCACGGCGCCGCCCTGTCGGCGGTGGACGACCGCGCTGCGTTATCGAACGTTAATAGAGGCGCCCGCCAATTCCAAGCCACTCTTGCGAGTTCATGACGGGAATCTATGCGGACGGACAGGACAGAAGCAGACATCGGGTCGCCACGGCTGTGACCAACGGGAAATGTGAGCGTGCGTCAGTCGTTATGCGGAAGGGAGCGCCGCGCTCACGTGGAGTGATGGTCACCCCGGACCTCGGCCTCCGAGAGCGCGCCCCAGACGGCCGTGCAAGCGCTCAGCCGAGGCGTCGGCGCTGCGGTGGGCCGCGAGCATTCCGTGCACTTCACGCTGCAGGACCCGGGTGAACGTGACGTAGTGCGCGGTCGCCGGACGGGCCTTGGCGGCCTGCAGCGCGCACCACAGCAGGGTCGTGTAGCCGGGGGCGGCGACGGACGGCGACGGGGAGGGCTCCGAGCCGCGGCCCGTGGGGCGGTCGTAGAACCAGGCGCGGGGGTCGTGAGGATCGTCACAGTTGACATCCCCGGCACCGTATGCCGATCGTCTCGCCGGGGCGAAGCCCGCCTGGAGCAGGGCGTGTTGGGCCTCGGGGCCGGTCAGGAAGCGGATCAGGTCCGTGGCGTCGCCGGGGCGGTCGCTGGTCGCCGCGACGCCGAGGCTCTGCCCGCCGAGGGCGGCGACGCCCGGGAGCCGGGCCACGCCGAAGCGGACGCCCGGGGCCAGGGTGGTGTCCAGCCGGTTGTAGGCGTACGGCCAGTTGCGCATCAGCACGCTCTGCCCCTCGGTGAACTGGGCGAGGGTGACCGACTCGTCGGCCTCCAGGGACTCCGGGTTGAGGTTGTTGGCGGCGCCCAGCCGGCCGAGCTCGTCCAGTCCGGTCCGCAGCCCGTCCTCCGTGCCGATGTAGCGGCCGTCGCCGTCGACGAGGTCGATGCCGGCGGTCCAGAAGGTCTCCAGGGTGTTGACGGTCAGCCCCTCGTACGCGCGCAGCTGGGTGGTGTAGGCGGCGTGGCCGAGCGGGCGGACGTCGGCGAGCAGGTCGCCGACCTTGGCATAGCCGCGCAGGTCGGCGGGGCGGCGGCCGGCCTTGGCGAGGTCGTCCGTGCGGTAGTAGAGCAGGCCGACGTCGGTGTTGAAGGGCACGGCGTACGTGCGCTCCTTCCAGCGGCCCGCGTCCGCGGCCTGGCGCAGGAAGTCCCCGTCGACGAGCGAGGGGTCGAGCGGACGCAGCAGCCCGCTGTCGGCGAACTCGGGGATCCAGCTGATGTCGAGGTTGACCACGTCGTACGCGGCGGTGCCGGACTGGAAGGCACCGATCAGCTCGCTGCGCTGCTCGTCGGAGGCGGAGGGCAGCTCGACGAGCCGGGCCGGCCGGTCCGGGTTGCGCTCGTTCCACTCGTCTATCAGGGTCTGGCGGACGCCGGGTCGCCCGCCGGCGGTGAGGTCGGCGTCGCTGGCGACGATCAGCGGCCGGGAGCGGTCCGGTTCCCGCGCCGGCGTCGCGGCGGGGCCGCTGCAGGCCGTGGCGGCGAGCAGGAGCAGGAGGCACAGGGCCCGGCGACGGCTGAGGACCGGGCGCGGACGGGTACCGCTCCGGCCGCGGGGGCCCGTGGCTCTCATGACCCTCCCGAGGTGAGGCGGGTGATGGTCTCCGCGACCCGGTTCGGCAGGTCCTGCGTGGCCGCGAGGCAGGCGCCGCCGTCCTCCGTCACCGCCTTGTTGAACCGCAGCGAGCAGCCGTAGCTCTCCAGCGACACCACCAGCACGGGGACGTCCAGGTCCGGCGGCTCCTCGCGGGCGCTGTCCTCGTCGTCGGTGATCAGGACTATCAGGGCGCCGGGGGAGTCCGCCAGGGACCGGGACCACTGGCGCAGGGCGGCGGCCACGGGCGCGTCCCGTTCGACCGGTGCCAGCGCCCGGATCGCGGCGTCCCGCTGCGCGGCGTCGTTCGGCCCGATGTCCAGGAGGGTGCGGCCGGGCACCGCGGCGATGCCGTACCGGTAGCCGGAGGCGCGCGCCAGCACGGAGCGCACGAGCGGGATGTTGGCGCGGGAGTAGGAGGAGCTGGAGACGTCGACGGCGAACAGGACGTCGCGCCGGGCGCCTGCCGCCTCGCCGTGGTCCCGCAGCGCGGCCTCGATGTCCTTGCGGGTGGGCGGCCGCCCACCCGCCGGGGGGTCCGCGACGAAGACGGCGCTGTCCAGCGGGGTGTCGCCGGCCGCGTCCGTGCCGCTGACGTCCGTACGGAAACCCTGTGCGGCCAGCGCCCGCTGCCCCGGGCG
The DNA here is from genome assembly GCA_033793685.1 of Streptomyces sp. ME19-03-3. Classification (GTDB taxonomy): domain Bacteria; phylum Actinomycetota; class Actinomycetes; order Streptomycetales; family Streptomycetaceae; genus Actinacidiphila. The sequence continues at coordinate 91,660 of JARAXD010000004.1, read as the reverse complement.
GGAGCCGAGCCAGGCGCTGAGCCGGTGCACGGCCTCGGCGCGGTCGGCACGGTCGGCCCGGCCGGTCTCCCAGGTCACCGGGACGAGGGTGAGGTCCAGGGGTGGCACATCGGCGGGGTAGTAGGCGGTGTACGGGTCGGACTGGTTGCCCAGGCAGGGGGGACGGGACTCCAGGGCGGGGGTGACGAGTCCGGCCAGGGTGGACTCGGCGGTGAGCAGGGCCTGCTGGGTGCCGCGCCGTTCGACCAGCCAGGTGCGGGCGGAACAGGCCAGGGCCCGGTCGTCCGCCGGGGGCACGGCGTCGGTGGTCACCCGGGTACCGGGCCTCAGGTGCAGCAACTGGTCCAGGGCCGCGTCCGAGGAGTGAGGTTCCGCGCTGCGGACGACCACGTCCTGCGCGTGGGCGGCGTCGACCAGCCGCTGCACGGTGCTGCCGGTGCGCCCGACGCCCTCCAGCGAGGTGGTCGCGGCGACGACGGCCGGGGAGTGCGCGAGGGTTTCCGGCCTCCCGAGCGCGACCACGCTCTCCGGGCGCCGGGTCTCGGCCAGGACCTGTGTGAGGGCGGTGCCGGCCGCCGGTATCCACACGTCCGGGTGCGGCCCGACGTCCCGCAGCGGCATCGCGCAGTCCCCGCGGACGCCGGCGTTACCGCTCTCCTCGCAGGCGCGCTCCGGCTCGGCCCAGGCGGCGGAGGCGCGGAAGGCGGCGATGGCGCGGTCGGTCGGCGCCGCGTAGACGGTGGTGTTGATCTGGCCGCAGCCCTCGGGCCGGCCGCCGAGCGAGGTGGTGGTGCCCGCGGCCTCGCTGTCGTGGAAGGCGTCGAGCACCGAGGTGAGGGCGGCGCGCGTCTCCGGCGCCGTGAGCACCCGCAGTTCGAGCGGGGCGGGGCACAGCGGTGCCGGGCGGTGCGCCCACGTCCAGCTGGTGACGCCGCCCGCGAGCAGGGCGAGGGCGGTACCGAAGCCGACGGCCCGGTGCCACAGCGGCTGGTGCGGGCCCGCGATCCAGGTCCACGCGAAACCGGCGTACTGGCCCATCCGCCGCAGCGGCGCCAGCCACCGCGCCCCGCGGCGGGATCGCCGGGTGAGCCGGGCATGCGACAGGACGGTGTCCCCGGCGCTGTTGCTGGAGCGCTCGGTCGGGAACCACGGGTCGTAGTCCACGCTTTCGTCGAGCGCGGCGGCGTACTCGGCGGCCAGCTCGTGCAGCCTGACCCCGAGGCTCTGCGCCGTGACCGGGTCGTCCGGGTGGGTGCCCTCGTGCAGCACCCGGACCAGGGCGCCGGTGAAGGGCGTCGGGTCGATGCCGTCGCCCTTGTGGATGCGCGAGCCCATGGCCGACGAGGTGATCAGGGAGAACGGCCGCTCGGGCAGCGGCACCAGGCCGGCGTTGCCGGAGTAGCAGCAGTCCAGGATGAGGACCACGCGTTCGGCCCGTGAAGCGGCGAGCAGATGCACCAGGTCGCGGTACGGGATGCCGTCCAGGCGGGCGCCGTCCTTGGTGGACTCCCGGGTCATCAGGTAGAGCTCGGGCTCGCTGGTGCCCAGGTCGACGTAGCCGTGCCCGGTGAAGTACACCAGCAGCAGGTCCTGGGCCTGGGCGGCGGCGGTGGCGATCAGCCGCAGGGCGCGGTCGCGGGTGCGCGGTTCGGCGAGGGTCTCCACGGTGCGCGGGATGAACCGGCCGAGCGTGCCGGAGACGAGCGCGGCGCGCAGCCGCGCGACGTTGGCCCGCGCTGAGGGGATGTTGGAGAAGTCACGGGCGTGCTCGTACTGGGACACCCCGATCAGGACCGCCCGCGACCGGGACGCGAACGGTTCGTACAGCATGCCCGCCGGACCTCCCCAGGGCCGTCTTCCTCCGGATCTAGTTCTCCAGCGCCTGGCGGATGCGGGCCGCCATCGCCTCCAGCTCGCCGCGGGTCAGTGTGTCCCGGCTGGTGAGGACGTACTCCGTGCCCCCGGCGCGGAGCGTGACGCTGAGCGAGTCGCTGGGCTGGTTGCGCAGGTGGTTGCGCAGCGCGCGGAGCAGCGTGAGGGCGGTTGCCTGCAGGCTCTCCTGGAGCAGCATCAGCAGCAGGTCGTAGGCGACGCCCATGCTCTCGTCGGCGGGCCGCTCCCGGCGGACGACCAGCGGCGCCAGCTGCTGGTCGGCCCGCAGCCACACCTCCAGTCTGCGCAGGTCCTCCACCGCGTCCTTGCTGCCGTCCAGCTCGATGCTCACGTACGTGTCCATGACGCCTCCCCTCATTCCCAGCTTACGCTGACGTACCGTCATTCACACCCGCGTTGAGGGGAGTTGTGTGTAACGGACAGGGACGTGGCGGCGGTCCGGGCGCCGCCTGTCACCCCTGTCGCGGCGGCCGGGGCAGGGCACCGGTGAACGGTCACACGGAGGAGGCGGACAGGCCGGGCGCAGCCCCGGACCCCGTCGAGGTCCCCGGCGCAGGGCCGCCGGGCCGCGGCACGGCACCGCTCGCCGGCCGGTTCGGGGGCGCTGCCGCGGCTCCCCCCGCCTGTGCGGGGCCACCACGGCGCAGGCTTCGGGGCTGCCGTCCTGCGGGGCGCGCACGCCGCTCCGCGCGGGACACGCCACGCGGGCACCGCCCGGCCGGGCGGTGCCCACTGCCCTCGGAGCGGCCCGCCCGGTTCCGCCGGACAGGCCGGCCACGCCGGGCCGCCTCATGATCGGCCGCCCATACTGGAACACATGGAGCACAACGCCGAGCTCAGGGACTTCCTGCGGGCCCGCAGGAACCGGCTGAGCCCGCAGGACGCCGGCATCACCGTCAGCGGTGCGCCGCGCCGTGTGCCGGGGTTGCGGCGGGAGGAGCTGGCGCGGCTGGCCGGGGTGAGCACCGATTACTACACCCGTTTGGAGCAGGGCAGGCACCTGAATGTCTCCGAGGCGGTGCTCGACGCCGTCGCCCGGGCCCTGCGGCTGGACGCGGCCGAGCGCACGCACCTGTTCGAACTGGCACGGCAGCGCACCCCGCCCCGCCGCAGGCCGCAGCGGCCGCAACGGGTGCGCCCCGAAGTGCACCGCGTGCTGGACCTGCTGGGCGACCGCACCCCCGTGTTCGTCGTCGGCCGCCGTACGGACGTGCTGGCCGCGAACCGGCTGGCCCGCACCCTGCTCACCGACTTCGACGCGCTGCCGCACCGCGACCGCAACCTGGCCCGCTTCATGTTCCTCGACGACGCGGCCCGCGACCTGCACCGGGAGTGGGACAAGCACGCCGCCGAGACGGTCGCCGCCCTCCGGCTGGACGCCGCGCGCCACCCCGACGACCCCGGGCTGACGGAACTGGTCGGCGAGCTGACCATCAAGAGCGCCGAGTTCCGCGCCTGGTGGGCCGACCACAACGTGCGCCCGAGGTCGCACGGGGTGAAGCTCTACCACCACCCCGTCGTGGGCGACCTCACCCTGTCCTACGAGCACGCACTCTTCCCCGGCGACAGCGACCAGCTCGTGTGCGTCCACACCGCCGAGCCCGGTTCCACCTCCGAGGCGGCCCTGCAGCTGCTCGCCGCGTGGACCGGCGCCGACACGCCCGCCACCGGGTTCCCCGACCCGGAGCCGGACCCCCGCTGACGCCCTGGGGGCGGCACCGGCAGCCGCGCCGGTACCGCCCCCACCCCGCGTGCGTCAGCGGCCTTGCGGCTTGATGCGGACGATCTGCGGGTCGTGGTCGCTCGCCTGGTCGGCGAACTCGGCGTTGACGTGCACCACGTCGTAGTCGAAGCGGCGCAGCGCCGGGCTGAGCAGGATGTGGTCCAGCGCCTGGGAGTTGCCCTCGTAGACGTACGTGTAGCGCTCCGACTCCGGCAGCGTGGTCAGCAGGTCCTTCAGCACCCCGCCCGAGGTGAGAGCGGACACCGTGCCGGAGAACTCGTAGTCGTTGAGGTCGCCGAGGACCACGACGTCGGCGTTCCGGTCGGCCGCGAGCAGCGACTTCACGAAGGTGTTGACCTCGGTGGCCTGCAGCTTCCGCTGGGCCTCCGAACCGCGCACCGGCTGCTGGTCGACGCCGTGCAGCGGCTGGTCGCCGCCCTTGGAGTTGAAGTGGTTGGCGATGACGAAGACCGGCTTGCCGTGGAAGCGGAACTCGCCGACCAGCGGCTTGCGGCTGGCGTTCCACGCCGCGCTGCCCGGGTTGATCCGGCCCGGGGAGACCGACAGCCGCACGCCCTTGCGAGTCCCCACCGCCGTGACGGCGGTGGTGGCGTCGCCACCGGCGCGGTCGGTGAACTGCACACGGTGCGGGTTGAAGAGGAACACCTGGCGGATGTTGCCACCGGGCTCACCGCCGTCGGTGCCGTCCGCGGGGTCGACCGAGCGCCAGTCGTAGCGGGGGCCGCCGGCCGCGACGATCGCGTCGGTGAACTTCCGCAGGGTCCGGCCGGCGGTGACGGTGCCGTCGTCGGTGGCGCCGTTGTCGTCCTGGATCTCCTCCAGCGCGACGATGTCGGGCGAGGAAAGGTTGGTGACGACCCCGTCGGCGAGCCGCGCGAACTTGTCCGCGGGGTCGGTCGGGTCGAGGTTCTCCACGTTGTACGTGGCGACCGCGAGCTCGCCGCCCTTCTGCTTGCGGGTCACCTCGCGTTCGAGGCCGTTGTCGGTCAGCGAACCCATCTGCGTGGCCTGCAGGTTGTAGCCGCCGAAGCCGTCGTAGTCGATCGGGCCGGTGGTGGGGCCGGCCAGTTCGTCGCCGACGTCGGCGGTCGGGACGCCGTCACCCGCGCCGATCGACATGACCTTGATCCGGCCGGTGTTGGGCTGGGCGTACGAGCCGTAGACCGTGCCGCCGCGGCGGGTGGGGTTCTCGCCCGGCTTCACCGTCACCCAGACCTCGTGGTACTGGGTGGTGCCGCCGACGACACGCGCGTCGGAGAACCGCGCCAGTTCGCCCTCGTGGGCCTCGTAGAAGTCCAACGCGTAGCGGGCCGGTTCGAGCGGCAGGCCCTCGATGCCGCCGCCGCCCGCGTCGGGCGCGTACCCGGCCGGGACGGTGGACGCGTCCAGGGTGACGGGCGCGGGCAGGGCGTTGCCGGTCGAGAGCACGGCCGTGGTCGGGCCGGTGACCTCGGTGACGGACTGGCTGCCGCTGCTCGGGTAGTACTCCGAGACCTTGCCGGTCACCAGCACCTTGTCGCCGACCGCGACGGTGGGCGTGGCGGAGCCGGTGTAGACGAACACGGCCTCACTGGTGCGGGCGTCGGCGTCGGCCTCCGCGTCCGCGGACTGGATCCAGAAGCCCTTGGAGCCGGTGCTCCTGACCCCGGTGACGATGCCCGGGACCCGGGTGACGGTCTGGCCCTTGAGCGGGGAGACCCGGGTCGTGCCCTGGATGTCGTGGATGGCGGCCGGGCCGGGTTCGGTGGGCTCGGGGGTGGGTGTCGGGTCCGGGTCCGGGGTGCCGCCGCCCGGGGTCTGCCCGGCGGCGTTGACCGGGGTCGGCGCGCCCGCGGTGAGGTCGGCGGCGTTGTCGTCGGTGTCGGCCAGGGACGCGGCGCGGGCGACGGAGGCGGTGTTGCTCGCGCCGGCCACGGGGCCGCTGCCCTCGCGCACGACCGCGGTGCCGAAGCCGACGAGGTCGACCACGCGCGGGTCGGCGGTGCAGTCGGCGGCGGTCAGGCAGGTCAGCGGGGTGGTGCCGCGGACCAGGGCGATGGTGCCGCTGGTGGCGCTCATCGCGATCGAGCCGCCGGCGTCGGCGGCCGGCAGGGGCGTCGTACCGCCGGCGCCGGCGGACTCCGACACGAGGTAGCGGCCGCCGGGGGCGATCGCCCCGGACAGCGCGGTCGCCTGCCACTTGGAGGAGGCGGACGGTGCGCCGGGCAGGTACTGGACGCTGTGGCCTGACAGGTCGTACGCGGCCGAGCCGGCGTTCGCGAGCTCCACGAAGTCGTTGGTCAGCGTCGCGCCGGAGTTGCCGCCGCCGCCGTACACCTCCGCGACGACGGCCTCGGCCGAGGGGGTCGCATGAGCGGCGGGCAGTCCGGTCAGCACGACGGACGCGGCGATTCCGGTCGATATGAGCGCGAGCGCCGCGGCGCGGTCGCGACGTCGGCTCGGTCTGTCGATCGGCACGAGGGTTCTCCTATCGGCTCCGACTGCCCGTCGACGACGGGCAGCGCACGGCGGACCGGCTCAAGTTACGCGCGTAGAAACAGACGTGACAAGGGCGACGAGGTGAATTCCGGGAGTGCCTCGTGACGCGACCGGGACCGGTGCGCCGGCCCTGACGGCACTCGCCGTGCCCCTCCCCCCGCCGTCGACGGCTTGCCCCACGGTGCGGACCAGACGCCACGCGGTCCCGCCACGAGCCACGGCCCCAGTGATGACGCCTGGGACCACGACCGGCTCTGGCACGCCGCCGCCACGCCGCGGGTGCAGGACGAGCACCGAGCGGGCGGCGGGTCGGGCGGTCCGCCGGACGGCCCGGAGGTACACCTGCGGGCGGCCCGCGGCAGCGCGCCCGGCACCCGCATCGGTCGGATGACCGCCCTGGACGCGGACAACCGCGAGGTGGTCAGCGTCTTCGTCGGCCGGGAGGGGTCTCCGCGGACTGCCCGCCACCAGGCTCCCGACCGTGCGCGGTTGCGTCGGCGCCGGCAACGGCCGCCGCAGCCGATGCCGGTTCCGGCGCCTTCGTCCCCACACCGCCCGTCCGGGCCGGACCTCGGGCACACCCCCACGGCGCGCCGTCGAGACGGCCCGGGACGGCGGGATCCCGCCCCTCGCGGCGGCGGAGGCTCCGGCGGCAGCCCGGGAGACACCCGCCAGCCGACGCCCCGACGCACCGGCGCCACCGTTCGGGCGACCCCCTGATGAGTCACCCGGCGCGCCGCGACGACCACGGACTGCCACATTGGTGACGTCCCGTCAGTAAACGTAGCCCCTCACCCTCGCGGAGCCCGACGTGCGCCCACTCCCCGGACGGCCCGGCCACCGCCACCGGCGTGCCCTCGCCACCGCCCTGCTGGCGGCCGCCACGGTCCTGCTCGCCCCAGCCCCCGGCAGCGCCGTCGCGGCGGCCCCCGTCGCCGGATGCGCCCCGGTCGCCTACGCCGGCACCGGCACACCCGGCCGCGGCGGCGACGGTGCCCCCGCCACCGCGGCCACCCTGCACGGCCCGGCCGGACTCGCCACCGACGCCGACGGCCGCCTCTACATCGCCGACTCCGCCAACCACGCGGTCCGCCGCGTCACCGCGGGCGCGGCCGGCGCGGCGCCCGTCATCACGACCTTCACGACCACCGACTTCGCCCCGTACGGCCTCGCGGTAGGCCGGGACGGCACCGTCTACGTCTCCGGCGAGGGCAAGGCCGTCTCCGTGCGCCCCGACGGCCAGGGCACCACCACGCTGCTCACGGAGGCCGGCCGGCACGACTCCGTCGCCGTCGGCGGCGACCGCTCCGTGTACGTCGCGGGCGGCGCGGACGGCGGACTCCGGCGGATCCCGCCGGGCGGCAAGGCCCCGGTCCGGTACTTCTCCGGCGCCACCGTCGGCGCCCTCGCCGCCGACCGGGCCGGCAACGTCTACGCCCTCGTCGACGGCCGCCCACGGCGCATCGACCGCGACGGCCGGGTCACCCCGGTACCCGGCACCGCCGGGAGCACCGCCGGCGAAATCCGCGGCCTCGCGGTAACGGAGGACGGTGCCCTCCTCTACCCGTCCCCCCGCGCCGGCAGCACCGGGCCCGTCCCCTTGAAGCAACCCTGGGGCACCGCCCTCGCCCCCGGCGGACGGCTCTACGTCGCCGACCACGCCGCGCACCGCGTCTACGTCCTCGCCCGGCCCGTGCTCGTGCCGGGACGGCTCCGTGTCACGTCGGGCCCGCACGGCCACGCGACCGGTGACGTCCTCAAGGGCGTCACCGGGAACGGGGCGACCGTCACCGCCCACAGCGAACCCGCGCGGGGCGTCCTCGTCCAGCAGGCCAACGGCCTCTTCACCTACACCCCGCGCGAGCACTTCTCGGGCACCGACGCGTTCACAGCCACCATCACCGACGCCTGCCGGAACGCGACGACCCGCACCGTCCTGGTGCGGGTCGTCGCCAAGCCCCTGCCGCGCGCCGGATGACGCGCGGCCCGGTCAGCCGCGCACCTCGGCCACGGCCGCGCCGAGGGCCTCCTTGATACGCGGCCCCAGCCGGGCGAAGCCGAGCTCCTTCATCGCGGCGCGCAGCAGTTCGTCGTCCGACCGCTTCTCACCGTCGCCGTCGATCCACCGCACCAGCGCGGTCAGTTCCTCCGCCGCGTACGCCGTCACGGACTTCCCCGGCGTGATCGCCGGCTTCCCCGGCCGCTGTCCCGGATCCCTCTCGGCGGCGGGCCCGGCGGAAGCGGGCGCCGCCTGCGCACCCGCCTCGGCCGCCACCGGCGCCTCGGGCTCCTCGACCGCCTCGGCGACCGGCTCGGCCTCAGGCGCCTCGACGGAGACCGACTCGACAACCGGCTCGGCCTCAACCGCCACGACCACCTCGGCGACCGGCTCCGGTGCAACAACAGGCACCTCAGAAACCGGCTCCGGCTCCTCGACAGAGGCGGCCTCGACGACCGACTCGGCCTCAGGCGCCTCGACGGAGACCGACTCGACAACCGGCTCGGCCTCAACCGCCACGACCACCTCGGCGACCGGCTCCGGTGCAGCAGCAGGCACCTCAGAAACCGGCTCCGGCTCCTCGACGGAAGCAACGGGCGCAGCCTGGGCAACCGCCTCAGCGACCGGCTCCGGCTCCTCGACAGAGGCGGCCTCAGCGACCGGCTCCGGCTCCTCAACGGAAGCAGCCTCGACAACCGACTCGGCCTCGGCAGGAGCAACCGGCTCCACCGCGGGCGCCTCAACCGCCGCTTCCGCCACCGACTCCACAACCGGTTCGGCCTCGGGCTGCTTGTCAGAAGCAGCCTCGACAACCGACTCGGCCTGAGCCTCCACGACCACCTCGGCGACCGGCTCCGGCTCCTCGACAGAGGCGGCCTCGGCGACCGGCTCCGGCTCCAACTCCGGCGCCTCGACAGAAGCAGCCGCGACAACCGACTCCGCCTCGGCAGGAGCAACCGGCTCCACCGCAGGCGCCTCCACCGCAGGCGCCTCCACCGCGGGCGCCTCGGCCGCGGGCGACGCCTCCTCCGGCACCGGCTCGACGACCGCCTCGGCGACCGGCTCCGGCTCGGTCGCCGGCTCCGCGGCGGGAACCTCGGCCTCCACGGAAAGCGCCTCCGGCGCCACGGCCGCACCCGACTCGGACTCCGACTCCCCGGCCGGAACCTCCGCCCCCGACGCGGTACGCGGTTCGGGGACGACCGCGGTGTCCGCCTCGCCCAGCAGCGCGACGACCTCGGCCTGATCGGCCCGGCGCTCCATCAGTTCCGCGAGCACCGGGCCGAGTCCCTGCTCCTCCAGGCGGTCCCGGGTGGCCTTGAGGTTGGGCAGCCGGTACAGCGTGCCCTCGTCCGCGGCGAGCCGGTCGAGGAGCCGCGCGAGCTCATCGAAGGCAAGGGTGTCCAGCGCCGCCTCGGGGCGCAGGAGGCGTCCCAGTTCGGTGAGCCCGATGGCCGCGGCCTCGGCGGCGTGGGATGCCTCGTCGAGGAAGTCCGTGTCCGTGGGGACGGCCGGTCGGCCGGTGCCGCCGAGGGCGGCCCAGTCGGTGCGCTCCGTCGCCGCGGAGGCCAGGGCTGTGTGCACGGCGTCGCGCCGTGGCCGCCCGGAGACCAGCCCACGGACGCGTCCCCGCAGTGAACGACGACGCAGCCAGGTGACCTTGACACCGCGTTCACGGCGCCAGGTGCCGCTCGCGGTGGCGGCGAGGAAGTCGTCCAGCTCGGACTCCGACACGTCGTACGCGTCGGCGCTCAGCGTGCGCAGCGTCAGCCGTACGCGCAGCAGCAGGGACACGGCCCTGCGGGTCTCGGCGACCGTGCCGGGGGCGTCGATGCCCAGGGTCTCGGCCTCCCCCAGGCGGCGAGCGGCGGCGACCAGCACGGGCAGGTCTCGGCCGCGCAGTTCGGTGAGGACGGTGGAGGCGGCGCGCGCTTCCTCGGAGCCGGCGACGGTCTCGACGGCGGCGTACCAGGCGTGGGTTTCCGGGGTCAGCGTGAAGCCGCCGAGTTCGGCGTAGGCGCGCAGGTCCTCGCGCGCCTGCGCGTCGAGCGAGGCGATGTCGGCGGTGGAGTGCAAGGAGGGTGCGGTCATATGAGGTCCGGTTCCTGGCAAGTGCGGTGGGCGTCGGCGGCTTACGCGCGGCGGAGCGGGCCCGGGCCGGCGTGCTCGCGGTGGCCCCACGATACGGGCGCGGTACCACCGGGCGCACGCGCCCCGTCCGTAACGGCAGGGACGGCGGCATCGCCCGCATACGCAGAGAGACGGGATCGACGCCCATTGTGATTCCGGTTCCTTACCGGAACCCTTGCGACGCCCGCGACCAACGGGACAGATGGTGCCGGAAGACGACAAAAGCACTTCATGGGACAATTCAAAGGAGCACGAAAGGGATTTGTCGTGATCGACAAGACCGTGTGGCGGGGTTACGAGAGCGGCCGCCCTGACCGGAGCGGTCAGGCCGAGGCGTTCGACGCCATCGGCGACCGCTACGACGAGGCCTTCCCGCACAAGGAGGGGCAGTCCTCCGCCGGCCTGTGGCTCGTCGACAGTCTGCCGCCCGGGTCCCGCGTGCTGGATCTGGGCTGCGGCACCGGCCTGCCCACCGCCCGCCAGCTGAGCGACGCGGCGTTCGACGTCGTCGGCGTCGACCTGTCCGAGGGCATGCTGGACATCGCCCGGACGTACGTCCCGGACGCCACCTTCCACCAGTTCGACGTGGCGGACCTGCGCCCCGGGGGCCCGGTAGCACTCGGCCGCTTCGACGCCGTCACCGCCTTCTTCTCCCTGCTGATGCTGCCGCGCGCCGAGATCCCGCACGCCCTGCGCACGATCCACCGTCTGCTGGCCCCGGGCGGGTTGTTCGCCCTGTCGATGGTGGAGGCCGACGTGGACGACTTCGCCATCCCCTTCCTCGGCTGCACCATCCGCGTCTCCGGCTACCTCCGGGAGGAGTTGCTGCACGTCATCGAGTCGGGCGGCTTCGAGATCGTCAGGGAGTTCTCGTACACCTACGCCCCGGCCTTCAGTGACGTACCGCCGGAGGAGCAGGTCTTCCTCTGCTGCCGGCGGACCGGCTGAGGCGGGACGGGGACCAGGACGTGGCGCGGCACCGCGGCCCCGGCGAGGACCACGGCCCGGTCGGGAGCGGTGTGGGTCGATCCGAGCGGCAGACCACCTGGCCGCGGGACGCGGACGCTCCCCGCGCGCCCGGACAGTCGCAGACCGACCGGCTCCGCTACCTCGACGCGGCGACCCGGCGCATCGCCGCCGGCATGGACCTGGACGAGACGCTGCGCGAGCTCGACACGGCGGCCGTCCCGGCCTTCGCCGACGCGATCTTCGTCCATCTGCACGACCCGCTGCTGAACGACGACGGGGTGGAGAACGGGGACACCGGGGACGCCATCGTGCTGCGTCTGCACCCCACGCGGCGACGCACCCCGGAGCGGCCACCGCCGGGGGTGCCGTGGCCGGACGCGGAGGCGGCCGCGCCTCTGCCGCCGCCGATCGCGCTGCGGCGCGTCAACCGTCATGGGGCGCTTGGGGTGTCGGACCGCGTACGGCTGAGCACCACCGGCCGGCTCACCCGGCTGCTCGGGGAGGGCCGCCCGATCTTCGGCGACGCGCCCGGCGTCGCTTCCGCCGCCAGGGCCCTGCTCGGCCCGGTGGTCGGCCGCCCCGGCACGCTGCCACCCGGCCGACGCCTGATCATCGCGCCGCTGCACGGCCGGAACCGCCTCATGGGAACCCTCGCCCTGCTGCGCCGACCCGAGCGGGCCCCCTTCACCGCCGACGACCTGCTGGTCGCCTCGCAACTGGCGACCCACACCGCGCTCGGCGCGCACAAGGCGCTGATGTACGGCCACGAGGCCTCCGTCGCCGACGCGCTGCAGCGCACCATGCTCCCGGCCTCCCTCCCCGAGCCCACCGGGGTCCGGCTGGCCAGCCGTTACCTGCCCGCCTCGGAGTCCGCGCGGGTGGGCGGCGACTGGTACGACGCCATCCCGCTGCCCGGCAGCCGCGTCGCACTCGTGGTCGGCGACGTGATGGGCCACTCGATGACCTCCGCCGCGATCATGGGCCAGCTCCGCACCAGCGTGCAGGCGCTGGCCGGGCTCGACCTGCCCCCGGACGAGGTCCTGCACCACCTCGACGAACAGGCCCAGCGGCTGGGCATCGAGCACATCGCCACCTGCCTCTACGCGGTCTACGACCCCATCTCGCACCGGCTGCTGCTGGCCAACGCCGGCCATCTGCCGCCGGTCGTACTCCTCCCCGGTGGCAAGGGCGAGGTGCTGCCCGTACCCGCGGGCGGGCCGATCGGCGTGGGCGGTGTCGACTTCGAGACCGTCGAGCTGCCCGCGCCCACCGGGGCCACACTGCTCCTCTACACCGACGGCCTGGTCGAGTCCCGCGGCCACGACATCTGGACGGGCGTCGAGAACCTGCTCCTGCGCATCCAGACCCCCGGACGCGACCTCGTCCCACCGCCGCTCGAGGCCGTGTGCGACCAGGCGCTCGGCGACCTCGGCCCCGGCGGCTCCCGCGACGACGACATCGCGCTGCTCGCCGCCCGCTTCGACGGCTTCCCCACCCACAGCGTGGCCTACTGGTACCTCGCCCCGGAGCCCGACACCGCCTGCCACGCCCGCCGCCTGACCCGCCGCGCCCTGCACCGCTGGGGCCTCGACCCGATGCTGGAGACGACAGAACTCCTCGTCAGCGAGGTGGTGACCAACGCCGTCCGCTTCGCCTCCCACCCCGTCACTCTGCGCCTCCTGCGCGCCGATGTGTTGCGCTGCGAGGTCGGCGACGACTCGCCCCTGGTCCCCCGAGTGCGCCGGGCCGGGCCGGAGGACGAGACCGGCCGCGGTCTGTACGTCGTGGACCGCCTCGCCGCCCACTGGGGCGCCCGCCGCCTGGGCACGGGCAAGGTCGTCTGGTTCGAGCTCCCCATTCCCGACGAGGCCCGCCGCCGCGGCGCTGCGACGACATAGCGGTCAACAGCGCTCGCTCGTCCACACCGCGCCGAGCACGACGACTTGCTCCGGATTCCTGACCGCGGTGCAGATCTTCCACGTGGACGGATCCTCGACCGGGCGGTGCTGCCCGGTCGCGTCGGTGACCTTCACCCGCGTGTCAGGCCCCATCTGCTCGATCGCGCCCTGGACGTTGCCGCCGATCAGGTCCGGCATCGGCAGGCTCTCCGGAACGATCACGGTCGGGGTTGAGGACGGGGTCGGGGTCGTCGGAGCGCCGCCGGCGTCCGACGGCTGCGCGGATCCGCCGCACGCGGCGAGGCCGACGAGCAGGACGGGAACGAGGACCGACGTGAAGGTGTGAGCGCGCATGTCTCCCTCAAGGCTGCGTGAGTGTCGGCAGCCATCATCTGGGTCACTCCCGCCGCGGAACACCAGGTTTGCAACACCCGGGGCGGAACAAACCGCCATAATCTCGACATGCGCAAACGTATCGCCACCACCACCCTGCTGTTCGCCGTCGCAGGCACGGCGCTCAGCGGCTGCGGCTCCTCCAAGGACACCGCCGCCACGGCACCCGAAGCCGCCGCGTCCGCCCCGTCCGCGGTGGCGCAGGCCGAACAGGGCGAGGGCCTTGTTTCCGCCGGCATCCCGGCCGCCCCCACGGGGGCCGAGCGGGCCGCGCTCATCGCCGCCCTGCAGGCCATCAACCCCGATTTCGCCAAGGACCCCGACAAGGCCGTCGACGCCGCCCGCAACCAGTGCGCAGCCGTCAACAGCAACAGCCCACAGGCCGACGCGGAGGCCGCCCAGCGCTTCACCTACCACGGCAACGCGCTCACCGACGCCCAGGGCAAGGCCATCAACGACGCGCTCAAGCGCCTCGACTTCTGCGCCGTCTGACCGCCCGTCTCCAGGCACCGTGAAAACCTCGGGCCCCCGTCCGGCCGCCCTTCGGCCGGGGGCTCGCAGGTCCCGGAGGACAGCGGGGGCGTCGTCCACGGCGCTTGGACAAGGCGGCGCCCGACCGGCGGCGGTGGTACATCCAGCGCCCGGCCTCGGCGGCGTCGCCGTAGAGCCGGTACACCTCGGCCAGCCGGCGGCGGACCGCCAGGTCGTGCGGGAAGGAGGAGACCAGACCGCGCAGGCGCTGGCGCGCGAGGGGAACCCGGCCGGCGGCCAGGTCCGCATCGGCTCGGGCAAGAGTCTCTCTCAGAGGCATGCGGGCATATGGTCGTCGACCGCCGCAAGGTCGACGACGCCATCGCCCAAAAGCTCTTGGACTAACACGCAGGTTAGTAACATAAACGTTAGTGAATCTCCGCGGCTCGGTTGCTGCGGCCGCGATCGGCCCGACCCGGCAGGGCCATTGCAAAGTTGGATTTCTCTGACGTTTCCGCAGGCCATCGGGGGATCCCGAGGGCTCGTAGGGCAGGTCGCGGACGGTGCACTCCCGGGCCACCTCACCCCAGCCCACGTCCGCCGGGTTCAGGACCATCTGGCGGACGATCACTCTCCCGCCGACGCACCCAAACCCGGCCGGCCTGGCCCCGGCCGACCGCCTGGCGCCAAGAACTGCAACCCGCACCCGTCACGACCGTAAAAGAAGCGCCGCCCCGTCGTGCCGGGTTGGCCGCGGACACGGGTGGACTTCCTGTCCACCGCCCGGCACACCGGCTCCCACCTCGGGTACGGGGCGCTGTTCCACGGAATCCGTTCGGGCGGATCTCGACCTGCCGTACGGCGTCACGCCCACGGACGTCATGGAGCAGCGCCAGGCGCTCGCGCTCGCCTCCGGCCCGCGCCGCAAGCTCGGGTGCGTGCGGCCCGCTGCGGATCCGGATCAGCACGAAGGCCGCCTGGTGCTGTGGGTCGGCGACCGCCCGATGCGCCCCCGGGTGCTGAGTCTGGGGCCGGACAGTTCTCGGAGGAGGACGGGCTGCTGACGCCGTCCTCGTCTAGCACCAAAACCGGGCCCTGACCTGCGATCCAGCACCTACCAGCAGCCCTGCCGGAACCTACCGGTGCCGCCTACACGAGGGAGTCGACACCCCCGTGATCCCCGCTGGCCTCGCCCTGCTCGGCTACCTGATCGGCTACGCCGTGCTGTGCGCGGCGCAGCCGTTCCGGCCGGACGGGAAACTGCGCCTCGGCCGCCGTCTGTGGAACCACTGGACTCGCACCCGCGAGCGCGGCACCCGGCCGGACGGCGAATGACGGTTGACCGCCGACCGGGGGCGGGCGCTTCCACGACGGGCTATTGCTTGCGCTCCCTTGTCTGCCACTGCCCTCGCTCGGCACGGGCGGCCAGGGAGTGCCTGGGACCTTCGGATCTGTTCCAACTGGCCACCGCGCTCCACAGGAGAAAGCCGCCGATGACAATGCTGACGATCGCGCTGGACCCCTCGGTGGCGGTGGTGGCTTTGACGAGGCTGCCAAGACTGCAGAAACCGAGGAACACGGCCAACATGATCCACGACGGCTTACGCCCAGGATGCGGCTGTGTCGGGCCAGGTCTGCGGCCCAGGGCTCTTCGCCACGCGCCGCGGGCGCCGAAGCCCAACCCGACAGTCATTGGCCCAATGACGACCCCGACCATGGCAATCTCGGCAGCCCCCATCGGGTTGCCGGCGACGAAATGGCCGCCGATGATCGAGGCAACCGGGGCAACGGTGATCAGGCTGAGTACGGCGGCGAAGACGGTCCAGAGTACGGATTTCATGGCGGCACCCTAACCGCCGGTGACCTGCGGGATTGCCCGCCGGTCACCGGGTCGGCCTTCAGGGACCGGCGGGCGCCCAGAGTGGACCAGTTGCCGGGCGACGCCATGAACCCTCCGGCCCCGGCGTCCGCCGCGCTGATCGAGATCTTCCCGCGATGACTGACCTCGACCCCGTAGAAGCGTTCGCCGCGCGGCACCTCCGGGACCGTCACGGTGTACGAGCATGTGACCACCAGGTCGGGGTCGTTGGGCGCCGGAGCGGACAGCGCACCGGTCGCCACCACCTTGCCGCTCGCGTCGAAGACCGTCACGGAAGTCCCCGCGTGGATGTCGCTGTACCCATCGGTGCCCTTGCAGCCGCCCGCGCCATCGGAGTCGGCGTCGTTCAGGACGAAGGTGCCGGTAAGCGTGAACGCGTCGCGGTTCGCCGCGTCCGTGCCGCGGTCTGCGCCGGGACGAGGCCCTGGGCCAGGACTGGGCGGACGTCGACCTGGACCGCGCCGAGCTGGCGGTCGCCAAGGAGATCGTCACCGACGGGTGGGCCCCGTACGAGTCTGCTCCGAAGACCGACGGCAGCGCGGCGACCATCCACCTGGACTCCGGCACCGTGGACGCCCTGCACGTCCACCGCGCCCGGCAGAACGCCGAGCGGCTGGCGTGGGGCGCGGCATGGGCGGACAGCGGCGAGGTCTTCACCCGGGAGGACGGGAGTTGGCTGCACCCGGACACCGTGTCCCGGACGTTCCGCCGGATCTCCGAGGCGGCCGGGCTGCCCCCGATCAGTCTCCGTGGCCTCCGTCACGGGGCGGCGACGCTCGCGCACGCGGGCGGCGGTGATCTCCACACAATCAAGGAGACTCTGCGACATTCGACGATCACACTGACGGTTGATACCTGTTTGGTCATCTTCGAGGAGGCCACCGAGGAGTTGACCGAGCGCGCGGCCGCGGTGGTCCCCCGGGCCCGCAAAACGGAGATCGTCGACACAGCCATTCACGCATCGCTCACGCAAGAGGCCGGAGAAGAAGCTGCGGCCCCACCGGTCTAAACCAGTGGGGCCGCATTCACGCAGGACAGCGGTGGCGAGACCAACCGCCTGCGGGTAGGCCGTGTGGGACTCGAACCCACAACCAATGGATTAAAAGTCCACTGCTCTGCCAATTGAGCTAACGGCCCGCACCCCGCAGCATAGCCGGACGACGGCCGTGACTCCGAGCGCATTCGGCCCGTGCGGCGCGAGCCGGTGCCGGCGAGGGGCGCGGACGCCTCCCAAAGGGGCCGGCCGGCCGGCGACCGCTGCCTGGTCGGGGCTGCCTGCCAGGCCCGGGGCTCACCCGGGGAAGCATGAGAAGCGGCCCCCCGAGCCCGGGGACGGGCTGCGGCGGGCTCAGGGGCGGGGCTGCCGGGGACGCGGAAGAGCCCGGCCGACGGTGTGCGTCTGCCGGGCCCTTCCCGTTCACCTGAGGTCAGCCGTTGCGCTTCCACCGCGGCTTGTCCGTACGGCGGTCGAAGCCGCCGGGGCGGTGGTCCTCACGACGGCCGTAGGGGCGGCGTTCGTTGTTGTCGCGGTCGCGGTTGAACGCCGGCCGGTCGTCACGACGGTCCCGGTTGAAGGGGCGGTCGCCACCGACGTGGCGATCACGGGACTCGTGCGGGCGCGCCGGGCGCTCGTCACGGCGGTCGTACGAACGCGCCGGGCGGTCGTCACGGCGGTCGAACCCACGGTCACGGTCACGGTCGCGGTTGAACGACGGGCGGTCGTCGCGGCGGTCGCGGTTGAACGACGGGCGCTCGTCGCGGCGGTCGCGGTTGAACGACGGGCGGTCGTCGCGGCGGTCGCGGTTGAACGACGGGCGGTCGTCGCGGCGGTCGCGGTTGAACGACGGGCGGTCGTCACGGCGGTCCCGGTTGAACGACGGGCGGTCGTCACGACGCTCGTATCCGCGGTCACCGCGGTCGCGGTTGTACGACGGGCGGTCGTCGCGGCGGCGCTCGTAGTTGCCCCGGTCGTCGCGGCGCTGGAAACCGCGCTGCTCCGGCGCGGACGCCTCCGCGGCCGGGGCCGGAACGGCCTCCGCGGCGGCGACCGCCTCGGCGGCCTCGGCCTGGGCGGCGGCCACGGCGGCCTCCGGGTCGTCACCGCGCTCACGGGCGGCACGGGCGGTGAGGCGGTCGGCCTCGTCACGCAGCTCGGCGGCCCGGCGCTGCGCGCGCTCCAGGGACTTGGTGAGGTCGGCGACCTCGCGCTCGGCCTGCTGGGCGGCGTTGCCGGCGGCGTCCGCCTGCACCTCGGTCAGCGACCGGGCGCCGGTGATCTTGGCCACGTCCTCGTCGAACGCGCCGGCGCCGCCGACGACGTGCCGGGAGGCGTCGACGCCCGCGTCCTCCATCAGCCGGAAGATCTGCTTGCGCTGGTGCGGCAGGGCGAGCGAGACGACCGTGCCGGACTGGCCCGCGCGGGCGGTACGGCCGGAACGGTGCAGGTAGTCCTTGTGGTCACCGGCCGGGTCCACGTTGAGGACCAGGTCGATGCCGTCAACGTGGATGCCACGGGCCGCGACGTCGGTGGCGACGAGGACGTTGACGTAGCCCTCCTTGAAGTCCGCCAGCGTGCGGGTGCGGGCACCCTGGGTCATGCCGCCGTGCAGGGCGTCGGCCTTGACGCCCGCGTCGCGCAGCTGCTCGGCGACACGGTCCGCGCCCATCTGGGTGCGGACGAAGATGATGGTGCGGCCCTTGCGGGCGGCGATGGCGGCGGTGACCGGGGCCTTGTCCTTGGGCTTCACGACCAGCACGTGGTGGGTCATGGTGGTGACCGCGCCCGCCGAGGGGTCGACCTCGTGGGTGATCGGGTCCTTCAGGTACCGCTTGACCAGGGTGTCGATCTCGTTCTCCAGCGTGGCGGAGAACAGCAGCCGCTGGCCGCCGGCCGGAACCTGGTCGAGGATCTCGGTGACCTCGGGCAGGAAGCCCATGTCGGCCATCTGGTCGGCCTCGTCGAGGACGGCGATCCGCACCTGGTCCAGCGAGCAGGCGCCGCGCTCGATCAGGTCGCGCAGCCGGCCCGGGGTGGCGACGAGGATGTCGACGCCGCGCTCCAGGGCGTAGATCTGGTTCTGCATCGAGGTGCCGCCGCAGACGACCTTCATCTTCAGGCCGAGCACATCGCCGTACGGCTGAAGCGCGTCCGCGACCTGCATCGCCAGCTCGCGGGTCGGGGTGAGGATCACGCCGCGGGGGCGCTTGCGCTCGGTGTGGCCGTCGGCCAGCGAGGTGAGCAGCGGCAGTCCGAAGGAGAGCGTCTTGCCAGAGCCGGTGCGGCCGCGGCCGAGGATGTCGCTGCCGGCCAGGGCGTCCGGGATCGTCGCCGCCTGGATCGGGAAGGGGGTGGTGACCCCGTTCTGCGCCAGCTTGCGGACGATCGGCTCGGGCAGACCCAGGTCACCGAAGGTCACGGTCGGGGTCTCGGGAGCGGTGGGCTCCTCGGTGACGGCCTCGTCGGCGCCGTCGGTGTCGATGGGCATGGCGGAACGGTCGGCAGTGTCAATAGACATGCTGAAGCAAAAACCTCTCGGAGATTTCGGCACGCGCCAGCTCCGGAGGTTGCTTACAACCGCCTCGATGCGGTCAGCCACAGGAGAAAAGGAACGCGCCAACGCGGCGCGTCTCGGTTCGGCGCCGGGCAATGGGATCAAACGATCTACCAGCATACGCATACGAGACCGCTTTGGCCAATTCGGTCTCCTCGGCGCCTCACGCTCTCGCCCTTCCCGCTCCTCGGGCGGCACCGTCCGCCGAGGGCGCGCTGGAAGGCGACGGTTCGGGCGAGCCGCCCCCGGAGGGGGGCGGGGAGCCGTCGCCGGGCGACGAGGTCGCCGACGGCCCCGGCGGGGGCGAGGGCGGGGGCTGTGAGGGCCGGCCGGAGGACGAAGGGTGCTGCGGCGGTTTCGTGCTGGGGGAGCGGCCCGGGCCCTGGGTCGGGCCGGGAACCGACTCCTCCGCCGACGCCGAGGGCGGACGTGAACCGGGCGTGAGCACCCCGGACCGCCCCTCCACCCCGCCCGGGCCGCCGCCCGGCACCACCAACCCGCCGCCCTGCCACGTCCCCACGGCGCCGCCCGCCTCGCCGGCGGCATCGGAGGACGCGCCCTTCGGCCGGGCGTCGCCGGCCGCGCCGCCCACGCTCACGCAGCCGGTCACGGAGCCCAGGGCGAGTACGGGCAGGAGCAGCACGGCCGCCGTACGCGCACGGGCGGTGGCAGGGGTCACGGGGGCACCTCTGGTGGATCTGGCGGGACGGGCGGGTCCGGCGGCCGGGCGTCGCGGGATCGGTTCCGCGCTGCCCAACGGGCCCGGCACCCTCGGGGACACGCCCGTACGCGCGGCGGCACGGCGGCCGGGCCGTTCCGCACCGGCCGCGGGACGGCTGCCGCCCGGCTTCCTTCCGGCCCGCCCGGGCACGCACTCCGGCACGCCCGGGCACGCAATCCGCGCCGGACGCTGCCCGAACGGCCGTCCGTCCCGGACAATGGCGGTGTGCTGGAGATGTCACGCGAAGCGTTCGAGGAACTGGTCGGCGACGCGCTGGACCGGATCCCGCCCGAGCTGGCCCGCGTCATGGACAACGTGGCGGTGTTCGTCGAGGACGAGCCCGACCCCGCCGATCCGGAGCTGCTGGGCCTGTACGAGGGGACGCCGCTGACCGAGCGCGGAGAGTGGTACGCGGGTGTCCTGCCGGACCGGATCACGATCTACCGCGGCCCGACCCTGCGGATGTGCGGCACGAAGGAAGAGATCGTCGAGGAGGTCGCCACAACCGTCGTCCACGAGGTGGCGCACCACTTCGGCATCGAGGACGAGCGCCTGCACGAATTGGGCTGGGGCTGACCGGCGGTCACCCCCGACGGCGTGCGGGGGACGACGCCCGGCGGCGCATGCCCGAGGACGGCCCGGGGCATACGTCGGCAATGGTCCGTGTTCGCTCCCGTGTGCCCCGTATCCGTGACCTGTTGCGCCGCCGCCCCGCCGCCCCGCCCGCACCCTCGCTCGCCGCCTCCCCCGCCCGCCCGTACCTGGGCGCCCTCGGGCTGCTCGCGGTGACGCTGGTGGGCGGCTGGCTCGGGCTGGTGGTGCTGGGCGGCATCGAGGAGCCTGTCGGGCCGATGAACACCCGGATGTCGCTGCACCCGTCCTGGACCGGGGACACCAGGGTCAACGTCTCCCCGCTGGGCGCCCTGCAACTGGACAGCCACGACGGCCCGCTGCGCCTGGTCGTGGACGTCGACACCGTCGACCCCGACCGGGCACAGACCCTCATACGGCACCCGGAGCGGATCAGCGGACTGCAGGGCAGGGTCGCCGCCGACGTCCAGCACGGCACGGCCGAACTCGCCTGGCGGTCCGCGGTGGCCGCCCTGACCGGCGCCACCGCCCTCGGTCTTGTCGTCTACCGCAGGCCCCGACGCGCGCTCGCCGCCGGAGGCCTGTCCCTCGCGGTGCTGGTGGCCTGCGCGGGCACCGCGTACGGCACCTGGAATCCGCGCAGTGTCCTGGAGCCGCGGTTCTCCGGGCTGCTGAGCAGTGCCCCCTCGGTCGTCGGCAACGCCCGCAGCATCGTCAGCGACTTCGACATCTACCAGCAGGAACTCGCCCGTCTGGTGACGAACATGACCCGGCTGTACGACGCGGCGTCCACCCTGCCCGCCTACACCCCGGACCCGACCACGCTGCGGGTGCTGCACGTCTCGGACATCCACCTCAACCCGGCGGCCTGGCAGATCATCGAGTCCGTCGTCGCCGAGTACAAGATCGACGTGATCGTCGACACCGGCGATCTGATGGACCACGGCACCGCCGCCGAGAACGGCTTCACCTCCGCCATCCCCGACCTCGGCGCGCCCTACGTCTTCGTCCGCGGCAACCACGACTCCATGGACAGCCAGCGCGCGGTCGCGAGCCGCGCGGGCGCCCACGTGGTCGACGACGGCCGGTCGGTGGTCGTCAAGGGGCTGCGCATCGCCGGCATCGGCGACCCGCAGTTCACTCCGGACCGCTCGGTCGAGGCGGCCGGCGACCCGTCGGAACGGGTGGCCGGACGCACGCTCGCCGACGCTGTGAGAAGGCAGAACGCCACGGGCGCCAAGGTCGACATCGCCATCGCCCACAACCCGATCGCCGCCGCCCAGACCGACGGCATCGTCCCGCTGATCCTCGCCGGCCACACCCACACCCGGCACGTCGGCGTGCTCGAGAAGGGCAGCCGGCTGATGGTGCAGGGCACGACCGGCGGCGGCGGGCTGCGCGCCGTCGAGGGCGACACCCCCCAGAAGGTGGAGGCCTCCGTCCTCTACCTGGACCAGGACACCCACGCACTCCAGGCGTGGGACGAGATCACCCTCGGCGGGCTCGGGCTGTCCACCGCCGAGGTCTCGCGCCACCTCCCGGAGGAGATGGCGCCGGGCCGCCCCCCGTCCCCCGCCTCGTCCCCTCCCGTGTCGCCCTCCGTCCTTCCCGCCAGGCCCTCCGCCACCACGACGAGCAGTCCGTAAACCGTTTTGGCGATCCCCCCGCACATCCCATATGCTGCTGACGCGTCCCGACGGTGCCGAAGATCTGCCCGGCGGGCCAGTTCAGCCCTCATCGTCTAGTGGCCCAGGACGCCGCCCTTTCAAGGCGGTAGCACGGGTTCGAATCCCGTTGGGGGCACATACGTCTGCTTCTCCGCAGACCATGCGCGTTGGCAGTGCGGCCGGTCCACCGGCGGCGCTGCCTTCTGTGTTTTCCGGCTCCGACGGCGCGCCACCCCCGCAGGAGCGCAGGTCAGGCGTGCGTGGCGGCACCGGGGGTCTGATACGCTGGTCCAGCGAGATCGGCCCGCCCGTGCGTGTCCGACCGGTCACCGAGCATCACCGACCGGCAGCCCCGTATCCGGCGATCCGTCCTTCGCACAGCGCGGTGGAATCCCGTTGGGAGCACACCCGAACGTGTGGGAGACTGTGTCTCACGCACAGCGCGAAGCAAGGTCCTGTGGAGCAGTTTGGAGTGCTCGCCACCCTGTCAAGGTGGAGGCCGCGGGTTCAAATCCCGTCAGGACCGCGCTGGCTGGGTAGCTCAGTTGGTACGAGCGATCGCCTGAAAAGCGATAGGTCGCCGGTTCGACCCCGGCCCCAGCCACCAGCAACCCCCGTCGAGTTCTCGGCGGGGGTTTCGCGTTGCCCGGGGCCCTCGGGGCGTGCGGTGGGTGGCACGGCCGCCCGCCGCCTCGTCACCGCCCCCGGCGCACCGGCCCCGTTCGCCCCGCCCGGACCCCGGCGGCGGCCGTTCCCGTGGAGTGCGCACGGGCACGACCGCGACGCCCGTACGTTCCGCGCCACCCGCGCCGGCGGCGACCATGCAGGGTCCTTGACCGATCCCGGCCGGCGACAGCCCGACGGCCGCCGCCGGGGGTTCCCCGGACCCTGCGCCGCGCTCGCCGCCATGGCGGACGCCACCCGGTGGGACGGCCGACCGGGGCGACGCCCAGGGCGAGCGGCCGAGCGGGCCACGGCTTCGCCGGGACCGGTGCGACCGCGCACCGCGGCGTGCTCGCGCGCCCCTGAGGACGACGAGGTCGCCGGCCCGCAGCAGGGGCGCGAGACGGCGCCCCGGCTCGCGCATCCGGCCGGGGGTCTTGAACGTGACCCGGATGGCGCTGCTTGCCTCCTGGCGGGCGGCGACCGCGCGTCACCCGGTGCTCGGTCCCGTCGCGGCCTGACGCCGTGACGCACACCACGGGCGCGCCCAGCGCACCGGCCGGGTACGGCGGCGCGCGCGGAACGCCCGGCGTAATGGGTTCGCCCGCGGGACGCGGCGGATGCGATGCTGGAACGCGTATGTCTACGCAGCCCCCCTCCCCCGCATTCGGTGAGCTCGGCGCACGACTGGCCGAGCTCACCCTGCGCGACGCGCACCGCCTCGGCCGTCGCCTGGACGGCGCACGCCGCATCCACAAGCCCGAGGCCCGCTCGGCCGTACTGACCGACATCGCGGCGGAGATCGACAAAGCCGCTCTGAAGGTCGAGACGCGGCGCAGGGCCATACCCGCGATCAGCTACCCCGAGCAACTGCCGGTCAGCCGGAAGAAGGACGAGATCCTCGAGGCGATCCGCGACCACCAGGTCGTGATCGTCGCCGGCGAGACCGGATCCGGGAAGACGACGCAGATCCCCAAGATCTGCCTGGAGCTGGGCCGCGGCGTCCGCGGCCTGATCGGCCACACCCAGCCCCGCCGCATCGCCGCCCGCACGGTCGCCGAGCGCGTGGCGGAGGAGCTGCGCACCCCGCTGGGCGAGGCGGTCGGCTGGAAGGTCCGGTTCACCGACCAGGTCGGCGACAGCACGCTGGTCAAGCTGATGACGGACGGCATCATGCTGGCCGAGATCCAGACCGACCGGGAGCTGCGCCAGTACGACACGATCATCATCGACGAGGCCCACGAGCGCAGCCTCAACATCGACTTCATCCTGGGCTACCTCGCCCAGCTGCTGCCCCGCCGGCCCGACCTCAAGGTCGTGATCACCTCCGCGACGATCGACCCCCAGCGCTTCTCCCGGCACTTCGGGGACGCGCCGATCGTCGAGGTCAGCGGGCGTACGTATCCGGTCGAGGTGCGCTACCGCCCGCTGCTGGCGGAGGACGCCTCCGACGACGACCGCGACCAGATCACCGCGATCTGCGACGCGGTGGACGAGCTCCAGGCCGAGGGCCCGGGCGACATCCTGGTCTTCCTCTCCGGCGAACGGGAGATCCGCGACACCGCCGACGCCCTGAACAAGCGGCAGCTGCGCCTCACCGAGGTCCTGCCGCTGTACGCGCGGCTGTCCTCCGCCGAGCAGCACAAGGTGTTCCGGCGCGGCACGGGCCGCCGTATCGTGCTCGCCACCAACGTCGCGGAGACCTCGCTCACCGTTCCCGGCATCCGGTACGTGATCGACACGGGCTTCGCCCGCGTCTCCCGCTACAGCCACCGCACCAAGGTGCAGCGGCTGCCCATCGAGCCGATCAGCCAGGCCAGCGCCAACCAGCGCAAGGGCCGCTGCGGGCGCGTCGCGGACGGCATCTGCGTCCGGCTGTACTCCGAGGACGACTTCGAGTCCCGCCCGGAGTTCACCGACGCCGAGATCCTCCGCACGAACCTGGCCTCCGTCATCCTGCAGATGACCGCGGCCGGCCTCGGCGACATCTCCCGGTTCCCCTTCATCGACCCGCCGGACGCCCGCAACATCAAGGACGGCGTCCAGCTGCTGCAGGAGCTCGGCGCGCTCGACGGGCAGAAGCTCACCCAGACCGGCCGCAAGCTCTCCCAGCTGCCGGTGGACCCGCGCCTGGCCCGCATGGTGCTGGAGGCGGAGCGCAACGGTGTGGTCCGCGAGGTGATGGTCATCGCGGCCGCCCTGTCGATCCAGGACCCGCGCGAACGCCCCCAGGACAAGCAGCAGCAGGCCGACGAGAAGCACCGCCGCTTCGCCGACGACGGCAGCGACTTCATGGCGCTGCTCAACCTGTGGCGGTACGTGCGCGAGCAGCAGAAGGCGCTGTCCTCCTCCGCCTTCCGCCGGATGTGCCGCACCGAGTACCTCAACTACCTGCGCATCCGCGAGTGGCAGGACATCTACAGCCAGCTGCGCACGGTCGCCAAGACGATGGGCATCCACCTCGCCGAGGGCGACCACGAGGTCAGTCCCCAGCATGTGCACCAGTCCCTGCTGGCCGGGCTGCTGTCGCACGTCGGTCTGAAGGACACCGACAGCAAGAACGAGTACCTGGGCGCCCGCAGCGCCAAGTTCGCGGTCTTCCCCGGTTCCTCGCTCTTCAAGAAGCCGCCGCGGTGGATCATGTCGGCCGAACTGGTGGAGACCTCGCGGCTGTGGGCGCGGGTCAACGCCCGCATCGAGCCGGAGTGGATCGAGCCGCTCGCCCAGCACCTGGTGAAGCGCTCCTACAGCGAACCGCACTGGGAGAAGGACCAGGCCGCGGTCATGGCCTTGGAGAAGGTGACGCTGTACGGCGTGCCGATCGTGGCCGACCGCAAGGTCAACTACGGGAAGATCGACCCGGAGACCAGCCGCGAGCTGTTCATCCGCAACGCGCTCGTGGAGGGCGACTGGCGCACCCACCACCAGTTCTTCCACGACAACCGCAAGCTGCTGGCCCAGGTGGAGGAGCTGGAGCACCGGGCGCGCCGCCGAGACATCCTCGTCGACGACGAGACGCTCTTCGACTTCTACGACCGCCTGGTCCCCGAACACGTGGTGTCCGGCGCGCACTTCGACTCGTGGTGGAAGCACAGACGCCGCGAGGAGCCGGAGCTGCTCAACTTCGAGCACTCCATGCTGATCAACGAGAATGCCGAGGCCGTCACCAAGGACGACTACCCGGACTCGTGGCGCCAGGGCAAGCTCAAGTTCCGTGTGACGTACCAGTTCGAGCCGGGCGCGGACGCGGACGGCGTGACCGTCCACATCCCGCTGCAGGTGCTCAACCAGGTGACCCCGGACGGCTTCGACTGGCAGATCCCGGGCCTGCGCGAGGACGTCGTCACCGAGCTGATCCGCTCGCTGCCCAAGGCGATCCGGCGCCACTACGTGCCGGCGCCGAACTACGCGAAGGCGTTCCTCGACCGCGTCGTCCCCGTGCAGGACGCCCTGCCCGAGACGCTGGCGAAGGAGCTGCAGCGGATGGTGGGCGTACCCGTCACCGCCGAGGACTTCGACCTCGCCAAGGTCCCGGACCATCTGAAGATCACCTTCCGGGTGACCGACGAGCGCCGCCGCAAGCTGGCCGAGGACAAGGACCTGGAGGCGCTGAAGCTGCGGCTGCGGCCGAAGACCAAGGCCGCGATCAGCAAGGCCTTCGACGCCGCGGGTTCCATCGGCATCGAGCGCCGCACGGGGCTGAAGCAGTGGACGGTGGGCACCCTGCCGCGCACCTTCGAGACGCGACGGGCAGGGCAGCCGGTCAAGGCGTACCCGGCGCTGGTCGACGAGGGCGAGAGCGTGGGCGTGCAGCTCTTCGACACCGAGGCCGAGCAGGCCGCGGCGATGTGGCGCGGCACGCGGCGGCTGATCCTGCTCAACGTGCCCACCAATCCGGCGAAGTTCGCCGCGGACCGGCTGTCCAACCAGGACAAGCTCGCGCTGTCGCGCAGCCCGCACGGGTCGGTGAACGCCCTGTTCGACGACTGCGTCACCGCGGCCGCCGACCGGCTCATGACCGAACACGGCGGCCCGGCATGGGACGAGGAGTCCTTCCGCAAGCTGTACGACTCGGTGCGCGCCGACCTCGTCGAGCTGACCGTCAGGACCGTCGCCCAGGTACGCCAGGTGCTGGCCGCCTGGCAGGCCTGTGAGCGCCGTCTGAAGGCCACCCGGAGCCTCGCCCTGCTGGCCAACCTCGCGGACGTCACGGAGCAGCTGGGAGCCCTCGTGGGGCCCGGCTTCGTGACCGCCGCGGGGGTGCGCCGACTGCCGGACCTGCTCCGGTACCTGGTGGCCGTGGACCGGCGGCTGCAGCAGATGCCCACCGGCGTCCAGCGCGACACCACGCGCATGGAGAAGGTCCGGGAGATCCAGAGCGAGTACGCCGAGCTGCTGGCCGCCCAGCCGGCCGGGCGGCCCGTGCCCGAACGGGTGGGCGAGATCCGGTGGATGATCGAGGAACTGCGGGTCAGCTACTTCGCGCACGCCCTCGGGACGGCGTTCCCGATCTCGGACAAACGCATCTTCAAGGCCCTCGACGGAGCCTGGGGCTGATCGGGTTCGCAATCACCCTCTGACCTGCTGTACAGTCTTCCTCGCGGCCAAGGAACGACGGCCGCCAAGCCAGGTCCTGTGGAGCAGTTTGGAGTGCTCGCCACCCTGTCAAGGTGGAGGCCGCGGGTTCAAATCCCGTCAGGACCGCACGACATGCAAGGCCCGCGTCCAGCGAAGGACGCGGGCCTTCTTGCTGTGCGCGGGCACGGTTGACGCGGCCGCGGGTGGTTGCGGAGGGGTCGGGTCCTCTGGTCTCGCCCGATCCCGCGTGGTACGCGGCGTCAGCGAGAGCCGGCGGCGGCACCCACCGGCAGCGCGCGCCGATCCGTCGGCGGAGCGGCCCGCACTGCGGAGCGCGGCCGCACGGCCGACGCAGCCGCGGACGGTTGCGGAGGGGCGGGTCCTCTGGTCTCGCCCGATCCCGCGTGGTACGCCTGGGCACACGAGCGCGACGCACCGCGTCCCGGGCCGCGTGCCCGGGGAGGCGATGGGCGCCGTCGCGCGTACGCGACGGCCCGCGGCGGGGCGTGAGCGGGAGTCGGCGGCGGCACCCACCGGCAGCGCCCGCCGATCCGTCGGCGGAGCGGCCCGCGCTGCGGAGCGCGGCCGTCCCATTACCGCACGAAGCCGCAGAGCGACAGAACTCCGACATGTGACGGGAGTCACGTGAAAAGTTTGGAACATGGGGGAATGTGAGGGCTCCTGGGGGACCGTCAATTTAATATGTGCAATTGCACTCGTGACACAGTGCCCGCTTCCCGCCACGCGGGCGCGGCACCGGCGCGGCACCGGCGCGGCCCGGACGCGGCCCGGACGTGGCCCGGACCCCGGCCCGGACACGCTCCCCGAACCCGCCGCGCGCACAAAAAAGATCGCACCGGAGCCGGCGGACTCCGGTGCGATCGACGTTCCTACAGGCTTCCCTGATGGGGGCAGGGGCCGTTCGGAGCGGACGCCGTGGCGGGTTGGGGGCCCCGCACGGGCGTCCGTTTGTTCAGGTCAGGCCTCGCTGCGCTGCTGCGGAATGCCCGCGAGCAGTGCACGGACCTCCGCCTCGCGGTAGCGGCGGTGCCCGCCGAGCGTGCGGATGGACGTGAGCTTGCCAGCCTTGGCCCAGCGCGTGACCGTCTTCGGGTCCACGCGGAACATCGTGGCGACCTCAGCGGGGGTCAGCAGCGGCTCGGCATCAGGGGTGCGAGCGGTCATGAGCGGCCTCCTCGAGAGAACCGAACCAACACGGTTCTTTCCTCTAAATTCTGCACCTTGACCCGCGTTGCCCGAAATGGCGGACGCGGGCCGAGTCGGTAATAGGACGAACGGCTTGTCCTTGGCACTACAACTACACCATCTGTCCAGCCGTGTCGGCCAAACCGATGGATTTGCCCTCTGAGGTGTCTAAGCTCGACGGAAGCCGATGGACCGGGCCATAACGGACAGTCACCCACGAGTGACGATCAGTCACAGCCAACCCACGAGCCACAGCCCCACCTCAAGGGATGCGATCCCGGACATTCCACCCAGAGCGCGTGGAAAGAGGTCCTTCTGGACCCGATGTCCCATATTGTCATGGGGGGTGGGGATAAGAGCAAGACCCCTAAACGTGCTTTAGGTCACGCTTAGGCCAAAGGTACCGGTCAGTCGGAGTCAGGACCAAAGTCCCTCCGCCGCGGACCCGCTCCCGACGGTCCCTCAACTCGCGTACTGGAGCTCCCTGACGGCCCGCCACCGGTCCGTGAGCCGCTCGTACGCCGCACCGGCCCGGGCGCCGTCCCCGTCCCGCAACGCCGCCAGCGCCTCCGCCACGTCGGCGGCGGACCGGTCCTCCGCGAGGGAGTCCCGGGCGATGGCGTGGACGAGCCCCCCGTAGTCGAGTTCGACCAGAGAGCGCGGATGGAACTCCTCGAGCCAACGCCCTACATCTACCAGGCCGTCGATCAGCGGTCCCTCTTCGAGTGAATCCTTGAGCACCCGCAGCGCCCGGGCCGTCCGCCGGCGGGCCTGCACCATGGGCGTCCGGTACCGCATCACCGGTGCCTTGGACTCGTCCGCGCCCGCCGGCTCGAACTCCCGCTCGGAGTCGTCGAACAGCGCGAACCAGCGCACCGGGACGTGCCAGGTCGCTCCGCGGATCCAGGGCCGGGCGTCGGCGTTCTCGGGCTTCTCCGCACGCCACGCGGCGAATTCGGCCTCCGCCTGCTCGCGCACGACCCGGGGCAGCACCGCGTCCACCACCGGGGCGGGGAACTCCTCGACCAGCTCGGACAGGGCCAGCCAGCCGCGCAACCGGGTGCGCCAGGGGCAGACGTGCGTCACCCCGTCCACGACGGCGACGAAGGCCTCGCCGCTCTCCCGGGGCGGGACGGCGACGGGCGGGACCGCGAGCAGCCCTGCCAGCGACTGGCGCAGCTCGTCCTGTGCGGTCCGTCCCGCGCCCTGGGCGGCGTACCGGTACCAGGAGCCGCGGTCGGGCTCCGGAAAGGCCGCCAGCGGCTCGTACACCCGCAGATACGCCGCGTACGGGACCAGCACCGATGACAAGCCCACACCCGCTCCCTCGTGACGGCAACCGCCCCGGCATCGTCCCACGTCGCTTCCGGCACGGGGAGTGATCCACGACACTGGGAAGATGTTCCGGGCCGGGTGGTTCTAGTCTTCTGCCGACCGGCCCTCCCCCACCCACCCGGAGGGCGACCTCTGGACATTCGGGAGTCACCACAGTGACCGACGTACGTCAGACACCCGGCATCGTCTCCACGCTGTTCCGGTCGGAGCAGGGCGGCCACGAGCAGGTGGTCTTGTGCCAGGACCGCGCCAGCGGCCTCAAGGCCGTCATCGCGATCCACTCCACCGCCCTGGGCCCCGCCCTCGGCGGCACGCGCTTCCACGCGTACTCCTCCGACGAAGCGGCGGTCGAGGACGCGCTCAACCTCTCCCGCGGCATGTCGTACAAGAACGCGCTCGCCGGCCTCGACCTCGGCGGCGGCAAGGCCGTCATCATCGGCGACCCGGGTATGGACAAGTCGGAGGAGCTGCTGCTGGCCTACGGCCGCTTCGTCGCCTCGCTCGGCGGTCGCTACGTCACGGCCTGCGACGTCGGCACCTACGTGGCCGACATGGACGTGGTCTCCCGCACCGCCCCGCGGTGGACCACCGGCCGCTCGCCCCAGAACGGCGGCGCCGGCGACTCCTCCGTGCTGACCGCCTGGGGCGTCTTCCAGGGCATGCGCGCCTCCGCCCAGGCCACGTGGGGCGACCCCACGCTGCGCGGCCGCAGGGTCGGCGTGGCCGGCGTCGGCAAGGTCGGCCACCACCTGGTGGAGCATCTGATCGAGGACGGCGCCGAGGTCGTGGTCACCGATGTCCGCGCCGAGGCCGTCGACCGGATCACCTCCCGTCACCCGCAGGTCACCGCCGTCTCGGACGCTGACGTCCTGATCCGTACGCCGCTGGACGTGTACGCGCCCTGCGCGCTCGGCGGTGCCCTCGACGACGACTCGGTGCCGGCCCTCACCGCCTCGATCGTCTGCGGCGCGGCCAACAACCAACTCGCGCACCCCGGCATCGAGAAGGACCTGGCCGACCGCGGCATCCTGTACGCGCCCGACTACGTCGTGAACGCGGGCGGCGTCATCCAGGTCGCCGACGAGCTGCACGGCTTCGACTTCGAGCGGGCCAAGGCCAAGGCGACGAAGATCTTCGACACCACGCTGGCGATCTTCGAGCGCGCCGCGGCCGACGGCGTGCCGCCGGCCGCGGCCGCCGACCGCCTGGCCGAGCAGCGCATGGCCGAGCGCACCCCGGCGGAGAGCTGGCTGCGCCCGTGAACCACGGGGCCGCGGCGACATCGCGGCCCCGGGCACGTCCCCCGTCCCGAGTGGACGGGGGCGTGTCCTCCCTCACAAAGCGGACACCGAACGGCGCCTTGGACGTACGGTGTGCGCGTCCTCGCGTGTCGGGACGGCCGCCCGCGGCCCTCGGCGGCGGGGACGAACGGCCGGACATCCGACCGTTACCACGCCCCGGCAGCCAGACCGTGGCGGAAGAAGGTAAAATCGCGACTGACCAGCCAGGACGGGGCCATCGCGGGCCCCTGCTCCGACGCGCGTCGTGCGGGCGACGTACCGTGCGGCCTCGGAAGCAGGTACCGTTGAAGTCCTACGGATCGGGACTCTCATCTGAGGGCCCTTTCCCTATCGTGAACGCGTGTCAAGACTCGGGGCCGTCGAGCCCCACCGTTGAGGGGGTCGAGCCAATGGGGCGCGGCCGGGCCAAGGCCAAGCAGACGAAGGTCGCCCGCCAGCTGAAGTACAACAGCGGCGGTACGGACCTGTCACGTCTGGCCGAAGAGCTGGGCGCATCGTCGACACTGCCGGTCAATCCGGACGTACAGGAAGACGACGATGACGACGAGCTGGAAGACGACCCGTACGCACGGTACGCGGATCTCTACGGCGAAGACGAGGACGACGACGAGGACGACGAGTCCCAGTCCTCCTCGCAACGCCGTCGTGCTTGACGCAACACATTCCGTTCCAGCTTGACCACTGACCCGGTCCGGGCACCGTCCGGACCGGGCTTTGTGCTGTCCCGCACCGGTCAGCCCGCGTAGTCCCCGGTCAGCTGCACTGCCTCGGCGTGCTCGCCGCGCTCCACGACCTCGCCGGCCACCCACGCGTCCAGACCCCGGTCGGCCAGCGTCGTCAGCGCCACGTCCACCGACGCCTGCGGCACCACGGCGACCATGCCGACACCCATGTTCAGGGTCTTCTCCAGCTCCAGCCGGTCAACGCCGCCGAGCTCGCCGACCGTGGCGAAGACCGCGCCCGGCGTCCACGTCGAGCGGTCCACCCTGGCGTGCAGGTGGTCCGGGACGACCCGGGCCAGGTTGTTGGCGAGGCCGCCGCCGGTGACGTGCGAGAAGCCGTGCACCTCGGTCGTGCGGGTCAGCGCCAGGCAGTCCAGCGAGTAGATCCGGGTCGGCTCCAGCAGCTCCTCGCCGAGGGTGCGGCCGAACTCCGGCACCTCCCGGTCCAGCGCCCAGCCGGCCCGGTCGAAGAGCACATGCCGGACGAGCGAGTACCCGTTGGAGTGAAGACCGGAGGACGCCATGGCGATCACCACGTCACCCTTACGGATGCGATCCGCGCCCAGCAGCCGGTCGGCCTCGACCACACCCGTACCGGCGCCGGCGACGTCGAACTCGTCCTCGCCGAGCAGGCCCGGGTGCTCCGCCGTCTCACCGCCGACCAGGGCGCAGCCGGCGAGCACGCAGCCCTCGGCGATGCCCTTGACGATGGCGGCCACCCGGTCCGGGAAGACCTTGCCGACGCAGATGTAGTCGGTCATGAAGAGCGGCTCGGCGCCGCACACCACCAGGTCGTCGACGACCATGCCGACCAGGTCGTGGCCGATGGTGTCGTAGACGCCCATCCGGCGGGCGATGTCGACCTTGGTGCCCACGCCGTCGGTGGCGGAGGCCAGCAGCGGCCGCTCGTAGCGCTTGAGCGCGGAGGCGTCGAAGAGTCCGGCGAAGCCGCCGAGGCCGCCCACGACCTCGGGCCGGGTGGCCTTCTTCACCCACTCCTTCATCAGCTCGACCGCGCGGTCGCCCGCCTCGATGTCGACTCCCGCCGCGGCGTAGCTGGCACCGGTGTTCTCGGACATGCCTGTGTTGTGTCCTTGCGTCGAATGCTTACGGGCGACGGAGCGCGTCGGCCGCGTCGTGGCCGCCGGCCAGCTCGGTCTCCAGCAGGTGCTTGCCGAGCAGCTCGGGGTCCGGCAGCTCCATCGGGTACTCGCCGTCGAAGCAGGCCCGGCAGAGGTTGGGCTTGGCGATCGTGGTCGCCTCGACCATCGCGTCGATCGAGATGTACGACAGCGAGTCCGCGTCCAGGGACTTGCAGATCTCGTCGACGGACAGGCCGTTGGCGATCAGCTCGGCGCGGGTGGCGAAGTCGATGCCGAAGAAGCACGGCCACTTGATCGGCGGCGAGGAGATCCGGATGTGGACCTCCGCGGCACCGGCCTCGCGGAGCATCCGGACCAGCGCGCGCTGCGTGTTGCCGCGGACGATCGAGTCGTCCACGACCACCAGGCGCTTGCCCCGGATGACCTCCTTGAGCGGGTTGAGCTTCAGGCGGATGCCGAGCTGCCGGATGGTCTGCGAGGGCTGGATGAAGGTACGGCCCACGTAGGCGTTCTTCACCAGGCCGGAGCCGTACGGGATGCCGCTCGCCTCGGCGTAGCCGACCGCGGCCGGCGTGCCGGACTCCGGGGTCGGTATCACCAGGTCGGCCTCGACCGGGGCCTCCTTGGCCAGCCGGCGGCCCATCTCGACCCGGGAGAGGTAGACGTTGCGGCCCGCGATGTCGGTGTCGGGACGCGCCAGGTACACGTACTCGAAGACGCAGCCCTTGGGGCGCGCGTCGGCGAAGCGCGAGGCACGCAGCCCGTTCTCGTCGATGACGATCAGCTCGCCGGGCTCGATCTCGCGGATGAAGCTGGCGCCCACGATGTCCAGGGCGGCGGTCTCCGACGCGACGACCCAGCCGCGCTCCAGCCGGCCCAGCACCAGCGGGCGGATGCCCTGCGGGTCGCGGGCGGCGTAGAGCGTGTGCTCGTCCATGAAGACCAGGCTGAAGGCGCCCTTGACCTTGGGCAGCACCTGCCGGGCGGCGTCCTCGACGGACAGCGGCTTGCCGTCCTCGTCCACCTGCCCGGCCAGCAGCGCCGTCACCAGGTCGGTGTCATTGGTCGCCGCGACCCGGGTCGTGCGGCCGTTGCCCTGGGGCAGCGCGGCGACCATCTCGGCCAGCTCGACGGTGTTGACCAGGTTCCCGTTGTGGCCGAGGGCGATGGAGCCGCCGGCCGTGGCGCGGAAGGTGGGCTGGGCGTTCTCCCAGACCGACGCGCCGGTGGTCGAGTAACGGGCATGCCCGACCGCGATGTGGCCCTGCAAGGAGCCGAGGGAGGTCTCGTCGAAGACCTGGGACACAAGCCCCATGTCCTTGAAGACCAGGATCTGGGAGCCGTTGCTCACTGCGATGCCCGCGGACTCCTGTCCGCGGTGTTGCAGGGCGTACAGCCCGAAGTAGGTGAGTTTGGCGACCTCTTCGCCGGGGGCCCAGACACCGAAGACGCCGCAAGCGTCCTGGGGGCCCTTCTCGCCGGGGAGCAGGTCGTGGTTGAGTCGTCCGTCACCACGTGGCACGTCACCGAGTCTAGGGCAGGTTCCGGCGTCGTCCGAACGAGGGAACCCGACAAAAGCGCGTTCTATGCGCGTAACCCCATGGGGCGCCTGGGCATGTGACCTTGGTCTAGGGCATCGGACAAGGTGCGCGGGAGGGCGTTCCGGCGGGGTGCGGCCGCGGTCGCGGACCAGGTCCGCCGGGTCCGGATCAGCCTGAAGGGGCGGAACGCCGCCCCGCGCGGTGCCGCGAAGCGCGCATGGACGGGGCCCCCGGCCCCGGCGGCCGCGACCGGGGACGGGGCCCACGGGCTGAGGGCCCGGCCCCTGACGCGGCATGTCTACTCGTGGACGTCTTCCGGGCGGCGCCCGCCCGGCCACAGACGTACCGGGGATGTCGCGGCCTCGGCCACCACCTGTCCGTACGGCGTCGTGGTCTGCAGGACGAGCTCCGCCCCTTCGGACGGCAGGCCGTAGAGCACGCCGTCGCGGGGCCAGTACACCGCCGGACCGGCCGTCCGGAACGTCAGCACGGGGCCGGACGTCCCTCCGTCGACGGGGTAGATCCCTGTGGACCGGCCGTACCGCACCGCGACCACCCGCAGCACGGGCGCCGGCCCGCCGCGCAGGGCCCTGGCGCGGGCCGCGGTCAGGCCCCCGGACAACAGCACGCCACCGCCGACTGCGCCTCCCAGCAACGTGAGGAGCTGCAGACCTGTGCGGTCCTCGTACGGTTCCGCCGCCAGCCGCACCCAGTCGCCGTCGATGAGGACGGCGACGGCCGAACCGCGCTCGTAGTCCTCGGGAAACATCACTTCGACGCGTCGCCGGGCCCCGTCCGCGAAGCGGACGACCACGTGGAAGTCGGCGCGGTTGTCCACGAGCTTCGCGCCGACTCGTTCCGCCGCCGCCCTGTGCGCCTCGTCCGCACGGTCCCCGGACACCGCGAGCACGCCCGCCAGCGCCCCGACGGCAAGTGCCGCCAGCCCAGCGACGATCCGGACCGTGCCGCGCCGAACCGCGAAGGCCGGAGCCGGCACCCCATGCGTCACGCCGCCGGACGCCTCCGCCGCGAGCCCACGCTGCAGACGCCGTGCCCTCAGCCGCACCACCACGGCTGCCCAGCCCCACGACAGCGCCGCCAGCACCGCCGTGTCCGCTGCCCACTCCGCCGGCCCCCCGGACCACGTGGAAGGATCGAGCATCCACAGCAACAGCAGGGGCCCCGCCACCAGCGCCGCCTCCGGCAGTACGACCAGCCACACCACCTGGGCGAGGAAGCCGATCGACCCCACGGCGTCCAGCCACTCCGGTCCGCAGGGCGCGGCTGGCGTACACGGCTCGAGCGGGGCCAGCGCGACGGCCGCGATCACGGATACCAGCAGCGCGGACGCGGGCCACCAGGGCGCGGCCCAACGGGGCGCGCGCGCCGCGGTCCAGCGGCGGGCGTCGGCGGAGAGCCAGGGGCGGACCGGCGCGCCCTCCGGCGCGGTGATCAAATTCACGAGCGCATTCTGCACGCCGCGGTTCGCCCGCCCCGCGGCGGGGACCGCCTCAGCCCAGCAGGGGGAGGTACGGGGCCAGATCGGCGCGTTCGCCGCTCGCAGAGACCGCGGCGCGGGCGAGGGCGTCGGCCCAGGACGTACGGCCGGTGGCGAGGCGGATCCAGGTCAGCGGGTCCGTCTCGACGACGTTGGGCGGGGTGCCCCGGGTGTGGCGGGGCCCGGGCACGCACTGCACGGCCGCGTACGGCGGGACACGGACCTCGACGGAGTTGCCGGGCACCGCGACGGCGAGGGTGTCCGCGAGGAGCCGTACGACGGCGGCGACGGCCTGTCGTTCCAGCGGGACGGTCACGCCCGTCACCCGGGCGAGGTCGTCGCTGTGGACGACCAGTTCGACGAGCCGGGTCACCAGGAAGTCCGTGGAGCGCATCACGCCGAGCGTGATCGCCACCAGGCGCTCGGGCGCAACCGCCTCGTCCAGCACCCCGGCGAGCCCCTGGGCGGCCTCCTCCAGGCGGGCGGCGGCGTCGGCGGTCCCCGCGGCCGCCTCGCGGGTGTCGGCGTCCAGCGCGCCGGCGATGCGCGCCGTGGCACGCGCCCACGCGGTGAGGTCGAGGTCCGCCTTGGCCGGGGCGGGCGCGGCCACCACCCGGGCGACGGCCTCCACCTGCCGGGCGAGGTGCACCAGCAGCGCGTGCACGTCCCACCCCGGCAGCCCGGCGGGCGCCCTCAGCTGGGCCTCCGTCAACCCGCGGGCGGCCGCCACGACATGGCCGACCTGCGCGGTGAGCGCGGCGCGGGTCCTGGCGGGGTCGTAGGTGCGGGCCTTGCGGGCGGTGGGCGGCATCCCCGCAGCCTACGCGCCGGCCTCGGCCCGCACCCCGATCCCGGAGGTCAGGCCTGGCGCGGGCGCTCGAAGGTGAGCAGCAGCCCGCCCACCGCGCCCGGGCCGATCCGGCCCTTGACGTCGGCCGAGGTGATCGTCTTGAGGTGCCAGCCGTCCTCGGCGTACTTGTTGAGCGTCTTCTCCAGCTTGTCGTCGTCGATGGCGTCGCCTATCAGCGACTCGCGGAAGCTGACGACCTTGTACTCGTGCATCGTTGACCCCTCGTCGTAACGGTGGTTGCGGAACGCACAGTACCGCCGGTCGCGACCCCGCGCAGTCGACCGGCGGCGCCACCGGCCGCCGCGGCTGCCGCCCTCGAAGTCGG
The DNA here is from genome assembly GCA_033793685.1 of Streptomyces sp. ME19-03-3. Taxonomy (GTDB): domain Bacteria; phylum Actinomycetota; class Actinomycetes; order Streptomycetales; family Streptomycetaceae; genus Actinacidiphila. Next base: position 54,154 of record JARAXD010000004.1, on the reverse strand, counting down.
CGGACGGCGGCACCGGTTCGGCGTCCACGCACGGCGCCGCGGCCAGCACGGGAGGCCGCGTCGCCGACGCCGCGGGAGCCGGACGGCGGCTCGGGCCGTCCCGCGCCGACGCCGCGCGGGACCACTGGCCGGGCCACGAACGGGCGCCCCGCGTCGAGGTCGTACACCGACCGCATCCCGGTCCGCGCGGCCGGACCCCGCGCGGCACCGGCTGCCGCCGCGCGTGCGGGGGCACTCAGGCAGAGCGCCCCCGTGCCGGCGGCACGGGGGCGCGTACGCGAGGTGGACGGATCAGGCCAGGAGGGCCGGGATCGTGTCCTGGTGCGCCGTGCGGAGCTCGTCCAGCGTGACGCTGAACTGGCCCTGCAGCTCGACCGTGTCGCCGTCGACGACACCGATCCGCGTCGCGGGCAGGCCGCGCGCACCGCACATGTCGGTGAAGCGGAGTTCCTCGCTGCGCGGGACGGAGACGACCGCCCGTCCGGCCGACTCGGAGAACAGGAACACGAACGGGTCGAGGCCGTCCGGCACCACGAGCCGCGCGCCGTTCCCGCCGCGCAGGCAGGACTCGACCACGGCCTGCACCAGACCGCCGTCCGACAGGTCGTGGGCGGCGTCGATCATGCCGTCCCGGGAGCCCGAGATCAGGATCTCGCCGAGCAGCCGCTCGCGCTCCAGGTCCACCTTCGGGGGAAGCCCGCCGAGGTGGTCGTGGACGACCTGGGACCAGGCCGAACCGCCGAACTCCTCATGGGTGTCGCCGAGGAGGTAGAGCAGTTGCCCCGTCTCCGCGAACGCGACCGGCGTACGGCGGGCGACGTCGTCGATGACACCGAGCACGGCGACCACCGGCGTCGGGTGGATGGCGACGTCCCCGGTCTGGTTGTACAGCGAGACATTGCCGCCGGTCACCGGCGTGCCCAGCTGCAGGCAGCCGTCCGCGAGGCCGCGGACGGCCTCCGCGAACTGCCACATGACGGCGGGGTCCTCGGGCGAGCCGAAGTTCAGGCAGTCGGAGACGGCGAGCGGCTTGGCACCGGTCGTCGCGACGTTGCGATAGGCCTCGGCGAGCGCGAGCTGCGCGCCCGTGTACGGGTCGAGCTTCGCGTAGCGGCCGTTGCCGTCCGTGGCGATGGCGACGCCGAGTCCGGTCTCCTCGTCGACGCGGATCATGCCCGAGTCCTCGGGCATCGCCAGCACGGTGTTGCCCTGCACGAAGTGGTCGTACTGGGAGGTGATCCAGGACTTGGAGGCCTGGTTCGGGGAGGAGACCAGCCGCATGACCTGGTCCCGCAGCTCCTCGGCCGTCCCCGGGCGGGGCAGCTTGTTCGCGTCGTCGGCCTGGAGCGCGTCCTGCCACGATGGGCGGGCGTAGGGGCGCTCGTAGACCGGGCCCTCGTGGGCGACGGTGCGCGGGTCGACGTCGACGATCTTGCCGCCGTGCCAGAAGATCTCCAGCCGGTCGCCGTCGGTGACCTCACCGATGACGGTCGCGATGACGTCCCACTTCTCGCAGATCTCCAGGAAGCGGGCGACCTTCTCCGGCTCCACGACCGCGCACATGCGCTCCTGCGACTCGCTCATGAGGATCTCCTCGGGCGAGAGCGTGGAGTCGCGCAGCGGTACGTCGTCGAGGGTGACGCGCATGCCGCCGGAGCCGTTGGAGGCGAGTTCGGAGGTGGCGCAGGACAGTCCGGCCGCGCCGAGGTCCTGGATGCCGACGACGAGCTTCTCCCGGAAGGCCTCCAGGGTGCACTCGATGAGCAGCTTCTCCTGGAAGGGGTCGCCGACCTGGACGGCCGGGCGCTTCGACGGCTTGGCGTCGTCGAAGGTCTCGGAGGCCAGGATGGAGGCGCCGCCGATGCCGTCGCCGCCCGTGCGGGCGCCGTAGAGGATGACCTTGTTGCCGGCGCCGGACGCCTTCGCCAGGTGGATGTCCTCGTGCCGCATGACACCGATCGCGCCGGCGTTGACCAGCGGGTTGCCCTGGTAGCAGGCGTCGAAGACGACCTCGCCGCCGATGTTGGGCAGGCCCAGGCAGTTGCCGTAGCCGCCGATGCCCGCCACGACACCGGGCAGGACGCGCTTGGTGTCGGGGTGGTCCGCGGCACCGAAGCGCAGCGGGTCCACGACCGCGACCGGCCGCGCGCCCATCGCGATGATGTCGCGCACGATGCCGCCCACACCGGTGGCCGCGCCCTGGTAGGGCTCGACGTACGAGGGGTGGTTGTGCGACTCGACCTTGAAGGTGACGGCGTAGCCCTGGCCGACGTCGACGACACCGGCGTTCTCGCCGATGCCGACGAGGAGGGCGTCCGACTGCGGGGCCTTCTCGCCGAACTGGCGCAGGTGCACCTTCGAGGACTTGTACGAGCAGTGCTCGGACCACATCACCGAGTACATGGCGAGTTCGGCGCCTGTGGGACGGCGGCCGAGGATCTCGACCACGCGCTCGTACTCGTCCCTCCTCAGCCCGAGTTCGGCCCAGGGCAGTTCGATGTCGGGGGTCACGGCCGCGTGCTCGACCGTGTCCAGAGGAGTGCGGCTCATGCGGTGACCAGCTTCTTGAGGATCGAGGTGAAGAATCCGAGGCCGTCAGTGCGCCCCGTCCCGATGAGGGACTCCACCGCGTGCTCGGGGTGTGGCATCAGGCCGACGACATTGCCCGCGGCGTTGGTGACGCCCGCGATGTCGCGCAGCGAGCCGTTGGGATTCAGGCCGGCGTAGCGGAACACCACGCGGCCCTCGGCCTCCAGCTCGTCCAGCACGTGCTCGTCGGCGACGTAGCGGCCGTCGATGTTCTTCAGCGGGATGCTGATCTCCTGGCCCTGCTCGTAATCCGCGGTCCAGGAGGTCGCGTTGTTCTCGACGACCAGCTTCTGGTCCCGGCAGATGAAGTGCAGGTGATTGTTGCGCAGCATCGCTCCCGGCAGCAGGTGCGTCTCGGTGAGCACCTGGAAGCCGTTGCAGATACCGAGGACGGGAAGACCGTCCTTGGCGCCGGCGACGATCGACTCCATCACGGGCGAGAAGCGGGAAATCGCCCCTGCGCGGAGATAGTCGCCGTAACTGAATCCACCGGGCAGGACGACCGCGTCCACCTGATGGAGATCTTTGTCACGGTGCCACAGCGGCACCGGTTCGGCGCCGGCGACGCGGACCGCGCGCTGGGTGTCCCGGTCGTCGAGCGTCCCGGGGAAGGTGACGACACCGATACGTGCGGTCACGACTCCACCTTCACGGTGAAGTCCTCGATCACGGTGTTGGCGAGGAAGGTCTCGGCCATCTCGCGGATGCGGGTGAGGGCGGCGTCGTCGACCGGACCCTCCAGTTCGAGCTCAAAACGCTTGCCCTGGCGGACGTCGGCGATTCCGTCGAACCCGAGGCGCGGCAGCGCACGCTGCACCGCCTGGCCCTGCGGGTCGAGGATCTCCGGCTTGAGCATGACGTCGACTACGACGCGTGCCACGGTCACTCCCGGTGGTGTGCTGCGGTGAGATGTTCCCACCGTACCCCGCCTCAGAATCTACGCGGGTAGATATTCGGGGGCGGGTCACGGAATTTCCGTCGGCCGGATTGCGGGCGGGACCTCCGGGGGAATTGACCGAGAGGTCGCACGGAAAAAGACGGGACCGGTAAATGGAAAAGCATTGACCCCGGCCCTCGGACTTCGATACAACAACGGGGCCAACGCAGGCCCCAGGCGTTCTCCATTGAAAGGACCGGCATCCATGGCGCAGCGCGTAGTGGTCACACTCTCCGACGACCTCGACGGCGGTGAAGCGGCGGAAACGGTCTCTTTCGGCCTCGACGGGAAGTCGTACGAGATCGACCTGTCCGCCGGGAACGCCGAGCAACTCCGCGAGGCCCTCGCGCCGTACGTCGAGGCGGGCCGCCGCCGCAGCCGGCTCGGCAAGGCCTTCAAGCACACCTCGCTCGCCCCCGACCCGGCCGCCGTCCGCGCCTGGGCGCTCTCCCGGGGCTTCGACGTGCCGCCGCGCGGCCGCATCCCCAAGAAGCTCTACGAGGCGTACGCCGAGGCCGGCTGAGCCGCCGCCGAGACCCGTCCGGGAAGGCCGGGGCGTGGCAGCGGGAATCATTCCGAAGAAGCGATTGGACAGTCACCCCCGTTGATCCGCTAGAGTCTGGAGCACGCCGAGGGCGGGCCGAAAGGCCGAGCCCCCGGGCCACGCGGGTGTAGTTCAGTAGCAGAACATCCCCCTTCCAGGGGGAAGGCGCAGTGTGCGATCCCTGTCACCCGCTCTGATTGCTCGACCGGTCCCGAGGATCGGGTAGAGTAGTCGCCGTGCGGACGTGGCTCAGTTGGTAGAGCATCACCTTGCCAAGGTGAGGGTCGCGAGTTCGAATCTCGTCGTCCGCTCTTGAAGGAAGGCCTCGGTCGGATCACCGACCGGGGCCTTCTTCGTGTGTCCGGGCGCCCGCGGGTCCCGGGTTTCCCTCACCTCCGCTTGCGGCGGGGTCCCGGGGTTCGGTGGTTCCCGCCCACTCCGCGGGTGTGACCCTCCCCACAGGAGGCCGCCCCGAACTCGCCCCGCGACGGCCCCGATCACGAACGTGCGGCGCCCCTTCCGCACGCCGGGGACCGGCGTCGCGGCGGGCGTCCGCGCGGCACGGAGGGCCTCTGCGGCGCGGTGGAGCCGGAGTTGGCCGTTCACCGGGAACTCGGCGAAGCTCGGGCGGACCCGTGCGGGATGCTCGCCCGTGCCGCTCCGACGCCGCTCCCACACCGCTCCTCCGGGCTCGAGCGGCGCGCGACACGACGCGCGGGGACGCACCGGGCCGGGGTGTGTGCCCAAGGCCCCGGGGGTTGGCTATAGTGGATGTCGCACCGCACGGGAACGCGCGGAGCAGGCGGACGTAGCTCAGTTGGTAGAGCGCAACCTTGCCAAGGTTGAGGTCGCGAGTTCGAGCCTCGTCGTCCGCTCGGTACGAAGGCCCCGGTCGGGATGACCGGGGCCTTCGGTGTTCCTGGGGCGTGGGGGCCGTCCGCCACGCCGTCCGCCCCCGCCGACGGGCCCGCCGGTCGGGAGGACCGGCGGGCCCGCGGGCCGTGGCGGGCTACCAGCTGAGGCCGGTGAGCCGCTCGTACGCCTCGATGTACTTGGCGCGGGTCTGCTCCACCACGTGCTCCGGCAGGGGCGGCGGGGGCTGCTCGCCGCGACGGTCCCAACCGGACTCGGCGGAGGTCAGCCAGTCCCGCACGAACTGCTTGTCGTAGGAGGGCTGGGCGTGGCCCGGCTCCCACAGGTCGGCGGGCCAGAAGCGCGAGGAGTCCGGCGTCAGCACCTCGTCGGCGATGGTGAGCACATCACCGTCGAAGCCGAACTCGAACTTGGTGTCCGCCAGGAGGATGCCGCGCTCCCGGGCGATGTCCCGGGCCCGACTGTAGACGGCCAGGGTGCTCTGACGCAGCTGCGCCGCCGTGTCGGCGCCGACCTGGCGGGCGACCTCCTCGTAGCTGACGTTCTCGTCGTGCTCGCCCACCTCCGCCTTCGTGGCCGGGGTGAAGATCGCCGCGGGCAGCTCGGAGCCGTCCACCAGGCCCTCGGGAAGGGTCACCCCGCACACCGTGCGGTCGGCGTTGTACTCGAGCAGGCCGGAGCCGGCCAGGTAGCCGCGCGCCACGCACTCGACGGGGATCATCTCCAGCGGCTTGCAGATCGTCGTCCGCCCCTCCCAGTCGGCGGGGGCGCCCTCGGGGAGCTCGGTGGACAGGACGTGGTGCGGCACCAGGTCGGCGATCTGGTCGAACCACCACAGCGACAGCCGGGTCAGGACCCGGCCCTTGTCCGGGATCTCGGTGGGCAGCACCCAGTCGTACGCGGACATCCGGTCACTGGCGACCATCACCAGCTCCCCTGCCTCGTTCTGGTACAGCTCGCGCACCTTGCCGGTGTGCAGGTGCACCAGGCCCGGCACTTGCGCGGGCTCGGGCTTGTGGACGAATCCGGACATGGGTCCTCCCCGATCGGCGGTTCAGATCCCGATTCTCCCGCACCCCTGCCCGGCGGGCGCGACGCGGGGGTCAGACGTGCTTGCAGATGCGGTCGAGGAGGTTGGCGGTTGCGCGCTGGACGCGGGGGTCGACATGGCCCGGGCGGTCCAACGCCGGTGACCAGGCGAAGGTGCCCGAGGCGAACACCAGAGCCCCGCCCGGGGCCCGGTACAGGGAGGTCTCCTGGTGCGCGCGACGGCCCGCCGCGTCCTCGTACGGAGAGTGCGCGAGCAGGATGCGCTCGGTGTAGTCGGGCAGCGGTGTGCGCGGGAAGTAGCGGTCCGCCTCGCCGGCGACCAGGCCGGGGATCTCCTCGCCCTCCTCGGCCCCGGTGGCCTCCCACAGCCAGTGGCCGGCGTTCCGCACCACCAGCGAGGACGGCTCGGGCACACGGCCGGCGTACTGCACGCCGAGCAGCAACTGTTCGGGCGCGCCCACGTCGCGCCACAGGGCGCTGCGCCCCGGCGGCCGGTCGCGGCGCTTGCGGCAGCTGAGCAGCCGGTCGGGGTCACCGGTCGGGGAGGGTCCCAGCTCCGTCTGCCAGTACATGGTGTTGGCGGACAGGAAGACCAGCGAGGTGCCGCCGTCCCGGGCCGCCTCGACGGCGCGCCGCATGGGGACCGTCCAGTACTCGTCGTGGCCGGGGAAGACCATGCCCCGGTAGCGCGAGGGATCGATCCGCCCCGCGTGCAGGTCGCGGGCGTCCGCGTAGGCCAGGTCGTAGCCGTAGCGCTCGGCCCAGCGGATGAAGTCGTAGGCGTGGCCGACGTGCAGCGGGAGCCCGGCACCCGCGTACGGGCGGTCGAAGGAGACGGTGACCGCGGCCTCCTCCTCGCCGAGGAGGCGGCCCTCCTCGTCCCAGGCGTGGTAGAGGCTGGCGCCCGTACGGCCGTCCTCCGGGTAGAGGTTGTAGGCCTGCCAGGTGACGTCGGGCAGCAGCAGGAGAAGGTCGGCCGGCCGGTCGTCGCGCACCGTGAACGGGATGTGGCTGCGGTAGCCGTCCTGGGTGGTGAGCACGGCGACGTACGCGCCGGGCTTCCAGTACGAGGGCACCTGCAACCGCCAGGACTGCCACCAGTGGTGGCAGGAGACCGTGCGCCCGGCGGCGAGGGGCGTGGGCTGCACGATTCCCGACAGCCGGGGGCTGGAGGTGAACTGGGCCGCGCCGTGCCCGCCGTAGTGCCCGATCCGGTAGACGTCGACTCCGTAGCTCTGCGGCGGGTCGACGGTGATCCGGAAGTCGATGGCGTCACCGGGGGCCACGGAGGCGCCCGGCGCGAAACCCTTGATCTGGCACCGCACGTCGTCCGCGACACGGGGGCCGGGCACGCGGGGCGTGCGCCCCACGGCGTCGCCGGGGGAAGCCCCGGGCTCCCCCCGGATGGCCGCCAGGTCGACGTACCACGGCACGACCTGGCCGGTGTCGTCCAGATACTGCACCGCACCGCGAAGCCATGGCACCGGGCCCTGCCCGAAGGGGTCCGTGACCCCGTGCGCCAGTGCCCCGGACTGCCAGCGGCGAACCTGCTCCTTCACCACGATGGTCCCCTCCTCGTCGTCCCCCGAGGTGGTGTGCATATGCGCCCGTCCAGCACATCACACATTGCGCTGCAATGGTTACTGTTCGTGGCGCATTGTCGCGAGGATTTAACGCCGGGGCGCGCACACTCCGCCGTTCTTCCGTCAGCTGAGCCGTATCGGCTTCTCCGCGCGTACACCCACGGCACTGAGCCAGGAACGCAGCGGGGCCGCGTCACCGTTCTCCACGAGCCGGAGCACCGGCCACGCCAGGTCCCCCCGGCGCACCCCGCCGACCAGCAGCGCCGGTCCGTCCAGCCAGTCCAGCCCCGGGGCGGCGCCCGCGGTGTCCACCGCGGCGCAGCAGACCATCGCGGTCACGTGGTCGGTGAGCAGCTCCCGGCCGGTCCGCGGCGGAAGTAGCTGGTAGACGGGGGTGGAGGCACCCGCGGTGGGGATCTGGCCGGCTCCCTCCTCACGCGCGGCCGCCTCGCGCACGGCCTCCTCCCGGGCGACGTGCCGGGTGATGCGCGCCGCCAGTTCCTCGCCGCCGCCCGCCGAGAGCCGCTCCACCACCCGGGCCAGGGTCGCGCGTCCCGGCTCGCCGCAGTCCTCCACCGCGCGCCTCGACCCGCCGGAGGCCACGGATATGCGCCGGCTCCCGGCCACGCCCGTGGGCTCGTTCACCTCGTCCAGGACCGTGACCAGGCGGGAGGCGTCGCTGCGCCAGATGCGGTCGACGACCTCCTGCGGGTAGGTGTCCCAGCCGACCGGTGCCCACTCCCGGCCCGACCGCTGCGGGCCGCCGTGGAACAGCCGGGCGGCGAGCAGCGAGGCCGCCTCGTCCACCGTGCCGGGCTCCTCCAGCAGATCGCACGCCGGGCGCTCGCCCAGCCGGGTCTCGAAACCCTCGGCCAGCCGGTCCCTGCGGGACAGCTCGGTCAGCGCCGCCACCACGCCCGCGTCGAGGCGGGACGGCCAGCGCCCCATGCGCCAGGCCGGCAGCGCCACCCGGGTCAGCAGCCGGTCCCAGCCCGCGTAGGCCAGGCCCACCTGCTCCTGGGCGACGATGCGCAGCCCGTAGTCGACGGCCTGGGCCCGCTCGGAGGCGGCGGCGGCCACCGCGCGCTCCATCTCCGCCGCGTGCGCCCCGCAGCAGCGCAGCAGCAGCTTGGCGACCCAGGCCAGAAACCCGTAGGCGGGACGGCGCACGAACCCGGCCGCCGAGCGCTCCTGCGGGGTGGTGGCCACGCCGACGGCGGCGTCCAGGCCGCGCACGAAGCGGCGGGCGGCCGCGATGTCCGGATCGGCCGCCGGGCCCGTGCCCGCCACGACCGGGGCGAGCAGGGCACGCAGCTCGGCGACCCGCATCCACCACATGAACGGTGAGCCAATCACCAGCGCGGGCGCCTGCGACGGCGCGCCGCGCCGCCGCCGGTGGCTGCGGTCCTCCAGCCAGCTGTCGCAGTCCGGGGTCAGCTCTATCGCGGAGGGGGCCGGCACCTTCAGGCGGACGGCCAGGTCACGCACCATCCGGTACAGGTCGGGGGCGGTCGCCTCGGAGACGGCCACGGTCGGGCTCACGGCCGGCCTGGCCCGTACGATCACCGCCGCGACACCGGCCGCGAGCAGCAGAACGAGCAGCGCTCCCGCGACCACCGCCCAGCGGAGCACCTCGGACGCGCCGCCGGCGACGCGGCCCGTCGCACCGCCGACCAGCAGGACAACCGCCACCGCCGCGGGCAGCAGCGCGACCGCCAGTGCGGCGCTGCGAATACGCAGGACGGCGAGCGCGCGTGACCGCGCGTGTCCCTCACCTGCTTCCCCGGCCAACGGTGTGCTCACCCCCAAGCTGCTGACGCGACTGCATGCCCCCACTGTCGCACCGCCCACCGACACCGCAATGCCGGTGCGGCCGATAGTGCGGCGCTCGTACGGTTCCGCAGTGCGCTTGCCGGGCACAGTAGTTGGGCTCGGGGCTCGCGTCAGCAGGATGGTGAAGGCATCACCCCTTGGAGTGGCCTAGCCGCAGATTCAGGCCTGGGCGGCCTTCTCTGCGATATCCGAACGATGATGCGAGCCCTTCAGCCCGATCCGTCCCACCGCCCGGTAGACGCGCTCCCTGGCCTCGGCCAGATCCGCACCGGTGGCCGTCACGGACAGTACGCGGCCGCCGGCGCTCACCACGCGGCCCTCCTCGTCCGTCCTGGTGCCCGCGTGCAGCACGTAGGCGTGCTCGTCCCGCTCGGCGACCTCCGCGAGCCCCGTGACCGGGTCGCCGGTGCGCGGGGTGCCGGGGTAGTTCTCGGAGGCGACGACCACCGTCACCGCGGCGCCGTCGCTCCAGCGCAGCGACGGGAAGTCGGCCAGCCGGCCGGTCGCGGCGGCGCGCAGCAGGCCCGCCAGCGGGGTCCGCAGCCGGGCCAGCACCACCTGGGTCTCCGGGTCGCCGAAGCGCGCGTTGAACTCGATCACCCGCACACCGCGCGAGGTGATCGCCAGCCCCGCGTACAGCAGCCCTGCGAAGGGGGTGCCCCGGCGGCGCAGCTCGTCGACGGTCGGCTGGAGCACCGTGCGCTCCACCTCCTCGACCAGTCGCGGATCGGCCCAGGGCAGCGGGCTGTAGGCGCCCATGCCGCCGGTGTTGGGGCCCTCGTCGGCGTCGTGGGCGCGCTTGAAGTCCTGCGCGGGCTGCAGCGGGACCACCGTCTCGCCGTCGGTGACGGCGAACAGGGAGACCTCGGGGCCGTCCAGGTACTCCTCGACGACCACGCGCTCGCAGGAGCCGGCGTGCGCCCGGGCGGCCTCCAGGTCGTCGGTCACCACGACGCCCTTGCCCGCGGCCAGGCCGTCGTCCTTCACGACGTACGGGGCGCCGAAGGCGTCCAGGGCGTGGTCCACCTCCGCGGGGGTGGTGCACACATAGGAGCGGGCGGTCGGCACACCGGCCGCGGCCATCACGTCCTTGGCGAACGCCTTCGAGCCCTCCAGGGCCGCGGCCTGCCCGGACGGGCCGAAGCAGTCGATGCCGCGGGCACGGACCGCGTCGGCCACGCCCGCCACGAGGGGGGCCTCCGGGCCCACCACGACGAGGTCGGCGCCGAGGCGCTCGGCGAGGTCGGCCACGGCCGCCCCGTCCATGGCGTCGACCGCGTGCAGCTCCGCCACCTCCGCGATGCCGGCGTTCCCGGGCGCGCAGTGCAGCGCATCCACGTCGGGGTCGAGGGAAAGGGCACGGCACAGGGCGTGTTCGCGGGCTCCGCCGCCGATGACAAGCACGTTCACGCTGCCCAGGGTATCGGCTGGCCGCGGCCGCCCCGCGGGCCGGTCGCCACGGCCGTCGGCTCACTCTTTCGGGTGGCCCGGGGGCGGGCCCCATACCTGATCACGCGACTCGTCAGGGCGGATCGGGGCCGATGACGCTCGCACGGTCAGCCGTTCGGCGGTAAGAAGGTGCCTTGTCATCGGAAGTCGCGAGGGAGCGTGCAGGTGAGCCAGCCGGACATGTATCCCGAGGAGGTCCCCCGGGAGAAGCCGAAGCGGCGCGCGCTGCACAGGCAGGAGGACCTGCGGGCGCTGCCCTTCCCGCTCGGCGACTGGGGCGAGCCGGCCGAGCGGCTGGAGGAGCTCTACCGGTGGGTGGAGGCGGACGCCCTGCGCACCGTCGAGTGGTACCTCGCCGACCGCCTGCGCAAGCGCGGCTGGGCCCGGTCGCTGCGGGCGGGCGCGGCCCTCTGCGCGACGTCCGGCGCCGTGCTCGTCGTCGTGGGCGCGGGCGGCCGTGTCCGCTGGGCGTACGCCGCCCTGATACTGGCCGTCGTGTGCGTGGGCCTGGACCGCTACCTCGGGCTGACGGCCGGCTGGATGAGGGACATGGCGACCGCCCAGGCCGTGCAGCGCCGGCTGGAGGCGCTGCGCTTCGACTGGGCGTCGGAGTCGGTCCGCGAGGTCCTGGGCCCCACGGAGGGCACGGCGGCCGAGGCCGCCGACCGCTGCCTGTCGGTGCTGCGCCGCTTCAGCGAGGACGTCTCGGAGCTCGTGCGCTGCGAGACCGCCGACTGGATGGTGGACTTCCGGGCCGGCGCCGCCCCGCTGCGGGCCCAGTCCCTCACCTGGACGGGGGCCGCCCGGGGCACGGAGGGTGCCGCGGCCGGGGGCGGCGGACGGTTCCCGCTGCTGCCCGGAGGACGTCCGAGCATGCCGCGGCAGCGCCCCCCTGAGGGCCCCCGCGCGAGCTGACCGCCGCTCGGGAGCCCCCGACCGGGCCATGGGTCGGGTGGCCACGGCTCCTCCCCCGACCCTGGGCCGGCGGGGAAGGGACCGCACCCGGGGTCGCCCCAGGGGCGCCGGGGGAGTCGCCGACCCCGCTCGGGCAGTGGCGGGAGGTGCCGTCGCACTCGCCCTAGGCCGTGTCGTCACATGCCCGGCTGCCCCGCGACGCCCGGCACGGCACCTCGCTGCGTTGTCGAATCGTCCGAGTAGCCCACTACGAGGACGACTCTCCGCCTTGCGATGCACCGCACCGGATGCCGCGGGGCCCGCCCTCCGGGCGGCCGCCGCTCATGTGACGACACGGCCTAGCTGAAGACGATCATCGACCCCTGCCCCAGCGCACGCGTCGCCGCCGCGTGCAGTCCCAGCCATACGTGGCGCTCCCGCGCGAAGGGGCTGCCGTCCTGGTCGGCCGGCGGGGCCGCCGGCTCCTCCAGCCCGGAGGGGCCGGCGGGCGGCGCCGGGGCGGGCGGCGGGTTCTGCGGGTCGATGCCGATCACCGGGGCGACGAGGACGAGCTCGCGCAGCAGGCCGTGGGCGGAGCCCAGCGGCCCTCCGCCGTCGAGGAGTTCGTCGCTGACCACTGGGTGGGCGAAGTCGAGGGGGACGTACGCACCCGCGTGGTCGTAGTGCCAGACGAGGTGCGACTGCTGGGCGGTGGTCTCGAACATCTCCAGCAACTGCTCGTAGTCGCCGCCGAGTTCGTCGACCGGGGTGACCGCGAGGCCCTGGATGTGCAGGAGGTACGCGCGGCGCAGGAAGTGCAGCGCGTCGTAGTCGAAGCCCGCGACCGGTGCCACGTCGCCGGACAGCCCCGGCATGTAGGAGTAGACGGGCACCGGTGGCAGGCCGGCGTCGTTCAACGCCTTGTCATAGCGGGCGATCTCCTCGGCGAACGGGTTGTCGGGGCTGTGGCAGAGCACGTCCACCAGGGGAACCAGCCACAAGTCGCAGGCCACAGGCGCTCCAAGTCCTTCCGTGCGTGGTCGGACCAGCGTAGTGGGCGGCGGCCGTTCCTACCGGCCCGTGGCCAGACGCCGCATGAGCGCGAGGGAGTGGTCGTCGAACTCCTCGACGACGCGCTGGGCGGTCCGCGTGTCCCGTTTCTCGATCGCGTCGACCAGGGCGACGTGGTCGGACCAGCACAGACCGGCCAGGTCCGGCCTCCCACGCAGGTAGGGCACCGCGTAGGCCCAGGTCTGGGTGCGGATGCGGTCGAGGAACTCGCCGACGTGGGCGTTGCCCGCCAGCGCGGTCAGTTCGCGCCAGAAGCGGATGTCGTAGCCGATCAGGACGTCCAGTTCGCCGGCCCGCGAGGCGCGCGCCGCGGCCTCGGCCCGGCGCCGTACGGAGGACAGCTCCCTGGGGTCGACCTCGCGCATGCCGCGTGCGGCGACGCGGCGGAAGATGCCCTCGACGACGAGGGTGCGCGCCTCGACCATGGAGCAGAACTCGGCGTCGGTGAAGCGCCGCACCTGGAAGCCGCGGTGGTGCTCGACGTCGAGCAGCCCCTGCGCCGCCAGGTCGACCAGGGCCTCGCGGACCGGGGTGGCGGACACGCCGTACAGCTCCGCGATCTCCTTGACCGTGAAGTGCCGCCCGGCCGCCATGCGTCCGGTCAGCACCTCGTCGCGCAGCGCGTCGGCTATCTGCTGCCGCAGACTGCTCCGTCGGACGGTTCCGACCGCTGGGCCTTCCGGCATGCCCGGGTGCCTCCCTACAGACCTGGCCGCGCGCTACGGCTCCGCCACACCTTATGCGAGCGGGCGGTCCGCACCTGTGACACGGCCCACCCGCGGCCCTCCGTCCGGCCGGGCCGGGGGCAGCCGTCGTCGTACGGGCCGGTCTTCCCCGTGAACGGGAAGACCGGGAACCCGTCCGTACACGAGCGGTCCGGCGGAAAGGAGGGCCACTCCATCCCGGCCCGGTACAGCGGCGTCAGCGCGCCGACCGCCGCGAAGAGCGCGAGCCGGGCGGTAGCGTCCCCGCCGGGGAGGGGCCACCTTCGCGGCACGAGCCCGAGAGGCACCAGCAGCAGGAGCATGCCGAACCAGGCGGCGTGCACCAGCGGATTCAGGCCGAGGCTGTTGCTCGCGTCGTTGCCGAGCGGGCAGTCCTGCCACGACCGGGCGACCCACACGGTGCCGGCGTACGCGCCCACGGCGCACAGGGCGCCGGCCGCCATGCGCCCGGCCGCACCCGGCGCCGCATCCGCCGACCGCTCCGGCTCCCCGGACTCGTGCACGCTTCCCCGACTCGTGCACGCTTCCCCGTCCCCCCGGCCGGGCCGCTGCCTCCCGGTCAGGCGACGCCGGGACCGGCCGCCCGGTCCCCGGGGCGCGGCCCTACCCTCGCTGGACGGTGTGCTCGTCGGCGACGGACAGCGCCGCGTCGAGGAGCGCCAGGCCCTCCTTGGCCTCGGCCTCGGTGATGGTGCAGGCGGGCACCACATGGGTGCGGTTCATGTTGACGAACGGCCACAGCCCGCTCTTCTTGCAGGCCGCCGCGAAGGCCGCCATCGGCGCGTTCGCCTCACCCGCCGCGTTATAGGGGACCAGCGGCTCACGGGTCTCCCGGTCGCGCACCAGCTCCAGCGCCCAGAACGCGCCCAGGCCGCGCACCTCGCCGACCGAGGGGTGGCGTGCGGCGAGCTCCCGCAGGCCCGGGCCGATCACGTTCTCGCCGAGCGCGGCGGCGTGCTCGACGACGCCCTCGTCCTCCATCACCCGGATCGTGGCGACGGCGGCGGCGCAGGCCAGCGGGTGGCCGGAGTAGGTCAGGCCGCCCGGGTAGGGGCGGGTGGCGAAGGTCGCGGCGATCTCCTCGCTGATCGCGACACCGCCGAGCGGCACATAGCCGGAGTTGACGCCCTTGGCGAAGGTCAGCAGGTCGGGGACGACGTCGAACCGCTCGGCGGCGAACCAGCTGCCGGTGCGGCCGAAGCCGGCCATGACCTCGTCGAGGACGAAGACGATGCCGTACCGGTCGCAGATCTCGCGCACACCGGCCAGGTAGCCGGACGGCGGCACCATGATCCCCGCCGTGCCGGGCACCGTCTCCAGGACGATCGCCGCGACGGTCTGCGGGCCCTCGAAGACGATGGTGTCCTCCAGGTGCTGCAGCGCGCGGTCGCGCTCCTGCTCCTCGGTCTGCGAGTGGAACGGCGAGCGGTAGAGGAAGGGCGCCCAGAAGCGGACGACGCCGGCCGCGCCGGTGTCGGAGGCCCAGCGGCGCGGGTCGCCGGTCAGGTGGATCGCGGCCGCGGTGGCGCCGTGGTAGGAGCGGTACGCGGACAGCACCTTGGGTCGGCCGGTGTGCAGCCGGGCGAGCCGGACCGCGTTCTCCACGGCCTCGGCGCCGCCGTTGGTGAAGAAGATCTTGTCCAGGTCGCCGGGGGTCCGCTCGGCGATCAGCCGGGCAGCCTCGGAGCGCGGCTCCAGGGCGAAGGCGGGCGCGAAGGTGACGAGCTTGGCGGCCTGCTCCTGGATCGCGGCGACGACCTTGGGGTGCTGGTAGCCGATGTTGGTGAACACCAGTCCGCTGGTGAAGTCCAGATAGCGGTTGCCGTCGTAGTCCCAGAAGTACGCGCCCTCCGCTCCGGCGACCGCCAGCGGGTCGATCAGGCCCTGCGCGGACCAGGAGTGGAAGACGTGAGCGCGGTCGGCGGCCTTGACGGCGGCGCCGGTCTCGGGGTCGGCGAAGGGAGGGGTCATACGCCCCAGGCTAAGCAACCGCCGGGCATACCCGGCATGGGCACCTTGTATGACGGTGCGGGCGCGCGCCGACAGTTTGTCGGGCGCGCGCCGCCGCCGTCGCTCAGAGGAAGGAGTTGATCTCGATGGTCTCGGTGCGGCCCGGGCCGACGCCGATGGCCGAGATCGGGGCGCCCGACATCTCCTCCAGCGCCTTGACGTACGCCTGGGCGTTCTTCGGCAGGTCGGAGAAGGTCTTGGCCTTGCTGATGTCCTCGCTCCACCCGGGCAGCGTCTCGTAGACCGGCTTGGCGTGGTGGAAGTCCGTCTGGCTGTACGGCAGTTCCTCGACGCGCTTGCCGTCGATCTCGTAGGCGACGCAGACCGGGATCTGCTCCCAGCCGGTGAGCACGTCGAGCTTGGTGAGGAAGAAGTCCGTGAGGCCGTTGACCCGGGTCGCGTAGCGGGCGATCACGGCGTCGAACCAGCCGCAGCGGCGGTCGCGGCCGGTGGTGACGCCCCGCTCGCCGCCGATGCGGCGCAGCGCGTCGCCGTCCGCGTCGAACAGCTCGGTCGGGAACGGGCCGGCGCCGACCCGGGTGGTGTAGGCCTTGAGGATGCCGATCACCCGGTTGATCTTGGTGGGGCCGATGCCCGCGCCGGTGCAGGCACCGCCGGCCGTCGGGTTGGACGAGGTCACGAAGGGATACGTGCCGTGGTCGACGTCCAGCAGGGTGCCCTGGCCGCCCTCGAGGAGGACGACCTTGCCCTCGTCCAGCGCGGTGTTGAGGACCAGCGTCGTGTCGGCGACGTAGTCCTTGATCTGCTCCGCGTAGCCCAGGTACTCCTCGACCACCTGGTCGGTGCCGATGGCACGGCGGTTGAAGATCTTGACCAGGATCTGGTTCTTGTCGTGGAGCGCGGCCTCGACCTTCTGGCGGAGGATCGACTCGTCGAAGAGGTCCTGGACCCGGATGCCCACGCGGTTGATCTTGTCGGCGTAGGCGGGGCCGATGCCGCGGCCGGTGGTGCCGATCCTGCGCTTGCCCAGGAAGCGTTCCGTCACCTTGTCGATCGTCTGGTGGTACGGCGTGATCAGGTGCGCGTTGCCGCTGATGAGGAGCTTGGACGTGTCGACGCCGCGCTCGTTCAGTCCGCTCAGCTCGGAGAGCAGGACCGCCGGGTCGACGACGACTCCGTTGCCGATGACCGGGGTGCACCCCGGCGACAGGATCCCGGAAGGCAGGAGGTGCAGCGCGTACTTCTGGTCGCCGACGACGACCGTGTGGCCGGCGTTGTTGCCGCCCTGGTAGCGCACCACGTAGTCCACGGAGCCACCGAGCAGGTCGGTGGCCTTTCCCTTGCCCTCGTCACCCCACTGAGCACCGAGCAGCACAAGTGCGGGCACAGGCGTACACCCCTTCCGGGCGGGGCATGTCCAACGTGGCTCCCCATGGCGGGCAGAGCCGTCGGACCGGTGCCCCGGAAATAGACGAAGCCCCTGGCGCAAGGCAGCGCAAGGGGCTCTTGCACCGAGATGTTACCTGAGGAAGGACCAAGGTGTCGGCTCAGCGAGCGTCCGGGCAACCCCTGCTCGTGGTCATCGACCCTGCCGCCCGCGTCATGGACGGCGAATCCGTACGCATCGCCAAGGACGTGCTGTGCGGAGGGGCCCTATCCGTGAAGATCGCTCTGCCGGAGTCCGAGGAGGAGGCCGTCCGGGTGCTGGAGCACCGGGGACGGCGGCGTCCGGTGGTCGTGGGCGACGACGCGGCGCTGCTGCGCACGGTACGGACGCTGCATTCGTCCCGGGGGCTGGGCGAGGCCGTGCTCGGCCTGGTGCCGGTCGGACGGCGGACCGGCCTCGCCCGGGCGCTGGGAGTACCCGGCGGGGCGGTGAACGCGGCGCGCGCGGTGCTGGACGGGGCGGAGCGCCGGCTGGACCTGCTCCTCGACGACAGCGGCGGCATCGTGCTCGGCGGGCTGCGCATCGGCTCCGCGATGCCCGCCTGGTGGACGCCGGTGGAGCGCCGGGCCCGCTCGCTGGCCCGGACGCTGAGCCTCAACGGCCACTCACCGCACCTGGGGCTGGGCATGCGCGGCGGCCACCGGCTGCGCGTCGAGGCGGACGGGGTGGTGCTCGCCGACCTGGACGACCGCGTCGAGGAGGTGTCGGTCTCCACGGCCGTGCCCGGCGTCGCCGAGGTGCTGGTGCGCAGGGAGGGCGCGGCGCCCGCGAGGCCGGTGCACGCCCGGAGCGTCACCGTCTCCGGGCGGGACTTCCGCTACACGGCCGACACCGCGCCGGCCGGCCCGGTCCGGCGCCGCACCTGGACCGTGGTGCCCGCGGCCTGGCGGCTCACGGTCCCGCGGTCCGCCGCCGCACGTCGTGCGGCCGGGTGAACGTGTCGACTTCCTTCACCTCGGGGCACCTTCACCTCGGGGCACCTTCACCTCGGGGCACCTTCACCTCGGGGCACCTTCACCTCGGGGCACCTTCACCTCGGGGCACCTTCACCTCGGGGCACCTTCACCTCGGGGCACTTCGTCGCCACCGTGGCCGGTCTCCCGGCCGCGCCGTCGGGCCGGGTAGGTCGGTGGTGCTGGGGTGGGTGCCGGGGGGTCGTCCCGCCGTGTCTCCCACCGCTTCCTCCGGCTACCGTCGGGAGGTGCCGCCGTCCTCCGACGGCGTCGTGCCCCTCGGCTCACGCGCCGGGTCGGCACGGTGTCCGGAGGACGAGAGAACTCCCTGGCCACGAAGCTCCGCCTTACGCTCGCGCCAGCGGTCCATCATGTCCGCGAGTTCGTCCTGGAGGAAGTCGAAGAAGGCGGCCGTCTCCGCGAGCCGGCGGCCGGCCGCGGTGTCCGGGCCGAGGGTGTCGATGCCGGAGCGCAGGGTGTTCTCCCAGCGGGCGAGGACCTGGTCGCGGCGGGTGAAGCTCTCGTACCACTGGTCGCTGTGCACCCGGTAGCGCTCGCGCCGTGAACCCGGCTCGCGCTCGCGGGTGAGCATGCCGACCTGCGCCAGGTAGCGGACCGCGCCCGAGACCGCGGCTGGGCTCGCCTGGAGCCGTTCGGACAGCTCGGCGGCGCTCAGCACGCCCGTGTCCGAGGCGAGGAGCGCGGCGAACACCCGTGCCGCCATGCGCTGCATGCCCACCTCGACCAGCTCCGCCGCGAAGCGCTCGACGAACGTCATCGGCTCCAAGGACTCTCCAGCCACCGGCATCGCCTCCCGCCCCGAAGTTTATACGCTTCCTTAACTTCACAAACTTGTGAATCTACTGTACATTCAGAATCATGATGAAGGCAATCAGTGTGGCCGGACTGCACAAGTCCTTCGGCCGCACGCACGCACTGGACGGCCTCGACCTGAGCGTCGAGAAGGGGGAGGTGCACGGCTTCCTGGGGCCCAACGGCGCAGGCAAGTCCACCACCATCCGCATCCTGCTCGGCCTGCTGCGCGCGGATCGCGGGGCCGCCCGGTTGCTCGGCGGCGACCCGTGGCGCGACGCCGTCACCCTGCACCGGCGCCTGGCGTACGTCCCCGGCGACGTCACCCTCTGGCGCAACCTCAGCGGGGGCGAGGTCATTGACCTGCTCGGGCGGCTGCGCGGCGGGCTGGACGAGGCACGCAAGCGGCATCTGCTGGAGCGCTTCGGGCTGGACCCGACGAAGAAGGGCCGCGCGTACTCCAAGGGCAACCGGCAGAAGGTCGCGCTCGTCGCCGCGTTCGCCTCCGACGTGGACCTGCTGATACTCGACGAGCCCACCTCCGGTCTCGACCCGCTGATGGAGGAGGTCTTCCGCGACTGCGTCCGCGAGGAACGCGACCGCGGCCGGACGGTGCTGCTGTCCAGTCACATCCTCAGCGAGGTCGAGGCCCTGTGCGACCGGGTCAGCATCATCCGGGGCGGGCGCACCGTGGAGACCGGGAGCCTGACCGAACTGCGGCACCTCACCCGCACATCGGTCACCGCGGAGCTCGCCGGCCGGCCGAACGGCCTCGGTCAACTGCCGGGCGTGCACGACCTCGAGGTGCGCGGCAGTCACGTCCGGCTCCAGGTCGACACCGACAAGCTCGACGCGGTGCTGCGGCAGTTGAGCGAGACGGGCGTGCGCAGCCTGACCAGCACGCCGCCCACCCTGGAGGAGCTGTTCCTGCGGCACTACGAGGACGGCCTCGCCGGCCCCGCGGGCACCACCGGCACCCCAGGCTCCGATGCGGCCGACGCGGAGGCCCGGCGATGAACGCACTCACCGGGACGGGCACGCTCACCCGGCTCGCACTGCGCAGGGACCGCGTCATGATCCCGGCGTGGGTCGTGCCGATCGCCCTGCTGGTCGCGTCCACCGCCTCGGCCTTCGGCAGCCTCTACGACACCCCGGCGGAACGCGCGGGGGTCGCGGCGAGCACGGCGGGCAACGGCTCGCTGCGCGCCCTGTACGGACCGGTGTTCGACACGGGCATCGGCGGCCTGACGGCCTGGCGCATGATGGCCTTCGGCTCGGCGCTGGCCGGACTGATGGCGATGCTGCTGGTCGTCCGGCACACCCGAGAGGATGAGGAGGCCGGCCGGCTGGAACTGGTCGGCGCGGGCGCCGTCGGACGACGGGCGCCGCTGGCCGCCGCTCTGGTCACCGGTTTCGGGGCCTCGCTGCTCCTGGGGCTGCTGGTCACCGCGGCCCTGCTCGGGCAGGGCGCGCGGGGCGCGGTGGCCTTCGGGGTCGCCTTCACCGGAGCGGGATGCTCCTTCGCCGCGGTCGCGGCCGTCGCGGCGCAGCTGACGGAGAGCGCGCTTGCGGCGCGGGGCCTCGCGGGCGCGGTCCTGGGCCTCGCCTTCCTTCTGCGCGCCGTCGGCGACGCCGGCAGCGGCACCCTGGCCTGGCTCTCGCCGCTGGGCTGGGCCGAGAACGTACGCCCCTACGCGGACGAACGCTGGTGGGTGGCCGCCCTGTTCGCGGCGTGGGCCGCCGGCCTCGTCGCCCTCGCGTACGCCCTGGTGGCCCGGCGTGACATCGACGCCTCCCTGCTGCCGCCCCGCCCCGGCCCGGCCACCGCGGGGCCCCGTCTGCGTTCGGCCCGGGCCCTGGCCTGGCGGCTGCAACGCGGCTCCCTGTGGGGGTGGGTGGCGGGCTTCGCCGTAGGCGGCGGTGCGCTCGGCGGCCTCGCCAACGGTGCGGCCGACCTCGTCCGGGACAACGAGCAGCTCGCCGACGTCATGCGCGACATGGGCGGCGCCTCCGGGCTGGTCGACTCCTACCTCGCCTCCATGACCGGGGTGATGGGGATGATCGCCGCGATCTACGCCGTCCAGGCCGTGCTCCGGCTCCAGGGCGAGGAGAACTCCGGCCGCGCCGAGCCCGTCCTGGCCGCGGCCGTGGGCCGGGTGCGCTGGGCCGCGGACCACGCGCTGCTCGCCTTCGCCGGATCCATGCTCCTCATGGCCGTGTCCGGCCTCACCATGGGAATCGGTTACGGCGCGACAGCCGGTGACACCGCCGGCCAGACGTGGCGGCTGGCGGGGGCGGGCCTGGTGCAGCTTCCCGCTGTCTGGTTCGTGGCCGCGGTGGCGCTGCTGCTGTACGGCGCGGCGCCGAAGGCGGCGCGGGCGAGCTGGGGGGTGGCGTCGCTGACGCTCGCCATCGGGCTCTACGGGCCGGCGCTCAAGCTCGCGCCCTGGGTAATGGACCTGTCCGTCTTCACCCACCTGCCGAAGGTGCCGTCGGCGGACGTCACCGTGACCCCACTGGCGGTGCTCACCGTGCTGGCCCTCGTGCTCGCCGCCCTCGGCCTCGCGGCGCTGCGCCGCCGCGACATCACGGCGTGAACTGCTGCAGGACCCTGCCACCCGGCCGGGTCCCGCGGTGTGCCGGCCAGTCCTAGCAGCTCACCCGCAGTTCGCGCAGACCGCGGATGACGTAGCCCTCGTTCCAGGCGGGCTCCGCCGTGAGCTCCAGCCGCGGGGTCCGGCGCAGCAGCGCCGTGAAGGACGCCGCCAGTTCGATGCGGGCCAGCGGCGCGCCGAGGCAGTAGTGGATACCGGCGCCGAAGGTGATGTGGGGGTTGTCGGCGCGGGAGAGGTCCAGCCGGTCGGGGTCGGCGAAGCGCTCCGGGTCGCGGTTGGCGGAACCGAAGAGCAGTGCCACCTCGCTGCCGCGCGGGATCACCGTGCCGCCCACCTCGATGTCGTCCAGCACCCAGCGCTCGAACATCTGCAGCGGGGTGTCGAAGCGCAGCAGCTCCTCGATCGCCGTGGGCAGCAGCTCCCGCGGTGCCGCGCGCAGCCGCGCCAACTGCTCGGGGTGCCGGAAGAGCGTCCACCAGCCGTTGGCGGTGGTGTTGACGGTCGCCTCATGGCCCGCGTTCAGCAGCAGCACGCAGGTGGAGACCATCTCCTGCTCGCTGAGCCGGTCGCCCTGGTCGTGCGCCGCGATCAGTGCGCTGATCAGGTCCTCGCCGGGCGACCTGCGGCGTTCGGCGATCAGCTCGCGCAGGTAGGCGGAGAACTCCTGGCTGGCGCGGACCGCCTTGCCCGCGGCCTCCTGCGACGGGTTGAGCTCGAACATCCCGACGATGTCGGCCGACCAGGGCCGCAGCACGTGCCGGTCCGCGGCCGGTATCCCCAGCATCTCCGCGATGACGGCCACCGGCAGCGGCTCCGCCACGGTGGCGACGAGGTCGCCACCGCCCTCCGCGACCAGCCGCTCCACCAGCTCCCCGGCCAGCCGCTGCACGGTCGGGGTGAGCCGCTCGACCGTGCGGGGGGTGAACGCCTTGGAGACCAGCCGCCGGATGCGGGTGTGGTCGGGGGCCTCGAGGTCGAGCAGCCCGTTGCCGTTGAGCGTGGTGAAGGGCTCGTGCTCCGGCGGCGGCGCGGTACGGCCGAACTCCTCGTGGGTGAACCGGTGGAGATACGTCCGCCCCAGCCGCCGGTCCCGCAGCAGCGCGCTGACGTCCGCGAAGTGGGGGATGAGCCACTGCCCGCTCGGCTCGAACCAGTGGGCACGCCCCTGCTCGCGCAGCCGGGCGTAGGCCGGGTAGGGATCGGCGACGAACCGCGGTGACCAGGGATCGAAGACGGTGGCAGTGGTGCTCATGTTCGGAGACTACCTTCCGCCCGCTCAGCCGCCCGGGGTGACCAGCCGCGCCTCGTACGCGAAGACGGCCGCCTGGGTCCGGTCGCGCAGCCCCAGTTTCACCAGGACCCGGCTCACATGGGTCTTGACCGTCGACTCGGCGACCACCAGGTGGTCGGCGATCTCCGCGTTGGAAAGTCCCTGGGCGACCAGCACCAGCACCTCCGTCTCACGCTCAGTGAGCTCCCCTACCCGGTCCTGGGAGGGCGGCCGGGGCGTGCCCAGCCGGGTGAACTCGGTGATCAGCCGCTTGGTGATCGCCGGGGCGAGCAGCGCGTCGCCGGCCGCCACGATCCGCACGGCGTCCGCGAGCTGGCGGGCCGAGGCGTCCTTGAGCAGGAAGCCGGACGCGCCCGCGCGCAGCGCCTGGTAGACGTACTCGTCCAGGTCGAAGGTGGTCAGCACCAGCACCTTCGCGTCGGCG
This sequence comes from Streptomyces sp. ME19-03-3, assembly GCA_033793685.1. Taxonomy (GTDB): domain Bacteria; phylum Actinomycetota; class Actinomycetes; order Streptomycetales; family Streptomycetaceae; genus Actinacidiphila. The sequence goes on along the minus strand of JARAXD010000004.1, from coordinate 31,092 downwards.
TCCGCGGCGACGATCTCCCGGGTCGCCTCCAGGCCGTTGAGCTCGGGCATGCGGATGTCCATCAGCACGACGTCCGGGCGCAGGGCGGCCACCTGCGCGACCGCCTGCCGCCCGTCGACGGCCTCGCCGACGACCTCGATGTCCGGCTGGGCGTTCAGCAGGACCGAGAAGCCCTCCCGGACCATCATCTGGTCGTCCGCGATCAGCACCCGGACGGTGTTCCCGCTCATGCCCGCTCCCCGGGGACCGGGATGAACACGGTGACCTCGTAGCCGCCGTCCTCGGTCGGCCCGTCGGTCATCTCGCCGCTCAGCATGGCCACCCGCTCCCGCATGCCGGCGATCCCGTGCCCGGCGCCCGGCGAGGGCTTCACGAGGCCGCGCGGCGGGCCGTTGACCACGCGCAGCCCGAGCCCGCCGAGGACGTGGCTGACCTCGACCCGGGCGGCGGCGCCCGGGGCGTGCCGCAGCGTGTTGCTCAGCGCCTCCTGGACGATCCGGTACGCCGACAGCTCGACGCCCTGCGGGAGTTCGCGCACCGCGCCGGTCACCGTCCGCTCCACGTCCAGACCCGCCTCGCGCACGTTGGCGACCAGCCGGTCGAGGTCGGCGAGGGTCGGCTGGGGCGCGTCGGGGGCCTGGTAGTCCTCGGCGCGTACCACCCCGAGGACCCGCCGCAGCTCGGTCAGGGCGACGACCGCGTTCTCGCGGATGATCGCGAAGCTCCTGGTCAGCTCCTCGGGCGGGTTCTCCACCCGGTACGGCGCGGCCTCCGCCTGGATCGCGATCACCGACATGTGGTGGGCGACGACGTCGTGCAGCTCGCGGGCGATCGTCGTGCGTTCCTCCAGCAGGGTGCGCCGGGTCCGCTCGACCTCGGTCACGGCGACCTGCGCGGCGACCTCCCGCCGGGACTGGCGCACCCCGCGCACCGCCGACGCGATGGACAGCACGACGCCCGAGAAGAAGATCACGATGGCCGGGTCCGAGCCGTACCCGTCGGACAGCGGCTCGAAGATCAGCGCCAGTGCCGCGGTGAGCAGCCACATCTCGGCGGCGATCCGCGCCCGGGTGCGCGACGCCACCAAGGCCAGCACCGCCAGGTGCGAGACGAGGCCGGTGTCCGTCCACGGATAGGTGGACGACATGCCGCTGGTGAACGCGCCGGTGAGCAACGCTGCCCCCACCGACAACCACCACGCCCCGATCGGCCGGTACATCGTCATGACCAGGGGCACCGCGGCCATCAGTGCCAGCACCAGGCCGCCCGGGCCCTCCGAGGAGACGAACATCAGGAACACCGCGAAGCAGGTGAGCGCCGCGTGCGGCAGCCAGCGCGCGTATGACCGGAGCCCGCGCGGCACCAGGGCCAGCAGCGGATGTCCCTCCCGCAGCGGTGCCATCGGCCGGAAGGCGAAGGCATCGGTGATCAGGTCGTGCCGCAGTCCGCTGAGGGTGCCGCGGGCCATGCGGAGCTCGGTCCGCAGCGAGGTCTGGCTTGTCTCGGTCACGCTCTCACGGTAGGGACTCGGCGTGTCGCCGTCGTCACCGGGGAAGACGATGTACCGGCGTCATCCTCAAGGAGGATGCGGCGCGTGAGGGCCCCTCTCACCAGGCGAGCTGGGCGATCTCCTCGGCGACCACGGCCGCCGCGTCCGCCGCGGGGTCGATCACCGGGAAGTGGCCCACGCCCTCCAGCAGGGTCAGCTGGACTTCCTCCCCCGCCTTCGCGGAGGCCGCCGCGAAGGCCTCCGCGACCTGCGGCGGGACCACCTCGTCACAGTCGCCGTGCACGATCGTCACCGGGATGCCGGTGGGCAGCAGCGCGGCCGGGTCGGTCTGCGCCAGGCGCTCGGCGAGCAGTTCCGCCCCGCCGAGGAGCTCGCCGACCGCCCCGGAGCACACGTCGCGCTCGATGGCGGCCCGGAAGTCGGCGATGGGCGCGAGCGCCACCACCCCGCGCAGCGCGGGCGCGCCGGGCCGGTGCCAGCGCGACCCGGCGGGCAGCACGTGCCGGGCGGCCGCCCACAGCGCGAGGTGCCCGCCCGCCGAGTGACCGGTGAACACGATCCGCCGCACGTCCACGCGGTCCTCGCCGAGGGCGGCCACGGCCAGCGCCGCCACGGCGTCGGTGGCGGCCGCCACGTCGTCGAACGTGTCCGGCCAGCGGCCCGCGACCGTACCGCCGTTGCCCCTGCGGTACTCCACCGAGGCCACCGCGAAGCCATGCCGGGCGAGCAGGCCGGCGAGGGGCGAGATGTGCGCCCTGTCGTACGCCGCCCGCCAGGCGCCGCCGTGCAGCAGTACGACCAGCGGCCCCGGGCGGGGACCGTCCGCGCCGGGCCGCGGGCGGTAGAAGTCCACGACCTGGTCCGGGTGCTCACCGTAGGCGGCGGTGGCGTCCGGCGGCACGGGGGCGTGCGCGAACGCGGACGCCTCCTCGGCCGCGGTCCGCTCCGCGTGGTCCCGCGGCGCAGGCGCCGACGGCCCCGCCGCACCGGCGCGGCCGTCGGCGCCTGCCGCGTTGGTGTCGCTCGACGGGGTGGCGTCGGACATGCGTTACCGCGTTCCTTCCAGGACCTGGGCCAGCACCCGCGCCGCCCGCTCCGCGTCGGCGAAGCGCGTGTACAGCGGGGTGAATCCGAAGCGGAGGATATCCGGCTCCCGGAAGTCGCCGACGACGCCCCTGGCGATCAACTCCCCCATCACCGCGCCCGCGTCGGGGCAGCGCAGCGCGACCTGGCTGCCCCGCTCGGCGTGCGCGGCCGGGGTCACCGACCGTACGGCGCCGCCCGGCACGTAGGCGGCGACGCACTCCAGGAAGAAGTCGGTCAGGGCGAGGCTCTTGGCCCGCACGGCGTCCAGGGACACGCCGTCCCAGACGTCCAGGGCCGTGTCCAGTGCCAGCAGCGACAGGATCTCCGGGGTACCGACCCGGCCGCGGACACTGCCGTCGGCGGGGCGGTAGGCGGCCTCCATCGCGAACGGGTCGCGGTGCGAGTTCCAGCCGGGCAGCGGGGAGTCGAAGCGCGGCTGCAGGTCACGGCGGACGTACAGGTACGCGGGCGCGCCGGGGCCGCCGTTGAGGTACTTGTACGTGCAGCCGACGGCCAGGTCCACGCCGTGCTCGTCCAGACCGACCGGCAGGGCCCCGGCCGTGTGGCAGAGGTCCCAGACCACCAGGGCGCCGGCGGCGTGGACGGCGGCGGTGGTGCCCGGCAGGTCGTGCAGCCGTCCGGTGCGGTAGTCCGCGTGGTTTACGAGGGCGACGGCGGTGCGCGGGCCGGCCGCCGCGGCGACGTCCGCGGCGTCGACGGCGCGGATCGCACACCCGGTCATCCGGGCGGCGGACTCCGCTATGTACCCGTCCGTGGGGAAGGTGGCTGCGTCGACCAGCACCTCGTCGCGGGCCGGGTCGCCCTGCTGGGCCATCCGGACGGCGCCCACGACGGCCTTGAAGACGTTGACACTGGTGGAGTCGCCGACCACGACCTGGCCGGGGGCGGCGCCGGTCAGCGCGCCGATCCGGTCGCCGATCCGCTCCGGCGCCGTCCACCAGCCGCTCTCGGTCCAGGAGCGGATGCGCAGTCGCCCCCACTCGCGTGTGATGACGTCGGCCACGCGGTCCGGCACGCCCGCGGGCAGCGCGCCCAGCGAGTTGCCGTCCAGGTAGACGGTGTGCTCGGCGTCGTCCAGGACGAAGCGGTCCCTGACCTTGGCCAGCTCGTCGGTGGTGTCGAGACGTGCGGCCTTCGCCGCGGGCGACTCGGTGGGCTGCGTCGGGTCAGACATGGCTGCGGGCCGTCCAGAGCTCGGGGAAGACGTTCTTGGTCGCGCGCTTCTCCAGCCAGGAGACTCCCGCGGAGCCCCCGGTGCCGGTCTTGGCGCCCATCGCGCGGCGGGTCGCCACCAGGTGGTCGTTGCGCCAGCGCCACACCAGCTCGGCCACCTCGGTCAGCGCCTCGCCCAGCCGGACGAGGTCGCTCCCCTGGTCACCGGAGTAGACGGCCTGCCAGGCCCGCTCCACCGCCGGATCCGCCTCGTAGCGCAGCGACAGGTCGTCGCGCTGCGGGATGTCGTGGCCGCGGCGGGCCAGCAGCCGCAGCACCTCGTCGTAGAGGCTGGGCTCGTGCAGCGCCTTCTGCAGTTCGTCGTGCACCCGCGGCGTGCCCCGGTGCGGGACCAGCATCGACGCGGACTTCTCGCCGAGCAGGAACTCCATGCGCCGGTACATCGCCGACTGGAAGCCCGACCCCTCGCCGAGGGCGGCGCGGTAGGCGTTGAACTGCGCCGGGGTGAGATGGGCGATGGGCTCCCAGGAGGCGTTGAGCGACTGGAGTTCGTACGTGCTGCGCTTGAGCGCGGCCAGCGCCGTGGGCAGGTCGTCGGCCGCGAGCGCACGGGAGGCGGTCTCCCACTCGTGCACGATGACGGTGAACCACAGTTCCATGACCTGGGTGGTCACCAGGAAGACCATCTCGCCCGGGTCGTCGGAGCGCGGGTGCTGCAGATGGGTGAGGACGTCCGCCTGGACGTAGTCCTCGTACGGGGTGGTCCCTTCGAAGTCCAGGTTCGGGGCCTCGGGGGCGTCCTGGGAAACGTCGGGGCGATGGGACATCGGTGTCTCCGTGGATACGAGCTACCGGGTAGCGGTCTGCCCCGCGCGCCGTCGCGGCGGGACCCCGGTCCCCTCGGGCCCGCGCTCTACCGGCGCCGGGCCCAACGGGCATCATGCGTGGTCAGAGCACCGTACGGCAAGACCTGTCCGGCGCGCTCGCCGGGACCTGTCGGGCGCGCGTGCCGGACAGGTCCCGGTGGCCGCGGTGATCGGCGGCGGGGCGGCGCTTCAGCCGAGGGTCTCGGCGGCGGTCGGGGAGGAGTCGCGCAGGAAGGTGCTGCAGCGCTCGTACTCCTCCTGCTCGCCGATCGCCTGGGCGGCCCGCGCCAGGGCGTGCAGCGCCCGCAGGAAACCGCGGTTGGGTTCGTGCTCCCAGGGCACCGGGCCGTGCCCCTTCCAGCCGCCTCGGCGCAGCGCGTCCAGGCCGCGGTGGTAGCCGGTGCGGGCGTAGGCGTACGACTCGACGACCCGGCCGGCCTCGAAGGCGTCGTCCGCGAGCTGCGCCCAGGCCAGCAAGGACGCCGGGTACTTGGCGGCGACCTCGGCGGGGGCCGCCCCCGAGGCGAGCAGCTCGCGCGGCTCGGGGTCGTCGGGCAGGTTCGTCGGGGGCGGTCCCCCGAGCAGGTTCTCGTGAATGGCCATGCGTTCCAGTATGGCCGGGGCCCGGCCCCTCCATGTGGAAGGGCCGGGCTCCCGGTGCGTACCGCCGTGCGGGACCGCTACTTGAGCCTGGTACCGGCCGAGCGCAGGTCCTGGCAGGCCTCGAGGACGCGGGCGGCCATGCCGCCCTCGGCCAGCTTGCCCCAGCTGCGCGGGTCGTAGGTCTTCTTGTCGCCGACCTCGCCGTCGACCTTCAGCACGCCGTCGTAGTTGCGGAACATGTGGTCCGCGACCGGGCGGGTGAAGGCGTACTGCGTGTCGGTGTCGAGGTTCATCTTGACCACGCCGTTCTGCAGCGCGGTGGCGATCTCCTCCTTGGTGGAGCCGGAGCCGCCGTGGAAGACGAAGTTGAACGGGTCCTGCTTGCCGAACTTGGCGGCGACGCCCTCCGCGAGCTCCTTCAGCAGCTCGGGCCGGAGCACGACGTTGCCCGGCTTGTAGACGCCGTGGACGTTGCCGAAGGATGCGGCGAGCAGGTAGCGGCCCTTCTCGCCCAGGCCCAGCGCCTCGGCGGTGCGGATGGCGTCCTCGACCGTGGTGTAGAGCTCGTCGTTGATCTCGTGGGTGACGCCGTCCTCCTCACCCCCGGTGGGAGTGATCTCCACCTCGAGGATGATCTTCGCCTTGGCGGCCTCGGCCAGGAGCTCGCGGGCGACGGCGAGGTTGTGGTCGAGGGTCTCGGCGGAGCCGTCCCACATGTGCGACTGGAACAGCGGGTTGCGGCCGGCCGCCACGCGCTCCTGGGAGATCGCCAGCAGCGGGCGCACGTAGCCGTCCAGCTTGTCCTTCGGGCAGTGGTCGGTGTGCAGCGCGATGTTGACGGGGTACTTCTCGGCGACGACGTGCGCGAACTCGGCGAGCCCCACCGCACCGGTGACCATGTCCTTCGCGTACTGGCCACCGAGGAACTCGGCCCCGCCCGTGGAGATCTGGACGATGCCGTCGCTCTCCGCCTCCGCGAAACCTCGCAGCGCGGCGTGCAGGGTCTGGGTCGAGGTCACGTTGATGGCCGGGTAGGCGAACTTGCCGGCCTTCGCCCGGTCGAGCATCTCGTTGTAGATCTCGGGAGTTGCGATGGGCATCTGTCCGCTCCTTGTGATGTGCGGGTTGTTCGGTGCGTGACCCTGACCTGGGATCGACGTCATCGTCATCCCCATCTTGGCAGACGCGCGCGCAAGCTCCACGCACTGCGCACCCCGGACATACCCCAGGGGTGAGGGGTTTCACGTGAAACCCTTCACCCCTGGGGGAAAGTGCAGGTCAGACGGCTGATCAGGCCAGCTCGAGATCGTCCAGGCCGAAGGCGCGGACGTACGGCAGACCCGCCTCCGCGATGGCCGCAGCGGCGCCCCGCTCGACGATCACGGCGACGGCCACGACCTCGGCGCCGGCCTCGCGCGCGGCCTCCACCGCGGTCAGCGGCGAGCCGCCCGTGGTCGAGGTGTCCTCGACGACCAGCACTCGCCGGCCCTTGATGTCCGGGCCCTCGATGCGCCGCTGCATGCCGTGCGCCTTCTGCGCCTTGCGCACCACGAAGGCGTCCAGCCTGCGGCCGCGCGCCGCGGCCGCGTGCAGCATCGAGGTGGCCACCGGGTCCGCGCCCAGGGTGAGCCCGCCGACGGCGTCGTAGTCGAGGTCGGCCGTGACGTCGAGCATCACCTCGCCCACCAGCGGAGCGGCCTCGGCGTCCAGCGTGATCCGGCGCAGGTCGATGTAGTAGTCGGCCTCGAGACCCGAGGAGAGGGTCACCTTGCCGTGCACCACGGCCTTGTCCTTGATCTGCTGCAGCAGGGCGTCACGCGCGTCACTCATGGCCACGAGCCTAGCCCAGCGTCTCCCAGGCCCAGGTGGCGCGGATCTCCAGCGGGTCGATCGGGGTGACCAGACGCGGCGCGGTGTTCAGCCCGTTCGGCGGACCCGACTGCGGCTCCACGCAGACGGCCGGGGGCTGCTCGTCGTAGACCACCACCCATGGCGCGGGGCTGGTGATCCGCAGCCGCAGCTCCTGCGGCCAGGTCAAGGTGACGTCCACACCGTCCGGCATGCCGAAGCAGTCGTCCCAGGGACGGGGCTTCGGCTCCACCCGGCGGCCGGTGGGCAGGTGGTCGTCGCCGCGCTCCTCCATCCAGCCGGGGGTGAAGTCGATCCGGGCGTCCTGACCGCCCCGGCCGAGGTTGCGCAGGAACCAGGGGTGCCAGCCGGCCTGGGCCGGAAAGGAGTCGCCCGTGGTCTCCACGCACATCGTGAGCTCGAGGCGGTCCGCGGACAGTTCGAAGCGCTGGCTGACCCGGCCCGGGTACGGCCAGGGCTCGGCCAGGTCGTAGTGGAAGCAGGCGCTGCTGCCGGTGGCGCCCGGCGCCGACTGCCAGGCGACGTGCCGACCGGTGCCGTGGATGGCGTGCGGGCCCGCGTCGCGGGGCATCTGGTGCAGCACCCCGCCGTTGCGGAACTGCCCGTCCCTGGTGCGGCCGCACCAAGGGACCATGGGAAAGGAGCCGAAGGTGGGGCCCTGCCGCAGCAGCTCGACCCCGCCGACGGTCAGCGAGCCGACCCGGCAGCCGAGATCCGGACGGATCGTCAGCCGCGCCGGTCCGGCGTGGAGATGGACAGCGTGCTCGTCGTCTCGCCCGTCAGGGGTCTCTTCCGTGGCCACGGAAAAGACCCTACGGGAACGAACGCCTGCGTCGGCGCAGCACCCGCCCCGCGACCACGGCCGACAGCAGCAGCGCGGCCGCCGCCGGCGCGTAGCGGCGCAGCGAGGCCGTCGCGGCGCCGCTCTGCGGCGCGGGCACCGGGGCGTACCGGCCGCGCGGCGGGGCGTGGTCCACCTCCTCGGCGCTTCGGCCGATCAGGGTACGGCGGGCGTGCGCGGCCTCGGCGGGCAGGTCGATCCCGGCCGGGTCCTCGGGGACGGCCGCCGCCGCGCCCCGCCCGGACGGTACCTCGCCGGCGGCCTCGCCCTCCGCCTCCTCCGGCTCGGAGATCTCCCGCGCCTCCCGCGGTTGCGGGGCCTCGTGCCCGGCGTCGGGCTGCGCGGGCAGGTCCTCGGCGAGGTCCTCGACGCCGGGGTCCGGCGCGGACGACTCGGGCACCGCGGCGGGGGAGTCCTCCGCCAGGTCGGAGGTGAGCGCCGCGACGAAACGGTCCAGCAGGCGCAGGCCCGCGGCGGTGACCGCCGCCTCGTCGTGCTCGGCGAGCCGCCCATCGGCCTGCGCCGTGCCGGTGAAGGTGAGCAGCGCGCCGCCCGACACGGTGTCCACCCCGAGCTCCAGCGCCACCTTGACCGCGCCCGCGCCGCGCGCCTCCACCGCCTCGCCCTCGACGGCCAGCCCACCGCCGCGCGGAACCAGCCGCAGCGTGCCGCGGTAGGTGATGGTCGAGCCGGCGATCCGGAGCCTCAGCCGACCGGCGAGCCCCTCCTCGGCGCCGGCGTCGCGCTGGAGGCCGGGCACACAGCGGGCCACGCGCTCCAGGTCGGCGAGGGACCGGCGGATGGTCTCGGCCGGAAACGGAACGAACACCTCATGCGGCTCCATGGGCCGAGCCTAATCCGCCGGACACCCCTGCGGCGCCGATTCACCGTCGGTTCGCGCTCCGCCTCGGGGGCCGATCACGCGGCAGAGCCCGCACGGCACGCCGCGCCGCCAAGGCGAGTGCCGCCGTGCACGCCGACCGCGACCACGGCCCGTCCGCGGCACGCCACGGCACCGGAGCGCGCCGGCCGGCCCGTGGCGGCGCGTTGCCCGCCGTGCCGACCGCGTCCGCCCCACCGCGCTCACGGCCCCGCGGTGAGGGTGGAACGGGTCGCCACGAGCCGTCCTTCCTGCGGGTACGCATGCCATGTGCGCCACAGGACGCTGCCGACACGGTGCTGCACCAGCATCGCGGTGAAGGCGAGCGGATCACCCGGGAAGGTCCCCGCCAGGCCGTTGGGGTGATCGGCCACCAGGGCGAGCAGCTCCTGCGCCCGGCCGGCGAAGCACCCCCGGTCGAGCGTCTCGATCCGCGCCGCGAACTCGTAGTCCCAGCCGGCGATCCGTCGCGCCACCCCGAAGGGCAGGGGCGCGCTGCTGCCCGGCATACAGGCGACGGTCTCCGAGCAGCGGCCCTGCGGCGCGTCCAGGACGACCTGGTGGGAGGCGCCGAGCAGCCTCAACTGGACCCGCACGCCAGGCGCCGCGGGCGCGACAGCTCCGGCAGCGGTGCCCGGCAGCTCGCGGTCGAGTACGGCGAGCGCCGGAAGTTCGTCCTTCCCCAGGCACCAGGCCAGGTCGCCGGCGCGGGTGTCGGTGTAGGCGGTCTGAAGCGTGGTGAGCATGAGGTCGGCTCCGCAGGCACATCGCGAGCAAGCAGGGGGAGAACACGGGCAGGTGGGTGAGGAAGCGCCGACCCGCGCCTGTGGGGGGAGGGCGTCCGCCGGCTCACGCCCACGGGGGTCGGTGAATACGCAATCATGAATGGCGCGTCGCCTTCAGCGTTTTTACCCATCTCCGCCCGCTTTACATCCCCAAGGGCGCGGACCGGTTCAGGTGTTCACCACGAATGCGCCCGACGGGTGAAACAACCCGCCGAGCGCATATGCGATTCGACACGGGCAGCCGGCACATTCCTGCCGTCAGCTTCCGCCACCGCAGCCGCCGCCCCCGCCACACGAACTTCCGCCCCCGCCGCAGGAGTGGTGGCCTCCCCCGTCGTGACCGCCGCCTCCCCCGTGGTGGCCTCCCCCGTGGTGGCCGCCGCCTCCCCCGTCGTGCGAGCCCGAGTCACCCGCCCACCAGCTCAGCCCGCCACCGCCTGCGGTGGTGGCGGAGCCGTACGAGCGCCGCCGCCGGTGTCCGCGGCCGGCAATCCGTAGCGCCAGGACAAGCACCACTATCGCGCCGAAGACCAGCAGAATGATGAAAGCCCCCATCGTTCCCGCCCCCACTTTCCGTGTTTTTCGTTGTGCGACGGTGATGCCCCGCCGTCCGCGGCCGAAAGCAGAGTTGAGGAAGTCCAGAGGTTTCCGGGTACACGAAGGCCCCTGGTCTGCATCGGAACCAGAACCAGGGGCCATGGGTGGACGACTGGGCCGTCTAGCCTCGGATCGCAGCCCAAGAGCCGGGGCGAAACGGGTTTGCCAGGGGGTGGTTCCCAGGATGACATGCGCTCATGAGCAGAATGGCGCAGGTCCTCGTCCTGGCACAGTACGAGGACGAGGTTATGGAGCCGCTGACGCGGGCCGACGAAACGCGCACCTGGCGCGGCAGCTTCGAGCAGATACCCGACTGGTTCGTCGGCGGGTGGTACCTCGAGTTCCACCGGAGGAGCCAGCGCCGCGGGGTCCTCGCAGACCTGGAAGCGCTGCCTTGGAACCGGCCTGAATGCGTCCAGGTGATGCTCCACGACGAAGACGATGATTGCTTCGGGTTGTGGATGTTCCAGGACGGCGCGCTGGTCGAGGTGTCGATCCCGCGCACGCAGCGGGTTCACGTCCGCCGCCGTCGTGGTGGGACGGTAGCCCGCGGCCCGGATCCCTGTGGCGGACGGACGGGCCGGACCGCGGGCTGCCTGCGCACTCTCCTGAGCACGAACAGGATCCGCGACTGTCTTGGTAGCGGGTGGTCGGGCCCTACAGGAACACGGGCGTGCCACAGCCGTGCCAGGTGAGGCGGTGCCGAATGGGGAGCCACGGGGAACAGCGGTGATGGGGTCGCTTTCGGCCATCACCGAGCGCACGGTGAAACATCACGTCGTCAATATCCGGGCGAAGTTCGGAAACGTCTCACGCCTGCAACTCTGCCTGCTGTCGGCGACCTGGAGCGTGGCGTCCACGGACGCCTGAGCACCGTCAAGGCGGCCCGCACCGGGTCCTCCCCGTCGAGCGGGCCGCTGCGTCACGCGGACAGCAGGGCGGAACCGCTGACGCTCATGGCGACCCGGCCCCTCGGCGACGCTGTCGCCGCGGGTCTCCGGGGCCGGCGCCCGACCGGCACTCCAGTCGGATCCGCCGGACGTCCACCCGCGCGCGACACACGAGAGCCCGGCCGCGTACGGCCGGGCACCACCCGCGCCCGGGACGTCCCTCATGAGGTGCGTCCGGGTGTGCCGAGGCGGCGGTCGTCAGTCCTCGCCGTCGCCCTCGTCGTCCGTGGACTCCGCGTCCTTCTCCAGCCCGAGGGCCTCGAGGATCCACTTCTCGAACTCGATGGAGGCCCGCACCCAGCTGACGGTGCTGGAGACGAAGTGCTCCAGACCGACGCCGAGGCCGATCAGCATCTGGGCCTCACCGATCAGACGGACCGCGCCGTCGTCGTGCGTGTGGGTGTAGACCTTCGGCCACAGGGTGCGGCGGTTCCAGTCGTCGATCGCCTCGTGCAGCTGAGGCTTGTCCTCAATGCTGTACGGCCGGTCGTAGAAGGTGCGGACCGCGAAGATCTGCTGGTCCTCCTCACCTCGGAACATGAAGTAGGTGCGGAACTCCTCCCACGGCGCGGCGAGATCACCCTCCTCGTCGACGACGTACTTGAGCTCCATCTGCTCCAGCAGCTGCTTGACCAGATCCTGGTCAGGAATGACCACGTTCCCGGCAGGGCCGGGCTGGGGGTCCGGCTGGCCCCCGAAGTTCGGAATCGAGGACGGGTCGATGCTCACCTTGGAGTTCCCTTCGTACGGATACACCCATCCTCCCTCACGGCGGGCCGCTCCGTGCAAGCGCGGCCCGCCGTGCCCCATTCGCGTGGGATTCCCGTGGGCGGCCTCAGAGGGTCTTGCCGGTGGCGGCACCCACCAGCAGCCGGTCGCCGGCCCGGTCCACCCGCACCGTGTCGCCGTCCCTGACCTCGCCCGCCAGGATCTCCCTGGCCAACTGGTCGCCGATCGCGGTCTGCACCAGGCGGCGCAGCGGGCGGGCACCGTAGGCGGGGTCGTTGCCCTCCTCGGCGAGCCAGTCCAGCGCCCCGTCGGTGACGTCGAGGGCGATCCGCCGGTCGCGCAGCCGCGCCGCCAGGCGGTCGGTCTGGAGCCGGGCGATACGGCGCAGCTCGTCCTTGTTCAGGGCACTGAAGACCACGATGTCGTCGAGCCGGTTGAGGAACTCGGGCTTGAAGGCCGCCCGCACCGCCTCGAGCACGCTCTCCTTCTTCTCCTCGGCGCTGAGCACCGGGTCGACCAGGTACTGGCTGCCCAGATTGGAGGTGAGGATGAGAATGGCGTTGCGGAAGTCGACCGTCCGGCCCTGGCCGTCGGTGAGGCGACCATCGTCCAGCACCTGGAGCAGGACGTCGAAGACCTCGGGGTGGGCCTTCTCGACCTCGTCCAGCAGCACCACCGAATACGGGCGGCGGCGCACCGCCTCGGTCAGCTGACCGCCCTCCTCGTAGCCGACGTAACCGGGCGGGGCGCCGACCAGACGCGCGACGGAGTGCTTCTCGCCGTACTCGCTCATGTCAATGCGGACCATGGCCCGCTCGTCGTCGAAGAGGAAGTCCGCCAGCGCCTTGGCCAGCTCGGTCTTGCCGACACCGGTGGGTCCCAGGAAGAGGAAGGAACCGGTGGGGCGGTCGGGATCGGCGACGCCGGAGCGCGAGCGGCGCACCGCGTCGGACACCGAGCGCACGGCCTCGCTCTGGCCGATCAGGCGCTTGCCCAGCTCCTCCTCCATGCGCAGCAGCTTCTGGGTCTCGCCCTCCATCAGACGGCCGGCCGGGATGCCGGTCCAGGCTGCGACCACGTCGGCGACGTCGTCCGGGCCCACCTCCTCCTTGACCATGGTCTCCCGCTTGGCCACCTCCTCGGCCTCGGTGGCCTCGGCGAGCTCCGCCTCCAGCTTCGGCTTCTCGCCGTACATCAGCTTGGACGCGGCCTCGAAGTCGCCGTCGCGCTGGGCGCGCTCGATCCGGGTGGTCAGGTCGTCCAGGCGCTCCTTGAGCTCACCGACCCGGTTCAGGCCCTCCTTCTCCTTCTGCCAGCGGGCCGTCAGGCCGCGCAGCTCCTCGTCCTTGTCGGCGAGGTCCTTGCGCAGCTTCTCCAGGCGCTGCTTGGAGGCCTCGTCGGTCTCCTTCTCCAGCGCCATCTCCTCCATGCGGAGGCGGTCGACGGAGCGCTGCAGTTCGTCGATCTCGACCGGCGAGGAGTCGATCTCCATGCGCAGCCGCGAGGCGGCCTCGTCGACCAGGTCGATGGCCTTGTCGGGAAGGAAGCGGGCGGTGATGTACCGGTCGGAGAGGGTAGCGGCCGCGACCAGGGCGGCGTCGGCGATCTGCACCTTGTGGTGCGCCTCGTAGCGACCCTTCAGACCGCGCAGGATCGCGATGGTGTCCTCGACGCTGGGCTCGGCCACCAGCACCTGCTGGAAGCGGCGCTCCAGGGCCGGGTCCTTCTCGACCCGCTCACGGTACTCGTCGAGGGTGGTCGCGCCGACCATCCGCAGCTCGCCGCGGGCCAGCATCGGCTTGAGCATGTTGCCCGCGTCCATGGCGGAGTCGCCGCCGGCGCCCGCGCCCACGACGGTGTGCAGCTCGTCGATGAAGGTGATGATCTGGCCGTCGCTGGCCTTGATCTCCGCCAGCACGGCCTTCAGCCGCTCCTCGAACTCGCCGCGGTACTTCGCCCCCGCGACCATCGCGCCCAGGTCCAGGGCGACCAGGCGCTTGTTGCGCAGGCTCTCGGGCACGTCGCCCTTGACGATGCGCTGCGCGAGGCCCTCGACGACGGCGGTCTTGCCGACGCCGGGCTCGCCGATGAGCACCGGGTTGTTCTTGGTGCGCCGCGAGAGGACCTGGACCACCCGCCGGATCTCGTTGTCCCGGCCGATCACCGGGTCGAGCTTGCCCTCACGGGCCGCCGCGGTGAAGTCCGTTCCGTACTTCTCCAGCGCCTTGTACGTGCCCTCGGGGTCGGGTGTCGTCACGCGCTGACCTCCCCTGATCTGTTCGAAGGCGTCCTGCAGCGCACTGCCGGTCGCACCGTACTGCTTCAACAGCTCACCGGCGGCCCCGCCCTTGAGCGCGATGCCGATGAGCAGATGCTCGGTGGACACGTACGCGTCCCCGAGTTCCTTCGCCCGCCCCGCCGCGTCGGCGATCACGGCGAGCAGGTCGCGGTTCGCCTGCGGTGGCGCCACCGTACTTCCCTGCACGCTGGGCAGCCCGCCCAGCAGCCGCTCGGCGCCGGCGCGCACCGCGGCGGCGTCCGCGCCGGTGGCCGCGAGGACGTCCAGCACGCTGTCGTTCTCGGGTTGCTCCAGCAGCGCCAGCAGCAGGTGCGCGGGCGTCAGGTCCGCATGCCCGGCCGACACCGCCATGGTGTTGGCGGCGCTCAGGGCCTCCCGGCTCTTGTTGGTCAGCTCGGCATCCACGTTCGCGTGCTCCTCCTCCTCGGCCCGTCATCAAGCTGCTTTTTCCAGCGTTAGACAAGTTGAGTCTATTCCACTCAAGGTTGGTTTTCCAAGGACACGCCTCCGCGTGGGGCGCCGCCCCGGGCCGGGCCCGCCGCCCCTGCGCCCACCCGGGTACGGTCGGTCCCATGGCCATCGACCCCCGCCGCCCCGAGCCCGGCTACCTCGCCTTCTGGCGGGAGTACCTCATGAGCACCCTCACCACCCACCGCCCCGACGGCACTCCGCACGTCGTACCGGTCGGCGTCACCTACGACCCGGAGGCCGGACTGGCCCGGGTGATCACCAACAAGGCCAGCCGCAAGGTGGCCAACGTGCTGGCTGCCGGGCCCGAAGGTGCCCGGGTCGCGGTGTGCCAGGTCGACAAGGGGCGGTGGGCGACGCTGGAGGGGGTGGCGCGGGTCAACACCGACCCGGACGCCGTCGCCGACGCGGTCCGGCGCTACGCCGAGCGCTACGGACGCACCCCCGCCCCCAACCCGGACCGGGTCGTCGTCGAGATCGAGCTGACCCGGGCCATGGGCCGCGCCTGACCGGACCGCGACCGGGGACCCGCCGACCAGAGCCACGCCGCGCCGTCCGCGGACTACGGCGTGGGCGGCGGCGTCCGCGAGGCCGAACCCGCCTGCGCCACCGCCCACATCGCCGCCGCCACCCACACCGGAACCCACGCGACCGCCACCAGGGCACCCGCCGCGGCCACTGCACCGGCCACGCCCATCCCCCGGCGCCGGGCCCACACGGAGCCGGCGCCGCCGACGACCAGCAGCGCCGCCACCACCGGGACCGGCACCAGCCCGGCGTACCGCGGCACGTCCACGTCCCCGTACGCCGCCACACCCACGCTCACCAGGACCGACGCCATCACCCCGGCCACCCACCACGGCCCCTCGTGCCGCGCCGCCAGCCGCAGCCCGGCCCACATCGCCACCGTCGCCAACGCGACATCCAGCCCCTCGGCGCCCCAGCGCACCCCGAGCGACAGCGCGCCGGCCACCATGGCCACGGCCAGCCCCACCACGATTCCGGCTCCGACGCCTCCGTGCGGCATACGCACCGTCTTCCCCGCCCCGCGCCGCACAAGGCCCACCCGTCCCCGCGGCCACCCCCTCGGCGGACGCGCCACGACCGCTGCCGCCCCTGCGCCGCACCGTCCGTTCCCCGGTGCGCCCCGTCTCCTCCGCCGGGCGCCGCCGACTCTCGCGCGGACGAACCGATCGCGGCGATGCCAAGACCGCCGCGGCGTGGACGTCGCCGTCACCGGTCTTCCCCAGGGTGTGGACGGCCTGGGGCCGCAGGCCCTCCCCGTTCGCCTCGTCCGTCCCGCGACCGCCGCCCGACCTGTGGACGCACCGACGTCCTCGCGTCGCACCTGTTGGAGCGGGGCTTGACGCGGGCCGGTGCAACGCCCTGAAGGCGCCCGGATCGGGGCCGGCAGGGCACCCGCCCAGCCGGCAGCCCGGCCCGGCCCGGGCGCGCTGTGTGCGGTGTACGGTGTGCGGTCAGGCACTAGCTCCGGTCGCGGATCATCGACATCAGCAGCCGGTGGGTCTCGTCGTCGGCGGCGGCCACAAGCCCCCGGGCCGCCTCACCGATGGGGGCGCCGTCGATGCCGGTGACAACGCACCCGGCGGCCCGGCACAACGCGATGCCGGCCGCGAAGTGCACACTCCCGGAGAGGTCGCCGCCATCGGTGACATAGGCGGCGCGCCTGCCCGCGGCCACCCACGCCAGCGCCAGCGTCGTGGACAGCACACGCGGCCGGAAACCCTCGATGAACCGGGGGTGGGCCAGCAGCTCCACGGCACGGAGGCCGGGCGCGCTCGGGAACGGCGGATCCAGGTTGACGTCGACCAACCGGGTCGCGGGCGTGGGCGCCAGCAGTGCGTCGTCGGCCCCGTCGCGCCGCACCCAGGCGGTCTCCCCGTCGGTGAAGAAGACCTCGCCGCCGAACGGGTCGGCCACGGCCGCCGCCCCGTCGCGCAGCGCCACGTTGACGGCCACCAGCATGGCGCCGGTGGCGTAGTTCAGCGTGCCGCAGAGGGGATCCACCAACCACTGGCGCACAGCGCCGACGGCGCCCTGCTGCCCGCCCTCCTCGCCGAGCACCGCGTCATCGGGCCGTGCCGCACGGAGGACGTCGAGGATCGTCCTCTCGGCCTCCACATCGGCGGCGGTGGCGAAGTCCCCGGCACCCTTGTCGATGCGGTCGAGCCGCCGGCCGTACAGGGCGCGGACCACGTCCGCGCCGGCCCGCGCCCCGGCAGTCGCCACCGCGGCGTCGTCCCAGTCCGTGTATGAGTTGGTCACGCCGTGCAGGGTAGCGACGCGGGCCACCGCCCCGGCGGAGCCGGCCGGAACACCGGGCCTCGGCTGGTCTACTCCGGCCGCTTGGGCCGCCACACCACCAACGCGGAGGTCTGCTGGACGTCCTGGTAGGGCACCAGGTCACGTCGGTAGGAGGCGTGGACGGCCGCCTCGCGCTGCTGCATGGCCGTCGCCGCGCCCTCGAGCGCCATGGAGAGCTCGGCGACCCGCGACTGCAGGGCCGCCACCTGGTTCTCCAGTTCGATGATGCGCTTGATACCGGCCAGGTTGATGCCCTCGTCCTGGGAGAGGCGCTGGACCTCGCGGAGGAGTTCGATGTCACGAGCCGAGTAGCGGCGGCCGCGCCCGGCCGTACGGTCGGGCGAGACCAGGCCGAGACGGTCGTACTGGCGCAGGGTCTGCGGGTGCAGCCCGGAGAGCTGTGCCGCCACCGAGATGACGTAGACGGGCGATTCGTCCGTCAGCTCGTACGGGTTGCGGCCCCTTCCGCCACGCACGCCGCCACTCGTGTTCATCGACTCAGACTCCCTTCGCAGCCCTGAACAGCTCCGCCCGCGGGTCGGTGTCCGCGGTCGCCTCCCGGTAGGCCTCCAGGGCGTCCAGCGCCTTGCCCTCGGTGGACGCCGGGACGGCGACCTCGATCGAGACCAGCAGGTCGCCTCGGCTACCGTCCTTGCGGACCGCGCCCTTGCCGCGGGCCCGCAGCGTACGCCCGTTGGGCGTGCCGGGCGGCAGTTTCAGCGTCACGGGGGGACCACCGAGCGTCGGGACCTTGATCTCCCCGCCCAGCGCCGCCTCCACGAAGGTGACCGGCACGGTGACGGTCAGGTTGTCGGCCTTGCGGCCGAACACCGGGTGGGCGTCGACGTGCACGGTGACGTACAGGTCGCCGGCCGGGCCGCCGCGCTCACCGGGGGCGCCCTTGCCGCGCAGCCGGATGCGCTGCCCATCGGTGACGCCGGCCGGGATGCGCACCTGCATGGTGCGTGCCGAACGGGCCCGGCCGCTGCCGTTGCAGACCTCGCAGGGATCCTGCGCGATCAGGCCGCGGCCCTTGCAGTCGGTGCACGGGTCGGTGAGCGAGAAGCTGCCGCTGCCGCCGCGCGAGACCTGGCCCGTGCCGACGCAGGTCGGGCACACCCGGGGCGTGCCGTTCTTGTCGCCGGTGCCGGAGCACGCCTTGCAGGGCGCCTGGCTGGTCATCTTCAGCGGAACGGTGGCGCCGTTCACCGCCTCGGTGAACTTCAGCGTCACCTCGGTCTCGATGTCCTGGCCGCGCCGCGGCTGCGTACGGGTCGTCGCGCCGCCGCGGTTGAACAGTCCGCCGAACACATCGCCGAGGCCGCCGCCGAAGCCGCCGCCCTGGGCCGTGGTGCCGCCGGGGCCGCCGCCGAAGAGGTCACCGAGGTCGAAACCGAACCCGCCCGGCCCCGCCGGGCCGCCGCGGAGGCCGCCGTTGCCGAAGAGGGCGCGGCCCTCGTCGTACTCCTTGCGGCGCTTGGCGTCCGACAGGACGTCATTGGCCTCGGAGATCTCCTTGAAGCGCTCCTCGGCCTTGGCGTCGCCCTTGTTGGCGTCCGGGTGGAACTCGCGGGCGAGCTTGCGGTACGCCTTCTTGATCTCCGCCTCGGTGGCGTCCTTCGGGACGCCGAGGACCTTGTAGAGGTCCTTTTCGAACAGATCCCTGCTGATGCTCATCCCCGGCGTCCCTCCTCCCGTTCGCCACTCACGTCAGCCCTGCTCCGGGCCACCGTTCTCCTCGTCCGCCGTGTCCTCGTCCTTCTGCGCGCCCGGCTGGGGCTCGGCGACGGCCACCCGCGCGGGGCGGATGGTGCGCTCACCGATGCGATACCCGGGCTGCAGGATCTGCACGCAGGTCGTCTGCGTGACGTCCGGCGAGTAACTGTGCATCAGGGCCTCGTGCACCAGCGGGTCGAAGGGCTCGCCCTCCTTGCCGAACTGCTGCAGCCCCAGCTTGGCGGCGACCGTCTCCAGGGACTCGCCGACCGACTTGAACCCGCCGACCAGCTCCTTGTGTTCCCGCGCGCGACCGATGTCGTCGAGCACCGGGAGCAACTCGGTGAGCAGGTTCGCGACCGCGATCTCGCGGACCGCGACCCGGTCCCGCTCCACCCGGCGGCGGTAGTTCTGGTACTCCGCCTGCAGTCGCTGCAGGTCCGCCGTGCGCTCACCGAGCGCCGTGCGCACCTGGTCAAGCTGCGCCTGCAGAGCGGCGTTCGTGTTCGCGTCCCCGGCCGGGGCCGCCGGGGCCGCCTGCTCGGCGGACCCGGCGCCGGGCCCCGCCTCGCCGGGGGACTCCCCCGGCGTGGCGGAACCGGCCTCGGCAGAGGGGACGACAGGCTCCTCCTCGAAGCCCGGAGTCTCCTCCGTCACGCGGCACCGTCCTTCTTGTCCTCGTCGACGATCTCGGCGTCGACGACGTCGTCGTCGGTCGGGGCCCCGCCCGCGGCACCGGCGGCACCAGTCGCGCCACCCTCGGCCTGGGCGTTGGCGTAGAGCGCCTGGCCCAGCTTCTGCGAGGTGGCGGCGACCTTCTCGGTGGCCTCCCGGATGGCGGCGGAGTCCTCGCCCTTCAGCTTCTCCTTCAGGTCCGCGACGGCCGCCTCGACCTCGGTCTTGACGTCACCGGGGACCTTGTCCTCGTTGTCCTTGAGGAACTTCTCGGTCTGGTAGACCAACTGCTCGGCCTGGTTGCGGGTCTCGGCGGACTCACGGCGCTTGTGGTCCTCCTCCGCGTACTGCTCGGCCTCGCGCATCATGCGGTCGATGTCGTCCTTCGGCAGCGCCGAGCCACCGGTGACCGTCATGCGCTGCTCCTTGCCGGTACCGAGGTCCTTGGCGGAGACGTGCATGATGCCGTTGGCGTCGATGTCGAAGGCGACCTCGATCTGCGGGATGCCGCGCGGGGCCGGCGGGAGGCCGGTCAGCTCGAACATGCCGAGCTTCTTGTTGTACGCCGCGATCTCGCGCTCGCCCTGGTACACCTGGATCTGCACGGACGGCTGGTTGTCCTCGGCCGTGGTGAAGATCTCCGAACGCTTGGTCGGGATCGTGGTGTTGCGCTCGATCAGCTTGGTCATGATGCCGCCCTTGGTCTCGATGCCGAGGGACAGCGGGGTCACGTCGAGGAGCAGGACGTCCTTGACCTCGCCCTTGAGGACACCGGCCTGCAGCGCGGCGCCGATGGCGACGACCTCGTCCGGGTTGACGCCCTTGTTGGCGTCCTGGCCGCCGGTCAGCTCCTTGACGAGCTCGGCGACGGCGGGCATGCGGGTCGAACCGCCGACGAGGACGACGTGGTCGATCTCGGAGAGCTGGATGCCCGCGTCCTTGATCACATTGTGGAACGGGATCTTGCAGCGCTCCAGCAGGTCCGCGGACAGCTGCTGGAACTGGGCGCGCGTCAGCTTCTCGTCCAGGTGCAGCGGGCCCTCGGCGGACGCCGTGATGTAGGGCAGGTTGATCGAGGTCTCGGTGGACGAGGAGAGCTCGATCTTCGCCTTCTCGGCGGCCTCGCGCAGGCGCTGCAGCGCCATCTTGTCCTTGGACAGGTCCACGCCGTGACCCGAGGCGAACTGCTTCACCAGGTAGTCGACGATGCGCTGGTCCCAGTCGTCACCACCGAGGTGGTTGTCGCCGTTGGTCGCCTTCACCTCGACGACGCCGTCGCCGATCTCCAGCAGCGAGACGTCGAAGGTGCCGCCACCGAGGTCGAAGACGAGGATGGTCTGGTCGTCCTTGTCCAGGCCGTACGCCAGGGCGGCGGCCGTGGGCTCGTTGACGATACGCAGGACGTTGAGGCCCGCGATCTCGCCGGCCTCCTTGGTGGCCTGGCGCTCGGAGTCGTTGAAGTACGCCGGGACGGTGATGACCGCGTCGGTGACCTTCTCGCCCAGGTACGCCTCGGCGTCCCGCTTCAGCTTCTGCAGGATGAAGGCGCTCATCTGCTGCGGGTTGAAGTCCTTGCCGTCCAGGTTGATCTTCCAGTCGGTGCCCATGTGGCGCTTGACCGACCGGACGGTCCTGTCGACGTTGGTGACGGCCTGGCGCTTGGCGACCTCGCCGACGAGCACCTCGCCGTTCTTGGCGAAGGCGACGACGGACGGCGTGGTCCGGGCACCCTCGGCGTTGGTGATGACGGTGGGCTCGCCGCCTTCCAGAACGCTGACGACGGAGTTAGTCGTGCCCAGGTCGATGCCGACCGCACGTGCCATGGTGGAGTCCTCCAACTGCCTACTTGAGTGGATCTGGCTCAAGGGTGCCGCACAGCTCCCAACCTGTCAACAGACCTGAGTCGTGGCGACTCAACTTATGCGTCACTCCTCCGCGCACAGGTGGACACGGTGGGCGACCCCGGGCCGCCGCGAGGCCCCCGACCGCCGCCGGGAGAGGACCCGGTCGAGGCGAAGCAGGGCGGCACCAGGAGACGCCGCACCGCTCCACCCGGTCGCCGCCCGGTCATCGCCGGGCCGGCGCACGGTCGTTGCCGTCGCCACACGGTCACCGCCCGGGCCGGCGCACGGTCGTTGCCGTCACCACACGGTCACCGCCCGGGCCGGCGCACGGTCGTTGCCGTCACCACACGGTCACCGCCCGGGCCGGCGCACTGTCGTTGCCGTCGCCACACGGTCACCGCCCGGGCCGGCGCACGGTCGCCGCCGTCGCCACACGGTCACCGCCCGGGCCGGCGCACGGTCGCCGCCGTCGCCACACGGTCACCGCCCGGGCCGGCGCACGGTCCTCGCCGGGCCTCCATGCGGGCACGGCGCGCCTCAGCGACGCAGATCACCGGCGGCGCGGCTGCGCACACACGCCGATACTGGGTAGTCTCAGGAGAACCCGATAAGTTACCGCTCAGTATTCAGCCGGGCATCAGCCCCGAGCCTCAGCTCTCGCAGGTCCGAGGAGCCCCGAAATGCAACTCGCCGCGATCATCGTGTCGCTGGTACTCGCCGTGGTCGGCGTCGCGCTGTTCAGCCGCGCCATCGCCCAGATCTACCGGTTCGTGCGACTCGGCCAGGACGTCCCCGCGGGCACCCGCACGGACGACTGGCGCGCACGCACCGTCACGGTGGTCCGGGAGTTCCTCGGCCACACCCGCATGAACCGCTGGGGCGTGGTCGGCGTCGCCCACTGGTTCGTCGCCATCGGCTTCTTCTCGCTCGTCCTCACCCTGGTGAACGCCTTCGGCCAGCTCTTCCAGGCCGACTGGGCGCTGCCGCTCATCGGCCACTGGCTGCCGTACGAGGTGTTCGTCGAGTTCATCGGCCTGATGACCACGCTCGGCATCCTCACGCTGATCGCGATCCGCCAGCTGTCCCGGCCGGGGCGGGCCGGCCGCAAGTCCCGTTTCGCGGGATCCAACACCGGCCAGGCCTACTTCGTCGAGTCCGTCATCCTCATCATCGGCCTCGCCATCATGACGCTGCGCGGCCTGGAGGGCGCCCTGGCGCAGGTGCACGGCTACGAGGCCGCCTACTTCGCCTCGTACCCGCTGGTCGCGGCCTTCAGGGGGCTGAGCGTCACCACCCTGCAGAACCTGGTCTACCTGACCGCCATGATCAAGATCAGCACGTCCTTCATCTGGATGATCACGGTCGGGCTCAGGACCGACATGGGCATCGCCTGGCACCGCTTCCTGGCCTTCCCGAACATCTGGTTCAAGCGGAACGCCGACGGCGCCGTGGCGCTCGGCGCCCTGCAGCCGATGGTCTCCGGCGGCGAGCCGATCGACTTCGAGGACCCGGGCGAGGACGACGTCTTCGGCGTCAGCCAGGTGGAGCAGTTCTCCTGGAAGGGCATCCTCGACTTCTCCACCTGCACCGAGTGCGGCCGCTGCCAGTCGCAGTGCCCCGCCTGGAACACCGGCAAGCCGCTCTCCCCGAAGCTGCTGATCATGTCCCTGCGCGACCACGCGCACGCCAAGGCGCCGTACCTGCTCGCCGGCGGCGGCAAGACCATGGAGGGCGAGGAGAAGGCCTCCGCCGAACAGCTCGTCGGCGTCCCCGCCGCGGCCCTCGCCGAGGCCGAGCGCCCCCTGATCGGCACCGCCGAGGAGAACGGCGTCATCGACCCGGACGTCCTGTGGTCCTGCACCACCTGCGGCGCCTGCGTCGAGCAGTGCCCGGTGGACATCGAGCACGTCGACCACATCGTCGACATGCGCCGCTACCAGGTCATGATCGAGTCCTCGTTCCCGTCCGAGGCGGGCACGATGCTCAAGAACCTGGAGAAGAAGGGCAATCCCTGGGGCCTGCCGAAGAAGCAGCGGCTCGCCTGGGTCAAGGAGGTCGACTTCGAGGTCCCCGTCGTGGGCGAGGACATCGAGGACCTCTCCGAGGTGGAGTACCTGTACTGGGTCGGCTGCGCCGGCTCCCTGGAGGACCGCGCCAAGAAGACCACCAAGGCCTTCGCCGAGCTGCTGAACATCGCGGGCGTCAAGTTCGCGATCATGGGCGGCGAGGAGAACTGCACCGGTGACTCCGCCCGGCGCCTGGGCAACGAATTCCTCTTCCAGCAGCTCGGCGCCGAGAACGTCGCCATGCTGAACATGGCCTTCGGAGAGGACGACGAGGACGCGTCCAGCAAGAAGCCGAAGGCGCAGAAGAAGATCGTCGCCACTTGCCCGCACTGCTTCAACACCCTGGCGAACGAGTACCCGCAGCTCGGCGGCGAGTACGAGGTCATCCACCACACCCAGCTGCTGCAGCACCTGGTCGACGAGGGCAAGCTCGTCCCCGTCACCCCGGTCGAGGGCATCATCACCTACCACGACCCCTGCTACCTGGGCCGCCACAACAAGGTCTACACCCCGCCGCGCGAGATCATCGCCAAGGTGCCGGGCCTGCGCAACGAGGAGATGCACCGCCACAAGGAGCGCGGCTTCTGCTGCGGCGCCGGCGGCGCCCGCATGTGGATGGAGGAGCGGATCGGCAAGCGCATCAACAACGAGCGCGTCGACGAGGCGCTGTCCCTCAACCCCGACATCGTCTCCACCGCCTGCCCGTTCTGCCTGGTGATGCTCTCCGACTCCGTCAACGGCAGGAAGAACGAGGGCAAGGCCAAGGAGTCGCTGCAGGTCGTCGACGTCTCCCAGCTGCTGCTGGACTCGGTCAGGACGCCGCTCGATCCTGACGGCGAACCGGAGGCGGCCAGCGAGCCGGAGCCCGAGCCCGCGGCATAGCCCGGTCCCCGGAGGGATGTGGCGCAGGCCGGTGGGCGCGTACGGATCCCGTACGCGCCCACCGGCTTTCGCGTGGCTCCCCGGCTCCCCGGCGCCCTCAGCCGCCGATGCCGGGCTGCCGCAGCAGTGCGGCGCAGGAGCCGGGGCCCCACAGCTTGCGCAGGTCGTCCCGGGACACCGCCTCGCCGTCCCCCCGACGCACCCGCCTGCTCGTGGTCGACTCGAACGCCCGCCAGACTGCCCTTTTCGACCTTCCGGAGCCCGCCTCCAGCTACTCGGGCGGCATGAAGCGCCACCTGACGCCTCCCCGCCCGGGCGGCGGGCCGCCGAGGCGGATGAGGAATCTGTCACGACTTGGCAGCAAAGCCCCTACAGCAGCGGGGGGCACCGTCCTCCGCCACCAGGAGCGGGTACGTTCAACGCGTGGCTGGATTCAGGAACGGACGCGGACGGGACGGGGACGTGCAGCACCCGCATCAGCAGTACGGCGGCTACCCGCAGCAGAACACCTCGCCGGGCGGGCAGCAGCCCCAGCACGGCTTCGCGCCGGCCGCCGAGGGTGAGCCCGAGTACTTCGGCTCCGCGGCGGCGACGCCTTCGTACCACGACAACCCCGGGCACACCCGCGCCTTCTCCATCGGCGACGCGCCCGACACCTACGATCCGTACCCCCCGCAATCCCAGCAGCCGGACCAGGTGTCCACCTACCGCGCCGGCCACACCACGGCGCCCCCGGCCGGACCCCGGCTCGGGTGGAAGCAGCTGCTGAGCGGCATCGTCATGCGCCCGTCGGCCACCTTCTGGCAGATGCGCGACCACCAGGTGTGGGGCCCCGCCCTCATCGTCACCTTCCTCTACGGGCTGCTCGCCGTCTTCGGCTTCGACAGCGCCCGCGAGGACGTGCTCGACGCCACGCTCTCCAACAGCGTCCCCTGGGTGGCGTGCACGGCCGTCGCGGTCATCCTGAGCGGCCTGACACTCGGCGCCGTCACCAACGCCCTCGCCCGTCAGCTCGGCGGCGACGGCGCCTGGGCGCCCACCGTCGGCCTCGCGCTGCTCATCACCTCGCTGACGGACGCCCCGCGACTGGCCTTCGCCGTCTTCCTCGGCGGCGCCAACAGCTTCGTCCAGTTCCTCGGCTGGGCCACCTGGATCTGCTGCGCCGCCCTGCTGACCTCCATGGTCTCCAGGTCTCACGACCTGCCGTGGGCCAAGGCCCTGGGCGCGGCGTCGATCCAGCTGATCGCGCTGCTGGTGCTCTTCAAGCTGCCGGTGATCTGAGGTCCTCGAAACGCATCAGTAAGGGGCGCCACCCTGGGGTGGCGCCCCTTACCCGTGTGCGCATCACGTGTCCATGGAGCGCAGTGCGTCCTTCGCAGGAGTGCCCCGGTCCCCCGCCCCCCGCACCGGGGGCAGCACGCTCCAGGGGAAGTCGATCCAGTCGTCGGTGCGCCGCCAGACGTACTCGCACTTCACGAGCGACTGCGACTTCTCGTAGATCACGGCGCTGCGCACCTCGGCGACGTGGTCGGCGCAGAAGTCCCTGACCAGCTTGAGCGTCTTGCCGGTG
This sequence comes from Streptomyces sp. ME19-03-3, assembly GCA_033793685.1. GTDB lineage: Bacteria > Actinomycetota > Actinomycetes > Streptomycetales > Streptomycetaceae > Actinacidiphila. The sequence continues at coordinate 5,337 of JARAXD010000004.1, read as the reverse complement.
TCGGCGACGTCGTCCGCGATCAGGACCTTCTTGTCGGAGAAGTCGATCACGTTCGGCACCGGGGCCAGCATCACCGGCATCTCCAGCGTCGTCCCGACGCCGGTGTAGAACTCCACGTTCACCAGATGGATGTTCTTGCAGTCCAGCGCGTACGCGAGGCCGCCCGCGACGAACACTCCGCCGCGGGCGATCGACAGCACGACATCCGGCGTGAACCCGTCGTCGGCGATCGTCTGGGCCAGGTCCCGCACGGCCCTGCCGAAGGCCTCGTACGTCAGGTTCTCCCGCGCGGGCCCGCCCATGCGCTCAGACCTGTGTCCGGTGGAAGTTGAGGTAGGAACGCGACGGCGTCGGCCCCCGCTGCCCCTGGTACCGCGAGCCGTACTTCTCCGAGCCGTACGGGAACTCCGCCGCCGAGGTCAGCCGGAACAGGCACAGCTGCCCGATCTTCATGCCCGGCCAGAGCTTGATCGGCAGCGTGGCGACGTTCGACAGTTCCAACGTCACGTGGCCCGAGAAACCCGGGTCGATGAAACCCGCCGTCGAATGCGTCAGCAGCCCCAGCCGGCCGAGGCTCGACTTCCCCTCCAGGCGCGAGGCGATGTCGTCCGGCAGGGAGATCACCTCGTACGTCGAGGCCAGCACGAACTCCCCGGGGTGGAGGATGAACGCGTCGTCCGCCTCCGGCTCCACCAGCCGCGTCAGGTCCGGCTGCTCGACGGCCGGGTCGATGTGCGGGTACCGGTGGTTCTCGAACACCCGGAAGAAGCGGTCCAGCCGGACGTCGATGCTCGACGGCTGCACCATCGACGGCTCGTACGGGTCGATGCCGACCCGCCCGTTGTCGATCTCGGTCCGGATGTCCTTGTCAGAGAGAAGCACCACAGCAGGTTACGCGGGGACGGGGCTCCGGGCCGAATCGAGCGACCCGGCCCGGAGCCCCGGCATCACGTCCGACCTGCGCGTGCGCCCGGACCTGAGCGGCCGCTACTTGCCGCTGTCAGCCGCCACGGGGACGGCACTGCGCAGCCGCGCACACCGCGGACACCTGAGCAACCGGCCCGGGCCGAGCCTTCCGGCGCCCAGGTTCTGCATCGGAAACGTAGCGGTGCTGAAAACGTGCCCTTCGGCACAACGAACGACGGTGCGATCCATCGCTCCCCTTCTCGCCGGTACCTCAACGACGGACGCCACATTAGGGGATGAACCCACCCTGCCTCATGCGGCACTCCGCCCACTCGGGTACCCGGGGACCCCCCTCACCGTACGCCCCCCGCGCCTCCCTGCGCGTGCTCTTTCGGGAGCGACACGAAGGCCCCGGAGGCATGCGTCCGGGGGCGGGCATGGGGTACAGTATGCGAGGTCAGATGCCTCAACGGGTGTCTTACGCGGGTGTAGTTTAATGGTAGAACATGAGCTTCCCAAGCTCAGAGCGCGGGTTCGATTCCCGTCACCCGCTCCACCGGAAAGCCCCAGGCAAGCAGCCCGGGGCTTCTTTGTTGTGTGGACCGGATCAAGCGTCTCGTGCCAGATCCGTGCCCGATGCCTGAACGTCGGGCACAATCGCAGCCTTCTCCCGCTCGGCGCGGACGCGGGCGTCGATCCCGTCAGCCACCTCCCGCTGACGCTCCAGGTTCGAGTGCTGATTGATCAGCGCGGCACGCTCGGAGGACTGCCCGGCGCGGACCATCGTGTCCTTGAGCGTGGCGCCCGACTGCGTCGAGAGCGTGTGTCCGGTGTGGCGAAGGTCGTAGAAGCGGAAGCTCTCAGGCAGCCCGACTTCGGTTCGAGCCTTCCGCCACTTCCGCCCGAACGTGGAGCGCCGAAACGGCTTGCCCCGCTCCCCCACGAACAACAATCCGTCCGGCTGCTTCTCCGCGTACCAGGCGAGATGCCGCTTGAGGTCCTTCTCCAGAAAGGCCGGCAAGACGAGGAACCGCTTGCCTGCATCAGACTTGGTGTCGCCCGGTGCACGCCGACCGGTGGTGAGTTCGGGCACTCGGCGGTCCGCACCCAGATGCCGACGTTCTCCAGGTCGACGTCACGACGGCGCATCGCGGCCTGTTCCTCCGGACGGGCGGGGCCGTACGCGACGATGTAGACCATCAAGCGCCAGCGCGGGCCCATGGCGTCGGCGAGCGCGTCGACCTGGGCGACGGTGGCAGTCGGGCGTTCTTCCGCGGTTTCCTTGCCGGCGCCCCTGATGCGGCAGGGGTTGCGGCGGATCAGCTCATCGTCGGCAGCAGTTTCCAACCCAACGGGTCTCCTTCGACCTTGAGCCGGACGAAGTGCGCTGGGTCCTACGAAGTCGGGGCCCGAACGTCGACATCGCGATCTACCAGTTCCCGGACATGGCTGCCAGCTTCGGTGTCCCTGATGAAGAGGGCACGCTCTCCTGGTGCTCCACGCAACCCCGCAGCGCTCTCGGTCACGTCGTCATGGAGGCGGCGCAGACCGTGCTGCGAGCCCATGGAGAGGACGGCTACCGCGATAAGTGGAGGCGATACCCCTTCCCCGTCGCCGCATTGCAGGACCTTCGCCGACTGCACCTGCGAGACGACGACTGCACGCGTCCTCACGACCTTTCGGTGCCGTAGAGAAGCGCAGGACGCTCGGTCGCTATGGCCGGGGCCCTCTGTGGGCCATGCGCGAGGGCCCAACTCGGCGGACCCCCAGCGTCCTACTGACCCACGGGCACGGAACGCGTCAAGGCGACACGACGTCCGCCGGACGATCACACACCGATTTTCACGCACACAGGGTGTCGCCGTCAGGCGACCGGACTGCTGACCCGTACAACCCTCACACGTCTCCGCATGTCTGATCGAGCGGCGTGCACTTGATCAGTGCCGCTCGACCCTTTGGAGGGATCCTTGACTTCGCGCACCACACGGCGGCGCCTCGCCGCTGCCGTCACCGCCGTCCTCGCCCTCACCGCCGGAGCCGGCCTGACCGCCCCCGTGGCCATCGCAGCGGCGGGCGACACCGCGGTCACCGCTGGGGCAGAGCAGGACAGCGTCATCCGCATTCCGGCGGGCTCCACGCTCTACGGCGCCGGATCGACCGGCTTCCTCACCGCGGCCAAGGATGCGAGCGGTACGTACCGCTACCGTTGGACGCGCCTCGCGGACGGCGTCACGACGGACCTGGCAGGCCGAGCCTACGGCTCCGCCTCGGACACCATCCTCGTCGAGGAGGGCGACGTCTACGTCCTGTACGACATGGCGGGCGGCGGTGAGCCCGTGCGCATCGCACGGACCGCTCTGAACAGCAGCCACGAGTTTTACCGGGTCCTCGGCTCCACCCTCCTCATGAGAGCCGTCAACACGGCGGGCGATGCCGAGCTGCACCTGGTCTCCGTGGAGAACGGCGAGCTGATCGACCGGAAGGTAACCGGCCTACCTGCCTCCGCCACGGGACTGCTCGCGGACTCCGACTCGCCTCAGGGCACCGCCCTCCTCAGATACAGAACGCCCACCGGTGCGGGAATCTCCCTGGTGAGCCTCGCCTCGGGCACCGTGCTGGAATCCCGGGAACTTCCCGAATCCGCGAGCTTGACCGACATCGCCGCTTCGGAAACGCACATCGCCTGGGCCGACTCCACCCGCTATAAAGGCGCGGCTCTGTCCATTGCCCTGCGCGGGTCCGGCGACGTTCAGCGCACCGAGGTGGGCGGAGCCGGTCTCTCTGTCGACCTGCTGGACGACTGGATGCTGTCTGCACGCATGGATGGCGGTACGGCCACCTCCCCGGACGCTCAGATCGCGCTGACCGCGCGCTCCCTGAAGACCGGCACGACCGTCAAGCTGCTGGACTACGCCAAGACCACGTTCCCCACACCCGACGGGGCTCTCCTGGCGCGAGGCGGAACCCTGGAGCACGGCGAGGGCCTGTACCGGATCGCGCTCGGGGACGACGGCACACCCGTCGCCACGCTCGTCGCCAGTACCGGCGAGCCGACCGCGCTCGCGCTCCAAGGCGTCACCATCCCGAACGTGATCGACCTCGACAAGGACCTCAGGGGCGTGCTCCTGGGGGCGAACGTCAGCCGGAACAGCGTGAGCCTCGAGCTCGAGCTGACCCATGTAGCCTCCCAGCGGCGGTTGACGGCAAATGGGCAGTCGGTCGGGTCGGGCGGCCAGGTGGCCCCCGCCACCGTCGGCGTCCTCTGGGACGGCAATCTCGTAGCCCGGGCAGGCGAGTGGACCAGCTATGTGGCCGCACCCAACGGCGCCTACACGTATCGGATGAAGGTCACCCCGCTGAACGGCATTGGACCGGCTGTGGAGACCACCGGCACCTTCACCGTGGTCCGCTCGCCCAGACCCCACGACTTCAGCAACAACGGCACGCCCGATCTGCTGGGCGTCGACTCCGCCGGGCGGCTGACCCGGTACGACACCACGCTCGACCCGTTCCCCGGCGTGCTCTGGACGGGGCGTTCGGTGATCGGCACCGGCTGGAACATCTACGACCGGTTGGTGGCCCCCGGTAACCTCGGCGGTTCAGCACACGGGGATGTGCTGGCGCGGGACAGGAGCGGAGGGCTCTGGCTGTACGAGGGGACCGGCGCACCCGACAAGCCGCTCGGGCCGCGCAGACAGGTCGGCTACGGCTGGGGCATCTACAACAAGATCACCGCAGGCAGCGACGTCAACAGCGACGGTCGGCCCGACCTTCTCGCCACCGACAAGTCCGGTGTCCTGTGGCTTTACAAGGGCACCGGGAACGCCAACGCGCCCCTCTCGCCCCGGGTGAAGGCCGGCACAGGGGGCTGGGGAATCTACAACCAGATCACCGCTCCCGGCGACCTCGCCGGCCTTAAGGCAGGCGATCTGCTTGCCCGCGACTCGGCGGGCGTTCTGTGGCTGTACCTCGGCAAGGGAGACGGAACCTTCGCCCCCCGCACCAAGGTTGGCGGCGGCTGGAACGCCTACACCCACCTCGTCGGCGTCGGTGAATTCTGGCGCGTTGGACGCCCCGACCTCATCGCGTACCAGCCGGGCCGCAGCCCGTTCTACTACAAAGGCAGTGGCAACTGGCGTGCTCCCCTCCAGCCGCGCCAGGAGACGTTCAACTCCTTGAGCCTCACCCCTGGCGAGTCCACCCAGCTTTTCTGAAACAGGACCGGCACCCAAGCAACAGCAACGGCGCCGCGTTCTAAAACACCGGTGTACGGCGCGTCACCCACTTGATCGAGACGTCAGCATTCAGCCGTCGTCGAGAGTCCCGTCCTAGCCTCGATTCGTCAGTGGGGTTGGGTGGCTGATCTGCTCGGCGGTTCGCCCGTAATGTCCTCGGGCCGTTCGAGGTGGGCCGTCGCGTGACGCCGCGGGT
>JARAXD010000039.1:0-31212 GCA_033793685.1 Streptomyces sp. ME19-03-3 | reverse complement strand
CATCAGGCGTTCAACGGTGCAGCGGGCCACCTCATGGCCCTGTCGGTTCAGCTCGCGCCATATCTTCCTCGCTCCGTAGACACGGTAGTTGGCCTCGAAGACCTCGCTGATCCGTTCCTTCAGTTCGGCGTCCCGCACGGTTCTGGCGGACGGCGTGGTCCGGCGTTTGTGTTGGGCGTAGTAAGTGGAGGGGGCGATCTTGCAGTCGTGCTCGGTCAGCACGCGGCAGATCGGCTCGACACCGCCGAAGCGGTCCCGGTGCTCGTCGATGAACGCTACGAGCGTGTGTGTGGCCGGTCGCGCTCGGCCGCGAAGAAAGACGCGGCGGCTTTGAGGATGTCGTTGGCCCGCTTCAGCTCGGCGTTCTCCTTCTTCAGCCGCTTCAGCTCGGCCGACTCCTCCGTCGTCGTGCCCGGCCGGATGCCGGTATCGATCTGGTCCTGCCGGACCCACTTGCGCAGCGTCTCGGTCGTGCCGATGCCCAGCTTCTGGGCGACCGCTTTCATCGCGGCCCACTCGGTGTCGTACTCCGGCCGCACCTCGGCGACCATGCGCACCGCACGACGGCGCAACTCAAGCGGGTACTGGGAAGGACGTGCCATGACTCGATCCTCTCAAATGATCGAGTCCCTACCCAACCCGGAACGGTTCACTGCGGGACGCACTGGAACAGGCCCACGGCGAGAACCTCGACCTCCGTCGCGAACTCGCCCGCCGGGGCTCACCCGGACAGGTCCAGCCCAGCTGACCGGCGGCGGCACCACCTACGAACCCGAACGCAGCCCCAGGGCACTGTGCTGCACGACCCCGGCGGGAACAGTCGCATTCCCCGACCTCTTGCGGGTCAACTCCACTAGCTTCTCCCGAAGTTGATTCGCCGACTCTCCCAGAACGATCGCACTGAGCACCAGCTCAAGCATGAGGCAGTCGTACTCACCGTCGTCGTTGCGATAGCGCTCCGGGTCGCGTTCCACCACGGCCTCGGTGATCTGCCAGCCACTGGCATCGACCGGTGCGAAGGTCGCTTCGAAGACCCCGTTGCCTGTCCAGCTTCGGTGCAGGAAGACGACATCACCCTCAGCGAAGACATCCCACTTCTCGTCCATGTCTCGGGACGAGTAGCCGAGCTGGATGCGCTCCCACTCCTCATCCGACCAGATCCGCCGCGGCAGGAGCGGCATCGCACGAGGAACGGAGAGCGATTGGATGCGGTCGGAGAAAGAAGACCGGGTCACGCGTTCGTCAGCTGGCATGCAGCGATCCTACGGAGAGCGTCGCCCAGAGCGACAGCCTCAATGTTCCTGCGATTGCTACACCGTCATAAGCTGGGCAAACACCAGCGACGAAGCGCTCTTCCGTTGATAACGGGCGGTGTCGGCAAGACGCACATCGCCGTCGCGCTCGCAGTTGCGGCCTGCCGGGCCGGCTACTCGATCTACTTCACCAGCCTTGACGACATGGTCCGCAACCTCAAGGCCGCCGAGGCCGCCGGCCGTCTGACGAACAAGCTCGGCACCTACCTGCGGCCCAGTGTTCTCGTCGTCGATGAGGTCGGCTACCAGCCCCTCGAACGAGCCGAGGCGAACCTGGTCTTCCAGGTCATCTCGAAGCGTTACGAGAAGGGCTCGATCATCCTGACCTCGAACAAGACCTTCAGCAAAGCGCACATGTTCCGGCGAACCCGTGCGAGGCAGTGACGTTTTCTCAGCGAAATGATCTACGCAAAGCGGCGTGAGCTGCGCATGTACGAGCAGACCGGACAGACTGGGCCCGGCTGCGGACAGACGTAAAGCCCCTGGTAGGACAGGTCTCACCACAAGATCATGTCCGCAACCACGAGAGGCTTCACGTTGGTCACCTATGTTGCCACGCTCGACGTCCCGCGCCACGTCGTGGAGTACCTGTCCCGCCTGCTGGCCGCCCACCGGCGGCGGATCGGCACTCCGCGCGGCAGCCGAGCACTCGGTCCGTTTCGTCAGGCCGTGTTGGTCCTGCGCTGGTTCCGCGAACGCGGCTGCGTGCACTGCCTGGCCCGCGACGCCGGCGTCTCCCAGGCCACCGGCTACCGCTACCTCCACGAAGGCATCGACGTCCTCGCCGACCAGGCCCCGGACCTTCACGAGGTCCTGGACCACTGCCGGCGCAAGGGCATGACCCACGTGGTCCTGGACGGCACGCTGAAGTCCGACCGCGTCGCCGGAGTCCGCGAGAACGGCAACGACCTGTGGTTCAGCCAGAAACACAAGGCGTTCGGCGGGAACGTGCAGTTCCTGTCCGCCCCGGACGGCACCCCACTGTGGGTCTCCGACGTCGAGCCCGATCCACCCCGGACGTCACCGCAGCCCGCATCCACGCCCTCCCCGCTCTCTACAAGGCCGCGGCCGACGGCCTGCCCACCCTGGCCGACAAGGGCTACATCGGAGCCGGCATCGGCATCCAGGTCCCGGTCCGCCGCCCGAAGGGCCGCTCCGAGCAGGCCCTGCACGCAGACACGCGAACCAGGAACAGCCTGATCAGAGACATCCGTGCACTCGGCGAACGCGCTGCCGCCGAGCTCAAACAGCGCTGGCGCACTCTGCAGCACGTCACCCTCAGCCCGAGCCGGATCGGCGACATCGCCCGCGCCGCCCTCGTCCTCAACGGAACCTGGAAATGATCACCGTTGAGAAAACGTCAGTGCCTGAACAGCACGGGTTCCACGCGGACGGGCCAGCCCCGGAGGTGGAAGTATCCTGCGGATCATGACTGCGGTATACGTGCTGGACGGAACACGGATTCGAACCTTGGACGACTTCTGGCGGGACATCATGGATGCCTTCGACAGCCCCGGACGCCAGTACTTCGGCAGGAACCTCGACGCCTTTGCTGACTGTCTCAGCGGGGGTCCCGGCCACCCCGACGTCGACGATTACGTCGTTGAATGGCGCGACCACGACGTGTCGCGTGATCAGCTCGGATACCCGGAGACGGTGCGTCAACTGGAACTTCGTCTCGCACGATGCCATCCGTCGAATCGTCCAGCGGTCAGCGAGGAACTGGCTGCGGCTCGTGACGGACGTGGGTCGACCGTCTTCGACTGGCTGGTCGAGATCTTCGAGAATCGTGCCCCTGGCGTCCTGCGGCTTCAGTAACCATTAATGCCTGGTCTTCAACCCTCCGGCAAGCGGCCCTCATCGACATGGTCTGCGAGATAGATCATGGTGGCTTCGGGGTCCATACCGAACGCGGCGGCGACGAGCTTGGGATCCATGGTGTTGACCAGATCGAGCAGTCGGGTGCAGCGGATCATGCGGGGCGGGAAGCCGCAGGCGTCGAGGACGTGGCTGACATAGGCGGTGGACGCCGGGCCCCGGCCGGACTTCGTCTGGCGGGTGACCATGACGTGGGGATTGTCGGTCCGCTGGGCTTCACGGTGAGCCAGACAGCGTTCCAGCACGGCCCAGGACGCCGGGTCCAGGGGGACCGGATGCGGGCGGTCGCCGAGCCGGGTAGTCCGGGCGTGAGGGTCGAGGTCAGTGGTCTGCAGCATCTTGACTTCGCGGCTTGAGGCGCCGTGCAACAGCGCGAGCATGCCCAGCAGGGCCTCGTGCGGGTGGACGGTCGGGCCGGTGGTCCAGCGGCGGAACAGAACGCGTTGCTGGTCGAGTGTCAGCGTTGCTCCGGTGAAGCCGCTCGGTCCTCGGGAGGTCAGGCCGTGGGAGGGATCGACGAGCACGATCTTCCGGGAACGGGCGAAGCGGAAGAACTGCCCGAGTGCGACCAACCGACGTTTCCGGGCTTTGGGCGAACCTGCGAGGAAGGCTTCGACGTCGTGGACATCGGTCAGCGCCCAGTCCTGCTTGCCGCGTTCGTCGGCGAGGAAGCGGGCGAGGTCACGCAGGATGGCCAGTGCCGCTTCGATGGTTCCGTCGCTGCGAGGTCGTGTTCCGGCACGGCGAGCTCTCGCTCGTGAGCGCATCATGAAGTCGGCAAATGCGTCCACCGTTGGCCGCAGGGTCTCGGGGACGGCATCGATGCGGCGCTGTCGGCGGCCGGCCGCGAGCCGTTCGGCCTGATCGGTGGCCATCGCCATGCCGTGATCGGTGAAGAAGGTTTCCAGTGCGCGGGCGAGGGAGCCCATCGAGCGTCCGGAACGACGAGAGCGTTCGAGCAGAGCCTGCGGACGGTTGGACTGCTCGTCCAGGAGAAGTCGTCCCAGGGAGGTGATCATCGTGCATGCGCGGCTGACGCAGTACTTGGCGGCGAGTTCGGCGGTCAAGCCCGCAGCCAGTCCGGGGGTTCGGCGAGTTCGGCGATCAGGTTCTCGGTTCGGACAAAGGGCCGGTCGGGGTGACGCTGCCAGCAGGCTGAGCACAGTCCCAGCCCTGCATGCCGTCGAACGAGGCCGCATTCACTGCAGGGCCGGGGCGGCTGTTTGGTCTGGCGGGGACGCGAGCAGTGCCCGCACCAGCCGGTGTCCTCGCGCAGATAGCCGGGCCGATGGCACCGAGGGCGGGCGCCTTGGCGGCGTTGCGTTCCGTCTTGCGCGAGCAGTCCCGGCACAACGTTGCAGTCTTGTCTCTGACCGGGTGGCCCCAGACGGTGCACACGCGTGAGCAGGTGATGCACCGGCCGGTGTCCGTCTGGAGTACGCGTTGCTGGCCGCAGCGGGGGCAAGCGGCCCTGGCCGCTGCTTCTTTCTGCCGGGCCGTGCAGCGGCAGCAGTACTGCCGGTCGATGAAGCCGACCGGGGCCCCGCAGCCGACGCAGTCGCTCTGTTTGACGCCCACGATGCCACCCGGGTCAGAGCGGCGGCATTGAACGGCCGCGGGCAGAGGCCGCCTTGGGCAGATCAGCGACTGGCCGGGGTAGGGAGGCTGGACGCTCGACGGGGGTGGTGTCGACCTCGAACAGGTCGTTGGGAGTGCATTCCAGTGCGGTGCACAACGCGATCAGGGTGGACATCTTCACCTGGGAGGGCTCCTTGGTGAACAGCGCGGACACCGACGCGGAGGACATCTGCAGGCCGGCACGTTCGGCCAGGAGCCGCTGCAGCTGAGTGCCGGTCCAGACCTCACGCTGGGCAGCGGCCATCCGCAGGCGCCATCGGATCTTCATGCCAGGCTGCCCTCCTCGGCGGTGAGTTCACCCAGCGTGGTGGTCACCGCGCGGCGATAGGCGTCCTCGATGAACGTCGCGGACGGCCGGACATATCTCATGGTCGAGCTGACCGTCCAGTGACCGAGGAGCTGCTGGATCGCCACGAGGTCCACACCGCGTTCGTAGTTGTGGGTCGCGCAGGCCCGCCGCAGGGCATGCGGGCTGAACCGGTCGGCGGCCGGGCGTCCTTCGAGATCCATCAGATAGCGCAGGCGGTTGCGGATCGTCCCGCGGTGCAGACTGCCGCCGGACTCGTCCGCGAACAGCACCGGCGAGTCGGGGAACTTGCCCCGCACATCGTCGAGGAACCAGTGCAGGACGAGGTCCAGACCATCCAGCATGGGCACCCAGCGCGGCCTGGGGCCGGAAGTACGGGCGCCCTTGCCGAAACGGACGTGGAGTTTTCCGAACGGGCCCCGCGAGAAGTGGACGTCGGGACGCTCCAGCAGGGAGGCTTCTTCCGAGCGCAGGCCGGCGTAATACAGGGTCCGGAACATCGCATAGTCCCTGGCCGCGGGCCCGTACTTGCGGGCGGTGGCGATCCGGGCCTTGAGGAAGTCGAAGAACTCCGCCACCCGTTCCGGGGTCGGCGGCGGCAGCTCAGCCGGGGAATCGTCCCCGAGCACGGGGAAACTTCAACCTCGGACTCACCCACACAGGCGGCACCTGGGCGCTCACCACGCCACCACATAGGCCAAGGGGCAACCCGGCCCACCTTCACCAAGATCTTCACGAGCCTTCTAGCCCCCCTCATCGATCCACAGCACCATCGAGCTACCCCCGCGGGTGCGGGGACGACTCCTGCGAGACGTCGATGGCCAGCGCCACCCGGGAGCTACCCCCGCGGGTGCGGGGACGACAGCGCCGGTACCGGCTGGCGGTGGGCGGCCAGCGAGCTACCCCCGCGGGTGCGGGGACGACGGTTCCGGCGCGCAGCCGCCATCGTCTGCCGGAGAGCTACCCCCGCGGGTGCGGGGACGACTCATGGTGGAGCGTGCGCCGCTCTGCCGCCCGGGAGCTACCCCCGCGGGTGCGGGGACGACGAGACGGAGCGCACCGCGCCCGGCCGCTCCACCGAGCTACCCCCGCGGGTGCGGGGACGACGGCGGTGGCGCGGCGGGGGCTGCCGTGAACACGGAGCTACCCCCGCGGGTGCGGGGACGACAACGTGGGCCAGGAGCCGGGGTCCACGTGGTCGGAGCTACCCCCGCGGGTGCGGACGACGGCAGCGTTCATCGGCGCCGTCCGCGTCGCCGGGAGCTACCCCCGCGGGTGCGGGGACGACCTGCCCGTCGGCATCGACCTGGCCATCCCCGCGGAGCTACCCCCGCGGGTGCGGGGACGACGCGCCCGGGTCGGTCTTCGCGGCCTTGATGAGCGAGCTACCCCCGCGGGTGCGGGGACGACGAATACGGCCCCACAAACTCTTTGACGTTCACCGAGCTACCCCCGCGGGTGCGGGGACGACCAGGCTCCGAGGCCCTGGGAGGCGTACACCGTCGAGCTACCCCCGCGGGTGCGGGGACGACGACTTGGCGGACGCGGCCGGGACCGGGATGCCGGAGCTACCCCCGCGGGTGCGGGGACGACTCTGAAGTACGCCGCACAAGCGTCGGGGCTACGGAGCTACCCCCGCGGGTGCGGGGACGACACATCGGACGGGCGCGGCGCGGTCGTCGGGAGGGAGCTACCCCCGCGGGTGCGGGGACGACGCTGCCATGACCTCGTCCGTCAAGCCCGCCGCAGAGCTACCCCCGCGGGTGCGGGGACGACGCGATCGCATCCCGGACAGGCTGCATCAACCAGGAGCTACCCCCGCGGGTGCGGGGACGACTCGATGCGGACTCGGTCGACGTCGTGGAATCCGGAGCTACCCCCGCGGGTGCGGGGACGACGTGCCCTCTGGGGTCGACGACCCGCCGCCGCGCGAGCTACCCCCGCGGGTGCGGGGACGACAAACGGGCGTCCGGCGCGGGCGCGGTAGCGGTCGAGCTACCCCCGCGGGTGCGGGGACGACTCAGGCACACAGCCGGGGGGTGTGCATGCTGCCGAGCTACCCCCGCGGGTGCGGGGACGACTTGGTCAGGCCGGCCTGGATCCGGGCGAGGGTCGAGCTACCCCCGCGGGTGCGGGGACGACAAACTGTGCGGCTGCAAGCGGTGCCTGGAGAAGGAGCTACCCCCGCGGGTGCGGGGACGACGCCCACACCGTCACCGTCCGCCCCGGCGGCGTCGAGCTACCCCCGCGGGTGCGGGGACGACGGAAACCGCCGTCGCCAAGCACGCCCTGATCCCGAGCTACCCCCGCGGGTGCGGGGACGACGCGTACTGCCGTTCGATCGCCCCCGTGGTGGGGGAGCTACCCCCGCGGGTGCGGGGACGACGACGGGTAGTCAAAGTGCACACAGTGCGCTAACTGAGCTACCCCCGCGGGTGCGGGGACGACACGTCGAGGGCTGCTGTGGTCACGGCGGGGTCCGAGCTACCCCCGCGGGTGCGGGGACGACCACGCCACGTCGGCGTTCTCTATCGGATCCCTGGAGCTACCCCCGCGGGTGCGGGGACGACCCTTCGTGAGCTGTGGTGATGTGAGTAAGGGTATCTGTTTTGCTTCATGTGGTTTCGGCTTCGGAGGCTTTGTCAGTGGCTCCGTTTACAGTGCGGAGCATCAACTGGCTGCAGGCAGCCGTGTCTTGGGGGGGCGGGCGTGGAGGGTGAGCAGTCGGTCGTTGAGTTGATGCGGTCGATGGGCTTGGCCGGTGAGGTTGTCACACGGGTGTCGCGGTTGTGGGGGAAGTCGGCGGCGCGTAACGGTGGGCGGACGCATCTGCTGTTGGGGCATCTGCTGGACACGGCTGCTGTGGCTGGGGTGATGTGGGACCAGTACGTGTCGGTTGCGTTCCGGCGGCGGCTGGACGAGGTCAGCGGTGGTCGAGGGCGGTCGTGGTTCATGTGGGTGTGCGGCATCCACGACTGCGGTAAGGCGTGCCCGGCGTTCCAGTCGATGGACGCGGTTGAGGCCGCGCCGGTGGTGGCGGCGGGACTGACGTGGGGGCGGCTGCCGGCGGGCCGGGGCAAGCGGTGGCGTCATGACGTGGCCGGAGCGGTGTTGTTGCTGCCGCGGCTGGTTGCCGAGTGGGGCGACGAGGAGGCCGCCGGGTGGGTGTGGCCGCTGGTTGCCGGACACCACGGGACGTTTCCGTCGGCCGCAGCTCTTGATCCGCCGCGCGGGGCCCAGGGGCGGGGTGCTGCTTGGGAGGAGGCCCAGCGGGCGGTCGTGGACGTCTTCACGCGTGCTGTCGGCTTCGAGGGCCTGGCGGATGTGCGGCCGGTCGGCTCGCTGCGGAAGGCCGAGCAGTTGGCCTTGTCGGGTTTGATCGTGATGGCGGATTGGATCGCCAGCGACAGCAGCCACTTCGTCGGTCTGTCGGACGCCGGCCTGGTCTCCTTCGCCTTTGCACGGCGCCGTGCGGAGGCAGCATGGGAGCGGCTGAGGCTTCGCGGCGGCTGGCGGGATCTTACGCTGCCGGAGGATCCGCTGGATCCGTTGACCCGTCGGCTGGGTGTGCAGCCGCGGGCGTCGCAGCGGGAGTTGGTGGAGCGGGCGTGGTCGATGCCGGCGCCGGGTTTGCTGGTGGCCGAGGCGCCCATGGGCGAGGGGAAGACGAAGGCGGCGCTCGCGGCTGCCGAGATTCTGGCGGCGAGGTTCGGTCTGGGCGGGGTGTTCGTGGCGATGCCGACGCAGGCGACGAGCGACCCGATGTACGAGCAGGTGCTGCAGTGGGTGCACTCTTTCGACCCGGAGCTCGAGTCGCAGGTGGCGCTCCTGCATGGCCGCCGACGGTTCAACGCCTGGTGGCGGAGCATCTGGGTGGGGATGCCGCGTCCCGACGGCGACGGCGACGGCGACGGGTGCGGGTGCCGGGGAGAGGGCCTTTCCGGTGCTGCGGGCATGGCCGAAGATGACTTCGGTGCGATCGACGAGGACGCCGAGTACGACATGGTATCGGCTCAGTCGCCGCCGGGCCGGGCCGCTGGCTCGGGAGCGGACGGGCCGGCGTACTGGTTCTTGGACGGCAAGCGCGGTCTGCTCACCGCGTTCGCGGTCGGTACGGTCGACCACCTTCTGCATGCGGCGACCCGCACCCGGCACGTGATGCTCCGGTTCGCCGGGCTGGCCGGGAAGGTCGTGGTCGTGGACGAGGTGCACGCTGCGGACGTCTACATGCGGCAGTTCCTTGTCGAGGCGCTGCGCTGGCTGGGGCAGGCGGGGGTTCCGGTGGTGCTGCTGTCGGCGACGCTGCCGCCCGCTCAGCGGCAACGGTTCGTCGACGCCTATCTGTCCGGCGTTCTTGGTGAGGCGGATGTGCATCAGCCCGTGCCGGACCCGGCCGGGTACCCGTGTGTCACGGTGGCTTACGGCGGCGTTGGCGGGGCGGTGGCCGAGACGTCCCGGGAGGCTGTGCGGTCCTGGCGGGAGTCGGCGCCGGTGCGGCTGGCCTGGCTGCCCGATGCGGATCCCGCGGGGGCGTCGGTTGCTGCGGCTGTGCGCAAGGCCGTCGCCGATGGCGGTGTCGCCTTGGTGGTGGTCAACCAGGTCGCCCGGGCTCAGGCGATCTACCGCGATCTGCAAGACGGAGGCTTCGACGGCGTCCTGTACCTTCTGCACGCGCGGCTGTGCGCTGCCCATCGTGCGGAGCGGACTGCTGAGTGCCTGCGTCTGATGGGGCCGCAGGCCGGCGAGGACCGGCCGGAGCGCATGGTGGTGATCGCCACCCAGCTTGCCGAGCAGTCGTTCGACGTGGACGCCGATGTGCTGATCACCGATCTGGCGCCCACCGACCTCCTGCTGCAGCGCATCGGCCGGCTGCACCGCCACAGCGGCACCCGCCGTCCTGCCGCGCACCACGTACCCCGGGTGCTGGTCACCGGTGTGACGCCCGGAAGGGACGGAACACCGCGGTTCCTGCACGCTTCGAAGCAGATCTACGGCGAGTGGTCACTGCTGCGGGCGGCGGCCCTGGTCACGGAGGCCGCGGGCCCACTCACGGGCGGGGAAACGGGAGCGCCGGCAGCACCAGGCTGGAGCATTCCCGCCGACGTGCCGGAACTGGTGGCTCGCGCTTACGGGGATGCCGGCATCTGTCCGGCGGACTGGGACGAGTCCGGCGCGCGGGAGGTGTGGCAGGCCAAGGAGCGGAAGCGGGAGAAGAACGCCGAGGAGTTTTTGCTGTGCCGTCGGCGGGAGTGGGCCTTCCCGACCCTGGAGGGCCTCCACTACGCCGGCAGTCGGGCCGCCTCGGAGGAACAGCTCGACGCCGTCGTCCGTGACGGTGATCCGTCCGTCGAGGTGGTCGTCGTCCGGCGGGCCTCCGACGGCTACCGGGGTATCGACGGCACCTGGCTCGGAGTGCATGGCGAGGTGGACGACGACGAGGTGACCGACCGTCTGATGGGTGGCACTATCCGCCTGCCTCCAGGTCTCGCCGAAGCCGCCCAGGTCGAGTTGAGCCCGCTTCCGGGGTGGGCAGGACGGCCCTGGCTCCGATACCGCTTGGCGCTGGTGCTGGAGGAGGACGGCACGAGGCTGCTGGGCGCAAACCGGGTGTCGTACCACGAGGTACTCGGGCTGGTCGTCGAGCGGCAGGCGAGGTGAAGCGGCTGCGGAGCCGGGCCCGGACCGCTTCGCCCCGCGCTGCGGGGACGGCTTGTCGTGCTGAGCAGAACATCAAGCGGGAACACCCCCGGTCCACGGGGAGAGCTCCGGCTCCGCGAGCCGTGCGCAGAGTACCCGTTGTCGGCCGAGGTAGCGGTGCCGGACTTCTATCTTCACGGAGTTTCCTCAACTCGGTTGAACAGCAAGCGTTCTGCTGCCACGCTGTCGTCGGCCGGTCGGGGCCGGCTCCGCAGGGTCCGTGGAGCCGGCCCGCCGGTCACGCCCCGCAGAGGGGCGCAGGGATGTCCGTACATGGAGGGGGGAACCGCCATGGCCAGCGAGGGAGACCTCGTTCATGACCCGTGGCTCGGCGCCGTGGGTCTTGACGGCGCCCGGCGACCTGTCGGCGCGCTGAGCGCGTTGCGTGAATCGCACACCATCCGGCGGATCGAGCTGCCGGTGCACACGATGCTGCCGGTGGTGCTCCGGCAGTTGCTGCTGCCCGTGGTGATCGACGCTCTCGGGGCGCCTCGCTCCCGGCAGGAGTGGGCGGAGCGGTTCCACCGCGGCTGCTTCTCGCCGGACGAGCAGGACCGCCTCGCGTACTACTTGGAAGCCCGCTACGGGGACCGGTTCCGCCTGTTCGACGAACAGCGCCCGTTCGCCCAGGCGGCCGGTCTTCAGGCGTTGAACGGGGAGACGAAGACGGCCGCTCAGCTGGTGCCGTCCATGGCGTCCGGCAACAACGTTCCCCTGTTCAGCGCGCTCAGCGAGGCCGACGAGCTGCTGCTGACACCGGGGGACGCGGCGCTGTGGCTGCTGCACGCGCATTGCTGGGACACGGCGTCGATCAAGACGGGTGCCGTGGGGGACCCGCAAGCCAAGAACGGGAAAACGACCGGCAACCCGACCGGTCCGCTCGGCCAGCTCGGGGTGATCGTGCCCACTGGTCGGACCCTGTACGAGACGCTGCTGCTGAACTCACCGATTATGCCCGACGCTCTGGAGCCAGGAGACCGGCCGCAGTGGGCGTGGGACGAGCGTCCGGCCGGTCTGGGCTGCACGTCACCGGCCGGGGCCGCCTGGTCCGAGCGTCCGGCGACCGGCCTGCTGGACCTGCTGACCTTCCAGGCCCGTCGGATCCGTTTGATCACCTGCGAGACGGAGCAGGGGCCGCGGGTCCACCGGGCGATCGTGTCGGCCGGCGACCGGCTGGCGCAGCCGCCCGAGTTCGAGCCGCACACGGCGTGGCAGCACACCGCCAAGCCGAAGAAGGGGCAGCCCCACCGGCGGCCCCGTCGGCACACCTCGGGCCGCGCTGCCTGGCAGGGACTGGGAACGCTCCTGTCGATGACGCTGCCCGTGCAGAGCGATGGCCCCTACACCTCGCTGCTGTTGCGGCAGATCGGGGACCTGCAGACCACCCGGGTTCTGGCTGGGCAGTATCCGCTGGGTGTGGAGACGTCGGGTCTCGAGTACGGCACGCAGTCCGCCGTGGTGGACAACGCCATCGGCGACGACCTGCCCCTGCCGGTGATGGCGCTGCTCGCTCAGGACAAATGGCTGCGTCAAGCCCTGCTGGCGTGCGTGGATCAGGCGGACCGGGTCGCCCGGGCCCTGGACGGTCTCCACAACGATCTGCGGCGTGCCGCCGGCGGTGATCCGCTGCCCCGTGACAAGGGCAGCCGGCCCTCCGCACAGTTCCTGCACTCTCTCGACGCGACCATGCGCCGGCTGCTCGCCGGGCTGCGGACCGTCGACGAGGACGACGAGGAGTTCCTGGAGCGCGCCCAGCTCGCGTGGGAGCAGGCTGTGCAGATCGCCGCGGACCGGGAGGCGGGCCTGCTGCTCGCGGCGGCCCCGCCACGGGCTGTGGTGGGCCGCACGGTGAAGAACGGCGACAAGGAGTTCGTATACCGCAGCGGCAAGGCCGTCGGCATCTTCAGGACGCGGCTCGCCGAGATCCTGACCCGGGTCGCCGAGGAACGCCGCGCCGAGCGCGAGGAGAGTGCCGCAGCATGACCACCAGCAGCAGCACCCCGAGCGTCACTGCCCCGGCGGGCCGGTCCCGGCTGTTCTTCTGGGAGGAGGCGGCCGACGACTGGCGGGTGGCACGCGAGGCAGGGCGTCCGGAATTCTCCGAGTACGTCGCACGGAGCCTGCGGGCCCTGCGCGAGGGCGTCGGACGGGAGGCCGGCACCGTCCCGGCCATGCGGTCCGTCCACCGTGTCCACGTGCAAGACGACGGCCTCGAGGACCTCCCCGACCGCTACGTCGCCGAACACTGCACGCTCACCCTGTTCGGACTGCACCAGCACACCGCGTCCGAACCCGTCCACCGGCCGGGCGTCGGTCTGGGCACCGCCTGTCTGCTGCTGCGGCGCAGCGAGGCGTTGACGGAGGCCGCCGTGGAGCGGCGGCTGATCGCGACCGCGACCGCCCACGACCTCCACGAGCTGGCGCAGCACCTCCAGCGGCTCGTGCCGCTCCTGCAGCAGGCGGGCGTCGGCTTGGACTACACCCGCCTGTTCCACGAGCTGACCGTGTGGGGCGGTCCGGACCGCAACCGGGTGCTGCGAGCCTGGGGCCTGCAGTACACCGACCCCGGCACATCGGTCACGACCACGGAGGCCGATGAAGAGACCGACGGCCAGGAACGGGCCCCGTACTGGGTGACGTTCGAGCCCGGCAGCCCGGACGCCGGGACGGAGCTGGCCGCGCTGCGTTCGGGTACCGGCCGCGAGCCGGGCACGGTCGCCGCGATGTGGCCGTTCCACCGGACCCGCATAGCGTCCGAGTGGCGGCACAAGGGCTCCCTCACCCGGGACCTGGCGGCCGAGCACACCGCACTCACCCTCTTCGCCCGCCACCAGCAGACACACGACCGCCGGATGCACGTCACGGGCAACAGCCCGGGCACCGCCGTCGGGCTGCTCGCCCGGAAGGCGGCGGACAGCGCGGGCAAGGCTGCCACCGCGGCGCTGGAGCGGCGCTTCGGGCATCTACTCACCTCCGCCGACGCCGACGAACTCGCCCTGCACCTACGCTCCTTCGCCCCACTGCTGAACCGGGCCGGAGTCGGACTCGACTACGACCTGGTCCGCACCGCTCTGCGGACCTGGGACGACCCTCGTCGCCCGCACGCCGCCGGCCGCTTCCGGCAGCGATGGGACCGCGACTTCCACACCACCGTCACCGCGTCCTCCTGACGCCCCCTGGGAGGAACGGCCGGCCACGGCGCCGCTGCGTCGGCCGGGCAGCCCCGACCACATCAACCCGTCTTCGACCGCGCCCCGTGCAAGCGGCGCGCTACGTCGCCAAGGAGTCATGCCATGAGCCGACCCACCCTCTTCGTCGAAGTCCACATCCTGCAGAGCCTGCCGCCGTCCAACGTGAACCGGGACGACTCCGGCACCCCCAAGCAGGCCGTCTACGGCGGTGCCCGCCGTGCCCGCGTCTCCTCCCAGGCGTGGAAGCGCGCCACCCGTACCGAGTACGCCAAGCAGGTGCCCGAGGCCGACCGGGCCACCCGCACCAAGCGGATCGCCGGCCTGCTCGCCCAGCGCCTCACCCGCACCGTCGCCGAGGGCGGCGCCGGACTGGACAACGGGCCCGCAGACCGGCTGGCCACCGCACTGCTGGAACCGCTCGGCATCACCAAGTCGGCCAAGAAGGAGGACCAGTCCGCCTACCTCCTGTTCTTCGGAAAGAAGCAGCTCGACGACCTGGTCCGGCTGCTCGACGGCCGAGCCGCCGAGCTCGCCGCTCTGCCCGACGACGACCTCAAAAACGAGGTGAAAAACCTCCCCGTCGTCCAGACGCTGTCCACCGGGCACCCAGCCGAGGTCGCCCTGTTCGGCCGTATGGTCGCCGACCTGCCCGCCCTGAACGTGGACGCTTCAGTCCAGGTCGCGCACGCCCTGTCCACCCACGCCGTGCGCACCGAGTTCGACTACTACACCGCCGTCGACGACGAGAACACCGACGACCACGGCGCCGGCATGATCGGCACCGTCGAATTCAACTCCTCCACCCTGTACCGCTACGCCGTCCTTGGCGTGCACCAGCTGCGCGACAACCTCAGCGACGCCGACGAGACCCGCCACGCTGCCGTACGGTTCATCGACGCGTTCACCCGCTCCATGCCCACCGGGCACCAGAACTCCTTCGCCCACCGCACCCTGCCCCACCTGGTACTGCTCACCGTCCGCGCCGACCAGCCCGTGAACCTGGTCTCCGCCTACGAGGAACCCGTCACCGGCGTCACCGGCCTGGCCTCAGAATCCGTCGTACGGCTCGCCGACGAGCTCAAGGCGGTCGGCGAGACCTGGGGCGACAAGCCGCTGCGGACCCTGGCCACCTACACCACCGAAGGCGACAAGATCATCGAGGTCTTCGGTTCCTCCCTTCCCTTCCCCGCCCTGCTCGACTCCGCCGACGCCCTGGTGGGGCAGTGGCTCGCCGACGGCGAGATCACGCCCGCCATGCAGGCCGGTGCCCGATGACCGGCACCGACCACGCCGTCCTCGTGCTGCGGCTAGCCGCCCCGCTCCAGTCCTGGGGCGGCCCGTCCCGCTACAACCAGCGCGAAACCCGGCCCCAGCCCACCAAGTCCGGCATCCTCGGCCTCCTCGCCGCCGCCGAGGGCCGCGACCGAGAGGCCTCCCTCACCGACCTGGTCGGCCTGCAACTCGGCGTCCGCGTGGACCAGCCCGGCACCCTGCTGCGGGACTACCACACCTACAGCGACTACCGCGGAGTGCCGCTGCTGTCGGCCAAGACCAACGCCAAGGGACAGCAGACCAAGACCACCCCGCCGAAACACACCGGCGTCACCCGACGCTTCTACCTCCAAGACGCCGTCTTCGTCGCCGCCCTCCGTGGCCCCAAGGCCCTGGTGCAGAGCCTGGAAGAAGCCGTCCGCAACCCCGCCTTCCCGCTCTGCCTCGGCCGTCGCTCCTGCCCGCCCACCGGACCCGTCAGCCTCGGACTGCGCACCGACTCCCCGCTCACGGAAGCCCTGGAGAACGTGCCGTGGCAGGCCGGCAGCCACCGCCGCCGACAGGCCCAAGGCACCACCGTGTCCCTGGAAGCAACCATCGAGGACCCGGCCGGCGACCAGATCGCCCCCGACGTGCCCGATACCTTCAACCTCAAGACCGGAACCCGGTTCGCCCGGCGCGACGTCCGCCACCTCTGGCTCACCGTGCCCACCGGCCGCACCCAGCCGGGCCGCCCCGACGCCGACACCGGCCGGTACCCAGACCACGACCCGTTCGCCCTCCTGGGCTGGTGACCTGATGCCCTACCTGTCGAAAATCCCACTCAACCCGCGCCGCCGCGCCGCCGTGTCCCTGCTCTCCAGTCCGCACCGCACGCACGCCGCCGTCCTGGCCGGACTGGCCGTCCAACCCGTCACCGAACGCGTCCTGTGGCGCCTGGACAACAACGCCCCGCACCGGACCGACATCCTCGTCCTCACCGAGAGCCGCCCCTCCTGGGCCCACCTCGTCGACGACGCCGGCTGGCCCGGAGCCGACGGCGGCACCCCGCTCATCGCCGACTACACACCCCTGCTCGAGCGCATCGTCCGTGGCCGCGAGTTCGGTTTCCGCCTCACCGCCAACCCCGTCCAGAACATCGTCCGGCCCAGCCGGCCGAGCGAACAGCAGGCCGCCCGCCTGAAGGAAGGAGCCGAAGACGGCAGCCGGCCCCGCGGCGCCCGTGTCGCCCACCGCACCGCCGCCCAGCAACTCGAATGGCTCCTCAAGCGGTGCGAACGTCACGGCTTCACCATCCCCGACACCACCACCACACCCCCCGCCCCCGGCCTGCACACCCAGGACCAGGACCTGTCCGCCGGACCCGCGGTGACCATCGTCAGCCGCGACACCCTCCGCTTCCGCAAGCGTCCCGACGGCCCCCGCGTCACCCTGTCCACCGCCACCTTCGAAGGACGCCTCCGCGTCACCGACCCCGACGCCCTACGCACCGCCCTCCTCGGCGGCATCGGCCCCGCCAAAGGCTACGGCCAAGGCCTGCTCACCCTCGCACCCCTCCGCACCAGCGGAAACGAACATGGCTGAACCCTGGTGGCGGACCGGACCCCAGGACGTGCACCGGCTCGAGGACCGCATCTCCAGCCTCTACGCCGAACGCTGCCACATCGACCGGGACGACAACGCCATCGTCCTGGTCAACAAGGCACGCACCGTCCACGTCCCGGCCGCCTGGCTCGCCGTCCTCCTCATCGGACCCGGCAGCCGCATCACCCACCCCGCCATCACCTTGCTCGCCGACTCCGGCACCGCCGTGTGCTGGGTCGGCGAACAGGGCGTACGCCTCTACGCCACCGGCACCAGCACCGCACGCGGCTCCCAGCTCCAACTCCGCCAGGCCTGGCTGGTCACCCGCCCCAAAGAGCGGGTCGCCGTCGCCCGCCGCATGTACGACATGCGCTTCCCAGGCGAGGACACCGCCGGCCTGACCCTCCAACAGCTCCGCGGCCGCGAGGGCACCCGCATCCGCCGGCTCTACGCCCAGCACGCCGAGCGGACCGGCGTGCCCTGGACCAAACGCGACTACAAACCAGGGGACGCCTTCGCCGCAGGCGACGACGTCAACCGACTCCTCTCCGCTGCCAACTCAGCCCTCTACGGCATCTGCCACGCCGCGGTAACCGGCCTGGGAACCAGCCCCGCCCTCGGCTTCGTCCACACCGGCAACGCCCTCTCCTTCGTCCTGGACATCGCCGACCTCTACAAAGCCGAGTTCACCATCCCCCTCGCCTTCGACCTCGCCGCACAGGGCCTCACTACCGAACGCGACGCGCGTACCGCCCTGCGGGACGCCGCCGTACGAGGCAAACTCCTACCCCGCGTCGTCGCCGACATCAAGCAACTCCTCGTCCCCGGCGGCGACCTACCGGACGAGGACCTCGGCGCTCTGTGGGACGACGGCGACAGCGTGGTCAGCGGTGGCCGCAACTGGAGCGCCACGCACCACCTCGACATCATCCCTGAACCCACTCCTGCGGAGCCGTCCCCGTGAGCGCCGGGACAACCGTGGTCGTCCTCATCGCGGCACCACCGGGGCTCCGGGGACACCTCACACGCTGGTTCGTCGAAGTGGCCGCTGGCGTCTACGTCGGCAATCCGAACCCTCGCATTCGTGACCGCCTTTGGACCCTCCTTGCCGAACGCATCCACGACGGCCAAGCCGTTATGATCGAGCCGACGGCCACGGAACAGGGCTGGTCGACCCGTACCGCTGGCCGCGACCGCTGGACCCCCATCGACTTCGATGGCCTGACCCTCATGGCCCGTCCACGCCAGAACGGACAGCCCTGGCGCCCTGCGAACGAGGCCAAGCAAAATGGCATCATCAGCTGATGACGCCGCAGGTCACGAAGTGTCGTCCCCGCGCCCGCGGGGGTAGCTCGCCCCTGATGGGGCGCGGGGCGAGACAGGGGGCGTCGTCCCCGCGCCCGCGGGGGTAGCTCCTCCTGGCGCATGCTGTCGGTCTGCGCCGTGGCGTCGTCCCCGCGCCCGCGGGGGTAGCTCGCCCGGCGCCACGCGCAGGTCATAGCCCACCGTGTCGTCCCCGCGCCCGCGGGGGTAGCTCTGTCATCCCATACTCCTGCGGCCATGTCTTCATGTCGTCCCCGCGCCCGCGGGGGTAGCTCGGGCTCCGCGGTCGCCCCGACCCCGAACGGCGTGTCGTCCCCGCGCCCGCGGGGGTAGCTCGCACACGAAGCAGCCTCTCGCGCCGGGCGGGCAGTCGTCCCCGCGCCCGCGGGGGTAGCTCGTGGGGAGGTACGACACCCGCGGGCCTGGATTGGTCGTCCCCGCGCCCGCGGGGGTAGCTCGGAGGAGACCGTCCGTCGCTCCCTCCCGGCGCCGTCGTCCCCGCGCCCGCGGGGGTAGCTCGGCCGAGGCGATCCGGTTCCAGCTCCACCCGACGTCGTCCCCGCGCCCGCGGGGGTAGCTCGCACAACTTCAACGTCGTCGCCTGACGGCCCCCGTCGTCCCCGCGCCCGCGGGGGTAGCTCCTCCGTCTACACGGTCACCGCGGGTGCCGGCGCGTCGTCCCCGCGCCCGCGGGGGTAGCTCTACGCAGGCTCCGTACGCCGAGACGTCCCCCCTGTCGTCCCCGCGCCCGCGGGGGTAGCTCGAGGCCCTGATCCTCGGCACCGCCCGCGACGGAGTCGTCCCCGCGCCCGCGGGGGTAGCTCCGGAGCCCGCCCATGCACCTCGACTTCCCGCCCGTCGTCCCCGCGCCCGCGGGGGTAGCTCCACCGGGGTAGGCCACGGGGTGACCGTGTGAGTGTCGTCCCCGCGCCCGCGGGGGTAGCTCTGTTCAGTTGTAGAGCTTG
This sequence comes from Streptomyces sp. ME19-03-3, assembly GCA_033793685.1. GTDB lineage: Bacteria > Actinomycetota > Actinomycetes > Streptomycetales > Streptomycetaceae > Actinacidiphila. The sequence continues at coordinate 12,044 of JARAXD010000039.1, read as the reverse complement.
AGTTGTATCAACCGGTCGTCCCCGCGCCCGCGGGGGTAGCTCTCACCACCAGCGGCACTTGGCCGCGGTACTGTCGTCGTCCCCGCGCCCGCGGGGGTAGCTCCTTGATCTGCACTTCCTCGGTGGCCTGGTAGTAGTCGTCCCCGCGCCCGCGGGGGTAGCTCGAATGCTCCACTTCGGTGAGAGCTGGGAGCGAGGTCGTCCCCGCGCCCGCGGGGGTAGCTCTACCAGCTCACCATTGACGCTCTCGACTCGAACGTCGTCCCCGCGCCCGCGGGGGTAGCTCGGAGATTGCTGGCTCCGCGGTGAGTCAGGGTGCGTCGTCCCCGCGCCCGCGGGGGTAGCTCTACTCGACGTCGGTCATCTGTCGGTGCGCCGTGGTCGTCCCCGCGCCCGCGGGGGTAGCTCCATGAGGTCCGCGTCGTCGAGGTTGCGGCAGGCGTCGTCCCCGCGCCCGCGGGGGTAGCTCCTGGATCTGGCGCAGGCTGCGCTGGCGGACGCCGTCGTCCCCGCGCCCGCGGGGGTAGCTCCTTCATCCGCTCGTGCCGCCGCCGGATGAGCCAGTCGTCCCCGCGCCCGCGGGGGTAGCTCGCGTTCCGACGCCGGCAAGTCGGGCGGTGCCGGGTCGTCCCCGCGCCCGCGGGGGTAGCTCGCCGCCCTTCAGTTCCCGCTGGTTTTACGACGAGTCGTCCCCGCGCCCGCGGGGGTAGCTCCGTCGTTCGGGTGAAACAGGCTCTTGCCGTCCTGTCGTCCCCGCGCCCGCGGGGGTAGCTCGTCTTCGCCGCAGCATCCCGGAAGACACCCGGCGTCGTCCCCGCGCCCGCGGGGGTAGCTCGGTGGTGGCGCCGGCGAGGTGGAGCTCCCAGGCGTCGTCCCCGCGCCCGCGGGGGTAGCTCCCGACCGCGAGGGCGATGGCGGCCTGGACGAAAGTCGTCCCCGCGCCCGCGGGGGTAGCTCCCCTGATGGCGGTTTCGTCGGGGAAATCGGCCGGTCGTCCCCGCGCCCGCGGGGGTAGCTCCGATGGCGGGCGTGCTCTCCTCGAGGAGGAGCCGTCGTCCCCGCGCCCGCGGGGGTAGCTCCAGGGTCCGCAGCATGGTCTTGCCCGCGCCCTGGTCGTCCCCGCGCCCGCGGGGGTAGCTCACCGGCACGAGGCTGGTCAGCGTCAGCGCTGGCGTCGTCCCCGCGCCCGCGGGGGTAGCTCGCGGGTTGAGCGCCTGATCCGTGGATGCCCTGAGTCGTCCCCGCGCCCGCGGGGGTAGCTCGCGCACCATCCGCGACCTGCTGCTGCTGGTCGCGTCGTCCCCGCGCCCGCGGGGGTAGCTCCCACTCGGGGCGCGGGGCCGGGCCGTCGATGACGTCGTCCCCGCGCCCGCGGGGGTAGCTCCGCTGGTGTGGCCCGGTCGCGGGCGCGCGTTATGTCGTCCCCGCGCCCGCGGGGGTAGCTCCTGTTCGACCCACGGCTCGTCGGTGATGGCGGGGTCGTCCCCGCGCCCGCGGGGGTAGCTCCGTCTCGCGATGAGTGTGCGGCCGGTAATAGTGGTCGTCCCCGCGCCCGCGGGGGTAGCTCGCTCGACGCGCAGAAGCTGTCGGCCGACGGTTTGTCGTCCCCGCGCCCGCGGGGGTAGCTCGGACCGCGCGGTCTCTCCTCTCCTCGAGGACCCGTCGTCCCCGCGCCCGCGGGGGTAGCTCTCACGGCATGATGCCGCCGCACGTCGCCGCCATGTCGTCCCCGCGCCCGCAGGGGTAGCTCGTCCACGGTGGTGAGTATCTGATGGCCGAGTCCGTCGTCCCCGCGCCCGCGGGGGTAGCTCCGTTTCCGGAGCGTGCGAGCAGGTCGGCGAGGTGTCGTCCCCGCGCCCGCGGGGGTAGCTCCCGCCCTTCGCCGGTCTCTCCGCCGTAGGACAGGTCGTCCCCGCGCCCGCGGGGGTAGCTCCGCATAACCCGGCATCGGCAGGTCGTGCGGGCGTCGTCCCCGCGCCCGCGGGGGTAGCTCCATGACCTGGACAGAGATCGGCAAAGCCGCAGGGTCGTCCCCGCGCCCGCGGGGGTAGCTCCGGACACCGGCAGGAGGCCGCCGCGTGAGCTGCGTCGTCCCCGCGCCCGCGGGGGTAGCTCGTTCCGCTGCAGGCGGGGCCCGCCAGCGGCCCGGTCGTCCCCGCGCCCGCGGGGGTAGCGACGCAGCAGCTCCGGCAGATCCCCATCACCTACGGTCGTCCCCGCGCCCGCGGGGGTAGCTCCCTCGACGACCCCACGAGGGTCTGTCCAGCCAACTCTTTGTACAGTCCCGGGCCCGGGCGCGAATGCCGGGTCGCCTTGGTCGACTACGCTCACCGGGGCTCCTTCCGGGGCGTGAGGGTTGGCTGCGGGGGAACGGTGGGGGAGCGGTGGGCGTGGTACGCAGCGATGTCACGCGGGGCGACGGGACGTGGGTGGGCCTGGCCCTGGACGTACAGGACCGCCACCGGCCGGGACTGTGCGTGTTCAGTGCCGGGCAGCGGCTGCTGGTCTCTCAGCTGTCGCGGCCCGTGTTGCTCGCCGTTGTCGACGAACACCTCCAAGGCGTGGACTTCTGGCGCACCGACGCGTACCACTCCTTCATCCCGCCGCTGCGCGCCGATGTGGGGCGCGCCCTGGCGGGCAGCCCGGACCGGTGGGCTCACCGCTTCGCCCAGCACCTCGTCGAATCGCCGGACAGCCCGTTGCACGAGGGCCGATGGCTGCTCTCGTGCGAAAGCCCGCTTCGGCGCTGGGGCCACGCAGGCGCTTCGCATGCCGAGTACTGGAGCTCCATGCTCGTCGACGGCCATCCGAACGGATACATCGACTGGTTCTTCCATAACCATTCGTGGGAGATCCTTCCCTTGCGGCCGATGCCCGATGCCGACGACAGCCGGGTCAAGGCGTACCGCAAGCAGGCCCGTGAAGGGACGCTCCCGCCCGTCCTGTTGTGGTGGGTCAGTGGCCTTGACTGCCATCTGATCTTGGACGGTCACGCGCGGCTCGCCGCGGCGATAGCCGAGTCCGTCGAGCCACCGCTGCTCCAGTTGCACCGCACGGCGCCGGGCGATGACCGCTCCGCGCGCATCAACGAGGCCATGCAGTTCTACGAGAACGAACTCGCACGCTTCGCCGGACTCCGCGCCATCCACGGTCCCACCGTCCCGGACGGCGCCGCCACCGCCGGCCCGCAGCTCGTCCGCCTCCTCCACGACCTGGACACCGCGGAACAGCCGACCTGGGCCTGGCCCCTGCCCGGCGGGGAGGACCAGTGGCGCCGCATCGCAAGCGAGGCGACAGCCAGCCAGGACTGGCCCGAGACCTGAAAAGTGCTTTTTCCCGGCTGGTTGATACCTCAGGTGACGAAGCCATTGGAGCGGTGATCGCGCGTGTGACTCGGGTCTAAGGTTTGCGGTTGCACGCGGGATTGTGCGTAGAAGAGGGGAGGGCGCAGGGAATGGCTACTGCGAGAACAGCACGGCTGCTGCTCAGCAATGGCGGTGAAGCCCCGCTGGAGCTGACCGTGGAGCCCTGGGCGGACACACACCGAATTCCCCCGAGGGGGACGTGGGTCGTGGTCACCCACTCGCCTGCGGCAGATGGCTCATGGTCCGGGACCTTGCGCGCGGACGAACCATTCCAGGTGGACCACCAGGCGGGGTCGGTCACAGTGTGGGTTAACGGCCACTGCTTCCACCTCGGCGACGCGGAGGGAACCGTGATCGACTCGGCCGACTGGCAGTGCCCTGCCCAGGGCTGTGCCTCCTGACGTGGTGCCCAGGAGCCCCGCCCAGTTCGACGTGGATTCGCGGGTGAGCCGTCGGCTCATGAGGTTGACCATGGCCGCCTTGATCATGGCTTCGCAGCGGTGGGGGTGGGTCTCGTAGTCGCGGGCCAGGCGGCGGTGGTGCATGAGCCGGCCGAAGGTCCGCTCAACGACCCGGCGTCGCGGAACTGTGGAGCCCTTCTGGGCGGGTCATGACGGGTGACCTCGCCGTCGATGTCGGCGCCGTGGTCGATGGCCCTGGTTCGGTAGCCGGTGTCGGCCCACGCCTTCGTAACGCCGGGTGGCCGGCGGCGATGTTGGAGAGCACCTCGGATGAGGCCGGCGTTGCCGGAGACACTGGCGGCGGTGACCAGCACGGTCGGGAGGATTGCCGAGGCGTCGACGCCGATATGGCGTTGCGATTTTCTTGTCTGCGTCGATGCCCAGGCCGGCCGCGGGCACGGGGAGCCAGGTCCGGCCTGTCAGCTCGTCGACTACGCTCACCGGGGCTCCTTCCGGGGCCGAGGGGCGGCTGCGGGGGAACGGACGGGGGCATGGGCGTGGAGTCTTTGCTGGCGGCGGTGCGCAGCCGGGACGCCGAAGCGGTTCACGCACTGCTGGACGCGGGTGCAGACCCCGAGGTCACCGACGAGCACGGCACCCCGATCCTCTGCCTGGCGGTGGATACCTTCGCCGTGGAGGTCGTCGAAGCCCTGGTGATCTCGGCGCGGCTGGATCGTGTCGCTCCGGACGGCCGGACCGCGCTACTGCGGGCCGTCGACCGGGGTGCTTACGACATCGTGGAGATGCTGATCACTCACGGCGCTGCGATGTGGCACACCGACCCCGAAGGCCGTGACGCCCTGGCGCTGGCCCGGTACTGGCACGAGACGGGCGCCACGGAGGTGCTGCGCCGCAGGACAGGCCAACCGGCGCCGGCCGCCTGCAGGACCGTCGCGTCCGGCGAGGGGACGACCTGGGAAGAACTGTCCACGGGTGCCCTGACCGTCCGCACCGGACACAGCGCGATCCTCACCGCGCTGGAACCGCGGTACGGCATCACCGCTGCCTTCGGTGAACTGCTCGCCCGCGCCACCACCGAGCCGGACGTCGACCACGGCGTGTGGTGGGCGACGACACACGAACTGCAGCACCGCCACGACCCCGCCATCTGGGAAGCAGCCGCGTCTTTGCGCACCCGGACGGACCCGCTGGAGCGGTACTTCGGTGCGGAAGTGCTGCGCCTGACCAACCTCTTCGACGACAGCGGCGAAGACCCATACGACGGGCCGCTGACCAGTCTGTTTCTGCCGTGGCTGGAGAAGGAGCCGGACCTGCGGGTGGTCCGGGTGCTCACCGCTGGCCTTGCCGAAGCCCGCGATCCGCGCGCCGAGCAGCGGATGACTGCCCTGACCAGGCATCCCGATGCCAGGGTCCGTCAGCGGGCGGTCGGCGGACTGCACCGCATTGTCACGACAGGGGACCCGGATGCGCTCGCCGCCGTCGTAGAGTGCACCGCCGACGCCGAGGCGGCGGTCCGCCGGGTGGCGTGCACCGTCCTCGGCGCAGCGCCGCCACACGCGGCGGCCGCCTTTGACGTACTGGCCGCACGTCTCACCGACGCGGACGAGGGTGTCCGCGTCGAGGCCGCCGCTCGGCTCGCCCTGCGTGATGACCCGCGCGGCGACGACCTGCTCGAGGCCCTGGCCGCCCCGGACGAGGCCTCGCCGTACTACGGGCTCCTGTACGACGTGCACCGGCATCGCCTCCCGGGCCGCTAACCCGCGGCCCCCGGGGTCGTCCCCGCGCCCGCGGGGGTAGCTCCACTATGCGCGCAACACCATCGCGAGAGGTTGTGTCGTCCCCGCGCCCGCGGGGTTGCGGAAGCTGCCGTGGGCGGTCTGTTTGTGTACGGTCCTCGGCGCAGCGCCGCCACGCGCGGCGGCCGCCCCCGACGTGCTGGCCGCACGCCTCACCGACGCAGACGAGGGGGTCCGCGTCGAGGCCGCCGCCCGGCCCGCCCTGCGATGACCCGCGCGGCGACGACCTGCTCGAGGCCCTGACGCCCCGGACGAGGCCTCGCCGCACTACGGGCTCCTGTACGACGTGCACCGGCATCGCCGCGCAGGTCGCCGCCCGGCTGCTGCGCGCCCAGGCCGCCCACCTTCTCAAGCCCACGCCCAGGCACGCTGCGGCATTGGCTAGAGGACGCTGGGTTCGCCCGCAACGTCTTCGAGGAGAACCCCGACCTGGACAACACCCGCACGCACGCCGCGCTCGAGCACGCGCTGGACCACCTGGGCACGGTTCCGCTGGTGTGGGGCCACCTCGACTACGGGCTGCCCAACGTCCCGCCGGGCCGGGGTCATCGACTGGCAGCACCACGGCCTGGTTCCCCTCGGGTACGACGTCCTCCCGGCCCTGGACATCATCGCCTTCCGCCGTCGCTTTTTTCAGGATCCCGATCGTCTGCTGCTGTCCACGGACCTCCTTGCGCAGCCGCTTGAGCTCCTCACGCTCGGCGCTGGTCAGCTCACCGGACTTGCCCTCGCCCTGGTCCGCCTTCGCCCGGCGGTACCAGCCGCGCAGTGACTCGGAGCTGGTGCCGAGTTCCCGGGCGACGGCGGTGACCGTCTTGCCCACGGAATCGACGAGCGCGATCGCGTCCCGCTTGAACTCCTCGGTGTACCGCTTCGTGTACTTGCTTCCCACCTGGGGCTACTTCCTCTGGAACCTCAAGATCCCAGTCTCCAGGTGTCCACGATCAAGGGGAAGCTTCAGGTGCCTGCGTCGGGACGCTTGCGCGCAGGCAGGACGGACCGTCACAGGGTGCCGAGCCCGCCGGTCCGGCACCCGGCGGTCACGGGAACCCGGTGGCGGGCTGCTTGCCGGTGCGGTGTTCAATGCCCCTGTCAGGGGCCCCTCATTGGGTGCCGCAAGACAGCGGATCGCGTGAGTGCGGGAGATGTTGCAGTTGAACAGAACGGTGTCTCGTACAGTGCTGGCGGTCTGCGCGGCCGTGGTGGTGGGCACGGTGGCAGGATGCGGGAACGGGGGCGATGCCGGCGCGGCCGAAAAGCCTGCGGCTCGCAATGGGGACGAGAGTCGCAGCAACTCCCGTGTGGTGAGTCAGAGGGAGGCTGAATCCTTCGCTCTTCACCGCAAGGACATTCCGGGTTACACCATCCAGACGCTGGCGGGCCGTGGCGAGGATGCGCAGGTGCCGGTGCGCCTGTTCGCGGGTGGCTTGCCTCGAATCGAGCCGGCGGAGTGTCAGCCCGTCTACGAAAACACCCAGCAGGGCAGTGCCTATCGGCAGTACGCACGCACCGATGCCCTCGTCTCTGGGCACGGCGACTTCGTCGAGGTGGCCCTGGTCGCCTACGGTGTGGGCGACGCGCGCAAGGCCCTGGCCGATCTGCGCGAGGCGCTCGCCCGCTGCAGGTCGTTCACCATGCCGCTGGACCGGACGGAACACTTCGAGTACCCCCGGCTGCTGCCGGACCCGCACCTGGGTGACGAGGCCGTCGAGTACACCATCACGCAGAAGATCGACGGCGATGAGGGTGCGATCCGCGCCCCCTTCCATCATTTGGTGGTGCGCAAGGGCTCCGTCATCGCATGGTTCATGGTCCACGGTTTCCCAGGTGAGCCCCCAAAGCTGCCGGCGAACGTCGTCGATACCCAGCTCGCGAAACTGCGGTGACACTGCCGGCAGCACGGGGGCTGCGGCATCGTGGTCCGTAGGCGGGGCGGTCAGGTGGCCGGGTGGGGGAGCCGATGAATAGACCGCAAGAGTTGTCTGCCCAAGGCCACCAGTCTGCTCGCGCCCTGGTAACAGCGGGCGCCGAGGCTTGCTCAGCCGTCCCGGCGTCCCTGCTGGGACCTTCCGCTTATCGGAGAAGGACTGTGACGCCGCGCCGTTCGAGGAGTTGCACGATGTCCTCGAAGTAGGAGAGCTGGCCCTGCGGATCCCCGACAACGTCTGCAAGGGCGCGGCGGGCGACCTCGGAATGGTGCCAGACCAGGGTGAAGGGCGGGGCCACCCCGAACCCACCGCACAAGCAGTCCCTGAAGGCGTTCCACTCCCGGCCGAAGTAGCGCCCGGGCCCGAGCAGCGCCTCGGCGATCGCGCAGTGCAGCCCGGGAACATCCGTGACGAACCGGCCGTCGAGATGGTGCTCACCGCCGGACCGATCCGGCTGGCGCAACGGCACCCGCCAGGCACGGGTGGTCAGGTCCAGCCAAGCAGCCCGACCCTGCGCGTCGTACGGCGCCCACATGTTCGGCTCCGTCGGCGCGCCCTGATACCACTTCTCCCAGATCAGACGGGCCACCGGCGATGGCCGATCGTCTCCACCATCGGTGAGGCCGATGTCAACGAGTGTGCCGCCGAGCACGGACGGGCGCGCCCCGGCGATGGCCAGGCCCACGGGGCGGGAGGCCATCACTGCACCATGGCGATCCAGCACCAGAAGAGTGGCCCAGTCCCGCTCCCACGCGCGGGGTCGCCGCAGCGCCGCGAGCAGGGGCTCAGCAGGCTCGCAGCCGATCAGCTCCATCGGGACCGGAGCCGGGTCTGCTCTCGGCTTGAACAGGCCGTCCACCGCGGAACACCGCCCGGCACTTGCAGCAGCGACCGTCGTTCCCGCGAAGAGCTCGAAGCGCGGCGCCGCGGGCACTTCGAAGAAGCTCTCCTCGTTCCTGACGCCGGCGCCGACCACGATGTCGTACCGCGACGGGTCGGTCGGGTGGGGCTGATGGGCCACCACGACCGCATCGATCAGAGTCCACCACTGCACGGGCTGCTCGTCATCCCAGACCTCGACGCACACATCGCCAAGACCCCGCGGCGAGACGTCGGGATCGGCCAGGACGTTACTCAAGGGACCGTCGGGGCGGCATCCGCGGAGAGTGAGGACCTCTCGTGGCGGCGGAACCGGGTCGACGAACATTCCCTCGACGCCCGCGCACTTCCCCCAGAGCTGTTCCACGCCGTCTTCGTCCTCCCGAACCAGGAGGTACTTCACCGGAAAATCACGGCCCCACCCAGCGTGATCTGCGACGCGCACCCGGCCCCCGAACATGTAACAGCCTTTGTGCCTACGATACGGACCTCCCCGGCCCGGGGTGGACGGAGGACGGTCCTTACCTGGGCATGTCTCGCTGTTGACGCTCGGACCACGTGCACCGCAGACCACCAGGTAGTAGTCAGGGCGCCCCTGAGCCGAAGTTGTCTTCCGGGCACCGACGGTGCTGCTCATCCGGGGTGCTGCAGCATCACCAGCGCATGCCGAGTGCGTCGAGTTCGGCCCGCCGTTCTGCGGTCAGCTTGTCGGCTCGGCGGCGGGTGTTGTCGAGGAACTGGCCGAGCTTGACCTCGGTCACGGCCCCATCGGGCTCGGTGAGCTGTTCCACGTGCTTACGCGGCGCTTGGAGGCTCCCCTCGCGGGCGTGGAACTGGCGGGCAGCCCGAAGGTTCACCGCCCATTTGTCGGCCTGAGTACGGCGTGCCGGGGGCTTCTCGGCGGGCTCTGCGGGGCCGAGGTGGAGCATGTTCTCCAGCATCCAGGCCTGGGCTGGCAGCAGCTGCTCCCAGCCCAAGCGCTGCGCCTGGACCCACGCCCCGAGGTCCTCGCCCTGCACGCTCACCTGTCCCGGCATGGTGGGGAGTGGCTGGCTGTCCTCGATCAGCTTCCGGCACAGCCGATAGTTGCGTTGCCAGGTCACGGGCCAGGACGGGCACCAGGACGGGTCGATGGCCTCCAGCGCGTCCCGGCGTTCCTCGGACAGCGCCCCGGCGGTGGAGCCGACCGGCAGCCCGGCCTCGCGCCGCTGTGCGATGGTGTCGGCGAGCCTGCCGGCGGTGCGCTGGTTCTTCATCCAGACGCCCACGGGGTAGCCGTTCCAGACCGCTGTGGCGGGCGGCAGCAGGTGCCCGTGTTCGGCCGCCCACTCTGCCGCCGCGGACAGTCCTTCCTGGAAGGCGACGTCCCAGTGCGACCACACCATGCCCAGATCGTCTAGTTCGGCAGCCCGCACGGGTTTCATCTGGCCTGCATGGAAAAACCTGCGCTGATCCGCGATCCACGTCCCCAGCGGGAAATCAGAGGGGTCCCAGTGGCCTGGTGTGGTGAACGCGTACAGGACTTTTAGATCCCCGTGTTCTTTCACGTAGCGGGTGGCGGCCTGGATTCCGGCGCGCCAGTACGTGTTCTCTGGTCGGAGCACACGCAGGTTCATGAACTTGGCCAGAATCGCCGGATCACGCGGCGTGGAGAAGGACAAGAGACCCTGTGCCGGACCCGACGGCCCACCCTCCCCACTTGCCCGGCCGCTTACGGCGGTCTCAGCGGCCGACGGCTTGGCGGCGCGGCTGGGGGCTTGCTGTTCCGCGAGCTGCTCGATGGTCTCGGTGTCGTGTGAGCGCAGCGCGGCCAGCACCTTTGCCAGGCTGTTGTAGCCCTTGGAGGTGAGCATGGCGTCGGGATCCTCGCCGGGGGCGAGGAAGACCGGCACGACGAGGCTGGCGACCTTGCCGTCACCGGGCCGCATGCGCAGGGCGCGGCCGACGATCTGGAGGATGTCGACGGCGGATCCGCGGACGTCGCCGAAGAACACGGAATCGCATCCTGGTGAATCGACGCCTTCCCCGAGTACGCGAACGGAGCTCAGCAGGCGCAGCCGCATGGGGACCAGGCCACCGCCTCCCGTTTCACCGACGGGATCGGCGAACGTTGCCAGGGTCTCGCGGCGGTGAGTGGGGGAGTGCTCCCCACACAGCCAGTCCGCCCACACCCGGTCCGGCTCCGCATACGTGGCCGGGTCGTCTTCCCACAGCCGTCGAGCGACGGCCGGCACCCCGGCCGCCATCGCCTCCGCCTCACTGGTCCGGTAGTGGAAGGTCAGCATGCGGCGCAGGCCCCGCACAGCGGCGGTCTTCACCGCAGCGGTCTGCAAGGCCGCCAACCGCGACCCCCGCACGTTGTCGGAGCGGGACTCCAGCCCTAGCAGCGCCGCCGCCTGCAGCTCCGGGTCGGTGACGTCGACACACACGACCTGGTAGGCCGCGACCAACCCCCGGTCCCGAGCCTGCGAGAGCGTCAACTTGTACGCCACCGCCCCAAAGACGCCGTTCGGATCGTCCTCCATCGACGCCACCAGCACCGGCCCCGCCCCACCCCCGCCCCCGCCATCGGCATCAGGCACCTCCCACACCCGCGGGGTCGCCGTCATGTACAACCGCCGGTCAGCCGGGATCCGCTCGTTGTCGTGAACCGCCGCCCACGGCTTCGAACCCCGACCACTTGTACGGTGCGCCTCGTCCACGATGATCAGCGACCAGCTCGCAAGGCCCGCCGCATGGGCCCGCTGAAGGGTCCCCATGCCAACCGAGGCGTACGTGGCGAACACCGTGACGGTCTCCAGCCCCCGCGTCCACGCCACCAGCTCCTCCACGTCCGTGGTGCACGCGAACGGCGCCTCCTCGGCCCGCAGCGAACAGATCCCGTAGAACGCCCCTGTGCGGCCGCCAGCGCGCCACGCGGCCGCCATCTGCACCAGCAGATCCAGGGTCGGCACCAGCACCAGGACCCGGCCCGCCCGCAACTTCCGCGCCGTCAGAACGCCGATGAACGTCTTACCCGAACCGGTCGCCGCAATGACCTGCGTCCGCAGACCCTGCGCGGGCATGTCCTGACCCGGGGCCAATTCCAGGGCCCGCATGGCCGCATCGGACGCCTCAATCTGATGCGGAAAAGGGTCCATTTCTGCTTTCTCGGATTCGATTTCTACTGCCGCCACCATGGGTTGCTACGCTCTCCCATCCGGGACGATGCACCCCCGGTTCGGAGTGCTCCGTGGGTGCTGTCTCATTCCAGAGCTTAGCGGACTCACGATTTTGACGCACGCACCTTCTGGGGATGCAGCCGGATCCGAGCAGGCCACACCCGCCCCCTCCCCTCGTAGTCAGCCCGGCCCGTGGTAGCGGGCCCCGTGGCCCGGAGGCGGAGCCGAGGGCCAGTCAGGGGAGCGCAGCGAGCCTGACACTGAGGGTGCGTCAGCGCCCGCAGGTGGGGTGGAGCGAAGCGGAACCCCACCAGGCCCGCCAAGGGCGGCCGAACGAAGTGAGGCAAGCCCCACGCGGCGGGTCCGCAATCCCCGAACGCAGTGAGGGGATTGCCCCGGGGCGCGAAGCGCCCCGAACCGCCGAGCGCAGTGAGGCGGCCGGCCCCCGCGAAGCGGGGGCCCTGCGCTTGCACAGCGCGCAGCGCTGTGGTAC
>JARAXD010000038.1:0-43204 GCA_033793685.1 Streptomyces sp. ME19-03-3 | reverse complement strand
CATCCGCAAGTACCTGCGACGCCGGGGCATCCGGCACACCATCCCGGAGAAGGCCGACACCCAGGCCGCCCGCCTGCGCAAAGGCTCACGCGGCGGACGACCACCCGGCTTCGACGAAGAGAGGTACAAGAAACGCAACACCATCGAACGGGCCATCAACCGACTCAAGTAGCACCGGGCCGTGGCCACCCGCTACGACAAGCGCGGCTACGTCTACCTCGGCACCGCCACCGCAGCGACACTCGTCATCTGGCTCCGCACATGATCGGCCGGACAAGTCCTAGACCCGTCACCGCCGCCACCTGGATCACCCGCGTCGGCCGCCGAACGGAAGAATAGCCACCAGGCTGGGCTCCACGTTGCTCGCGCGGCAGGTACTCATCTCGCTTCGAGCGAACAAGCGACATCCTCGCCACGTCCGTGTTGAAGGTCAGATTTGCAAGCAGGTCCCCTGCGAAGTAGCGCGCTGCTAACCTGAGTACGTCCTTCGGCTCGTGGTGAAGTGCTCCTTCTGGATACGGAGTTGGCAGGGTTGCCCTGCCGTGGGAGGAGCGTGATGATGCCGCGGCTGGTATTCGTCCATGGCATCGGTGGCGCTCGAGACACTGATCAAGAACTCCACACCTGGGCTGCGGCGTTGGCCAAGGGCATGCGTCTGGCCGGGCACTCAGAAGCCGCGGCGGCAGTTGAGGACGGCAAAGTCGACTCTGTGTTTGCCTCCTACGCCGATCTCTTCGCACGTCCTCAACAGCAAGGTACAGACCTGTCTCATCAGCTCACCGCCGATGAGGCCCGGTTGCTCAGCGATGTAATGCTTGAGGTGATCGACGGACGACTCGCGGTGGTTGGCGAGTCTGTCACCTCTGACGCATCTGGCTACGGTATGTCGGACGATGCATTGCGTGTCCTGATGTACGCCAGAGCCCAAGCCCAGCCAGCGGGACAGGCTCAGGGGACGGGGTCTTTGGTGCGGCAGGCCGTGAACGTCGCCACCACCCTGCTCGCTCTGCCTGCGGTTCGTCGGGCGAGCGGGTGGGCGGTGCCCAAGTTGATGGTCCGGGATCTGGCTCAGGTTGCCCGCTATCTGGCGCGGTCGGAGGCGCAAGGCGTCGCAGGTACGTGGGAGGGGGCTGGCGAGGCGGCTCGCACGCTTGACCAGCGCATTCGTGACCGAGTGCTGGCGGCTCTGCGCGAGGGTCCAGCAGTTGTCGTCGCGCACTCGCTTGGCACTGTGGTCGCATTGGAAGCGTTGCATCACCACGCCGGTGCCGTGCCCTTGATGGTCACTCTCGGCTCGCCGATATCCATGCGCACGGTCGTGTGGCCTCGGCTGGTTCCTCAGCCGCCTTGCGTGCCCGACGGAGTGGGGCGGTGGCTCAACTTCTGGGACCGCGACGACATTATTGCCGCTCGGCCAGTACTGGAAGCCGATGTGCTACCCAATGCGGTAGGGGTTCGACCCACCAGCGCCCGCGTTGACTCCGATGGCATCTGGGTCCACTCCGCCGTGAAGTATCTCGGCCAGCCCGCTGTGGCCGGCCCGATAGCCGAGGCTCTCGGCTTGCGACACCGTGATGCATCGCCGGCATGAGAAACAAGCTCCATCAGCGACGGCACCTGCTGGTGCTCGCTCCGCACTGCCGGTCGATGCCGCCCCTGGACCGCCTGGCGGATGCGGCACAGGGGCTTGAACGAGTGCTGCTCAATCCACAGTTGGGGGAATGCCAGCCCGGCTTGCCGGACGGCCGGTCGCTCCTGAAGGGCAACAACCTGGGTAGTCAAGAGATCCGGGCGAGCGTGGACGAGGCCGTACGCCACGCGGCGCAACGTGAAGCGACCCTGGTCCTGGCACTGCTCGGGCATGGCTTTGTTCCGGGTAGGACGAGCACGCTGTACCTGATGGCTGCCGACTCGGAAGAGGAGATCCAAAGTGGCGCAGTCAACGTTGGCCAGCTCTTGATCGACGCCGCTGACCACCCTGGACTGAGGGGCGTCATCGGCATCGTGGACACCTGTCACGCAGGAGGAGCGCCTCCTGCCCTTGAAGCCCTCACAGCTGGCGCGACCAACGGCCAAACCCGCCTCGCCCTACTAATGGCAGCATCAGTCAACGAGTCGGCCATGGACATGCGCTTGTCGCGGGAACTGACCGCGCTGCTTCACAAGGGCATCAAGGACGCAGGCCCGACGCTGGGACTGGACAGCACCTCCACAATGCTGCGCGCCACGCTGAGCGGGCAGACAGTCTCGACCGTCAGCTACGACGGGGACCCCTTCTCCTTGGTGCCGCTATGGCTAGCCCACAATCGTCGCCACATGCAGGGCATTCCAGGACGCCTGATCGGTCCGATCGGCCGTTCGACACTCGATGCTGCTCTGGGGCCCATCGACAGCGTCAGTTTCAGCCTTCGGAGCCCCTGGGACCTCCACCTGGTCGAGCAGGTGCACGACCTACTGTTGGAGTTGGAGCCGTCTCCCGTGCAACAGCGCGCGCTGCGCGCGGTTGACGGAGCATTGCTTGCCATAAAGACCCAAGTCTTTTTGCGCCAGTGGCTCGCCAAGGAGCTCAGCACCGTCGGCATACGCCGAGCCGTCACGGCACTGCTGACGCACGAGCAAAAAGTCCCCGCCCTGCCCGCAGTCTTCACCGACACCGAGGTGATCGATCACCTGGCATTTGCCCATCCAGCCGGCGATCCCGACGGCCGGCGATGGATCGCTCGATTCATGTGCCTCCTGGCGCTGGAGTGTGGCCACGACCCACTCGATGACCGGGCCCTGGCATGGGCATCGGCGGTCAACGCCGAGGCGCACATGCACGAGGCGGCGGCATTCGCAGAACGCCACCACGGTGCACTCAGGCTGCAGTTGATCATCAGCCTGCACTCATCTTGGACAGGAGACTGGCCAGAGGAAATCGACGCTTGGCTACTCCTCGACGGCTCCCGCTACCAGGGGCAAGTCTTCACGTGCAAAGCGCCGGGCCGAACGGGCACCGAGGAGGCTCTAGAGGACGCAGTGATGTGGGCACAAGACCAAGCCGAGAGCCTGGGCCTGGAGCTGCGCCGGGTGGACGTCGCCATGCCCTCTGCCTTGCTGTTGCATTGGCACCCGGAGGAATCCGGCACGGGGGAACGCTTGGGCCTACGGCACAACATCTTGGTGCACTGGAGCCAGCGGCTGACTCCCACGCGTTTCCTTCGGTGCCTGCATGCCGGCGTCAAAGCTCGCTGGGAGGCAACGCGGGCCGCCACGGACCAAGCCCCGGTCGACTGGCTCACGGAGCAGGAAACGCAAGATCGCAACAAACTCCAGCTGCACCTCCGCGACGGCGGCTATCCCCGCGCCATTGCGCTGGAAAATCACCCGGGAGCTGACGTGCCCTTGATGGAGCTGCTCCTCGCCTACACGCCCGTCTTGTTCTGGCCATCCGGCCAGGCCGGATTCCCCACGGCCCGGCAAGCATGCCTACACGACCACTGGCCCACGATGCCCGAGGGCATGCTCAGAGCGTATCGGGAGCAGTGGCTGGGCCAGGAAGCTGGCGACATCGCTGACTTGAGAGCCGTCTGGGACGACCCTGAGTGGCTTGCCTTTTGCCGGACGTTCAGTGCCCTCCCACCTGGACCGGAGATGAGGAACCCTTGACGACCTGGGATACCTACTACCGTGGTGACGGCGTCATCCGTGAAGATGTCACGCTGCCCGCGCCGCCTCCATGGCGGACCTTTCCCCGCCAGACGGAAGCCACGGTCTTTCAGCCCCCCGAAGGGCTCATCGACGCAGTCAATGCCGCTTTGTGTCTTCGCCGGCCTCTCATGATCACCGGTGCGCCGGGGTCAGGTAAGTCAACCGTGATCGATCAGGTGGCCGCAGAGCTGGGCCTCGGCCGTGTCCTGCGGTGGCACATCACATCGCGCAGCACGTTGACCGATGCGCTCTACCGGTACGACGCACTCGGGCGAATTCACGCACACCGGCTGCGCCAGGACTCACACGACCAGTCGAGATCCACTAGTCGTGCTGTGGACGACATCGCGCCGTTTTTGCAGTTGGGGCAGCTCGGAACGGCACTACTGCCAGCTGGTCGACCGCGCGCCCTGTTGATTGACGAGATCGACAAGTGTGACCTCGATCTGCCAGGCGACCTTTTGGATGTCCTGGAACGAGGTGAGTTCCGGATCGCCGAGCTGTTGCGGGAGGGCCAGGCGGAAGCAGAGGTCCGCATGTGGGACAGCGATCGTAAGCACACCATCGTCAACGGCCACGTGCAGTGTACGGAATTTCCCTTCATTGTGATGACCAGCAACGGTGAGCAGGAGCTCTCGCCGCCCTTCCTGCGACGCTGCGTGCGATACGAGATGCCGGCGCCCACCGTTGCCCTACTGCGTGATGTGGTCCGCGCCCACCTGCAGATCGACACCGAACCCAGCGAGCCGCTCACCGAGCTCCTGCAAGACTTCGTACGCCGGATTGCTGCTGGGGAAAGCGTCGCCGTCGATCAACTGTTGAGCGCCATCCATCTGCTGAGCGGGGAGCGCTCTCCGCAGGGCAGCCAGCGGGAGAGGCTTGTCGCGCTTTTGATGCGGGATCTGTCCCATGCCTGACCAGGATCCGTCGACACCCCAGGGGCCCTCCCCCGTGCGCGACGCGCTGGGCAGGCTGGTCTCTGCACTGGGGGCTTTCGACCGGGGACTGGACGCAGTGGCGATCGCAGAGGCGCTATGGGTTTCGGCAGTCCGCCCCGCTCGAGACCCCGAGGATCTCCCGGATGGGTCTACCCATCCCGATAGGCCCGTTCATGCACAAAGTGGCATAGATGGCACCGGGACAGTTGAAACACCGATTTACGATACGAATATTCCTGCCTCCAACTCCCCCGCTGGCGCGTCTTCCAATGCCATTACGGTGTCCAGACGAGGGGCTCTGCCACGGGCCATCGAGCTCACGCGGGCCCTACGTCCGTTGAAACGACCCTGGCCAAACGGGCGCAGGCGTCAACTCGATATCGCTACGACGATCGACGATTACGCGCGCACCGGAGAACTACTGCCCGTCTTCCGCCCGGGCCCAGAGCGCTGGTTCGACCTCACCGTCGTCATCGACCGCTCCCCGTCCATGGCGGTCTGGCAGAGCACCATCGCCGAACTCAGCAGCCTGCTGCGCCGCCTCGGCGCATTCCGCGTCGTGCGGATATGCCAGATCACCGAAGCAGCCGACGGGTCGCTGGTCCTCCTCGGCCCGCAAGGCCGTCACATCTCTGTCAGGCGCGTCGCCTCAGCTCAGGGACGCAGTCTGCTCCTGTTCATCTCCGATTGCTCGTCGTGGCAGTGGCGCAGTGGGCAGATCCACGATGTGTTGCGTAGCTGGGCCACCACGATGTCTGTGGTCTTGTGCAATCCCATGCCGCAGCGGCTCTGGAGACACGTCGGCCTTGACCTGCCCGCGGTCAGGGCAGTGCCGCCGGCAGGAAAGCCCGGCGTTCCCAACGCCGAACTCCGGTTCGTGACAGCCGTACCTGAGCACTCGCACAGCCCTAGGCGCCAGCCATGGCTTCCCCTCCCTGTGACTGCCCTCACGCCTCGTTCCGCGGGACGTTGGGCGCGCACTTTGATGCGAGCGGCACCCAGTGGCTGTGACGCCGTACTGTTGCCTCCAACCGACGTGCTGCTTGATGTTGACGAGCCAGACGAAGGTAACGAGCCATCGCATGGCGCGGGCAGCCGCAATCTAGTCGACGCGTTCGTCTACCTGGCATCCCCGCAGGCGGTCCGACTGGCCGTTTTGTGCACGCCGTTCGACCCCGTGCCCATACCTGTTCTTCGTCTCATTCAACAAGAGCTGGTGCCCACCGCAACTGTCTCCGATATCGCCGAGGTCATCGCCGGAGGTCTACTCAACGGCAGCTACAGCGAGACTTCGCGGGAACTCGAGTTCCGCTACCATCCGCAGACCAGAACCGTCCTCCAGAAGATGCTCAGCGCGCTTGACGCGTGGCAGCTCAACGACCTGCTCACCCACCGGATCACCACCCACGCCACGGCAAGGGCTGCGCCTGGGTCGTCGCTGCCCGGCACCTCTCCATCGGCCGTCGACGTGGTCGGCCTCACCCAAGCCGCCACACAGGTACTGCAACTCCTTGAGCTGGAATCCGAGTCGGAGTCCGAATCGGAGCATGCGTCGGATCCGGAGCCCAGCCCATCCCCTCCGCTCGACGACACATCACTCGCCTTGGGGCCCGCCCGTGGCGCTCCCACGCTCATCGGAACCTCGAGGGAGGATCGCCCCTACTTCTTCCTCAGTTACGCGCACACCCCCCGGAACGACCCCTCGGATCCCGACCCCGACCTGTGGATCGCCAAGCTCTACAACGACCTGTGCGCACACATCCTGCAGATGACGACCCTGCCCGCCGGGGTCAAGGCAGGCTTCATGGACCGCGGGATGAACGTCGGCGAGGGCTGGCCCAAATCGCTCGCCGAGGCCCTCGCACACTCCCGGGTCTTCGTCCCGCTCTACTCGCCCCGCTACTTCCGCAGCCAGCAGTGCGGCAAGGAGTGGTACGCCTTCTCGCAGCGCGCCGTCCACCACCGGTCCCTGCACGACCGCCCGATATCCGGCATCGTGCCCGCGCTCTGGGTGCCGGTCGCCGCCAACGACATGCCCGGCCCGGCCGAGGGGCTCCAGTTCAACCACGCGGACCTCGGAGAGGACTACGCCACCGAGGGCTTCTACGGGCTCATCAAGCTCAGCTACCTCAAGCACGAATACGAACGGGCCGTCTACCGCCTCGCCCAGCGCATCATCCAGGTCGGAGAGGAGACAAAAGTCGACCCCGGACGGGGGTACCTCGATTATCACCAGGTCCCCAGCGCCTTCGGCCCCCCCGGCGCCAGCCGCCCGCTGCACATCACCGTGCTTGCCTGCTCCGACTCCGAAGGATTGCCAGAAGGCCGCAGTAGCGCCTACTACGGCCCCTCGCCGCGCGACTGGAACCCCTACCACCCGCAGAGTTCACGCCCCCTGGCCGATCTGGCAGCAGATCTCGCCAGAAACCTGGATTACCACGTCAGCGTCGGCGTGTTCGAAGACGAACTGGACCGCCTGCTAGACCCTACGCCCACCGCCCCCACGCTGCTGCTCCTCGATCGCTGGGCCCTGCGCTCTCCCGAGCGGCACGAGCTGCTGCAGCGCTTCGGCAGTCTGAGTCGCCCGTGGGTCAGCACCCTTGTCCCCTGGAACAGGGAGGACCCCGAGTCCCAAGGTCAAGAAGAGGCCCTGCGCCGCCTAGCCGACGAGGCTCTCAACCGCCCCCAAGCAAAGCGCTCGGGTGACGTGAGCTTCATCCGCAACAACATCCCCTCACTCGAGATGTTTTGCGACGACGTACCCCGCGCCGTAGGACGCGCGGCCAAGCACTACGCCGCCCACGCCCCTACCTTCCCCCCCGAGCGTCCACGAAGCATGCGCCCAACAGTGCAGCAAGGCGAAGCCCACGGCGAAGACGCCAGCAAGTAGGCCTAACGAGGAAGGGACGTCATGACCTTCCCGCACGAGGTCGCGTGCTGGCTTCGAGGCCCAAAGGAAGTGTCACCACGGTGTCACCTATCGACGCCACACCACGCCAGGCATGGCGTCACCCGATACCAGGGATTCCACTCATTGGCCACAGGTCAACGGGCCTGTCCCGCAACTTGACGCTCGCTTAGGAATGGCACTCCCTCACTGGCATCTCGATGGCACTTCACAGCTCGGTGACAGTAGTAACGCCCGAAATCTCTCATCCTCAAGACAGTGACTGCAGGCACCGAAACAGCCGCCTACCAGCGCTTACACACAGATCCCTTACTGTCTCTCATACCGCTGTCACAGAACCGAGAGTTCGCAGCGGGCCGACGGCCGTGTTCGAGTCCCGGTCGGGGCGGGCGGCGGCGATGCCCCGGCTGCTGGACCTCGATGGGCAGGGAGAGCTGACTGCCGCGCATGTGCGCCTGGTCGCCCAGGCGTTGGGGAAGTCGGAGCGGACGGTGTGGCGGTGGCTGGCCGCTGCCCGGGAGGATCATCGGCTCGCCCGGGTGGAGTCGTCGCATTTCACGGTCACCGCGGAAGTGAGGCGGCTGCTGGCGCTGTGGGGTGGTAATGCCTCCCGGGTCCACGCCGAGCTGATGCAGCGGGCGGCCGAGGATGCGGACGCGCCTGTGGTGCCGTCGCTGTCGACGTTGCACCGGGCGATCCGCCGGGACCTGACCCGCGGTGAGCGGTCCGGGCTGAGAAGGGGGGGAAGGATCGTCGTCGCGGACGTGGACGCGGAGACTGCTCGGTTTCGCGGGCAGCTGGGCGCTTCCCCTGCTGACCTCACTGGTGGCCGGCGACGGCGCGCCACGGGCACGCGGCGGACGCTGACAGCGTGACGTCTTCCACATCGTCGATCGAGCCCTTACGTTCTCTCTTGCTCGCGTAGCCGTCGGCGTCCGCGAACGAGGGTCGACCGCGGGGCGAGGAGTGCGCATGCGAGCAACAACCTTCGACCAAAGCCTCTCCGAGACGCCTGTCCCCCGCCGGGTCCTCGCCATCGCCGCGATAGCCGGAACCGCCGTCGTCTTCGACGGCTTCGACCTGCAAGCACTCTCCTACACCCTCCCCAAGATCATCGCCCAGTGGCACATCTCGTCCGTCGAGGCGGGCTGGCTGGCCTCGTACACCTTCATCGGCCTCTTCGTCGGCGCCGTCGGCCTCGGCGCCGTCGGCGACCGCTGGGGCCGCAAGCGGATGCTCGTGGCGGGAGTGGTGGTCTTCGCGCTCTTCATGGGCACCGCGGGGTTCGCCCACAACTACGGGCAGTTCGCCGTCCTGCGCTTCTTCGCGAGCGTCGGCATGGGCGGCGTGCTGCCCGGAACGATCACGATGATCGGCGAGTACACCCCCGCGGCCCGGCGGGGCAGGGTCGTGGCGATCAGTGCGGGCTGCTTCACCTTCGGGTTCGCCGTCGCGGCCGGACTCGCGACGCTGATCGTGCCCGACCACGGCTGACAGCCGATGTTCCACATCTCCTACCTGGCGCTGGCGGTGGCACTGCTCATCGCGGTGCTGGTCCCGGAGACACCGCAGTACCTCGCCTCCAAGGGGCGGTACGAGGAAGCGTTCGAGACGGTCCGCAAGGTGTTCCCCGCCGTCGCCGCCACCGCGGACGTGACCGATCCCGCCGCCTACTTCGCGATCGACGGAACGGGCCGCGGCGGACAGTTCCGGGCTCTGTGGAGCGCCAGGTACCGGCAGGCGACAGTGCTGATCTCGCTGCTCTACCTGTTCCTCCAATTCGTCGTCTACGCACTCGATTTCTGGATGGTGACGCTCCTCGTCGGACACGGCCTGTCCCTCACCCACAGCTACTCGTACGCGATCGAGCAGGCACTGGCCGCGACGGCGGGCGGCTTCGTGCTCGGCTGGATCCTCGACCGGATGGACAAGCGGATCACGCTCGCCGTCGCGTTCGCCGCGGGCGGCCTGTGCCTGGTGTGTTTCGGTCTCACCAGCGCACCCGTGGCCCTGTACGCGCTGAACGCACTGGCCGGCGCCCTGATCATCGGTGGGCAGAACGTGGCGCACACCCTGGTGATGGGCACGTACGGAGTGGACACCCGGGCCACCGGCCTGGGCTGGGCACTGGGCATCGGCCGACTCGGCGGCCTGCTCGGCCCCCTGATCGGCGGCTACCTGCTGGCCCTGCACCTGCCTTTCCCGGTCTACTTCATCATCTTCGCGGTCCCGGCCGTGCTGTGCTCCCTCACTGTCCTCGCCCTGCGCGCCTCACGGAGCAGGCAGGACCGGCCGCACCAGACGCTCCAGCTGGAGCACTGAGCCACCCGCACACCGCGCCACGAGCGCACACCGACGCCGTCCCGCCCGGTCGAACCGGGCGGGACGGCGGCAGCACGGGGCAGGTGACCTGCCGGCGGTCGTGCGCGATGTGGAAGTCGTCGCGGGCGAAGCCCTCGGCCTGGCGGAGTCGGCCGGGTGGGGTCGCCCCGGAGCGGTCCGGACGGTGATCTGGTGTGCACGGGCGGCTTGTTCCAGGGGGTGCGGCTGGAGGACCCCCAGGCGTCAGACGGGGTTGGAGGAAACGCCCTCGGCGAAGACGGACAAGGCGACCTGGTATGTCTCGAAGGCGCGGGCCGCCCCTGCGTAGACGGCGAGGTGGATGAAGAGGTCGACGATCTCGTCCTGAGTGACGCCGTTGTTGAGCGCGATGCGCAGCTGCCCGCGCAGCGGTTCGAACGCGCCCAGCGTCGCGGCGATGGCGACGGAGACCAGGGACCGGTCGCGTGTCGACAGTGCGGTACGGGTCCATGAGTCCCCGAACGTGTGCACCGTCGCGATCTTGCGGAAGTCGGCTCCGGAGGCCGGTTCGCCGGGGGCCATGGGGAGTTCCAGGCGCTGTCCCAGGAGTTCACTCGCGGTGTCCAGCGCCTGCTCGTAGTCGTCGTCGGTACTCATCTCTGCTCCTTGTGCCGGTCGGTCGTGGGCTGTTCGTCGCACCGAACTGGTTTCCACGCCGGCACCGGGTGCAATCGGCCTGCTCGGTCGGGTGAACCGTCCGGGCTACAGGGCGTGGATCGAATGTCCCGTCGGGACTGCGATGGCGGGGCTCCTCCCATGGTCTTCGAGCGGTTTCCCGAGTGGTGGGCGGATCGGGGGCGATGCGGGACGGGCCCCTCGTTCTCCGTCAGTCCGTCCCGCTGGTGTGTGACTACCGGGTGCGGGTGATCGACTTGTGCTCGACGTAGCCGGTCAGGCCGGCCTTGCCGTACTCACGGCCGAGGCCGCTGGCCTTGTAGCCGCCGAAGGGGCCGTCGAAGCTGATCGGCGATCCGTTCAGCGTGACGGTGCCGGTGCGCAGCCGGCGGGCGGTGGCCAGGGCGCGGTCGGGATCAGAGGTCCAGATACCGCCGGACAGGCCGTACTGGGAGTCGTTGGCGATGCGGACGGCGTCGTCATCGTCGTCGTAGGCGATGACGACCAGAACCGGGCCGAAGATCTCCTCCTGCGCGATGCGCATGCTGTTGTCGACGTCGGCGAACACGGTGGGCGTGACGTAGTTGCCCTTCTCCAGGCCTTCGGGGACGTGCGGGCCGCCGGTCACCAGGCGGGCGCCGTCCTCGATGCCGATGTTGATGTAGTCGATGACGCGCTGCTGCTGGTCGCGGCGGATCATCGGGCCGATGAAGGTGTCGGGGGCGGAGGGGTCGCCGACCTTCAGTGACTCGACCATCTCCTTCACCGCGGCCACGACCTCCTCGTAACGGCTGCGGGGGGCCAGGATGCGGGTCTGCAGGATGCACGCCTCGCCGTTGTTGCCCAGGGAGCCGAACCGCAGACCCTGCATCGCGGCCGCAAGGTCCGCGTCGTCCAGGATGAGCGCGGCGGACTTGCCGCCGAGCTCCAGGCCCACCCGCTTCAGCTGCTCGCCGGCGATGGAGGCGATACGGCGCCCGGCCCGCGTCGAACCGGTGAAGGAGATCTTGTCCACCCCGGCGTGCGAGACGAGGTACTCGCTGGTCTGACGATCGGCCGGAAGGACGCTGAGCACGCCCTCGGGCAGGCCTGCCTCGTGCCAGAGATCGGCCAGCAGGGCCATGCTCAGCGAGTTCTCCGGGGAGACCTTCAGCACGACGGTGTTACCGGCCAGCAGGGCCGGGACCAGCTTGGCGGTGGCGGCGGAGAACGGCGAGTTCCAGGGTATGACGGCGGCGACCACACCGATCGCCTCGCGGCGCACGATGGTGTCGAAGGCCACCGACGGGTCGGACGGCGCGACGACCTCTTCCCAGCCGAACTCCTCGGCCGCTTTGAGGTAGGCGTTGACCTGGCGGGTCAGGAAGGGCTGGCCGACCTTGGTGAACCAGCCGGCGGATCCGTTCTCCGCGGAGATCGCCTCGGCGATCTCGTCGGCGCGGGCGGTACGCAGCGCGTCGTAACGGCGTACGACTTCCTGGCGTTCGGCCGGCGTGGTGTGCGGCCACGGACCGTGGTCGAAGGCGGCGCGGGCCGCGACGACGGCCTTGTCGACGTCTGCCGGCGCGGCCTGCGCCACGCGGCCGATCACCGACTGGTCGTGCGGGGAGAGGATGTCGAGCGTCAGCTCCGGGGCGCTGGGGGCGACCCAGGAACCACCGATGTACAGATTGTCGCGCACAGTCATGTCTGTCACTCCTTCAAGTGCAGTGGCGGATAAGCAAGGGAGAGGGGATTCTCCGGGGGGCGCACCGCAGGTGCTCACGCCGATCGGTGCTCGCCGGCAGAGGAGCTGCGGGTGCGGCCGGGGACTACGTCGCCGTCGGTCGTGGTCGCACACTCAGGGCGTGGGACCAGCAGCGCGCAGCACCTCGTTGTGGTGGTGTCGCCGGCAGTCGGGCAGGGGCGGACGCGGCCGGCACGCGGATCGCTCCCGGTCAGCCCTTCGTGGGCGGGCGGACCATCTGGGCGACCGCGGAGTCGGCGAAATCGCCGAGTCCGTCGCGGTCGGTGGACACGCTGAGCTCATGCCACTCCGCGTCCTCCGCAGCGCGTGCTCGGGCGATCTGCGGGGCGAGCCAGGCCGCGTCGGAGCCCAGAAGAAGCCGCGTCGGCGGGGCCGGCTCCTCGGTGAGGCGCAGGATCACGGCGGCCATCTTGGTCGGGTCGCCACGCTGCACGTCGGGGTTGTTGTTGTAGGTTCGAGCGAAGGCGCCGACTGTTTCCTCGTACTCGTCGTGGATGTCCGGTACCGGCATCGGGGCGGCCGCCCAGGGGGTGCGGATGCCGCCCGGCTCCACCAGCGTGACGCGGATCCCGATGGGACCGACCTCACGCGCCAGGATCTCGGTGAACCCGCCCAGCGCCCACTTCGACGACTGGTAGGCACCCAGACCGGGCTGGTTGCGCCTGCCTCCGATGGTGGAGAGGTTGATGATGCTGCCGGAACGACGCGGGCGCATCACCGGAAGCACGGCGCGCACCGTGTTGACCGCACCGAAGAAATTGACGTTCACATCGCGGTGGAACTCGTCCTCGGGCATGTCCTCGATCGAGCCGACACCTCGGACGCCGGCGCTGTTCACGAGCACGTCGACGGCTCCGAACTCGGCGACCGCATGGGCGACCGCGTCACGCGCGGAGGCCGGGTCGGTCACGTCCAGGGCGCGTACGCGCAGTCGGTCACGGTGCTCGTGGGGTACGGGCACCGTGTCGGGTGCCAGGTCGGCCGCCATCACGTTGTGGCCGGCGGCGAGCGCCGCCGCGACGACACGGCCGCCCAGGCCTCCGGCGGCACCGGCTATCAGAAAGGTCTTGGTCATTGCTTCTCACCCCTACTGGGGAATCGGTGGGCCGACCCGGCGGGGCGGGCGGGGAGGCGGAACGGAGCAGTCGGTCGCCGCGGGAGGTCCGGGTATCCGGTGCTTCGACCGGCCCGCCGCCGCCCCGCACGGTGCCGTCAGGCAGTGGGGTAGTCCGTGGAGCGGCTGACCTCGGCCCACTTGTTGGCCTCGGCCAGACGGTCTTCCTCCGAGCTGATCGCGATCCCCAGGGCGTCACTGCCGAGCAGCAGCCGGCGCGGGGGTTCCTCGGCATCCACGGCGCCGATGATCGCGCGGGCCATGCGGTCAGGGTCACCGGGCTCATTGCCGGCGTAGTCCGCGAACCGGGCCAGCCAAAGGCCCACGGTCTCCTCGTAGTCCGGGGTTACGGGACCGGAAGGCTCCGCGGCACCGGCGGCCCAGCCGGTACGGATGCCGCCCGGCTCGACAATGGTGACCTTGACACCGAACGGTGCCACCTCGTTGGCCAGTGCCTCGGAGAACCCCTCGACTGCGAACTTCGCGGTCTGGTAGGCGCTCAGGCCCGGCGTTCCACCCACACGTCCGCCGATCGAGGAGACCTGCACGATGTGCCCGGACCGCTGGCGGCGCATGACGGGAAGGACCGCCCGGGTCATGTTGACCACGCCGTACAGGTTGGTGTCGACCTGGGCGCGGAACTCGTCCTCGGGGAAGTCCTCGATCGAGCCGCTGGTGGCGTAGCCGGCGTTGTTGACGACGGCGTCAACCGATCCGAACCGCTCCACCGCCGCGGCCACCACGTCCCGGGACTGGGAAGGGGAGGTGACGTCGAGCGCCACCGTTTCCAACTGGTCCGGGTGCTCCGCCTTCAGGGAAGCCAGCGCCTCCGGCCTCCGGGACGTCACCACAACATTGTCGCCGCCCTCCAGGGCCGCGAGTACCAGGGCCCTGCCCAGGCCCTGCGATCCACCCGTGATCAGCCAAGTCCGTGTCACGATGCGCGCCTCGATTCCTCACCTGTTCACCGCCCCGAACAGGGCAGCAACTCCACTGTAGACAAAATTGCCTTAATTGCAACATCGGTGATGCAGTAATGATTAGTGTTACGTCTCACAATGGGATATTTGCTGCCTAAGTGAAGCCTGCGAGTAGGATGGCGGGATGCTGAGAGCCGATGCCGCGCGAAATCTGACTGCCGTCCTCCATGCCGGTGCCCGGCTCCTGGCAGAGGACCCGGGCACCTCCATGGCGGCCATCGCCAGCGCCGCCGGGGTGGACCGGACCACCGTCCATCGCCGCTTCGCGAACCGCGAGGCCCTGCTCAGTGCCGTTTTCCAGGCCAAGCTCGACTCCGCCGAACGCGTTCTCGACCAGGCCCGCCTGGTCGAGGCGCCCCTGCCGGTCGCCCTCCACCGCTACCTGGAGGGAATCATCCCCGTCAGTCGCGAATGGCCGGTCGACACGCGCCTCATGATGCAGCAGGACCCCGCCGCCCGTGTCCGCCGGCAAGAGCAGAGTGCGCGCCTCGACGCCTTCATCCGCCGCGCGTTGGACGAGGGCTACCTGCGCGCCGACGTCGACGCGGTCTGGGCGCGGACGATCCTGGACGAACTCGTCGACACCGTCGCCCACCGGTTCCCCGACCTGGAACCTCCCCGGGCCGCCGATCTTGTCGCCGCGACCCTCCTGAACGGCCTCGGCGCGGCCTGACACCATCGCCCGACCCGGCCCCGCACCGGACCTCCGGACGGCGACTTCACACCCGCCGCGTCCAGCCCGGCCCACGCAGGGGCCTTCACCCTTGGGTTTCGGACACACGAGACACAGGATCCCGACGATCCGAGGACGGACACCTCGTGGTCATGAAGAACCGTCCGCCCGCGGTTCAGGGCGGACGCGGTCGCGCTGTCCGAGTCGCGGCCCGAGGCGACGATCCGGCGGGCGTCGAGGTCGTGCGCCGGCACGGGTCGGCCGCCTATGCCGAGGTGATCCGCCGGACTGTGCCTAGTCGCGCTGCCCGGCAGCCGCGCGGCCGGCTGCCGGGCGGTTCACCGAGCGGTGGCGGTGCGGCGGATCAGCTCGGCCTTCTCACGTGACAGGAAGACCAGCTGGGCACGCTTCTCCGGCAGGTCGATCAAGGGGCCGAGCGTGAAGCCGCTGCGCAGCAGGCGGGCGACGGACTTCTTGTTGCGGCTGTCCGGCTCCGCGACGATCCGGCGCAGGGTCGGGTCGGCCAGCAGGAAGGCGAGGAAGCCGCCCACCAGGTGGCCTGTGTAGCCGGGCAGCGCGGTGCCCCGGCTCGGTCCGATCAGCAGGTGGATGCCGACGTCGCCCTCCTGCACGTCGTAGTGGTCGCCGAGCGGGTCGTGCTCGGGCTGGTAGGTCTGGAAGAGCGCGGCCGGCCGGTCGTCGTGGAGCGCGAGGTAGGCGTGGTGGGTGGTCAGTGAGTCGATGACCGCGTAGATCTCCCTGACCTGTTCGCGGCTGTGGCCGACCATGCCCCAGAAGCGGGCGCGATCCTCGTTGACCCAGCCGTGCACCACCTCCGCGTCGCCCGCCGGGTCCATCGGGCGGATCCGGACGGTCCCGAAGCCGGGGACGGTCCGCTCGTAGGGGGCGGCGCCTGTCATGGCGCGGTCAGTGGTCATCGCCGTCCTTGGTGAGCTCGGTCCAGTCGGTGGTCACGGGAGTCAGTTCGCCGCGCAGCCAGAGCGGTAGCTGGTCCCGCTGATGGGGGTGGTCGGGGCGGCCGCTCGCGCCGAACGGCACGATCCACCGGCTGTTGTCGCGGTCGGACAGGTCCCAGACGTAGCGCGCCGCGGAGGCCCGCGCGCTGAGGTCGGTGATCCCGGGAACGCTGGTGGTGGAGAGGACGCAGTCGTGGTCGCCGGGCAACGCGGGCCACTGCTCGGGTTGTTCGGGAGGCAGGGCCTGCCACGGGGCCAACCGGTGGCGGTCCCCCCAGACCTGCGCCGAGGGCTCGCCGGCCACCTCCTCGACCGCCGCCCGCATCAGGGCGGGTACCTCCAGGCCGGGCAGCAGGTCCGTGGTGAGCAAGTGCTCGACGGCGAAGCCGATCCGCGCGGTCAGCGAGAGCCAGGGGGCGAACACCGCGGCATGGCGGGAGGGTTCGGCCAGCGGCGCCAGCTGAGGCGCGGCGGCGAGGCGGCGCACGACGGCCGAGCGCAGGGCCGCGAAGCGTGCGGCTTCGACCGAGTCGGCGTCCATCCGCCGGTCCCAGTCCAGCAGCTGGGCTCGCAGGGCCTCGGCGCCGGCGCTCAGGCCGGTCAGCCCGGCCAGGACGTCGAGCAACGCCCCGGCCGAGGCGAGGTGGGTGTCGGTGTGCACGGCAGCCATGGCGGGCGCGGTCCACTCCCGGGAGCTCGCCAGCAGTTCGGTGATGCGTTCGGCCCGGTGCGGGGCGGCGAATTCGATGCCCAGCGGCTCGGCCAGGCCGCGCTGGTTGGCCATCACCGCGTACCCGTGGACCACCGCCCGGGGCATCGGGACGTGCCAGCCCTGCCACGCGTGGCCCGGGTCCCAGGCGGGCACCGGCCGGACCCGGTTGTCCGGGTGGCGCACCGGCACGGCGCCTGCCGTGCGGTGCAGCAGGCCGCCGGCCGTATCCGCGGCCTGCACCACGTTGACCGGCTCGATCCACTGCTCGAAGGCCCGGTCCACGTCGGCGACGGTCCGGGCACGGAGCAGCCCGAGCAGCGCCCCGAAACCCAACTCCCCGCGCACCCGAGGCGGGTAGCGGAGGCTGATGCCTTCGCCGTCCCCGTCCGCGCCGCCGCTCACCACCGGTCCGCGCTCGGTCTCCACCACCTCGACGGTGACCGCGGCGCCGCCGGCGACCTCGATGGTCTCGGTGTGGGCCGCGGCCGGTCGCCAGCCGTCGGGACCGAGCGCCTCGACACCGTTCGGGGTGCGGCGCAGTCGTTCGCGGTAGAGGTCCTGGTAGTCGGCCATCGCGTTGGTGATCGCCCAGGCCACCGCACCGGTGTGGCCGAAGTGCGCGATGCCGGGAACACCGGGGACGGCGAATCCAATGACGTCGAACTCGGGGCAGGCCAAGCGGATCTGCTGGTAGATCCCGGGATCCTCGATGAAGCGGTGCGGGTCGCCCGCGATCAGCGCCGCGCCGCTGCCGGTGCGCTCGCCGGCCAGCAGCCAGCCGTTGCTGCCGGCCGTGGCCGGGCCGTCGGTGGCGAAGAGGTGAACGGCCCGCTCGCCCAGCACCTCGGCGACGCGCTCGCGCCAGAGCTTACCGGGCAGCCCGGTGAAGAGGATGTGGTGGGAGAGCCACAGGGCGAGCGGGGTCCAGTCCGCCCAGCGGCCGGCCGTCAGGTCGGCGACGGCGAACCGCGGGTCGCGGCGGGCGGCATCGGGCAGGGCCTCGTTCACGCCCGCGACGTAGCCACGCACCCAGTCGGCGGTCGGCAGGTCGAGGCGCTCGAAGCAGCGCCTGGCGGTGTCGGCGAGCCGGGCCCGGCGGGCAAAGCGGTCCCAGTCGAGGGCATCGGCGCCGAGGAACGCGGCCGCGGTGCCCTGGGCGCGGTGCCGCTCCACCTCCAGCTGCCAGGCCCGGTCGGTGGCGGCGTTGCACCCCTGGGCACGGGCGAGTTCGAGGGCGTCGCCGGCCCGCAGGTGGGGGATGCCCCAGCGGTCGCGGAAGACTTCTGCGGTCACGTGCGGTTCACCTCGGCGAGCGGTGTGGCGGGCAGGTCAGCGGACGGGGAGCCGGTGCGGCGAGGTGCGGCGGGCACCACCAGCGGCGTGCCGGTCTCCGGGTCCTCGATGACCCGGCAGGGCAGGCGGAAGACCTCCTCGACGAGGGCTGCGGTCACGATCTCGCCCGGTGGCCCGGCCGCCGCCACCGCTCCGTCACACATGACGATCAGGTGGGTGGCGTAGCGGGCGGCCTGGTTGAGGTCGTGCAGCACCGCGACCAGGGTGCGGCCCTGCTCGCGGTGGAGCTCCGCGCACAGGTCCAGCACCTCGACCTGATGGGTTATGTCGAGGTACGTGGTGGGTTCGTCGAGCAGCAGCAGCGCGGTCTGCTGGGCCAGCGCCATGGCGATCCAGACCCGTTGCTGCTGGCCGCCGGAGAGCTCGTCGACGGCGCGGTCGGCGAGTTCGGCGACCCGGGTGGCGGCCATCGCCTCATCGACCACGCGCTCGTCCTCTCTCGACCACTGGCGCAGCAGCCCCTGGTGCGGGTAGCGGCCGCGGGCGACCAGGTCGGCGACGGTGATGCCGTCGGGGGCGATGGCGGACTGGGGCAGCAGGCCGAGGGTGCGGGCCACTTGTCGGGCGGGCAGCGTGGTGATGTCCCGTCCGTCCAGCAGTACCTGGCCGGCGGTGGGCCTGAGGGTGCGGGACAGGGCGCGCAGCAGGGTCGACTTGCCGCAGGCGTTCGGGCCGACGATCACAGTGAAGGACTGGTCCGGGATCGCCACGGTGAGGTCGGTGGCGATGGTCCGCCGGTCGTAGGCGAGGGTGAGGTGGTGGCCGGCCAGCCGAATGGGCTCCAGCGTCATGTTCGTCTCTCCGTTCCGGTGCTGGTGCGCGATCAGATCCGGTCGGCGCGCCGCTCGGTGGACAGCAGCCAGACGAGGTAGCCGCCGCCGAGGACGCCGGTGACCACGCCGACGGGCAGTTGGTGTCCGCTGATCAGGTGTTGGGCGGCCCAGTCAGCGGTGACCAGCAAGGCGGCGCCGGTCAGCATCGAGGTGGCCAGGTTGGGGCCGGGGGCGCGGGTCAGCCGCTTGGCCAGCTGGGGCGCGGTGAGGGCCACGAAGGAGACCGGGCCGGCCGCGGCGGCCGCGAGGGAGGCCAGCAGCACGGCGGCCCCGAGCAGCAGCAGGCGCAGCGGTTCGACCCTGATGCCGAGGGCGACGGCGGTGTCGTCGCCCAGGTGGAGCAGGTTGAGCGGCCGGACGCAGCCGCACAGCGCCACCGGGCCCAGGACGGCGAGGGTGATCAGCAGCGGCGCGGCATCGCCCCAGCCGCGGCCGTCCAGGCTGCCGGTGAGCCAGAGCACCGCGCGGGCGGCGTCCATCAGCTTCGCCCGGGTGAGCAGGTAGCCGTTGACGCCGGTGAGGATGGCAGCAGTGCCGATGCCGACCAGCACCAGGCGGCTGCTGTGCAGGCCGCCCCGCCAGGCGAGGGCGCACACCGCCGCACCGGTGAGGACGCCGCCGATCAGTGCCCCGCCGGCCAGCGCGAGGCTGCTGCCGCCGGTCACCACGACGATCAGGGCGCCGGTGGCGGCACCCTGGGTGAAGCCCAGGATGTCCGGGCTGCCCAACGGGTTGCGGACCAGGGACTGGAAGAGGGCGCCGGCCAGTGCCAGGGCCGCGCCGACCAGCAGCGCGGTGACCACACGGGGCAACCGCAGCTGGTTGACGATGAAGTCCTCGGCGGGCGTGCCGCCCCCGGTGAGCGTGCGCACCACGTCGGCGGGGCCGATTGGGTAGTCGCCGCTGCCCAGGCTGAGCACGCTCACGACAACGGCCAGCAGCGCGCAGGCGGTGCCCGCGGCCAGGGCGCGCGGCCGGTAGCGCAGGGACCACCCGGTGCTGCCGAAGCGGATCGTGGTCATATCCGGGCCACCTTTCCGCGGCGCGCGAAGTAGAGGAAGAACGGGCCGCCGAGAACCGCGGTGACCACGCCGACCAGCAGCTCGCCGGGCCGGGCCACCACCCGGCCCAGCACGTCGGCACCGAGTAGCAACACCGGGGCGAGCACCGCGCAGAGGGGCAGCAGCCACCGCAGGTCCGGACCGGTGATGAAGCGGACCAGGTGCGGCACCATCAGCCCGACGAAGACGATCGGCCCGCAGGCGGCGGTCGCCGCCCCGCAGAGCAGAGTGACTGCCACGATGGCCGCGGCGCGGACGAGTTCGGGACGGGTGCCGAGGGCCCGGGCGGTGTCGTCGCCCAGGGCCAGCGCGTTGAGCGGTCCTGCCAGGGCCAGCGCCAGCAGCAGGCCGACCCCGACGAACGGCAGCACCTTGAGGACGGTCGCCGGCTGGGCGTCGGCGAGCGAGCCGACCGTCCAGAACCGCATCCGGTCCAGCGCCGTGGTGTCCAGCAGCATCACCGCGCTGACGTAGGAGTAGAGCGTGGCGTTAAGCGCGGAGCCGGCCAGCGCGAGCCGGGCCGGGGTGGCCGCACGCCCGCCGCCGACCGCGTACACCGCCACCGAGACCAGGGCCGCCCCGGCCAGCGCGAACCAGACGTAGCCGTCGAAGGTGGCCACGCCGAGCAGCGAGGAGGCGGTCACCACGGCCGCCGAGGCACCGGCGTTGATGCCCAGCAGCCCGGGGTCGGCCAGCGGATTGCGGGTCAGTGCCTGCATCACGGCGCCGGCCAGACCGAGGGCGCAGCCGACCAGCAGCCCGAGCAGCGTGCGCGGCAGGCGCATCTGGTGCACCACCGCGTAGTCGGCCGACCGGTGGTCGAGCAGCCCGTGCCAGACCTGGCCGAGCGGCATCGCCTTGGCGCCCACGGCGATGCTCAGGGCCAGGACGGCGAGCAGGAGTAGCAGGGCGGCGAGCAGCCCCCCGGCCCGCAAGGCGGTGTGCCGGAGCGCGGGTCCGCCCCTGACACTGCCGCCGCCAGGATCAACTGCTCTTCTAGTGAGCTCAGTTGGCTTGGTGACGGACACGGCTGGGCTCCGGATCGGCGACGTCAGGAAGAACGGCTGTACCCCCTGGACAGGCACTTAGGTTAGGTTAACCTATGTTCAGTCCGAGGTTGACGGGTCTGCCCGGCCCCCGCCTCTTCCGCCGTCACTCCGGCGCCCTTCCTTGAGAGAGAACATCGCCATGCGCTCCCAAAACGCCAACCAGCTCACCCGCCGTGGCTTGCTCGCCGCCGGTGGCGCCACCGCGCTGGGCGCGTTCCTCGCCGCTTGCGGCAGCAGCGGCTCGAAGAGCGGCTCGGCCGGTGCCGCGCCGTCCGGGGCGGCCAAGAGCGGCCCGTGGTCGTTCACCGACGACCAGCCCAAGAAGCTGTCGGCCCCGAGAACGCCCAAGCGCATCGTCGCCTTCACCGGCACCGCCGCGGCCCTGGTCGACCTCGGCCTGGACCAGCAGATCGTGGGCGTCTTCGGTGAGACCGAGACCGCCGACGGCACGGCCGACCCGCAGGCCGGCGACGTGGACGTCAACAATGTCACCATCATCGGCAACGCCTACGGCGAGTTCGACGTCGAGAAGTACGCCGCGCTCCAGCCTGACCTGATGGTCACTCACATGTACGACCCGGGCGCCTTCTGGTACGTCCCGAACGAGAGCAAGGACAAGATCTTCAAGGTCAACCCGAACGTCGCCGCGATCACCGTGGCCCGGGTACCGATCACCCAGCCGATCGAGCATTACGCCAACCTGGCCGCCTCGCTCGGCGCCGACCTCAACGCCAGGAAGGTCACCGACGCCAAGGCGCGCTTCGAGGCGGCCTCCGATGCCGTTCGCTCGGCGGTCAAGGCCGCAGGCGGGATCAAGGTCCTGGCCTGTTCGGCCAGTGCCGACCTCTTCTACGCCTCCAACCCGGAGATCAGCACCGACCTGATGTACTTCGCCCAGCTCGGCGTCGACATCGTCGTCCCGAACAAGCTGGACGCCGGCGGCTACTACGAGAGCCTCAGCTGGGAGAACGCCGACAAGTACCCGGCCGACCTGCTGCTACTCGACGACCGCAGCACCGCCTTGCAGCCCAAGGACCTCACGGGCAAGCCCACCTGGGCCCAGCTGCCCGCCGTGAAGGCGAACCAGATCACCCCCTGGAGCTCCGTCCCGCGCTTCTCCTACGCCGGGGTGGCTCCGCTACTGGAGCAGTTGGCCAAGGCGATCCAGGCCGCCAAGAAGGTCAGCTGACCACCCGATGACCACCCGACCAGCCTCCCTCCTGGAGGCCGACGCCGAGGCCCTGGCCGCCGACCCGGGAACCGTCGCCGGGCAGTTCCGCTTCTTCGACGCCGAGGTGGTGCGCACCCGCCGGCTCGGCCCCACGCTGGTGCGGGTGACCTTCGGCGGCGAGCGGCTGGCCGGCTTCGCCTCCGGCGGCCGCGATCAGAGCTTCTCGCTCTTCCTGCCGGGGCCGGCCCAGGAGGCCCCGCTGCTGCCGAATCGCACCGGGTCCGAATGGTACCGGCACTGGCAGGCCGTTCCAGAGAACCAACGGGCCGTCATGCGCTCGTACACCGTCCGCGCGCAGCGCTATCATCCCGTCGAGGTGGACGTGGACTTCGCCCTGCACGGCACCGCACCCACAGATCCGCCGGGCACTGTGGGACCTGCGGCCGCATGGGCCGCGCGCGCCCGCACCGGGGACCGAGTGGTCCTGCTCGGCCCGGCCACGGCGGACAACCGCAGCGTCAACTTCCGGCCGCCTGCCGACACGGACTGGGTCCTGCTGGCCGCGGACGAAACTGCACTCCCGGCCCTCGGTGCGATCCTGAACTGGCTGCCGACCGGCACCCTGGTGCGGGCCTTCGTCGAGGTTCCGCACCAGCAGGACATCCAGAACCTGGTGGGCCCGGCCGAACTCCACGTCACCTGGCGGGTCGGGGAGCGCCGTTCGGCCACCTCCGGCGGGCTGGCGGACGCGGTGCGCGAGGCCGAGTTGCCCGGGGGCGTTCCGTACGCCTGGATCGCCGGCGAGTCGGCGATGGTGCGCACGCTGCGTCGGCACCTCGTACGGGAACGCGGCTACGCCCGTGCCCGGGTCCAGTTCTCCGGCTACTGGCGGCGCGGCGCCTCGGAGGAGCAACTCCGTTCGAAGGCGAGCAGCGTGGCCGAGATCGAGTGAGTCACGGACGACCGGTGGAGCCCGCTCCCCAATTCGGGGGCGGACTCTTCTCCCGTCTGAAGTTAGGGTAGCCTTACCTAAGTTCGATTGGCTCAGGGTGATGTGCCCCCGTGCGATCCACCAACTTTCTCCCGCCATCTTCGCGAATGCTGAGGACTGACCATGAGCTTGCAGGGACCCGCCGTCGAGGCTCCTCCGGCCGGCACTGCACCCGTCGCGGAGAGTGCCAGACGGTACCTGTTCAACGAGCGGACGCTGGCCGACTACCGCCGCGCGCTGGCCGCCGGCATCGACCGGGTCGCCGACCGGGTGGCCCGTGCCGAAGGACCGTTCAGCGGCGTGTCGCCGCAGTCGCTGGCGCCCGAGATAGCCGCCGTCGACCTCGGCCGGCCGCTGCATGAACCGGGCGCGGCGCTGGACGAACTGGAGCGGGTCTACCTGCGCGACGCCGTCTACTTCCACCACCCGCGCTACCTCGCCCACCTCAACTGCCCCGTGGTCATACCGGCGTTGCTCGGCGAGGCCGTACTCAGCGCCGTCAACTCCTCGCTGGACACCTGGGACCAGAGCGCCGGCGGAACCCTGATCGAGCAGCGCCTGATCGACTGGACCGCCGGGCGGATCGGCTTCGGCGTCGACGCGGACGGCGTCTTCACCAGCGGCGGCAGTCAGTCCAACCTCCAGGCGATGCTGCTGGCCCGCGAAGAGGCGTGCTTCCGGGCCGGGTTGGGGCCGGAGGGCCCGGTGGACAAGCACGAGTTGCTGCCGAAGCTGCGGATCCTCGCCTCCGCCGCCGGACACTTCAGCATCCAGAAGTCCGCCAAGATGCTCGGCCTGGGCACGGAGGCGGTGATACCGGTGGCCGTCGACCGCGAGCGCCGGATGCGACCGGAGGCGCTCGCCCGCGAACTGGAGCGCTGCCGCCGTGAGGGCCTGCCGGTGATGGCCGTGGTCGCCACCGCGGGGACCACGGACTTCGGCACCATCGACCCGCTGCCCGCCGTCGCCGACCTATGCGAGCAGTACGGCCCCTGGCTGCACGTGGACGCCGCCTACGGCTGCGGCCTGCTGGTCTCGCCCACCCGCCGCCACCTGCTGGAAGGCATCGAGCGGGCCGACTCGGTCACCGTGGACTACCACAAATCCTGCTTCCAGCCCGTCAGTTCCAGCGCCCTCGTGGTCGCCGACAACGCCGTGCTGCGGCACGCGACGTACTACGCCGACTACCTCAACCCCGCCCGGATGGCCGAGCTGCGCATCCCGAACCAGGTGGACAAGTCGATCCAGACCACGCGCCGATTCGACGCCCTCAAGCTCTGGCTGACCCTGCGCATCATGGGCGCAGACGCCGTCGGCCAGCTCTTCGACGAGGTCGTCGACCGCGCAGCCGAGGCCCACGACCTGCTGGCGGCCGACCGGCGCTTCGAGGTCGTCACCAGGTCGCAGCTGTCAACCCTGGTCTTCCGCTACCGGCCCGCGCACCTTTCCGACGACCAGGCTGTGGACCATGCCAACCTGCACGCCCGGGAGGCGCTGGCGGCATCCGGTGAAGCGGTGGTGGCCGGTACCAAGGTCGACGGGCACCACTACCTCAAGTTCACCCTGCTCAACCCGCAGACCACGCTCGCCGACATCGCCCACGTCCTGGACCTGCTGGCCGGGCACGCCGAGCAGCACCTGGGCCAGCCCGCGGCCGCCTGAGCGGTCGCGACCACCCCCACCACCACTCCACCGCCACGGGAGACCCCTTGTCCACCCACGACTTCATTGCGATCGGCCTGGGTCCCTACAACCTTGGTCTGGCTTGCCTCACCGAACCGATCGACGGGCTCGACGGCGTGTTCCTGGAGAGCAAGCCCGACTTCGACTGGCACCCTGGGATGCTCCTGGACTTCGCCACCCTGCAGACGCCGTTCATGGCTGACCTGGTGACTCTCGCCGACCCGACCTCCCCGTACTCCTTCCTCAACTACCTGAAGGAGTCCGGGCGGCTCTACCCGTTCTACATCCGCGAGATGTTCTACCCGGTGCGCGCCGAGTACAACCTGTACTGCCGCTGGGCCGCCGCCAAGCTGCGCAGCGTCCGCTTCGGCCACACGGTGACCCGGGTCGAGTACACCGAGGCCGCCGGCCTCTACACGGTCGTCTCCGAGACGGCCGGCGGCACCGTCCGCCACCGCGCCCGCCACCTTGTGCTCGGCACCGGCACGCCCGCCTACCTGCCGCCGGCCTGCCAGGGCCTCGGCGGCGACCTGATCCACAACTCCGTTTACCTGGAGGCCAAGCAGCGTCTGCAGCAGAAGCGCAGCATCACCGTGGTCGGCTCCGGTCAGAGCGCTGCGGAGATCTACTACGACCTGCTGGCCGAGGCCGACACCCGCGGCTACCAGCTGGACTGGGTGACCCGCTCCCCGCGGTTCTTCCCGCTGGAATACACCAAGCTCACCCTGGAGATGACCTCCCCGGAGTACGTGGACTACTTCCACGCGCTGCCCGAGGCCACCCGCTACCGCCTGGAGGCCGAGCAGAAGGGGCTGGTCAAGGGCATCGACGCCGACCTGATCAACGGCATCTACGACCTGCTGTACCAGAAGAGCGTCACCGGACCGGTGCCCACCCGCCTGTTCACCAACAGCGCGCTCAGCAGCGCCTCCTACGACGAGAACCTCGGCAGCTACACCCTCGGCTTCCACCACACCGAACAGCAGCGCGGCTTCACCCTCACCACCGAGGGCCTGGTACTCGCCACCGGCTACCGCTACACCCCGCCGGGCTTCCTGGAGCCCG
Source organism: Streptomyces sp. ME19-03-3 (assembly GCA_033793685.1). Taxonomy (GTDB): domain Bacteria; phylum Actinomycetota; class Actinomycetes; order Streptomycetales; family Streptomycetaceae; genus Actinacidiphila. The sequence goes on along the minus strand of JARAXD010000038.1, from coordinate 17,283 downwards.
TGCACGACCGGCTGAGGTTCGACGGGCAGGGCCGCTTCGACCTCGCCCGTAACTACAGCATCGACACCACCGGGCGCGGCGTCTTCCTGCAGAACGGCGGCACGCACACCCACAGCATCACCTCGCCCGACCTCGGCATGGGCCCGTACCGCAACTCGTGGATCATCCGCGAGCTGACCGGGCGCGAGGTCTACCCGATCGAGAAGGCCATCGCCTTCCAGGAGTTCGGAGCCCCGGAGGGCCTGGCCGCATGACCGATCACCGCCCGCAGCAGCTGTTCTCCCGCCTCGACGCGGAGCTGGGCGAGTTCGCCCTGCTGCCGCTCGACCCGGACGCCCACGCCGCGCTCCTGCACAGCTGGGTCACCCACCCCAAGGCCGCCTTCTGGATGATGCAGGACGCCACGGTCGCCGAGGTCCGCAGCGAGTACCGGAAGATCACCGAGCACCTCCACCACGACGCCTTCCTCGGCACCCTCAACGGCGAGCCCGCCTTCCTGGTGGAGCGCTACGACCCGGCCGAGCTGGAACTGGTCGGCCTCTACCCGGCCCAATCCGGCGACGTCGGCATGCACTTCCTCTGCGCGCCCGCCGACGTCTCGGTGCACGGCTTCACCCGTGCGGTCATCACCACCGTGATGGCCTTCCTTTTCGACGCCCCGGCCACCCGCCGCGTGGTGGTCGAACCCGACGTTCGCAACGCCGCCGTCCACAAGCTCAACGCCGCCGTCGGCTTCGAGGTCGACGGCCCGATCCGCAAGCCCGAGAAGGAGGCGCTGCTCAGTTTCTGCACCCGCGAGCAGTTCGCCGCCGCCATCGTGGGAGCCCGCCCGTGACCGCCGCCGTCAAGAACCCCGTCGCACACCTGCACCCGCAGGCCTGGGCCCGTGCGAACCGTCTGCTGGTGCGCAAGGCGCTGGCCGAGTTCGCTCACGAGCGGTTGCTGACGCCCGAGCCCCTGGTTGGCGGCGGGTACGCCGTGCACGGCGACGACGGCACCACCGAGTACCGTTTCAGCGCCCGGCTGCTGCTGCTCGACCACTGGGCGGTCGACCAGGAGTCGATCATCCGGCATCGCGAAGGCCGTCAACTCCCTTTGAACGCCATCGACTTCGTCCTCGACTTGCGCAATACCCTCGGCCTGTCGGACGAGATCCTGCCGGTCTACCTGGAGGAGATCACCTCCACCCTGGCCGGCACCGCCTACAAGCTCGGCAAGCCGGAGGTCAGCGCCGCCGACCTGGCGCGGGCCGACTTCCAGAGCATCGAGACCGGCATGACCGAGGGCCACCCCGGCTTCGTCGCCAACAACGGCCGGATCGGCTTCGGCGGGGACGAGTTCCACCGCTACGCGCCGGAGGCCGCCCACCCCGTGCGCCTGGTCTGGCTGGCTGCCCAGCGCGCCCACTCGACCTTCACTTCCTGCACCGACATCGGCTACGAGGGTCTGATCGAGCAGGAGCTCGGCGCCGCCGAACGCGAGCGCTTTGCCGCGGTGCTCACCGGACTCGGCCTGGACCCAGCCGACTACCACCTGCTGCCGGTGCACCCGTGGCAGTGGTTCCACAAGCTCTCGGTCACCTTCGCCGGTGAACTCGCCGAGCGCCGCCTGGTGTTCCTAGGCGAGGGCGAGGACGAGTACCTCGCCCAGCAGTCGATCCGCACCTTTTTCAACACCAGCGACCCGGCCAGGCACTACGTCAAGACCGCCATCTCGGTGCTCAACATGGGCTTCATGCGGGGCCTGTCGGCCGCCTACATGGAGGCCACCCCGGCCATCAACGACTGGCTGGCCCGGCTGATCGCCGACGACGACGTGCTGCGCGGCACCGGACTGTCGATCATCCGCGAGCATGCCGCGATCGGTTACCGCCACCGCCAGTACGAGGCCGCCACCGACCGCTACTCGCCCTACCGCAAGATGCTCGCCGCGCTCTGGCGCGAGAGCCCCGTCCCCTCCCTGGCGCCCGGCGAGCGGCTGGCCACCATGGCCTCCCTGCTGCACACCGACCGCGCCGGCCGCTCGCTGGCGGCCGCCCTGGTCGAGCAGTCCGGCCTGGCCCCCGAGGAGTGGCTGCGCGGCTACCTGGAGGCCTACCTCACCCCGCTGCTGCACAGCTTCTACGCCCACGACCTGGCTCTCATGCCGCACGGCGAGAACACCATCCTGGTGCTGGACGAGGCCGGCGCGGTCCGGCGCGCGATCTTCAAGGACATCGCCGAGGAGATCGTGGTGATGGACCCGCACGCCGACCTGCCGGAAGCGGTGCAGCGGGTGCGCGCCGAGGTCCCGGACCACATGAAGCTGCTGTCGATCTTCACTGACGTCTTCGACTGCTTCTTCCGCTACCTGGCCGCGACCCTCGACGAAGCGGGCACGCTCCCCGAGGAGGCGTTCTGGAGGACCGTCGCCGGGTGCGTCTCCGACTACCGCGCCCGGGTCCCGCACCTGACGTGGAAATTCGAGAAGTTCGACCCGTTCGCGGCCACCTTCCCGCTCTCCTGCCTGAACCGGCTCCAACTGCGCGACAACCGGCAGATGGTCGACCTGGCCGACCCCTCCGCCGCCCTCCAGCTGGTCGGTGAACTCGCCAACCCGATCGCGCCCTTCGCCCCAATGCCCGCATGACGGTTGGGGAGCGGCAGCGGTCCGCTCCCCACCCGCTGGCTGGTCCTGGCCGTGGTCTGCCTGGTCCTTCGTTCCGCGCCCCTCGGCCGTCAAGGTCATAGCAGTTTACCGGGTCGCCAGCCGGGCCCAGCCTGCTCACACACACGGCGGCTCACACGGTTTCGCGTAGATCATTTCGCTGAGAAAACCTCACTCAGCTGTCTACAAGACAGCACAGGTTATCGATCTCCCCGCGCCCAGACGCCTTCGGCTGTTCACCAGGCGCCGCCGAGGCACGCGGACTGCTTGAAATCGGAAGTCCCAGTGATGGGCGCTGGTGATCCGCTCGGCGTACGCGGCCAGCGTGTCCGGCCTGCTGCCTCACCGAGAGGGCCCGAACACTCGGTCACGGAACTGCTGGAAAGCGTGCCAGCCTGACGTTCGCCCGGGAGCGATCAGGTCCCCTTCGGCGCAGTCGAGAGCCTTGCACGGCAGAGCCTCGGCAAGACGGAGGACGGGTGTCAGCACGTCGTCGCTGGAGCCCCGGATGTGGAGCATGATGGAGTCCACCGGGTCTTCTGAGCCGATGTTGAGTTCGATGGACCACGTGGGGCCGGAAAGCTCGCCCCAGGTGGGGTTCGCGAGATCGACCTCGGGAACAGCCTGGGTGATAGCCGCGAGTACGTCGTGTCGCCGGCCGAGCGGGGCCGGGGTGTGGTCGGCGGGGATCTCCTGCACTGAGGTGACGTCGGCGGGCAGGCGGAGAAGGAGCACGTCCCAACTCATGATGGCCTTCCGGATAGGACTCAAGTAGCAGTTACGGTGGGGCAGATCCGGCTGAGCTGGGCTCCGCCGGAATCACGTGATGGTGCCGGCTGCTGTCAGTGCGAATACAGCGCGGTCAAGGCAGGAAGCCTGCGAGCCATCTCTTGACGGTCGTCAAAATCGAAGTTCCAGGCAGGGTCAAGGTCGGGGTACCTGATGGTGAAGGCGTCGGCGGGAAGCTCCTGGCCGGTGGCCGTCCGGTGGGCGTTCCAGGCGATGCTCAGCATCTCTTCACACTCGAAGTCGATCCCTTCAGCCGCGGCAGCACGGACGTCAGGGAGTTCGGCAAGTGCGTCGGGGTCAGCAACGACGCGCTCGAATACCACGCGGCCTTGGGCGATCAGCCAGCCGCGGAAGTAGTCGAAGCCATCGTCCGAACATCCGCCGTTGAGAACGTAGGCGGCGGCCCACAGCGGATTTCGGTAGGAGTCGGCCATGAGGTCCCAGAGGATCTGCTGTGCTGTGGCGATCTCTTGTGATGAGCGGCGAGCAAGCAGCTCGGAGGCACGGCCGGCGATGCCGGCGTCGTCCCCGGTGTCGAGCACCTGCTCGCGGGCTTCCTCGATCAGTATCCAGAACTGCTCCCTGTTCATGGCCGCGAGCATGCCATTACGTACCGACATCGGCCTCCGGGGACAGCGACGACGAAGGTGTTCGCTGAGCCGGAGAGACGGTTTGGACCTCGGAGCACTGCACCATCAGGTTGATCGTGCTGAAGGACGATGGTTCAGCTGCCGCCCGTCAGACCGTGTTGGAGACCTTCACCGGCTCGGCACGACCGGCGAGGGGATCGAGCAGTTCAGGATGGTGGCTCTCGATGTGCCACCAGATGCGGATCTGCCACGGATTCGGAAGCTCTTGGAGCACGGCGAGTCGGAGGGATGGTGGCAAAGCGGGCGTCACCGCCGCTTGGCGAGCCACAGCCACTGCTTGACCGCCGTGTGGGCGGGGATCGTCTCCCTCGGGCGCCATATGCTCAGCCGCGATTGCTGTCCGCCCATTCGTCGCTGTTCCACATGACGGGCATGGCACCGACAGGTTCGAAGCGGATATGGGCGTCGTTGCTGTGGACCAAGCTGAAGAAGCGTCGTTGGAGTACGGCCGCTCGGCGGGCCTGGTCGGCGATGATGTCCAGGACGACTTGCGCCGCCCTGGGCCAGGTTGCCGCGAACCGGTCGTAGTCAGTGAAGACGAGGACCAGTCCGGTGCCCTCGGGAGCATCGTCGTAGCCGCCGTAGCAGGCTACGTCGCCAAGGCAGTCGTTGAGCGCATCCAGGTTGCGACCGTAGTAGTCGGGAAAATCCAGGGCCGCCGCCATGGCGTGGTGCATGTCCCGCTCCGTGTTCCACTGGCCGGCTTCCAGGCGGATGACGCGGAATCCTCGGTCTTCGAGACGCGCCACCGCCTGTGTGAGGAGGCGCTTGCGCCAGAAGAGGGTGACGAAGGTGTTGATCATGTACTCGATGTCGGGAAGCCGAGTAGTCGTGGCGGTGGGCTCCGGATTCTGTGCCGCGTCGCTCCGGTAGGCGTCGAGGAGACGGAAAAACTCTTCGACGGGAGTCGAGCCGTCGGGGGTGTTGCGCTCGATCTCAGCTGCCCAGGTGAGGGAGCTGGCGATGCCGCGATACTCGCAGAGCCAGCGGCTGAAGTCGCCTTCGGGCCAGGAGGCCCAGGGTTCGTCGATGCTGTGCACGCCAAGCGCCACCCGGTAGCCGGTGAGCATGGACTGCAGGTGCTGGAGTGAGCCGCCAGGCAGCCACATGCCGGGCCGGAGACGGATCTGGTCCAGGAACTCGTACACGTTCGTGCAGTCCTGCCAGTGCTTGGCCGTGGAGGCCGGGAGGTCTTCGGTCGACATGTTCCGACCCTACGGTGCGAACGGGTGCTGTCATCGGTCGGAGGGGTGTGAGCGCAAGGCGATCACATGCGGTCGGTTGGGGGCATCTGCGATCTTGCTGGGGCTGGTCCTACGTTTGGCTGGGGCCTGGAGTGCCATCAGACCCGAGGCAGGTAAGTGAAGGTGGGCCCGGCATGACGTCACTGTTCGTGCGTCTGGATCAGGAAGAGGCGGTCGTTCGTGGCGAGTTGGCCGCACTGCGCGAGAAGATCGCTGCGACCGAGGAGCGGTTGGCCCACCTGGCGATCACACGCGAGACGCTGCTGTCCCTGGCAGTTGAGGAGTACGCCAACCAGGGCGACGACGTCACGCAACAGCCGCCAGAGGCCCCCGCGGACGAACCGATGGCGAGTGACCCTGCCCCCGAGTCCCAGCCTGACGATGCAGAAGTACCTTCCAGCGGGTCCGCATCTGCTGGCCCGTTGGAGTGGGAAGAGGCGCGAGAGCGGATGCTGGTGCTGCTGGCGGGGGCTGGACGGACGATGAAGGTGCAGGACATCGCCGCAGCGATCGGCGAGGACGTCTCGGATACGTCGAAGGGACGGCGGGTGGAGACCAGCGTGACCGAACCTGTCACCCAAACCTGCGGCAGACCCCTTCTTCGTAGAGCTGCCAGCGGTGTCCGGCCCAGCGACCAGCCCAGGCCCGGGACGTGCCGGTAGTCGCGGCCGTACAGGTGCACGAAAAGTTTGACGTTGCCGCGGTCACTGAGAGAGTCGGGTAGCAGGCCGTGGGCGGTGGCTGGCTGCGGTGTGGTGGGCGCGGGTGTCGCCTGTGCTGGGAAGCCGGGAATGGCCAGTGCTTCCTGGACGGGCCCGGCGAGGATCTGCTGGGCCGCGGCCGCCGCATCGAATCCGGCTGCCCCTGGCTCAGTCGGCGTCATGAGGGTCGTCCTTCGAGGTGGAGCGGTCGCCGGGCGCCGGCATCGAGTCCACTGCGGATGATCTGGGAGCAGCGTCGTTCCTGGCCGGGGCGGGCGTACAACGCGGCGTCCATGAGTATCCGCTCGGCGTCGGGGGCGTGGATGTAGCCGCTGGCTGCCAGTCCTTTGGCGGTGAAGGCGGCGCGGTTGAGCTTGTCGGAGAACCCTGCGCCTTCAACGACCTGGGCGCAGGCCGTTACATCGGCCAGGACGGTCTCCAGGACCTGGCTGGCGCCACCGTGCCGCTACCGACTGGCCCGCCTACCTCGTAGCTCGCCAGGCAAGCCGCTCACCGCACTGAACTGCCGACCTCCGCCGGCGCGCCACTGGTGTCACAGATCCGAGGCGTCGATCCAGCAAATCGTCGCCACCAAATCTGAAGTCTTGCCGGTTGCTTCGGCTGCCAACAGAGCCCAGTCCCGGCAGCCAGCCACAATCCGGTCCCAGGCCAGCCCGCGGTCGATCTCGATCTCCCAGTCGATGCCCGGCCCATGGCCTCCGAAGATCCCGACACCAGGCTTGACCTGCCACACTTGAAAGTAGAGGACCGCCTGACCATGAGCGGCAAGCTGCTCAACAACCGCGGCCAGATGCACTGTCGGCCACACCAGATCCAGGTTCTCCAGCGAGAGACTCAGCGCGGCAACTCGGGGCGGGACTACAACGTCGCGGGCACCGAGTTGACTCAGTGCATCGCGAAGTGCCACTCCCTCGCAGTCGTCAAGAGCCTCACCTCGCTGCCGAAAGGCCGCATATGCTCGCTGCAGTCCCGGCACGGCGCGCTGGATTTGTAGTTCTCCCAAGGCTTCGGCCGCCCATTGGCGAACGGTGGAGTTATCGCTGACCAGCAGGTCGATCAGCACGTCCCCCGGCCTTGGATCCTGCAGCGCGGTGAAGACCTCAATGGCACACAGCTGCCCAAAAAGACCCAGGTCAGGGACTGCCGTGATCAGCTGGTCCAGCACGTCTGACCCGATAGCGGTCAGCGCATGCTGCGCGTCCTCGGCCACTTCGCTCGAATCCGCATCAAGCTCGCCAACCAGCTGAGCAATCCTGCCATCCATGATCAGAGTGTCGCTCGTCGGCACTCGTCACAGCCACTCGATAGTTCACACACCCCAGGTCGATCCCAGTCGACGGCACGCCCCTCTCCAGGTGCCGGTTGCCGCCCAGTGCGCCCGAACCAGACAGTGCCTCAGAACGGAGGTGCGTCGTGCCAGGGATCGCCCGTCAGCTCGGGCATTCGGGGGTTGCTCCGTTGGAGAAGCGCCAGGGCGTCCTGAAGGCGGCCGACTTCGATGAGGTAGCCAGCGAGATCATGGCTGTTTCTGCGGTCGTGCTGCTGGAGGACGGTAACGGCTTCCTCGGTGCGCCCGGCACCGGCGAGGAGGCGAGCGATGTGCTCCGCCGCATACCAGGTGTTGCCTTCAGGGTGAGCTCGGGCCCGTTCAACCGCCTCGTCGACCCCACTGCAGGCGACGATCAGCGGCAACCGCATCCAGTACAGCTCCCACTCGTCCTCACCCCCGCGCTGGGCGTCGAGGGCGTCGAGGTAGGCGAGCCCGTCGGCGGGGCGACCCTGATCGAGGCACAGCTCGGACAGGGCGTGGAGAATCCAGTCGTCGCTATGGTGCGCGTCGGCCTGGGCGCGCACCACGGCGATCGCCTCTCCGCCCCGTCCATGTCGGGCCAGGAGCTGCGCTAGATCGTAAGCCGAGTTCGGGTCCCGGGCCGCGGGGCCGCCGGCCTGCCCGTATACCGCGATCGCGCCCTCCACGTCGCCATCCTCCTCCAGCAGTTCCGCCAGCCGCCGTACGGCCTCCTCATGCCCGTCCAGCGCGGCGTAGGCGCGGAGTGCCTCGATTCGGTCGTGCCGGGCCAGCAGGTCGGCGAGTTGGTCCCGGCAGTTGATTGAGGTGATCTGCCGGCGGCGGAGCAGAGCGATGGCCACATCGATGTGGCCCTGGCGCTCACGGATCGTCGCGAGCAGGCCGAGTGCCATGTCGGAATCGAGGCCACGGCAGCACCACGGGCCGTCGCAGCAGTGGTCGGCCCGGATCCGGCTGGCGAGCAGCGCGGCAGCCTCCTCATCGCGGCCGGCAAGGGAGGCGACGTCGACCAGGGCGGTGGCGAGCACCCAGTCGTCGACGTGCGGCACCAGCAGATCGAACGCCTCCTCGGCGCGGCCATGCCGGGCAAGCAGCCGCGCGTAGAACTCCAGCGCCATCGGATGCCCAGCCTCCATACGGACCCGGGTGATCTCGATCGCCTCCTCAACGCGGCCCCAGCCCTCCAGCAACTCGGCCACGGCCACGACGGCCGTCCACCAGCCGGTCGCCCGGTACGGGGCGAGCACCGCCAACGCCTTGGACTGCCGGCCCCGCCCACCCAGCAACCGCGCCCACGCCAGGGCGCAGAACCACTCCCCCCGTCCCGCCTGCTGCTCCACCACGGCAACGTGGCCGCGTTCGAGCAGCCGCGAGACGAGCTCCGGCGAGATGCAGCCGGACCGCGTCCGGGCCCGATAGTCAAGATCAGTAGCGTCCACGGCCACGCACCATAGCGCTCGCCCCTGACTTCTGGCTGACACCACCGGCGGTCCTGAATACAGCACAGTTGTAATGACGCTCCCCGCCAGTCGGCGCCTCCCAATGGACCGTGACGCAGGCGCCAGGCCTACACCAACGACCTGGACGAGCCCCGGGCACTGGTCGCGATCACCGCCCGCTTTGTGGAGCCGAGCCTGGGGCGCGCACAGCCTGCAAGCGGTGGTGCGCGATGCCGCGACCACGTCGTTACGATCAGCGCCGCTGAGGCCGATGCAGTGATGCTTGCCGCCACGCATGGATCTGACCTGCTGTTATGCCGTCATGCAGGCGCGGCGGGTGCATCCGTCCGCGTCGCTGCAAGGAGTCAGCCGTGTGCGGGCGTGGGCGGGCCGAATCGCTAGGGCGGATGACAGTGCCCGTCCGCGTCCCGCCATCATGCCCTGCACGTTGACGGCGGAGAACTGCTGTCGCCGGGCACGGGGCGGCCAGCTGGGTGGTCGCGTTCGGGTGTTGGTGTGGTCAGCCGGTGCGGCCGATGTGGATCACGACGATCGTGACGGTGGCCTCGGTGATCTCGTACATCACTCGGTAGCGTCCCACGTGCATCCGTCGCAGGTTCGGCGAGCCGTATTCGGCGCTGCCGGGTGGGCGTGGCTGGTCGGCGAGCAGGTCGACGGCGTCCATCAGCTGGCGCAGGCCGTCAGGGTCGTCTTGAGGAACCGAGCGGCGGCGTCGATGGCCGGCTCGTCCCAGATGATCGTCCAGGTCAAGAAGCCGGCCCCAGACCGAGCCGGGCACGGACCTGATCATGCGGTACACCCGTGGTCTCGACGGCTGCCTGCCGGGCCCGGTACTGGGCCAGCGCCAGGGCGTCTTCGATGTCGGCGAGTTCCTGCGGGTTGATCAGCACCGCGGCGGGTTGTCCGTGGTCGGTGATCGTGATCCGCTCACGAGCGTGGGAAGCCCGACGAACCAGCGATCCGAACCTGGCACGCGCCTCGGTGATCGGCAATGTCTCGCTCATGGGCAGAACTGTACACTTCATGCTGGCCTGCGCTTCGGCTCGCTCGGCAGCGAAGACGGTCGGGGTGACGTAGTTGCCCTTCTCCAGGCCTTCGGGGTGAGATCTTCGGCCCGGTCCTCGCGGTCATCGCCTACGAGGACGAGGACGACGCCGTCCGTATCGCCAACGACTCGGAGTACGGCCTTTCCGGCGGTGTCTGGAGCGCCGACCCGGACCACGCCCTGCCCGCCGCCTGCGCACCGGCACCGTCACCATCAACGGCTCGTCCATGAGCTTCGACGGTCCCTTCGGCGGCTTCAAGGCCAGCGGTCTGGGCCGTGAGTACGGCAAGGTCGGCCTGACCGGCTACGTCGAGCACAAGACCATCACCCGCAACCGGTGACACCGGCGCCGTCCACGTCGAGCGGCGGCGTCCGCCGGGAGGGGATCGGGTGCCCCTCCCCCACCCCTCCAAGGCGTCCCGCGCGTGCCGCAGCGTGCGCGGGAGGCCTCTCTCACCCCCGAAGGAGACGACCATGTCCGACCGAGGGAGGTTCCTCTGCCGGAGGGTCCTCGGTGAGCTGCGGTTCCACGCCCTGGGCATGCAATGGGACGAGCCGCTCCCGGCACGCGGCACCGAGCCGCCGGCCGGCGGTCCCGGCGGCGGCCCCGCCCGGCCGGCCGGACCGTCACCACCCCGTCCGCCCCAGGATCCGCCGGCCTCACCCGAACAGCTGACGCCTTGTCGCATGACCGTTGCTGAGACCCTCTTGCCCCGCCACCGTACCGCCCTGTCCACCGGGCGGCCCTGACTGAGCATTCCACCCCATGCAGTCCGTATCCCCCGGCCGTCCACGGCTGCGCCGCGTTCGTCTTCCCGGCACCGTGTCCCTGCCGGCGCTCCCGCGCACCGGCGACCCGCACTCCGGGCACCGCGCCGGTGACAAGCCCGCGCGCGGCACGGCGGGCGGGACGGACGTACGCCACGCATGCCGGGCGGGGCTGTCGACCACCGACCCGTTCCCCGACGGACCTCAGCCGTTCTCCGAGGCTCCTTCGATCGGGTGAGGCTCTCCGGGCAGGCGGCGTGTAGCGGATGCGCTCCGTCGGACATCCGGGCGGGGGGAGGGGGGAGGGATGTGGCGCACCAAGAGCGGAGCCGTCGCTGCGTGTCAGCACTGCGGATACGGCGCTTCCGGCACCCGGAAGGCCGGGAGTCACTGAGGCCCGGAGCGACGGTTGCGCGCGGCTTCGGTGCGGTAACGATCGCGAGTGCGGGCGGTACCGGACGCCCCGGGGCACCGGCTTCCGCACGGCCTACCGGAGACCCGATCGAGGAGAGGTACGGGATGAGTGCCGACGAGGAGTACGAGACCGCGCTCGCGACCGCCGGGGAACTTCTGGGGCAGCGGCTCGAGTTGCCGCTGGCACCGGGTGAGCCCGCGGCGGGGGCCGACTTCCGCAAGGTGGCGACGGTGCACGCCTTCGCCGACTCCTGGACGCGCACCGCGCTGTCCACGCATGACCGGTCGCTGGTGTCGGTCGCGATCGCCGCGACGCTGGGCGCGGAGGAGCCGCTGCGCGGCCAGTTGCGCATCGCGCTCAACAACGGGGTGACCAAGGAAGAGGTCGTCGACCTGTTCATCCATCTGGCCGTCTACGCGGGAGTCGCCCGCGCCTTCGAGATGTACCAGGTGGCCGTCGCGGTGTTCGCGGAGCACCCCTCCGGCTCCTGAGTCCGTGCCGCCCGCCGGATCCACCGGCCCCGGGCGGGCGGCATCGTCACTCCGGCCGCCCCCTGTCCCGGGGCGGCCGTACGGCGTTCAGGGGGTCCCCGGCGCCGGCGAGCAGACCGGCGGCCGAGATCCGCAGGAAGTCGGTGTACACGGTGGCGAAGTCGATGTCGGCATCGACGAGACGCGGGTCGGACAGCACCTCGACCACGCTCGGCGAGGGGTGGGAGAAGGGCCAGAGACCGACCAGCCCCACCACGGCCAGCCGGGTGAGGTGCAGGGCCGCGTCCTCACCGAGCGCCGGGAGTCGGAGTCTGATCAGCCGGGCAAGCCGCCTGCGGTGCTCGAGGTCCACGAGCTTGTAGGGCAGGACGGTCTCGGCGGACACGTTCCGCTCCAGCACGGTGGGGAGCTGGCTCCACAGTTGGCACAGCAGGGGCTGCTCGGCGAGGGACTCGGCCAGTACGCGCAGCGCGTCCTCACCGGTCGGGGCGTCGGCCCGCAGCCGTTCCTCCAGCGTGTCGAGCCAGGCCTCCCGGCTGCGGTTGAGCAGCGCGAGCAGGACGCCTTCACGGGTCTCGAAGTAGCGGATCACATTGGTCTTCGACGTGCCCAGCCGCCTGCTCAGCTCACGGAGGCTGACCTCGTCGATCGGGATCTCGCCCAGCAGTTCCTCGGTCGCGTCCAGGATGACGCGGCGCCGCTGTTCTCTCTGCTCGGGCCGGCGGGCGCGCTGGAAATCGGGAGCCTGTGACATGCCCCGCATGTTATCGGACCACCGGCCACTTGTTATGGGACCGCCGGACACTTGTTAACGGTCCATCGGTCCACTACTGTCGACTCAACGGTCCGCCGGACCGCTAAGCACCTCGGAAGAGAGAGCACTGCCGTGCGCGTTTTTGACCGTCTGTACATCGGTGGCCGTTGGGAGGAGTCCGCGGGCTCCGAGACCCTGGAAGTCCGCTCCCCCCACGATCACTCGCTCGTCGGCTCCACCCCGCACGCCGCGCCGGCCGACGTCGACCGCGCGGTGGCCGCCGCCCGCGAGGCCTTCGAACGGGGCCGGTGGCCCCGGATGACCCCGGAGGAGCGCCAGGAGGTCGTCAGCCGCTTCGCGAAACTGCACGCCGAGCGCGCCGAGGAGCTCGCCCAGCTGGTGTCGTCCGAGAACGGCTCCCCGCTGTGGTTCACGCGCTACCTGCACTACCAGGGCATCCAGCACCAGAACGACGCGTACCTTGCGGCCGCGGCAGCCACCCGCTGGGAGGAGGAGCTCACTGTCGACGGTGAGACCCGTACCCTGCTGCGCCGCGAGCCGGTCGGCGTCGTCGCCGCCGTCATCCCGTGGAACGCCCCGCACCAGTCGGCGCTGGCCAAGCTGGTCCCGGCGCTGCTCGCCGGCTGCCCGGTGATCCTGAAGGCCTCCCCCGAGACCGCGATCGACGCCCTCGTCCTGGCCGAGATCTTCCACGACGCCGGTTTCCCGGAGGGTGTCGTCAGCATCGTCCCCGCGGGCCGTGAGACCAGCGAGTACCTCGTCTCCCACCCGGGCGTCGACAAGATCGCCTTCACCGGTTCCACCGCCGCCGGCCGCCGCATCGCCGCCATCGCCGGCGAGCAGCTCAAGCGGGTCAGCCTGGAGCTGGGCGGCAAGTCCGCCGCGATCATCCTGGAGGACGCCGACGTCGAGGCCGCCGTCGGCGGTCTGAAGTACGCCTCCTTCCCGAACAACGGCGAGTCCTGCGTCGCGCACACCCGCATCCTCGCGCCGCGCAGCCGCTACGAGGAGATCGTCGCCGCGATGAAGACGATGGTCGAATCGCTCACCGTCGGTGACCCCAACGACCCCGACACATTCGTCGGCCCGATGGTCCGCACCGACCAGCAGGAGCGCATCCGCGGCTACATCGAGTCCGGTGTCGCCGAGGGCGCCCGTCTCGTCACCGGCGGCGCCGAGCCCATTGAGGGCCTCACCGGCAACTACATCCGCCCGACCCTCTTCGCCGACGTCGACAACTCCATGCGCATCGCGCAGGAGGAGATCTTCGGCCCGGTCCTCGTCGTCATCCCCTTCGACACCGAGGAAGAGGCCATCCGGATCGCCAACGACTCGGAGTACGGCCTCAGCGGCGGCGTGTGGACCGCCGACAAGGAGCACGGCCTCGAGGTCCTGCGCCAGGTCCGCTCCGGCTGGATGAACGTCAACGGAGCCCCCGCCTCCTTCGCCGGCCCGTTCGGCGGCTACAAGGCGAGCGGCACCGGCCGCGAGTTCGGCGCACTGGGTCTCAACAGCTACACCGAGGCCAAGACCATCGCCGTCTGACGGTCCGCCCGGACCCGGTCCCGCCGCACCGCCGGGCCGGTCCGCCGGGTCAAGGGGCTCCGGCGCGCGAGTGGAGAGACGATCTCTCACCTGGCGCGCCGGAGCCCCTCTTCTCTTGCGCTGCCACACCGGCACCCGCAGGCTGGGCGGCACCGGTCGGGGCTGCGGCATGGGACCGGGACGGCGATCGACTCCAGGGCAGAATGACGGGCCCATGGACATGCATCCCCTCCGGCTTACCGCTCACGGCCTGTTGTTTCGGGAACCGCGGGCAGCGGGCCCGGGGCTGGCGGGGGCACCCCCTCACCGGATGCGGTTCGCTCACCGCTTCCGGAGTTCCCTCCTGCAGATCCTGGTGAGGGGGGTCGGCGATGCGGCGTTGGCTCCGTCAGGTCCGCGGTGCGTGAACGTTCGGGGGCCGAGGTTCCTGCAGGTGGGCAGGCTGGCGGCCCGTCTGATGCCCCTATGGATGTCAAGCGGTGGAGTCAGCGCCACCGCGCGTCCCGCCTGGCGGTGATCGTCTGGTGGATCTCTTGTGCGATGTAGCGTTTCAGGCAACGGATGGCTTCTCGGCGTGTCTTGCCCTCGCTGATACGGCGCTCCACGTAGTCGCGGGTACGGGTATCCCAGCGAAGGCGGGCCAGGACGATGGTGTAAAGCGCGGAGTTGGCCTGGCGGTCACCACCGCGGTTGAACCTGCGGCGTCGGGTCTTTCCTGAGGATGCCTCCACCGGGCTGACGCCGCAGAGTGCGGCGAAGGATGCCTCGCCGCCCATCCGTTCTGGGTTGTCTCCGGCTGCTATCAGCAGTGCGGCAGCGGTGTCGGGGCCGACGCCGTAGTGCTCCAGAAGCTTGGGCCCGCGGGCAGCGATGGCGGTGGTGATCCGGGTGGTGAGGTCGCTGATCTCCTCGGTGAGGTGCTGGATTCGTCGGGCCAGCAGCCGGAGGGTGTGGCGGGCCGCCGATGCATGGCTTTGCCCAACACCTTCATCGGGCCCAGCCGCAGTCGCTCCAACTCCGACACCCGCTTCTTCTCGGGCACTTCGAGCAGCCGGATCATCTCGGTGCGCAGGTCGTACGGCACCGCCTCGTGCAGCGCCGTGTGCAGCCGGTCGTTCTCCTCCCGGCGGACCGCGGCCACCATCCGGGTCAGCGTCGTCACGCCAGGCAGCAGCACCCGGTTGTTCACCAGCCACACCACCGCCCGGTCGAACAACGCGCGCGGCGGCCCCTCCAGCCGACGACCACACCCGCGCCGCCAGGAACTCCCGCAGCTCCGCCTCACCCGCGGCAAACTCCCGGTAGCCGAAGGACGAGCAGGGGCTTGTGTCCGGCAAGCGCGGTGCGACGAGAACGGGCTTCGCCGTGTTGCCGAAGTTCTGTACGCAGTACGGCCGTTTTCCCCGGGGCCGGTTCGAGTTGCCGGGCGAGGCCGCGCGAACTCCGTGATCGCCTACGGCAAGGGCGGACCTCCTGACGCCCGCGGACCGGCGCGGCCCGACCCCGTTGTTCCGGTCCCACGTCCGGCCCTACGGCGAGGTGAAACTCAACGTGACCAGCAGACTCCCGCTCAGCATGAGCTGACCGGTGTGCGGTTGGGGATCCCTGACGTACACGGCCTGTGATCCGGCAGGGACATCACGATCGCCTCGGACAGGGCGCCGCGAGATCCTTGGGCGCCCGAAGCCCGCGCCGATCCGACGTCGAGCGCTCAGCGCTTGGTCTCGTACCTGGTCAGGACCACGCCGTCGGGAAACGTCCGGGTCTCCACCAGGGTCAGGTTCACCCAGTTGTCCAGGGCTGTGAAGAACGGCGTGCCGCCGCCCACGTTCCGCGGGGATAATGCGAGGTGACCGACCACGCGCATCCACCTCGCTCCGCCTCGTGTCCATGGCGGACCACCGGTCTCCGCCAATACCCCGACGTCAGAGCCGAGTTGGAAGGGGTTTATGTTCTCGGTCATGGATCATCAAGGAGAGTTTCGCCGGGCGGCGCTTGAGTTGGGCGTCCCGGACGAGGAGATCAGCAGGTTCGGCGAGCACCTTCGTTTGGCGATCGGATTGTCCGGGCGTGGCGAGGGTTCTCCGGTCGGGCACATCGGTGGGTTGCCCCGGCTGCCGGTGGGCATGGAGTGGCCGTCCGCCGGCGACATTCCGTTGCCGTTGCTCCTTTCCGTCGATTGTGGGGCGCTGCCGAAGGTCGACGGCTTCGACCTGCCGGCGGACGGGACGCTGCTCTTCTTCGTTCACCAAGAGATGGATGCCGGCGAATTGGGGGTCCATCCGGGGCAGTACGCGCGAGTCGTGCATGTAGCGGACGGCACCGAAACCGCGGTCGCGGAACCCCCCGAATCCACGCGTGTTGGTAAGCGGATCGACGTCTACGCCAAGCTCAGAGCCGATCTGCCCCTTTGGCTCCAGGAGGGCGACGAGGACTGGCACGAGTTCTGGGAGGATCTCGAGTGGGTGGACATGTCGTCCTTCCAGCAGCAGTTGGCCCGGTACATGGAGCGTGAACTGCCGCACCTGGACGAACTGCGGTCCCTGGCCCACGACCTCTGGTCGTCCGACGCCTTCCTCGTCATCGGCGGGTACGCCGATGACGAGATGACGACCGGCAGCATCCTGGCGAAGACCCTCGGGAAGGGGCAGTGGTTGCCCTATCTGGAGGAGGACAGGATCCAGCTGACGAGCGAATGGATACCGCTCGCCAATGAAGGACGGGTCTACGAGGAGCCCTACACGAAATTCATGATCCGCCACGAGGACCTGGCCGCCGCTCGGTGGGACAAGGCGCTCAGCGTGACCGTTTTCGATGCGCCGTGATCAGCAGGGCTTCGGCATAGTCGGCGGGCGCCCGTTTTGTGATCACGCGAGGCCGAGGAGTGCGAGAGGGCGGCGGGCGTCGCGTGCGTTGCAGCAGAGGCCGACGGCGATGTTCTTGACGCCGCTCAGCCGGAGGGCGCCGACGGCGAGGTTGCGCCAGGTTGCCATCGCGTGAGGTGCGTTGCCGGTCCGCAACTGGGAGGCGTCTTCGGCGAAGGTGGTGTCGCGGACGTGATGCAGGGCTTCGATCTTCCAATGGTTGCTGATCAATCTCCCGAGCTGGACCGGGGTGGCCTGCTCGGCGGTCAGGCTGGTGACCGCGTAGTTTTGACGGCAGCTGAGACTGGGAGAGTCGGCCCGTCCTGTAGTCCGGCTCTGATGGTCACTAGGTTCGGACCATGACGATCACGTATGAGTGGCGAGGCGACGTCGACAACTCAGCTCTCAATGAGTTGCATGCCGAAGGGTTCGATCATCCGGTCGGGCAGACAGACTGGCGGGTGAACCGCCCCGAGTTCGGTAGAGATCTCAGATGTTGGTTGTGACCTGGGGTTTCGTGGTTGTGAGGTAGTGGTTGTTCTCGTATTCGACGGGTGGAA
>JARAXD010000037.1:0-45218 GCA_033793685.1 Streptomyces sp. ME19-03-3 | reverse complement strand
AGGAGGCCCTGCCTTCATGCCCGGCAAGCCGGAAGATCACCCGACCGGGAAGCCGCACTCGAACCCGTGCTCACCATGACCGGTAGAGCAACGGCTTCTTAAGGTGCCCGGTGGTAGCCCCCGCCGCGTGACGATTTGTATGGAGCGCAGGCGCCTGGCGTTGGTGCGGGCCTCGCCCGTTCCTGGACCTCACCTGCGGAAACGCTTCAAGATCCCGTCCACGCCTCGTCCACAGACCCCGGCATACGGCCGCTTCGGGCCGCATACGCCTGCACATACGCGAAGACCCCGTCCTCAGCGTTCTCGCTGATGGCGGGGTCTTTAGGCACCTAATCCAAGGTGCCCCCGGCAGGATTCGAACCTGCGCACACGGCTCCGGAGGCCGTTGCTCTATCCCCTGAGCTACGGGGGCGTGTCGGCCGCTGTGGCGGCGACGGGTGAAACCTTACCAGCCTGGGAGGGGTGTCCGTGTACAGGGTTTCCGGCGACGGCGGTTGTGGCGGGGCGGCGGCGGGAGGAGGGGGCCCCGGCGGCCCCCCGCGCCGTCGCCGGCGCCCCCCGGACGGCCTCCCCGCGTGCCCCGTGCCGCGTGCCCGTGGCATAGCCCATGGCCGCGGCGCTGTCCGGCGCACCGCCACCGCGTCCCCCGGTCGGGGAAGGAATGGGGAAAACGCGGACGCATCCGATCCGGCGCGCCTACGCTCTTCATGTGCCGGGCGTGTCCGGCCGGGTGCTTGTCGTCGACGACAACAAGGTCATCCGGCAGCTGATCAGGGTCAACCTCGAGCTGGAGGGCTTCGAGGTCGTGACCGCGGCCGATGGTGCCGAGTGCCTGGACGTCGTCCAGCAGGTGCGCCCCGACGTCGTCACCCTGGACGTCGCGATGCCCCGCCTCGACGGCATAAGGACGGCCTCCCGCCTCCGCTCCGATCCCCGTACGCACGGCGTCCGGATCGTCCTGGTCAGCGCCTGCACCGAGGACGAGGTCGAGCGCGCCGTCGCCGCCGGGGTCGACGCCTTCCTCGGCAAGCCCTTCGAGCCCGGCGAGCTGCTGAGCGTCGTGCGCCGGCTCGTCGAGGTCCGCCAGAACGCGCCCCGTCAGGGCGCGCCCGCGGCGACACCGGGCACCGCGTGACCAGGGGTGACCGAAGGATGAAACCCGTTCGCGCCCGCACCCCCCTCCTCGCCTACGCTTGCGCTCATGACCCCCGCTGAGCTCTCCCGCACCGTGCTCGCCACGGTCCGTCGCGCCGTGGAGGCCGACGAGCTCAGCCTCGCCGGGCCGATGCCCGAGCGGGTCGTCGTGCGCACCCCGCCGCGCCCCGGGTGCGGGGACTACGCCACCAACGTGGCCCTGCAACTCGCCCGCCTGACCGGCGTCGCGCCGCTCGCCGTCGCCGACGTCATCGGCCGCAGGCTCGCCGCCGCCCCCGGCATCGCCCGGGTCGACGTCGCCGCTCCGGGCTTCCTCAACATCACCCTCCAGGGCGATTCCCACGAGGCCCTCGTCGATCTCGTACGGGCCCAGGGGAGCCGGTACGGCATCGGCGACCACCCGGCCGGACATGCACCCGCGCCCACCGGCGAGGCACGCGCCGACGCCTACGCCGCCGCGCTCCGCCGGCTCCACGCCGCCACCGGCATCGCCCCGCCCGCCCGCCGGCCCCGCCCCGCAGCCGAGTCGCCGGACGAGCTGCTGCGCACCCTCGGCGCCGACGCCGCGGCCTGGGCCGTGCTGCGCCCGCCCGCCGAGGACGCCCCCCGCACCGACCCGGCGACGCACCTGGCGCAGCGCGAGACCAACCCCCTGTTCCTGGTCCGCTACGCCCACGCCCGCAGCCGGGCCCTGCTGCGCGGCGCCCACGACCTGGGTCTGGCACCCGGCGCCGCGTCCGGCCACCGGGACCCCGTCGAGGCCGAACTGCTGGGCCTGATCGCCGACTTCCCCCGCACCGTGGAGGCCGCGGCCCGGCACGGCGCGCCCGACCGGGTGGCACGGCTGCTGGAGCGCACCGCCGACGCCTTCCTCCGGTTCCACGACGTGTGCCCGGCGCTGCCGAAGGGGGAGGAGAAACCCTCGGCCGTTCACGGGGCCCGCCTGGCGCTCGCCGACGCCGCCGGGACCGTGCTCGCCAACGGCCTGACCCTGCTCGGCATCAGCGCCCCCCGCCACCTGTGAGAGTGAAGAGCACGAGACGATGAGCCGTTCCGCACACCCCGCCGGGCCCCGTTACGCCGACGTCCTCCCCGAGGGCCACTACGCGGCGCCGCCCGCCGACCTGAACGCCCTGGACCCCCGCGTCTGGGCCCGCACCGTCACCCGGGACGCCGAAGGCGTCGCCACCGTGGGCGGCCTGGACGTCCGCGCCCTCGCGGAGGAGTTCGGCACCCCCGCCTACGTCCTGGACGAGGCCGACTTCCGCGGCCGCTGCCGTGCCTGGCGCGAGGCCTTCGGGGCGGACGCCGACGTCTTCTACGCGGGCAAGGCCTTCCTGTCCCGCGCCGTGGTGCGCTGGCTGTACGAGGAGGGCCTCAACCTCGACGTGTGCTCCGGCGGCGAGCTGGCCGTGGCGCTGTCCGCGGGGATGCCGGCCGACAGGATCGCGCTGCACGGCAACAACAAGACCGGCGTGGAGATCCGCCAGGCCGTCGAGGCGGGGGTCGGGCGGATCGTGGTGGACTCCTTCCAGGAGATCGTCCGGGTGGCGGACGCCGCGCGGAAGGCGGGCCGGCGGCAGCGGGTGCAGGTCCGCGTCACCGTCGGCGTGGAGGCGCACACCCACGAGTTCATCGCCACCGCGCACGAGGACCAGAAGTTCGGTTTCTCCCTCACCGGCGGGGACGCGGCCGAGGCGGTACGCCGGGTGCTGCGGCTGGACTCGCTCGAACTGGTCGGCATCCACTCGCACATCGGCTCGCAGATCTTCGACACCTCCGGCTTCGAGGTGGCGGCGCACCGGGTGGTCGGCCTGCTGCGGCAGATCCGCGACGAGCACGGGGTGGAGCTGCCGGAGATCGACCTCGGCGGCGGCCTCGGCATCGCCTACACCCCGGACGACGATCCGCGCGAGCCGCAGGAGATCGCCAAGGCGCTGGGGGAGATCGTCTCCCGCGAGTGCCGGGGGGCGGAGCTCGCCGTCCCGCGGCTGTCGGTCGAGCCCGGCCGGGCGATCGTGGGCCCGACGGCGTTCACTCTGTACGAGGTGGGCACGATCAAGCCGCTGGAGGGCCTGCGGACGTACGTGAGCGTGGACGGCGGGATGTCGGACAACATCCGCACGGCGCTGTACGACGCCGAGTACAGCGTGGCCCTGGTGTCGCGCTCGAGCGACGCCGAGCCGATGCTGACCCGGGTCGTCGGCAAGCACTGCGAGTCGGGCGACATCGTGGTGCGCGACGCCTTCCTCCCCGCCGACCTGGCGCCCGGCGACCTGCTGGCGGTGCCGGCGACGGGGGCGTACTGCCGCTCGATGGCCAGCAACTACAACCACGCCCTGCGCCCGCCGGTGGTCGCCGTCAAGGACGGGGAGGCCCGGGTGATCGTCCGGCGCGAGACGGAGGAGGACCTCCTGCGTCTCGACGTGGGCTGACGGGGAATCCCACATCGAAGACATCCGGTCTCGCGATCCGGACGGTGCGTGGAAACTCCCGTCCGGTGCGTGAGACTGGGACCGTCCCGAAGGCTCGTAGGAGCCGACAAGCGAAGCGAGGTCGGATGATGCGTACGCGTCCGCTGAAGGTGGCGCTGCTGGGCTGTGGCGTGGTCGGCTCAGAGGTCGCGCGCATCATGACGACGCACGCGGACGACCTCGCCGCGCGGATCGGCGCACCGGTCGAGCTGGCCGGGATCGCCGTACGGCGGCCCAACCGGGTGCGCGCGGGTGTGCCGGTGGAACTGCTCACCACGGACGCGACCGCCCTGGTCAAACGCGGGGACATCGACGTGGTCGTCGAGGTGATCGGCGGCATCGAGCCCGCCCGGTCCCTGATCACGACCGCCTTCGAGCACGGCGCCAGCGTGGTGTCGGCCAACAAGGCGCTCCTGGCCGCGGACGGTGCCGCGCTGCACGCCGCGGCCGTCGAGCGCGGGGTGGACCTCTACTACGAGGCCGCGGTCGCCGGCGCCATCCCGCTGATCCGCCCGCTGCGCGAGTCGCTGGCCGGCGACAAGGTCAACCGGGTGCTGGGCATCGTCAACGGCACGACCAACTTCATCCTCGACAAGATGGACACCACCGGCGCCGGCTACTCCGAGGCGCTGGACGAGGCCACCGCGCTCGGCTACGCGGAGGCGGACCCGACGGCCGACGTCGAGGGCTTCGACGCCGCCGCCAAGGCCGCGATCCTGGCCGGCATCGCCTTCCACACCCGGGTGACCATCGGCGACGTGCACCGCGAGGGGATCACCGAGGTCACCGCGGCCGACATCGCCTCGGCGCGGCGGATGGGCTGCACGGTCAAGCTCCTCGCGATCTGCGAGCGCAGCGCGGACGGCCGTTCGGTCACCGCCCGCGTCCACCCGGCGATGATCCCGCTGACGCACCCGCTGGCCAGTGTGCGCGAGGCGTACAACGCGGTCTTCGTGGAGGCGGCGGCGGCCGGTCAGCTGATGTTCTACGGTCCCGGGGCGGGCGGCTCGCCGACGGCCTCGGCGGTGCTGGGCGACCTGGTGGCGACCTGCCGCAACAAGGTGGCGGGCACCACCGGACCGGGGGAGTCGGCGTACGCGCGGCTGACGGTGAGCCCGATGGGCGAGGTGGTGACGCGCTACCACATCAGCCTGGACGTGGCGGACAAACCGGGTGTCCTGGCCCAGGTGGCGACGGTCTTCGCCGAGCACGGGGTGTCGATCGACACGGTGCGGCAGCAGGGCAGGAATCCGGGCGGCGGGGAAGCGGCGGCCGCCGAGGACGGCGGGGAGGCCTCGCTGGTGGTCGTCACCCACCGGGCGCCGGACGCGGCGCTCGGGGCGACCGTCGAGGCGTTGCGGGGGCTCGACACCGTCCGCGGTGTCGCCAGCATCATGCGTGTGGAAGGGGAGTGACCCGGCGATGAACGCAGTGTCCACCGGCCGCGTGCCGGCCACCCACCAGTGGCGCGGTCTCATCGAGGAGTACCGGGACAGGCTCCCGGTCGGCGCGGCGACCCCCGTGGTCACGCTGCTGGAGGGCGGCACCCCGCTGGTTCCCGCCCAGGTGCTGTCCGAGCGCACGGGCTGCGAGGTGTTCCTGAAGGTCGAGGGCGCCAACCCCACCGGCTCCTTCAAGGACCGCGGCATGACGATGGCGATCTCCAAGGCCAAGGAGGAGGGGGCGCAGGCGGTCATCTGCGCGTCCACCGGCAACACCTCCGCCTCGGCCGCCGCCTACGCGGTGCGGGCCGGGATGGTGTGCGCCGTCCTGGTGCCGCAGGGCAAGATCGCGCTGGGCAAGATGGGTCAGGCGCTGGTGCACGGGGCGCGGATCCTGCAGGTCGACGGCAACTTCGACGACTGCCTGGACCTCGCCCGCGGCCTGTCCGACAAGTACCCGGTGGCGCTGGTCAATTCGGTGAACCCGGCCCGTATCGAGGGTCAGAAGACGGCCGCCTTCGAGATCGTGGACGCGCTCGGCGACGCGCCGGACGTCCATGTGCTGCCGGTCGGCAACGCCGGGAACATCACCGCGTACTGGAAGGGCTACCGCGAATACTCGGCGGACGGCGTGTCGACGCGTGATCCGCGCATGTGGGGCTTCCAGGCCGCCGGCGCCGCGCCGATCGTGCTGGGGCAGCCGGTGCGCCGGCCGCAGACCATCGCCACGGCGATCCGCATCGGCAATCCCGCCTCCTGGCAGTACGCCGAACAGGCCCGGGACGCCTCCGGGGGGCTGATCGACTCGGTGACCGATCGTCAGATCCTTTCGGCGTACCGGCTGCTCGCCGCGCAGGAGGGCGTCTTCGTCGAGCCCGCCTCGGCCGCGAGTGTCGCGGGGCTGCTGAAGGCCGCCGAGCAGGGCAAGGTCGACCCGGGGCAGCGGATCGTCTGCACGGTCACCGGCAACGGCCTGAAGGACCCGGACTGGGCGGTGGCCGGCGCGCCGCAGCCCGTCACCGTCGCGGTGGACGCCGACGCGGCCGCGGAGCGGCTCGGGCTGCTCTGACGCTCGGCGGACGACAGGGGCGCACGGCCCCGCACGCGACACGCATCACGCGCTGTCCGTGCGCCCTATGTCGCAGGAGAACCTTCCTTCGATAGGCTGACCTCACACCGGCGCCGCCGCACGCCGTTCCGGCCCATGCCATTGGCATCCTCTTCGCGCGGATCCTCTTGGCACGGTCCCCAAGTCCCCGCCGCCGTACGGCAACCACGCCGCGGCACCGCGAGGCAGAAACGCCCCCGAAGCAAGGAGAGTCGTCGAACGATGGCCGGACCAGCCTTCCGCGCCGCCGCCGTCCGAGTGCGCGTCCCTGCGACCAGCGCCAACCTCGGACCGGGCTTCGACGCCTTCGGCCTGGCCCTCGGACTCTACGACGACGTCGTGGTCCGCGTGGCCGACTCCGGTCTGCACGTCGACATCGCCGGCGAGGGCGCCGACGCGCTCTCCCGTGACGAGAACCACCTGGTCGTACGGTCCCTGCGGACCGCCTTCGACCTGCTCGGCGGACAGCCGCGCGGCCTGGAGGTGGTGTGCGCCAACCGCATCCCGCACGGCCGCGGCCTCGGCTCCTCCTCCGCCGCCATCTGCGCCGGCATCATGGCCGCCCGCGCGGTGACGATAGGCGGGCAGGACAAGCTCGACGACGCCGCGCTGCTGGAGCTGGCCAACGAGATCGAGGGCCACCCGGACAACGTCGCCGCCTGTCTGCTCGGCGGCTTCACACTGGCCTGGACCGAGGGCGGGACCGCCCGCGCGGTCCGGATGGACCCCTGCGGTTCGATCGTTCCGGTGGTCTTCGTCCCCGGCAGGCCGGTGCTGACCGAGACCGCCCGGGGGTTGCTGCCGCGCACCGTCCCGCACGTGGACGCGGCGGCCAACGCCGGACGCGCCGCACTCCTTGTCGAGGCCCTCACCCGGCGCCCCGACCTGCTGCTCCCCGCCACCGAGGACCGGCTTCACCAGGAGTACCGGGCGCCCGCCATGCCGGAGAGCACGGCACTGGTGAACCGACTGCGCGCCGAGGGCGTGCCCGCCGTCATCTCGGGTGCGGGGCCCACGGTGCTGGCGCTGGCGGACGAGGACACCGCCGACAAGGTCTCCCGGCTCGCGGGGCAGGGGTGGGCGGCGAACCGTCTGGCCCTCGACGCGGCGGGGGCGAGTGTGCTGCCGCTCGCCGTGGGGCAGTGACACGATTGCCGGTCGTAGAGAGGGGGAATGTTTGTTGGATCCGGTAGTGTTAATCTCATTGCTGCACACGTGGACTCAGGAACCTGCTTGTTGTACCTGCTGTCCCGGTGCCCCGTGTCCCGTATCGGGACCGCCCATTCTTCCGGGAGCCTCCCACACCGCATAGGCAGTACGCCTGAGCAGTGCCGAGCACGCTCCGGAGACGGCGCGGGTGACATTTCACCCGAGAGTGAACTCTCACCTCGCCGGTAACTGTGTTTTTGTTCCACATCATTTCTTCCGCCAACAGGCGGACCACCGCCCCGGGTCCGGCGCACACGACAAGGACCGGATCCGGACAGCACGACCGGTCGCCGAGCCAGACAGGCCGACGTCCGCTCCAGGGAAGGACCCTTCGTGAGCGACACCACCGATCTGATGGGCGTACGCGCAGACAGCCCTGTCGCCGCGTCCGACGCTGCCGCGCCTGCCACCGGTGCTGCCACTGCCCCCGCCGCGCGGCGCCGCCGCTCGGGCACCGGCCTTGAGGGCATGGTCCTGGCCGAGCTGCAGCAGCTCGCCTCCGGTCTCGGCATCAAGGGCACCGCGCGGATGCGCAAGAGCCAGCTCATCGAGACCATCAAGGCCGCGCAGTCCGGCGGCGGCGCCAAGGCCTCCGCCGCCGAGGGCGCGCCCGCCGCCGAGAAGCCCAAGCGCCGCGCCACCTCCCGTGCCCGTACGGGTGAATCCGCCGATTCCGGGGACCAGGGCGCCGAGCAGCAGCCGAAGCAGATCGAGATCCCCGGCCAGCCGGCCGGCGAGAAGGCCGCGCCCGCGGTCAAGGCCAAGGCGGAGTCCGCCAAGGCCGAGCAGTCCGCCGACGGTCGTTCCGACATCCGTGCCGACGGTCGTTCCGACGGCCGCGCCGAGGCCGCCGCGGACAGCGCCGAGGGCAGGTCCGGCGAGGCCAAGGGCGGCGACGAGCGCCGCGAGAGCCGCCGCGACCGCCAGCGCGACCGGCAGCGCGACCGCCGCAAGGGCGGCGAGGACGGCGGCCAGCAGCGTCAGCAGCAGGGCGGCGGCCAAAGCCAGCAGCAGGGCGGCGGCGCCCAGGGCGGCGGCCAGCAGGACGACGACGAGTTCGACGGCGGCGGCCGCCGTCGCCGGGGCCGTTACCGCGACCGCCGCGGCCGCGGTGGCAACCGTCGCGACGACTTCGCGGGCGAGCCGCAGGTCGCCGACGACGACGTGCTGATCCCGGTCGCCGGCATCCTGGACATCCTGGACAACTACGCGTTCATCCGGACCTCCGGCTACCTGCCCGGGCCGAACGACGTGTACGTCTCGCTCGCCCAGGTCCGCAAGAACGGCCTGCGCAAGGGCGACCACGTCACGGGTGCCGTCCGCCAGCCGAAGGACGGCGAGCGCCGCGAGAAGTTCAACGCGCTGGTGCGGCTGGACTCCGTCAACGGCATGGCGCCCGAGAGCGGCCGCGGCCGTCCGGAGTTCGGCAAGCTCACCCCGCTGTACCCGCAGGAGCGGCTGCGGCTGGAGAACGAGCCCGGCCAGCTGATCACCCGGATCATCGACCTGGTCGCCCCGATCGGAAAGGGCCAGCGCGGCCTGATCGTGGCCCCGCCGAAGACCGGTAAGACGATCATCATGCAGGCCATCGCCAACGCGATCACCCGCAACAACCCCGAGTGCCACCTGATGGTCGTCCTCGTCGACGAGCGTCCGGAAGAGGTCACCGACATGCAGCGGTCGGTCAAGGGCGAGGTCATCTCCTCGACCTTCGACCGCCCCGCCGAGGACCACACCACCGTCGCCGAGCTCGCCATCGAGCGTGCCAAGCGACTGGTGGAGCTCGGCCACGACGTCGTCGTCCTGCTGGACTCGATCACCCGTCTGGGCCGCGCGTACAACCTCGCGGCACCCGCCTCCGGCCGCATCCTGTCCGGTGGTGTCGACTCGACCGCGCTGTACCCGCCGAAGCGCTTCTTCGGTGCCGCGCGCAACATCGAGGACGGCGGCTCGCTGACCATCCTGGCCACCGCGCTGGTCGAGACCGGCTCGCGCATGGACGAGGTGATCTTCGAGGAGTTCAAGGGCACCGGCAACATGGAGCTCAAGCTCGACCGCAAGCTCGCCGACAAGCGGATCTTCCCGGCGGTGGACGTCGACCCGTCCGGTACCCGCAAGGAGGAGATCCTGCTGGCCCCGGACGAGCTGAACATCACCTGGAAGCTGCGCCGGGTGCTGCACGCCCTCGACTCGCAGCAGGCGATCGAGCTGCTGCTGGACAAGATGAAGCAGACCAAGTCCAACGCCGAGTTCCTGATGCAGATCGCCAAGACCACCCCGGGTGGCAACAACGACTGACGCCCCGGCGTCGGCACGAGCGAGGAGGCCGGTCCCGTCACTTCGGTGACGGGGCCGGCCTTCCGTCGTCCCGGCCGCCCGTGCCCGCGGCCGGCTTTCCGTTGTCCTCGGCCTTCCGTCGTCCCGGCCGCCCGTGCCCGCGGCCGCCCGTGCCCGCGGCCGGCTTTCCGTTGTCCCCGGCCGCCCGTCGTCCTGGCCGCCACGCCCGCGGCCGGCTTTCCGTTGTCCCCGGCCTTCCGTCGTCCCGCCCGCGGCACCGACCGGATGGTCCGTGCCCGCCCGCGGCACCGACCGGATGGCTCTCACCTGCGGCGGGTCCGGCGCGTCCCGGGGCGGGGCGGTCCCGGACCCGCTGTCATGGGCCTGTGCGGGGACCCCCTCCCGTGCCTGATCGGGCGCGGGAAGGGGTATCCCCACCATGAGGAGCCGATCAGGACTGAGGAGCCGATGGCCGATCACGCGGACGACGGACGAGCCGCCCGGCGACGCCGGCGCAGCCCCCGCCGACGGGCCCTGCGGGTCGCCGCGTGGGTCGTGGCGACGTTCCTGCTGCTGGCCACCACCGCCGTCGGATGCCTCTACCTCAAGCTCGACGGCAACATCAGGGGCATCGACATCAACGCCCTGCTCGGACGCGACCGGCCGGCCGACGTGGACAACGGCTCGATGGACATCCTCGTGCTCGGATCCGACTCCCGTTCGGGCAGCAACCAGCAGGCGGGCGGCGGCCGGGACGACGGCACCGCGCGCTCCGACACCGCGATGATCGTCCACGTCTACCAGGGGCACGAGCGGGCGAGCGTGGTCAGCATCCCGCGCGACACCCTCGTCGACCGGCCCGCCTGCGCCGAGCCCGGCGGCGGCACCGCCCCGGCCCGGGCGGGCGAGATGTTCAACGAGGCGTACGCGATCGGCGGCCCGGCCTGCGCGGTCAAGACTGCCGAGACGATGACCGGCATCCGCATGGACCACTACATCGAGATCGACTTCGCCGGCTTCCAGCACCTGATCGACGCCCTCGGCGGGGTCACCGTCACCACCACCCAGGCCATCGACGACAGCCGCAGCCATCTGCACCTGCCGGCCGGCACCCACCACCTCGACGGCAAGCAGGCCCTCGGCCTGGTCCGCACCCGGCACGGGGTGGGGGACGGCAGCGACCTGGGCCGGATAAGGCTGCAGCAGGCCTTCCTGAAGGCCCTGGTGGACCGGGTGAACGGCATCGGTCTGCTGAGTTCGCCGACCCGGCTCTACGAGATCGCCGACACCGCGACCGGAGCCATCACGACCGACTCGGACCTGGCGTCCGTCAAGCAGCTGGTCGCCCTCGGGGAGAGCCTGAAGAACCTGGGCTCCAAGGACATCGACATGGTCACCATGCCGGTGCGCTACGACCCCGCCGATCCCAACCGCGTCCTGCCGATCACCAACCAGGCCGACCGGATCTGGGCGGCGCTGCGGGCCGACGCACCGGTCCCCGGCTCCGCCACCAAGGGCTCGGCCGGTGACGACGTCGACACCGGCGGTGTGGTCAGCGGCTCCTCGCAGCCGACCGCCGGTGCACCGGAATAGATCACGGCGCCCCCCGGTTTGGGCAGAAGCGGCCAGTGCTGGCAGACTGGTCCGTCGGCCCCGGTTCACGTGACGCAGCCCGCTGCACGACCCGGGACCCTCCCGAGCACTAGGAGAATCCCTTGAAGCGCGACATCCACCCGGAGTACGTGGAGACCCAGGTCAGCTGCACCTGCGGCGCCTCGTTCACCACCCGCAGCACCGTGAAGGACGGCGTCATCCGTGCCGACGTCTGCTCCGCGTGCCACCCGTTCTACACGGGCAAGCAGAAGATCCTCGACACCGGTGGCCGCGTGGCCCGCTTCGAGGCCCGCTTCGGCAAGGCGGCCGGGTCCGCCAAGAAGTAGCGACCCGAAAGCGCCGGTCCACGGCTGCCCGGACGACCTCCGGCAGCCGGACCGGCGCTTTGTCGTCCCAGGCTGGCACACCGGCGTTCACCCCTTTTCACGAGCAGGGATCCTGATGTTCGAGGCGGTCGAGGAACTGATCGGCGAGTACGCCGACCTCGAGAAGAAGCTTGCCGACCCGGCGGTCTTCGCCGACCAGGCCAACGCACGCAGGCTCAACAAGCGCTACGCCGAGCTGACCCCCATCATCGGCACCTACCGCGGCTGGAAGCAGACCGGCGAGGACATCGAGACCGCCCGTGAACTGGCCGCCGAAGACCCGGACTTCGCCGCCGAGGTGAAGGACCTGGAGCGGCACCGCGAGGAGCTCACCGACAAGCTGCGGCTGCTGCTCGTCCCGCGTGACCCCAGCGACGACAAGGACGTGATCCTCGAGGTCAAGGCCGGCGAGGGCGGTGAGGAGTCCGCGCTCTTCGCGGGCGACCTGCTGCGCATGTACCTGCGCTACGCCGAACGCCTGGGCTGGAAGACCGAGATCATCGACGCCAACGCCTCCGACCTCGGCGGCTACAAGGACGTCCAGGTCGCGGTGAAGACGAAGGGCACGACGGAACCCGGCCAGGGCGTGTGGGCCCGGCTGAAGTACGAGGGCGGCGTGCACCGCGTGCAGCGCGTGCCGGCCACCGAGTCGCAGGGCCGCATCCACACCTCCGCCGCCGGCGTGCTGGTCACCCCGGAGGCCGAGGAGGTCGAGGTCGAGGTCAACGCCAACGACCTGCGGATCGACGTGTACCGCTCCTCCGGCCCCGGCGGCCAGTCGGTCAACACCACCGACTCCGCGGTCCGCATCACCCACCTGCCCACCGGCATCGTCGTCTCCTGCCAGAACGAGAAGAGCCAGCTGCAGAACAAGGAGCAGGCGATGCGCATCCTGCGTTCACGGCTGCTGGCCGCCGCGCAGGAGGCGGCGGAGCGCGAAGCCTCCGACGCCCGCCGCAGCCAGGTGCGGACCGTGGACCGCAGCGAGCGCATCCGCACCTACAACTACCCGGAGAACCGCATCTCCGACCACCGCGTCGGCTTCAAGGCGTACAACTTGGACCAGGTCCTCGACGGAGAACTGGACGCGGTGATCCAGGCCTGCGTCGACGCCGACTCGGCGGCCAAGCTGGCGGCCGCGGGCGACGGAAGCTGAACCGGAGGCGGAGAACGTGAACCTGCTGCTCGCCGAGGTCGCCCAGGCGACCCAGCGGCTGGCCGACGCCGGCGTACCCTCGCCGCGGTTCGACGCCGAGGAGCTCGCGGCGTACGTGCACGGCGTCAAGCGCGGCGCGCTGCACACCGTCGCCGACGCCGACTTCGACGCGCGCTACTGGGAGGCCGTGGCCCGCCGCGAGGCCCGCGAGCCGCTGCAGCACATCACGGGCCGCGCGTTCTTCCGCTACCTGGAGCTCCAGGTCGGCCCCGGGGTGTTCGTGCCCCGCCCGGAGACCGAGTCGGTCGTGGGGTGGGCCATAGACGCCGTGCGGGCCATGGACGTCGCCGAGCCGCTCATCGTCGACCTGTGCACGGGTTCGGGGGCCATCGCGCTCGCCCTGGCGCAGGAGGTGCCGCGCAGCCGGGTGCACGCGGTGGAGCTGTCCGACGAGGCGCTGGTGTGGGCCCGCAAGAACGTCGAGGGCAGCAAGGTCGACCTGCGGCAGGGGAACGCCCTGGACGCCTTCCCGGACCTCGACGGCCAGGTGGACCTGGTGATCTCCAACCCGCCCTACATCCCGCTCACCGAATGGGAGTACGTGGCGCCGGAGGCCCGCGACCACGACCCCGAGATGGCGCTGTTCTCCGGTGAGGACGGCCTGGACACCATCCGCGGCATCGAGCGCACCGCGCACCGGCTGCTGCGGCCGGGCGGGGTGGTCGTCATCGAGCACGCCGACACCCAGGGCGGCCAGGTGCCCTGGATCTTCACCGAGGAGGCCGGCTGGGCGGACGCCGCCGACCACCCCGACCTCAACAACCGACCCCGGTTCACCACTGCCCGCAAGGCGACGCCGTGAGCACGGCGCCGCACGTCATGGAGGTCTGCTGATGGCACGGCGTTACGACTGCTCGGACGCGACGGACCGGGTTGCCGGACTGCGCGAGGCCGCGTCCGCCGTACGCCGCGGCGAGCTCGTGGTGCTGCCCACCGACACCGTGTACGGGATCGGCGCCGACGCGTTCAACGCCGAGGCCGTCGGCGACCTGCTGGAGGCCAAGGGCCGCGGCCGCACCATGCCCTCGCCCGTGCTGGTCGGCTCGCCGAACACCCTGCACGGCCTGGTCACCGACTTCAGCGAGCAGGCGTGGGAGCTCGTCGACGCATTCTGGCCGGGCGCGCTCACCCTTGTCGCCCGCCACCAGCCGTCGCTGCAGTGGGACCTGGGGGACACCCGCGGCACCGTCGCCGTGCGCATGCCGCTGCACCCGGTCGCCATCGAGCTGCTGACCGAGACCGGGCCGATGGCGGTCTCCAGCGCCAACCTGACCGGCCACCCCTCGCCGCAGGACTGCGACGCGGCGCAGGAGATGCTGGGCGACTCCGTCGCGATCTACCTCGACGGCGGCCCGACGCCCGCGGCCGTGCCGTCCTCCATCGTGGACGTCACCGGCAAGGTGCCGGTCCTGCTGCGGGCGGGTGCGCTCAGCGCGGAGCAGCTCCGTGAGGTCGTACCCGACCTGGAGGTCGGCAATTGACACCGCCCATACCCGGGCAGTGGGACCACGGCGAGCGCCCGTTCCGCATCCTCCACGTGTGCACCGGCAACGTCTGCCGCTCGCCGATGGCCGAGCGGCTGACCCGGCACGAGCTGACGCTGCGGCTCGGTGACGGAGCCGCGGGCATCGTGGTGGAGAGCGCCGGCACCTGGGGGCACGAGGGCGCGCCGATGGAGGCGCACGCCGCGACGGTGCTCGCCGAGTACGCCGCCGACCCGACGGGCTTCCTCGGGCGGGAACTCCTCGACGACCACGTGATCGACGCCGACCTCGTGCTGACCGCGACCCGCGACCACCGCGCCCAGGTGATCTCCATGGGGCACGCGGCGGGGCTGCGCACCTTCACGCTCAAGGAGTTCACCCGGCTGGTGAAGGCGATAGACCCGGCGACGCTGCCGGAGGGCAGCGTGACCGAGCGCGCGCGGTCCCTGGTGCGCGCCGCCGCGGCGCTGCGCGGGTGGCTGCTGGCGCCCACCGCCGACGCCGACGAGGTGTACGACCCGTACGGCGCCCCGCTGACGTTCTTCCGCAGCATCGGCGAGGAGATCCACGACGCGCTGGACCCGGTCCTGACGGCGCTCACCGGCGTTCCGGCGCCCACCGCCTGACCGCCCCGGGCGGCGGGCCCGGCCACCTCGCACGCGGCCGCCGGACCCGGGCGGGAGGCCGCCGCGCCCCCGGCGAGGACGCGGCCGCGCGGAGAGCCAGCCCCGGTGGAGCACAACGCGACGCGAAATGTCCGGAAGGGTGCGACAGTGGCAGGTGAGAACCTTCCCAGCCCCCGGGAGCGCCGCCATGCCCACCGCGGAAGCGTCTTCAGCCCACATAGCCGCCCCCACGCTCCCGGCCGCCGGCCCCGGCCTCGACGAGCTGCGCGCCCATGACCCCGAGCTCGCCGACGTCCTCCTCGGGGAGGCCCGGCGGCAGGCCTCCTGCCTGCAGTTGATCGCCGGCGAGAACTTCACCTCCCCGGCCGTCCTGACGGCGCTCGGTTCGCCGCTCGCCAACAAGTACGCCGAGGGCTACCCGGGTGCGCGCCACCACGCCGGGTGCGAACTGGTGGACCTGGCCGAGCAGCTGGCCGTGGAAAGGGCCACACGGCTGTTCATGGCCCCGCACGCGAACGTGCAGCCCTACTCCGGCTCCTCGGCGGTGCTGGCCGCCTACGCGGCCCTCCTGGTCCCGGGTGACACCGTCCTGGCGATGTCGCTGGCGCACGGCGGGCACCTCACGCACGGGTCCGAGTCGAACTTCTCCGGCCGCTGGTTCCACTTCGCCGGGTACGGGGTGACGCGGGGCGGGACCTTCGAGGAGGGCGGCCTGATCGACTACGAGCAGGTGCGGGAGCTGGCCCACCGGCACCGCCCGAAGGCGATCGTCTGCGGGGGCATCGCCTACCCCCGGCACCTCGACTACGCCGTCTTCCGGGAGATAGCGGACGACATCGGTGCGTACCTGATCGTGGACGCGGCACACACGCTCGGGCTGGTCGCCGGCGGCGCCGCCCCCAACCCCGTGCCGTACGCGGACGTCGTGTGCGCCACCACGCACAAGACGCTGCGCGGGCCGCGCGGCGGCATGATCCTGTGCGGGGCCGACCTGGCCCAGCGCATCGACCGGGCGGTCTTCCCCTTCGCGCAGGGCGGCCCGCACATGCACGCCGTCGCGGCGAAGGCGGTGGCTCTGGCCGAGGCGGCGCGGCCGGAGTTCGCGCTCTACGCGCACCAGGTCGTCGCCAACGCCCGTGCGCTCGCCGACGCGCTCGCCGGCCACGGCCTGCGCATCGCCACCGGCGGTACGGACACCCATCTGATCGCCGCGGACGTCTCGGCCCTGGGCGTCACCGGGATGCGGGCCCGAGGGCTGTGCGCGGCCGCCGGGATCGTGCTCGACAAGTACACCCTGCCGTACGACACGGAGCCCTGCTCGGCCGGTTCCGGTATCCGTCTGGGCACCGCGTCGGTGACCACCCAGGGGATGCGAGAGGAGCAGATGCCGCAGGTCGCGGACCTGATCGTGCGGGCGCTGCGGGAGGAGCGGGGACTGGCGGCCGAGGTCGCGGAACTGGTGGAGGCGTTCCCGCCGTACCCCGGCTGAGACGCGCTTCACAGGGGGCCCGGGCCGAACCCGGCACTGGCGTGTGCAACCCTGGGTACCCGCTGTGAGTCTTCGTCTGTGTTTACAGTCGCCACCCGGACGCGAATAGGGTGTGCCCGTGCGCGAGTACCTCTTGACCCTGTGCGTGGCAGCAGCCGTGACCTACCTCCTCACGGGGCCGGTGCGGAAGTTCGCCATCGCGGCAGGCGCCATGCCCGAGATCCGCGATCGCGACGTCCACCGCGAACCCACGCCACGCCTCGGGGGCATCGCCATGTTCGGCGGCCTGTGCGCGGGCCTGCTGGTGGCCGCCCACCTGACCAACCTCAAGAGCGTCTTCGAGCTCTCCAACGAGCCACGGGCACTGCTTTCGGGCGCCGGACTGATCTGGTTGCTGGGCGTGCTGGACGACAAGTGGGGTGTGGACGCCCTGATCAAGCTGGGCGCGCAGATGATCGCGGCCGGCGTGATGGTGCTGCAGGGCCTCACCGTGCTGTGGCTGCCGATCCCGGGCAAGGGCATCGTCGCGCTCACGCCGGTGCAGTCGACCCTGCTGACGGTGGCCCTGGTCGTGATCACGATCAACGCGGTCAACTTCGTCGACGGACTCGACGGACTCGCGTCCGGAATGGTGTGCATCGCCGCGATCGCGTTCTTCATGTACGCCTACCGCATCTGGTACGGCTACGGCATCGAGGCCGCCGCCCCGGCGACGCTGTTCAGCGCCATCCTCATCGGGATGTGCCTGGGCTTCCTGCCGCACAACCTGCACCCGGCACGGATCTTCATGGGCGACTCGGGCTCGATGCTGATCGGCCTGGTGCTGGCCTCCGGCGCCATTTCGATCACCGGGCAGACCGACCCCGACGCCATCACCAACCTCACCGGCTCGACCCGGGACACCACGCACTTCATGGTGCCGGTCTACATGCCGCTGCTGCTGCCGCTGACGCTCATCGCGATCCCCGCGGCGGACCTGGTGCTGGCCATCGTGCGCCGTACGTGGAACGGGCAGTCGCCGTTCGCCGCGGACCGCGGCCACCTGCACCACCGGCTGCTGGACATCGGCCACTCGCACAGCCGGGCCGTGTGGATCATGTACTTCTGGTCCGCGCTGATCTCCTTCGGCGCGGTCGCCTTCTCGGTCAACTCCTCCAGCCTGTGGATCGTCCTGGGCGTCGTGGTGCTGAGCGGCATGGGGCTGATCGCCCTGCTCATGCCGCGGTTCCGGCCCCGGGCGCCACGCTGGGCCGAGGCGTTCGTCCCGCCGCGCTACCGTCGCGCCCACGCCGAGGCCGTCCAGGAGGCCCACGCCTCCGCCGCGGCCGCCATCGCCGCCGGCGAGGCTCCCAGCGTCAACGGCGCGACCGCGCTCAGCGCCCGGTCCCTGGTGGACGCCGGCCGCGGCGCGGGCCGCCGTCCGTAGCCCGGCCGCCCATTAGCACAACCCTGCCGGGACGTCAGGAAGGCGCCGCGGGAGGTACTTCCTCCGTGTGACAGGTCACACACGAACCGGGTAAAGACCTCATCAAATAGTTTGTGATACCGTTCACGAGAACCCGGAGTCAAGCCGAAAGACCCTAGTGCGATGGTCTTCCGGCGCAAGGCATGTCCCAGCGGCCGGGTTACGCTCGTCCTCGACGCCCCCTGTACTTCAACCTCGCCGGAGGAGCTGCCGCCATGCAGTCCAACGACGTCCGAACGCTCCTGAACTGTGCCGTACCCGCTGCTGCCGGGGGAGTGATCGCGGTCGCCCTCTCCGGCGTGCTCGCGGGCGGCAAGGGCGCGATCGGCGCGGGCTTCGGCGCGGTGGTGGTGATCGCGTTCATGGGAATCGGTCTGATGGTGCTTCAGCGCACCGCCCGTTCCTACCCCTCGCTGTTCCAGGCGATGGGCCTGATGCTCTACACCGTGCAGCTGCTGCTGCTCGCCATCGTGCTGGCCGTCTTCAAGCACACGACGCTGTTCGACACCCAGGTGTTCGCCTTCACCCTGCTCGGCACGACGCTGGTGTGGATCGCCGCCCAGGCCCGTGCCCATATGAAGACCAAGATGCTGTACGTGGAGCCCGGATCCGCCGGAACCTCACCGTGAACAGCAGGGCCGGTGCGAGGGGACTCCCGCTCGTTTGCTATCGTCCGGTCTCAACTGCGGCAGAGCTGGCGCGGGTGGCAGTCATGCCTTCGCAACAGCCCTTCGGCTCAGCGCCCACCCGCCGCCCCCACATCCGTAAGACCAGTCCAGTGCCGTTCCGTGGCCACGTGCCGCGCCGACACGTAGAGGTTGCCGTACCTATGCGCCACGCTGAAGGAGCTCTCGGTGAGTGATGTAACGACGCTCGCCTTCGAGACGAACTGCCACATCTTCGACGGGTGCGGCTTCCCAGCCCCCGGCCTGCACTCCTTCCTCTTCAAGCCGTTGCTCGGCGAAGGGGACGGCAGCGTCTACTTCAACAAGACGATGCTGCTGGCACTGCTCGGCAGCATCGTGATCGTCGGCTTCTTCTGGGCTGCCTTCGCCAAGCCGAAGATCGTCCCGGGCAAGCTGCAGATGGTCGCCGAGGCCGGCTACGACTTCGTCCGCCGCGGCATCGTCTACGAGACGATCGGCAAGCGGGACGGCGAGAAGTACGTGCCCTTCATGGTCTCGTTGTTCTTCTTCGTCTGGATCATGAATTTGTGGTCGATCGTGCCGGTCGCCCAGTTCCCGGTCACGGCGATCATCAGCTACCCGGCCGCGCTGGCCGCGATCGTCTACGTCACGTGGATGTCGCTGACCTTCAAGAAGCACGGCTTCGTCGGCGGCTGGAAGAACATCACCGGCTACGACAAGAACCTCGGCGCGGTACTGCCGATGGTCGTCGGCCTGGAGTTCCTCTCCAACGTGATCGTCCGGCCGTTCACGCACGCGGTGCGACTGTTCGCCAACATGTTCGCGGGTCACGTCCTGCTGCTGCTGTTCACCATCGCCAGCTGGTACCTGCTCAACGGGATCGGCATCGCCTACGCCGGTGTCTCGTTCGTGATGGTCATCGTGATGACCGCCTTCGAGCTCTTCATCCAGGCCGTCCAGGCGTACGTCTTCGTGCTGCTGGCCTGCTCCTACGT
This sequence comes from Streptomyces sp. ME19-03-3, assembly GCA_033793685.1. Lineage (GTDB taxonomy): Bacteria > Actinomycetota > Actinomycetes > Streptomycetales > Streptomycetaceae > Actinacidiphila. The sequence continues at coordinate 25,652 of JARAXD010000037.1, read as the reverse complement.
CCAGGGCGCGCTCGCCGAGCACCACTGAGCACCCGCGCGACGCACAGCCCCCCGATTGTCCGGTGGCCAACCCCCACCGGTCCGTGAAAGAGAAGGAAGAAACAGCATGTCCGCTGTGAACCTCGCCGCCACCCAGATCCTCGGCAACCTGGGCTCCATCGGCTACGGCCTCGCGGCCATCGGCCCCGGCGTCGGCATCGGCATCATCTTCGGCAACGGCACCCAGGCGCTGGCCCGCCAGCCCGAGGCCGCCGGCCTGATCCGTGCCAACCAGATCCTCGGCTTCGCCTTCTGTGAGGCGCTCGCCCTGATCGGTCTGGTCATGCCGTTCGTCTACCCGACCTCCTGAGTCCGGGCTGACGAGACCAACCCCTTTCGACGGAAGGCACTGATGTGAACGCCCTGGCACAGCTGGCGGCCGAGGAGGCGGAGAACCCCCTCATCCCGCCGATCCCAGAGCTCGTCATCGGTCTCATCGCCTTCGCCATCGTCTTCTTCTTCCTCGCGAAGAAGCTGCTCCCGAACATCAACAAGGTTCTGGAGGAGCGCCGCGAGGCCATCGAGGGCGGCATGGAGAAGGCCGAGGCCGCACAGGCCGAGGCTCAGCGGACCCTCGAGGAGTACAAGCAGTCGCTCGCCGAGGCCCGTCACGAGGCCGCGCGTCTGCGCCAGGAGGCGCAGGAGCAGGGCGCCGCGCTCATCGCCGAGATGCGCGCGGAAGGCCAGCGGCAGCGCGAGGAGATCGTCGCCGCCGGTCACGCCCAGATCGAGGCCGACCGCCGGTCCGCCGCGCAGGCCCTGCGCCAGGACGTCGGCAAGCTCGCCACCGACCTGGCCGGCAAGATCGTCGGTGAGTCCCTCGAGGACACCGCCCGTCAGAGCCGCGTGATCGACCGCTTCCTCGACGACCTCGAGGAGAAGGCCGAGGCCGCGCGATGAATGGAGCGAGCCGCGAGGCACTGGCCACCGCGCGCGAGCGCCTCGACGCACTGGCGGACAACACGTCCGCCGACGCGGCGAAGCTCGCCGAGGAGCTGGCCGCCGTCACGGGGCTGCTCGACCGCGAGGGCTCGCTGCGCCGCGCCTTGACCGACCCGGCGCAGCCGGGAGAGGCCAAGGCGGGCCTGGCGCAGGCGGTCCTCGGCGGGCAGATCGGCGGCGAGACGTCCGACCTGGTCTCGGGCATGGTCCGCAGCCGCTGGTCGCAGTCGCGTGATCTGACCGACGCGCTGGAGGAGCTGTCCTACGGCGCCGACCTGATCGCCGCGGAGCGGGCGGGCGTCCTCGACGACGTCGAGGACGAGCTGTTCCGCTTCGGCCGCATCGTCTCCGGCAGCAGCGGGCTGCGGGCGGCGCTGACGGACCGCGCCGCGGGGACCCAGGCCAAGGCGGCCCTGCTGCACTCGCTGCTGGGCGGCCGCGCCAACCCGGTCACCGAGCGGATCGTCGTCCGTCTGGTGACCCACCCGCGAGGCCGTAGCCTGGAGGCAGGGATCGACGCCCTGTCCAAGCTCGCGGCGACGCGCCGTAACCGGACGGTCGCGGTCGTGGTCTCGGCGGCTCCGCTGAGCGACCGGCAGAAGCAGCGTCTCGGCGCCGCGCTCGCCACGATCTACGGCCGGCAGGTGCACCTGAACCTGGACGTCGACCCCGCGGTCCGCGGCGGCATCTCGGTCCGGGTCGGCGACGAGGTCATCGACGGGACCATCGCGGACCGCCTCGAAGAGGCGAGTCGGCGGATGGCCGGCTGAACCAGCCACCAACTCAAAGAGCAGTATCAGCGGCCCGAGTTGGGCCGTAGCGAATACTTCGGGCCCAACAAGGAGAGCAGGGAACCCAGATGGCGGAGCTCACGATCCGGCCGGAGGAGATCCGGGACGCGCTGGAGAACTTCGTCCAGTCGTACAAGCCGGACGCGGCCTCGCGCGAGGAGGTCGGAACGGTCAGCCTGGCCGGCGACGGTATCGCCAAGGTCGAGGGTCTGCCCTCGGTCATGGCGAACGAGCTGCTGAAGTTCGAGGACGGCACCCTCGGTCTCGCCCTCAACCTCGAGGAGCGCGAGATCGGTGCGATCGTCCTCGGCGAGTTCAGCGGCATCGAGGAGGGCCAGCCGGTGCAGCGCACCGGTGAGGTGCTCTCGGTCGCGGTCGGCGAGGGATACCTGGGTCGCGTCGTCGACCCGCTCGGCAACCCGATCGACGGCCTCGGCGAGATCGAGACCGACGGCCGCCGCGCCCTGGAGCTCCAGGCTCCCGGCGTCATGGCCCGCAAGTCCGTGCACGAGCCGATGCAGACCGGCCTCAAGGCCGTCGACGCGATGACCCCGATCGGCCGCGGTCAGCGTCAGCTGATCATCGGCGACCGCCAGACGGGCAAGACCGCCCTGGCGATCGACACGATCATCAACCAGCGTGACAACTGGCGTTCCGGCGACCCCAAGAAGCAGGTCCGCTGCATCTACGTCGCCATCGGCCAGAAGGGCTCCACCATCGCCGGCGTGCGCGCCGCGCTGGAGGAGGCCGGCGCCCTGGAGTACACCACGATCGTGGCGGCCCCGGCGTCCGACCCGGCCGGCTTCAAGTACCTCGCCCCGTACACCGGCTCGGCCATCGGCCAGCACTGGATGTACGACGGCAAGCACGTCCTGATCGTCTTCGACGACCTGTCCAAGCAGGCCGACGCCTACCGCGCCGTCTCCCTGCTGCTGCGCCGCCCGCCGGGCCGCGAGGCCTACCCCGGTGACGTCTTCTACCTGCACTCCCGCCTGCTGGAGCGCTGCGCGAAGCTCTCCGACGAGCTGGGCGCCGGCTCGATGACCGGTCTGCCGGTCGTCGAGACCAAGGCCAACGACGTCTCGGCGTTCATCCCGACCAACGTCATCTCCATCACCGACGGCCAGTGCTTCCTGGAGTCCGACCTGTTCAACGCGGGCCAGCGCCCGGCGCTGAACGTCGGTATCTCGGTCTCCCGAGTCGGTGGCTCGGCGCAGATCAAGGCCATGAAGTCGGTCGCCGGCCGACTGCGCGTGGACCTCGCCCAGTACCGCGAGCTCGAGGCGTTCGCCGCCTTCGGCTCCGACCTGGACGCGGCCTCCAAGGCGCAGCTCGAGCGCGGCAAGCGCATGGTGGAGCTGCTGAAGCAGGGCCAGTACGCGCCGTTCCCGATCGAGGACCAGGTCGTCTCCATCTGGGCCGGCACCACCGGCAAGCTGGACGACGTGCCGGTCGAGGACATCCGCCGCTTCGAGCGCGAGCTGCTGGAGTACCTCCGCCGCGAGAAGAAGGACCTGCTGCTGGGCATCGCCGAGACCGGCAAGCTCGGCGACGACACCGTCGAGGCCCTGACCGACGCGGTCGCGGAGTTCAAGAAGCAGTTCGAGACCTCGGACGGCAAGCTGCTGGGTGAGGGCTGAGCATGGGCGCCCAGCTTCGGGTATACAAGCGCCGCATCAAGTCCGTCACCGCGACCAAGAAGATCACGAAGGCGATGGAGATGATCTCCGCGTCCCGGATCGTCAAGGCCCAGCGCCAGGTCGCGGCCTCGTCCCCGTACGCCGACGAGCTCACCCGCGCGGTGGCCGCGGTCGCGACCGGTTCGAACACGAACCACCCGCTGACCACGGAGGCCCAGAACGCGACCCGCGCCGCGGTGCTGCTCGTCACGAGCGACCGCGGTCTGGCCGGCGGCTACTCGTCCAACGCGATCAAGGCCGGCGACCGGCTCACCGAGCGGCTGCGCGCGGAGGGCAAGGAGGTCGTGCACTACGTCATCGGCCGCAAGGGCGTGGCGTACTACGGCTTCCGTGAGCGTCCCGTCGAGGAGTCCTGGACCGGGTTCACCGACAAGCCGACCTACGCGGACGCCAAGGCGGTCGCCGACCCGCTGATCCAGGCGGTCCTCAAGGACACCGCCGAGGGCGGCGTGGACGAGCTGCACATCGTCTTCACGGAGTTCGTGTCGATGCTGACGCAGGCGCCGGTCGAGAAGCGGCTGCTGCCGCTCTCGCTGGCCGACGCCACCGGCGGCGAGGCCCGCAAGGAGGGGGAGATCCTCCCCCTGTACGACTTCGAGCCGTCGGCTGAGGGCGTCCTGGACGCACTGCTGCCGCGGTACGTCGAGAGCCGGATCTACAACGCGCTGCTGCAGGGTGCCGCTTCCGAGCACGCCGCCCGCCGCCGCGCGATGAAGTCGGCGACCGACAACGCCGAGGAGCTCATCAGGACGCTCACGCGGCTTGCCAACCAGGCCCGCCAGGCCGAAATCACCCAGGAAATCAGCGAGATCGTCGGTGGCTCCAGCGCCCTGGCCGACGCGTCTGCGGGGAGTGACTAATCATGACCACCACTGTTGAGACGGCCGCTGCCACGGGCCGCGTCGCCCGGGTCATCGGCCCGGTCGTCGACGTGGAGTTCCCCGTCGACGCCATGCCGGAGATCTACAACGCCCTCACCGTCGAGGTCTCCGACCCGGCCGAGGCCGGCAAGAAGAAGACGCTGACCCTCGAGGTCGCCCAGCACCTGGGCGACGGCGTGGTCCGCGCGATCTCCATGCAGCCCACCGACGGCCTGGTCCGCCAGGCCCCGGTCACCGACACCGGCGACGGCATCACCGTCCCGGTCGGCGACTTCACCAAGGGCAAGGTGTTCAACACCCTCGGTGAGGTGCTGAACGTCCCCGAGGAGAACGCCAACGTCGGCGAGCGCTGGACGATCCACCGCAGGGCCCCGAAGTTCGAGGACCTCGAGTCCAAGACCGAGATGTTCGAGACCGGCCTGAAGGTCGTCGACCTGCTGACCCCGTACGTCAAGGGCGGCAAGATCGGTCTGTTCGGCGGCGCCGGTGTCGGCAAGACCGTCCTCATCCAGGAAATGATCATGCGTGTGGCGAAGCTGCACGAGGGCGTTTCCGTGTTCGCCGGCGTCGGCGAGCGCACCCGTGAGGGCAACGACCTGATCCAGGAGATGGAGGAGTCCGGCGTCCTGGACAAGACCGCCCTGGTCTTCGGCCAGATGGACGAGCCCCCGGGCACCCGTCTGCGCGTCGCCCTGGCCGGTCTGACCATGGCGGAGTACTTCCGCGATGTGCAGAAGCAGGACGTGCTGTTCTTCATCGACAACATCTTCCGCTTCACCCAGGCCGGTTCCGAGGTCTCCACGCTGCTCGGCCGCATGCCCTCCGCGGTGGGCTACCAGCCGAACCTGGCGGACGAGATGGGCCTCCTCCAGGAGCGCATCACCTCGACGCGTGGTCACTCGATCACCTCGATGCAGGCGATCTACGTCCCCGCGGACGACCTGACCGACCCGGCGCCGGCGACCACCTTCGCCCACCTGGACGCGACGACCGTTCTGTCCCGTCCGATCTCGGAGAAGGGCATCTACCCGGCGGTGGACCCGCTGGACTCGACGTCCCGCATCCTGGACCCCCGCTACATCGCGGCGGACCACTACGAGTGCGCCATGCGCGTCAAGGGGATCCTGCAGAAGTACAAGGACCTCCAGGACATCATCGCGATCCTCGGTATCGACGAGCTGGGCGAGGAGGACAAGCTCACCGTCCACCGCGCCCGCCGTATCGAGCGCTTCCTGTCGCAGAACACCCACGCGGCGAAGCAGTTCACCGGTATCGACGGTTCCGACGTCCCGCTGGACGAGTCGATCTCCGCGTTCAACGCCATCGCTGACGGTAAGTACGACCACTTCCCTGAGCAGGCGTTCTTCATGTGCGGTGGCATCGAGGACCTCGAGCGCAACGCCCGCGAGCTCGGCGTCAGCTGACGCCCGTCGCCCGACGGCTCACCGTGGCAGGGGGCGGACCCTGTGTCCGCCCCCTTGCCGCACCCCCGTTATCCTTTGTTTTATGCACCCGCCGGACAGCGGTGGGTGCCGACCCGAGGAGCCATCTTGGCTGAGCTGCACGTCGAGCTGGTCGCAGCGGACCGCAGTGTCTGGTCCGGCGAGGCCACTCTTGTCGTCGCACGCACCGAGTCCGGCGACATCGGCGTCATGCCGAACCACGAGCCGCTGCTGGGGGTGCTCCAGTCCGGTCCGGTCACGATCCGCACCAGCGACGGCGGCACCGTCGTCGCGGCGGTGCACGGCGGCTTCGTCTCCTTCGCGGACAACAAGCTGTCGGTGCTGGCGGAGATCGCCGAGCTCGCCCAGGAGATCGACGTCCAGCGTGCGGAGCGGGCTCTGGAGCGCGCGAAGGCCGACGCCGACGCCGCCGGTGAGCGCCGGGCCGAGGTCCGGCTGATCGCCGCGACCAGCGGGTCGCGCTGAGCACCCGGCCCACTGGGCCATGAGCCGCGGGAGGCCCACGAGGGTGTCCCGCGGCTGCAGTATCCCTATCCGTGACATGGAGCGAGGAGGTCGGTGGGCGTGATCCTCGCTTTTCAGGTGTGCGGGGCCCTGGTGGCGGTGGCGCTGCTGGGGCTGTTCGTCTTCGGGCTGCGACGCCGGCTCATCCAGCGGCCCGGCGGCACCTTCGACTGCAGCCTGCGGATGCCGCCCACCGCCGCCGGCGAGCCCTCCGGCAAGGGCTGGGCCTACGGAGTGGCCCGCTACAGCGGTGACCGGATCGAGTGGTTCCGGGTCTTCTCCTACGCGCCCCGGCCCCGCCGGGAGCTCGAGCGCTCCGCCATCGAGGTGCTGCACCGCCGGCTGCCGGAGGGACAGGAGGAACTGGCGCTCCTCTCCGATGCCGTCATCCTGGTCTGCGAACACCGCGGCACCCGTCTGGAACTCGCCATGAGCGACGACGCCCTCACCGGCTTCCTCGCCTGGCTCGAGGCCGCCCCTCCCGGGCAGAGGGTCAACGTCGCCTGACGGCGACGGCCCTACGGCCGCGCGGTCAGCCCCAACTCCTGCGCCAGTACCGCCGCCTGTACGCGGCTGCGCAGCTCCAGCTTGGCCAGCATGCGGCTGACGTGCGTCTTCGCCGTGGCCTCCGCCATCTCCAGCCGCACCGCGATCTCCGCGTTGGACAGGCCCTCGCCCACGCAGACCAGCACTTCCCGCTCCCGCGGCGTCAGCGTGCCCAGGGCCACGTGATCGGAGGCGGGACGCGGCCGGGGTCGGGCGAACTCGCCGATCAGCCGTCGGGTCACCGCGGGCGCGATCATGCCCTCACCGCGGGCGACCAGCCGGACGCCCTCGATCAGCCGGTCCGCCTCGGTGTCCTTCAGCAGGAAGCCCGCGGCGCCCGCGCGCAGCGCCCCGAAGACGTACTCGTCCAGGTCGAACGTGGTCAGGACGAGGACGTCGGCCAGCCCCTGCGCGACGATCTCCCGGGTCGCGGAGACCCCGTCCATCCGCGGCATCTGCAGGTCCATGAGGATCACGTCGGGCCGCAGCTCGCGGGCGGCGCCGACCGCGGCCTCGCCGTCCGCCGCCTCGCCCACCACCTCGATGTCGGGCACCGACCTCAGGATGAGCACCAGCCCAGCCCGTACCGCGGACTGGTCCTCGGCGACCACCACCCGGATCATGCGCTCCCCTCCATGGGCAGTACCGCCCTCACCCGCCATGTCGTTCCCTCCCGGCCCGCCTCGAAGGTGCCGCCCAGTAGTTCCGTGCGTTCCCGCATCCCGATCAGCCCGCTGCCGGAGCCGGGAGCCCGGGGACCGGAGCCGTGCCCCCCACCGCTCCCCCAGGGGCTCGCCACGGTCACCGTCAGCGCCCGGGCGTCCTGCTCCAGCACCACCGGCACCTGGCCCGGGGCCGCGTGCTTGAGGGCGTTGGTCAGGGACTCCTGCACGATCCGGTACGCCGCCAGCTCCACCGGCGCGGGCAGCGCGACGGCGCCCCCGGGGCGCTCGTCGCGCAGCACGAAGTCCGAGTGCGGGGCCGCCGCCCGCATCCGCTCCAGGAGCGCGTCCAGACCGGCCAGCCGCGGGACGGGCACCGGCTCGCCGTCCTCGCCCGCGGAGTCGCGCAGCAGCCCGATCAGCCGGCGCATCTCGGACAGGCCGTCCACGCTGTTCTCCCGGATCACCGCGAGCGCCTCGCGGGCCGGGCCCTCGTGACGGTCCAGGGACAGTGCGGCGGTGGAGTGGATGGCGATCGCGGAGAGCCGGCCCGCCACCATGTCGTGCAGTTCGCGGGCCATCCGGGCCCGCTCGCGGCCCACCGCCTCCCGGCGGTCCAGCTCGGCGAGGAGCGCCGTCTGCTCCGCACGCAGCCGCTCCAGGGCAGCCTCGTCGCGGTGCCGGCGCACGATCACGCCCGTCGAGGCGGGGGCCACCGATACCAGCGCGCCGACCACACCGATCAGCAGGGACTCGGCGACCGGCTGCACCGCCACGGCGGTGGCGGTGAGCGCGGCCGTGGTGAGCACGCTGACGACCGGCACGACCCGGCTCAGCCGCTTCGGCCCGTACAGGACGGCGGCGTACACCAGGTCGGTGAACATCAGCACGGTCACCAGCAGCGAACCGATCACGAAGTCCGCGCAGACAGTGAACGCGCCGACGACGATCGCGACGCGAGGCGCGGTCCGCCGCAGCAGTTCGGAGCCGGCCATGACCACCAGGGGGAGCAGCGGCAGCCAGCGGTGGTCGCCCGCCGGATGGTTCCCGGAGTGGGTGTAGAGCCCGAACGCCCACATGGCCAGGCCCCCCGCGAGCCCCGCCGCGGCGATCAGCACGTCGTCGCGGTGCGGGCGCCGGGCGGCGGTGGTCGTCATGGGGCCATCTCAGCACGTGGCGCGGACGGTGCGCGTCGGCCGGTGGTCGGAGCCCGCGCGTACACCGAAGGATGCAGCCGGGACTCACGGGACTCATCAGCGCCGACGACGCGCCCGGCGGCCGTCTCCGGGAGCCTGGCGGCATGGTGGTGACGCTGATCGTCGGGTGCGAGATCGCCTTCTGGGTGCTGCTCTGCACCGGGCTCGCCGTGCGGTACCTGCTGCGCCGGCCCCGGGCGGGGGCCGCCCTCCTGGCGTGCGTGCCGCTGGCGGACCTGGTGCTGCTCGCCGCCGCCGCGGCCGATCTGCGCGAGGGCGGCACGGCTGGTGCGCGGCACGGTCTCGCCGCCGCGTACGTCGGCTTCTCGGCCGGCTACGGCCACTTCGTCGTCCGCTGGGCCGACGCCCGCTTCGCGCACCGCTTCGCGGGCGGCCCGAAGCCGTCGCCGGCGCCGAGGTACGGCAGGGCCCGAGCGGTGCACGAGTGGCGGCTGCTCGGCCGCACCGCGGTGTCCGCGGCCGTCGCCGCCGCCCTGCTGCAACTAGCCGTCCGGTTCGTCGCGGACGCCGGACGCACGACGGCCCTGCGGGAGTGGCAGCTGCGGATGGCGGCGGCGGTGGCGATCCACGCCGTCGTCGCGGTGAGCTACACGCTCGCTCCCAAGCGGGAGCCGGCCGAGCGGCCGCGCCTTTGAACGGGCGGGCTCAGCGGTTCTCGCCCGGCACCCACAGCACGTCGCCGACCTCCTTGTTGGCCGTACGGGCCAGGATGAAGAGCAGGTCGGAGAGCCGGTTGAGGTAGGTGGCGGTGAGCGGGTTCATCGTCTCGCCGTGCTCCTCGAGCGCGGCCCACGTGGACCGCTCGGCGCGGCGGACGACCGTGCAGGCCTGGTGGAGCAGCGCGGCGCCCGGGGTCCCGCCGGGCAGGATGAAGCTGCGCAGCTTCTCCAGCTCCTCCAGGAAGCGGTCGCAGTCCGCCTCCAGCCGGTCGACGTATGACTGCTCGACGCGCAGCGGCGGGTACTTGGGGTCGGGGACGATGGGCGTGGCGAGGTCCGCGCCGACGTCGAAGAGGTCGTTCTGGACCCGTACGAGGACGGTCGCGACCTCCTGGGGGAGCGCGCCGAGCGCGAGTGCCACACCGATCGCCGCGTTGGCCTCGTTGGCGTCCGCGTAGGCCGAGATGCGGCTGTCGGTCTTGGCGGTGCGGCTCATGTCGCCGAGGGCGGTGGTGCCGTCGTCCCCGGTCCGCGTGTAGATGCGCGTCAGATTGACCATGTGTCGAGCGTAGTCAGGCCGCGCCCGGGGCGCGCACCGTGGCGGTCCCGTGGCAGCGGAGCCGGAAACCGACTCCGGGGGAGGTCCCGGTCAAACTGGACGCGGCCCGGCAGCAACTGGGCGCGCGGACCCTCAACTGTGCGACGAAGGACACAGGGTGACCCGCCTTACTTCCTGCTGCGCTCCCGCGCGGCGCACCGTTAGGGTCCCGGCAACAGCATCGAGAAGATTGGTGTGTGCCGTGGCGAAGAAGCTCGCCGTCATCGGAGCCGGCCTGATGGGCTCCGGCATCGCGCAGGTGTCCGCACAGGCGGGTTACGAGGTCGTCCTGCGTGACATCACGGACGAGGCGCTGGCCCGCGGCAGGGGCGGCATCGAGGCGTCCTACGGGAAGTTCGTCGCCAAGGGCAAGCTCGCCGCCGAGGACGCGGCCGCCGCGCTCGCGCGCATCACCACCACCACCGACCTGGACGCGGCCGCCGACGCCGACATCGTGGTCGAGGCCGTCTTCGAGAAGATCGAGGTCAAGCAGGAGATCTTCCGCGCCCTGGACAAGATCGCCAAGGCGGACGCGGTGCTGGCCTCCAACACCTCCGCCATCCCGATCACCAAGATCGCAGCGGTGACGGAGCGCCCGGAGAGCGTGGTCGGCACCCACTTCTTCTCGCCGGTGCCCCTCATGCAGCTGTGTGAACTCGTCCGCGGGTACAAGACGAGCGACGCGACCCTGGCGCGCGCCAAGGCCTTCGCCGAGGAGGTCGGCAAGACGACCATCGTCGTCAACCGGGACGTGGCCGGCTTCGTCACCACCCGGCTGATCGCGGCCCTGGTCGTCGAGGCGGCCAAACTCCACGAGTCGGGTGTCGCCACGGCCGAGGACATCGACATCGCCTGCAAGCTCGGTTTCGGGCACGCGATGGGGCCCCTGGCGACCGCCGACCTCACCGGGGTCGACATCCTGCTGCACGCCGCCGACAACATCTACGCCGAGTCCCAGGACGAGAAGTTCGCCCCGCCGGAGCTCATGCGGCGCATGGTGGACGCGGGCGTGCTCGGCCGCAAGAGCGGCGAGGGCTTCTACCGGTACTGACCGTGCGTCAACGGGGCGGACCCGGCCCGGTGCGGAGGATCGGCGGGCTGGGCCCCTCGGGCCTCTCCCATCACTCGCGAGGGTGAATTCGGTATCGGTTCGCTCACAGACGGCAACCTCTTCGTGCGACGGACCGTCAGTTACGTAGAACCACGGCAGTTTCCACCCATGCACTTCTCGGGGAGGCGTCATGCACATCACGGGCGATCACGCCGAGCTGGTCGTCGGGGGCCGCCTCGACGTCCGCACCGCGGCGGACGCCCGCAAGGTCCTGCACTGCGCGGTGGACGGTGGCCACGGCGACCTCGTGCTCGACCTGACGGAACTCGACTCGTGGGACGCGACGGGTCTGGGGGTCATCATGGGGGCGCACCGCCGCTGCGGCCGGGCCGACCGGCGCCTCGTCCTGCGGGGCGTACCCGCGCAGATGCAGCGGCTGCTGGTCGCCACGCGGCTGCACCGCATCCTGGTCATCGAGGGGGGAATCGCCGCGGAGGCACTGCCGCGGACCTAGGGGCACGCACTGCCGCGGACCCAGGGCACCCACCGGGCGCACCCCCGCGGATGCGGTAACCCGGACAAGTTCGGACGCAAGGGCGGGATGGCGGCCCTGGGCTACGCGCCCACCGTGGCAAGGTTTAGGGTTCGGTTCCGGCGTGCCTCAACCCCGTACGCCGAGGAGGGGAGCCGGACCGGTCCGACGGCGCAACCGCGGGCCCGGTGGGCCCCGCTGCGACGCACAGGGGGCGGAGACCAATGGACCCACACGGACCCGACATGACCGCTGACGAGCACGGCGCACAGCAGGACTCCACGAGCTTCACCGACGCGACACCGGCCGGCGGCGCGCTGGAGCGCACCGCGCCGCTGCCGCGCGTCGCCCGGCCGCCGCGCGACCCGCTCGCCCTCGAGGTGGGCGCCGGCACGGCGGACGGCGGCGCACCACGCGTCGTCGAACTGGTCGTGGGCGACTACAGACTGACCCTCAACCCCGTCGACGGCAGCGAGGTCGCGGCCCTAGCCCCCGGCGACCTGCCGGCCCCGGTACGGCGCACGGCGGGGGAGCGCGCCGCCCTGACCGCCGCCGCCCGCCCGACGGTGCCGCCGGGGCCCCGGGCGCCCGAGCTGCCGCTGCTGGAGCGGGAGGAGGAGCGCGAGCGCCTGGTGCGGCTGCTCTCCCGGGGCCGCTCGGTACGCGTCACCGGGCCCTCCGGCGCGGGTCGCAGCGTGCTGCTCGACGCGGTCGCCGAGTCCTGCGAGGGCCTTGCCCCCGACGGCGTGATCCGTCTGTCCGGCTACCGGCGGACCCCGGCCGACCTGCTGCAGGAGCTGTTCGGCACCGTCTACGACGCCGAGTTCCACCGTCCCGACCGCGGCCGTCTGCTGCGACTGCTACGCGACGTCGGCGCCGTCGTCGTGCTGGACGACCTGGAGTTCGGCGGGGCCGCCCTGGAGGAAGTGCTCGCGGCGGCGCCCGAGTGCGCCTTCGTGATGTCGGCCACGCCCGACGTGCCGGCCCCCGCCACCGACTCCGCGGTCGAGGAGGTCTTCCTCCCCGGGCTGACCCGGGTCGCCTGCCTCGAACTGCTGGAGCTCTCGGCCGGCCGTCCCCTGGCGGAGGACGAGGCCGCCTGGGCGGCCGACCTGTGGTTCGAGTCCGAGGGCCTGCCGCTGCGCTTCGTCCAGGCCGGTGCGCTCCTGCGGCAGCGCGACGCCCTCGGGGCCGAGATCCTCGCGGCCGACGAGTCGGTGTGGGGCGACGCGCAGACCGGGGACGGAGACCCCGGCGAGATGCCCGCCGACCCACCCGTCGGTGCCGAACCGGGCGCGTCGGCCGCCCATGTGCCGCTGCCCTCGCTCGCCGAGAGCGCAGCTCCCGCCGCCCTGCTCGCCTCCCGCCTCGGTGCCTCGGCCCAGGAGGCGCTGCGCTTCGCCGTGGCCCTGGGCGGCGAGTGCCCGCACCCGTCGCACCTGCCGGCGCTCGTCGGCGACACCCGCGGCGATGCCGCGCTCGGCGAGATCGTGGCCGTCGGGCTCGCCGTGCCGGTCGCCGCGCACCACCGCCTGGCGGCCGGAGTGAGCCGGCAACTGGGTCTCGACGGCGGACTGGCCGCCGCGGCCGCCGCCGAGGGCTCCCCGCAGGCGCTGGCCGCCGCCCAGCACTACGCCTGGTGGGCCGGGCACCGCTCGGTCACCCCGCGGCGCGTCGCCGCCGAGGCGGAGGCCATCCTGGCCGCGCTGGGCGCCGCCCGCGACGGGGGATACACGAGCGCGGCGGTGCTCCTGGCCCGCACGGTGGCGCCCGTCCTCGCCGCCGCCCTGCACTGGAGCGCGTGGGAGCGTGCGCTGCGCGTCGGCCAGGAGGCCGCCCGGCTCGCCGGGGAGGTGGCCGAGGAGGCGTACTTCCTCCACGAACTCGGCGTCCTGGCGCTGTGCCTCGGCAACCTGGACCGGGCCCGCAGCGAACTGGAGGCCTCCATAGCCCTGCGCGGCGCCCTGGCGGACCGTCAGGGCGGCATGGTGGGGCGCCGCACCCTCGCGCTCGTCACGGACCGGGAGGGAGGCCCGGGGGCGGGCCCCGGCCTCGCCGGCGTGCAGACCCCTGCGGCGGGCAGCGACAGGTCCGAGGCGCCCACGACGATCATCAGCAAGAGCGTCGCCGCGGCGGCCGCCGCCCCGCGCCGGATCGCCCTCACCGGCTCGCGCCGCAACCTCGCCGCCGCCGGCGCCGGCGTGCTGCTGGCGGCGGTGCTCGGCACCGTCGTCACCCTCGGCGCGACGGCCTCCGGCGGCGACGGGAACACCCCCACGAACGTGCAGCCGGTCGAGTCCACCCGGGGGGACGACGCCGACGACGGCGTCCCGGCCGAGGACATACCGAGCCCCGGCTCCACCCGGCGGCCCCACCCCTCGGCCAGTGGCACCGACGCCGCCGCCACGCAGGGGGGGCCGACCGGCGGCGCCGCGGGCGGGTCCGTGTCCGGTGGCAGCACCGACGGCACCAGCGGTGACAGCGGTGGCACCGACGGCGGCACCGGGGGCGGAACCGGCGGCGGCTCCTCCACGGGCGGTGGCCCGGTCACCGGCGGCGGTTCGCACGGCGGCGGCTCAGGTGGCCCCGCCACCGGCGGCGGAAGCACGGACGGTGGTCCCGCCACCGGCGGCGGAAACGACTCCGGCGGCACCGGCGACCCGACCGACGGCGGCCAGTCCGGATCCCCGTCGACGACGCCGACCGACCCGGGGAGCGCCACACCCACCCCGAGCGGCTCGGGCGCCGACGGCGGCGGTGGCGACGGCGCCTCCGCGAGCGCGAGCGCACCGGAGAGTTACCTCACCCGCACCGGGCTGCCGGGCGCTCCCGGCGCCCCCCGCACGCTCGCCTGACCCGCGTCCGACACGGCGTCCCGGCGGCTGCCGGGACGCCGGCCGCGTCCCACCGCTCCCGGCGGGGCGGGGGAGGAGGCGGCGTCCGTCAGAAGAGGCGGAGCTTGTCGTCCTCGATGCCGCGCAGCGCGTCGTAGTCCAGGACGACGCAGTCGATGCCGCGGTCCGTGGCGAGGACCCGCGCCTGCGGCTTGATCTCCTGTGCGGCGAAGACGCCCTTCACGGGTGCCAGCAGGGGGTCCCGGTTGAGGAGCTCGAGGTAGCGCGTGAGCTGCTCGACGCCGTCGATCTCGCCGCGCCGCTTGATCTCGACCGCGACGGTCGTGCCGGACGCGTCCCGGCACAGGATGTCGACCGGGCCGATGGCGGTCGGGTACTCGCGGCGGACCAGGCTCCAGCCCTCGCCGAGCACCTCCATGCGGTCGGCCAGCAGCTCCTGGAGGTGGGCCTCCACGCCGTCCTTGATCAGGCCGGGGTCGACGCCGAGTTCGTGCGTGGAGTCGTGCAGCACGTCCTCGATGGTGATGATCAGCTGCTCGCCCGCCTTGTTGGTGACCGTCCAGACCCCGTCCTCGCCCTCCTTGAGCGTGCAGGGCGGCGACATCCAGTTCAGCGGCTTGTAGGCACGGTCGTCGGCATGGATGGAGACGCTGCCGTCGGCCTTGACCAGGAGCAGCCTGGTCGCCGACGGCAGATGGGCGGAGAGCCGGCCCGCGTAGTCCACGGAGCAGCGGGCGATGACGAGACGCATGGTCGGCAACGTTACTCGCTACCGGGCGCGGTCGGAAAATGGCCTGTTGTGAGCGCTCGCGCCTAGTGCCGTGGGACCTCTCCGCCTACGGTTGTGGATGGAGGCCGTCGCGCGGGGGAACACTGGGCGGCTTCTGCCCGTAGTCCGTCTGACTCCTCGGACAGGGGGGTCACGAGAGGAGTACTCATGTCGCTCGACGTCTCACCGGCCCTCCTCGAGCAGGCCGAGCGAGGCGAGGTCGACGAACGGGAATTCGTCGACTGCGTCCGGACCTCCCTGCCTTACGCATGGGACATGATCAGCTCTCTGGCGGCACAACTCAAGGTGGACGGCGGACCGTTCGCCGACAACCAGGTACCCCCGCCGGACGAGCACGCCCGCGGCCAGCTGCTCCGCGCCCTGGCGAGTGACGCGATACGCGGCGCCCTGCAGCGGCACTTCGGGGTCCGGCTGGCGTTCCAGAACTGCCACCGGGTCGCGGTGTTCCCCCTGGACCCGGCGGTCGACGAGCGTTACGCGACCTTCACGTCCGTACGCGCGCAACTGCTGAACCAGTCGCCGGAACTGCGGGACTGCTGAACCGGGCGCGGTGCTCCCGCCGTTGGCCGCCCAACTGCTCTGTGATGGTTCAATCAGGCCAATTGCGGGAGCACTTCCCCGCCGAGTCGCGCCACGTTCTCCTCGGTGGCCGCGAGATCGCCGGAGCCCTCGACGAGGAGGGCGAAGCGGCGGATGCCGGTCCGCTCGAAGGTGGCGGCCAGACGGTCGGCGCACAGCGCCGGCGGGCCGACGGGGTGGAGATCGCAGAGGAGTTCGGTGTAGGCGAGCGGATCGCGCATCGTTCGGGGCCGGCCGTCGACCGTGCGGTGCGCGGCGAGGCCCTGCCGGAGCCAGCCGGGCATCGCCTTGGTGAGCGTCTCGACGGCGTCCGCGCGGCGGTCGGCGATCTGGAGGACGCCCGCGGAGACATGTTCCGCCGTGGCCACCATTTCGGGTGAAAGCCCGGCATCGCGCGCCTCCGCCTGCCACATTGCGACCATGGCAGCTTTCTCCTCGTCGCCGCAGTGCATGCCGAGCAGCATCGGCAGGCCCCTGTGCGCCGCGAGCCGGACGCTGCCCGGTGAGGTGCAGGCGACGACGACGGGCGGCCCGCAGGGCGCCTCGAACTCGTCGTCGGCCCGCGGCACGACGTCGACCTCCCGGAAGGTGAAACGTCCGCCCGAGGCCCCCACGCGCGACTCGCGCAGCCACCGCAGCAGCAGGTCCAGCGACTCGGGGAAACCGCTCTCGAAGGCGGCGAGCCCGGCGCCGAAGACCTCCAGGTCCACCCATGGGCCGCCGCGCCCCACCCCCAGCGTGAAACGCCCGCCCGAGGTGATGTGCAGCAGTGCGGCCTGCTCGCCGAGCGCCACGGGGTGCGCGGTCGGCAGCACGCTCACGGCCGTCCCGATCCCGATCCGGCGCGTCCTGCCCAGCAGCAGCGCGGCGAGCGTCACGGCCGACGGGCACACGCCGTACGGCACGAAGTGGTGCTCCGCCAGCCATACGCAGTCCAGTCCGGCCCTCTCGGCCGCTTCCGCGGACCGCACCGCGCGGTGCAGTGCCTCCCCCGGTCCCTGCCCCGGGAACTGGGCGGCGAGGACGAAAGTACCGACACGCATCGTGCTTCACCCCTTCCTCAGTGCCCGACGCGGCTCCCCTACGGGCATCAACGCCTGACACGTGCCAAAGGCACGGTCTGGCTATCGCGATTTCATGATTTTTCCGGGCCGTGGTCCGAGGGCGGGGTACCGGGCGCGGCAGCGGTGGGGGACGGCCCCGTGTACTCCGGCGAGCCCTTGCCGGAGGCGGCGAGGCCGCATGACCGTGAGCCCCCCGAGCGGGCGTTCAGGCGGCCCGGTGGGCTCGCGCACCGTCCTGCACGGCGAGGCGCGGTCGTCGCGAAACGGCGGCCGCGGCGGTGCCACCGGCGCGCGCCCCCTCGACGTCACCCCGGAGCGGCCGCGGCCGCCGGCCGTCCCCGCGCCGGGGGGCCGAGGTCGAGGGGGACGTGACGGAGGAGGCGGTGGGCGATCGTCAGTGTCTCTCCCGGCCGCTGCTCCACGACGAACACCGGGCTGCCCCTGTCGGGCGGCCCGGTGGGGGGCTGTTCACGGTCGGACGGCCCGCGGGTGCCGAACGGCGGTGGGCCGACCGGGTACCCGGCGCGGCGCGCGTGGCGCGTACGCTGGGAAGCGGCCCGAGTCCCCCGAACCACATGAGGTGTGTGCCCGTGTCCCCGCGCCGAAACCGCCCCAAGGGCGCCGCCGGCAGAGCCGAGGAGCGACCCGAGGCCGGACCGGCCCGAGGTCCGGAGCGCGTGGAGAGCTGGCAGGGCGAGCAGTGGACCGTCCGGCAACTCGCCGGCAGCACGGGCGGCAAGCGCTACCGCTGCCCCGGCTGCGACCAGGAGATCCCGCAGGGCGTCGGCCACTTGGTTGCCTGGCCGGAGTTCGGCGGCGTGGAGGACCGGCGCCACTGGCACACCGCCTGCTGGAACGCCAGAGACCGCCGGGGCGCACGGCTCCAGCGGTCCCGCAACGCCCCGCGGTACTGAGCGCGGGGCGCAAGCCCGCTATCCCGGGCCGGACGCCGAGCCGGGCGAGCGCCCCGCGTACGCCGCGCTGACGTGCTGACCGCGAGCAGGACCGGGCGGCGTACGCCGTCGGCGTCGCCTACCCGCGGCGGCGGGTCGGGAACGGTGGCGGGTCGGGAACGGTGGCGGGGCGGGAACGGCGCAGGACCGGTTCCCACTCCCAGGCCCGGACTACCCAGGGGCCCTCAGGCGTCCCGCCTCTTCAGCAGCGCGTAGCCGCCGATCAGCGCGACGACCACCCACAGCGCCATGATGCCGAGTCCTCCCCACGGACCGTACGGCGCGGGGTCGTTCGGCGGGATCGTCGCCCGCATGATCGTGCTGCCGGCCTGGTCCGGGAAGTACCGGGCCACGTCCTTGGCGCCCGGCACGGCCGTGAGGATCCCGGAGACCAGGAAGAAGAAGGGGATGAGGACGCCCAGCGAGACCAGCGGACTGCGGAGCATCGTCGCGACGCCGACCGCGAAGAGCACCATCAGCGTCATGTAGAGGCCGGCCCCGAAGACCGCGCGCAGCACACCCGGGTCGCTGATCGAGGCGTCGCGGTCCCCGCCGAGGACGGCCTGCCCGACGAAGAAGGACAGGAAGCTGACGATCACCCCGAGGACGAAGGTGATGCCGGCCGCGACGGCGACCTTGGAGAAGTAGAAGGTCGCGCGCTGCGGCACCGCCGAGAGCGAGGCACGGATCATGCCCGTGCTGTACTCGCTGGAGATGATCAGTACGCCGAAGGTGATCAGCGCGAGCTGGCCGAAGAAGAGGCCGGACAGGCTCTGGTTGGTGGCGTCGAACTGCGCTCGGGCGCCCTCCTCCAGGTTGTCCCACTGGGTGCGGAAGAGCAGGCAGAACAGCCCGCTGATGACGATGGTCAGGACGGTGGCGGCGGCCAGCGTCCACACGGTCGACCGGACGGTCCTGACCTTGGTCCACTCCGACTGCAGAACAGCGGTGGTCGCTGCCATGTCAGGCTTCCTTTCCGGCGCGCGTGTTCCAGGCGGCGCCCCACTGGGGCGCGGGAGCGGCGGCCTCGCCGCCCTCCGCTACGGGTCCACCGGCGTGGTACTCCACCGACTCGGCGGTGAGTTGCATGAAGGCCTGCTCCAGGGAGGCCTGCTGGGTGCTGAGCTCGTGCAGCACCAGACGGTGGCGGGCGGCGAGTTCGCCGATCTTGGCCGATTCCGCGCCCTCGATCTCGAAGGCGCCCCCGTCGTCGATCACCACGGAGATCGACGCGTCCGCCAGCGCGTCCTTGAACTTCTCCGGCTCGGGAGTGCGGACGCGCACATAGGAGCGGGAGTTCGCGGCGATGAAGTCGGCCATCGTCGTGTCCGCCATGAGCTTCCCGCGACCGATCACGATCAGGTGGTCGGCGGTCAGCGCCATCTCGCTCATGAGGTGGCTGGAGACGAATATCGTGCGGCCCTGGGCGGCCAGCCCCTTCATCAGGTTGCGGATCCAGTGGATGCCCTCCGGGTCCAGCCCGTTGACCGGCTCGTCGAACATCAGGATCTCGGGGTCGCCGAGCAGCGCCGCGGCGATGCCGAGGCGCTGTCCCATACCGAGGGAGAAACCCTTGGAGCGCTTCTTGGCGACGGGGGCGAGACCGACGACCTCCAGCACCTCGTCGACCCGGCGGGTGGGGATGCGGTTGGACTGCGCCAGGCACAACAGGTGGTTGTACGCCGTGCGTCCGCCGTGGACCGCCCTGGCCTCGAGCAACGCCCCGATGTGCTTCAGGGGTTCGTGGAGCTCGCGGTAGTGCTTCCCGTCGATGCGGATGCTGCCGCTGGTCGGATTGTCCAAATCCAGCATCATGCGCATCGTCGTCGACTTCCCCGCCCCGTTGGGACCGAGGAAGCCGGTGACCACCCCTGGTCGCACCGTGAAGGTGAGGTCGTCCACGGCGGTCTTGTCGCCGTACCGCTTGGTCAGCCCCTGTAGCTCGATCATGCCGCATACACTATGTGGCCGAGGCGCGCCACGCACGCGGAATTCCCGCCCCCGTTTACGCCTTCCCGCACACGACTGGGCCCCCGCCGAGGAGGCGGGGGCCCGGTGCGCGCCAGGGGCTCCGCGGCCTCAGCGCTGGGCCGGGACGCCGCGCGAGACGGGCTCGTCGTCGGCGGGGGCGCCGGCCGCGGCGACGGCCGCGCCGGTCAGCGTGGCCAGCATCTCGCGGACGTTCGTCAGCTGGGCGTTGATGCTGTCGCGGCGGTTGGTGAGCGCCGCCAGCTCGCGCTCGGATTCGCTGCGGATGCGGTCCGCCTTGGCGTTCGCGTCGGCCACGATGTCCTCGGCCTGGCGCTGGGCGGTCTCCACCGTCTGGCGGGCGCGGCGCTCGGCGTCGGTGCGCAGCTTCTCGGCCTCCAGGCGGAGCTGCTCGGCGCGGTGCTCGATCTCGGCGAGCCGCTTCTCGGCCTTGGCCTGACGGGACGCCAGGTCACGCTCGGACTGCTCGCGGCGCTTGGCCAGGTTGGTCTCGAAGTCCGCCGCGGCCTGGGCCGCCTTGGCGCGGGTCTCCTCGAAGAGGGCGTCCGCCTCCTCGCGCTTGGCCTGCGCGTCCTTCTGCGCGTCCGCCCGCAGCTGACCGGCCTCACCCTTGGCCTTCTCGACGATGCGCTCGCCCTCGTCCTCCGCCTTCGTCTTGCGCTCGGCGGCATAGGACTCGGCGTCGTTGCGCACCTGGGTGGCGGCGGACTCGGCCAGCTCCCGGTGCTGCTCGGCCGCTCGGCGGGCCTCGTCGCGCAGGTCCTTCGCCTCCTCCTCGGCGAGGCGGAGGATCTTCTCGACACGTGCGCCGAGACCGGCGTAGGACGGTTCCGCGTCGTTGACCTGGGCCTGTGCGTTCTGCGTCTCGAGGTGGAGCTCCTCGATGCGCTTCTCGAGTGCGTTGATCCGGGCCAATGCGCTGTCACGGTCGGCGACCAGCTTGGTGATGCGGTCGTCCACCTGCCCGCGGTCGTATCCACGCCGCACGAGCTCGAAGCCGAAGGGGGAGGAAGTGTCGCTCATGGGGTTCCTGTCAATTCAGACCGGGTGGGGTGATGGGGGGAATCCTAGGGGCCCAAGCGGCGTGTCCTACAGTCACTGTCCGGTAACTGTGCACAATGACCGCTCAATCGAGTGGCGCATCGTCGGAGCGCTTGCTCCCTGTCCGGCCCGTACCGGCTGCCGCACCGGCAGTGACCGCGTTCTTGCCGTTCTGCGTCGCGTTCTGATTGTTGCCCTTGCCCCCCTCGGTCGGCTGCTGGAACGACTCCAGTGCCTCGAGGACATCCTGCACACGGGTGATCTCCGCGTTGATGTCCTGGCGGCGCCGGCTCAGCACCTCGAGCTCCTTCTTGCCCTCGGTCACGATGCGCTCGGCCTCGGCGCGGGCCTCGTTGCGCACCCGCTCCGCCTCGCGCTCCGCTTCGTTCTTCTTCTGCTCCGCCCCCTTGAGCAGCTCCTCCGCCTTCTTCACCGCGGCGATGCGGACCCTGCTCGCCTCCGTGCTCGCGGTGGACCGCGTCTCCTCGGCCCGCGCCTCGGCGTCCGCGACCAGCTCGCGGGCCTTGGCCTCCGCCTGCTCCAACTGCTCCGTGGCGGCCTCGACCAGCTTGTCGACCCGCTCGCCCGCCGACTTCATCGTGGTGGCCGACTCGGTACGGGCCCGCTCGTGCAACTCCTCGACCTCGGCCTCGACCCGCTGCCGGAGCTCCTGCGCGCGCTCGCGGATGGCGGTGGCGTCCCTGCGAGCCTCCTCGAGCAGCGTGTCGGCGTCCGTGCGGGCGCGCTCCACAGTGGCGTTGCTCTCCGCGGTGGCCCCCGCGACGATCCGCTCCGCCTCCATGCGGGCCGCGCCGACCATCGTGTCGGCCTGCTCCTCCGCGGCGGTGCCGATCTTGAGGGCCTCGGCCTGCGCCCGGGAGACGAGCTCGTCCGCCTGCTCCGCGGCCTCGGCGCGGCGCTTGTTGGCGTCCTCGCGGGCCTCGTCGCGGATCCGGTCGGACTCCGCGCGGGCCGCCTCGGCGTCCCGCTCCGCGGACTCCAGGGCGTCCTTGGCGAGGATGCCCAGCCGCTCCGCCTCCGCGCGGGCCTTGGTGATGAGCTGGTCGGCCTGCTGGGCCGCCTCCGTACGGCGCTTGTTGGCCTCGTCGCGCGCCTCGTCCAGGATGCGGCGGGCCTGCGCCTCGGCGCTGCCCAGCGCCTCCTCGGCCGCGCGGCGGCGCTCGTCGGCGTCGCGCTCCGCGGCGGCGAGGGCGTCCTTCGCGAGGATGCCCAGCCGTTCGGCGTCGCGCTGCGCCTTGCCCACGGTCTCCTCGGCCCGCGCGGTCGCGTCGGCGCGCAGCCGGTCGGCCTCCTCGACGGCCTCGGTGAGCAGCCGGTCGGCCTGCTCGGCGGCCTCCAGCCGCTGCCGGTTGGCCTCGTCGCGGGTCTCCGCCCGCAGCCGGTCGGCCTCCTCGATGGCCTCGCCCACCGTGCGGTCGGCCAGCCGGCGGGCCTCCTCGGCCTCCTCCTGCGCCTCGCGGCGCATCCGCTGGGCGTCCTCGGTGGCGCGCTCGCGCTCGGCAGTGGCGTCCGCGTGCAGCCGGTCCGCGGCCTCCTGGGCCTCGGACCGCAGGCGTTCCGCGGCGTGCTCGGCCGCGGAACGCAACCCGGCGATCTCCTCCTCGGCCTGCTCGTGCAGCCCGCTCACCGAGTCGCGCACCTGTTGCGCGGTCTGCTCGGCCGCGCCGACCAGCTCGGCCGCGTGCCGCTCCGCCGCGCCGACCAGGCGTTCCGCCTCGGCGCCGGCCTCCTCCACCCGCTTGCGGGCGGCCGCCAGCAGCTCCTCGCCCTCGCGACCGGCCTGCGCGCGCTCCTGCTCGGCCTCGCCGCGGGCCGCGGCCAGCAGCTCCTCGGCCTCCCGGCGGCGCCGCGCGGCCTCCTCCTGGGCGGCGGACAGCGCCTCGGCCGCCTCGGTCCGCAGCCGTCCCGCCGTCTCCTGCGCCTCGGCCCGGACCCGGTCGGCGGTCTCCTGGGCCTCGGTGCGCAGCTGCTCGGCTTCGGCGGCGGCGTCGCCGCGCAGCCGCACCGCGAGCTGCTCGGCCTCCGCGCGCGTCTGTGACGCGTCGGCGGCGGCCTCGTCGCGCAGCCGCGCCGTCTCCTGCTCGGCCTGCTCCTGGAGCCCGCGGACCCGCTCGGCGGCCTCCGTGCGCAGCGTGGCCGCCTCCTCGGCGGTCTCGCGGCGCAGCCGCTCCGCCTCGGTGCGCGCCTCGCGCAGCGCCTCCTCGGCCGCGGCGATGCGCCGCTCGGCCTCCTCGCGCAGCCGGACCAGATCGGCCTCGGCCTCCTCGCGCAGCCGCTGGGCGGCCCGCTCGGCCTCCTCGCGCAGCGCCCGGCCCGCCTCCTCGGCGTCTCCCCGGACCTGCTCCGCCTGCTGCTCGGCCTCGGTGCGGGCCTGCTCGGCCTCGCCCCGGGCGCGCTCGAGCAGCTCGTCGGCCTGCTTGCGCAGGCCCGCGGCCCGCTCGATCGCCTCGGTGCGGACCTTGTCCGAGTCGGCGGTGGCCTTCTGCCGGTGCTCCGCGGCGTCGGCCTTCGCCTTGGTCAGCAGCTCCTCGGCGGACCTGGCCGCCTCCTCGATCTGCTGCACCGCCTCGCGGCGTGCCTCGCCGCGGATGCGCTCGCCCTCGGCGACGGCCTCGGCACGCAGCTGCTCGGCCTCGCCGCGCAGCCTGCGGGCCTCCTCCTGCAGCTCGACCGTCTTGGCGCGGTACTCCTTGGTGTCGTCCTTGGCGGTGCCGAGCAGCTCCTCGGCCGACTCCTCGGCCTGGCTGCGCAGCCGGTCCGCCTCGGTCTCCGCCTCGCGGCGGATGCGCTCGGCCTCCTCGCTCGCCGCGCGGGTGGTGGCGCGGGCGTCCTCGGTGGCCTTGTCGAGGACCTCCTCGGCGGTGCGGGCCGCCTTGGCGAGGGCGGCCGCCGCGTCCTCGGCCGCCTCCGACCTGGCGGTCTCCTGGGCCTGGCTGTGCAGCCGCTCGGCCTCGGCCTTGGCGTCGGCGAGGATCTGCTCGGCCTCGGCCTTGGCGGCCTCCGCCTCCTTGGTCGCCTCGGCGACCAGCCGGGCCACCTCGGCCCTGGCCGTACGGGTGCGCTGCTCGTTGTCGGCGTCGACCGTGGCCAGCCGCTTGGCGACGTTGGCGGCGGCCTCCTCGCGGAGCCGGTCGGCCTCGCTCTGCGCCTCGCGCAGCTTCTCCTCGGCCTGGCGCAGCTTCTCCTCGGCGGAACGCGAGAGCTCGCCGGCCTGGGTGCGCGCGTTGTCGGCGTCGCTCTGGGTGGAGGCGCGCAGCTGCTCGGCCTGGGTGGTGGCCTCCTGGGCCTGGCCGGCCGCGGCGTTCAGCAGCCGCTCGGCGTCCGCGCGGGCCCGGCGCAGCAGTTGCTCGGCCTCGGCGCGGGCGGCACCGGCCTCGGACTCCAGCCGGTCGCGGGCGCCCTCGGCGATCCGCTGCGCCTCGGCGCGGGCGGCGGCCAGGGCCGCCTCCGACTCGGCCCGCGTCTCCTCCATGAGCCGGCGCGCCTGGGACTCGGCGCGGGCCCGCAACTGCTCGGCCCAGGCCACGTTCTCGTTGACGTGGCTCTCGACGTTGGTGCGGCGCTCGGCCAGCTCCTCGTCCAGCCGGCGGCGCCGGGCGACGGCCTCGGCGTGCCACTCGGCCTCGACCCGGGCCTGGTGCTCGGCCTGCTCCTGCAGCAGGCGCTGGGTCGCGGCGCGGGCCTCGCGCAGTTCCCGCTCGGCGTCGGCGCGCAACTGGTCGGCCTGGATCTGAGCGTTGCGCAGCAACTGGTCGGCCTGGTGGCCGAGGTTGTCGTAGGCAGGGCGGCTCGCGAGGTTGCGGCGCGCCTCGTGCAGCTTGGCGCGCAGCACCTCGACCTGGTAGCCGAGGTCTTCGGCATGCTGGACGACCTTGTCCCGCTCCTTGCGAAGCCGCTCCATCTCGGCCTCGAACTGCGAGAGGTGGTCGTCCTCAACCTCGTAGCGGTCGTAGCCCCGCACTGCGCGGTCCCATCCGTCTCCTGGTGTACCCACCCGCCAACCGAGTGAGATTCCCCGGGGCCCCGTTCACCGCGGAGCCTTCGGAGAATTGTGTCCGATCCCACGCCGAGGCGCGGGCAGGTACCCCAGCCCACCCCGGGGTCGCCAGGCCACTCTACCGGGGCGAGTCCCCTGCGGTCAGTGGTCCTTGGCCGAGGTGACGAGCTCGGTGAGTACTCCGTGGCAGTCCTTGGGGTGCAGGAAGGTGATCCGCGACCCCATGGAGCCCTTGCGCGGACTGTCGTAGAGCACCCGCACCCCCTTGTCGCGGACGGCCGCCGCGTCGGCGTCGACGTCCGCGGTGCCGAAGGCGATGTGGTGCACCCCCTCGCCGTTCTTGGCCAGCCACTTGGCGACGGCACAGTCCTCGCGGACGGGCTCCAGCAGCTGCAGGTAGGAGGCCCCGCCGTCGGAGGTCTCGTTGATCTTGAGCATGGCCTCGCGCACGCCCTGCTCCTCGTTCACTTCGGTGTGGAACACCTCGAAGCCGTAGGTGGCACGGTAGAACTCGACGGTCGTGTCGAGATCGAAGCAGGCGATGCCGATGTGGTCGATTCGCGTCAGCATGACTCCAGTGGACCGCCGGTTCCCGTGGTCACGCAACGTGCGCGCGATCACACCCTCCGCCGGGTGACCGCCGGGGTCCACCCTCAGTACATTGACAGCACCCTTGAAAACCGTCGTTAACCTTCCCTCCGTGCAAAGGGGCCGCGTCATGACCAGCCAGGCACGAACGTCCGTGATCGTCGCAGGTGCGCGCACCCCCATGGGCCGG